>NZ_JAHKQE010000012.1 GCF_018860855.1 Amphritea atlantica
GGTGTTGGCGTTGTCTTCGGCGGCGATGGCTGCTCGGGTGTGTTGGTGGGTTTATACCTCACTCGTAGGGTGCTTGGTGAGCTTTGCGAACCGCACCATCGACATCAGCGCCAGCTGCATTATTGTCAATGGCACCAGCGATGCGATGTATTCTTCATTGTCACCAACGGTGCTTGGTGAGCTTTGCGAACCGCACCATCGACATCAGCGCCAGCTGCATTATTGTCATTGGCATCAACGATGCGATTCATTCTTCATCGGCACCCTATGGGGAGTCCGCTGAAGATGTGGGCGTTGTCTCCGGCGGTTATGGCTGCTCGAGTGTGTTGGTGGGGTTTATACCTCACCCGTAGGGTGCTTGGTGAGCTTTGCGAACCGCACCATCAACATCAGCGCCAGCTGCATTATTGGCATCAGCGATGCGATTCATTCTTCATTGTCACCAGCGGTGCGATTTATTCTTCATCAGCACCCTACGGGAAATCCGCTGATGGGTATGTAGCGGCTAGTTACCGTTCTTAGCTTTGCTGCTCATTTATGCTCAATGCGATCGCTTCGGCGATTTTAATACCGTCGATGGCTGCCGACATGATGCCGCCGGCATAACCTGCGCCTTCACCGGCTGGGTATAAGCCGCGGGTGTTAATGCTTTGCATATCGTGGCCACGTTTAATCGAAATCGGTGAGGACGTGCGGGTTTCGACGCCGGTGAGCAGGGCGTCATCTTTGGCGAAGCCTTTGATCTGTTTATTAAACTCGGGGATCGCTTCGCGAAGTGCTGCAATACAGAAATCCGGCAGGGCTTTAGATAGATCGGTTAGTTTTATGCCGGGCTTAAATGAGGGTTGAACGTCGCCAAGCTCTTCTGAGGATTTGCCTTTTAGGAAATCGCCCACTTTTTGTGCCGGAGCGTCGTAGTTTTCGCCGCCCATCAGGTAAGCGTTGCTTTCCAGTTGCCGCTGAAAATCGACACCCGCTAAAGGGTTGCCGGGGTAATCCGATGGATCAATACCAACCACAATTGCGCTGTTGGCGTTGCGCTCTTGGCGGGAATATTGGCTCATACCGTTTGTCACGACACGGCCCTCTTCTGATGAGGCTGCCACTACGGTGCCGCCTGGGCACATGCAGAAGCTATACACCGAACGACCACTCTTACAGTGATGTACCAATTTGTAATCCGCCGCACCGAGAATAGGGTGGCCGGCGTTTTTACCGAAACGGGCGCGATCGATCAGTGATTGTTCGTGTTCGATACGAAAACCCACCGAGAACGGCTTGGCTTCCATATAGACGCCTTTATCAAACAGCATCTGGAAGGTATCACGAGCACTATGGCCGATCGCTAGGGCGACATGTTTTGAATGAATGGTTTCGCCGCTAGATAGGGTGACGCCGGTTACTTGGCCGTCTTCGATATGCAGATCATCAACCCGGGCGCTGAAGCGGATCTCGCCGCCCATCTCAATAATTTTGGCGCGCATTTTTTCCACCATCGATACCAATCGAAAAGTACCGATATGGGGCTTACTGACATACATGATCTCTTCTGGGGCTCCGGCTTCAACGAACTCGGTCAGCACTTTGCGGCCATACTGTTTGGGGTCTTTAATCTGGGTCGATAGCTTGCCATCGGAAAAGGTACCCGCTCCGCCCTCACCAAACTGAACGTTGGATTCCGGGTTGAGCTTTTTTTGTCGCCAGAAACCAAAGGTGTCTTTGGTACGGTCGCGTACGGCTTTACCTCGTTCGATAATGAGTGGTTTATAACCCATTTGAGCCAATACCAACCCGATTAGCAGGCCACAGGGACCAAAGCCGATCACCAGTGGGCGTTCCTGCAAATCGGTAGGCGCTTGAGCCACAAACTTGTATTCCATATCCGGCGTTAGGCGGATTGATTGATTACCCGCGTGTTTTTCCAGTAAGGCGTCATTGATGGTGGTGTCGATATCGAGGGTATAGATCAGAAAGATAGTGTTCTTTTTACGTGCATCGTAGCCACGCCGGCGGATCTCAACGGTGGTTAGTTGGTCAGCGGTAATATCGAGGGTGGTTAAAATCGCATCGGTAAGGGCCTGCTCATCATGATCAAGGGGCAGTTTAATATTTGAAACACGTATCATTTGATAAAAATCCGGAGTTAAGAGCAGCGCCAACAGCTCAGTGGTTACTTAGTTATAGTAAAGGAGGCATTTTACTGTATTTTGGAAAGTGATGCCGAACAGTTTACTGGCTTGAATCACTGCTTAAAGAAGTGCTTAATTTTGATCATTAAGCTGACATCGCTCGAGTTTATGGATAACTTGTTAATGTGTTCTAGTCTTAAAATGGTATATGTATTGACTCGACCTTTTAATCTCAGCGAATAGGTTAGGTATCGAGCGTTTTTATCGTGAAATCGAAGGTTAGGGCCTAGTGTCCATTTAGGAGTCATCGTCTATGCCAACAGCCTCGCCAGCCAAATCGCGCATCAGTATCCGCCAGCTTTTAGAGCATCGTCCTACCATCGCTTGGGTTATCCTCTTTGTCTCTTTGTTATTAACCGCGGCGGCTTGGTATATCTCGGATAGTGCCGTAAAGCAGCGTGCCGGTGAACGGTTTTCGTTTCAGGCGCAGGATGTGCGTAAAGCGATGGAGCAGCGAATGGCCGAATATGCGATGGCGCTGCGCAGTGGTAGCGGACTATTTAATGTTGCTAATGATTTGGACCGCGGTGACTGGAAAGCCTTTACCGAGACGCTTGATTTACAGGAACACTTCCCCGGTATTCAGGGGTTAGGTTACTCGGTTATGGTGACGCCGGAAGATCTTAACGCACATCAGAAAGCGATTCGTAGTGAGGGTTTTCAAAACTACAGCATCAAACCACCAGGCCCAAGAGACCTCTATAGTGCGATTGTTTATCTTGAGCCGTTTGATTGGCGTAATCAGCGGGCGTTTGGTTTTGATATGTACTCGGAACCCACCCGTCGACAGGCTATGAATATCGCCCGAGATACGGGTAAGCCGGCGGTGTCTGGTCGGGTAACGCTGGTGCAGGAGACAGAGACCGATACGCAATACGGTTTTGTGATGTATTACCCGCTGTATCGTAGCGGAGAACCCGTGGAGACGCTGGCACAGCGGCGAAAAGCCATCTTCGGTTATGTTTTTAGTCCTTTTCGGATGGGCGATTTTATGCGTGGACTCTTAAGGGCCGATCAGGATTATATCGACTTTGAGATCTACGATGGTTCAAAAGCCTCTGCTGGAAATATCCTCTATAACAATCGGGCGGATATAGCGCCTAAATACGGGGCCAAAGAACATGCCCCCGAGTTTGATGGCCTGTATGTACTGGATATGGGCGGTCATAATTGGAGTCTTTATCTCTATAGCCAGCCAGGTTATCTCACGGGGGCTGAAGCGAGTCAGCCGATCATTGTTGCGATCTGCGGTTTGGTGGTTGATTTATTGCTGTTTTGGATTGTCGCCAACCTGTCTTTCTCGCAAAAAGCCGCTCAGCGTTTAGCTCGGGAGATGACCGATGAGCTAAGTGTCAGTGAGGAACGGCACCGTTTGTTATTCAGCAATGCGGGAGTGGCCATGCTGTTAAGTGATCCGGCGGATGGCAGTATCTTCGATGCCAACTTAGCGGCATTGGAGTTTTACGGTTATGACATCGCTGCCTTTAAGCGGATGACCTTAGATAGTCTGATTTCGACGAAAAAACTGTTGCCCAGCAATCAGGAAAAACTGATTCGTCTGACCCACGTCTTGGCAAATGGCGAAGAACGTATTGTTGAGCTGCGTAACGGCAAGATCGAGATGGCACATCGGACCTTAATTCTCTCGATTATCATCGATGTTACCCGACGCCAGCAGGCGGAAGAGGCCCTCAAAGCGAGTGAGCGGCGTTATCACGAAGTCTTTGAACTAGCGCCGGTACCGATGATGCTGCTCGAACGCGCCAGCGGTCAGTTTTTGATGATCAACCATGCGGCGGAAGTTCACTATGGCTATAACCGTGATGAATTCACAAACATGATGCTGAAGGATGTGGCGGTAGATGGCTGCACCTTACTCTCATTAACCGCTACGGACCAATCTCAGGAATCGGTGCATCGCAAAAAAGATGGCAGTGAGATTCGTGTCGAGCTTACCGCTCGGCCGATTATCTATCAGGATCAAGAGGTGATTATTGTCGCGGTAGTTGATGTGACTGAGCGGGCGAAAGCGTCTGAAATTCTTGAGCAAGCACGGCAACAAGCGGAGGCTGTCAGCCAAGCGAAAAGCGAATTTGTGGCGAATATGAGCCACGAGATCCGTACACCCATGAACGCCATTGTGGGCCTGAGTCAGTTGCTGACAGAGTTTGATCTACCCGATACGGCGCGTGATTACATTATGCGCATGTTTAATGCGTCTCGAGCACTGCTTAGTTTGCTTAATGATATTCTTGATTATTCAAAAATGGATGCCGATCGACTGGAGCTGGAGCATACGGAATTCATGCTGGAGGAGGTGGTCACCCGTTCAATCGACCTGTTTGCTATTGATGCCCATGAAAAGGGTTTACGCCTCTATCTCGATCTGCCGGCTTACCTGCCTGCACGAGTGATCGGTGACCCACTGCGGCTGGGGCAGGTATTAAATAATCTGATTGGTAATGCGGTGAAATTTACCGCGCACGGTGAGATCGTACTCACGGTTGATGCCGTCAGTGAAGCTGACCACATCCGGCTTAACTTCCGTGTTAGTGATACTGGCCCTGGCATGCCGGAAGATCAGATTCACTTATTATTCGACTCCTTTTCGCAGCTGGATGCGTCAACTACGCGCAAATATGGCGGCACCGGGTTGGGGTTGGCGATCTGTCGTTCGTTAGCGGAGTTGATGGGCGGCAGTATTGAGGCGAGCAGTGATTTTGGCAAGGGCAGTGAATTTCGTTTTAGTGCCATCGTTGGCCGAGTGCCCGAGAGTGAAAGTTTACTTGAGGGAGAATTGAGGGGCGTGACGGTGTTGATGGTTGATGCTCAGCCTACCGGTCAGCGTATCACCTGCAATCTACTCAGCTCACTGGGGGCGAACGTGACGGTTGTCAGCAGCGAAGCCGAGGGGCTTGATTCACCTGAGCTACTGCAAGCTGATCTGATTATGTTTGATAGTAGTAGTCGAAGTCATTGGCCCGCGTTGTCTGCTGAGCTTGAGCAGCGCGGCAGGGCACGGCATGTGTTGCTAATGATTAATTCAGATGAGAGCGCGGCGGAATTAATCGGCAATACTTCACAGCCGGATGCGGTGATCATCAAGCCGGTTACTCCCCGAAGGCTTTATAACGGAGTACTCCGTAGCTTAGGGCGGGGACCTAAACCGCTGGCTGTTAGTCATGTCGATCAGGGGCAAACGCTGAAGGGTAAAAAAATTCTATTGGTGGAGGATCAAGAAACTAACCAGCTAGTGGGTAGCGCCATGCTGAAAAAATTAGGGGTGACCGTTGATCTGGCAAGTGATGGGCTGCAAGCGTTGGATCGCTTAGCAACAGAGCAATATGACTTGGTGTTGATGGATTTGCAGATGCCAAATCTCGATGGCCTAGCGGCGACCAAACGTTATCGCGCTTCGGAACCTGATGGACAGCACCTACCTATTATTGCGATGACCGCCGCTATTCTCGATGAGGATAAAGCCGCCTCAGCTAAGGCGGGTATGGATGGTTATATCACCAAGCCGATTGAACTAATGCAGCTTTCCTCCACGCTGCAACGCCATATCAAAACGCCTGAAGCGGTCGCTTCGGACCCCGTCTCGACTGCAGAGATTCCGCAGGACTGTAGCCAAACGGAGCAACTTTGGATCGATTTTGACAAACTGCAGCAGCGCCTTGGCAATGATCAAGCCTCGCTGCAGGGGTTGTTGCGGGCGTTCAATGATGATCTACGTAAGCTGGATGGCCAATTGCTACCGGCGGTTGTCGCTGGCACTTCGCTTAGTCTGCTGCGGCAAACACTGCACTCGCTAAAAGGGATCGCAGCTAATGTTAGCGCTCTCCCTCTGGAGCAGGAAGCGGCTGCGCTAGAGCTGCAGATAGTAGATCTGAACCACTTTGATGCCGCATCATTGGAGCAGTTACAGCAGGTAATTAGCTGCACCCTTGAATGTTTACAGCCCTATTTGAAACAGCCAGAAGCGAATAATAGTGACGAGCTTAGCGAGGACGATGCGGCCGAGCTGGAGTTGTTATTACAGCAAATGGCCGACCTAGTCGACCGGCACCGGTTAGTCCCCGCAGAATTGATCGCTAAACTGGACGGCTATAAACAGTTTAATAGTAATCACTGGTTGCAGGGTTTGATTCGAGCGATTGATGGTTTTGATTATCCGAATGCGCAGCAGATAATTGAGACCCATTGGAAGCGAAAAAAGGACGTTGAATAGAAGACTAGAAGCTAAGGCGAAAAGCGCGGAAAATCATGTGCTTTGTAAACGGCCACTGGGCTGCTAAAGTGGTTGTTGCACGTAAAGAACAGTCCTAACTTCATGGTACGCGTACGGGTAGAGTAGAATTATATGGTTAAATCGTTTATTCAGGCAGGGTATCAACAGCAAAACCAGCCTGATTCGCCGGCTAGGGTGCTCGTTGTTGATGATGAGCTGACAAACCTGCGGTTGATGGGCGATCTGTTAAACCCTCACTATGAAGTATTGATTGCTCGAAGTGTCGCTGAGGCGAGAGAGGTGTTGAGCGCACAGATTCCCGACCTTCTCCTGTTGGATGTGATGATGCCAGAGGTGGATGGCTTCAGTTTTTGTCGTGAGCTTAAAGAGAACGACGAGACCCGTGATCTACCGGTTATCTTTGTTACCGCTTTGCATGAAGAGATCGATGAATTGAAAGGGTTTCAGATAGGCGCTGTGGATTTTATCCATAAACCCATCTCTTCTCCTATACTACTAGCAAGAGTGCGGACTCACTTAGAGCTTAAGCGTCGCACCGATATGTTGGAACAGCGCACGCTCATTGACGCCCTTACTGGGGTTGGTAATCGGCGTGCTTATGATCTTATTTTGGCGGCAGAATGGCGGCGTTTGCAGCGTAAAGACAGTTGTTTGTCCATGTTGGTCGTGGATATTGATCAGTTTAAGTTATACAACGATTTTTTCGGTCACCGACAAGGTGATGAGTGTTTGCAGAAATTGGCTGCTTCTTTGAGTAAATGTATCAACCGAGCATCTGATCAATTAACGCGCTACGGCGGTGAGGAGTTTGTTTTTTTGCTCCCACATACCCCGCTAAAGGGTGCTGTGGCGGTGGCTGAAAAGTTAATGGCTGATATTCGGGCATTAAACCTTCCTCAGTCCCCTGATGCCGACCATAACCAAGTGACGGTTAGTGTGGGTGTTGCCTGCCTGCAGCCAAATAACCAACACCCCCCTGAAACGCTGTTTCTGTTAGCAGATAAGCAATTATATGAAGCCAAAGGCTCTGGTCGTGACCGAGTCTGCTTTAGCGAAGAACCACGGAGTTTTGATGAATAGGACGTTATCAACCGCAAGACCACTGTTATTGATGGTTGATGATGTTCCAAGCAATATTCACGTGTTGGCGCAATCGCTGCAAGCTGACTTCGATATTATGATTGCTACCGATGGCCCATCAGCTCTCGCCTTGATTCATAAAGAGCGGCCAGATCTTATCTTACTCGATGTGATGATGCCCGGTATGGATGGTTATGAGGTTTGTAAGCAATTGCAGCGAGATAGCGCAACCAGTCATATTCCCATTATTTTTGTCACCGCGAAAAGTGAAGTCACTGCCGAAGAGTACGGTTTTAAGCTGGGGGCGGTGGATTATATTACAAAACCCTTCACCGTCTCGCTCGTAAGGGCTCGGGTGAATACCCATTTGAAACTGAAAAGCCTGATAAGACAGTTAGAAGAGGCTAATCAGCGGTTGCATTACAAGCTATGCCTATTAGAGAAACAGCACACCCAGATGCTCAATTATTCGACTGAGCTGGAAGAGGTGCGTGAGCGTCAGAAGCTATTCTCTCAAGTGTTTGAAAGTACCAACGATGGAGTGATGATTACCGATCCTAAGGGTAATATCATCGCCGTAAACGGTGCTTTTACTCGGTTTTCCGGTTACTCCGAAGAGGAGGTATTGGGGCAGCCTCCACGAATACTCAGGTCAGAGCGCCATGATGAATGCTTTTATCGCGAGATGTGGCAATCCATCAAAAGTACAGGCCACTGGACAGGTGAGGTTTGGAATAAAAACAAGAGCGGTGAACTGTATCTCGAATTGTTGACCATCAGTGCGGTCCATGATGAGAATGAGACAATTAAATGTTATATCGGTGTGTTTAGCGATATCACTCAGTTGCGTGAAGTCCAGCAACGGATGGATTTTCTGACGTGGCACGACCCATTAACCTCACTCCCTAATCGACTTTTGCTGACTGATCGTCTATCTCAACTGTTGGGTAATACCTGCCGGCAAGAGGGCTTTGGAGCACTCTTGGTTTTTGGGCTACAGGGGTTTAGTAATCTCTGTGTGACTCGAGGTTCGGCCTTGGGTGATAAAGTTCTGGCTGATCTGTCACAAGTGCTGATCGGTTCTCTAGCGGATGGTGATTCCCTCGCTCGACTGGAGGGAGATCAGTTTGCGATGTTGTTGTCCCAAGTGCATGAGCGTTCTGAGCAGGCTAGTGACGCCGCACACCAACATGCAGATGGTATTCGGGCGCTGGTTGCTCAGTTTTCAGGGACCATCGAAAGTGATCTGTTTCAATTACGGGCCGCCGTGGGCGCTGCGATCTATCCGGATAGCTCGGAAGAGGCGGTTTCTTCAGTGATCAGTCGCGCTGAAACCGCTTACTTTCGGGCGAAAAACACCGGCAGTGATGGAGCGGTGGTCTTCTTTGAAACCCATATGGGCGAACGTATTGAACAGCGTCTTACCGATGAGCACCGTTTACGCTTAGGTATTCAGCAGGGGCAGCTGCGTGTTTATCTGCAATCACAGGTTTATTCCGACGGTCAGGTGCATGGTGCAGAAGCATTAGTGCGTTGGGAACATCCCGAAGAGGGTTTAATTAGCCCCGCAGCTTTTATTCCACTCGCGGAGGGATCTGATCTGATTGTTCAGATCGATCGCTGGATGATTGATCAAGTCACTGCTCTATTAGGTCCATTGCGAAAGAGTCATCCCAAACTCAAATTGTCGGTCAATGTCAGTTCCCGATGTTTTCAGTGTGATGACTTTGTTGGTTACACGGAGCAATGCCTACAGCGATACAACGTGGCACCTAGTCAGCTCGTGATCGAAGTGACCGAAAGCACGATGCTGGATAATATTGATCGGGTGGTTGGCAAGATGATTGCGCTAGCCGACTCCGGCGTTAGCTTTTCCATCGACGATTTCGGCACAGGTTATTCCAGCCTCTACTATCTTAAAAGCTTGCCTTTAACCGAGCTTAAGATAGATCAGAGTTTTATCCGAGATATGCTCAATGATCCGAACGATGCTGAGCTGGTTAACGTGATTATGCAGATCGCTTCTCGTTTTAAACTGAGCGTGGTGGCCGAAGGGGTTGAGACAAAAGAGCAAGCCGATTATCTACGCGAGAATGGTCAGCCATTGATGCAGGGGTATCTATTTTCGATACCAGAGCCGGCAGCTCAGTGGCTTAAGCGGATTGAACCTAGGAAAGGATAAACATTGAAAAAGTTTGAATTACATCTTGATGCGTTGATCGTCATTGTCTTACTGTTTGTTTTATCCTTAGGGGTGAATTTCGTTCTTTATAAACTTTATTCCAGTGAAGCCAAAGCCAATGTGAAAATGCAGGTTCAGAGTCAGGTGGATCAGCTCAACTTGGCATCGATGGAAGCCTACATCAAAAAAATTGAGAGGGTTGAGAATAAATAGGTGCACGATTCAGACGACGTTATAGAGGCGCTGCATTATTTTCGTACTCAGTTGCGGCAGTTGTTAACCACCACTGGTCTGTCTGATCAGGGGATCAAGGTGGCTGAGGATATTCAGCAGCGATTGATGGTGCAAGGGGTTCCATCTCGACCCGCATCATCGGCTCGTTTGTGTGCTTTGCGCGATGAGCTGATCGCAACGATTCCTCAAGTGCCGCCGGCTTTCGGTTCATTAGTTGATGCTTGCTTTACGCTTGTTGACCATCTGTTCTGGTTTCAGCGTTCGGCACCGCATCGGCCTGATTTTATGGCGGGTCATGTTAATGCCGAGATTATCGGTCCTCGGGGGCTAGAAGTGCGTGATGATATAACGATCGGGATAAGCTTGATGCGCCCCGGTCTAATCTATCCGGACCATCACCACCTGCCTGAAGAGATTTATATTGTTTTGAGTAAAGGTCTTTGGCGTCAAAATGATCATCCTTGGTGGTCACCCGGTATCGGGGGCTATGTCTACAACCCATCCCATATCGTTCATTCAATGCGCGCTGTCGACACACCCCTATTGGCACTCTGGTGTTTGAAGCATTAATCGACTGTTTGGCTTAACGGTTGGCCGTTAGCTCGGTATCTAACGCGGGCTGATCCAGTGTGCGGCATAAGTTAATGATCTGCTCGCGTAACCATTGATGCGCCTTAGAGTGATGGGTCATTTTGTTCCAGTACAGGTAGAGTTCAAAATGACAGTCAAAGGGTGGTTTCTTAATCGACATTGAGCCGCCAATCAACTGTGCTAAGCGTTCCGGTAGTGTCATCACTAAATCCGTATTAGCGATGACCGGGATGAAATTGGCGATGCTTGGCAGCCCCAGTGCGATATTTAAATTGACGCCCTGTAGTTCTGGAACGCTTAGATACAACGGTTTCCAACCACCTTCATAGCGAACCTCTACATGCTTCGCCGCTAAATAATCGGTCCGCTTAAGTTGTTGTTTGGCCAGCGAGTGTTCTGCCGACATTAGACAAACATAACGATCATTAAATAGTTTCCGTTGATAGAGTGCCTCGTAATTCCCAACCACTGGGGAGAGCAGTAGATCACACTGGCCGCGTTGCAGTTGCTGGTGGCCATTCACTTGGGATTGAATAAAGGTCATGCGAATATTTGGGGCTAGAGTGTTTAACCGCTGAACCAGCGCGGGCACGATCACCTGAAGTTCATATTGGTTGCAGGAGAGGGTGACATCCAGCTTGGCATCGGCCGGATCAAAGTCCTCCGGCTGGAGTAATTCGGCCATCCCCCTGAGCAAACTGTCGACTTCCGGCATGATCTGATGACAACGGTGGGTTGGTGCTACGCTGCGGCCCGAGCGTACAAACAGTGGATCTTGCAGCGTGACACGCAGTTGATCGAGGGTGTAGCTTACGGTTGGTTGGTTTTGCCTCAGCTCAATGGCGGCGGCCGTTAGCGATCCCAAATCATAGATCA
The DNA here is from genome assembly GCF_018860855.1 of Amphritea atlantica. GTDB lineage: Bacteria > Pseudomonadota > Gammaproteobacteria > Pseudomonadales > Balneatricaceae > Amphritea > Amphritea atlantica_A. Next base: position 11,405 of record NZ_JAHKQE010000012.1, read on the forward strand.
GCTTTAAGGTTTTGAGGCTTTTGAAACTTAGCGCACTGTAATCAATATTTTCCATAATAGGTATCAAGTTTATCGACTAAATCAATACTATTGATAACGCTATAGCTCGGTCAACAATAGATCTAAAAGGTAAGCAACACAGCACAGCGAAACCTGGCTGTACCGAGTAAGTTGATAACTTTTACATCGTGTTCTCTGTGGTCACGAATCCAACAACAATTCCAACAATAATTCACCACAGAGAACCTAGAGATAAAACACTTAACGAAAGAACGAGTCCTTTGTTAGTTTTTTAATCGTGTGCAAATCTGGCATTCAGCCCGTAATAGCGACGAATGGACTTCTCATATTCGGGATCGCTGAACATTTCTGCTGAGAATAGCGGACTGTCTTCAATTTTTTGAGTACTTAAATTAACGGTAATGGAGCGGTCAGCCCAATTGATTGCTTCTATGGATTCATGGCTGATCAGTACTTTTCGGCCACCGGGAAGCCAGTTGTTGGTATCGATAACGATATAGGGAATCGTCCAGTTGTCATCATCAACAATGAAGTCGTCAATATGACCAAATTTGGTATCGCTGGATTGAATCCCGTACCCTTTGACCGCCTCTGCTGAGCGTAAATGCCGGTCTTCCGGTTTAAGGTTTGTGGCATCTTCAAGGACGTTGTCATCGACTAAAGGGGTTGGCCGCGGATAGGTTCCCCACAAACCATCGCCCGTCCAGTAGAAACCATAGCCGTAGTATTTAAACAGTTCCGATTCATATTGATGGGATATAGGTTGATGATCGTCGAGCGAAGGGCTGTTCTCAACCTCTTCCCGGGTTAGGTTGACGGGAAATCGATTCTGCTCCCAATCAGGCTCGCCCACTGAGATTGGGCTAATCAGCACCTTGCGTGCACCGGGTAGCCATTTGTTGGTGTCCGCCACGAGGTAGCGTATAACCCAGCACTGATCTTCAAAGAGAAAATCTTGGCACTGGCCTATCTCTTCATCGGTGCCCTGTAATTGAAACCCCGATATATCATTTAAACTTCGTAACATGGTCATAACTCCTTTTAATTTAACCGTTTGCAGAAATTTAGAAGCGGTAGCAGGCGCGTATCAAAGCCTTGTTCGTTCATTCTGAACGAGCATTCGACCAAGGGGCATCCAAGATGCTTTTCGTTCCAAAAGAGCAGTGCTTGAATTGCGGTCTACAGTTCCGCTCGAATAGTCTATCTATAAAATACACCTTTACGGCCGTTCTTGCTGTGTTGTAGGTAGTATTAAACGCCTTCGGTGAAGATTTACAGTAGAGGGTACCGAGGGCAGAGAGGTAGAGTTAGAGCCTGAAAGGTTTGATAAAAGCGCTGCGATAGTCCAGACGCAAAAAAGCCCCACTATGAAGTCAGGCTTTTTCAACTAAATAAATGGTGCCCGGACTCGGAGCGATGGCCGAAGGCCATAACAACATCGCCGCTTTTAGGCGATGGCCCGAAGGGAGAGGAGCGTAGCGACGAATAATCGAACCAGGTTCGTGTTCCGAGCTGCGGTAGCCCAGACATAAAAAAGCCCCGCTTCTCTTAACGAGATGAACGAGGCTGATTTATTCTTGAATGGTGCCCGGACTCGGAATCGAACCAAGGACACGAGGATTTTCAATCCTCTGCTCTACCGACTGAGCTATCCGGGCAAACAAGAGGTGCGTATTAAACTGATTTCAGGTCGCGCTGTCAATCATATTGCGGCATTAAATCGGTTATTTTTGCTGTTTCTATCTCTTTGTTTATTTTATGTACTGATGTTGTGCTTATTTCGACGGTGGAACATAGCCTTCGGCTTTTTCGTAGTCGTCGCCATCCATAAATTTCTGCATCTCTTGCTGAAGAAACTCACGGGTCGATGGGTCCATTAGGCTGAGGTGTTTTTCGTTGATCAGCATGGTCTGGTGGTTGGTCCACTCGGTCCAAGCTTTTTTCGATACGGTATCGAAGATCAACTGGCCCTTGGCACCCGGATAAGGGGGCTTATCGAGTCCTTCCAGTTCCTCTTTGTATTTGCGGCACATTACGGTGCGGGTCATGGTGTTCTCCAAGGTTAGTCTGATCGTTTGCTTTGAGACCGGTATTTAGCTCGTTTTTAGTTTACCCAGTAGCTTTTTTACTGGGGCGGCCAGACCGATCTTCTGTGGCTGGCGTAAGTTATACCAGAGAGTGGCGGGCTGTTCCATGACACTGTTTGTAAGGTCTTTATCCCGCAGCTCAATGTGCACTGGGGTGATATCGAGATGGAAATGGCTGAAGGTGTGACGTACAGGCGATAGGGCTGAGGCGCTGTCAGCATCGAGAGGCAGGCCCGTTTCCTGTTCGGCATCACGTAGGTCAGATGTTTCCGGAAGGCTCCATAGACCGCCCCAGATGCCGCTAGGGGGACGTTGGCGGAGCAATATCTGTCCCTCTTCATTCTGAATCAACAACATCATGGTCTGTTTAACGGGAATGGCTTTTTTCGGCTTAGAGATAGGCAGCTGGTTCTCGCGCCCCTGCTGATGGGCCTGACAGCCGGTTACCAGAGGACAGAGTAAGCAGGCTGGTTTGCTGCGCGTACAGAGGGTCGCGCCCATATCCATCATCGCTTGGGTGTAATCAGCAACTCGCTGATGGGGAGTGTTGTGCTCGGCAAACTGCCACAGTTGCTTCATGTTTTCGGTGGTACCGGGCCAGCCTTCAATGGCGTAATAACGGGCCAATACTCGTTTGACGTTGCCATCGAGAATCGCGGCTCGCTTGCCGGTAGAGATCGATAGAATTGCCCCAGCGGTGGAGCGGCCAATACCGGGTAGCTGCTCCAGCGCATCGACGCTGTCAGGAAATTGACCACCAAAATCATGACTGACGATCTTAGCGGTTTTATGTAGGTTGCGGGCGCGGGCATAGTAGCCAAGGCCGGTCCAGAGGTGCAGCACTTCATCTTGCTCTGCTGCCGCAAGATTCTCCACCGTGGGAAACTGCTCTCGAAAACGCTCGAAATAGGGGATCACCGTGCTAACCTGAGTCTGTTGTAACATGATCTCAGATAGCCAAGTGAAATAGGCTGTTTTGTTAGCCTGCCAAGGCAGGTCATGACGGCCGTGCTGATCAAACCAATCGAGCACGGCGGTGGAAAACTGATCGGTGGTCATTAGCTTCCAAACAGTCCTTTCAGTAACTTTTTAGCGCCTTCGACTTTGCTGTCTCCATCGTCGCCGCCGAGTTTTTCCATCAACTTGCTTTCGAGTTCCTTCTTCGCTTTTTGTTTCAGCAGGTCTTTTAGCACACTCGTATCGGGGCGACACAGTTGTGCCGGTGGCGTATCGAAGCTTCCTTTACAGTTAACGGGCCACTCAACTCCTTCGAGGCTGTTATTCACCGAGCAGGTTTTCTTAAACAGGTTTTCTTCAATGGTCAGCCCAAGGCGGTAATCCATATCCTGAGCGGGTAGGCTGACGTTACCTTTGCCTCGTAGGGTAATGGCATCCAGCTTGGTAATCAGATCCTGATTGCTGATTACGCCGTTAGTGAATTTGAAGTTGCTGCTAAGGTCGGCAAAGGGTGTGGAACGATCAACCTGATCGGTGTCAATACCGAGAGAGCCAACATTGTTAAACCCTTGGCAGATTGTCTGGGCAATATCGATCCCTTTGACGGCGCCATCCGGCATGGTGACTTTCGCGTAACCGTTCAGGCTGTTGATGATGGAGTACACCGATTCACCCTGGGCGGTAACCTTGCTCTGGGTGTTGAAAGTACCGGTTAGGCGATCAACCTCGGCCATATCCATCAGTAGGTCGCCGATCTGGATATTGCTGATATTTTCAGTGATGGTCAGCTTGGTGGGTGACTTGCGGGCATCGATGATCGCTGAGTTACGCAATGTTCCGCTATACATATCCGCATTGAGCTTGCTGATGTTCACCAAACCACCGTGGGCGCTGGTAGCCAGCTGTAGGTTAGTCAGGGTAAGGTTATTGATCAGCAGTTTTTGCAGCCCCAAATCAACATCCATATTTAGCCCTTGGAGCAGCTCAACGGGAATAATAGCTTCTTTAGAATAGCCAGTAGATTTAGTTTTCGTCTCCGAAGAGGCTTGGGCAGGCTGCTCTGATGCGGGTGGCAGATAGCGGTCGGCATTGAGTTCATCACCCGTTAGGTTAAAGGCGATTGAACCGGTAGCCAGATTCATTGCGAAGCTGCCATTGAAGTTGGTGTCATCCAATTTCAGGCTCATCTTATTCAGCCCGAGGGTGTTGGCGGCACCGCCGAGTTGAGCATTGAAGCTGATTGCCTTGAGTACATCGGAATCGGTGGTTTCGATTGCCGGTTGGCCCAGTGCTGCTAGTAACTCTTGCAGGCTAAATTGGGCAACATTGAGATTGCCGCTGATAACGGGTTTGCTAAAACTAGCAACCGAAACATCGCCGTTGGCAACTAGGTTAGCTGCGCTCAGGCTCATGCCTTTCAGCGTGGCGGTTTCGTTGGCCAAGTTAGCTTCGATGTCGCTATTCAGTTTTACCTGTACTGTTTTGTCATTGAAGGGCACACCACTGAGGCCTAAGGTGCTCTCTAGTCCCTTGATATTGTATTGCTGGTTAGCTAAATCGAGGAAAAATTCAGCAGTTAGGGCTGCGTCGACGGTTAGCTGTTTTTGATCTGCTTGATATTGTTCCGCTTGAAAGCTTAGTTCAGCGGGGAAGTAGGCACCGGTAGTGACTTTGCCCGAGGTCATGGTGAAGTTTTTCAATAGCACTTTGCTGCCGGTGGTCGTATCGGTATAGCTGATATTACCGTTGGTGATCGCGATGCTTTCGATATCCAGCGCAATGGCGGCGCCGTCACTGGCTTCGGCTTCGGCGGCTTCGGCGGCTACGGGTGTTTCCGTGGAGGCCTCACCAGAGGCGGGTTGCGCTGCGCTAGCGAGGGCCCAGTTGCTACCCTGTTTGCTTTGTTCAAGGTTTAGCGTCAGGCCATCCAACAAAATGCTACTCATTTTTACATTGCCGGAAAGCAGTGCAGGGAGTTCAACCGAGACCTGTGCTTGATTAAGCTCAGCCAGTTGAGGTTTGCCGGGATAGTTCACCTTAATCTGGTTGATTTCGATGCCGAGCCATGGGAAGACTGACCAGCCTAGATCGCCATTGATCTGTAACTGAACACCGCCTTTTTCAAGGGCTAGCTTTTGGATTTCAGGTTTGTATTCGTTGGGATCAAAGAACATCCCCAGTAGGACTCCGCCGGCAACCACTACGATGAGTAGTAGAGCAATCAGGCCACCAAAAATCTTTAACAGCGTTTTCATGTCTTCTCCTTGGATCATGCATCGGTAACAGATATATCAATACAGCAGATCTGTTAGTAAAACATGCCATTTGTGTCACATGTTTTTGTAAAGTTAATTATTAACAGCATAGTAGCAGATCGATTTTACAGACCCTAGATTAACCGTAAATGAAAACAGTAAGTTGGTCAGGGCTTTTTACGCGGCTAATCGCCCTGAATGCTACGCATTAAGGTGTTATTGGTTGTATAATGGCGGCTTATTTTTACGAATGTTTTTACAAACAGTTCTGTTAACTCATCGCGGAGAAGATCATGGCCGAACGGAAAGCCACCGTCACCCGTAATACCCTGGAAACCCAGATTACTGTTTCTGTGAATCTGGATGGCAGCGGTAAGCTGAATGCTGACACCGGCGTCCCTTTTCTTGAGCACATGCTTGATCAAATTGCTCGTCATGGCCTGATTGATTTGGACATTGTTGCCAAGGGCGACAATCACATCGATGATCACCATACGGTCGAAGATATCGGTATCACGCTTGGCCAAGCTTTTGCGCAGGCGGTTGGGGATAAAAAAGGTATTTTGCGTTATGGCCATGCCTATTGCCCACTGGATGAAGCGTTGTCCCGTGTGGTGATCGACTTTTCCGGTCGTCCAGGGCTGGATATGAATGTTGAATTTACCCGTGGCAATATTGGCCGATTTGATACTCAGCTGTTTTGGGAGTTTTTCCAAGGATTTGTTAATCATGCCGGCGTGACGCTGCATATCGACAACCTGAAAGGCTTTAATGCTCACCACCAAGCCGAGACTATCTTTAAAGCTTTCGGTCGGGCGGTGCGGGGCGCGTTGACGATTGATCAACGGGCTGCAGATCAGATGCCATCGACTAAAGGGTCGCTGTAAATGAGTAGTGTGGCAGTCATTGATTACGGTATGGGCAACCTGCACTCGGTTGCTAAAGCGTTAGAACATGTAATGCCCGATGTTGAGGTGTTGGTCACCGCCGATCCTGAACAGGTGCGTAATGCCGACCGGGTATTGTTGCCGGGTGTGGGTGCGATTCGCGACTGTATGGCTGAAATTCGCCGCTTGGGCGTTGATCGTGAAGTTGCCGAAGCGATCAGTTCGGGCAAGCCTTTCTTGGGTATCTGTGTTGGCTATCAGGCTTTAATGCAGCGCTCTGAAGAGAATGGTGGCGTTGATTGTCTTGGGCATTTCGACGGCACCGTGCGCTTCTTTGGCGATGACCTTAAAGAGACCGATGGCGAGCGCCTTAAAGTGCCACACATGGGTTGGAACGAGGTGCATCAGCGCTTCGATCACCCTCTCTGGCACGGCATTGATGATGCTAGCCGGTTCTACTTTGTCCACAGCTATTATGTTGATGCGGTGGATAAATCGCTGGTAGCGGCCGGTTGTCACTACGGTGTCGATATCGATGTGGCCATTGCCCGAGATAATGTTTTTGCTACACAGTTTCACCCCGAGAAGAGTCATACGGTGGGGCTGCAGTTGCTGAAAAACTTCCTTAATTGGGATGGCAAACGTTAATCTGTTTAATAGTTGTATATGAGTTCTTATAGGTAAAAATCATGGCACTGGCAAAACGTATTATCCCCTGTCTGGATGTAGAGAACGGCCGCGTTGTAAAAGGGGTTCAGTTTGTCGATATCCGCGATGCCGGTGATCCGGTGGAAGTGGCCAAGCGTTACGACGAACAGGGTGCCGATGAGATCACCTTCCTAGATATTACCGCGACCCATGAGGGGCGGGATACCATGGTGCATACGGTTGAACGGATGGCCTCTCAGGTGTTTATTCCGCTGACGGTGGGCGGCGGTATTCGTACCGTTGAAGATATTCGCACCATGCTCAATGCTGGCGCGGATAAGGTGTCTATCAACAGTGCGGCGGTTTTTAATCCTGACTTTGTTCGCGAAGCGGCCGATAAGTTTGGCTCTCAGTGTATTGTGGTGGCTATCGATGCCAAAAAAGTCTCTCAGCCAGGTGAAACCGATCGTTGGGAAATTTTCACCCATGGTGGACGTAAGCCAACCGGACTGGATGCGGTTGAGTGGGCGAAAAAGATGGTGCAGTTAGGTGCCGGTGAAATTTTGCTGACCTCAATGGATCAAGACGGGGTGAAAAACGGCTATGATCTAGGCGTTACTCGGGCGATCAGTGAGGCGGTGAATGTGCCGGTGATTGCGTCAGGCGGCGTAGGTAATCTGGATCATTTAGTGGCGGGCTGTATTGAAGGTAAGGCGGATGCGGTATTGGCGGCGTCTATCTTCCACTTTAATGAATACAGTATTCCCGAAGCGAAGCAGTATATGAAAGAACGGGGTATTGAAGTGCGGCTATAAGTAGTTCGCCTCTCCGTTTGAGCCGGCACTTGCTACCGGCTTTATGAATCCGCTATCAGTCTCTGATAGCGGATTTTTTATTTCAGTCGTTAGTTAAGGGGGGTTTTAGGACTGAAGCTTGTTCTAGCCTTGATTGATGGCGCTTTGTCAGAATCGGGCTGAGTAGTTGTACGGTGATGGCCGCCGCGATGACTAAGGCCATCCCCAGTAAGCTTAGTTGATCGGCTTGGGCCGAGAAAATCACCTCACTGAAGAGCCCATAAGCGACACAAACCTCGGAGAGTATAAAGGTGACCACCGGTGTCATTGCTACACAGGCGCTTACCTGTACCGTCTGCCAATACCGCATTGCTTGCGCGAACGCGCCGTAGGCGACAACGGTGTTAACACAGCAGAACAGTGCCACCCAGTAATCTTGGCTATTCAGTTCTAGCAATGTTGCTGGGTGAGCAAAGGGTAGCATGATGATCAGCGCATAAAGGTAGATGCTCAACAGAATATTAGAGGGTGATAGCACCTTAAATAATGATTTTTGTATCAGTGCATAGGCGGTCCAGCCGAGGGCCGAGACCTGAACAATTAAAAAGCCGATACCGGTGAGTCCGGTACTGCTTTCAATCGCCGGGTGAAAAAACAGCAGCATGCCACTCGCCATCAGCGCAAAGCAGGCCCAGTGTTGCCAAAACACCCGCTCTTTGAGAAACCACCAACCGCCCAGTGTTAGAAACAGCGGTGCTAGCTGAAAGCTAAGTTGTGCCGCACCGGGGTGAAGGTAGCTTAACCCCCAGACCATAAAGGTGTAGTTCACTATCAACATGGTGCCGGCGATGAGCAGGCTGATGATATGTTTTCTTGATAGATGGCGAAATTCAGCCAGTTTTCCTCTATTTAACTGCCATAAGAGCATCACGATACCGGCAAAGGTAAACCGTAACCACGTGAGGGTGATCGGGTCGATAAAGCCGGTGGAGAGCTTTAGCGCAATCGGTAGCATGCCCCAGAACATCAGGGTGATGCAGCAAAAAAACAGGCCATATAAAAAGCGGCTACGATCCAGTGTCATATAAGTGCTCGTGAGTGAAAATAGCAGAGCCTCTAGCATGGCGTTTATTCTATTCTGTTTCCAATGCATAATAGTTCATATCTTTATGCATAAATCGGGTAATGGTTTGAAAGGATTCACGAGAGTAGGACGAATGAGGACGAGCGGTGAATAATTTGGTATTGCCGGGGCAGTTTCAACAGTTAGATATTAAGAGTCTTACGGGACTGCTATATCTACTGGAGGAGCGCAATGTCGGGCGGGCCGCAGACCGCTTGTTTATTAGTCAGTCGGCGATGAGTCGAGTCTTGCAGCGTTTGCGTGAAGCCTTTGCTGACCCGTTGTTTGTCCGTACGGCCAGAGGGATGCTTCCGACCTCAAAGGCTATTGCACTTGAAAACCCCGTGCGGCAAATGTTGGAACAGATTGCTAATGTTATGTCGGCGCCACCGTTTGAACCACAGCTGAGCGATCGTACTTTCCGTTTGCAAACAACCCATTATCAGGCTCAGGTATATGTGCCAAGTATCGCGGAACGCTTTTATCGTGAAGCACCAAATGCGTCTCTGGATACGACGACGGTGACTGAAACCAGCTTATTAGAGGAGCTTGATCAGGTCTGTGATATGACCCTGTGTAGTAGCTTTATCAGGATTCCCCATCACTTTGAACGGTTGCTGCTTGGGCGAGAGAAATATGTCCTGATTATGGCCAAAGATCACCCTTTGGCGGCACAGGCGGAGGTGTCAATCGAGGATTATCTGGCTTACTCTCACGTACTGGTCAACTTGGGTGGACGGGCCAAGCTGCCCGGTAATGACCCTTTGGGTAAGCTAGCGAGAGAGAAGCATTTTGCGCTGCGAACACCCTATTTCATGGCGGCTTTAGAGGCGGTAGGGCGAACACAGTTGTTGTTTAGTTCCAGTGGTTTGCTGGCATCCCGTTACGCCGAACGGTTTGGCTTAACGATTAAACCGCTTCCCTTTGAATCAAAAGATACCGATTATTATTTAGTTTGGCCGAAAGCGGTCGATCAAGATTCGGGCAGTATCTGGCTGCGTAATTTATGTCGTGATGTGGTGAAAGAGCAGATCCCTTTTCCCGCCGATTAAGTGTGTTGTCAGAGACTTAGGTCGCTGCAGGCCATAATAGTTTGGTTTGAGTGACCCCAAGACTACGGGCACGCCCTTGAGTTTTCGCGGTATACATTCGGTGATCTGCCAGTTCGATCATCGCTTTCCAATCATTAACGGCATCGGCCTGAACTTCTGCGACCCCAATGCTGGCGGTTACGGGCGCGCCATCAGGGCGTAAACCGAGCCCAGCGTGCATCAAGCGACGAATTACATCATCGGCTTCGCTAGATTCTGCGGTCGGCAGAATGACAATGAACTCTTCGCCACCCCAGCGAATCACGCTATCCCCCTTACGTACCAGAGCGTTGAGCTGCTGTGCGGCGGTTCTGAGTACAACATCACCAGCATCATGACCATACACATCATTGATGGTTTTAAAGTGGTCGAGATCCAGATAAAGAATCGATAGATTGGCGCCGCTCATGGTGGATAAACGAAACTGCAGATCCAGCATTTCGATGCCTGCTCGGCGGGTCAGCAAACCGGTTAACACATCATAACTGGCGCGGTTGACCTGCGAGAGCATATAACGCAGTTGATTCAGGGAGGCGAACATTGCTACGCCGAGAATCAAAGAGAAGAGCCAGATAGTGGAAACTGCTTGAGGAATATCACTGTTAACCTGAGGAAGGGATGAGAGCACCACCACGGCCAACATCGGTGTGGCAAACAGTAGTAGCTCTTTTAGGGTTAATGGAAACAGCGTTAACCCAGCAATCATCACAAAAGGCAGCAGGGCGTAGAGTTCGGCGATGACCTGTTCGGTGCCGCTTAGCTCATAGGCTTGTAGCCAGTGATCGGAAACCAGATAAAACAGCGGTGTTATCGAGAGCATCCCCGCGAGTAGCCAGCGGGCGCGCTGTAGATCTGGTTCTTTGCGTGCTTGCCAAGCCAGTAGCGTAAACGCGGCGGCCGAGAGCATGCGGATTAAGAGCAGTTCAGCCCAGAGCGTGCGGGGTAAAAAGAGCAGATCGATCAATGACCAAGTGGGCACTAAAACGGCAAAAATAGCACAGAAGAAGAATACTCGGCTTTGCATGATAGCTGCACGATGGCGGGAGATCGGCATGCTGTGTTGTTTGTTAGTGAATAGCTCATAGAGTTGATCCGGAGTATAAATGCCCAGCGATTCACTTAATGAGATATACATAGCGGTTAAGTATTTCATCCTGTTGCTTCCGGTTTTGACCACGGACCCAATTGCACAATATAAGAGGATCTTCAGGAATCACGACTGTTATTTGGAAAAACTGGCACAGAGCTGATGCAGGTCAAAAAAGTTACAGCCGCTGTTATCCACAGGCTATTTGGCGGCGGTTTGTCTGAGTTTGGTCGGCTGAAAGTGACTCATTCGTTGTTCTGTATAACGCTAGCAGCCGGACTACTTGGGTTAATCTTGTGGCGTCAAGGAGAGGTCTGGTGCGACAGGCTGGTGCTCTAAATATTCTCTAAGTTGATCGATAGAGAGTGCTTCTGAGAAGAGGAACCCTTGGGCAAATTTACACCCTAGACGGGTCAGTGATCGTTGCTGCTCAATGGTTTCTATGCCCTCGGATATGGTTGAGAGGTTCATGGTACTCGCTAGCGCGAGAATCGCCTCAATCACCGGTTTTGAGTGATCAAAGTCACGGATAAAACTACGGTCAATTTTTACTCCGTCAATGGGCAGTCGAGCGAGGTAGCTTAGAGATGAGTAGCCCGTCCCAAAATCATCGATCCAGATATGGTAACCCGCGGCTTTCCACTGCATCAGCAGAGGTAGGGTGTTGTCGATGTTCTGCATCAGACTGGTTTCAGTGATCTCTAAATATAGTTGATGATTGGCGTTTCCCACCCGAAGTAGGGCTTCATTCACCCGCTGTACCCGTTCTGGTTTATTAAAGATGGCTGGCGATATATTGATCGAAAACTTGCACGGCTTTGACTGACGCTGCAGCGTTTTGAGCTCAGCAGCCACGGTGTCGATTAGCCAGACGGTTAAGGCACCGATTTGATCGGACTCCTCGATGATGGGGATAAAGGCTTCTGGCCCGAGTCGGCCTCTTTGTGGATGCTGCCAGCGAATCAGGGCTTCAGCACCAATCAGTTGATGCTGTTGTAGGTCGACAATGGGTTGATACTCAATAAATAGCTGATGGCTGGCAATGGCGGTACTGATGCCCTGTTGAATCATGACCCGTTCTTCTACCTGGCGGTGCATTGCCGGGAGAAAATAGCGGGCCCGATTACGGCCTGCACGTTTGGCTTCATACATGGCAATATCGGCGTGTTTTAACATCCGTTCGGCGCTGTTAGCGTCATCTGGGTAGAGGGTGATGCCGATACTGCAGGACAGCTTAAACGCCTTATTGTTGATGCTATAAGGCAGTTGTAAAGCCTCGATAATCCGGTCACTGAGCTGCTCGGTTTCATCGACATGCAGAATATCGGGGAGCATCACCGCAAACTGATCACCGCCGAGGCGGGAAACTAGTAGCTCCTCAGGGAAGGGTAGCTGCTGCTTCTGGGTTTGTACTTTGATCACATCGAGCAATCGTTGGGCGATGATTTGCAGTACCTGATCGCCATAGGCATGACTGGATGAATCATTGATCTGCTTGAAATGATCGAGGTCGATATACAGCAGCGCCATCCGGCTCTCCTGTTTACGTGCCCAGCGAATCAGTTTGCTTAACTCCTGATGTAACCCGAGGCGGTTATTGAGGCCGGTTAAGGCATCTCGATAGGTCATCCGTTGCAGCTGAGTATCGCTGTCACTGAGGCGTTCCTGCATCTCTTGCAGGGCTGTGCCGAGTTCACTAAATTCGTTATCGCTGTGTAGTTCAAAATTGACCGGCGGGCCTTCGCGGTTGTAGGTCCGAGTTTTCTCAGTGAGTTGATAGAGAGGCTGTAGCAACTGTTTACTCAGTTGTCGGGCAAGTATGAGCGTCGGTATGAGTAAGAGAAGAAAACCCGCCAGCCACAGGCCTAACAGGTTTAAGGGGTTGGCGCTGTGCTGCCAGAGTTGAATAATTGAGACGTGATGAATGAGGTTAATCAGATAACCACCGAGCAACAGCAGGCTGGTGGTTAGTACAATAGATAGAAGTGTGATGCTGAAGCCGATACGGCGTGATAGTGAGTGAGCCATTAGTCGCTCTGTGCTGGCAAGGTTAAACTGGGGCAATTGATAGACAACATAACCTTACTCACTACCCGCTTACGTATTCTGGGCGCCAATCATAACAGCGATTAGGAAAGTTGCAGCACCTTATTTACTAGCTTATTAATACCGCTAGCGGCTTCACTGATGCTGCCCGCGAGCATATACGCTGGGGTTGTCACTAGATTGAATTTCTCATCAAAGACAATGTTGTCAACATCACAGTCTTGATGTTGACCGCCCATCGCTTCAATCGCAGTGACGGTTTCTGGGTCATTGCCGATGGTGCAGGTGGCGCCTTCGCCGAATAGTAATGGCGTCATCGCGGGTGCAATACAGATAAGGCCGACCGGTTTGCCACTCGCATGGATCGCCTGAGTGAAGGCGAGTAGATCGGGATTAACTTTTGCTGTGGCACCGGCAACGGCGAAATCGCTGAGGTTTTTGGCTGCACCAAAGCCGCCAGGGATGATCAGAGCATCATAGTCGGCTGGGTTGGCGTCGGCGAGATCGATAATCTCCCCGCGGGCAAGACGGGCCGCTTCGGTGAGGACATTGCGCTGCTCGCCAGCCATCTCTTCACCACTTCGATGGTTGATGACATGCATCTGATCAATATTAGGGGCCATACACTGGTAGCTGGCGCCGCCCTGTTCAATCGCTAGTAATGTCAGGACAGATTCATAGATTTCAGAACCGTCGTAGACACCGCAGCCGGATAATACTACTGCAACTTTTTTCATTATGGGTACCCCTTATAAGGTAAAGATTGAAAGCGGCTGAACCTTACCGCACAACGATTGGACCAGCAATTTCACTCGGTGTTTCATGGTGTTTAAAATACTTAGATTTGCCGTCGAGTATCATACCGACGGGGTTGAGTGTGTTAACCATTCATTATTTCAGCCATTTATAATCTAGGGAACCTATGGTTAAGTAACCAAGTTTTACTGATTAAACTGGCGGGTAAATACATCAACTAAGCTGCATATTTTATATGTTGAGAGTTTAAGTAACTTTTGACTCTCATCGGTCTTCTTTGAAGCGTCAGCATGCATGAGCGTAGCTCCTTCACATTTCGAACTGCGGCACCACTGTGCAGCATGTTCTTCAAATCACAATTTAGATACTCGTCCGGGTTGAGTTCTGGGGAATGCGCTGGCAAAAAGAAGACTTCCAGATAGCTCTTAACTGTTTGGTTTGCCAACCATCGTTTAGCTTTCTTAGCATGGTGTACGCGCAGATTATCAAGAATTAGGAGTACTTTACCGGGCGTCGATTCAATTAATTCACGTAAGAATATAATGAGCACTTTTGCATTCATCGTTGACTCATACAGCATAAAACGAACTTCTCCTTGGTTTGCGATAGCGGAAATCATATTTAACGATACACGCTTGGCTGGAATAGGTTGCACCGGCGTTTTGCCTTTGGGTGCATAGCACCTGCCGTGCTGCTTCGTGTTCTTTATACAGGTTTCATCGCCCCAGAATATCGTTGCATTCTCTTGCTTTACACGCACTTAATCTGTGGATATTTCTCCTTCAGCCTTTACAGGGGTCTGTTCCCACGCCTTTTTGACAGGCTTTTGAGGCGTGAGTCCCCAGCGTTTAAGGTAGTCACCCATGGTGCGTACTGGGATTTCTATCCCCCAGAGCTACTTAAGTCAGTTGCGCCACCAACCGCCGCGTCCAAGGCGCAAAGCCAAGCTTGAATTGGTCTGGCATATTATCCTATAATTTTTTGTTCTTGAGCCTTGGTGAGTCGACGAGGTTTATTTTTTTGCCCTTCTTACGAAATGTGATGGCTTGCTGCCGTAAAAATTCTTGTTGCTCTGTGCTGAGCTTGCGTGTATCTGTAATCATAATTACATTATATTAGATGTAAAACTTCACCGGATTAATGGCCCGCCAGTTGCTGCGTTTGTAGATAGGGTTTATTGATCGTTTACCCTTAGCTTCTATTTTTAGCTCCGGATAAAAAGGAGGATTATCGTTACATCGCAGATTTTTTCAAAATGAAGGAATTATTCGCAATTCTCTTACCAGCGTTGTAGTTCGATTTTATATATCAAATGTCGAATTAATCATATGAAAAGTGTTGCTTAAAGGGATAAGGTTCGAGTTTCTTTTACGCATTTCCTTCTTTTTGCAAAGGGTCCTTTTCTATTTATTCTATGAGAATGAATGCATTTTTTATATCGTTGAACATACGACCCATTACTTAATCTAGAAAAATTCATTAAATCTCCAAATTCTTCTTTAGTCAGAAATTTAGCTCCATTTGAGCTATTTCCTATAACCGATGTAATGTATTCAACTGGGGAGTTATCATAAAAAACAGCTTCAGCGATTAGACTTGGAGTTATTATCCTTCTGTTTAATATGTAATCTAAAGGCCAGCTTATATCTCCATAAGCAAAATAAACAATTTCAGCACAAGTGATTCTTGATGCAGAGTCTACATCAAATGAAAAATCATATTTTTTATCAATCTGATCAGCAAGTATTTTATATATTTTTAGTAGCTCTCTGTTTGAGCGCATTTTAATGTTTTTCACTCTGACTTGAGCGAAGTTATCTAAATTCATCCATTTTTGATAAGAGGCAAAGGTTATACCCTTTCGTCTCACGTCAAAGATTGAATTTCCGCTTTCTATTTGCTCTCTAAATGGTTCTAGTTCTTTTGCTTTCCATAAGCCTCTTTCAAGTAGTTGCTGTTTTGTTCCAAGCCAAATAGCATTGTGTCCCCAGAAACCAGGAATGACATAGTTTGTTAATTTATAAGACTTTTTTTCAAAAATTATGTCTAGAGGTTGAAGGTTGCCCAAAATTCGACCTGCTGCTTTATGGTCATCATTTAATTGTCCATTGTCTCTCCAGTGAATTGGCCCAGCAATAGCACCAAAAACGGAGCTTAAGCCTGAAGTGGCGATTGATAATGCACTATCAAAATGATCACTAAAATAGTGATTTGTATTTACAAAATCAGAGATGTCTTTGCCTTGTGCTCTATGCTGTAAAATTACTGAGCGGCTTTTATTAAATGAACTTAGAGTTGCTGTTTTGTTGACTATAATAAAAAGTGTTTTTTTTGTTTTTTCCGTTAGAACTTTATTAAATAATGTGGCTATTTTTTTTCTAAAACTAAGAGGTTGCCGAAGAATTAATTTTCTTAATTCTGGGTTTTTCATATAAATATCATATAGTGCTTGTGTTCTTTCAATTATAAACAGAGCGTGAAGTGATTCAGTCGCTGTTGCTTTGTTATTTGATGATTTATCTAATTTATTTATTAGTGGTTGGCTTTCGTCTATATATTTTAGCCAGCTCTTTTTGAATAGTTCTAGAAATAATCCATTCCCTTGAGATTTTTTTTGTAGTTTTTTAAGACTGTATATGCCTAGATTTAACGTATGTTGATAGACAATAAGATGTAGATCTTGAGATTTTTTTGTTGAAAATATGATGTCTATATTTTTGTCAAAACGAGCTAGCTCAGTGCTTAACGCATTTGTAGATATTATTAGTAGGAGTAATATTTTTTTCATTTTTTATTATTGTTGGTTTTTAATTTTTTACTGAAGATGGTGTAAGCTCTATTTGATATTAGTGGTTTTATAGGTGTATTAATGTGGGATTGCTCTACGAAATTACTATTTTGGAATTTCACTGGGCTAGAGCTGATGATATCTTTTTTTAGTTTAATGGTGAAGTCGTAAGTGCTGAATGCCGTGTGGTGTTGATCGCTCATACGAGGGAAGAGCATGCTTTGCTGACGGCCAAGTTTCTTATGCGATGGCTGATAAGCCTTATCGATACTTGAATAGTTACAAATGTTGCGATCAGAGAAGATTGCTGTGCTCCTTGCTAGTATAACTGAAACCATTTTGCTTTCTTTCTCTATAAAAAGAGTCCGTTGCTTGTGGTCTGATCAGTTCCTTCATTTTGCATCTAAATTGGAATATTTTACATTTTAATCTTGATTTAACGGCTGAGTCATTAAAAATTTACGCCACTTGTAATCTAGGTCACTAAGTATGATGCTTTATCTATAGTCGTCAGTAAGCGGCTTCTGTCATAATAATGTCATTGTTTTCCGGTCCAATACCCGCTTCTAAAAGGAGTTTTCTGTGTCATTTACTAATAGTCAGCGTTTTTTCCCTGAAACCCGCATGCGTCGTATGCGTGCTGATGATTTTTCCCGTCGTCTGATGCGTGAAAATGTTTTAACGCCCGATGATTTGATCTACCCCGTGTTTGTTATTGAAGGCACAAACCAGCGTGAAACCATCGCCTCAATGCCGGGTATCGAGCGGATGAGTATCGATCTGCTGGTTAAAGAGGCCCGTGAGCTGGTGTCTTTAGGCGTGCCTGCGGTGGCGCTTTTCCCGGTAACGCCTGCGAGTGCTAAGTCGGAATTTGCTGAAGAAGCTTATAACCCAGATGGTTTGGCTCAGCGTGCGGTCAAAGCGCTGAAAGATGCCTGCCCAGAGCTGGGGGTGATTACCGATGTTGCGCTGGACCCGTTCACGACCCACGGTCAGGATGGCATTATCGATACCAATGGCTATGTTTTAAATGACCGCACAGTGGATACGCTGGTTCGTCAGGCGCTGTCCCATGCTGAAGCGGGTGCCGATATTGTTGCTCCTAGCGATATGATGGATGGCCGTATCGGCAGTATTCGTGAAGAGTTGGAGGTGAACAACCGAGTGAATACCCGCATTATGGCCTATTCTGCGAAGTATGCGAGTGCCTACTACGGTCCTTTCCGTGATGCTGTGGGATCATCTGCTAATCTAGGTAAGAGTAATAAGTTTAATTACCAGATGGATCCAGCCAACAGCAATGAAGCGTTGCATGAGGCGGCTCTGGATCTAGCTGAGGGTGCTGATATGGTCATGGTGAAGCCTGGCATGCCTTATCTGGATATTGTTCGTCGAGTTAAAGATGAATTAAAAGTGCCTACGTTTGTTTATCAAGTGAGTGGTGAGTATGCGATGCATATGGCGGCATTCCAAAACGGTTGGTTGGATGAGCGCAGCGTGATGATGGAATCGCTAACCTGTCTTAAACGGGCCGGTTGCGATGGCATTTTGACCTACTTTGCGAAACGGGCTGCACAAGTATTGAATGAGTGATATTCAGCCGTGATGGAATAAATTGATAAAAAGTTAAGGGGGCGGTAATGAGCGAACAGATTCAAGAACAAGGAACGGAAGAGGTTGCTGAACAGGGTGTTGTGCAAAGTACCTTGTCAGATACTGAGCAGGAACAAACCGCTGAACTAATGATGGACGCCGATGAGGCCTCTATCGCATTGGTTGAAAGCCGAGAGGCGATCGCGGTGACGGAGCCGGTTGAAGAACCGCCGCTCGATTTGAAAGCCCCCGAACTCTATATCAACCGAGAGTTGAGTCATCTACAGTTTAATATTCGGGTGCTGGAACAGGCCTTAGATGAAACCCATCCGCTGATGGAACGGTTGATGTTTCTGTTGATCTTTTCCAGTAACTTGGATGAATTCTTCGAGATTCGTGTCGCCGAGCTGATGGCGCAGTTGAAGTATGGCCGTGAGTCGGTTGGCCCTGATGCGATGCACCCTCAGGTGGTGATGAACCGGATTGGTGAGATCTGTGGTGCGCAGGTTGAACGGCAGTACAAAATTCTTAATGAAACGATCTTTCCGCAGTTGGAAAAAGAGAACATCCATTTTAAGCGTCGGCGCGATTGGACCGATGAGCAGAAAGAGTGGATTCGCGTCTTCTTCGAAGAGAAAGTGCAGCCTGTTGTCAGCCCTATCGGGTTGGACCCATCACATCCATTTCCTCGCTTAGTCAATAAAAGCCTTAACTTTATTGTCGTGCTGGATGGTAAAGATGCCTTCGGTCGTGAAAGTGGCTTGGCGATCATTCCTGCCCCTCGTTCTCTACCGCGTTTGATTCGTCTGCCGGATGAGCTTTGTGAGGGTGGCGATAACCTGATCTTCCTTTCATCGGTTATTCACGAATATGCCGATGAGCTATTTCCAGGTATGACAGTGGAAGGCTGTTATCAATTCCGCATTACCCGAAATGCCGATCTGACGTTTGATTCAGAAGAGGTTGAGGATTTGGCTCGCACGCTGCTGGGTGAATTGCACTCCCGTAAATATGGCGCGGCAGTTCGCTTGGAAGTGGATCAACGGACCCCAGAGGTGTTGATCCGTTTTCTATTGCGTGAGTTTAACCTCGACGAAGCCCATACCTATCGGGTCGATGGTCCGGTTAACCTGACCCGTATGATGGCCTTGCGCGACTTAGTCGATTGCAAACACCTATGCTGGAAACCCTTTACACCGGGAATGTCTGGACGCTATAAGCAGAAAAATATTTTCGATGTGCTGCGCCATAAAGATCAACTGTTGCATCATCCGTTTCAATCCTTTTCGCCAGTCGTCGATCTGTTGCGGCAGGCGGCGAAAGATCCGAAAGTATTGGCGATTAAGCAGACGCTTTATCGTACGGGTGTTAACTCCGATATTGTTGATGCGCTGGTGGATGCGGCGCGCAGTGGTAAAGAGGTGACCGTGGTAATCGAGCTACGGGCGCGTTTTGATGAAGAATCTAACCTGCAACTGGCGGGGCGGCTTCAAGAAGCGGGTGCACTGGTGGTCTATGGTGTGGTTGACTTTAAAACCCATGCCAAAATGATGCTGGTGGTCCGCCGTGAAGATAATAAGTTGGTGCGTTATGCCCACTTAGGCACGGGTAATTACCATTCCGGTACGGCACGGCTCTATACCGACTATAGCTATATGACCAGCGATGCGGATGTCGGCGAAGATGTGCATAAAATCTTCCACCAGCTAACCGGCATGGGCAAAATTCTGCGGCTGAAAAAGCTGCATAATGCGCCGTTTACACTGCATGCTCGAATGCTGGAGATGATCGAGCGAGAAGCTAAGCATGGTAAGCATGGTCATATCATCGTTAAAATTAACGGTTTAACCGAACCGCAACTGATTCGGGCGCTATATCAGGCGTCTCAGCGCGGCGTGAAGATCGAGTTGATCGTGCGGGGAATGTGTCGTCTGAGACCGGGTATTGTCGGTATTTCAGAGAATATCTCGGTGCGCTCAATTATTGGTCGTTTCTTGGAACATACTCGGGTCTATTATTTTGGCAACAAAGGTAAGCCCGATGTGCTGTGTGCCAGCGCTGACTGGATGGAACGTAATATGCTCAATCGCGTAGAAACATGCTTCCCACTGACCGGTAAGCTGGCCGATCGCGTGAAGAGCGACTTGGATCTTTATCTCGCCGATAACTGCCGTAGTTGGGTATTGCACTCCGATGGTAGTTATACCCTCAACAAGCCAGCGGAAGGTGAAGAGCCCGTGAGTGCGCAGGAATCGTTATTGCGACAATTTAGCAGTTAATATGAGTTGTTCGTCGCTTTTGAAAATGGTCCTTCGGGGCCATTTTTTGTGTCTATTCCGCGGCTATCTGATGTTTACCTGTCACATTGGGCGCTATTTTTTGTTTGCTTCCACTGGCATTTTGTGGAAAATTGCTAGATTGTATGACGTTTCTGATAGGAAACATGCGGATAGCAGCAGACGATCCTGCCGGCTTGCCTCGTTAGAACGATTAATAGGCGAACGCTATCTTTCACTTTATTAGCCGTTATCAGCGGAACAATAAATACCAGATGGAAGCCTGATCATGGCGAATGCCCCAACAGCGTTACTGCTGAACGATATTCATAAGTCCTACGGTGATCTTGCCGTTCTTAAAGGGGTCTCACTGACTGCTTATGATGGTGATGTGATCTCCATTCTTGGCTCCAGTGGTTCCGGTAAAAGTACTCTCTTGCGTTGTATCAATCTGCTGGAACACCCTAGTCAGGGTGAAATTACCGTTGGCGATGAACGGCTTAAACTGAAGCCGGGCAAAGATGGCAATCTGGTGGCCGTCAATCGTAAACAGTTAGAACGGATGCGAGCCCGTATCGGTTTTGTGTTTCAGAACTTCAATCTCTGGCCCCATAAAACTATTCTAGAAAATATTATCGAAGCACCGACTCAGGTGTTGAGACAATCGAAAGCTGACGCCATCGCTCGGGCTGAACAGTTGCTGGAAAAAGTCGGTCTTGCGGATAAGCGTAATGCCTATCCAGATAACCTATCGGGTGGCCAGAAGCAGCGGGTTGCCATTGCGCGAACGCTGGCGATGGATCCTCAGGTGTTGCTGTTTGATGAACCAACGTCTGCACTCGATCCAGAGCTGGTCAATGAAGTATTGGCGGTGATGAAGGAGTTAGCTGAAGAGGGTAGAACGATGCTGATCGTGACCCACGAGATGCGTTTTGCGAAAGATGTCTCCAGTCAAGTGGTGTTTTTGCATGAAGGCCAGATCGAAGAGATAGGCCCACCAGAGCAAGTATTTAATAATCCGAAATCTAAGCGTGTGCAGGAATTTATGGCAAGCCATAGCTAAGTTTTCAACTAATAAGACATAATATTGAAAGGGAAATAGATGATGAATATGCGTAAATTGTTTGCCACAGTAGCCCTCGTTGCTGGAGGTCTAATGGCCGCTCAGGCAGCGACTGCTGGAGATAAAATCCGTATCGCAACAGAGGGTGCGTACTCACCTTTCAATATGGTCGATTCTAGCGGTGAATTGATTGGTTTTGATGTTGAGATCGCCAAAGCGCTTTGTGCTGAAATGGCAGCGGACTGTGAAATCGTAGCGCAGGACTGGGATGGTATTATTCCCGGTCTTCGGGCAAAAAAATATGATGCCATAATCGCCTCTATGTCGATCACCGAAGAGCGTATGCGGGTGGTGGATTTCTCTGAAAAATATTACTCCAATGTACTTGCCTTTGTTACTCCTGAAGGTAGCGACATTGAAGTGACTAAAGCGGGTCTGAAGGGTAAAACTGTTGGTGCGCAGCGGGCTACCATTGCCGGACAATACCTAGAAGATAACCTCGGTGATGTGGTTGATGTAAAACTGTATGACACTCAAGACAACGCTTATCTGGATCTAGCTTCGGGTCGTCTGGACGCTTTGCTGTCGGATAAATTCCCAGCCTATGACTGGTTGCGTTCTGAAGAAGCTAAAGGTTTTGCTTTCAAAGGCGAAGATATCGATATTAACGATGAGATCGGTATTGCTGTACGTAAAGGTGATGCTTTGAAAGATAAGTTTAGCGCTGCGATTAAAGCGATTGTTGCTGATGGTACCTACGCTAAAATCAATGAAAAGTACTTCCCATTCTCAATCTATTAATGGTGAGTGGTTAACCATTTTTATCACAGAGGCCGGCTTTGACCGGCCCGTTTTTTTAGGCGTATTTCATGGACCTGCAAGGCTTTGGTCATCTCCTTATCTCCGGTACTTGGGTCACGATTCAGTTAGCACTGGCTAGCTTAGTTGTGGGGCTTGTGTTTGGTTTGTCAGGTGCAGCGGCGAAACTATCAAAAAATCGTTTTGCTCGCTGGCTGGCAACCGGCTATACCACGCTGGTTCGCGGACTCCCCGAACTCCTATTAGTGCTGACAATCTATTTCGGTGGCTCGCAGTTGCTAATGTGGATCGCCAGTAGTTTTGGTTATGATGACTATATTGAGATAGGGCCTTTTGTAGCAGGTGTTGCCGCATTATCCATTGCCTTTGGTGCCTACGCGACCGAAGTGTTTCGCATGGCGATGATGGAAATTCCTGATGGGCAGTGGGAATCGGGTCTGGCCTGTGGCATGAGTACTCGACGGACCTTTTTCCGGATTATCCTGCCACAGGTGTGGCGTCTGGCGATACCGGGCTTGGGTAATCTATTTCAGGTGCTACTCAAGGATACCGCGTTAGTCTCGGTGGTCGGTCTCAACGATATTATGCGTCAGTCGCAGGTGGCTATTAGCGCCACTAAAGAGCCGTTTACCTTCTTTATGGTTGCTGCTTGTATCTATCTGCTGCTAACCGCCGCTACCACAGGATTTACTATGTTTATGGAAAGGCTTGCTAATCCTGCTGCTCGGGAGAGTCGAAGATGACTTGGGAATGGGATGTGATTTGGCAGTACTTTCCTCGGTTATTGGAGGGTGCTTGGCTAACCATGGAGTTGGTGTTGGTATCGGGTCTTATTGGTATCACTATAGCGATACCCCTGTCTTTAATGCGAGCCTCAAAACTGCCTTGGGTAAGGGTGTTTCCCTTTATCTATATCTATTTTTTCCGCGGAACGCCGCTGCTCGTACAGATCTTTCTGGTCTATTATGGCGCTTCACAGTTTGATGCCGTACGGTATTCGATTTTCTGGCCAATTCTTAAGCAGCCCTACTGGTGCGCGATTATCGCTTTTAGTCTGAATACGGCGGCCTACAGTGCCGAACTGTTCCGCAGTGCGATTCAGGCGATACCGACCGGTGAGATCGAAGCGGCGGAAGCGATGGGAATGAGCAAATCAGTGCAGGTGACGCGAATTATTATCCCCCGAGCTTTCGGTATCGCTTTGCCCGCGTATGGCAATGAAGTGATTCTAATGCTTAAGGGTAGCGCTCTAGCCAGTACTATTACCCTGCTAGATCTCACCGGTATGGCGCGCACGATTATCGCCCGCACCTATACGCCGTTGGAGATGTTCTTAGCCGCCGGTATGGTGTATCTGGCGATCAGTGCCGTGATTATTGCGCTGTTCCGCTTTATGGAATATCGCTTTAATCGCTATCAGTATTATCACCATACGGATATGCCAAAAAACCTAGATCCACTGCTGCGTGACCCGCATATCGATCAGAAGTAACCTCTGCAATTATTGGCGAAAAGCATCGATTAATTCAGGGTATCCGCTCTGATAGTCCGGATATTTGAAGCGATACCCCGATGCTTTTAACGCCGTATTACGGCAGCGTTTGCTGCCTATGGTACGCCGTGCTGACCTTTCTGTGATCTCGACTTTGAGTTGTTTGGCCAGCCAGTCACCAACCTCGTGCAATGGCGCGGGGGCATCATCGCTGGCGAGATAGAGCGGTTGCAGTGTTTGTTGATGGGAGAGTTGGTAAAGATGTTCCAACACGCCGACACAATCGTCACGGTGAATCCGATTGCTGTAGCGTGGCGGCGTATCAGGATAGCCTATGCCGCGATTAACCTGCCCGAGCATATAGTTGCGTCCCGGCCCGTAAATCCCGCTGAAACGTACCACTGTCGCGGCTAGGCCGCTCTGAAGAGCGATCGCTTCCGCCGCGAGCATGATCTGGCCGGAAAAGTTGTCTGGCTCGGTAGCCGACTGTTCATCTATCCATTCATCATGGTGTTGATGGTAGACTGCTGTGCTGGAGATAAAGAAAAGTTGTCGCGGGCGAATCGACTGTTGCTCTAGGGCGTTCAGCAGATTACTGAGGCCTTGGGGATAAGCCTGTTGATAGACGGTTTCATCCCGTTGGCCGGCGGCAACGATATAGAACAGGGTATCTAGCGGTTGTGGCAAGCCCTGAAGCGTGTCAGGCTGACTTAGGTCAGCGGCTATCCCTTGGATACCGGTGGGCAGCTGGTTTATATTACGGCGCAGGCCGAACACTTGATGCCCTTGGGCGGCGAGTTTCAGTCCTAGCTGACTGCCGACATCACCGCAGCCGGCGATTAGAATCTGATCCCTGTTTAACATATGCTTCACAGTACTTATCCTGTATCAGGTTGAGTCCGTATCATAACAAAGGAAAGCCGCGTATGACTCTTACCGAGTTACGTTACATCGTTACCCTGGCCCAAGAGCAACATTTTGGCCGTGCCGCCGAGCGCTGTTTTGTCAGCCAGCCAACCTTGAGTATTGCGGTTAAAAAACTTGAAGACGAACTAGGCACCGCACTGTTCGAGCGCAGTAAACATGCGGTACGGGTAACACCGGTAGGGCAGAAAGTCGTGCGTCAGGCGCAAACGGTGCTGGAGCAGGCTGAGTCGATCAAAGATCTCGCTCAAGAAGGTAAGGATCAGCTGGCTAGCCCATTGCGGGTCGGTGCGATCTATACCATCGGGCCATATCTGTTTCCGCAACTGGTGCCGGAGTTGCAAAAACGTGCGCCGAAGATGCCGCTCTATATCGAAGAGAATTTCACCGAAAACCTGCGGCCTAAGATTCGTAATGGTGAGTTGGATGCCATTATCGTGGCGCTGCCATTCGATGAGCCCGATATACTCACCCGGCCGCTCTATGATGAGCCTTTTATGATGTTACTGCCTAAGGATCATCCTTTAGCCAGTAAGGATCAGATCGATAGCCAGACGCTGCACGAGCAAGATCTATTGCTGCTTGGCGAAGGCCATTGTTTCCGTGATCAGGTGTTGGAAGCCTGTCCAGCTCTCTCCCATGGTTCTGATAAGCACACCATCACCGAGGGTAGCTCGCTGGAAACCATTCGTATGATGGTCGCTTCAGGACTAGGGGCCAGTGTGATCCCTAAATCGGCGACTGGCGGCTATTATCAGTCGGATATGGTCGTGACTAAACCCTTTAAATCGCCACCACCGGTACGCACCGTAGGGCTTGCTTGGCGGGCCAGTTTCCCTCGGCCGCAGGCGATCGATCTGTTGATTGACGCGCTTAATAGCTGTGCCGTCGCGGAAAATAAACACTGATATGCATACCGCCCTTGCGCAACTACCGGTAACCGAGCTGAAAGGTGTTGGGGCGGCGTTGCAGCAGAAGCTCGAAAAGCTGGATATTCGTACCCTGCAAGATCTGCTGTTTCACCTACCGCTGCGCTATCAAGATCGCACTCGCATTATGCCGATTGGCGGCCTGCGGCCCGGTGATGAAGGGGTGGTTGAAGGTGAGATCAAAGGGGCAGATATTGCGATGGGGCGACGACGCAGCCTCGTGTGTCGACTACAGGACGGTACGGGCACCATTACTCTGCGGTTCTTTCATTTTTCGGCGGCGCAGAAAAATAGCTTGAAGCCAGGCACACGGTTGCGTTGTTTTGGTGAAATTCGCACCGGAGCTAGTGGGCTGGAGATCTACCATCCGGAATATCGACGGGTGGATGATACGGTGATTACCCCAGTAGAAGAGAGTCTGACGCCGATCTATCCCACCACCGAAGGGATTAATCAGGCCCGTATGCGCGCTTTAACCGATGGCGCGCTGGCCTATCTAGCCAACGGTTCGCTAACGGAGTTAATTCCCGAACATCTACGGCAGCAGTGGCGCTTACCTTCGTTGAATGAGGCGGTTAGCTACCTGCACCGTCCGCCAGTGGATGCCGACCAAGAACAGTTACTCGATGGTTATCATCCGGCGCAGCGCCGACTCGCCTTTGAAGAACTATTGGCACATCATCTGTCGCTGATCAAACTACGCCAGCGGGCTCGGCAGTCGGGTGCCCCTGAACTGGTGGCCAGTCGACAGTATCAAGATGCGTTTTTACAACAACTCCCTTTCCCATTAACGGGCGCCCAGCAACGGGTCAGCCAAGAGATTAGCGCCGATCTAGCCGAACCCTATCCGATGCTACGACTGGTGCAGGGTGATGTGGGTTCGGGTAAAACCGTGGTGGCTGCATTGGCGGCTCTGCAAGCGGTTGAAGGTGGCTTTCAGGCGGCGATCATGGCGCCTACCGAGATTCTGGCCGAGCAGCATTTTATTAGTTTTACCCAGTGGTTAGAGCCGTTAGGACTTAAAGTGGCGTGGTTGGCGGGCAAGTTAAAAGGTAAAAAACGTCAGGCCCAGCTAGAGGTGATCGGTGATGGTTCGGCGCAGGTGGTCGTGGGCACCCATGCGTTGTTTCAGGATGAAGTTCACTTTGCCAACCTTGGGCTGGTCGTGGTTGATGAACAGCACCGCTTCGGTGTGCATCAGCGCCTAGCCCTGCGCGAGAAAGGTCGAACCGATGATCGGGCGCCTCACCAATTGATTATGACGGCCACACCGATTCCCCGTACTCTGACCATGAGTGCCTACGCCGATCTTGATTGCTCTATTATTGATGAGCTGCCGCCGGGCCGCACACCGGTGAATACGGTGGTGATCTCCGATCAGCGTCGTCCTGAAGTGGTTGAGCGGGTGCGCGATGCTTGTGGTCAGGGCCGACAGGTCTACTGGGTCTGTACCCTGATTGAAGAATCTGAGGCGCTGCAATGTCAGGCTGCTGAAGTGACCGAAGCCGAGCTAAAAGAAGCGCTTCCTGAATTGCGTATCGGATTAATTCACGGACGCATGAAGCCCGCTGAGAAAGCTGCCATTATGGCTAGTTACAAAGCCGCCGAACTCGATCTGCTGGTGGCCACCACGGTGATTGAAGTTGGCGTGGATGTACCGAATGCTTCGGTGATGATTATCGAAAACCCTGAGCGGTTAGGGCTGGCGCAGTTACATCAGTTGCGCGGTCGGGTGGGCCGAGGCTCGGTCGAGAGTTTCTGTTTGCTGATGTATCATGCACCCCTATCACAGCAGGGACGCGAGCGACTAGCGGTCATGCGTGAAACCACCGATGGTTTTAGGATTGCTGAAAAAGATCTTGAACTGCGTGGGCCGGGTGAAGTGCTCGGCACCCGTCAGACCGGTGTGATGTCTTTTAAAGTAGCCGATCTGCAGCGGGATGCGGATCTGTTGACTCGAGTGAAGCAGGTGGCTGGGCAGATCATGGCTGATCCACAGTTGAGTGATGCGATTATTCAGCGCTGGCTCGGACGTGATGAGCAATATGCCAGTGTTTAGCTGTGATTCGTTATCTCCGCCTTACTATCGGCTCATGCGTAAAAATATTCCATTGATGAAGCTTGTGAGTGCTCTATGACTGTACCGCCGTGTCGTTTTTCTATTGCTGAATCAGATGCCCCGATTGAAATGTTGCCCCGCGATTTGAGTCATTGGCAGCAGGGCAATTGCGGTGTTGATTATGTTCACCGGTTTGATTCAGGTTGTGCAGGGCCAGAGCTCGTGGTTCAGGCGCTCACCCATGGAAATGAGATTTGCGGTGCTAACGCTCTGTTATGGCTGTTAGAAAATCAAGTTCGGCCGATAAAAGGGGCGTTAACACTTATTTTCGCCAATGTTGGAGCCTATCAGACGTTTGATCCGCAACGGCCGTTTGCCAGCCGTTGTCTCGATGAGGATATGAACCGTATCTGGTTACCCTCGCGTTTACATAGTCCTGATACTCACGAAACCCATCGTGCGGTTGAATTGCTGCCCTATATTGAGAATGCCGATAGTGTCTTGGATCTGCATTCAACCACCTTCGCTGTCGCACCGATGCTGATCTATCCGCAGACGTCAGGGAATACGGACTTTGCCGACCGCTTACAGTTTCCTTTCCCGCATCTGTTGTATGATCCCGGCAATTACCATCAAGGGATTTTGATTTCCGAGCATCAGCGCCATGCCACTGAGGGTGTTTCATTGGTCGCTGAGTGTGGTCAGCACTTTGCAAAATCCACCTCTGAGCAGGCATTGGCGGTGACTCTACGCTTTATTGCGCAGCATGATATGTTAGCTAGCGCGGTGGACGTTCCCGCGTGGGGTTATGCCGCGGATGATCTGGCGGGCCATTACCGGATCGATCGGGTACTTAATGCACAAACGGAACACTTTCGTTTTACAGAGTCCGTGAGTGGTTTTGAGCAGTACAATAAAGGGGAGTTGATTGCCACGGATGATCAGGAACTGATCGCTGCACCTTTTGATAACTGCACCTTGATTATGCCCGCGAGAGTGCCGGTTGCCGGTGAAGAGGTGGTGACACTTGCTGAACGGTTATAATAGACAGATGAATATATTGAGTTGGAGTTCCTATGGTTGCCTCTGAGCAGCAGCTTGCGCTGATTGAACGACAGTTAGGGCGTGAGCCCCGTGGGCTGGTCGATATCGCATGGCAGAGCGCACAGGGCGTGCCAGCAGTGCTGCAGATGCGTTCGCTGGTGGATGATCAGCCATTTCCTACCCTCTATTGGCTGAGTTCCAAAGATCTCTATCAGGCGATTGCCGAGATTGAAACCGGGGGCGAGGTGAAACGTATTGAGCAACAACTGCAAACGGATGATGACCTGCGGGCAGCGCATTTAGCGGACCAGCAGCGCTATGTGGATTTGCGCTGGAAGATGATGGCGGACAGTGATCGTCAGCGTATTGCCGAGCTAGGCTTTACTCAACTGTTTGATAGCTATGGTATCGGCGGTATTCGTCACTGGGATAAGGTGCGGTGTCTGCATATGCAGTATGCCTATCACCTAGCGGTAGGAGGGACAGCGATTGGTTCTCTACTGGATCAACGTTATGAGTTGGATAAACGCCCACTGTCACTGTGATTTAGCGGGTTTGAGGTTATTGCAGACACAAAAAAGCAGGCCCATGCCTGCTTTTGTACGTTTTGACTAAGCGTCAAACCGCGGCGTGTTAATAAGTGCTAGTACTCAGTACTTATGAACCGGTCAGCTTGTGGTATTTTTCCATCAGCTGTTCTTCATTTTCAACGTGATCTGGATCCTTAGGAATGCAGTCTACAGGACAGACTTCAACACACTGAGGTGTGTCATAGTGGCCGACACATTCGGTACATTTATTCGGATCGATCTCGTATATTTCATCACCGGGAGCAATCGCCTCATTAGGACATTCCGGCTCACATACGTCACAGTTAATGCATTCATCTGTGATAATTAATGACATTGTGGCTACCTCACTGACTCGTATTTACTTAAATATTAGTGTCCGAAATGATCTTTCAGCACTGTATTGACTGAAGGGTGCACAAACTGTTCTACATCACCGCCGAGGCACGCGATCTCACGTATCAGGGTGGATGAAATATAAGATAAGTGCTCTGCCGGCGTCAGAAAAATACTTTCTGTCTTCGGCGCTAGTTTACGGTTCATATTGGCGAGCTGAAATTCATACTCAAAATCAGAAACCGCACGAAGGCCACGCAGAATAATATTGGCATTATGCCTGCGTACCAGTTCTGCCAATAAACAATCAAAGCCAATCACTTCAACATTGTCTAGGTGCGATGTTACCGTTTTAACCAGGTGAACCCGCTCTTCTAGTCTCAATAAGGGCTCCTTATTAGGACTAGATGCAATGGCAACAATGACTTTATCAAACAGCTTAGAAGCCCGCTCAACAAGGTCGGCGTGTCCATTTGTTATAGGGTCAAATGTACCCGGGTATACTGCAATGTTCATTATGAGTTCACGTCTACTCTGCTTGAATGAATATTAGCAAATCCGCAAGGGCGCGATATTAGCTGAATTGCAAGGCTATCACAAATACAATAATGGAATGTATTGATCTTTAGTGGTTATAAGAAGAATTTTTTTAATTACAATAAAGAATATACCTGTAAGTGCAAATGATTAAAAGGTAATCAGATGAAGATAAGTCGGCGTTTTGTTCCATTTCTCATTATAAGTGCTGCTGCGTTGCTCAGTGGCTGTACGGCGTTACAGAGCATTGATAAGGGACTGTATAACGTTGCGGAGTCGATTACTGAAACCGATCGAGTCACCGGCGAGCGCACCCTAAGTGCTGCCGACCGCAGTGCTCAGATTCAACAGGGTAATGCCGCCGTTGAGCAATTGTTGGCGGCGGAGAAAAAAGCCGGCCGTAAAGTCGACTCTGCTTTAGATCGGCAGCAATATCAGCGTTTGGTGCGCATTTTTGATCGCGTTCATCAGGTGAGTCACCTGAGCCAAGAGCGTTGGCAGCCGATATTGATCGATCGGGATTCATTTAACGCCTTTACCACGGGGGGCACCTATATCGTTGTCCATCGCGGACTCATGCAGCAGCTGAATGATGATGAGGTAGCGGCAGTGATGGGTCATGAAATTGCCCATACAGTGGCTAATCATGTGGGTGAGCGTCAGACGACACAGCAGATTAGCTTGCTGGCATCGAAAACAGCTCGACAAGAGGGTTATCAGGCGGCGTATACCCATGAATTAGAGCGGGAAGCCGACCGTATCGGTGTGTTGTACAGTGCACTAGCTGGCTATGACCCTTATGCCGCTACTCATATTTGGCAGCGACAATATCAGCAGCAGGGTAATGCTCGTAGTTTGTTTGCCCACGATCACCCCGTTAATGCCGAACGCGCCGCCGAAACGAAAGCGCTGGCGGATAAGGTAAAGCAGTATTATCAAGCCGGACGAATCAATCCTAATGCAGCAGCTTTGCGCGACGATAATAGTTTGTGGCAGAAGCGCGATAATAATGATCAGGCAACCGCAGGAGAGGGTGGTGGCGTATCCGCTATTTTATCCACAGCTTTAGGGGCTTATGTTGATCACCAGCAAGCCAAACAGGAGGCGGTGCGCCAAGCGCAATATGCACAGTTTGTGCAGGCGGTGGAACGTTATATGAAACTGGAACAGCAGCGTCGTGTCAGCAACACCAGTTGGACAACCCATTGGTATTATTCGGGAAGTCGGTCATTAAAAGGGGTGGTCATGGGCTTTATGGCGCAGGACAGTGAAGGCAAGCTATATCGCTATGTGGCTCATCAGCTGGGCATCGTGCGCCCCGGTCAGCGTTTTAGCCTGACCTTTAAAACGAATGACGGAGTGTCGCTGAAACAGATTGAGCAGATGAAGGCGCGGTATTACGTCGATGATGCGTTGCCGTATTAGCACCAGTGGTGCGATTCGCAAAGCTCATCAGCACCCTACGGGTTAACGATGTAGGGTGTCGATGAAGAATGAATCGCACCAAGGGATGTGATGATTTCACGGTATCCAGGGTTAAGGGGGCGGTTCGCAGGCTCACCGGCACCTTACGGGTTAACGATGTAGGGTGCCGATGAAGAATGAATCGCACCAAGGGGCGTGATGATTTCACGGTATCTACGGTTAATGGTGCGATTCGCAAAGCTCATCAGCACCCTACGGGTTAACGATGTAGGGTGTCGATGAAGAATGAATCGCACCAAGGGGCGTGATGATTTCATGGTATCCACGGTTAATGGTGCGGATCGCAGGCTCACCGGCACCTTACGAGGGTTAGGTGGTATGTTCGTAGGGTGTCGATGAAGAATGAATCGCACCAAGGACATGATGATTTCACGGTATTCAGGTTAAGGGTGCGGTTCGCAAGCTCATCGCCCCCTTACGATTTAAAGGGCTCTTTTATAAAGCCGATAGGTAACCTGTCCGGCAGTTTTCTCACGATGGAGCTGCCAGTTATCGGGCACCAGCGGGTTGGTGAGTTCTTTTTCGGTTTCTAGATAGATCATGGCGTTACTGGTGAGCAGGTTGTTCTGTTCCAGCAATTGGCAGCAGATGGCTGATAGGTCTTGATGGAATGGCGGATCGAGAAAGACCACATCGAACTGTACTTCTAAATCACCACTGCGGGTTTCTAGCCATTCGGTGGCGGAGCCGGTGATCAGTTCCGCATGTTGGGTTTTCAGGTCTTGAATATTTTGCCGTAGCTGACGAATCACCATGGATGAGTTGTCGATCATGGTGACGTGGGCCGCCCCACGGGAGAGAGCTTCAAAACCCAATGCGCCGCTGCCGCTGAACAGGTCGAGGCAGCGACCGCCGGGGATATAAACCGATAACCAGTTAAACAGGGTCTCTCTTACTCGGTCAGGGGTGGGCCTTAGCCCTTCAACTTCAGGAAAGCTTAGCTTGCGGCCGCGCCAGTCTCCGCCAATAATTCGCAGTTGCTGGTTTCCAGAACTGATTTTCTGAGAGGTGCGCTGTGGGCGACGTCTGGCCATGTTAATTCCTTAAAACTTAAAAGTTGAACGCTGTATTAAATCAATAGGCGGGTAACGTGAGCTGATAACGGTCTGGGCTGGTTAGAAACAGCGTGATCAGCTTTTTGACCTCGGCGTTATCAACCTGATTTAGCTTCTCTTCGAAGTCATTCAGGTAGTCTAGCGGCAATTGATAGAATGCAATGGTATCGAGCAGACTCAGCTGAGATTCGATCGCTTCCATCTGAGTCTGGTAGTTATTCCGCAGCATGTCTCGTGTGTCGTTGATCAACGGGTCATCGAGTTGTGCCAGCAGTGTTTGCATCAATGGGTCTAGATTTTCATTGGCGTTGATTTTCGAGCCCTGCAGAATCATAGCGACAAAACCCTGCTTGTCCAGTGATTTCCAGACTAATCGGGCGGTGAGCTGAGACTGTTGTTGCAGCAGCTGTTGCAGGGTGCGGATCGCTAACAGTTCAGTGGCAAACTGGGGCTGCTGTCGTCCGGGAAGAGCAATGCCGGATAGGCGATAGGTTTGATTGCCCTGCGGTGACAGCCGTTGGTGACGAGGGCTCAGGGGTTGGTTGATACGGGTATTGTCGCTAGAGGCTATTAATAGTGAGCTGAGTTGCTCTGCCAGTGGCTCGGTATCTGGCCCTTTAAGGGTCAGGGTGACGGCTTCCGGGCGAACGCTGTGATGGAAAAAATCAGCAAAGCGTTGCAAAGGATGAACCGAAACCGGGCTGTTGATAAGGTCGCCAAAGGTGCTGAGTAGGCGGTTTTCTGGATCTTTTAGATTTAAATACTGGGCGGCTTCCAAGTGTGCCCATCGTTGTTCCAGATCGGTGTCGGGATGATAGGCTCTTAAACGTTCTAGTAGTTGTTTCGCCATCGTTTTTAGCGTGTCAGCCTTGGCTTGTTTGGCCGGTAAGGTGATCGATATTTGTAGCTTGTCGGCGGATATACCGGCACTGAGGGCCGCGTTCATTGTGCTAAAGGGCTGCTGGTTAGTTAACTCAGCGAGTTGCTGTTCGGCCTGCTGTAGAAGGAGTTGTTGCAATAGTTGTTGTTCACTATTGATGGCGACCCCTGTGCGAAAGAGAAAGCTGAGTTGCAGAGTCGAGTCGTCATTATCGACATAGTACAGCGGTAGATCTGGGTATTTATGGATGCGGATAAAGTCCGAGTTGCTGTTCTGCCTTGCCGTGAGGAAGACGATAGCGATGGCGACGATCCAGATAATAATCTTCAGGTATGTGCGGTTGAACAGCGGTGGTTTAACATCCGACATTAGTTATTCCTGGTGATTTTGTGGCACTGTTTTCAGTGCCCCAGTTGGGCTTTACTATGGTAAGATATTCGGCCTAAATGAAACATACAGGACGACTCGCGGATGGAACAGGGATTACCTTGTTTTTTCGCACCTTTTGCGCCTGACATCGGACAGTAATCAAGCATGTTTAAGAAGCTTAAATCAATTTTCAAGTCTGAGAAAGATGATACTCAGAAAGATTCAGTTGAAGCGGTCGATCTGCCAGCTGAAAGTGCCGATCAAGCGGTTGTTACAGCGGACGCTGCCGAAACGGAGACTATTACCGCGGCACCGACGCAGCCGGTCACGTCGGATGCACCTACCGATGTGGCTGAAACCGCGATTGTCGAACAGGAAGCGGTGATCGAACTTGAAACCCCAGCGAGTCCCGCAGAGGAAATCGACGTTGTAACGGTTGCACCTGTTGAGCCGATGATTGAAACGGTTGAGTCTGTTGTGGCGGCAGAGGAATCTGTAGCGGAGGTTATTGCTGAGCCCGAGGCTATTGCTGAAGCCGCTCCAGCCCCAGAGCCAAAACAGAAAACCGGTTTTTTCGGCCGCATTAAAGCGGGTTTGAGCCGCACTAAAGGTAATCTAACCGAAGGTTTGGGTAATCTGTTTCTCGGTGCTAAAGAGATCGATGACGATCTGTTTGAAGAGATCGAAACGCAACTGTTGCTGGCCGATGTTGGTGTTGAGGCAACGACGGAGATCATCGACAAACTGACAGCCCGTGTGAGCCGTAAACAGCTAGCCAATGCCGATGCGCTCTATACCGCGCTAAAAGAAGAGCTGGCAGGATTGCTGGATCAGGTAGAGCAGCCGATCGACTTCAGCCAGAGTAAAGGCCCCTTTGTCTTATTGATGGTCGGGGTTAATGGTGTGGGTAAAACCACCACGATCGGTAAACTGGCGAAAAAATATCAGGCGGAAGGTAAATCAGTGATGCTGGCGGCGGGTGATACGTTCCGTGCAGCCGCTGTTGAGCAGTTGCAGGTCTGGGGTGACCGGAACAACGTTCCCGTAGTGGCGCAGCATACTGGGGCCGATTCGGCATCGGTGATCTACGATGCGTTGCAATCTGCTCAAGCCAAGAATATTGATGTGTTAATTGCCGATACGGCGGGCCGTTTGCAGAATAAAGATCACCTGATGCAAGAGTTAGAAAAAGTCGTGCGGGTAATGAAAAAGTTAGACCCCGATGCGCCCCATGAAGTGATGCTGGTGCTAGATGCCGGCACCGGTCAGAACGCGATGAGCCAGGCAAAACTGTTTAAAGAGGCGGTGGGCGTAAGCGGTCTCAGCCTGACGAAGTTAGACGGCACCGCGAAAGGCGGTATTATCTTTGCTATCGCGAAACAACTGGATCTGCCGATTCGCTATATTGGCGTCGGTGAGCAGGTTGATGACCTGCGTCCCTTTAAAGCGAAGGAATTTGTCTCGGCACTGTTTGACTAGCCAACTTTCAGCAACGGTTTAACGTCATGTATCGAATATATCAATGATCAGTTTCGACAATGTCACAAAGCGCTACCCCAATGGTTATGATGCCCTGAGTCAGGTCAACTTTAGCCTTGCGAGTGGTGAAATGGCTTTTTTGACCGGCCATTCTGGTGCCGGCAAGACTACCTTGCTGAAATTGCTGATGCTGATGGAGCGACCCTCGAATGGTCGGGTCTTGGTGGGTAATCAGGATCTGGCGACCTTGGGTAACCGGCAGATTCCCTATCATCGCCGTCGTGTTGGGGTGGTGTTTCAGAATCATCAACTATTATTCGATCGATCCGTGTTTGAAAATATTGTCTTGCCGTTGCGGATCTGTGGTTTCGATCCCGCCGATGCAACCCGCCGAGCACATGCGGCACTGGATAAGGTTGGCCTGTTAGATAAAGAGAAGCTCAATCCGGTGGTACTGTCCGGCGGTGAACAGCAGCGGGTGGGTATCGCTCGGGCGATTGTGCATAAACCTCAGGTGTTGTTGGCGGATGAGCCGACCGGCAACCTTGATCCCAAGCTGTCTGAAGAGGTAATGCGCTTGTTTCAGCAGTTTAATCAGGTCGGCACGACGGTGCTTATTGCCAGTCACGATCTAGGCTTGATTGCGCGGATGCCGCATCGGGTGATTACCCTCAATCGGGGTAGGTTGGTCAGTGATGGAAAATAATCAACGTCGCAAAGGGGCTGTTCGGGTTGAGCCGAATCCTAAACGGGATGCCAAAATACACCGAGGTGCTGAACACCATCGATTGAAGATCGGTGATAAAGGGCGCAGTTATCTACGGCATAATCTTGAGGTTGCCAAACAATCCTATTATTCGTTGTTGGCGCAGCCCCTGACCACCTTTATGACACTGGCTGTGCTGGCGATTGCCTTGGCGTTGCCTGGTGCTCTGTATGCGGGGCTAAAAAACCTACAACAGTTGGGTGATGGCTGGCAGGGCGATCCGCGGATCGCGCTTTATCTGAAGTTGACGGTGACTGAAGAATCAGCGGAGACTCTGAGTCGCGAATTATTGCTGCGAGATGATGTGGCCGGTACCGAGTTGATCACCGCCGAGCAGGGAATGCTGGAGTTTCAGGCGATGTCTGGCTTTGGTGATGTCTTTAGTTTTCTTGATAGTAATCCACTGCCCGCCGTGGTGATGGTGATGCCGCGGAATCTATCGGTGACTGAGGTGCCGCTGTTGCAGGCAAAATTACAGGCGTTACCGCAGGTGGATGAAGCGGTGGTCGATATGGAGTGGGTTCAGCGTTTGGCGGCCTTTGTGCGGCTGGCCGAGCGAATGGTCTGGGTGTTGACTGCCCTGTTTATCACGGCGGTACTGTTGGTTGTGGGCAATACGATTCGCTTGTCCATTGAAAGCCGGCGTGATGAAATCATTATTGCTAAGCTGGTGGGGGCGACCGATGCTTATGTTCGTCG
Source organism: Amphritea atlantica (assembly GCF_018860855.1). GTDB lineage: Bacteria > Pseudomonadota > Gammaproteobacteria > Pseudomonadales > Balneatricaceae > Amphritea > Amphritea atlantica_A. Next base: position 48,319 of record NZ_JAHKQE010000012.1, read on the forward strand.
GCCGTTCCTTTATGACGGTGTTTGGTTTGGTGTTGCTGGTGGCCTGTCAGCTTGGGTGTTGATTCAGCTGAGTCTATTGTTGCTCAGTAGCCCGGTTGAACATCTGGTGACGCTGTATAATAGTCAGTTTGAACTAGCCGGTTTGGGTTTTGTTGAAACAATACTATTACTTATAATTAGTATTCTATTAGGTCTGTGTGGCGCTTGGTTGGCGGTAGGGCGGCATCTTCGCGAGATTCAACCACAATAAGTGGCGCGGTCATGAATCTCTATAAAGTGATCAAATGTTGCGCTGCATCAAACCTGAGTGGCGAATTAAATGTAAATATAGGTAAAGTGGTTAAGGCGATACACTTGCCATCTGTTAATGTTGTCGTTATCTTTGTTGGTCCGTTAGGCATCCATAAGATTAAAGTGCCTGTGAATGGTTGTCGGTAGCGGGTTATATAGCTGGAACTAATCTGGCTGAAGAGTGTCATAGCGTTAACTTATATTGATACTCTTTGAAATGAATAAGTAATGAGGTTGAGAAATGGGCAAGAGCCTACGAGTCATTGAAGTATTATCTCCAGGTCAAAATCTGGAGGCATATATACGTCAGGTGACTGCGATTCCTGTTCTCACAGTAGAAGAGGAACGCGGACTGGCACAGCGACTGTATTTCGAGAACGATCTTGAAGCAGCGCGTCAGTTAGTATTATCTCATATGCGATTTGTGGTGCATGTTGCTAAGTCTTATTCTGGTTATGGCCTGTCTCAGGCTGACCTGATTCAAGAAGGCAATGTGGGCTTGATGAAAGCGGTTAAACGCTTCGACCCTACCATGGGCGTTCGTCTGGTATCTTTTGCGGTGCATTGGATTAAGGCGGAGATGCATGAATTTATTTTGCGTAACTGGCGTATCGTTAAAGTCGCGACCACTAAAGCACAGCGTAAACTGTTCTTTAACCTGCGTAGCAAGAAGAAAAATCTTGGTTGGTTGACCAATGATGAAGTCACCGCGATGGCGGGTGATCTGGGTGTTGATGAACATGTCGTCCGTGAGATGGAAGGTCGGATGAGCAGTGCTGATATGGCCTTTGATGCACCGGTAGGTGACGATGATGAGCGAGCTTATCAATCACCGGCTTATTTTCTTGAAGATCATAGCCAAGATCCTGCTAGCCAAGTGGAAGATTCTAACTGGGAAGCCGATTCTAACCAGCGCCTGAGTAAGGCGATGGAACAGTTGGATGAACGTAGCCGTGATATTCTGGTGCAGCGTTGGTTAGGTGAAGATAAAGCGACACTGCATGAGCTAGCGGCGCGCTATGAAGTCTCTGCTGAGCGGATTCGTCAGTTAGAAAAGAACGCCATGAAGAAAATTAAAGTCTCGATGTTAGAAGCCTGAAAATTCGGAATTCTGTTATGCGAGTAAAAAAAGCCGCCCTCTGTTGAGTGCGGCTTTTTTATTGCTTATCGCGACCGCTTTGCTTTGTTAGAATAGCTAACCTTATTTCTCGGAATCATTTATGTCTGCTCGCTTTGTCATTTTTTTCACCGCGTTGAGTGGTTTTATTACAGTGGGCCTCGGTGCCTTTGCTTCACATATGCTGCGCACGCAACTGAGCGAGCGGTTGTATGACGTGCTGCAAACCGGTATTCAATATCAAATGTTTCATACTTTAGCGCTGTTCGGTGTGGGGTTGTTGATGTTGCGTCAGCCTGATAAAGGTTGGAATCAGACAGCAATACTGTTTATGACGGGAATGTTTTTTTTCAGTGGCAGCCTCTATATGCTGGCGCTCACTGGACAGCACTGGTTGGGAGCAATAACCCCTCTGGGTGGTGTTTTGTTTTTAGCTGGTTGGTTAAATCTTGGCCGAGTTGCATTTCGGCAGTTAAGTTAATAGAGGTGGATCAAGCTCAATGTTGATACAGGTAAATGGTGACAATCTAGAGATTCAGGAAGGCGCTTCGGTAGCGGATCTGATTGCGCAACTGGAATTAGGAGAGCGTCGTGTCGCTGTCGAGCTGAATTTAGAGATCGTGCCTCGCAGTCGACACGCTGACACAGCGCTTAGCCAAGGTGACCGAGTTGAAGTGGTTCATGCGATTGGTGGCGGTTGAAGAACCGCAGCTGGATGCATGCTTTAGAGAATATGACAGAATCTAACTGGGTAGAACACAATGTCTGAACAACAGAATGATCCATTGATTATTGCAGGTCGTAGCTTTCAGTCTCGTCTTTTGATTGGTACTGGCAAATATCGCGATCTGGAAGAAACTCGTTTGGCGATTGAAGCCAGTGGTGCGGAAATTGTTACGGTAGCGGTGCGACGTACCAACCTTGGCCAAAATCCGGATGAACCTAATCTTTTAGATGTTATCTCCCCAGACAAATACACTATTCTGCCGAATACCGCCGGTTGTTTTAACGCTGAAGACGCTATTCGTACCTGTATGTTGGCCCGCGAGCTGATGGATGGTCACGATCTCGTGAAGCTTGAAGTTTTGGGTGATCAGAAAACCCTCTACCCTAATGTAGTGGAAACGATTAAAGCGGCCGATGTATTAGTGCGGGACGGCTTTAAAGTAATGGTTTATACCAGTGATGATCCGATTGTTGCTAAAGAATTAGAATCACTGGGTTGTGTGTCTATTATGCCGCTGGGATCGATGATTGGTTCTGGGTTAGGGATTCTCAATCCACACAACATCAATGTGATTATGGAAGATTGTAAAGTGCCAGTCTTAGTGGATGCCGGTGTTGGTACTGCCTCTGAGGCAGCCTTTGCGATGGAGATGGGTTGTGAGGCGGTGTTGATGAACTCGGCAATTGCAGGCGCCCGTAACCCTATGCTGATGGCGTCCGCAATGCGTAAAGCCATTGAAGCGGGTCGTGAGGCATTCCTCGCCGGACGGATGCCGCGTAAGAAGTATGCAAGTGCGTCTTCACCAATGGAAGGTACTATTGTCTCTAAGTAAGTGTTGCAGCTAACTTATTGATTTAAATCGACGGCTGCTATGACGTAGCCTGAAAAATGAAAGATTACAGCAGCCTGATCCGCAGATCAGGCTGTTTTGTTTTAATAAGAGTCCAGATTGATGTCAGAAGATAAAAAACCTGAACAGCAAACTCCAGAGCAGGCGACTGGGGAAAAATATATGCGCACCGTCAAAAGCTTCGTATTGCGTGCCGGTCGGATGACCGAAGGCCAGCAGAAAGCAATGGAGACCGTATGGCCCGAAATGGGCCTAACGCTGGATCAGGGAATGCTCAATCTGGCAGAGGTGTTTGGTCGTGAGGCACCGGTGGTGTTGGAGATCGGCTTTGGTATGGGTGATTCGCTGATCGAGATGGCCAAAGATCAACCGGAAAAAAACTATATCGGCATCGAAGTACACCGTCCCGGCGTGGGTCGCTTGCTGAGCAATGTCGAGAAAGAAGGCCTGACCAATATTCGTGTGTTTTGTGATGATGCGATCGAAGTGCTGGCCCAATGTATTCCTGATGAAAGCCTGAGTACATTACAGCTGTTTTTCCCTGATCCATGGCATAAGAAAAAACACCATAAACGTCGTATCGTACAGTTATCCTTAGCCGAAACATTGCGTAAAAAGTTGAAGGTAGGCGGTCAGTTTCATATGGCGACGGATTGGGAAAACTACGCTGAGCATATGATGGAAATCATGAGTGCTGCGCCGGGCTACCGGAATGTAGCGGGTGAACAGGCTTACTCGCCGCAGCCAGAGTGGCGACCGGTGACTAAGTTCCAGAAACGCGGTGAGCGTCTGGGGCATGGCGTGTGGGATCTTATGTTTGAGCGGACTGCCGATTAAGGCTTGGTTGCTTGAGAGTTACTTGATTGCCAAATACTCCCCGATATCCTCTTGCGCGGATATCGGGAGTGTCAGTTAGGAGGCTTATTTCTGGATTTTAAGCGTATGCAGAGAGGTGTATTCTGCTAAGCCATGGGCACCGAATTCAACTCCGAACCCTGATTGTTTTATCCCGCCAAAGGGCGCATCCGGTTGTACCGCACCGTGGGTATTAACCCAAGAGGTGCCACACTCCAACTGCTGTGCTATCGCCTCGGCTTGTTGAATATCGGCAGACCAGACCGAGCCACCTAAACCATTGGGATTATCATTGGCCAAAGCAATGGCGCTGTCGATATCGGTGTATTTAATCACCGGCAGAATCGGCCCAAATTGTTCCTCATCCACCAATTCATCACCATTGCTCAGCCCAGCAACAATGGTCGGTTCAAAGAAAAACCCTTGAGTGCCAATACGTTTGCCGCCTGCGAGAATCTGTCCTCCTGCTTTGTTGGCGCTGGCAGCAAGCTTTACAACAATGCTGAGCTGCTCTTCGTTCTGTAGTGGGCCTAATTGACTGTCGGGGTTGAGCGCATCGCCAACCACCACGGCTTTGGCCTGTTCTGCCAATGCCTGACAGACCTCATCATAGATGGATTCATGTACATAAAGCCGCTTTAGGCAGGCGCAGGTTTGGCCGTTGTTGTGGAAGGCCGCGCCAAACAGCTGTGGCACGACGCTATCAATATCGATATCTGGCAGCACGATGGCCGCATCGTTACCGCCGAGTTCGAGGGTGAGTCGTTTCAGACTGGTGGCCGCCGATGCCATAATCGCCTTGCCGGTAGGGGTGGAACCGGTGAAAATAATCTTGTTTACCTCAGGGTGGGCGACCAACGCGCCGCCTACATCACCATAACCTGTCACGATATTCAGAACGCCTTTAGGCAGCACTGTATTAGCCAGCTCGACGAAGCGCAAGGTGGCCAATGGCGTCTTCTCCGATGGTTTGATCACGACGGTGTTGCCGGCCCGCAGAGCAGGGATAACATGCCAAATGGCAATCATCAGCGGCCAATTCCAAGGGGTTATCGAAGCGACCACACCTAACGGCTTGCGATAGGCTTTGACGAACAGTTCGTCGTCATCCTGAATGATCTCATCGGCTAAGGTAATATCGGCGGTGACGTGGGTCCAGCCAATCGAGCCCATCAGTTCCATCGTTGCGCCGACAAAATTCAGGCCGCCACGGGGTTTGCCGGTTTCCTGACAGATGAGCGTTTCCAGCTCTTCTTGATGCTGCTCCAGTAACTGACCTAGCTGATGGATCAGCCCACTGCGGGCTTCATCTGAGGTGGCGCTCCACTGAGGAAAGGCGCGGCGCGCAGCATTCACTGCTTGATCGACTAACGCAGGGTTGGCCAGCGGGCATTGGGCGAAGAGTTCGCCTGTTGAGGGGTTAATCACATCGAGTGTGGCACCGCTATCGATGGCCGCACCATCGATGGTGAGGTTGAATTCGGACATAGGGCTTCCTTACTTATTTTTTTGTTTCATCATTGGCCAGTAACACCGAGCGTCAAATGATTAACGTCTGGGTGCTGAAGGTCACCGTATCAGCTGTTTGGCTGGGATAGCCGCTGTTGCATGTGGATAAACTCCCAAGGCGAGCTCTCTTCGCCACGTTCACACACCACTTCGATCAGTGCCGGTGCGTTGTTATTGATACATTTTTCCAACACAGGTTTCAGTTCGGCTGGGGAGGTTACCCGGTAGGCGTTCACATGGCAGCTTTCCGCCAGTTTAATAAAGTCGGGGGTGAGTAACTCGGAGCCACTGTAACGGCTGTTATAGTGCATATCCTGATCGCGGCGCACATTGCCGTAGGCATTGTTGTTGAAGACCAGAGTGACCAGACCGATATTATGTTCTGCGGCGGTAATCAGCTCTTGCACGCCAAACATAAAACCGCCATCACCACAGACAGACACCACGGCTTTATCAGGGTTGGCGACCTTAACGCCAAGCGCAGTGGGGAAGCCATATCCAAGGGTGCCCTGAAAACCGCCTTCAATAAAGGTGCGAGGCGCGAGTACCGGCAGTCCTCCAATCCAGGTGGTGAAACCCATCTGTGACAGTTCCGGCACATAGAATCCATCGCGTGGCAGCACATCCCGGATAACCGAGAGGTAGGACATCTGCGGCTGTACCTTCTGGATCGCTTGCCAAGCGACAACTTTAGCGGTGGCGATCTCATCGAGGCGGTTTTTATCGGGGGATACCTGTGTTTCTAATTGTTCGATCAGCAAGCGGCAAGCGGCGGCTGAATCGGCAATGATGCCCAGATCCGGAGCAAAAATCTCCATCTGGGCGGGGTCGATATCGATACGGATCAGTTTCGGGCCGGAGGTCGGCGCCTGCTGATATTCCATATAGTTACCCCAGCGCATATAGGGCATTTCCAGCCGTGAGCCGATACCGATTAGTAGATCGGTATCATCCCAGAGTTCACGGGCGGCAACGGGCGGAACACCTAACGGATGGTCTTCGGCGACGATGCCTCGGCCACTACGGAAGCCGGTCACCGGTGCATTCAGGAGTTCAGCCAGCGCCTGCACTTCGACGGACGCATATTGGGCGCCGGCGCCACACATGATCATCGGCTTCTTCGCTGCGCTGATCAGCTTAACGGCTTCTTGAATGGCATCGAGGTTGATGGTTGGCGCGCTGGGAGTGGTATTGGGAACCGTGATGCTGGCATCCTGTTGTTCTGCCATCACATCCCAGCACATCTCAACCGTTACTGGGCCGGGGCGGCCACTGCGTGAGGTGGTAAAGGCCTGATTGACCTTGTCGGACACACTGTCCTGCTGATGGATGGTGACCGCATCTTTGATAATCGTCTTGAGTGTGCCCGCTTGGTCTGACAGTTCATGCAGATGGCCGCGTCCCTGTCCCATAAATGAGCTAGGCACCTGACCGGTCAGACCGACAATAGAGCTACAGTTAGCCATGGCGGTACATAATGCCGCGGTGGTATTCAGAATACCGGGCCCCGGCACCACCGAGAAGACACCGGTTTTGCCGGTTGATTTAGCATACCCCATGGCCATATAGGCGGCGCTCTGCTCATGGCGGGGAACGACCAGATCGATAGAGCTATTATAAATGCCATCAAATAGGGGGTAGATCTGTGCGCCGGGAATGCCAAAAATAGTCTCTGTTCCGTTGGCTGCAGCGGCAGCAATAATTGCTTCGCCGCCGCTCATTCGAGTTGTATCTGTCGCGTTGCTCATCTTGTCGGCTTCTTATAATTAGGTGCTTTAACAAGATAGTAGAAAAGCGATATCTATAATAAAACTATAGATAATGTTTATAGGCTATAATTAATTTATTATAGATAAGGGGTTTAGCCGTCGTCATTAAGCCGGTAGGCAGCCGATCTTGGGTCCGTTATGAATATTAAACAGCTGCAGTATTTCCTGAAAGTGGCAGAGATGAAGAGTATCGCAGCGGCGGCTCGGCAACTGGATATCGCCCAGCCGGCGTTGAGTTTGCAGATCTCTAAGTTAGAACATGAAGTGAAATCGCAGCTGTTTTCGCGTGGGATCAAAGGGGTACAGCTCACCGAATCGGGCCAGCTATTTGAAAAGCATGTGCAGATGGTGGTGGGACAGCTAAACCGAGCGGTCAGTGATATTTCAGAGCTAGAGGGCAGCCCCAAGGGCAAACTGGTTATCGTGATGAACCAGGCGGGAGTTAATCTGCTGGCGATGCCGGTGTCTCAGGTGATTGAGAACGCCTTCCCCAATGTTGAGCTAGACCTACGTATGGGACTGTCCTATCAGGTGGTTGAACAGCTTGCCAGTGGTGAAGCTGATCTAGCGATCACCTATGAGGAGGGCGCAGATAATAAGAGCATCTCTAGGGAGTTGTTGATCCGCGAAGATCTCTATTTTACCACCCAGCTGAATGATCAAAACCGAGAGCTCGATACGATTCGTTTTAAAGATCTGGCCGACTATGAAATTGTTACTACCTCGGAAAAAGAATCCTTAGGGCGTAAGATTCGCGAGTATGAAAAACGTGAAGGGATCGAGCTAAAGAAAAAAATGCCCTATGGTCAGTTGCTCACCAGTCTGCGGTTTGTCTGTGAGGGGCACTGCAATATGATTTTGCCCTCCTCGGCCTTTTTTCATCTGGAGCAGGCTGGGCAGCTGAAAGCATTAAAAATTATAGAACCGGCAATGACCCGCAATGTGTATCTGGCCATTAATCACGAGCGCCCAGTGCGTAATATCACCCTCAAAGTGATTGAGCTGATTACGCAGTGTGCTTACCAAGAGCACCTGACGGGGAATTGGCGCGGGGAGATGAGCAGGTCGGCCATCGATAAGGCGGTTTAGAGCGCAGTAAGGCCTAGGTTCTAGCGCAATAATATAACAACAGGAGAGAGCAACGATGGCGATTTATGAATTTGATGGTCAACAGCCGCAAGTGGATGCAGATACCTATGTGGCCGATCAGGCGACGGTCATTGGTCATGTGATCTTAGAGGCGGGTGCGAGTATCTGGCCGCAGGCGGTATTGCGTGGGGATAACGAGCCGATCGTGATCAGTCAGGGGAGTAACGTGCAGGAAGGCGCGGTGCTGCATACCGACCCGGGTTATCCATTGATGGTTGAAGAGCGGGTAACCATTGGCCATCAGGCGATGTTGCACGGTTGTCATATCGGAACGGGGTCGTTGATCGGGATTCAGGCGGTTGTGCTAAACGGCGCGGTGATTGGCAAAAACTGCTTGGTCGGAGCCGGTGCGGTTGTGACCGAAGGTAAGGTCTTTCCCGATAACTCACTGATTCTGGGTGTGCCTGCGAAGGTGATTAAAGAGCTGAGTGCAGATGCTATCGCGAATATGCATAACAATGCGGATAAATATGTTGAGAATGGCCGCAAACATAAGTCATCACTGAAGAAGCTGAGTTAAACCGGACGTTGCCGGTTTAACGGTTACGGCCTAGATTTTTACGCCTTAGATGAGCGGCGATAATTAACCAGATGGTAGGTCACGGGAATCAAAACGAGGCTGACCAGCATTGAGAAGCTAAGCCCCCAGATCACGGTGATCGCCAAGGGTTGTAGCATTTCGGCACCATCACCCCAGCCGAGTGCGAGGGGCAGCATACCGGCAACGGTACTCAGCGTGGTCATGATAATCGGCCGTAGCCGAAGTCTAGCCGCTTCGAGAATCGCTGTAGAAATATCGCTGCCTTTATCACGGGCGATCTCGACATATTCCACCAATAGAATCGCGTTATTCACCACGATGCCGGTTAGCATAATCATGCCTAACCAGACCGGCATCGACAGCGGAATGGCGGTTAGCCAGAGCCCACCGGCCACGCCGATAGCCGCAAAGGGCACGCTGAAAATAATGATTAACGGATTACGCAGTGATTCGTATTGAATCGCCATCACCACAAACACCAAAAACAGGGCTAACCCCAGCAACATCGTGGTGAGTTTGTTTTGCTCTGCCAGCACCTTTTCTGAACCACCATCATAGACGGTATAACCCTCAGGCAGGGATAGTTCGTCACGCACGGTTTTAATCGCGATTAAGGCCTCGCCGAGCGTCATATTCGGCGCCAGGGAGGCGGATATCTCAACGATACGCATCTGGTTATCCCGCTGAATACTGGCCGGCGATTCAATCAGTTGAATGTTGGCAACATCGGAAAGGTGTACAGGGGGCGCTGCACCGTTGCCGGGGAACAGCAGTAAGGTCTCCATCGATTGAGGGGTATTGAAATGCTGCTCTGCTAGACGCAGACGGATATCGTAGGCGTGATCGTCGGTAATGTATTCGCTGATGACTTTGCCCTGCAGTGCGATCTGGGTGGCCTCTATAAGATCGGCCAGATCGATGCCGAGCTGATTCGCACGTACTCGGTCTAGACTGATCGAGAGTTCGTTCAGACGGTCTTCTGCCGAGTGACTCAGGTTACGCAGTTGGGGCAGTGACTTGAGTTCGGCGGTTAACTCATCCGCCAGACTAATCAGCGTTTTATTATCCGGTCCCTGTAAGCGCAGACTGATATCTTCGCTACCGCTGTTGGTACGGATGCCGCGGATGCCGCGTTGGGTCATTCTCACGGTGAACCCAGCCAGTTGTAGGGCCGCTATTTGCCGCTGTAGCTTCTCTATCCACTGATGGCTCGATAGCTGGCGTTCAGCTACCGACTTGAGTTGTACCACCACGGTTGAGCGGTTGGATTGCTCCCGTTGTGAGCGGCCAAACACCGAGCCACCGACTAGGGTAAACACCGTTTCAGTTTCGGGTTGCTGGGCAAAAAGCGCTTCCAGTTGACTGACCTTGGCGTCCATTTCGCTCAGGGATATACCGGTATCGGCGGTGATTCTGATGGTGATCCGGCCATCATCGAGCGGCGGTAGAAAGATCTGTTTACCACTGGTGAAAACCGGCATGGAGAGGAGCAGCGCCAGAATAAAAGCGAACAGGGTGAGCAGGCGGTGCTGTAAAAAACGTTTGAGGATGGCGCTATAAACTCGTTGTAGGCCTTTCACCGCTCGGTCGGTCAACTGACGAATGCCGCCACTTCGAGAAGGCTTGGTCGCGGCGGCGAGTGCTGGCACGAGGGTCAGGGCGATCACCATCGAGGCAAAAATAGCCGCTGAGATGGTGATAATCAGTTCTTGAAATAGCAGTCCAGTTAATCCGCCAATAAACAAAAATGGCAAAATGGCACAGAGGTTGGTTGAGGTTGAGGCGATAATCGCACTATTAACCTCGGTGGCGGCATTGTTGGCCGCCGCGAGTGGGTGTTCATGATTCTGCTGATGGCGGCTGATATTTTCTAGCATCACAATGGTGTTATCCACCAACATCCCGATACCTAATGCTAAGCCACCGAGGGTCATAATATTGAGGGTGAGTCCGCCGAGCCCCATCAATACACAGGTAAACATAATGGCAATCGGGATCGCACTACCGATTATCAGCGTATGGCGCAGATTTCCCAGAAACAGATAGACCACCGCCATCGCCAGTAATGCCCCACTGATAGCCGCAGTGGTGGCGTTATTGAGGGATTGTTTGACATAGATTGATTGATCGGACACCTGGGTGACGCTGATATCGGCGGGAATGATCTGTTGTTGCGCTAGCCAGACCAGCCGTTCTTTGACCTGATCGGCGACATAGGTGGTGTTGGCGGCGGGCTGTTTTTGAATCGACAGCTTGATGCCCTGTACACCGTCGGCGCGGATCAGAATACGCTCGTCTTCGGTGCTGAACTCGACACTGGCGAGGTCTGCTAGGGTTAGGCTGGTATCGCCTCGGCGAGCAACGGGGAGTTGGCGTAGTTGTTCGAGTGAGATAAGCCGGCCACTGATGCGGCTATTGAGTTCATTGCCGGGCATCGTGATGCGCCCGGCCGCTTGATCGCCGTTACCCTCTGTCACCGCATCGGTCAGGGTGCTATAGCTGATATCGTAGGCGGCCATCCGTTGTTGATCCGGAATAATATGCACTTCGCGCACCACCCCGCCGCCCACTTCGGCAGCTGCCACACCAGGCAAATTGATCAACCATTTGGCGATCACATCATCGGCCCATTGGCGCAGTGCTGCACTATCGAGAATCTGAGAACTGATAACAAATTCCATCACCGGAATTTGTGAGGGGTCGAGCTTATAGATTACCGGTGAATCGATCGAGTCTGGTAGGTTGCGCCGCGCGCGATCGAGTCGGGTACTGGCATCCCGCAAGGCGACATCGATATCTTTGCCATATTCAAAGGCTAGATCGACCGTGGTGGTGCCCTGTGTGGTGGTCGATTGTACATGGATGGCATCTTCGGTAATCGCCAGTTGCTCTTCTAGTTTTCGGGTCACCCGATCTTCCATCACCGTGGGTGGAACGCCGCTGTCCAACACTCTGACACGAATCTCAGGGTAGATAATATTGGGTAATAGATCGACCGATAGACGGTTGAGAGCAAAGGAGCCGATCACGATCACTGACAAGGCCAGCATGATCACTCCAACGGGGTGGCGGATAGACCAGTTAGCCAGTCCTCTTGAGTGTCTCATGAGCGTCGGCCTCAGTCGCTGGTCCGGTTGACAACAGTGACCTGCATCCCCGGTTTAAGGTTGGTGAAGCCGCGGGTAATGACCCGTTCTCCTGGCTGAAGTCCGGCGAGAATTTCGATCTGTTCGCCGGTTTTGAGGCCTGTTTCGAGTGGTCGTATCTGAACCTTGTTATCACTGTCGGTGACGAAGACATAACTGCCGTTAGCGGATTGTCGCAGGCTACCAAAGGGTAACAACAGCACCTGTTGTCGGGCGATACTGAATTTTACTCGCGCAAACTGACCTGGGCGTGCGCCTTCCGGTGCAGGACTCAGGCTGATTTCAAGGGTGCCACTGCGAGTGGTAGGATCGATAGTCGGGTAGATGCGGCTGACAGTGCCAGACACGGCAAAGGGTTTGAGTTGATGACTGCTCTGTAGAGCATCGATCTGAATATCGACCGGCATTCCGATGGCGAGTTGATTGAGCAATAGTTCAGATACGTCAACTTTAAGTCTTAGGCTGCTGACATCGGCCACGGTTAGTAGGTGCGAAGACTGTTCTGCCAGATTACCCGGTTCGGTATGTCGGCCAGTGATGACGCCGTCTATGGGTGAGCGTATACGGGTGTAGCCTAGCCGAGTGGCGATGACTTTTTCATCGGCTTGGGCGACCGCTAGGTCGGTTTCGCGGCTGGTGAGTTCGGAGCGGGCGGTAAGATTACGCTTAATAAGCCCTTTGATGCGGGCTAATTCGGTTTCCGCCTGCTGGCGAACGGCTCGGGCCCGCTGTAACTGTGCGCTGAGTAGTTGATCATCCAATCTTACCAGTAGTTGATCGCGTTTTACCCGATCGCCTTCCCGAGGGAGAATTTCGTTAACGATACCCTCTTCTTGGGTATAGATGTTGATGGTCTGAAAGGCTTCAAGGCTACCGGTGCGGATGCGTTCTAGTTCAATATCCGCAGGGGCGGCCTGCATGACCTCAACCAAGTGCGGCTTAGCTTGACGTGCTTTCGCGCTAGGCTGTTGTTCGCACCCAGAGAGTAAGATGAGGGCTGTGCATAACAGGGTAACTATTTTGCCGGACATATAACGCCGCTGTCTGTGTGAATGATGAATAATATCTATACCACAGATAGATGAAATGTCGACAGCGGTTTCAGTTAAAACTGATATATAGGTTTTGCTACAGGTTTAGCGCTTTTTTGAATGTGTCGAGGAGCAAATCAAAAACCCCCGGCTTTACTTTTTTATGGTATTCCAGCCGTAATTGGTCCACTTCTTTTAATTGGCTCTGTAATTCAGCCAGATTGGTATCGGTGGCTGTTGGTAGGCTGCTAACCAAGCTTTGAACCTTATTGAGGCCTTCCAGTGATAGCTCTTTGCGTTCGGGTGAAAATTTATAGCTGCGTGCGGTTTCCAGCTGAGTTAAGAATTCGGCAATCTTGTCATTAAAAACGACGGGATCGCGGGCATCCATCGCCTGCTTATAATGGAGACGCATCTCTTTCATGGTGGGCTTGAGTGCCCCAGCGGTTGCGGAATTGATTAATAGAAGACTGAGTAACAGGGTTAAGATAGGTGCTTTACCGAACATTTTTAACAGCATATTAGCTTCCACAATCTTGATGACAACCCGCACACGTCGTACAGGGTTGTGGTTTAGATTTTTGTCGAGGGGTATGACTAATCATATCCGCGGTGTTGAGTAATTGGGTGACGGCTGCATTCAGCGGTATCGCGCCACTATTGAAACCGCCGATATCGCATAGATCGGCCCAACTGGAAATTTTAAGTGTCTTTGGGTGACGCACCTCAAAAATATCGCCAGTAGTTTCGCAGCGGTAGTCATAAGTCGGCATAATCTCTGTCCTTGTATTCTGCAGCCTTGTCAGAGCAGAACCTTACCATGGAATCCATACGCCGAGTTAATCAATCTATCTACTGTTGGTGTATCCGTGTTTATACTAAAGCCAAGGTGTTAATTATTGGAGTAGCTCATGAGTGAGCCCATTTGTTTGCAGCAGCGTCATTGTCTTCCCTATAAGGGAATGACTGTGTTGAATCGAGTAGAAGCGCAGCAGCGGTTAGTCCAGCTGGCATCTGGCTGGTCCGTCGATGATGAGGCGAACGTTATCCACAAACTGTTTCAGTTTAAAGATTTTCATCACACGATGGCCTTTGTAAATGCACTGGCGTGGATCGCCCATCGGGAAAATCATCATCCCGATCTCGAGGTGAGTTATGCCAGCTGCCGAGTACGTTTCACCACCCATGCTCTGGGCGGTTTATCTGAAAATGACTTTATTTGCGCGGCAATGATCGATGCGCTGGATGCTGAATAACCCGATGTTTACGCTATGTTCGGTTGGTATTCAGCCACGATTGAGCACAATGCCTGCTTAATCAAGAAGAGGGAGCGATGAACATGATAAGGCGATCATTCGTGGTCTTTCTGAGTGTGGGGTTAGCAAGCTGTGCCACGCTCGACAAAGAGGACTGTTTATCGGCGGATTGGCAACTGATTGGCTTTAATGATGGTGCGGCGGGTTATGAAACCAAGCGTTTAGAGCAACATCGAGATGCCTGTGCCGAATATGGAGTGGTGCCACAAATCGATGATTACCTGCAGGGCTATGACCGCGGAGTTATACGCTATTGCACCGCGGTTAATGGTTATGCCACCGCACGCGCTGGGCAGGTGTTCAATACCGTTTGTAGTGGTGATCTTCGTCCAGCGTTTGCGTATGGTTTTGAACTCGGTGTCGAGGCTCATCGGCAAGTAGAGCGGTTGGCCGATGCTGAAGAGCGATTAAAGGAGTTGAAAGCGGCGCAGCATGCCGATAAACACGCATTGAATCAAGCCCGAGACGCATTGCTGACGGATGAACACTCGTCCGGTAGGCGTGCGCGGTTACTCGATGATGTGCGAAGTTTGGATCGGGCCATCCATTTCCGAGCCTTACATATCATGCAGCAACAGCATGAAGTGGATAGGGAAGCGCGGTATCTAACCACGCTGGAAGTCGATCTGCGTTCACAGTTATGAGTTAAACTGTTTTGTTTAAAACAAAAAAAGCCCTGCGCAAGGGCAGGGCAAGAAGCCGTTTTAAAGGCGATGGTGAATAGCAATAAATCAATTTAACGGGGTTAACATAGGCCGGCTGGAGCCTGATTCAGCCGACCCGATTAACAAGATTAATCGATATTAGTCATCGTGACGGGGTTTTTTATCACCGTGACGTGGTTTGTCTGGACGCATTTCCAAGAACTTCTCTTGTTGTTCAGGTGTAAGAATCGCGAATAGCTCTTTTTTCTGCTGGGCGCGTGCCTCTATCATTTCAGCTGTATTTTCCTGGGCTTGGATGACTAGGCCCGCAACACGCTCATCATAATCAGGCGCGTTGACATCAAGATCTCTGAGCGCAGCATGCACCTCTTTTATCTGCTCACGCTGCTCTCTCATTTGATCGTGGCGATCTTTGAAGAGGGTTTTCATCTGCGCTTCTTGCTCTTCGCTAAGCCCCAGTTCTTTGGCCATATGGTGCAGGCGTTTGTCGGCATGCTTACCGTCTTCCATCTGTTCCTGTTTGCCGTGATGGCCTTCTTCACGATCACCGCAACGGTCTTTATCGTGAGCTGAAGCGATACCTGCGGTGAGTGCACCAGCACCAATAATAGCAGCGGTAATTCCTATAATGATTTGTTTGCGCATGATGTTTCTCCGAAAGCGTTGTTTGTTTTGATGGATACAGTATGTGCTACCCCCCTGCTAAGTTGGGTAAAGGCGGTGTAAAGTTTGGTAAAGGGTGTTTTAGACAGGTGTAATTACCCTGTGGCTTGATTACTCTGACACTATCGAGAAAGAGATCTATTTATGAGTGATAACGTGAAACTACTATTAGTCGATGATGATCAGGAACTTTGTGACCTGATGGGGCAGTATCTTCAGTCAGAAGGGTTCGAGGTCAGTTTTGCTCACAGTGCTGAGCAGGCATTACCTTTATTACAGCAAGATGGCGCTTATGATCTGCTGATTTTTGACATTATGATGCCGGGACAAACGGGCTTAGAGTTGTTACAACAGGTGCGGCCTCGGGTTAAAACGCCGGTGATCATGCTGACCGGGCGGGGTGATGATATCGATCGGATTATCGGTTTAGAAATGGGCGCCGATGATTATTTGGGTAAACCCTGTAACCCTCGTGAGTTGGTGGCCCGCATTAGGGCGGTGTTACGCCGCAGTGGTCAGACAGTCGGACCGGAAGAAACAGCTACCGTGTTGAGTCTACATAATATCGAGCTTGATCCGGGTAAACGGCGGGTGCAAGTGGCGGGTAATGAGATCGAGCTGACCAGTGCAGAGTTTAATGTACTGGCTGAATTGATGCAGTCGGTCGGCTCTATCGTGAGTAAGGATGAACTGACAGAGAAGGTGCTGCACCGTAAACTGACGGCTTATGATCGAGCGATTGATGTACATGTGAGTCGAGTGCGGCAAAAGCTGGCGGCGGTGATGCCGGGCAGTGAACTGATTAAAACCGTTCGTGGTGCCGGCTATATGCTGGTGAATGAGTAATGCATGATATCGCGTAAAGCGAAGCAAGGTAGGTAGATGGCGATTCGCTGGTATAAACGACTGTTTCTGAAAATATTTGTCACTGTTTGGGTCACCAGTTTTCTGGTTATCGCGTTGACGGCTTTTGTGATTGGGCATCTGTCCGAGAAAGAGCGAGACCGTGATGTACAGAGTGCTCGGGCGTTAGGTCAGGCTGAGCTGCTGATTGATCGCTATGAACGTAATGGCCGGCTGCCTTCTATGAAAGATTGGCGACGCTCTCACGACGATGAGGACCATAAGGATAAACGCTTTGCTCCAGCCCGAATTCAGATAAAGGATCTGCAAACGGGAAAGGTGATTTTTGGTCGTGATGATAACAAAAAAATGCGTAATCCTTTGGTGATGGATCTGATATCAGATAATAGCCGTAAATATCGGGTCGTAGTGGAAACACATATGCCGCCGCCTCTGGGGGATAAGCTGTTTGGTTTCTTCCTCTCGGTGCAGGTGGCGCTGTTAATGGTGGTGGCAGGCATCGCGGCATTACTGATCAGCTTAATGGTCGTGCGGCCTGTTAACCGCTTGCGTCAGTATACCCGCGACCTTTACAACGGCGATCTTA
The DNA here is from genome assembly GCF_018860855.1 of Amphritea atlantica. Taxonomy (GTDB): domain Bacteria; phylum Pseudomonadota; class Gammaproteobacteria; order Pseudomonadales; family Balneatricaceae; genus Amphritea; species Amphritea atlantica_A. The sequence goes on from NZ_JAHKQE010000012.1 coordinate 65,398, forward strand.
GCGCGCGAATCGATGATGGTTTAAGTCGTCGAGGGGATGAGATCGGTGAGTTAAGTCGTGAATTTAATCAGATGGCTGAATATGTCGAGCAAACACTGCAGTCCAATACCCATCTATTACAGGATGTATCCCATGAGTTACGGGCACCATTAGCAAGACTGCAGATGGCGGCAGGACTGGCAGGGCAGAAAATGTCAGATGCCGATCAGCAATATATTGATCGGATCAATCAAGAATGTGACCGTATCAACCGTTTGATCGATGAGATTCTTCGCTTATCCCGTTTAGAGCAGATGGAGGTTTCAGATCAACCTTTCGAGCTTGCGAGTGTGATTGATACGCTGGTGGAGGACTATCGCTTCAGTGCGCCGCATCATCCGATTCAATGGCGTCCTGTTAATTATCGGATAAAAGGTAACCCTGCGCTGCTTGAGAGGGCGCTGAGTAATATTTTGGGTAATGCGGTGAAACATACACCAGCAGGCACGGGAATTACCATTGCCGCGGAACTCACTGCGAACAAGGTATTAATCCGAGTGACAGATAAAGGCCAAGGATTGAATGCCGAGCAGTTAGCGCGCATGTTTAAGCCATTTGTCCGTTTTACAGGGCAGCAGAACGGTTATGGTCTTGGTTTGAGTATTGCCCAGCGGGCGGTGCAGCTACTAGGAGGCTCTTTATCAGCGAGTAGTCAGCCGGGCGAAGGGCTGACGTTATTACTGAGTTTCCCCAAGGTGTAAGCTCGGTCTGAGAGGGTTGATCTCGCTGGTGATGAGCTTTTACGAAGTTGTTAGCGGAATATCTTGAAGGATGGTGTCGATCGGCACTGGGCGGCTGATCGCATAGCCTTGTGCATAATCAACACCCATTGTCTTGAGACGAGCCATCATTGCGTCTGTTTCAACAAACTCGGCAATGGTTTCCATCCCCATAATATGACCGACTTCATTGATAGAGCGAACCATCGCTTCATCAATGGGGTCGATCAGAATATTACGTACAAACATACCGTCGATCTTCAGCAGATCGACCGGCAAATTTTTCAGATAAGCAAATGAGGATAAGCCACTACCGAAGTCATCGAGGGCAAAGCGACAACCGAGGTTTTTGAGTGAGCAGATAAACTTCTGGGCATTTTTGAGGTTGGCAATCGCCGCCGTTTCGGTGATTTCAAACTTAATCATCGCGGCGGGCACTTTGCTTTGTTGGATGCTGCAGATAATAAAGCTCAGCAGAGCGTCATCGCCTAGGGATTGCCCTGAGAGGTTGATTGCTAAGCTGGAAATGTGCTCAAGATTATCAATGTTTTTAGCCATCCATTGTAGGCTGTTACGGATGACCCATCGATCGATCTGCGGCGCGATATTATAGCGTTCGGCGGCTGGCAAAAAGGCATCAGGCCCGATGATTTCACCGGTGTCAGATAACAACCGCAGTAATATCTCGTAGCCTATTTTTTGCTCTTTTTGTAATGGCACAATCGGTTGGGCGTACAGTCTAAACGCGTTTTCATCGAGAGCACGATGGATCTCACTGGCCCACTGGATATAGCCTTTACGAATGAGTTGTTGTTCATCTTGATCATTGTAAATATGAATGCGATTACGACCGGCTTCTTTGGCTGTATAACAAGCGGTATCAACGTCTTGTAGAGCGCCTACGGCACTGCCGGTATGATGATCAATAGTGGCAAGGCCCGCACTGATTTCAACGGTAAAGTTATGATCTTCCCACTGGAATCGGAACTGTTTAAGGTCATTCATAATCACTTGGACGATATGTTCAGCCCGCGCTAGACTGGCGTTTTTTAACAACAGTAAAAACTCATCTCCCCCAGGACGGGCAAGTATGTCATGGCTGCGAAGCTTGTCCCTGATCAGGTTGCTGAGTTGACGCAACATATCATCCCCAGCCATATGGCCGCAGGTATCATTAATGATTTTAAATTGATCAATATCGATAAAACAGAGCACATGGTGGGAGTTATGTGTATGTGCATGTTCGATAGTCTGCGCTAACTCATTTTCGAATTGTTGGCGGTTTAGCAGGCCGGTTAGCGGGTCATGGGTTGTTTGAAAATCGATCTCGTCAGAGATTCGGCGAGCTTCGGTTACATCTTCCTGTAAGGCAACAAAGTGGGTGATTTCGCCAAAATTATTGGTGATCGGTGAGATAGTCTCTTCGGCCCAATACAGTTCTCCGCTTTTCTTTTTATTATGGAATACACCTTGCCACTCCTGTCCAGAGAGTAGTGTTTTCCACAGATCATGGTAAATCGCTTTGGAGGTTTCACCTGAATTGAGTAAGCGGGAACTTTTACCCATGACTTCATCGGCGGTATAGCCTGTTATATCGGTGAAACGGGGATTAACATATTCAATCTTGCCTTTAAGATCGGTTATCACGACAACATTGGGGCTTTGTTCGACTGCTCTGGATAGTTTTTTCAGCGTGTCGGTCGTCGCTTGCTGCTCGGATACATCATTGAATACTCCGATACCGCCATTAATAACGCCCATTTTATCCCGTAGAGGGACAAACTCTGCGATGAGGTACATCGAGCGATGACCCATAATCGAGATATAGGGGCCTTCGAAATAGCCGACATTGCCACGTAGGGATTCATTCAGTGCGGCGATAACGTCTTCATTGGTGAGCTTCTCAAGTAGGTTGATGCCAACGATGCTGGCGCTTGATGCTCCAATAATATCGGTAAAGCGCTGGTTGATCATTGAGATTACACCATGCTGGTCGTAATGGAAAAAACCAACCGGTGAATGTTCGATGATCGATGAGAGGAATGCTTTACTGCTGTGTAGCTCTTCAGTACGCTCGCGTACACTGATTTCAAGGTCTTTGGCCCAGCGTCGCTGCGCAGAGGAGAAGGTCCATAGAATCGGCAGCAGAAATAACAAAAAGATAACCGCAATGCCTATCTGTTGTATCAACCTTTGATTTAATTGTGTCTGAATCTGACTGATTTCAATGTCTGCTGCCGTTAGGTACTGCACGCCATCAGGCGAAGTCCGAGGAATAAAGACGCTGCGGAAGTGGCCCCAACTGTCCGTTATCTCAAGAAACTTCTGTTTTTGATCGACAAATACCTGATTTATCCTAGGATCAGCATCATCATAAGGCAGGAAATAATTGTATAGGTTTTTACCCGCCTGAAGTTCAGTGACGGTACTGCTAGAGCTAGTAAAAAAGATAGTGTCATCTTCTTTTATTAAGGTATAGACGTAGATGATGTCGCTGCTGCGGACAAAGCGAGAGAGCTTTAAGGTATTGTCGAGATCTGCTTCTGGCGTCACGTCGCCTGGCTGCATTTCCTGATGATGAAAGTGTTTTGGTAATATTAGCGGTGTTGCTACGGCGCTGCTGATCAACTCGTTATCAATTTGTTGATAGATGCGGTCATGTTCGCGCGAATAATCCCAGACAACATAGAGTACAACCCAGACAATATATATCAGGACGGCTAGGTATACTTTATTGCTGGTTTTAAAGGTCATGAGTGGAGTATAGATACTATTGCAACAAAAGTTTTAACCCAGCTGCCTGAAACGGGTATATTTTCAATAATGTGGCTGTTTTGCTGATTCCACCTAGGGTGGTTCTAGAGAGTATCGATAGGGCGGGGGTTATCGATGCTTTTGAGGCATGGTTGAGCTGGCGGTGCTGTTGTATGTTGCGATTGTTATCCACAAACCCCTAGGCATAACTGATACTGGCTTGAAATAATCATTCGGCCGTAGAAATAGAAAAGGCACTCAATGAGTGCCTTTTTTAACATTTTATGCTGCGATCTATAGCGCGTCAGTACCCGTCTCGCCGGTACGAATACGGATAGCTTGCTCTAGCGGCGTTACAAAAATTTTACCATCGCCAATCTTGCCGGTATTAGCGGTTGAGGCGATCGCTTCGATAACCTGGTCAACCAAGTCATCTGAAATAGCCGCTTCGATTTTAACTTTAGGTAGAAAATCTACAACGTACTCTGCGCCACGGTATAACTCGGTATGGCCTTTCTGACGTCCAAAGCCTTTTACTTCTGTGACGGTGACACCCTGAATGCCAATTTCTGACAGAGCTTCACGTACATCATCCAGTTTGAACGGTTTTATTACCGCACTTACCAGTTTCATCATTATTATCCTCGCTTGGATCTGTTGTGCTGACAGGGTATTCCTGCTGGCCTCAGACGGTTGGAGATCAATCTTGAGCCTAGTATACCCAGAATCAATAAGTTAATAAAACGTCAGAAGGGGAGCCGAAGCTCCCCTTATACCGTATTGTTTTTATTTTTGACCGTCGGTTTTACTTAGCAGAAGTAAATTCAGGGTAAGCTTCCATACCGCATTCAGCGATATCAACACCTTCGTATTCTTCTTCTTCAGTAACTCGCAGGCCGATAATCGCTTTGATGATGCCCCATACGATCAGGCTGGTACCGAATACCCAGACAAAGATAGTCGCGGCACCGATCAACTGACCACTGAAGCTTGAATCACCATTGGTGATAGGTACTAGCAGCAGACCCAATAGACCACAAACACCGTGAACAGAGATGGCACCTACAGGATCATCGATACGTAGTTTATCCAGAGTAATGATAGCGAAGACCACCAGTACACCACCGATTGCGCCGAACAGAGTTGCCTGCAGTGCAGTCGGGGTAGAAGGCTCAGCAGTAATGGCAACCAGACCGGCCAATGCGCCGTTCAGTAGCATGGTCAAATCTGCTTTACCGAACAGTAGGCGAGCGGTAATCAGTGCGGCAACAGCACCACCGGCAGCGGCGGTATTGGTGTTCAGGAATACCATGGCAACAGAGTGTGCACTTGAGATATCACCGAGTTTCAGAACTGAACCACCGTTGAATCCGAACCAGCCCATCCATAGGATGAACGTACCCAGTGTCGCCAATGGCAGGTTTGCACCAGGGATGGCAGAAACACCGTTAGCTGTATATTTGCCTTTACGGGCACCTAGCAGAAGAACACCCGCAAGCGCTGCAGCAGCACCGGCCATGTGAACGATACCAGAACCGGCAAAGTCAGAGAAACCAAGGTCGCCTAGGTTGTACATACCGAAAACGTCATCGCCGTTCCAAGTCCATGCACCTTCCATTGGGTAGATAATGCCGGTCATAACGACGGCAAAAGCAAGGAAAGCCCACAGTTTCATGCGCTCAGCAACTGCACCGGAGACAATAGACATCGCGGTAGCAACGAACACAACTTGGAAGAAGAAGTCAGACGCGCCGGAATAAACAGAACCACCGTCGAAGCCTTCTTCAGCAGAATCAAGCAATACTTGAGCAACATCAACTTCGCCGATGCCGCTTAGGAAGATACCGCCGCCGTACATTACTTCATAACCACATATCAGATACATGATCGATGCGATTGCAAACAAGGCAACGTTTTTAGTCAGGATCTCAGTGGTGTTTTTCGCACGCACCAGACCGGCTTCTAGCATGGCGAAACCTGCCGCCATCCACATAACTAATGCGCCGCACACCAAGAAATAAAAGGTGTCCATTGCATATTGTAATTCAAAAATTTGGTTTTCCATCACTTCCCCCTGAAGCCTATGCTTAGAGTTGTTTTCGGTTGTAAAAAGGTTGCTTACAGAGCGCTGTCGCCAGTTTCACCGGTACGAATCCGGATAACTTCTTCGACTGGCAATACGAAAATCTTGCCGTCTCCGATTTTGCCGGTTTGAGCCGTTTTGCTAATCGCTTCTACTACCTGATCAACGATGCCGTCCTCCACAGCAGCGTCGACCTTTACTTTAGGCAGAAAATCGACAACATATTCTGCTCCGCGGTAGAGTTCTGTATGGCCTTTCTGACGGCCGAAGCCTTTCACTTCGGTGACAGTGATACCCTGTACGCCGATGTCGGAAAGTGCTTCACGCACGTCATCCAGTTTGAATGGTTTAATAATTGCTGAGATGAGTTTCATGGGATCTGATCTCCACTAGTAAAACTGTTTTAAAGAGCTGCGCTGCTTATCAACGCAGGAATAAACGGTATGGCTCATACATAGCATTGGACGTGCCATTAAATTAAATTATCTTTAAAAACATATATTTATCGTTTTTCGGTGTGAAATTTTGCTTTTTGTAGAGAGGATCTGGCCCTCCGTTGATAAATAACTGGTGCACAATTGTTGTGCAGGCACCGCTTTGGTGCATAAACGTGAGTGTTGGAGATCAATAAAGGATGTGAATCGGCTAATTTTCCGTTTATTGTTATAGTGTTATGTAAATAGTCAGCCAATATAATTGGAAAGATGAGATATGATTAATCATAAAATACTTGAGGGTATCAGTGGCCAGATCGGGCAGTTATTTGAACAAACCCGTCAGCGTTCTGTTGAAACTGAGCTGCAACAACAGATTTATGTCCTATTACAGGGCGCTTTTAGTCGGATGGATCTGGTAACCCGAGAAGAGTTTGATGCTCAGAGTGCGGTATTAGGCCGAAGTCGAGCTAAACTGGAGCAGTTACAATTGGAGATTGAGCGGTTGGAACAGTTGGTTAATAAAGCCGATAGCTAAGCGAATCAATACACTGAGATCATCCGTTCAATCAAATCATTATCTTGCCGTTCAAGGAGTCCTTATGCATCTGCCTATGTATGCCTGCATCCTGCCAGATCTGAGTTATCAGTTCGCGACTCAGGAATACACGGGTATGTTGGGTTGGCAGGGGGAGTTAAGCGGCGTGCCACTGTCGCAAGTGCATGCTGAAGAGAGCTTGTTTGAGCTGCAACATGGCATGATGTTAGCTCGGTCTCAGGGGACGGCAACGTTATCATGGCAGCCCTTTGTTGAAGATAGCACCCTGTGGCTACAGTTGGAGATTTGCTGGAATCCAGTAGCGGGCCTGTTTATCGTCAATGCTATGCGTACAGCACAGGCTGCGGGACGGCAGTTGGCGCAACATCCAGAGCAAGGCTTGTTCGATTACACTCCTCAGGCGGTTATGTTGCTGGATGAGGATAACCGGATCTATCGAGTGAATGCGGGTTTTTCTGAGGTCAGTGGTTATGCCTTTGAAGATGTGGCCGGACAAGGGCCGGGTATCGTCACTAATCGTAATATTGCCGCAGAAATGTTCGATCATCTATGGCAGCAGTTGATGTTAAGAGGTTACTGGGAGGGAGAGCTGTGGAACCGTCACAAGGATGGTCATAGTTATCCTGCTTGGTATAGCCTGATGGCCCAACGGGATGAAAATGGCGAGATTGAAGGCTTTGTCGCACAGTTTTCAGATATTAGTAGCGCTTATGGTGATCCAAGCCGCTTTAATCATGCCAGCTATGATGTACTGACAGGTTTGCCGGACGAGCATATGTTGTTGGAGCAGCTAAATCAGCAGTTGCTACGTGATAGTTTGGGGCATCGAGGGCGAGGTCTTATCTTGCTGCAGTTACAGGCTGATGACGCTGATCGGGAGCAATTGACGGCAGCGATCGGTGCGCGACTGAGTGCTCAGGTGCGGGAGACCGATCTGTTGGCGGTGGATCAAGAGCAGAATTTCGTGTTTGTCTTGGACGACTGTCCAGATGAGATGGTGCTCGAGCAGTTTGCTGAGCGTATCTCTGACGTGTTGCTAGAGCGAGTCGATACAGCGGAGCAACCCTTGCTGGGTGACTATGCGATGGGAGGCGTGTTGGTCGAAGGCGGTAGTATTAGTGCGGAACTAATGCTTGATCGCGCGCGGTTGGTTTTGCGTACTCCGGATAGCCATAACGGTTTTCGTGTCTATGATATAGGGCTGGGAAGTGGTGCCGTTTTCAGCCGAGAAACCTTGGATCAGGGGGTATCCGAGGGATGGTTGCAGCTGAGGTTTAATCCGGTTTATTCATTGCAAGGGCATCACTTGGCGGCGGCAGAGGTATCGCTGGCGATGAATCATCCGACACAAGGGATTTTAACGCCGGCACAGTTTGTTCCTCAGTTATCCCGTTATGGCCTGTTGGATGACTACCATCAGCAACTTGAGCAGCAGTTGTTACCGTTAATTGCAGAGTGGAATCGTTTTGAGCAGTTTCAGAATCTGAGCCTTCGATTACAGGATGAAGAGCTATTTTCTGCAGAGGTTATTGCTCAGTTGATACGGCAGATGGTTAAAGCGGGAATTCCGCCCCAGCGATTGATGATCAATTTACATTATGATCAGTTACAGCTATTTCCCGACGAGATTGAAGAGTTTAAAGCGCTAGGTGTGCTGGTTTTACTGGACCCGCAGGGGCACAATCTTGAACGGCTTCCCCCTCAGTTGCTGCCTGATATGTTGCTCGTGAATGCGGGGTTGGTGGAGCAGCAGATGCGAGATAGTCGTTATATCCGTGAAGTTGAGAAGCTTATCTCAATCGCCCAAGGTAGTGAATTAGGGGTGATGGCTGAAGGGGTGCGCACCACGGGTCAGATGACGCGGCTCACTCAGCAGGGCTGTTTGCGGATGAGTGGTAAGTATGTCGGGTCGGAGTTAACCATGAAGCAATTGATTGAGCGATTAGAGTTGGAGCAATAGTGCCTCAATTTAGCGCGGTCAATACAGGCGAATAGACTATGCTTAACAGACGGGAATCAGACATTATTTAACAGATCCAAGGATGGATTATGGCATTAGCAATTGTACACACTCGGGCGCAACTGGGTATTCAATCGCCACTGGTGGCGGTGGAAGTTCATCTATCGGGCGGTCTGCCTAGTTTTTCCATCGTCGGAATGCCGGAAACCGGCGTAAAAGAGAGTCGGGAACGGGTACGTAGTTCACTGCTTAATTGTGGCTTTGAATTTCCCGCACGCCGCATTACCGTCAATCTAGCCCCCGCAGATCTCCCTAAAGAAGGAGGCCGCTACGATCTAGCGATTGCGGTGGGTATTCTTATCGCCAGTGGTCAGCTACCGCAGAACTGTGCTGATGATTATGAGTTTTTGGCTGAACTGGCGCTATCGGGGAGTTTGCGTGCCGTTGCGGGTGTTTTGCCGGTTGCACTGAATTGTCGCAATGCAGGGCGAAGCCTTTTTTTGGCAACAGACAACGTTCAGGAAGCAGGATTGGTGACGGGGCTGCGTTTGTTTGCCGCGGGGTCTCTGCTCGAGGTTAGTAATCACCTTGCGGGGGCTAATCTGTTATCGCCAGCAATGGTGTCTGATTGGCCGAGCAATGATGCTGTTGATGCGGATATGGCGGATGTTCGGGGGCAGTATCAAGCTAAGCGCGCGTTAGAAATTGCCGCCGGCGGAGGACATAATTTATTACTGTGTGGGCCGCCCGGCAGTGGTAAAAGTATGTTGGCGAGCCGCTTGCCCGGTATTCTACCGCCTCTGGTTGCCGATGAATTATTAGATGTTGCGGCTATCTATTCGATCGCTGGAGTGAAAGATAGCCGTCTGTATGCGGGTATTCGGCCTTTTAGAACGCCACATCATACCGCCTCGGCAGTTGCGCTGGTGGGTGGTGGCAGTAATCCACGCCCCGGTGAGATCTCATTAGCTCATCAAGGCGTGTTGTTTCTTGATGAGTTACCCGAATACAGCCGCCAAGTGTTAGAGGTGATGCGAGAACCACTCGAATCGGGTGTGATTAATATCTCCCGTGCCGCCTTGCAAGCCCGCTTTCCCGCTCGATTCCAGTTAGTTGCCGCTATGAATCCCTGTCCCTGTGGTTATCGGGGTGATCAGAGTGGACGATGTCGCTGTACGCCGGATCAGGTGCAGCGTTATCAAGCGCGTATATCGGGGCCACTGTTGGATCGGATTGACTTGCAGAGTTGGGTTCCGGGATTGACCCCCGAACAGTTGATGGGACCGGCTGAAAGTAGTGAATCTAGCGTTGATATCCGTGCGCGGGTGGTGCGTGCTCGAGATATTCAGCAGCAACGACAAGGCTGTATTAATGATCAACTGGATGTTAATGGGTTGGAGCAACATTGCCTGTTGGGTTCTGAGCAGGAACAGTTGCTAATGCAGGCGATGAGTCGCATGGGCTTATCTGCTCGGGCCACACATCGAGTGTTAAAGGTATCAAGAACCATTGCCGATCTGCAGGGCGAGGCTAATATTAGCAGTGCTGCGCTTCTTGAGGCTATAGGGTTGCGGCGCTCTCCTCTTTGAGTTGATAGCCATGTTCCAGTAGATATACAAACTCTTCGTAGGGGATAGGTTTGCTGTATAGGTACCCTTGAGCTTGATGGCAACCATAGCGGGTCAGGAAGTTAAGCTGCTGCTGGGTTTCAACCCCTTCGGCGATGATCTCTTTATTGAGGCTGTGGGCCAATCGAATCAGAGCTTTGACAATTTCGCGATCATCGGTGTTTTCCATCACGCCGGACACAAAGGATCGATCTATTTTTAGGCTACTGATTGGCAGCTTCTGCAGTAATGAGAATGAAGAGTAGCCGGTGCCAAAGTCATCCAGTGAGAAGTTGATGCCGAGGGTGTGTAACTCTTCGATGCCCTCTTGCACATGAACTTCATTGTTGAACAGTGCAGATTCGGTCAGTTCAAACTCGAGAATGGACGTATCGATCGTGTATTTATTGATCAGGCGTTGGATTGTCCGACAGAGATAACTGTCCTGAAACTGGCGGAAGGAAAGGTTAACGCTCAGTCTTTCGATAGTTAGACCGCTTGCTAGAATTCGCTGAAGGTCTTGTCCTGCTTGTTGAATCACCCAATAACCGATAGGCACGATTAGACCCGTACGTTCGGCGGTTGGTATAAAGGCATCGGGGTAGATTAGCCCTTTTTTGGGATGTCGCCAGCGAATTAAGCCCTCCGCGCCGATAATGTTACCGGTCATAATGTCCACGCGTGGCTGATAGAAGAGTTCAAATTCATTACGGCGGATGGCGTTAATCAGCTCCGGCTCGATGGCTATATGAGCTTGCTCAGTAGAGTGATCTTGCTGGTCGAAAATGATGTAGCTACAACAGCTTTTCTCTTTCGCCTTGATTCTAGCCAGTGTTGCCTGATTGATCAGGGTGTCGATTTCGCAGTGTTGCTTTGGGGCTAGGGCGACCCCTATGCTGCAGGGGAGAATGACTTCTAAATCTTGATAGGTATAAGGCTGTCTTAGGCTATGAATGATCTGTTTACAGAGTTCGGTGGTCTGTTGGGTAAGGCTTTTATGGCTAGATGCGCCTTGTAGCAGAATGAATTCATCGTTTCCCTGTCGGCAGATCAGACCGGGCGACAGCGTTGTTAGCCGCTGACTCATCTCTTTAACAACGATGTCACCGGCGGTATAGCCGTTAAGATTATTGAAGCGCCTGAAGCCATCCAGATCGACATTGATCAGTGCGAAATGTTTTACGGCTGAGGACTTTTTTGGTGATATAAGTTGCTCCCCTAGCTCTTTATAAAATTGCTGCCGGTTCATCATCCCCGTCAATGGGTCGAGCTGGTTAAGCCGTTCGATCTTGGTACGATATTGATAAACTTTGAGGTTATAGCGGAGCACTCTTTGCAGTATTTCATCGGTGCATTCGGCGGTAGATATAAAGTCGTTGGCTCGCCAAAGCATCGATTCATCAATACGATCGGTATCGATTTTATCGTCAAACAGAATGATCGGAATCATCGGGTATAATTGACGTAGATAGTGCAGCTCAGAGAGGGCGTTAGTATCGGTATAGCAGGTATGTAAGAAAATCAGCCGAAAATCAGCTTGTGCTAGCGCTTTAGACGCTTGATCAAAAGAGCATTGCCTGGGTTTACACTGATGTCGCTGCAACAGATCTACCATTCTAGAGGTATCAATTCCGCAACTGTCAATGATTAAACATTCTGGGTTGTTTGAAGCTACAGACAACATATCAAATACACTAGAGAGCAAACTACCATGTTCATTCCCTCCTATTTTCTACTGAAAAGACAATTCATTCCATGCGATAATTGTCCCCCTGTAAGCGACTAAAGAGTAACACGCAAATTTCCAGAGTTAAACGTTTGTTTGGATGTTTATTGCTTTAAAAACAATCAATTATCGTGTTTTTGGTGTTTTGTTTTAAAAGTTTAACGTAACGCTATCGGCCGCCTATAGGCAAAACTTTAGCCTTCAGAGTTAGTATTTATAATGTCGAGACTTAATCCGAAGCAGCGGGAAGCCGTAGATTACATCAGCGGGCCTCTTTTGGTGCTGGCTGGTGCAGGCTCAGGTAAGACCAGTGTGATCACCCGTAAGATTGCCTATCTGATAGAGACCTGTGGCATCAAAGCGCATAACATTGCCGCGGTTACCTTTACGAATAAAGCCTCCCGTGAAATGAAAGAGCGGGTTAATTCGTTAGTTAAGGGTAAAGCCACCCGAGGGTTAACAGTTTCAACGTTTCATAACCTAGGGCTCACCATTATTCGCAAAGAGCTTAAAACGCTGGGTTTTAAATCGGGCTTTTCACTGTTTGATGATCAAGATAGTAAAGCGTTGTTGAAAAGCTTGCTACTGCATCATGACGAAGAAACCGATCAGGTTGATTCCATTCAGCATACGATCTCAAATTGGAAGAACGATATGCTAGGGCCGGATCAGGCGTTGGCAAGCGCTGAAGGCCCTGCAGAAGTTCTCGCCGCCCGAGCCTATGAGGCTTATCAGAAGAGTCTTAAAGCTTATAATGCGGTGGATTTTGATGATCTGATTCTGTTGCCGGTGCAGCTGTTTATTCAGCATGCGGAGATTTTAGAGCGTTGGCAAAATAAGATTCGCTATCTGCTCGTTGATGAGTATCAAGATACCAACGTCACTCAATATTTACTGGTTAAAATGCTGGTGGGTACGCGAGGAATGCTCACCGTTGTGGGTGATGATGATCAGTCGATCTATTCATGGCGGGGTGCACGGCCCGAGAATCTGGTGCAGTTGCAGGAAGATTTTCCTTCGTTAAAAGTCGTCAAGTTGGAACAGAATTATCGTTCTACCGGCCGTATTCTAAAGGCGGCGAATACGGTTATTGCGAATAACCCCCACGTGTTTGATAAAACACTGTGGAGCGATATGGGGTTTGGTGATCCACTGCGGGTGGTGTTTACCCGCAATGAAGATGGCGAGTGTGAACGTATTGCCACTGAGATATTGGATCTGCACCTGCGTAAGCGATATCAATTTAAGGATTTCGCGATTCTGTACCGGGGTAACCACCAGGCCCGCTTGCTCGAACTGAAGCTGCAAAGCTATCAGGTGCCGTATAAGCTTAACGGCGGAACCTCTTTCTTTGGTCGCGCCGAGATTAAGGACATCATGTCCTATATGAAGGTGTTGGTGAATCCTGATGATGATAATGCGTTTCTGCGGATCATTAACCTACCGCGACGGGAAATTGGGCATACAACGCTGCAGGGCTTGGGTGAATATGCTACCGAGCGGCAGACCAGTTTGTTTAATGCGTGCAGTGAGTTAGGACTAGAGCAAATATTGAAGCCTGCTCAGGTTGAACGATTGCGCCGCTTTAAAAACTGGTTGGAAGGCATTTATCAGCAGTGCGAGCAGGGCGACCCTATCGATGCTGTGCGCAAGATGATAGAGGATATTGATTTTGCTGGCTGGATTGCACAGAACAGCTCCAGTGACACCGTGGCTGAACGGCGGATGCAGAATGTCTGGATATTGGTTGATTCTCTGCGCAATACACTGGAACGTTTGCAGGAGGATGACCCCGATGCCGGTATTCGCGAGGCGATCGCTCGGCTGATTCTGATGGACATTATGGAACGGCAAGAGGAGGAAGACGATTCTGACCGAGTCCAGTTGATGACGCTGCATGCCTCTAAAGGGTTGGAGTTTGATCATGTTTATCTGATGGGGATGGAAGAGGAGATTCTGCCTCATCGAAATAGTATCGAAAACGGTGATATTGAAGAGGAGCGGCGGCTCGCCTATGTGGGCATCACTCGGGCGAAAAAAACGCTGACGATGACGCTTGCTCGTAAACGTAAGCAGTTTGGTGAACTCATCGACTGTCAGCCGAGCCGCTTTCTAGATGAGTTACCCGAAGACGACCTAGAGTATGAGGGGCGGGGTGAAGTCTGCGAGGCAACCAATAAAGCTCGTGGAAACGCTACGTTGAGTGGTTTGCGTGGCTTATTAGATGATCTCTAGCGGTTAAATTCAAGCCATAAAAAAGGCCGCTTCAGCGGCCTTTTTTGATAGCGCTCAAATATTATTTTGCACTGTCGAGCATATATTGAACAGCGGCTTGGATTTCATCATCAGAACAGGCGGCGCAAGTACCGCGAGGAGGCATTGCATTAAAACCGTTCAGTGCGCTTTGCATCAGTGTTTCCATGCCTTTGGCGCCGCGATCAGTCCACTCGCTAGTACCAAACTTAGGTGCGCCCAATACGCCAGTAGAGTGACAAGCAGTACAGCTAGCGTTGTAAACGTCTGATCCGGAACGTGCACCAGCTGATGCTGAAGGCGCGGGAGCACTGGCACACTCATCGCCTTCGACGCAGACAGATCCAACTTTTTGGATACGCTCGATAATGGCGTCATTATCAGTGTTGGCCATTGTTGAAGTGGCCAGAAATCCCAGTACTACAGCAAACAGGGTAGAAATAGCTTTGGCAGCAAATTTACTCACAGTCACGACCTCATCATCGCTAATTTTAAAAACGGGTAGCTGCAGGGACGTCTCTAACGGACTGGTTACAGCGTTTATAAATACATTTCGGCCGGCATTATAGCGGTAATTACCCACAACGAAAATGGGTGTTGCTCTTATCAGGACTAAATAATTAGTAATAGGGCGCGAAAAAGGCCGAGAGATCGAATTAAATGGCCTTTTAGCTGGCGAGAATAGGGTTTTTAGTGTTTTATATAGATATGGACTTTTTTGCCTTTAACACTTGCTCCGCAGGACTGTAGAACAGTCAGTTGTCGCGTAACTTACAGACCGTAAAAAGGATTTATATGGTGACGGGTTTCGTCTTTTTGCAAGAGCGCTGTTTATCTACCGTTGTTTTATGCCGAAACGGTAGACTAGTTGGGATATTCTGATGTCTCAGCAATCCTCTGTTTCCGTCACCCGCCGGCTGCATCGCCTATTTGTCACTTCCGTGGCGGTTGTTTTGTTGATCACCGGCTTGGTTGTACTTAGTTTTGAGTTGTTCAACAATCGCAATTTCATGATTGACCGAGCCCATGTTTTCTCTGAGCTCGCCACCCCTCACTTGGCTAATGTTTTGATGGTCGACGCATCTCCGGTGTCGACTACATCATTATTGGATAGCTATTTTTCTGAGCCAAATTTATTAGGCGTTTACGTTTATCGAACGGATGGTTCGGAGTTTATTCGGGCGGTTAAAGACGGGCTTGAGGAACCTCTACCCAGCCCCTCCTTTCTGCTCCGAACGGGGTTAAAGGAAGGGCATCAGATTAGTTTTAATCTATTTGAGTACAGTGTGCCGATTAGATACAACGGCGAGTTGGTTGGTCAGCTTTATTTGCAATATGGATTGGCGGCTATCGAGCAGCAGATGCTGTTTTACCTATTGTTTGGTGTGGTTCTCTATTGTCTATCGTTACTAGGGGTGTCGCTACTGTCCAAACGGATACAGCGGAATATTTCGGAGCCAGTAGACGAGATACTGCGGGCTATGGAGCAGGTAACGGTTCAGAAAAACTACGCGCTAACCATTCCGGAAAAAGGTAAGCAGGGAGAGCTGTATGAGCTGATCCGCGGCTTTAATCGTATGTTGGAGCAGATCAACAAAAGTGCCTCGGAACTTCAATCGCATCAAGAAACGATTGAGCAACATGTCTATTTTGACCCGCTGACCGGGTTGGCGAATCGTCGTATGCTGATACAGCGCATGGAGCAAGAGGTATTGCGGGCGAAACGGTCGGGGCAGATAGGAGCGTTGGTCTATCTAGATTTGGATCATTTCAAAACGATTAATGATTCGCTGGGACATAATGTGGGTGATGCGGTGTTAAATAGCGTTGCCGCCCGGATACGTGCATCAGTCCGAAAGGGCGATACTCCCGCCCGATTGGGGGGTGATGAGTTTGTGGTGTTACTGCCTGATTTAGGTAAGGCAGAGTCATCTGCGACCCATAATGCCCTCAGTATTGCAGAAAAAATTCGTCAAGGCATCTCCTCTGCACACCAAATTGATGGACGGGATTTACATGTGACCCCAAGTATCGGGATCGCCCTGTTTGATGGGAAAAAGAATGAACTTGAAAATCTACTGATGCAAGCGGATTTGGCAATGTACCGGGCCAAAGAAGAGGGGCGTAATCAGGTGCGCTTTTTTCTTGAGCAGATGCAGGAACATGCTGATCAGCGTCAGCAGGTTGAAGAGAACCTGAGACAAGCGATCAAGGATGATAAGTTGTTTGTTTGTTATCAGCCGCTAGTGAAGAGTAATGGGCGTATTGTCGGTGCCGAAGCGTTGGTACGTTGGGCGGATGAGAAGCAGGGTTTAATCAATCCTTCAGCCTTTATACCGATTGCAGAGATGACCGATCTGATCTGCAGTGTGGGTCAATGGGTCTTGACCGATGTCTGCAAGCAGATGGCGGAATGGGAAAGGCAGGGTAAAAAATTGGTGGTCTCTATCAATATCAGCCCTCGCGAGTTTCAGCAGAACGACTTTGTTGAGCAGGTGCAGGATATTGTTCTAGGTACTGGCGTTAGGGCCGAGTATTTGGTGTTTGAGCTAACAGAAGGGATTTTATTAAATCATATCGAGGCGGTGAAGACGAAGATGAAGCGTCTTTCTCAGTTAGGCATCCGTTTCTCGTTGGATGATTTTGGCACCGGCTATTCTTCGCTACAATATTTGAAGCAGCTGCCTTTGGATACATTAAAGATCGATCAGTCTTTTGTTCAGGACATCACGACCGACAGTAGTGACGCCACGATCGTTTCCACCATTATTGCGATGGCTCGAACGTTAGGTATTAATGTCGTTGCCGAAGGTGTAGAGAAACGCGAAGAACTGGAATATCTTGAACGTTGGGGTTGTCAGTTATTCCAGGGATTCTATTTCAGCCGTCCGGTACGGGCAAAGCGGATGGGGACACTGATTCCTGAAGCCGGTGAAAATCAATTACGGGAAGTGCCGATCATCTCGTATAAGAAACATCAATTTACCAATTAAGCGCGATAGCAATTCCGTGGCGATGAAACCTCAATCATTGTCGTATTTATATGATGGAAAATTTCGCTTTAGCGATAGACAGTACTTCGCTAGATCGGTAATATACACGCCCTCATCTTTACGATGACTTGTGCGCCTGTAGCTCAGCTGGATAGAGTAGCAGGTTCCGATCCTGTTGGTCGGGGGTTCGAATCCCTCCAGGCGCACCAAAAAATCATTAAGAGCTATAGGTTATTCGTTTGCCAATAGAGCTTAATAAAGTGTTGTCCGCCTGGCGGGTGAGAAGCTCCGATGGGGTTTGAGCCGAGCGAAGCGAGACAATATGCCGAAGGCATAGCCCGAAGGGAACGGCGTAGCCGTATAATCCCTCTAGTTACGCCGTAATTTATTAAGAACTACAGGTTGTTCGTCTACCGATAGTCTTTAATAAAGTGCTCAAAGGGTATTACTCTTTAGGCAGATCCAGTGCCGCTATAGCTCAGCTGGTAGAGCAACTGACTTGTAATCAGTAGGTCCCGAGTTCGACTCTTGGTGGCGGCACCATTTTTATCAGGTTTCTTATAGAAACCGACCACTGCGGAGTGGTAGTTTGGTTAGTATGTCTGTCACTCTTGTAGGAGTAACGGTCGCGGGTTCGAGTCCCGTATAGTAAGCCACTGCGGAGTGGTGGTTTGGTTAGTATGTCTGTCACTCTTGTAGGAGTAACGGTCGCGGGTTTGAGTTCCGTATAGTAAGCCACTGCGGAGTGGTAGTTCAGTTGGTTAGAATACCTGCCTGTCACGCAGGGGGTCGCGGGTTCGAGTCCCGTCCATTCCGCCACTATTTAGAGAGACTGTTAGCATGCTGATGGTTATCTCGCCCAGTTAACGATTGTTAGCTGTCTGTTAAGCCGCTATAGCTCAGCTGGTAGAGCAACTGACTTGTAATCAGTAGGTCCCGAGTTCGACTCTTGGTGGCGGCACCATTTTTCTTAAATCTCTTGTTTAAATGATAGTGCTTGTGATGCGTTGTTACAGGGAAAATTGATCACTGTGCTGACGCGTTTTATTACCTTTATGGTTATCGCAGTCAGATTCTTTTCCATCGTTTAGGCTGGCCGATGTGCTTTCCTCTTTATCGCTAGAAAGGAAAAATGAGCTGCCGATAACCTTATAACGCTAGGCGCTCTTGGTGAGATTTTGGTTGTTTTACATTACCTATTGCGTTTGAATAAAGTCGATTGTCGTTGTTGTGCTAGTCGATAGCGGGCCCGGCGAGTGAGATTGATTCTTTAATCCTGGGAAACAGCGTACACTGTTTTACTGACTATTCATGGATGTTTGCAAAAGCCATCATACTCATAGGTAATAGATGAAGGTCATAACGGAAAAAAGCTCAAGCATCATCAATTCCTTTTTTTCTGCATTTGTATTAGTTGGCTTGGCCGCGGCTCTTCGGGTGTGGCCGCTCAATGTGTTGGACTCAGAACTTATTTGGCTAACCTTTTATCCGGCGGTGTTTGCTTCGGCGCTCTATCTGGGGGGGCTAGCTGGTTTGCTGGCCATTTTCCTGTCCTGTTTGGCGGTCACTCTCCTATGGCCATTATTGGCGGGCCAACCTGTTATTAGCAATGGGCTAGATGTTGCTGAAATGGCTGTGTTTGCTGCTATTGGTGGTTTTGTCTCCTATCTTGTCGATCGCCTGCGATGTACGCGAAAGGCACTCAAACAGTCTGAACTGAAATCGCAAGCCAGCATCGAGCAGGAAACTTTTACACGGTCAATCCTTAACTCTATGCCGAGTATGATTGGTTATTGGGATCGTGACTTATATTGTCGCGATGCTAATGATGCTTATGTTGAGTGGTTTGGCCGGCCGCCCGAGAAGATTATTGGTTTGACGTTTGAGGAGTTGGTGGGTGAGCAATTATTTGCTTTAAATGAGCCTTATATCCGGCGAGTTTTAGCGGGCGAGCCGCAACGCTTCGAGCGCACATTAAGTAAAGCCGATGGTAGTGAAGGGCATATTATTGGCCACTATATTCCGGATTTTGACGTCGATGGTACAGTCAGGGGGTTCTCCATTCTGGCTAGTGAAGTCACCGTCCTTAAGGAGACGGCGGAGACACTTAAACTCGCTGCCTGTGTGTTTGATAATACCCTTGATGGCGTACTAATTACCGATACCAATGGCATTATTCTCTCGGTTAATCCTGCGTTTACGGAAATAACCGGTTACACCGTTGAAGAAGCCGTTGGTCAGACCCCGCGAATGCTGCAATCAAATCAGCATGACGATGCCTTCTATGTGGCGATGTGGCAGGATATAGCCAGTAAGAGTCGTTGGAGTGGTGAGATATGGAATCGTCGAAAAGACGGGGATCTATACCTCGAACGGATGACCATCAGTATGGTGCGCGATGTGGATGGCGAACCGGTTCGTTATGTCTCGGTTTTTAACGATATTACGGCGCTGAGACGTAAAGATGAGCACATTCGACACTTGGCGTTTCATGATGGTTTGACGGATTTGCCCAACCGTACTTTGTTGATGGATCGCATTAGCCAAAAACTGGTAAATATCCAGCGTGAAGAGTGTAATTTGGCGCTCATGTTTCTCGATCTTGATGGTTTTAAACCGGTTAATGATCGCTTTGGTCATAATGTCGGTGATTACCTGCTGAAAGAGGTCGCGAAACGGCTGCTTGCACTGGTGCGGGAATCTGACACGGTGGCGCGAGTGGGTGGTGATGAGTTCATGTTTATTCTTAATAACCCGCAAGGTAGAGACGAAATTAACGATATTGCTCACCGTGTTATCAGCTCAATTAATGAGCCTATCGACATCTGTGGGGAGGTGCTTCATATCGGAGCATCGATTGGTATATCTCAGTATCCGACTGACGGGCATACGTCGACAGAGTTAATCAAAAATGCTGATATGGCTATGTATACGGCTAAGCGCTTAGGTAAAAATAATATTCGGTTTTTCTCGTCTGATGATAACGATTTATCGGCTGTAGATTCATGATTATCCGTTAAAAAAGAGGCTAGCAGAACGGCCCTGTTCATCGGTCCTCTTAAACTGTTAATCTTTGGAATCCACTTCTGGTTTAGGTCGTTTTTAGGTTTTTTTAGACAAGTATTGTGACCGTCAAAATTCACGTATTTTTCATTAATCCCTTGATTGTCTAATCGAGGGGTAATCCATTCCTTGAATCAGAAAAACTTAACTAATGTTTCCTATGCTGGCGTAGAACCATATTACCGCAAAACCAACGGCTAGCATCGTAGGGCTGTAGTACCGATTAAATTTCATTAACGTGAGGGCTGGTAAGCCATAACGTGACTGCAAACTAAGTTGAACACCGGAGAACGGTGATACGCCAACGCCGATAGACCAGCTGAGTAACAGGGTAATACCTAATAGGTTAGGGTCGCTGACGCTCGGCATTAAAATACTGCCAGCGAGTACGGCGGTGGTCACAGGATGCATGCCGATCAGTGCTAACCCCACTAATGCGAGAAGTGTTAGACAGGCCTCGGGAGCGGTGAAATGTTCCGGTGCTAAACGTATCTGCAATGATTCTAATAGGGCGGCGACGCCTGCGGCCATAACTGCTGCGGCAAGAAACAGCGTAACTTCGCTACTCAGTTTAGGTAAACCTTCATGTACATGGTGCTTTAGTAGGCGGAAACTGTTCATGCCCTGCTTAAAGGGCAGGTATATTATGACAAACAGAATGGCGATTAAGGTGACTAATGTCATCACCGGTAAAGTGGGCCAGCGCCAATGTGCGATTATCACCAGTATCGCTAGCATCAGCGGCATCCATAGCGCTTTAAAGTGCATGGGGTAGCCCTGAGTGTCCAAGATGTCAGGGTGGCGTGAGATCTGCCAGCTGCTCAGTAATAAGCCGATCAGCGCTGTTGGTAGGCCAAACAGCATCAATGTGCCAAGCTGCGCGCCCGGTGCGCTGATGAGTATGACCCCCATGGAAGCGAAGAAGGGCGACCAGATAGCGCAGATGCTGAATGCTCGCAATAGCGTGAGCCCTTGCAATGGCGTCAGAGACTGACGGGCGCTGAGTCGGTCGCCGACAATCATTACCGATGACATATTGATGACGGCGGCAATTAGATGACTACCGAAGAGTGTATTGAGTATCGCCTTGCGACCCGTTGGTAATTGTTCATTACAACGGATGTTGTTGGCTGCAATGATGCGCAGAAAGCTGACCCCGATGAGCATTGCGACCACCAACTGGTTGGCTTCAATGGCTTTAAATAGATAGCTATTATCCGCTCCGTTGAGCAGACCAAAGGTAAGGCCGATCACGCCGATGGATAACAGTATGACGCTCTGAATGAGTTGATTACGCTTCTGTTGTCGAATCAATAAAGCCACGGCAGCCCAAGCAGGAATGCCTGCAATATAGCCGGGAATGATGTGGGTGAGCGCCGAGATGAGCGCCAGTAACAGCATGAGCAAAAGTATCCAGCCGGTCATGGCTGAGGGTGATTGAGGCTGTTGATTCATGGGTCATCCATACTGATAGCGCAGAGTGGGCGATCATACAGCTTCATGACGGAGCTGTCCGCTGGACAACAAAAGTTATTATTGATGGTCGATGATGTCTAGGGGCTGTGGATAAATGAGCGGCTTAAAGGTAACGACTGTGTCGACATTGTGTGGCTGGTTATTCAGGCTTGCGCGTTTTATTGTTAACGACGTATATAAATAACTGTCTCTGGCCTGTTTATTGCTCTACCTTAAAGGCAGGCTAAAGGATGGCTTGTTATGCGCTGATGCTGTGCGCGGTGACTAAGACGGGTCGTTTTTTTAGCGGCGATGTGAATTATTCGCTCCTTGATGGTGCGTAGCTTGTAGGATTCAACTATTTTTACAAGCAGGAACGTGAAACGCTACTTTTGATTACTTGCTTATGTAGTGTCAATGGCAGCACTATGATGTAAACCATTATCGTTTGTCATACTCAACGGTGATGATAGATTTTTGAACTGCCCCCTATTTATGGGTAGTGGCTGAGCTCAGCTTTATGTATATTTTTTTGAATTAGGTTTTATATCGATCTACGGGGTACCGAATGGCTATACGAACCGCAATCCACCACATCACTGAATACCGCTTCGATAAAGCGGTTGAAATGTCCCCGCATACGATCAGGTTGCGACCTGCGGCACACAGTCGTACGCCAATTAAAGCCTATTCGTTGAAAGTGAGTCCGGAAAATCACTTTATTAATTGGCAACAAGATCCATTTGGTAACTTTCTAGCGCGGATTGTCTTTCCTGAGAAGAGCGATCATCTGCGGGTTGAGGTCGAAGTCATCGCCGATATGACGGTGATTAACCCATTTGATTTCTTTCTTGAAGAGTATGCGGAAAAGTTTCCCTTTAAGTACGAAAAAGAGCTGCATTCAGAGCTTAAACCTTATCTTGAAATCGTCGATCATGGACCTTTGATTCGAGAATGGGTTCGTTCTGTTCCCCGTGATCCGATGCCGATGAATGACTTTTTGGTCTATCTGAATCAGCGTCTAGAGCAAGATATTGATTACAACATTCGTATGGAACCTGGGGTTCAGAGTGGTGAAGAAACCCTGCAACTGAAGCGCGGCTCTTGTCGTGACACGGCATGGTTGTTGGTGCAGATTCTACGTCATCTAGGTTTGGCTGCTCGCTTTGCCTCAGGTTATCTCGTGCAGTTGGTCGCCGATGTGAAGGCCTTAGACGGCCCTTCAGGAACCGAGACTGATTTTACCGACTTGCATGCGTGGTGTGAGGTCTTTATTCCGGGCGCAGGCTGGATTGGACTCGATCCAACTTCAGGCTTGTTTGCTGGTGAGGGCCATATTCCACTGGCTTGTACACCATCGCCACGTTCTGCTGCTCCTATCGCGGGGGGAATTGATCCTTGCGAAGTTGAGTTCTCATACAGCAATGAAGTGGTCCGTATTCATGAGGATCCGCGAGTTACCAAGCCTTACACAGAAGAGCAGTGGGCTTATATTGAAGCCCTTGGTGAGGCGGTCGATCAAAAACTGGTTGAACAAGATGTGCGCCTGACCATGGGTGGTGAACCGACCTTTGTATCGATTGATGATATGGATGGTGCGCAGTGGAACACTGAAGCCTTAGGTGAAGCGAAGCTGAGTTTAGCGAAAGATCTTCTCTTCCGCTTGCGTGATAAATTCGCCCCCGGCGGTCTGTTACATTATGGTCAAGGTAAGTGGTACCCCGGTGAAGAAGTACCTCGTTGGGCTTTGGGTTGTTTCTGGCGTACCGATGGGCAGCCGTTGTGGCGTGAGCCTAAGCTGTTGGCGCGGGTCGATAAAGATTATGGCGTCACACGTAAGGTAGCGAAAAAGTTTGCTAAGAGTTTGGCAAAGAAAGCGGGTTTAGCGACGTCTCGGGTCATACCTGCTTACGAAGATACGCTTTATTATCTGTGGAAAGAGCAAAGCTTGCCGGATAATGTTGATCCACTGAAGGCCGACCTTAAAGATGATCTGGAGCGCAAGAAACTGGCGCAACTGTTATCGCAGGGGTTAGAAAAACCGGTGGGCTTCTGTCTGCCGTTAGGTTGGGACTATGGTACTCAGCATTGGCGTTCGAGTCCTTGGCCTCTGCGCCGGGATACATTGACGTTGATTCCGGGTGATTCACCGATTGGTCTGCGTTTGCCGCTTAATTCATTACCGGTCGTCACCGATGAAGCGTTGCACCGAGATCAAGGGCGCGACCCCTTTGCTGCTGCTGAAGAGCTTCCAGAGGCAGGACAAAGTTCAGCGATGGCTTATGCCGACGAGTCTGACGTTAAGCCTGCGGATAAAGTAACTCAGCCGGTTGAAGTGGTGCGCACCACGCTGTGTATTGAGCCTCGTAATGGATGTTTGTTCCTCTTCTTACCGCCGTTGGAGCATTTAGAGCATTATATTGCGCTGATCGAACTGATTGAAGATACCGCTGCGGAGATGGATCTGCCCGTCGTCATTGAAGGCTATGAAGCGCCGAAAGATGATCGCTTGCGTTGCTTTAAGGTAACCCCCGATCCGGGTGTAATCGAGGTGAATATTCACCCGTCTGATAACTGGCGTGATCTTTCCGATAATACCCAGATGTTGTATGAAGAGGCGCGTCTATCTCGGCTTGGCGCTGAGAAATTCATGCTCGATGGCCGCCATACCGGTACCGGTGGTGGTAACCATATCACCTTGGGTGCAGCGACTGCGGCGGATAGTCCGTTCCTGCGTCGCCCAGACCTGTTGCGTAGTTTTGTTACCTTTTGGCAGCACCATCCGGGGCTTTCATATCTATTCTCCGGCATGTTCATCGGCCCAACTAGCCAGGCGCCTCGGGTGGATGAAGGCCGTGAAGAGATGCTGTATGAACTGGAAACCGCGTTTGATCTGATGCCTGATGGCATTGTTGATCAGCCTTGGTTGATTGACCGGTTGATGCGGAATCTGCTGGTTGATATTACCGGTAACACTCACCGCTCAGAATTCTGTATTGATAAACTCTATTCGCCGGGATTATCATCCGGACGGCAGGGCCTACTGGAGTTTCGTGGTTTCGAAATGCCGCCACATCCACAGATGGCTTTGGTGCAGGCGTTGCTCATTCGTTGTTTGATGGCGCGTTTCTGGGAAGAACCCTATAAAAAGCCGTTGGTACGCTGGGGCACCGATCTGCATGATCGCTTTATGATGCCGCACTATGTGTGGGCGGATATCCGGGAAGTGGTTAAAGATTTACAACAGCACGGGATTCCTTTTCAGCAGGAATGGTTAGCGCCATTTGAAGAGTTCCGTTTCCCACATTACGGTAGCGTGAATATTGATGATGTGCGGATCGAGTTGCGCTGGGCGATCGAGCCTTGGCATGTCTTGGGTGAAGAGGTGGGTAGTTTTGGTACCGCGCGATTTGTTGACTCATCGGTTGAACGTCTACAAGTTAAAGTCGAAGGGTTGACGCCGGATCGTTATGTACTGGCCTGTAATGGCCGTCGTTTACCGCTCCGGTCAACTGGACAGAAGGGTGAGTTTGTAGCGGCGGTGCGTTATAAAGCGTGGGCACCGCAGTCTGCATTGCATCCGACCATCGGCGTGCATTCGCCCTTGATTTTCGATCTAATTGATACTTGGAACGGACAAACGATAGGGGGTTGTAGCTATCATGTGGTGCATCCGGGTGGACGAAGCTATGAAACCTTCCCTGTGAATGCGTTTGAGGCTGAATCTCGCCGAATTAATCGTTTTGGCAATACTGAGCATACGCCGACCTTAGATACTAAGCTGCATATGCCTGAATTCAATGGGTTACGTGAGTTCTTTGCCAACCATACGCCACCACGGCCGATGGCGCCACCACAGGAAATGCCTACAAATGAGTACCCACATACCCTTGATCTACGTAGACAGATGGAAACCTAGCTCAGTCATGGCATACTATGCAGCCGAAATAATGTTGGTATAGATACTTAATGGAAACTCGAGCCGCAGAAAGCCCTGACGAGCTGAACTATAAAGCCGCCGGCTCTGGATACGATGAGGTCTATGGCAACGAGTCTGAGATTCAGCCGCATTGGCAGTATTTGTTAGATGGCTTGAAAACCTTGGGTGCTCCAGGGATTCATGAGCGTCAGCAAAAGGCTGAGCGTATCTTGCGTGATGATGGTGCCACCTATAATAGTGGGTTCCCATCGAGTGCGACTTGGCAGCTTGATCCTGTTCCTGCGTTGATTGCGAGCGAAGAGTGGGCCAGCATTGAGTCTGGTCTACAAGAACGCGCTGAGCTGTTGGATCTGGTCTTAAAGGATCTCTATGGTAGCCGTGACCTGATTCGCCACGGGGTATTACCGCCGGAACTGCTCTTCAGCCACGGCGGTTTTCTGCGTGCCTGTGATGGCTTGTCGTTACCCGGTGAGCATCAGTTGGTGATGCATGCGACCGATATGGTGCGAGATCATGAGGGCAATATGCTGGTGCTGGGTGATCGTACTCAAGCGCCTAGCGGTGCCGGTTATGCGTTGGAAAATCGCACGGTGATGTCGCGAGTACTGCCTTCGTTATTTCGTGATAGCCATGTACACCGCTTATCGTTGTTTTTTCAGTCGTTACGGCTAAAGCTCAACAACTTAGCGAGTCAGATTACGCAAGAACAGCCGCGTATCGTGATTTTGACGCCAGGCTCTTACAACGAAACCTATTTCGAACATACCTATCTGGCTAACTACTTAGGTTTTCCTCTGGTTCAGGGGAGCGACCTGCGGGTGAGTAAAGGCTACTTGTGGATGAAATCCCTCGGTGGTCTGGAGCGGGTCGATGTGGTGCTGCGTCGGGTGGATGATTTTTACTGTGATCCGGTCGAGCTTAAAAGCGATTCCCGTCTTGGCGTGCCTGGGTTACTCGAAGTGGTGCGCTCGGGACGGGTCATTGTGGCTAATCCGATGGGTTCCGGCTTCTTGGAAAACCCCGCATTACTGCGCTATCTACCGCAAATCGCTAATCACTTTCTTGGACGCGAAGCACAGCTCTCATCTGTTAAAACCTATTGGTGTGGCGATCCTCAGGATCTGACTTATGTGATTGAGCACATTGATCAGTTAGTGATTAAGAAGTGCTTCCGTCGGCCTTCGGAGCACAGTATTTTTGGTTCCGAACTCGATGAACCTAAACGTTTAGCGCTGATTGAAAAAATACGTCAAGAACCGCTGTATTTTACGGCGCAGGAATATATCCGCCCATCGACGACACCGTCATGGAAAGACAGTCAGTTGTTGCCGCGCCCATCGATATTACGGGGCTTTTCTGTCGCGATGGATTCCTCTTATCATGTGATGCCTGGCGGATTGACGCGGGTGGGCAGTCAGTCGGATAGCCTAAACCTGAGTAATCTTCGGGGCGCGACCAGTAAAGATACTTGGATCTTGGCTTCTGAGCCGGAAAGACAGATCTCGTTACTCGAGTCACAACCGTTGCCGATACCGACGCCTGCGCAACCGCGGATCGCCTTCCCTTGCCGGGTTGTCGAGAATCTCTACTGGTTGGGTCGTTATGCGGTGCGGGCTGAAGCGGCGCTACGGTTGTTGCGGACGGTTTTTGTACAGATCAACAGCACCTACCATATGCCGAAAGAGACCGAGCAGGTGTTGTTACAGACCGTGACACAGCTAACCACTACCTATCCCGGCTTTACCTTATCGGGATCGCCTATACCGGCACAGCCGGAAGCTGAGTTGTTATCGGTGGTACTCGATGGCAAGCGTGCCGGTAGTGTCACGGCAAACTTGAATGCCCTGTTGGAGTGTTCCGATCAGGTGCGCGAGATGTTGTCGGCGGATACCCAACGGGTTATCAATGACTTGCGTGATGAACTCGGAGGTTTGGCTGATTCGCTGAAACAGGGGCTGACGGCCGCACCTGAAGAAGCGCTGGATCCTTTGGTAACCACACTATTAGCACTGTCGGGCTTGTGGCAGGAGAGTATGGTACGTGGCTTAGGCTGGCGCTTCATTGATATGGGATTGCGGGTTGAGAAAGCGCTACAGGCGGTCTCTTTGATTCGTGCCTCGTTGGTGCCTGTGTTGCCTAAATATCAGCAACAGCAGGTCTTAGAGTCTGTGTTGTTGAGTTCTGAGGTGTTGATCACCTTCCGTCGCCGAGACCGTTCTGGCAGCGATATGGCGCAAGGGTTGCAGTTGTTGTTATCGGATAGTAGCAATCCCCGTTCCGTGTTCTATCAGGTGGATCAATTACGCAAACATTTAGCCGAGCTACCATCGGCAGCAAATGGTTCAGGTTTGGCGGATGAAGATCGGTATATGTTGGAGGCCTCTTCTGCGATTCAGTTGTGTCAATTGGAAGAGCTCGTGGTCGAAGATGAGGATGCAGGCACACGTGTGGGGCTTGATCAACTGCTGTCCCGTTTACAGCATCTGCTGCATGAGACCTCGAATCAAATTAGTACTAAATACTTTGATCAGATCAAGGTGCATCAACAGTTGGTACGGACCGATTGGGATGAGGAACTATGAACTACCGTATTCGTCATATCACCCATTATGAATATGAGAAGCCGGTAACGCTGTGTTACAACCGCGCCTATCTGCTCCCGCGAAATACTGATTACCAAAGCTGCACGGCGAGCCGGATTGAGATCTATCCTGCGCATACATTGGGTCAGCAGCGGGTGGATTATTTTGGCAATAAAGCGTACTTCTTTTCGTTGGAACAGCCCCATAAAGAGCTGAAAATCGATGTTGTCAGCGATATTAAGGTGCATGATAGTAAATATATCCATGAATGCGAGTTAGGTCTCGATCTGGGCAATACCTGTGGTCAGGCGCTGGTTGCGTTACAAAAAAGTCGTGAATTGCCAGTATTAGAGGCGCGGGAATTTGTCCTGAATTCGCCGATGATTAAAGCAGCCGCCTCGCTGCGCGAGTATGCACGGCCCTCTTTTGCGAGTAACCGGCCGTTACTGTCGGCGGTGCGAGAACTGACACACCGGATCTATACCGATTTTACCTATGATCCTGAGTCTACCAGTATTGCGACACCTCTCGATGAGGTGTTACGAAATAAACGCGGTGTGTGTCAGGATTTTGCGCATCTAGCGATAGGCTGTCTGCGGTCATTGGGGTTTCCCGCTCGCTATATCAGCGGTTATCTGGAAACTTTACCGCCACCGGGGCAGGAAAAATTGGTGGGTAGTGATGCATCCCATGCTTGGTTCGCGGTTTTCTCACCGGATGAAGGCTGGTTTGAGTTTGATCCGACCAATGACAATATGCCTGCTGAGCATCATATCACTACAGCTTGGGGCCGGGATTACGGTGATGTATCGCCGTTGAAAGGGGTCTTTTTCGATGGTGGTAAGGGTCAAAAATTAAGTGTATCCGTTGACGTTAGTCGGCTACCCACTCAGGAATAATGGCGGGTTCTCTCACCTTGAAACGAGTGTTTCAGGCGCGGATGAATCTGCGAAGGCTTCACTAATACAATCGCAAGGATGGGCTTATGTGGCTACAAACGAGTTGTGATCTTGTCTTTGATATTTCTGTCCCAACACCTTTCGTGTTGATGTTGCGTCCCCGCAGTGGTGCGCTGCAGTGGATTGCCCGTGAAGAATATAAAATTGATCCGAGTGTGCCGGTGTTTGAGTTTACGGACAACTACGGCAACCTGTGTCAGCGACTGGTCGCTCCAGAAGGGCACTTTTCTATTCATACCTCGTCACGGGTGATGATCGCCGACATCCTCGATCGTGCTCCACAAGCGCCTTTTGTTGAGGTGCAGATGTTACCGGACGAAGTTCTCGGTTTTCTTTTACCCAGTCGCTACTGTGAATCAGACCGATTTGGTCAGATGGCGAACCAAATAACTGAAAACTGTTTACCCGGTTATGATCAAGTGGCTGCAATAGAGGCTTGGTTACGGAATACGTTTCGTTATGAACCGGGTGTGAGTGATTTATTATTGTCGGCCCAGGAGATCAACCAGCAGCCTGCAGGGGTATGTCGTGATCTAGCGCATCTGGGCATCGCTCTTTGCCGTAGTCTATGTATTCCCGCACGGATGGTTGTCGGCTATCTGCATGATCTCCAACCCATGGATCTGCATGCTTGGTTTGAAGCTTATGTCGGCGGTCGTTGGTATACCTTCGATGCGACCCAACACGAGCTATATGACACTTACCGTAAAGGTGGCTACGTTACTATTGGTTATGGTCGTGATGCGGCGGATGTGGCTATTTTTAATCAGTATGGCCCCGCTGTCGTCCCGATCGAGCAACGGGTCAGCGTTGAGTGTTTCAATGCCGAAGCGAATTGATAGTTTGGCTTGATAGTTTGGCTTGATAGGTTTGATGTCGGCTGACAAAATTTATTTATCAGTAATGCCCTAGTTTTTTGTTGAGCTAAAACAACAGATTGATCTGTATTACGGCTTAGGTTCGATGTCGATGATATTGAACCTCGTTGACTCTGTGGTTAAGGTCTATTCTTTATGTGGATACGCTTTATCAGCGAGCACATAATGAAAGAACTAGAGAAATTACATCTAAAAGAATTACTCGAGCAGCTGCCGGATCCTGCCTTTGTGATGACTCGTAGCGGTGTTTACGCAGCGATTTTTGGTGGACGTGATACCCGTTATTATCATGATGGTCGGGATCTTGTTGGTAAGCGCCTCAGCGATGTGTTGGTGCCTGCAAAAGCGGATTGGTTTTTTAAAGAGATCGCGGCGGTACTGAGCCGCCGAAAGATGCATGTGGTTGAATATGAACTGTCCAATCGAGATATTAAAGGGTTGGAGAGCATCGATGGGCCAGTTGAAACCATTTGGTTTGAAGGCCGAGTGAGTGCGCTGAGTTTTCAGGTCAATGATGAAGATGCTGTGCTTTGGGTTGCGACTAATCGTACAGCTAACCATCGACTACAGGAGAGATTACGCGCGTTAAGTATGACCGATCCGCTGACGGAGTTGCCGAATCGCCGTCAGTTGAATCAACTGTTAACAGAGTATCTCGATCGCGTTAAACGCTATTCTGAGGTAGTGACAGTGTTGATCTGGGACGTCGATCATTTCAAACGGGTTAATGATACGTTTGGTCACGAAAAAGGTGACGCAGTGTTGGTTGCGATGACCCAGTTATGTCGGCGCTACTTACGGCGTACCGATTGGCTTATTCGTATCGGCGGTGATGAGTTTGTTGTGTTAATGCCTTATACGGGAGAGAAACAGGCGGTACTGTTTTATGAGCGGTTTCGTGCAGAGGTGCAGGCATTGGTCATAAGCCTGCAAGTCGAAGGGTTGGACGTGGGTGTTACCGCAGGTATTAGTCTTATCCACAAAGACGATGCGACTATCCATGAGGTGTTGAAGCGGGCAGATCAGGCGCTATATCAGGCGAAGCGGCTTGGTCGTAATCAACTGCTCGCCAATTGAGTTTTATATAGCCTCGCGCCTGATCAAGCCTCTATTCTCTTAACTTGGTTTATTATCGAGCGGGTGTTTAAAGCCAAACAGCACGGCTAGACCCCAAGTGACGAAATAAACCGCCCAGAAGGCAAAGAGTACATCACTGAGGAAATGTCCTCCCTGCACGATACGTGTAAAACCTAGCGCAAGCCCCACCAAACAGCCTCCCCAGAATGCTCGTCGTGATGTGAATAGCCAGCCGAGAATCATAAAGTAAAACCCCATGGCTGCATGGCCGCTGACAAATGAGCAGTTTTTACTGCACGCACCGGAATAGACAAACGCTGGAGTGAACGTCTGATGGCCGCCAAAATTTTCCACCTGTACTGGGCGGGCACGGCCGATAGAGTTATTTTTTATCACTGTATTTACCAATAAGCCAGGCCCTAAAATAAGGGCGAGCAGTAAAAAGGTGATAGTCCACTTCTTGTAGTGTTTGAAATTTACTTTCTTAAACTTGATCAGTAACCCCGTCACGATAAGCCCTAACAGCACGGGGATCTGAATGTAAGCAAATAGCCTATAAAGGAACTGAACCAGTGGTTGGTTCTTATAGATAAAGCTGTCGCTTTGGGCATCGTAAAACAGTCCTGCGACAAATAGGTCGATCTGTGGAAAGCCGACAAACACTACGACACAGACTAGAAAGAGAATGAGTGCGCGGAAACCTTTTAACCGTGTTAATAAAGGAGCATTACTCATGGGCTTGTTGTCCGTTTTTTGGGATGCCTTTGAAACCACTGACTTTATACAGCCGTGCGGTACGGGAGAAGTTACTATAAAGCGGGAAAACCTGTTCAGTCAGTAGTGTTACATCGCTGAAATAGCGATTCAGTTTTGCTTCAATATCATGTTCACTAACAAACAAAAACTGCTTGGCCGTGCTTTTTGATAACGGATACTGAAGCTCATAATTATCTTCGATGTGATCATTATCACTCAGCGCGACCCCTTTAAAATCCTGTGGGCTGATGTAGTAGCCAAAATAGGCCAGCATTTTACGAGAATCACTCGCCAGTTTGTAATCTGGATATTGATCAAACCATGGCTGAAACTGATGAACAAACTGCGGCCAGCCGAGTAATCGTTTATAAGGGTCTGTTCCCTGTTTTCGTTCGATGCCAAGAGCATCAGTGACGACTGTGTAATGGTAGAAAGCCATTGAAAATAGCAAATTAACAAGCAAACCTATCAGTAGTAAGCGATAGCCTTTTACTTGGCTCAGATAATAACCTGTCAGTAGCGTCGCACCGATATAGGCAGGTCCTGCCCAGTTGACGTTAGCTTTGGCCATAAGCGCTTGTACCGAGAGCACCAAAAAAGTGGGCCAAAAAAGGCTCCAGAGTAGTTTTTCAGTTTCACTACGAGGCTGACGGCTTAGGCCTCTGACGATCATATAGATGAGGAATACAGGGCCAAAGACAAGTAATTGCCCTATCCAAAATTCAGTTAAGCGGCTGAAACTTAGCGAGCTGCGGCTCTGGCGAGAGATCTCAGCGGTATGCTGAAAGCTGATGAAATCGTGCTGATAATTCCAGTATAGGTTGGGTAACAGGAAACTGAGTGCTAACAGGCAGGTCAGCCAAAACCGAGGGTTGAGTAACAACTGTCGTCCGACGGGACTCAGAGCGGCATATAGCAGGAAAGTGCAGGGCAAGATGATAAAGGTATATTTAGAGAGTAAGCCTAGCCCGCCTGCAATGCCGGCTAACAGCCACCAAAGGCCGTTGTTGGTGTCTTTTGCTTGGATAAAAGCGTAAAAACAGAGGCACCAGAAAAAGATAAGGGGTGCATCGGTGGTGATAAATAGACTATTAAAACCGATTAGGGGCATCAACAGAAAGATAGCGCCACTGATCAGGGCTGCCCGACTTCCTGCAAGGTATTCTGCGGTGCGATAGATAATGATCGCTGCGCCACTGTAAAGCACCGGTGCCGCGAGTTTTACCGCCCATTCGGCATTACCAAACAGGGACGTGGTGAGCGCGATTAGCCAGCCTACCATCGGTGGTTTGGAGTAGTAACCCCAATCCAGTGTTTGGGCCCAGCTGAGGTAATAGGCCTCATCATAAAAGAGTGTTATCGGTGTACTGATAACGATCCATTCGCGATAGAAAAACAACAGGGCTAGCAGAGCTAGAAACCATCGGAATGGGTGTGCAGTAAATAGCGATGATGAATCGGAAGACGCAGGAGACATTCTTTATTCCGGACTGATGGATTTTATGTCCGGCAACCGGCCGGTGTTAGATTGGGGCTAAGTTTAACAGAGCCCCATAGGCAAAGAAATGTTCAGATTTTGTTTTGCAATAGTGGGTCGATCACTGGTGGCTTGAAGTCATTCGAGAGCCGTCAATATATCGATATAAAAGGGTTTTAGATGCCACAGGGCTCACGTTAGCCCGAGTCATCCATTGCTGAAGAGTTTAAGCCGATTGTATGCTCGTTTCTTCGAGGTCCAGCTTGTCGACAATATTCCATTGATGGGGGACATGAGTTAAGCGGAGTACACTCTGGCAGTTGTTACATTCAAAGAGTGTGTCGTTATAAATATGATTTTTTTCTGTTAGATGTTTATGTGCGGATGTGCGTCCGGTTTGCAGTAGGACAAAACAGTCACTGCAGAGTGCTTGGTCTTCCATTGACGAATAACCTCCCTTTATTCAAACAATATGTCGGGATATTGTATCTGACGGGGCTGTAAAATTAAATCATCTGGCCGAGAATTCATGGCGATGGTTAGAGTCGTTGGTCTTTACCTTATTGAGGATCAAGCTGTTTATCGCGTTATAAATTTGATATCAGACTATTGTTGGTTGGTGTTGGGGTTCGCACCTTTGTGGCTAAATTGGGATATGAATAATGTACAGTTTAACTTTTTACATGCTATAAACAGAAGATAGTTTTCTCTCCGGTATCTCTTATCGAGGGCAAGGTTGGGTTATACTGGACTAAGATTTGAGCAGGGGAATAAGTTGTGAGTATTGCGTTAGATGAAGATGTATTGGCTGACGGTTCTGTTCTGTTAGCGCGTCAGCCTATTTTCAATAAAAGCCAGGATGTACAGGCCTATAGTTTGCTGTATCGCTCCGATAAGGGAACGATGCCATTAGATTTTTCGGATGAGCAGGCTACCGCTTCCGTGATTCTTAATAACTATGCAGTCGCTTCGAGCGGTGGTAAAACCAAACGACTGCCTCTGTTCGTTAAACTGACACAGAGTATGTTGTTGTCTGATATGCTGCCGAATCTCCCCCATGACAGTGTCGTATTTGAACTGTTGCGTGAAGACGGTATATCTAAAGAGCTGTTAAACGTCTTACGGGCCCGTAAAGAGCAGGGATATAAGTTTGCTCTGACGCACTATACCGGTGATAAAGCGCAGACCGCCCTGCTAGATCTGATGTACGTGGTAAAGATCGATATTCAACGCCATGATGATGCAGAGTTAAAACAATTAGTCTCTTTTTGTAAGCCTTACCGAGTACATCTTTTGGCCGATAAAGTTGAGAGCCAGGATGACTTTAGACGAGCGATTGGGCTGGGCTTCCATCTGTATCAGGGGTATTTTCTCTGCCGTCCGGTTTCCATTAAGGGCAAAAATTTTGGTAGTTCAAAAATTCTTATTCTGGAACTGCTATCAGAGCTGAATAACCCCGCGGCGACTGCTGAATCGGTCGAACAGATTGTTATTAACGATCCCGCACTGACTTATAAAATACTCCGGCTTGTAAACTCGGCTGCGTTTAGTACGCCGAAGGAGATTGAGTCGATCTCGCATGCGATATCATTGATTGGTATGGATCAGGTGAAGAAGTGGGCGACCCTATTCTTACTCAGTGGGCAGTCGGATAAACCGGAAGAGCTCACACGGGTGATGCTGATTCGTGGCCGGATGTGTGAGTTACTGGCTGAGATGCTAAGTTATCCACAGACGATCAACTTCTTTATGGTTGGCTTGCTGTCGCAGCTCGATGCCATGATGGATACGGATATGCAGGTGTTGCTGAACCAGATTCCGTTAAATGATTCAATTAAGGATGCGATATTGTCCCATATTAATCAGAAGGGGGAGATCCTCACGGAAGTGCAGCACTACGAGCGTGGCGAATGGAGCGATATGCGTAACCTTCTTGATAAGCCGTTTTATGAAGTGGCTTACCGTCATAGTTTGCAGTGGGCTGATCAGGTATTGGCATCGTTGCAAGAGCCTTGATAGATATTCAATAAGACCCGTTGTTAATGAATGCGAAACGCACGGTGATACCGTGCGTTTTAGGTTTTAAATCGGTATTGATGCTTTACTGCCTTGGGCGTTGTTTCCATCCGCTTTATTTATATGTTTAAGGAGTCTTCGTGAACTGGTTGCCCGATGCTATTGGCGTTGATACGGCGCTTTTGCTCATTATCACTAGCACACTAACATCGATGGTGACTGCTGCCATGGGGATTGGTGGGGGGGTGTTATTGCTGGCGGTGATGGCGACGGTCGTGCCTGCAGCAGCCCTGATTCCGGTACATGGTTTGGTTCAGGTGGGATCAAATGGCAATCGGGCCTTCCTTACTCGTGAGCATATCGATTGGCCGTTACTTCGATTGTTTTTGTTCGGGGCCGTGGTCGGTGCGGTGATTGCGTACTTTGTAGTTGTTCAATTGCCGGTTGAGGTAATTCAGCTCTGTGTAGCAGGGTTTATTCTGTTTTTGGTTTGGGGGCCTAAGCTGGGTAAACAGGAGATGCCGCCTGCAGGGTTGGTGTTGGCTGGTACAGGAACGACGTTATTAACGATGTTTGTTGGTGCGACGGGGCCTTTAGTGGCTGCCTTTGTGCATCGCTTAGGGTATGAAAAGTATCGTGTGGTGGCGACGTTCGCGGCTTGTATGACCGCACAGCATCTATTGAAGATGTTTGTCTTTGGCTTGATAGGGTTTTCGTTTACCGATTGGCTACCACTCATTGTATTGATGGTTGCTGGTGGTTTTGCGGGGACTTGGATTGGCTTACATATCCTGAAAAAAGTGCCTGCCGAACGATTTCAGATGATTTTTCGTGTCTTGGTGACGGTGCTAGCCCTGCGGCTTATTTGGCAGGTTTACAGTGGCTAGAAGGGGCTGTCGTTAAAAGAGTGAAATGAAACGTATAAAAAAGCAGCCCTTTTTGGCTGCTTTTTTGTGACCAGATTTAATCTTTACTGATTAGTCTAGTTTACTCAGATCGCGCACTGCGCCTTTATCGGCAGAGGTTGCCAATAGAGCATAGGCTTTCAATGCTGCAGACACTTTACGCGGGCGAGCTTCGACCGGTTTCCAGCCTGAGGCATCCTGTTCTGCACGGCGTTGTGCCAGTTCTTCATCGGAGAGCAATACGTCGATTGTACGGTTAGGGATATCGATACGGATACGATCACCGTTACGTACTAAACCGATTGCGCCGCCAGCCGCTGCTTCAGGAGATACATGGCCAATGGATAGGCCGGAGGTACCGCCAGAGAAACGACCATCGGTTAGCAAGGCGCACTCTTTGCCCAAACCTTTAGACTTGATGTAAGAGGTTGGGTAGAGCATCTCTTGCATACCTGGTCCGCCTTTAGGGCCTTCGTAGCGCACGATAACCACATCACCGGCTTTCACTTTATCGTCAAGAATATTGGCGACGGCCTCGTCCTGAGATTCGGTGATATGGGCTGGACCTTCAAAGACCAGAATGGATTCATCGACACCGGCCGATTTGACCACACAGCCGTCAACGGCAATGTTGCCGTGTAATACGGCTAGACCACCTTCGAGGGAGTACGCATGCTCTATGGCTCGAATACAGCCGTTTTCACGGTCACCGTCCAGTGTTGGCCAGCGAGTTGCTTGACTAAATGCCACCTGAGTGGGGATGCCGGCAGGGCCCGCTTTATAGAATTCCATTACTTCAGGTGACGGGTTGCGCATAATATC
Organism: Amphritea atlantica; assembly: GCF_018860855.1. Classification (GTDB taxonomy): domain Bacteria; phylum Pseudomonadota; class Gammaproteobacteria; order Pseudomonadales; family Balneatricaceae; genus Amphritea; species Amphritea atlantica_A. The sequence continues at coordinate 102,455 of NZ_JAHKQE010000012.1, forward strand.
CCACTTATCCAGCGCATCTTTCATTGTTGGTGCGTGGACGGTCGGGGTATCTGTGTGCAGTTTGCCTGCTCGGTCGAGTTCACCGAGAATGGCCATGATGCCGCCCGCACGGTGTACGTCTTCAACATGGTATTTAGGTGTATTCGGTGCCACTTTACACAATTGAGGAACAGAGCGAGACAGACGGTCAATATCCCTCATGGTGAAGTCGATCTCGGCTTCCTGAGCAATCGCTAACAGGTGCAAGATGGTATTGGTTGATCCACCCATGGCAATATCGAGGGTCATCGCATTTTCAAACGCTTTAAAGCCCATAGAACGGGGCAGTAGAGAGTCATCATCCTGCTCGTAATAACGCTTCGCCATCTTAACAATACTGCGACCGGCTTCTAGGAACAGTTGTTCTCTGTCAGCATGCGTTGCGACCACGGTGCCATTACCGGGCAGTGCTAAGCCTAATGCTTCGGCCAGACAGTTCATCGAGTTCGCGGTGAACATGCCGGAGCAGGAGCCACAAGTTGGGCAGGCTGAGCGCTCAACGGCATCAATCATTTCATCAGAGGTATTCGGGTCAACCGCGAGTACCATTGCATCAACCAGATCCAACTTATGCTCGGATAGTTTGGTTTTGCCTGCTTCCATCGGCCCGCCGGAAACAAAGATCACTGGGATATTGAGGCGCATAGCAGCCATCAGCATCCCCGGTGTGATTTTGTCACAGTTGGAGATACACACCAGTGCATCAGCACAGTGGGCATTGACCATATACTCGACGGAATCCGCAATAATATCTCTAGAAGGCAGAGAGTAGAGCATGCCATCATGACCCATGGCGATACCGTCATCGATAGCGATGGTATTAAATTCTTTAGCGACCCCACCCGCTTTTTCGATTTCACGGGCGACCAGTTGACCCATGTCTTTTAGGTGAACGTGGCCCGGTACAAATTGGGTAAATGAATTGGCGATAGCGATAATGGGCTTTTGAAAATCGTCATCCTTCATCCCCGTGGCGCGCCAAAGTGCGCGGGCACCGGCCATATTACGACCTGCGGTGGAGGTCTTGGAGCGATATTGTGGCATGCACAGATCCTCTGCGGTTGAAGTGGGTATATCTATAAGACCGCCGATTATAGCAAAACTCTCAGCGGGAATATCTAACAATCCACGAATAAGTGCATTCGGTGATAAGAATGATCAGCCGCCCTCTTTTCTGTTTGTTCAGCGGTAGGTGAAATCGTCCTTGGTCTGATGATTCGTCGATGATTTTGTGGTGTCATTTATTGGGCTATTGTTTCAGTGGATAACATCGTATTCTTAATGCATTCAGAACAGTGGAGAGAGTCATGGAAATAGATAAAAAACAGGTGCGTTCTGATCGTTGGCTTAAGCGGATGATGCGAACCGGTGTCCCCGTAGCGATTGTTAGTGTGCTGTGCCTTTGGTTGGGACAATTATTGTCTTCTCCCGCCCTCGGAAGTGTGTTTTTAGTGACGATGCCTATTGCGCTGGTAATCGGCTTTAGTTACAACATTCGCTATGTGATGTTGGCGGTGCGGGCACGGCGTCAGGCGGTGGAGAAATCTGCGGACCATGAATGATATCAGTCAACTCACACAGCAGTTTCCTCAACTGGGGGCGTTGGATGATGTCGGTCTTGCTATTCTCAGTCGTGCGAAGCGGGTAGAGTTGCCGGCAGATCAGGTCGTGTTCCATCAGGGTAATGTCTGTAGTCACTTTATTATTGTTATTTCGGGCGTGGTGAAAGTGCTTGGCCGAAACGCCAATGGTCGGGAGTTGATTTTGTACCGCATCGAAAACCAGGGGACCTGTGTGCTCACGACCTCCTGTTTATTAGGGGGTGAAGAGTATCCTGCCGAAGGGATTACCGAAACAGAAGTAACTGCGTTTTTACTGCCGTTGACAGAGTTTCAGCGGGCGATGACTGAATCAGCAGGATTAAGGCAATTTATCTTCGACTCTTACGGCGAGCGATTAGCTAAATTGATCACGCTGGTGCAGGAGATCGCTTTTGAACGAATTGAAACTCGGCTGGCTCGCTATTTGATAGAACATGTTGGGCCAGGTTCTGTACTACTACGTTCCCACCAAGAGATTGCTGATGAGCTAGGTACTGCGCGGGAAGTGGTAAGCCGTCAATTAAAGATGTTTGAGCAGAAAGAGTGGGTTTCACTGGGACGTAATCAGGTGCTGTTTCTTAATAAAGGCGCCATGAAAAATGCTGCCCTAGGTCATTAAAACGATACAATAAATCCTATGTGTGACTTTGTCACAGACTTTACCTGTAAGCCGGACCATACTTTATCTAACCCTGAAGAATCTGAGGATAGAAAGATGAAAAAGAATATCGGCTCTATTGATAAAGTTATTCGTATCGTTGTTGGTTTAATACTGATAGCACTCGTATTTGTTGGCCCTCAAACCCCATGGGGGTGGATAGGCGTACCTTTGATCGCTATTGCGCTGTTTGGCTGGTGCCCGTTGTATCGTATTCTAGGTATCAGTAGCTGTAAGAAATGTGATACTAAATAAACATTACATTCTGCGCTGAATCAGGCGCTAAGAGAAAACCGACGCTCGCCGTCGGTTTTTTTTCGTCTGCACTTTCTCATTGTTTTGCTTGAGTGAAAGAGGGGAGTTGTGAAGTTAGGTAAAGCTGAACTAGGAACTGTGCAATTCAGGATCGGTTCAGTCCAGTGATATCACAATAGACTCCAGACTCTAGTAATAGAGAAGGAGAGTAATTATGAAAAAGATAATCGTATGTAGTTTGATGGCCTTAGGACTCTTTTCTTCGGTAGTGGAAGCCGATTCCCGTTATAAAGAAGAACGGCATCACCGAGAGTATGCCCAGGTGATTCAGGTACAGCCTATTGTGGTGCAATCTGAACGCCGCACTCCTCGACGGGAGTGTTGGGAGGAAGAGGTGCGCTATGAAACCCCTCGTCATCAGCAAAAATCCTACACGGGTCCGATACTTGGCGGTATTATTGGCGGAGCCATCGGTAATGGCTTAGGGCATGGGCAAGACAATAAGAAGGTGGGTGCTGTGGTAGGTGCGGTGTTAGGGGCATCAATCGGTAACGATGTCACTCACAATCGACAACGTGATAATCATGTCGGTTACCGTACTGAAACACGGTGTAACGTGCAGCATGATGTGGAATATTATGAGCGAGTCGCCGGTTATAATGTGACTTACCGCTATAATGGTCGTACTTATAATACGCGGATGGATCATCATCCAGGCAAACGGATACCTGTAAGGGTTAATGTGAGTCCTGTTTCTTAAATAGTTGTAAATGAAAGGGTGATAATCATGCTCAGAGTGTTCTCATATACACTCCTTGGTTTACTGATGACGATCATGGGAACGGCTGCCGTAGCCGGTATAGCTCAGGTAACGCCTAGATATAGTGTTGGATCGGTGATGATTGCGGCAAATTCTGTATCGTTACAGCAGGCAGCCAAGATAGCTAAACAGAACTATGGCGGTAAAGTGGTTAAGGCGGATACACAAAAACGTGGTGGTCGTTTAGTACACCATATTCGCTTGATTAATAAAGGGCGTGTTAAAACGGTATTAATTGATGCGAGAAGCGGTCAGGTGATATCCCCATAAGGCTTTACCATCAATAGAAGGGAATGAATGTATGAAGATACTGGTTATTGAAGATGATACGGATCTACGGCGGCAACTGGTAACCACACTGCAAGACAGTGGTTATGCGGTTGAAGAAGCCGAAGACGGCGAAGAGGGCCTGTATCTTGGTAGTGAGTTTCCTTATGACCTTGCGGTTGTTGATATCGGTTTACCGAAGTTGTCTGGGGTCGAGGTTATTCGGGGTTGGCGTAAAAGTGACGTTAATTTCCCTGTGCTTATTTTAACCGCTCGGGGTGACTGGCAAGATAAAGTTGAGGGTCTAGAGGCCGGCGCGGATGACTACTTGGTCAAACCGTTCCATATTGAAGAGCTGATGGCGCGTTTGAATGCACTGCTGCGTCGAGCGGCTGGACATGCTAAACCGATGCTGGAGTTTGGCCCTTTGAAGCTCGATAGCAGTGGCCGGAATGTTTATCTCAATGAGGTTGCGGTTAAACTCACCAGTTATGAATACCGAACCCTCGAATATTTGATGCTGAATGCTGGAAAAGTGATCTCTAAGAGTGAATTAACAGAGCATCTGTATCATCAAGACTTTGACCGTGACAGTAACGTGTTAGAGGTCTTTATTCGCCGTTTACGGCAGAAACTCGATCCGGAGCAATCGTTACAGCCTATCTCGACCGTACGCGGGCTTGGCTATCGCTTTGATCTACCCGCTGGAGTTGCTAGTAACACATGATGCCCAAGGCCCTTCGCGCGCGTCTATTACTGGCGTCACTGCTGTTACTTCCGGTGTTTTTTGGGCTCACGGGCTTTGCGCTACAGCAGGCGTTTCATCATAGCTTGGAAGCTGCTGAAGAGGAGCGGTTGAAGCTGCAGGTCTATTTGATTCTGGGGGCTGCTGAGCTAAGGGGTGACCGGATTATGATTCCTGATGATTTACAGGAGCCTCGCTACAGTCAGGTAGAGTCAGGGTTGTATGGTTTTCTGAATGACGGCAATGATATGTTGGTGTGGTATTCAGAATCCGCCAAACTGCTGACTGATGCGTTGATTGATCAGCTCGATGCCGAAGGGCTCAAAACGGGCGAATCACGGTTTTATCGTATGCCTAATGAGGGGATGTTCGTTTATCAGTTTGCTCTGTTATGGGAGATTGCTGGACGGGAGCACAACTATGTCTTTACGGTATTGGAGTCGGACAGTGAGGTTAAAACCGAGCAACATGCCTTTAATACCCGTTTATGGGGATGGTTGAGTGGCGCTATTTTCCTCTTTTTATTGATAGAGACTGCGCTAATTCGCTGGGGTCTTAAACCGTTGACACAGTTGGCTAAAGATCTTAAACGGATTGAGTTGGGGCAGAGTGATAAGCTGACCGGTGATTATCCTACCGAAGTGCAAGCCGTGACCGATAATCTGAACCTGTTGATCAGTAATGAACGTCTGCAGCGAGAGCGTTATCGAAATACTTTGGGTGATCTGGCCCATAGTTTGAAAACACCGTTAGCCGTTATTCAGGGGGCGCGGCAGGAAAAGTTAACTTTTGATGAATACCAGAAATTGGTGACGGATCAGGCTGGTCGGATGGATCAGATTGTTCAATATCAACTTTCCCGAGCGGTTAAAAGTCAGGGGCGAACACTGGCGAAAAAAACGCCGGTTGCGCCCTTGATTGAACGCATGACTGCGGCATTGAATAAGGTCTATCGTGATAAGCAGATCGAGATAACACTTCAACTCGGGGGCGATTACCAACTACCGGCAGATGAGCGTGACCTGATGGAGTTGCTGGGTAATATTCTCGAGAACGCCTTTAAGTATGGGCATCATCAAGTGGCTGTTAGCTTCAGTAACGGTGGCGGGATGTTGCAGATCGATATTGCCGATGATGGTGAGGGCGTCTCGCCGGAACTGCGTCAAACGATTCTTAAACGAGGCGAGCGGGCGGACACCTCCGCGCCGGGCCAAGGGATTGGTTTATCGGTGGCGGTTGACATTCTCAGTAGCTACGACGGTGAGTTGGCCATCGGTGAATCAATATTGGGCGGCGCGCTGTTTTCGATCAGAATGCCATTAAATTAGCATCTTTCTGCCTGCACAGCCGCTTTTTAGTGGGGATTAAAGTGGCTTAGAGAACGCTTTAGAGTTGCGTTGAAAGTTATACATCTCTTGCTTGCGGTTGGGCAGGCTGCTGATCTCGGTTGGCTCAAAGCCGCGTTCGATAAACCAGTGAGCAGTGCGGGTTGTTAATACAAACAACCGGTTAAGCTGTTGCGCCCGTGCGGCCGCTTCGATCGCATGTAGTAGGGACTCTCCTCGTTCACCGCCCCGATATTCCGGCGATATAGCCACACAGGCGAGCTCGCCAATCTGTTCTTCAGGGAAGGGATAGAGGGCGGCGCAGCCGACAATCGCACCATCGAGGGCGACCACGGTAAATTGATTGATCTCTGCTTCCAGTAATTCGCGGGAGCGGCGAACCAGAATACCCGCTTCCTCCATGGGACGGATAAGCTCCAAAATACCACCCACATCTTCAATGGTGGCAGGCCTTACTTGTTCGTAAGACTGCTCGATCACCATGGTGCCGATCCCGTTACGGCTGAACAGTTCGGACACTAATGCGCCGTCTTCACGGTAGCTAATTAAGTGGCTACGGGCGACACCGTGGCGTGAGGCTTTAACCGCCGCCTGAAGGTGACGACAAAGTTCTGAAGGTACTTGATCCGGAGCGCTATGTTTAGTCATATACTGGCTTACCAGTCGCTCTGCCGTATCGGCCAGTAGTTCTGACCGCAGGACTTCGGTGCTGTCACGTACCCCACCGTTTTCGCCAAACAGAATTAGCTTATCGGCATCAAGGCTGATGGCGACCTGAGTCGCTACATCTTCAACGGCTAGATTGAAAATCTCCCCGGTGGGTGAATAGCCTAAATGTGACAGCAGCACGATATTATTCATGCTGAGTTGCTGGCGGATCGCTTCTTGATCAATCCGCCGTACTTCGCCGGTATGGCAAAGGTCGACACCGTTATAGACCCCAAATGGGCGCGCGGTGACGAAATTACCGCTACATACGCGGATTTTTGCGCCATGCATCGGCGAATTAGCCAGCCCCATAGAGAGCTTGGCTTCTATTTCAGTGCGAAGGCTGGCGGCGGATTCGATGACGCAGCGTAGCGTATCAGTATCGGTGACGCGTAAGTGATGGTGAACCCGCCCGACAATATTTTGTTCTTCTAGGCGTGCCCTGATCTGAGGTCGTGAACCGTGAATTAATACGAGTTTGACTCCAAGACTATTAAGCAGAGCAATATCGTGAATGATGTTGGCAAAATTTGGATCGGCGAGCGCCTCCCCTCCTAACATCAGAACGAAAGTTTTGCCCCGATGAGCATTGATATAGGGGGAGCTGTGACGAAACCAGTTAACGTATTGGCTGCTATCTTTATTCACGATTAAAAACAGTACCTTGCAATCAGTTGTTCTAGTACCGCTACTGTAGGCTTTATCTGGTCAAAAGCCAAATATTCATCAGGCTGGTGGGCTTGATCGATGGAGCCTGGGCCCATAACAATGGTATCCATGCCTAAATCTTGCATAAACGGCGCTTCGGTACCGAAAGCGACGGCTTCTGCCTGATAGCCGGTTAATTTTTCAGCGCTGCGCACTAGTTCTGAATGTTTATCGTTACTAAACGGGCGCACTTCGGGAAACAGCGGAGCCGTCGAAATCGATACGCCGAACTGGTTTTCCAGTGGTTGTAAGCGCTGACTAATGGCTTCGCGTAACAGGTCGGCCGACATACCGGGCAATGGGCGCAGATCAAATTCAAGGTCGCAGGCACCACAGATGCGGTTGGGGTTATCTCCGCCATGAATGCAGCCTAGATTGAGGGTCGGTACCGATACTTTGAAATCACTGTTTTGATAATCTCGTTGGAGTTCCTGCCGAAAGCTGATCAGTTGACCCAGCACCGAGTGCATCGCCTCGAGCGCACTGGCGCCCAGTGCCGGATCGGATGAGTGACCCGCGGTGCCTTTAATTTTAATCTGCTCCATCATAATGCCTTTATGCATATAGATCGGTCGTAAGCTGGTAGGCTCACCAATCACAGCATAACGGGCTTTAGGGCGGCCTGCTTCAGCCAGTGCTCGGGCACCATCCATCGAGCTTTCCTCATCGGCGGTCGCTAAGATGATGAGTGGGTGCTTCAGGGTTTGTTCGGTAAATTTGCGCGCCGCTTCGATTGCAATGGGAAAGAAACCTTTCATGTCACAGGTGCCGAGGCCGTAGAAACGGTTATTTTTCTCGGTCAGTTTAAAGGGATCGCTATTCCACAGTTCCGCGTTAAATGGCACGGTATCGGTATGTCCTGCTAGCACTAACCCTCCGGGACCACTGCCAAGAGTGGCGATCAGATTCGCTTTTTCCGGCTGTCCGGGGAGCGGCATAATCTCAGTGTGAAAGCCGAGAGCGGACAACCATTGCTCGAGCTTTTCAATCACGGCCAAGTTGCTCTGATCCCAATGTGCCGCAGTACAGCTCACTGAGGGTGTTGCGATCAGTTCAGTCAACATAGTGAGCAGTTCGGGCGTGGCAGGGCGCATGGCAATATCCGTTTGTTATTAGTGTTATTCGGTTATTGTGCAGCTTTTGAGGACAATATAAAAGGCGGCAATATCGCTGGGCATTTAAAAAAGAAAACCCCGCAAGTTGCGAGGTTTATGAGTTATCTATCCAGATGGATGCAACGTTGTTAGTTGCCCCCGTAACAAGGGATCAATTAGATCCGTGTTAGCCAGCCATGCTTATCTTCAGCTTTGCCCCACTGGATGTCATTTAGGGCTTGGCGCAATTTAACCGTTGTCGCTCCAATACCGCCGTCACCCACAGGATAGTCTTTACCGTTATGAATCAGTGTGCCAACGGGCGTCAGTACTGCGGCGGTGCCGGACAGTGCCGCTTCGCAACCGGGTTTAGCGGCCCGTTCGAGCAGTTCGTCGATGGTGAGTTGGCGTTCCTGTACATCCATGCCGAGATCTCGAGCAATAGTCAGGATTGAATCACGGGTTACGCCGTGCAAAAAGCTTTCGTCTAGTGCTTTAGTAATGATTTGGTTACCATCGATCAGCAGGAAGTTAGCTGCACCAGTTTCCTGTACATCGCCATTCGGGCAGAACAGCACTTGATCCGCATTGAACTCTTCTTTGGCTTTCATGATAGGACGTAAAGCGCTGGCATAGTTGCCGCCACTTTTAATCATACCCATGTGAGCAGCACAGCGAGCACCGTCTTCTTCCAGTAACAAACGTAGCGTGGTATCGCCTCCGGCAAAATAATCGCCGACTGGGGATAGCAGAATGTACTGGCATGAAGTCACTGAGGGTGATGCTGCTTTACCAATAGCTGGTTCGGTACCGAAGTGGGTTGGACGGATATACATCGAACCTGGAGGCTCTGGCACTTCGTCTTTATAGCGGCTGACGATATCAATGATCATCTGTTCCGTCGCCGCTTTATCAATTGGCGGTAACGCTAATAGCTCGCTGCTTTGCGTGAATCGCGCGATATTGCGATCCATACGGAAGATATTGATCGAGCCATCTTCATGGCGGAATGCTTTAAGGCCCTCAAAGCAGGTGCTGGAATAGTGCAGTACATGGGCTCCGGGATGCAGTTGTATGCTTTCACTGCTGACGATCTCCGCCGGGCTCCAGCTATTACCGTCAAACCAGGAGATTGCCATTTCCGGTATAAACACAGTTCCAAAAGCTGCCATTGGTTACCTCGAACATATAAAGAGTTGATTGATCTGAGTTGATTGGTCTGTTGCACGCAGCGTGATTCAGAGAATTTTCAGGCTAATGATTGTAATCAGCAATTGTTAAAAAGGGAATCGGCTATAGAGTAATAAAGTCAGTGAAATGGTAGAAAAGTGCCGATGTGTCGACAAAAATAACGGATGGGTCACTTTTTTAGAGGTAAAGCAAAAGTTCTGAAGGGTGACGTATTAATGATAAATGCTATACTGCGGCTTTCTATATCTCCTTATTTGACTGGCAGGAATCCCCTTGAAAGTTCTGATTGTGAAAACCTCATCCATGGGGGATGTTATCCACACGCTGCCAGCACTGACCGATGCGGTCAAGGCAATTCCTAACATCCGGTTTGATTGGGTGGTGGAAGAAGCCTTTGCTGAAATTCCAAGTTGGCATTCTGCCGTTGATAAGGTCATTCCGGTGGCTATTCGTCGCTGGCGTAAAAATCTTTGGCAAACCTTTACCGGTGGTGAATGGGGACGTTATCGTGCGGCACTGGCAGACACTAATTATGATTTAGTCATTGATGCGCAGGGATTATTAAAAAGCGCCGCACTGGTTACCCGCTATAGTCATGGCGTGCGCTGTGGTTATGATAAGAACTCTGCGAGGGAATCGTTGGCGGCCCATTTTTATCAGCGTCGCTTTAGTGTTGCTAAACAGCAGCATGCGGTGGAGCGCACTCGACAGCTATTTGCGCAAGCGCTGGGTTATGAGCTGGAAGGTCGCGGCGATTTTGCTATTCGTCAACACTTTATGACTGATCAGCATGACGGGGCGAACTATCTGGTATTTCTACATAGCACCACCCGTTTTGATAAGCACTGGCCAGAGGAGTATTGGCTGGAACTGATCGCTAAAGCGACGGCGGCTGGTTGGATTATTAAGTTACCCTGGGGTAATGCTAACGAGAAGGCGCGGGCAGAAAGGCTGGCGCAAGGGCAAAGTGGCGTTGAGGTGTTAGCCAAACTTAACCTTGCTGAG
>NZ_JAHKQE010000005.1 GCF_018860855.1 Amphritea atlantica
TCATCTGCGCCGTTAACGGTAGTAATGTACCGCTTGCCGTATCCACACAACGCTTTTCAATAATAGTGATATCAAACGGCTTTTTGCGCGAAGATGGTTGACGACGTTTATCGCCACTCTTTTCATCGCCGGACTCACGGTAGTGAGCAACCGTATAAGCGGGTTCCGCTTCGGTTTCATCAGCAAAAATCACATCCGCACTATGAGTATCTGTTGTTACTGCCGTCGTTTTAAAACTAAAACGCCCCAGCGGATTAATACTCTTCACCACCACATGATCCGGGTAGATATCGGCCACCCAATGGGGCTTACTGCCGGCTGCCCGAAACAGGATATCATCTAAGCGGAAATGACAGGTGGCCGCCGTACCACCGACGGTGTTAACATTTTTAACCAGCAAGGTGTTATCCAAAGTCACATCGACTGCACCCTGTAATTCAACGTACAGATCTTTGTGGCTGTACTTTGTAAACTGCTGGTAATATTCGGTCAGCTCCTGCTGTACGGTAAAATCCTGCACCGGCCACCAGCGCTTTTCGTAACAAGGTTGAAACCAAAGCTGCTCCTGACGTTCAACGATCACACCAGAGAGTGTTTGAAGCGGCGCCGGTGAAGGAAAAGGCCGTGGTTTATCGACCGCACATCCTGTCAAGATTAACGCCATGAATACAGGTGAAATATGAATAGCCTTTCCGGTCATCAGTTTCCGTCATTCATCATGCAATAAATTCCTATTAGCATACCCTGCAATTCATTCGGCTTAAAGTAGTGAACTGAGCAGAATTATCGACTTAAACTCTGCTAAAATCACTTTCACTTTCATATAATTAGGAACGGCCGATTATGAAACTTGCACGCTTTATACATTCAGGTAAAGAACAGCTAGGCTGTGTCGTTGAGCAACAAATCATTCCCATTCCAGCCTCTATTTTTTCAGGTACTATGCCGGTACTGCTCAGCCGTGTATTAGAACTACGCCCTCTTCTTGAAGAATATATCGCCACCTCACCACGTGCACTCAACCTAGATCAGGTACAGTTATTGGCACCCATTTCGCAGCCGGAGAAATTTATCGGCGTTGGCCTTAACTACGCGGATCATATCGCCGAAACGGGTTTAGCCATACCGACATTCCCAACACTATTTAATAAACAATCTAGCTGTGTCACTGATCCAGAGGCGCCCATTTATCGCCCCAATATTTCAGACAAACTGGATTATGAAGGCGAATTAGCATTGGTTATCGGTCAGTACTGCCGCAATATCAGCGCAGAAGAAGCGCCCCAAGCAATTGCCGGCTATACCATTGTTAATGATGTATCCGTCAGAGACTGGCAGATTAAGTCGCCTACCTGGACGCTAGGCAAATCCTTCGATAGTCACGGCCCAACGGGACCTTGGATCGTAACCTCGGACAGTATCGACCCTCATAATCTAGAACTCAAAACGTGGCTCAATGACGAGCTACGACAGCATTCCAATACTCGTCACCTGATTTTTGATTGCTACCAATTGGTCGCCACACTCTCATCAGTGTGCACGCTTAAACCCGGCGATGTGATCGCAACCGGCACCTGCAGTGGTGTAGGCGTTAAAATGAAGCCTAGAGGCTACATGAAACCGGGTGATCGCGTCACGGTAGAGATCGAAAATATTGGCCGCCTCAGCAACCCCGTATTACAAGAACCTGAACACAATAGCTTCATCAGTCCGCACCCGTGTCTTAAATCAATAACCACTTAAGCTATTGTTTTATATAGCAATAGCAAACAGCGAAGAAATAAGAGTCTCTTTAAAGAGACAGTAATGCAAAATTAGTTCATACTAAATAGGGTCAAATCGGCGCTAACTTATAGTTATCTTATTGTTTTAATATGATTTTTATAAGATAGGCCCAACAATTGCTTATTACCCAGTAATACAACATTATTACTGAACTGGACTACAGGCATGCGTACGGCAACCCTACTCTTAGCGCTAACATTAACCACAACGCTGGCTCAGGCAAAGCCTGATAATTTATCATTAAAACGACTATCCAATATCGAAGTGATTGAACATATTCGTTCTGAACTGCCTCAAGAGACGGCACAGATCAACAGAACACGTTCACTATCAATGTTTGAATCGCTCGATAGAAATCACGACAATGAAGTATCATTAACTGAAATGCGTCACCACCCATCCCTAGCGAGACGTTTTCATCAGCTAGATATCAACAATGATGGTGTGCTTAACCAGCAAGAGGTAGAGCCTTTACAGGCTGAAGTAAAGGGACTTCGCAACATTCTTAACCTCTCAGCCTTGAGGATTATATGAATATATACCGCTTAGGAAACGTCATACTATAGATAATTTAGATACGGTGAATCGCTCTTCGCTGCAAACGCGATCATTAATGCAACTGGTGGTGCTGGCTTTTTTTCTGGTCGTGGCACCACTAGGCGTGTTGATCTATCAAGCAACCGACTCCATGGTGACGCTGTCTCGCCAGGGGCGTGAGCACGCGAAAGAAGCGCTTGATTTTTTTAGCCGTAGCCAGCACCTCCGAGAACTCTCCGGCGACCTTGTACGTTCAGCTCGACAATACGAAGTCCTCAAAAAAGCCAATATTGAAGATCGTTTTCGTTCCCAATTAGCAGAATACAAACAACTGCTTCAGTTACACAGCTTTCTAATCGACTCCAGTAATATTGAAACTATTTTCTCACTGATTGCCGAGCTTGAAACAACGCCACTGAACAAAGAAGCCGACGCAAAGGTCAGCGCCCTCGTGCCTTTGACCCAAACGCTCTATGATGACACCCGTAAAAAGCTAGACCTGCGGTTAGAATCACTCAACGCTAAAGCAGAGGAACAACAAAACCTGCTCTGGCTTCAGGCGGGACTCTTAATCACCCTGTCCACCATTCTTATTCTATTTTTCAGCATACGTATCACTCAGCCGGTTAAACAGCTGATGCTACGCATAAAAGCCCTAGGTCACGGCCAGTTAGATATGTCGAAACCGTTCAAGGGACCGAAAGAATTTCTGGCGCTCAACCAGCAACTGGAATGGCTCGAAACCCATTTGCAGTTACTCGAACAGGAAAAACAAGCCTTTTTGAGACATATGTCCCATGAGTTAAAAACACCGCTGACGACATTGAGAGAAGGAACAGACCTATTAGCGGAAGAGCTCGCTGGGCCACTGACCGATGACCAGAAAGAGATTATCACCCTGATGCAGGAAAACAGCATCTCGCTACAATCTCTAATTGAACAACTATTAGATTACAACCGGTTGCAGCACGCGGGTGAGCACGATCTGCAAACCCAACCAATTTTACCCATTATTAAAGAATCATTAGCATCCCATCAATTGTTACTCAAACAGAAGCAGATTCAGGTAACATTACCTAAACAGGATTGCCCTTGGCTAATCGATAAAGAGCTACTCCAACGGACCCTCAGCAATCTCATTTCCAACGCTTCGGTGTATGGCAGTGAAAAAGGGTTGCTAAAAATATCCCTAACGGTTCAGGATAGCAGCCTAAAAATCGAGATCGGTAACACGGGCCCAGAGATTCCCGACACCGACCTGTCGCAACTGTTTGATCCCTTTTTTCAAGGCGTCAATAAACGTCAGGGGTCGGTTAAAGGTTCAGGGATCGGTTTAAGTATCGCCCGAGAATCGATTAAGGCGATGGGCGGCAATTTAGAACTTCATAGTAATCAGGATGGTTTTGTTAGTTTTATGATCAGTATTCCAAATCAAGGACAGATAACTAATGAGTAAAGCGCTGTTAATCATATTGACCCTCTTCATGGTCAGCGGCTGCCAAACGACGAACCCCTTCTCGCTTCCATTTCTTGTATCTCCTGAAAAAAGCACTAAGCCGTTATGTGTTTCCGGCGATATCAGCACGTGGGTCGAGCAAGAACAACGGTATCAACAAGCACAAGGCAGCGCTAAGACCTTGATGTTAAAACAAGCAATTGAAAATGAACAAAAAGCCACATTAGCGATCTTACTCAGTCAGCCTAGCAACACAACCGCCCAGCTGAAAAAATCGATTAGGTTGTTTGAGCAGCTCGAGCTGAATCAAAACCCTGAATGTGAGGCCGAACAATACCTACTGGTGCGTTACCAATACACACAGGCGGTCATGACCTTACAGCATGCCCTGAATAACGCAGACCTTGAACGCAAAGCACTATCTGCCGAACGAGATAAGCTCAAACAGCAAATAGAAGCATTAACTCGTATTGAGAATGAACTGTCTCGCTAGAAAGACAGATTAGGAGCAAAAAATGAAATCGACTCAACAACTGATTCTTATCGTTGATGATGACCCAGGTATCCTTAAAGTTTTAAGCTTACGCCTGAGCGCTTCGGGTTTTCGCATAGACACCGCCAATTCAGGTGTCGAAGCGCTGCAGCGGATAAAACATGAAACACCCGACCTTGTGCTGAGCGATCTACGCATGGATGGCATGGATGGCATGGCGCTGTTTTCGGCGATACAAGAAGATCACCCAGCCATTCCGGTGGTGATTATCACCGCCCACGGCTCGATTCCCGAAGCAGTTGAAGCGACCCAGAAAGGCGTTTTCGGATTCCTTACTAAGCCTATCGATAAAGATCAGCTGCTCAGTACCATTAATTCAGCCCTAGACTCGGCTCACCCACAAGATGATAGCTGGCGTAGCGCCATCGTCACCCAGAGCCCGCTGATGAATGAACGTCTCAGTCAGGCGCAACGAGTGGCTAAATCAAATGTCAGTGTCCTGATCACAGGCCCGAGTGGAACCGGTAAAGAGTTAATGGCCAAAGCGATCCACCTTGCCAGCGATCGTCGTGCTAACCCCTTTGTCGCTATTAACTGTGGCGCACTACCCGAACAGCTACTGGAATCTGAACTCTTTGGCCACGCAAAAGGCGCATTTACCGGTGCAGTCACTCAACATGAGGGGCTATTTCAGTCCGCTCAGGGTGGCACGCTGTTTCTTGATGAAATCGGCGATATGCCGACCACGTTACAGGTTAAACTGCTTCGGGCAATTCAGGAGCGTACGATCCGCCCTGTCGGCTCGACCCGCTCCATCGATATCGATGTCCGTGTCATCTCAGCCACCCACCGCAACCTAGAACTCGCGATGGAAGATGGCGAATTCCGCGAAGATCTTTATTACCGTCTGAATGTGGTCAATCTAGATCTGCCTGCGCTGCGTGAGCGTCCCGAAGATATCCCTCTGCTGGCGCGTTATTTTGTTGAACAATCGGCTAAACGACATAACCCGAAGGTGAAAGGCATCTCTCCAAATGCATTACACATCTTGGCGCAAGCCGCTTGGCCTGGTAACGTCCGACAGCTGGAAAATGTCGTTGAGCAAACCGTTGCGCTGTCTAGCGCTCCGATTATTAGCGAGGGCTTAGTGAATCAGGCGATCGCGAATCAGGACCGCGTGATCCCATCATTCAACGAGGCACGCTCCAGTTTTGAAAGAAGCTACCTCACCAAAGTGATGCATATCACCGCCGGGAATGTGACTCAGGCAGCAAAGATCGCACAACGCAACCGTACCGACTTTTATAAGTTGCTCAATAAGCATGACTTAGAAGCCTCTCAGTTTAAGCTGGGACGTAAAGCGAATGAGTACATAGAAGAGAAAAAGGTAGGCTGACTTCTGCTCATTAAAAAGGCTGATGCTCAACACATCAGCTTTTTTTACGTTGAGCTAATGATTATCCTATACTTCAACCAATAGCCGTCCGTTCAATAAGAGCATAGGGTAATACGCCCCTAAATCAGACTAAGCCCTCAGGAGCGGGCGTCGCTCACTTAGACCAACACTTGCCGTGTGTTCGCGATCAACTGATGAATCTGCCCCTCAACCTCAGGCTCAATCATCTCGGTTGGGCGACAGCCGTTGGGGCACGCCATATTGGGTGTGGTGCCAAACAATCGACAGATCAACGGACGTTCCCCATACACAGTGCAACCATGTGGCCCTAAGTGTACACAGTTAAACTCATCTAAGGCGGCTTCATGTTCCGCATCAGACTTCACCGGCAAACGTGACATCTCTTCAGAAGAAGCCGTTACTGGGCCACAGCAATCGTGACACCCCGGCGTACATTCAAACGAGGGAATACGTTCACGCAATCGCACGATAATATCTTGGTTATTGTTCATTTCGACTCTTCAAACAGCTCACAACGATAATCACGCTATGTCGACCTCTATTACGCTACTCAGCATTTATCTAAATGCCTATAACCTCACCCGCCACACACGGCTCACACGAATAAGCGCGCTTTTTGCCACCACTAAAGGCAGCAACAAATTGACGACGGTCGTTCTTAGCGACCAATATCAGCCATCATACCATCGGTCAGTTGCAGCAGATCAGCAGGGCTTAACTCCACTTCTAAGCCTCTTTTCCCCGCACTCACAAAGATAGTATCAAATTGCTTAGCCGACTCATCAAGCAGCGTCGCTAAACGTTTTTTTTGCCCTAATGGACTGATACCACCGACGAGGTAGCCACTGCTTCGCTGCGCCTGCTGCGGCTCAGCCATCGTCACTTTTTTAGCCTTCAATGCACTGGCTGTCGCTTTAAGATTTAACTGCCCCACAACGGGCACAATCGCTACCGCCAACTGACGATTATCACCGTTAAGTGCCACCATCAAGGTTTTATAAACACGCTGAGGAGAAACATTAAGTGCCTCGGCAGCCTCATCGCCATAAGACTCACAGTCGGCGTCATGATCATATTCATGCAGGGTGAAGTTAATTTTTGCTCGTTTTGCTAATTTAATCGCAGGCGTCATCTGTACATTTACTCGGGTTTACCGGTCTCTCAATTACATTATTTAATGGTCATCTAGATTTAAGCGAAGCTAAATTTAAGAGTATCTAGGTCTCGGCTTACTTGTGCCACTGATTATCTAGGCCAAAAGCAGACCATACATTATCGTTGAATCTTGGTTATTTTCGAGCCTTCAATACTAAGATTATACATCAGACCTTTATTTGAAAAGATAAAACCAATTATAGGTTGTTGCAGTGTATTAGAATCGAGCGTACCACCCGCTCCCAGTGTTGCTAACGCGACACTGCCATCAACACCCGCTTCCCAACCATCGCTATGACGGAATTTAGCCAGTGCATCTGCGGTCATAAACAGTAAGACCTCAGCCTTTATCTGCGCGCCTAACTGAAAGCCAATAGAAGCCGAGGCAACATTGTAGTAACTCACGGTTTTACCGCCGACCCGCAAAGCACCTTCACCGTATTCACCACCGATGCCAATACCGGCTTTAATGACTTCAGGGAACACTAAAATACCCGCAGCATTAGTCGCCAATTCTTTTCCCGCAGCGCTATGCTGATATAGCTCACTCAGCGCCTGATTGACCTTTGACTCTATCTCTTGGGCTGACGCGGCATGGGCCTGATAGGGCATGAACATCAGCAGGGATAACGTCACACAAAGCATTACATATTTCATCGACTTCTCCATTGAGTATATACAGCCGCGCGATTCACTCGCGCTGTTCTGAAACCTCATAAAGAAAGTATGAGTAACAACCTGCAATACAGCAAACAGACCGCCGCTAATCGTTAATACCGTTTGGTTAACGGGCGAAGCACATCTTCTAGGCCATTAAGTTTTACTTCATAGAGTATCTGCAACAGAATACCGATCTCTCCTTCGGGAAACCCTTTACCGGCAAACCACACCAGATAAGGTTCCGGTAGTTCTAACAGTAATCGCCCTTTGTATTTACCAAACGGCATCGGCATATTGGCCAACTTCTGTAGCCTTTCGGGGGTTATCTCCATGCGTGCCTCATACGGAATCGGTTTATCACTCAATCTATTCAGCGCCTGCACTATACAGCAAGATTCGCCCCCCTGAATGGCCAAATAACAGCAAGATCAATGGCATGGGTAAACAGGATAATTGCATTTTAAGACAATCAAAGCGAGGATAATAGGCCGTCATTACGACCCCATTTGGTTAATAGAGTATCTGATATGCCCGCTCGTCTTTCCGCTATTACAATTTATCCTATTAAATCGACCGCCCCTGTTAGTCTGAGTCGCAGCGCTGTCACCGCAACAGGGTTAGCCTTTGACCGGCAGTTTGTGCTCTGTAATGAACAGGGTAAATTTCTAACGGCACGCACTCACCCCGCATTACTGGCCGTTAAGTGTGCCCTGTTACAAAATGGTTTATTTATCTCAGCTCCTAATGTCAAACCACTCCGGCTCGAATATCACCAATTAGGCCAGCAATACGATGATATAAGTGTCTGGAAAGACCGCATTCATGCGCGCAACGGTGGCAAGCAAGCACAACAATGGTTTTCAGACTACTTGCAACAACCTTGCAAACTCTACTTCTTCGACCAACAATCTGATCGCCCCGTCAGCGATCGTCCCAACCATCAAGTCGCCTTTGCCGATGGTTACCCACTGCTGCTGATCTCCCAAGCATCACTAACAGATCTGAACCAACGCTGCCAGAGTACCGTGCTGATGGAACAGATGCGCCCCAACCTCGTGATCGACCATTGTGATGCCTATGCGGAAGATAGCTGGAAGCGCATCCGCCTAGGCGATGTTGAATTTGAAGTGGTTAAACCCTGCGGGCGCTGCATTCTCACCACCACCGATCCAACAACGTTACAACGCAACCCCGACCGAGAACCCTTGAGCGTATTAAAAAAATACCGTAAAGGAGCGGATGGCGAAGCCCATTTTGGTCAAAATCTGATTGCACTCAATGCTGGTATTGTCAGCCTTAATGATCCGCTCGAAATATTGGAAACCACAGAGCCCGAACACTATCCAAGCGCACCGCTTGAAGGCTGATAATCAAACAGTGCTAAAAGATCAGTACCGATAAGCGCCCGCTGTGATGCGCTCATCTGCTGACGTTGCTCTGTGGCTTTAACCCTGCCCTGACGCTGCAACGCCACTCCTGCGGGAGAGATCCCGCGTAACATCACTGCCGCATAGGTCCCGCTGACCTTATCGCGGCTATGCCCTAAACGCTGCAACTGCAGCCCAAAACGCTGCCAAAAACAACATAATGCGGAGGTCGCACCAAAACTCGTCCCTAACCAATCGATATCTTGGCTGCCCTGCTCAACAGCCTGCAACAACGCACTTCCGATCCCCTGTCGCTGTAACTGAGGGTGTACCGCAATCCGCATCACTCGAAGCCCTCGACAGTGGGCCGCATCCGCTATCTGACAGTGAGCTAATAACGTCTGAGGAATCAACTGCCCTTTAGGTCGTCGAGTACCCTTCATAATTGCCTCAGCTAGATCAGTATCGATTGGCCCCTCATACGCCAATAGCACCGCCGCCACTAATTGAGTCTCACCTTTATGCTCAACCGATGCCCCCCATATTTCGATATTGGGACTATCCAAGAGAATCCGCAGATCTCCCGGTGTCGTGCGGTAATGGGCCAACATTAACAGTCCAAATAGTTGTTTCAGACGGCGGGTATCGGCCACTAACTCATCCCGATCTAGCTTTCGGTAACACACATCGTCGCGCTCAGCCACATAATCCGACAGATCAGCAGGCTCTGCATCCAACAGCAATGCCTGATAACTAAAACGCTCTAGCGGATCACCTTCCGCCCAACGCACCGGCTGATGCATACGTAACAACTTGCGCTGCGGCACTCGGCGATCAAGATAGGGCAGAAAGCGCACCGAGAACCCCTGCCCAGTGCCTTCATAGCCATGTAGGGTCGATGCAAAGATAACCCGCGGATAATCAAGCAGACTAAGCAGTAACGGCGCAGGAATCGCCGCCGCCTCATCCACCAACAGTAGATCGGCCTCCGGTTTTTGTTGTAACAGCTGATCAGGCAGCAGAAACCGCAGCCGACTTTCACCATAGTGCCAACAATCCCGCTCATAGGTTAATTCGTCCGCCGGAAGCAGTCTTTGCAACAGAGTCACAACCGCCTGTATTGCCCCTCGTGAAGGCGCTGTTAGCAGTATTTCTAATAAAGGATTTGTCGCTGCCGCGTTACTCTTCTGATGTTTTTGCATCAAGCGAGCCACTAAAATACCCAGTGCGGCACTTTTACCGCGACCTCGATCCGCAGTGATCACCGTGACTGCCTGCAATTGGCTAAGAATATTGACACAATGCTGGACAGTGTCTTGCTGATCCTTGGTTTTAAACGGCGCGGGTACCGCTATCGATGATAGATCCTGCTGATGATTAATGTCCGCCACGCAGTGAACCCCATGCTCACCCTCAAAAATCAGCGGGTTAGCATTGAGTTCACCTTCGCAAAAGTGGATTAATCCAGTGTCCGCCGCAATAGTCTTTTGTAAATGCTGAATAAAACGTCGCCCCACATCCGCGGCGGTAAACGGTGGCACGGCAATATGACGGTATTCTGGGTCGCTATAATCCTGCCACGCATCGGCGGCAGGCGTGATGAGGATAAACACACCACCCGCCACCAGCGTTCCGACTACTTGGCCAAACCCGTTAGGATTAAAACCACTCCAAGCATCATAAATAATACCCTGACACTCTTGGCCTAACAGCTGATGTGCCTGTTTAGCACTGATAGGCGGCAGAGCAATGGGGGATGTTAAGCCACTCTGCGCATCACCAATCCAGAGCCACTGAGCCTCATTTCCCGCACGCTCACCGAAAGATGAGCCTAGGTATGTAAAACCGTCAAGTTGCGCCTGACACCACGCCTGGCTGCCGCTTAGCACCACTAATAATCGATGTGAGCGGCGCTGCGCATCCTCTAGCCCTCTCGTAAGATTATTCAGAACCGATTTCCCACTCGCCACAACATTACCTTTTACTTGGTCAATAATTGAATTTTACACTCTCCGCGCTGTCAGGATATAAGTAATCAGGAAGAAAACGTTAAGGAGACGACATCAGCGATCATGGCTATCGACAATAAAATCTTACAGGCTGAGGAGGCGAGCAATGCGCGCTGATTTATGCCTTGTAATGGATCAAGGAAGTCACTATTGCCGAGCGAAGGTTTACGATCGCCTCGGTACCTGTCTAAGTTGGGGTAAAGTACCGATCAAAACCCAGCTAACGCCACCCAACCGTGCGGAACAACACCCCCAATCCATATTGATATCGCTTAAGCAAGCCGCGCTTGAAGCGATCAGTAAACTAACCCGTGACCAGAGACACCACCTAAGAACCTCGGCACTCATCACCCAGCGTGCCAGTACTCTTTGCTGGGATGCCGATAACGGTAAGCCATTAACACCAATACTCTGTTGGCAAGATCAACGTGGCCTACCGTATATAGAGGAACTAATGCCTTTGGCGAGCATGCTCAGGCAGCTAACCGGTCTTTATCCGAATGTTTATTTGCCCGCCGCCAAGTTGCGCTGGTGTATGGAGCATATGAGCACCAATAATCCGAAACACCGTATTCGAGGAGGGCCGATCTCCGCATGGCTGATCAAACAGTTACTGCATGAACAGCCCGACCTTATCGATGGTGTTACGGCGGCAAGAACGATGCTCTACTCCCTCAAAGATCGCAACTGGCACCCTGAATTGGTAGAACTGCTGCAGCTACCAGATTCACTGCTACCGAAAGTACGTTTTAGTCAGTTCCATTTTGGTACTTTAAAACTGCCCGGTATCAGCTTGCCTCTCGACTTTGTCAGTAGCGATCAGGCCGCCTCACTTTTTGCTTTTGGCGACCCATCACAGGATGATCTATATATCCACCTAGGCAGCGGAGGCTTTATGAACAGAGCCTTGACAACACGCGGACTTCACTCTCAAGAACGACTGTTGCACCACCTTATTCAAGCCGCTAAACAGCCGCTCTATAGTGCCGAAGCGATTATTAACGGTGCGACAAATGCACTGGAGTGGGCTTTCAATCACTGTCGACCAGAATCACAGCTTATCGACGAATGGGCCGACCACTACACCGACCCACCGCTGTTTATGAATATGGTTTCAGGGGTAGGCTCTCCCTATTGGCAGCCGTTGGAGCGTTCTTGTTGGATTAACGACTCTGGTGATCCAAAAGCACAGATGGTGGCGGTTATGGAAAGTATTGTTTTCTTGATATGCCGTAATATACAAGCGATGTCGGCACTACCGCCCGCTCAGCAGATTATTATTGATGGTCAGGCTAGCCTGTATAATTCACTCTGCCAACGGGTGGCAGACCTCAGTGGCTTACCGGTATTACGCTATGATCAACATGACATCACAGCCTTGGGCGCCGCTTGGCAAACACTGCCCAATAGTGTCAGGCAGATGCAACCCGATACAACCTTTGAACCAACAACGAACCCAGCCCTACAACAACGCTATCAGGTTTGGCTGAAGAGCTTTGAAAACCATTTAAGTTCGCTTACGTAACGGGCTCTACTGAAAGCAAACCAATCATCAAAATATAGCCTTGAAAATATAGTTTTGAAAATATAGTCTTCAAAATATCAAGCACACAAAAAGACCCCCCAATGTTGGCTATCCAACCATTGGGGGCACTTTATTTCGCTGGCCTTTAATACCGCAAAATAAACAACACTCAGCGCGAAAAGCGCAAAATTAAGGTCGTTTAATGATCGAATGTAACCGGCATTTCTTGGGACTCTTCCGTGTGAGCCCGCACCTGCCCACCACCACACTCGATCGCCTCTGCTAGCGCAGATTCGGTTTTTGCCAGAATACTCTCAGCCGTGAGCTGTGCCGATGGCTGCAGCGTACTGGTACCGATACTCACACTCAACCGGTGTGTCGACTCGATATCCTTAACATCCTGACAGAGCCGTTCGGCCAACACTGGCGACTGCTCGTTAGTCGCGGGTAATAATAATGCGAATTGAGCAGGTGCAATTCTCGCAACTTGATCCCCTGGCCGTGATATAGCACTTTTTAGAACCCCTGCAATTTTGCATAACTGCTGATCCGTGATCTCATCCGCTAATGCTTCATCGGGCTTATCAACCGCGATAAGCATCAGCGTCAAGGGACTAAACTCTCTGACCGCTCGGCGACACTCGGTCGACAGTACTTTGTTAAAATGACGACCATTAGTCAGGCCGGTTAACTCATCGACCACCGTGACCGACGCAAGTTTTTCCTGACTCTGCTGCAGAGCGACATCTTTAGCCGCAATAATTTTATCGTATCGCCGTGTACGTGCTTTCATATTCAATATCATACCAAGCGTGACGAACGTTAATCCCGCTGCCATAAAAGCAATAAACAAGGGTAAATAACTTTGATGACTCGCCATAATAGGATCGGCCAGTTGATGAAATTCACTTTCAGTGAGTGAGTCTTGCGCGCTATAAACAGACCACAACTGCTCACTATCGCTCGCTTTACTCGCCAACACCGGATCAACACCCGCCACACGATGCTCCAGCGCCAGACGCACCTGCTGAACGGCTACCCGTTCCTCATACACCTGACCACCGAGATACAGCATAACAAACACAATTATTGAAACCACCAGAATAACAATGGTCTGAACCCGATCGTTGGTTTCAGTCTGTCTGGTATCTATCACCGTTGAATTCCTTAAATAGCGCTCACATTTAGGTTGAGTAAATACTTTTTTACTAGGTGATGCAAATACCTACTGCCCATAACGTTTATGAGGCTGATTAAGATACGCCAACTCCTCGGGGGTTGAGGAACGATCAAGGATTTTATTGCGATAGGGAAAACGGCCAAAACGCACAATAAGATCGCGGTGTTCATGGGCGAAATCAAGGGCGTTATCGATATGATGACGGTACTCCTGTGGCGTTTCACAGAGTAAATTTTCCAGTTGTGCCACACAAAGATTCTGCGCACTAAGATCTTCGGCATGCTCTAAAGGCATCAAAAAGAACAATTTCTCACTCCCCTCTAATGCGGCGTCATGGCCTTTTTTCAGTCCTTCGCGACACAGTTGCTCTGCTCGGGCATCACCGGAAAAGGCATCAGCCGAGCCACGATAGATACTGCGGGTAAATTGATCGAGAAGTATAATTAGCGCCAAACGACCACGGGGCTGTCCTGCCCAGTCATCTAATTGCCCCCAAAGCGCCTGCCTGACCTGATGACCAAATAGCTCATCAAGCTGCCGATCCATCGCCTCATCACCAAACCACCACAACGACTTGCGATTAGTCACAGGATAACCTTGCTTCAACTCGCCAAACCAGAATTGTAAAATCTGCTCAATCTGTTCTGTCATCTCAACACCCATTTCTTACGACTCGGTAAAGATATTAAAACAAGCGTGATACGTGCTTTTAGGTGCTCAATACAGCTAACTCAAAACAGCCCATCGATCACCTAGCGCCGCACCCGTTCAGGCTCCAACACACCTTGATATCCTACTCAGTATAGAAGAGGTAGGTAAAGCCTGTTCTATCAAACGACCACAGAAGCATTCTGTTGTTACATAATTTACCTTTTATCTGCAGGAAATCTGTTTTAGTCTGAACCTTATAAGAATAAATCACTCTTTATTATTTGAGTACAGTTGAGTCATAATTTCTAACGAGGGAACGATGCGGAACTTACTGATTTTAATCATTCTAGCGGCGGCAGGTGTAGGCGGTTATCTCTATCTAAACCCGCCTCAACCAAGCCAGGTCACAACGCCAAACGTACAACCCGATGAGTTATCTAAAATGGCGGCTAAACGCCATATAGAAAATCTTACCTCCAAGCCCGATCAGGTTATCGAGATCGGCCAAGCAAATAACTTTGTTACCCAAGATCAACTGTTAAAACTACCAACAGAGCAAACAACAGCCGCCGCTGGCACCCAAGCGGTTGACGATGCTAACGCCATCACCTTCGGGGTGCAGCTCGAAACGATTGGTAACTCGCAGCAACATCAAAACGCTATTATTTTAGCCAGCCAGCTCCCCATGGCCGATCAAATCCGACTCAAAGAGCTGCTCAACAATCCCGATAACGCCGCCGATACCCTGTTCTATATTCATGGCGTCAATGCTGACGACAAACAGGGTTTGTGGGGCATCATTCAACAGGGCTTGATTGACACGTTTGCCAGCGGTATTCAGCTAGAAAAGCAAACGATCAGCGCAGCAATCCCCATGGAAGCGGATGAGCGCCTAGAAAACAAAAACAGCTCCTTTCTGGGAACTATTCTAGATGAAAAGGTGAAAGACACCTATGTTTACAATTATCACAAAGGTGTATTAGGACAAAACCCAGACCTGATTACACCCGGACAGGAACTCATTATTGTCACCTTCAGTCAGGATGAACTGATCGATATCTACAACCACTTCACCCAGCAACAGTGACAGGAGTCACCTATGATCGACCTATACACTTGGGGTACACCCAACGGCCGCAAAGTTTCAATTATGCTGGAAGCCACCGCTTTGCCTTACATCGTTCACCCCGTCAATATTCTTGCCGACGATCAGTTCAAACCCGATTTTCTCAGTATCAGCCCCAATAACAAAATCCCCGCTATCACCGATGAAAATGGTCCCGATGGTAAACAGGTTAAACTCTTTGAAAGTGGAGCTATTCTGCTCTATTTAGCGGAAAAAACCGGTAATTTCATCCCTACCGACCCAATGAAAAGAATTGAATGTTTGCAATGGCTGATGTGGCAAATGGGTGGTTTTGGTCCGATGCTAGGTCAAGCCCATCACTTTAATCGCTTTGCTAAAGAAACAGTTCCCTACGCAAAAAAACGTTATGGTGATGAAACCCGTCGACTATGGGGCGTGTTGGATAAACAATTAACTGACCGCACCTTCGTACTGGATCAAGACCTCAGCATTGCGGACTTTGCGATCTATCCTTGGGCCTGCCGCTATGAATGGCAGGAGATTGAACTAGATGACTTTCCTCATGTAAAAGCCTGGATGGACACCATGAGTCATATCGAATTTGTTCAACGGGGTATGGCGGTTCCTTAACCCGTCACTCGTGAGCCATAACACGCTTTACTATCGTCACCGTTAATCAACTCAATTACAACGCCCCTTCAGCACTCCAGCCCAAACCGGCGAAGTTGTCGGGGAAGCAGCTCTTCCAACTGAACCAAATCACTCTCCTGAAATTCGATCACATTCAAATTATGTTGTTCATACAACGCCTTCTTGCGCATCTTCTCGGCTAAATAAGAGGGATCATTTTCGCTGCCCCAAAACTCGATATACACTCTAATTTGCGGTAGATAAAAATCAGCTAAGGCAACCTCTTCAAGCGGTAGCGGCTTATGACAGGCATGGGAGATACCTGACAGATATAACCAGTTATCAATCTTCACCTCTGCAGCTGAACGCAGTAAATGACCATCCATTGCACGACAGCCCGTCATACTCTCAGCATCTGCCGGATATTTAAACTGCGCGAGACTGCGTTTGAACAAGGTATTTTCAGTCAACTTTTTCGGCCAGCTAACATAGCCGATCGCCGTGCTGGCATCCTCTTTCTGCACCCCACCCTGAGCGGCACCGAATGGCGTGATCTGCCAGCCTTTCAACCAGGGTTTTACCCAGCCAAGTTCCGCCAATAACTGATTAATCCGAGCGGCCGGCAAGCCGGTTTTTAGCCCCAAACCTTTAGCCGTAGTAAACTGATCTTCTGTATTAACCAGTGCCCGATGTTCGACCACGCTGTCTGGCCAGACAATATAACGACCATAACGCTCACTATCACGATAATTCCCTTGCTCAAACTCCCCCTTGCTGGTCAGTTGCCACTGATTATCTGTTCGTTTAATCCAGCCGAGCGCTTCTAACTCAGCAAACATCTGCCGACTGCTTTTACCCAGAGCTTTAGCCAAAGCCGAGGTTGATATTCTTTGCTGGTCTTGGGTCATCGATACTGTTCCGCTAATACCTAGCCTAAAAATAAGCTTAAAAACTATTCACTGAGCGCTGCCAATACAATCTGTTTTGGGTCAATGATAGCATTCACCGATTGCCCGACCTGCCACACTGCTGCACTTTGCGTGTCGACCACTGCGCACAATTCAAGTGTATCGGCAATCGTTAACATCACTTCCTGCTCATGATCGCTGCCGACGACACTTGAAACCCGCGCCGCCAGCGAGTTTACCTCGGTCGACTCTTGAGCCTGCAAACCAATGGCCGGGGCTTTAATCAGCACTAACACCTCACTACCTGAATGTAATCCTAAACGCACTAGACTACGGTGAGTGATCTCCGCTAGTAAACTAACACCTCTCTCCTCAGTCAACCCAATATCAATCGTCACGAGGTCATTCACTTCGTCTGTAAGGATATGACTGATACGTCCCAATAATTGATTTCGAGCACTGCTTTGAGCGGAGAACAATGAAACGGCCTCCAAGAGACTATCCAACGAAACCGATTCATCCTGTAATGCATTCAGCGCACGGTTCTGTATATCGGTCAACATTTGATATAACTTAACTAATCGTTCACCAAAGGGGGTTAACTGTGCCCCGCCGCCACCTTTCCCGCCTACAGCCAGCGTTAGCACCGCTTGATCAGCACGACTATTCATATCATTAACCGCATCCCAAGCCGCCTTATAACTCATACCGGCTCGTTTCGCACCACGACTCAAAGACCCAGTCTCAACGATACAAGCCAACAAATGCATTCGCCGCGGATTAGCGTAAAGCTGCTCTTCGAGTGAGAGCGTCAGCTGTGCTGTTAATTCCATAATCTGCCCTCTCAACACACGATCGTTTGACGTTATATAAAAAAATATATAACGTATCGCTATGCAATTTATTATATAGCGAAATTCACACGAAAAAACGCTATTTAACAGATCGCCATTCAAACCAACTATGCGTGAGAATGAAGAGTGAGGGTTAACCATGGATAAAATATTTTTGTTTCTCTGCTGTTTAACCCTGTCCGTATCGCTACAAGCACGACCGCTCACCCTCTATGCCGCATCATCCATGACTAATGCTATCGAAGAGATTAGTCAGCTGTACGAAGCACGTTATCATCACAAAGTAATTACCTCATTTGCCTCATCGTCATCACTGGCCCGACAGATCGCCGCCGGCGCACCCGCCGACCTGTTTATTTCCGCCAACACCCGTTGGATGCAATTCCTGGCTGAAAAAAAGGCTATTCAGCCGGACACCAATAAACCACTCTTAAAAAACCGTCTGGCATTGATCAGCAGCGAATACGCCAAACAATCCGCTAGCCTGACAACTCTCGCAGAGCAATTAGGTGATGAACGACTCGCCCTCGCCAATCCAGATCATGTTCCAGCCGGTATCTATGCCCGTCAAGCGCTAGAGAATACTGGCCAATGGCCGTCGCTAGTATCCCATCTAGCCCTCGGCCAGAATGTCCGAGCAACGCTGCTATTAGTGGAACGAGGTGAAGCGCCTTATGGCATTGTCTACAACACCGATGCGCTGCAAAGCCAAAAACTCCACCATATTGAACTCATTCCTGAAACGCTGCATGAATCCATTGTTTATCCTGTGGCGCTTCTACAGCACTCTTTGCCGGACGCCATGCAGCTATATCAATTTCTGTTTTCAAACGAGGCCAGCGCTATCTTTAGTCGCTATGGATTCCAACCTTTCAGTCTAAATCCTAACCATGCTCAGTGAGTACGAAGTAAGCGCCCTGCTGCTGAGTCTGAAAGTCTCCGGCAGCGCCGTATTATTTAGTCTGCCGCTGGCCATACTGGTTGCTTGGGTATTAGCCCGATACCACTTTCCCGGCAAAGCCCTGCTCGACAGTCTGATTCACCTACCCTTGGTATTACCTCCGGTGGTTATCGGTTACCTGCTGTTAATCAGCATGGGCCGACAGGGAGCCATCGGTAGCCGACTGTATGAATGGTTCGGTGTTTCCTTTAGTTTTAGCTGGCAAGGGGCAGCGTTAGCAGCAGCCATTGTTGCTTTTCCGCTAATGGTCCGCGCTATTCGACTATCACTGCAAACCGTCGATATAAAACTTGAACAGGCGGCTCGCACCCTCGGAGCCTCACCACTAAAGGTGTTTTTCACCATCACTTTACCGCTCACTGTCCCCGGACTGCTGGCCGGCACGATCCTCGCATTTGCACGCAGCTTAGGCGAATTTGGCGCAACCATCACCTTTGTATCCAATATCCCAGGGGAAACTCGCACCCTACCGTTGGCGATGTTCAGCTTTATTGAAACCCCCGGCGCTGAAGCACAAGCTGCGCGGCTATGCCTGATTTCAATCGTTGTTGCATTGGTCGCGCTATTGATCTCTGAATGGTTGACCCGCATGGCACACAAGAGGCTCGCCCTATGACATTGCAGGTACAGCTTGAAAAGCAACTCGGTGAGATCACTATTAATATCGATATAAACCTGCAAGAAACCGGCATTACCGCTCTATTTGGCCGTTCAGGGGCCGGAAAAACCTCTATTATCAACCTGATTGCAGGGCTCCAAAAACCCGATGCAGGTAAAATAGTTATCGGTAATCGAGTCGTTTTTGACGCGATACGCAAGATTAATCTGCCGCCAGAAAAACGTCAGATTGGTTATGTCTTTCAGGGTTCTCGACTCTTTCCCCACTACACGGTTAACGGCAACCTCAACTACGGCCGACGATATAAAGACCCGCATCAACTACAAACCATTACTGAGCTACTGGGTATCAAACATCTATTACACCGTTACCCAGCCGCGCTGTCTGGGGGAGAACAGCAACGGGTAGCCATTGGGCGCGCACTGCTGAGCAATCCCGCGATGTTGCTTATGGATGAGCCTTTAGCCTCTCTCGATGAGCCGCGTAAAAAAGAACTACTACCCTATATCGAACAGCTGGTTAAAGAGATCAACATCCCGATCATCTATGTTAGCCACAGTTTAGATGAGCTCCTACGGTTAGCCGATCAGATGGTACTCATTGATCAAGGCCGTATTATTCGCCATGGTGCCGTGGCAGATATCTGGAACTCTGAGGCGATGCTACCTTGGCAACCCGAGCAAGATATCAGCGTTATCTTGGAAGCTTGTATCGGAGAACATAGCCGCCGCTATTCAATGAGTTGCCTCGACCTAGGAGATAGCCTCTCCTTGTGGACGCCCTTTATCGATGCACCGATCTCTAGCCGAGTCAGAATGCGCATCCATGCCAGGGATATATCATTGGTACGTACACCACCGGAACAGAGCAGTATCCGCAATGTCATCCCCGTTTCAGTGATCGATATCACAGCAACAGACAACACCTCAGCCTGCCTTATTACGCTTCGTGCAGGACAACATATCCTCAAGTCCTCAATCACACGCTGGGCCGCTGAGGAGCTATCGATCCAACTCGGTGAACAGCTATTTGCTCAGATAAAGGGCGGCAGCATCTCACGGAATGACCAAGTAGCGAATCTGAAGAACAGTTGATACATAATTCACCACTCAGAACAATCATTATCAGACAAGCGAACAGCCTAACGGCGTTCCGCCCGTTTAATCAAACATCTAGATTGATGGTATTTTAACCAAGCACAATTGACCTAAAACAATTAACTCAAAATGGTTATTTTTTTATGACATATTCGCTTGCAATAAAATCTGAAAAGGGCATTCTGTAGATGTGACATCAAGCATAGTTTGCAGTAAGGGTTACATCATGAATATCAATATTACCAACCGCAATGACAAAGTTTCTCCGGCATTACGAGAAAAAATTGAAGCCTGGTTAGAGGAGAGTCAAAGACGTTATAACAATATCACCAGCGCCCAGGTCACTATTGAAAAGAGCAATGGTAAAGTAGAAGTTGTTGAAGCGACAGTCCACGCTACCGGTAAAGATCTCTTTGCTAAAGCCAGTGAAGAAAATCTATTTGCTGCCCTAGATTCTATGGCACAAAAAATCGACAAACAGTTGGCTAAGATGCGTGATATTCAAACCAACAAAAAAGGTGCAGCCACTCCGGTGATGGATGAAGCTGAAGACGTTCTGGACGAAGAGGAATAAGCTCTCCGTTAGAACTCAAAAAAGGCTGAACATTGTTCAGCCTTTTTTAGTTTCATACACCGATTAATCACATGCAAAACCAACCATTAAAGCCAAAACACCATAAATACTTTGAGTGATGTCTCTGAATGGCTTATCTATAATTATATCCAGCGCGCCTCACAATCAACCTAGATCATCAAAAACGTCTGACCGATGCTTGTAAAAAATAATTCGTCACTGAGACTCAGCAACATGGCCAATCAATGCGGCCGATCAACGCGCTTACCGGCCTGATTAATGCAACTAAATATCTCATTCGAGATTAGATCGATCTTCTGGCCCCATTCCAACGCAAACAGTCTATAACCAAGAGCGGCGACAAAGGCTCTCGTGTCTAGGGTTTCGCCCGAAGATAACGTCCAGCGGTCCACGCCTCGACCCGTTTACCGGCCCCATTACGATAAGCAATTTTTACCCAATCGCCTTCGCGTGCCAGCTCGGCGACCTGCTGGTTTTGTTTCAAGCTACCAACCACCGAATATTGAGTCCCAGGTCCCTGTCGCAGTCGCAGACTATTAGCGAATACGGTTAACGTCTTACCACTTGCCAACGGCTGATTTTGCTGGACCTGTGGCTGTCCCTGCTGCTGTGCCGTGAGCCTATTACTGCGCATCCATCCCTTAAGCGGCTGCCGATTGGTTGAAAGAAAAAAAACTTTCGACCACGCCCCTTGCTTATCAATCTGCAGTAACACATTACCCTGACCTAGATGAGTCACTGGCTTACCGCTACTATCCGGCGTCGAATAGACCGCTGCATCATCATTGACGACAAAATAATCAAACGCCAATGACACCGTAGAGAAAAAACTAAACAGCACTAACACGAGTGATCTTAAAATTCTAATTTTCACCTAACTCAATCCTTAGAAATCAACTGCATAGCCAGTCATCATAACAACTGTCTAACCACGAGCAAACCTCGCTCAGCTGAATAGCTCTTTTTGAACGATTAGTTTAGTGATATAGATAGGTTTTGTCAGGACAAAAAGCGCTATAATTAATGGGTGAATAAACAATAAAAGAATTATTTCTCCTGTTTATTAAAATTCGGCCACTCAAGGAGCAATCATGGCGCAGGATATCCTCATGGCTCGCCAGCCAATCTTCGATGCCAATCTCAATGTCGTCGCTTATGAGTTGTTATACCGAGATGTTAATAATCAGGCTCCTTGCCTGCTTACCGATGGTAATAGTGCGACATCGCAAGTGTTACTCAACAACTACACCAGTATCTGCCATTCCAGTAAAGTGACGACCGTTCCTGCTTTCATCAATATGACTAAAGAGATGTTAGAATCGGCGTATATTCCCGAACTCTCTCGCAAACATATTGTGCTTGAGATCCTTGAGGACATAGAGGTAGATGAGCTCTTAATACTATCGGTTAAGCGCTATATTGATGCCGGATATCGTATGGCGCTAGATGATTTTATCTATAGCCCAGAATACGACCCGATTCTCAAAATGGTTCATATCGTCAAACTCGACCTGCTCGCACTGACCGATCAAGAACTAGAGGAACATACCAAGCTACTGAAACGATTCAACGTCACCCTCCTAGCCGAAAAAATAGAAACACTGGAAGAATTCAATCGCTGCAAAGCACTTGGGTTTAAGCTCTTTCAAGGGTATTTCCTCTGCAAACCACAAATCGTCGAAGGTCGAAAACTCAGTTCAAATGAAACGGTAATGCTTGAGTTAATGGCGCTGTTAACGGATCCGCTAGCCACCACCGCCGCCGTTAGCGAGATTGTTAAACGAGACCCTCAACTTACACTAAAAATCGTTCGTATTGTTAACTCGTCACTCTTTAATCTGATTCGAAAAATAGACAGTATTGATGAAGCCGTTACCCTGTTAGGCACCACCGAAATAAAACGCTGGTGCGCCCTGATGGCGGTCTCTGGCGAGCATGGTAAGCTTGACGAATTAACACGGCATACCTTGGTACGCGCGAGGATGTGCGAATTACTGGCTGAAAATCAGCCAAATCTATCAGGGTCCAGTGGCTTTATGATGGGCATTTTTGCTGGATTAGACACCCTGCTGGATACGCCCAAAGATGATATTCTAAAACAAGTTGTTCTCAATGAAGACATTGAAATAGCCATTCGGGAAGGCCTAGGCCCCTATGGCGAGCTATTAACAACCGTCAACAGCTTTATTCTTGGTGAGTGGGACTCATTACCCTTAGCCTATAACCCCGAACGACTCAATCAAGCCTATCAGGACAGTTTGGGTTGGGTGCTCGACACCATGGAAAGAATGGCAGCCTAATATCAAAGCCTGATAAAAAATTGTTATCAGATCTATAAGCGATTATTCATTAGACAGCTCTCTATAGCACCGCCACAATAAAGCCTTATTGATAATAGTGATGATTTTAATCAGGAGCACGACAAATACCATGAGCACAATGATACCGCTGAACCAATTTCAGCAACTACGTCACGTTGACGAAATCATTGAAAAAGCAGCCAACAGCTGGTGGGTTTATCGTCGTTCTATCGGACATAACGGCACTCTTAACACTACCGCTCGCGTTGTCTTTTTCGGCCGAACTAAAGCACAAGTTGATCAGTGGGTGACCGAACAGTCGCAGTAGTCATAAACAGGTTTATTAACTGATTTCTCAACATTTGTAGATATTCAGTTAGCCGACTGGCCAGTGATCCTGGTCAGTCATTCCCTATCCCTGCCATTCAGGCACTCTCGTCAGCGTCCTGCATCCGTTTATCACCGCAGGGTTAAGCTACTTCCTCTGCAAAACAGATATCATCACCTGCCTCTCTTGGCAGTTGATCATGCTTCAATATCGCCTCTACTATGAAGCGATAGCACAAACAGGTTAGGATAATTCAAGAATCGCCGCTCAGCGGCCCGCAGAATAAGGTTTAACTGATGAACAAAGAAATGACACCTTTTGAGATCCGCCAACAGATTCGTCGTGGTGAATTTACCGGTAATACCTCAGGTTACGGCCAAGGTTTTGTCCAGGGCAACTTAGCCATTTTGCCAAAAGAGTGGGCCAACGACTTTCTACAGTTCTGCCAAAAAAATCCAAAGCCCTGCCCGATCGTCGGCATGTCTAACCAACCCGGTGAATTTATGCTGCCGGACCTTGGCCAAGATATCGACATTCGCAGCGATGTCCCTAAATACCGTATCTACGAGAAAGGCGTACTGACCCAAGAAGTTGCCGATCTAACATCCTGCTGGCGTGATGATCTCGTCACCTTCGTGCTAGGCTGCTCTTTCTCCTTTGAAGAAGCGCTGATTGCCGATGGCCTTGAAGTACGTAATATCACTGAAGGCGTTAACGTACCGATGTATCGCACTAATATTCCTTGCAAAAGTGCCGGTCGCTTCAGTGGCACAACCGTCGTAAGCATGCGGCCGATGAAAGCGGCTGATGCCATCCGCGCCGTCCAGATCTGTACCCGTTTCCCATCGGTTCATGGTGCGCCACTGCACCTCGGTGATCCCAGCCAGATCGGTATTAACGATATCAACACACCGGACTTCGGCGATGCCGTCACTATTAAAGAGGGTGAACTGCCGGTATTTTGGGCCTGTGGTGTAACCCCTCAGGTGGCCATCGAACAGGCTAAACCTGATTTTTGCATTACGCACAGTCCCGGCCACATGCTGATTACCGATCTACCTAACAGCCGTCTGGCGATATTGTAAGAGGAGTACAGAAGATGTCGTTAAGACTCAATTGTGATCTAGGTGAAAGTTTTGGTTCTTGGAAAATGGGCCTTGATGAAGCCGTCATGCCCTATATTGATCAGGCGAACATCGCTTGCGGTTTTCATGCGGGTGATCCACTGGTGCTGCAAAAAACCCTCGCACTGGCCAAACAAAACGATGTCACCATTGGTGCTCACCCGGGTTATCCAGATATCGTCGGCTTTGGCCGACGCAGCATAAAAGCCAGCGCTGCAGAGCTTAAAGCGATGGTGCTTTATCAGATAGCCGCTATTGATGGTATGGCTAGCACGCAGGGACAATCACTGACCTACGTGAAACCCCACGGCGCCATGTATAACGATATGATGGCCGATGCGGCTGTCCGTGCCATCATTATGCAGGCGGTCTCTGAATATCATCGTCCCTTAGTCTTGATGCTGCAAAGCACCCCACAAGCGGAACACCACCAGCAAGAAGCCGATAGTATCGGCCTCGAGCTCTGGTTTGAGATCTTTGCCGACCGTTGCTATGACGATGATGGCAAACTGCTATCACGCACCAAACCCGGTGCAGTGCATAACAAAGAGAAGATGCTCGCACAGGTTAAGCAACTGAAAGAACAGGGCACTGTCACCACCGTTAGCGGTGAAACCCTAACACTGCGGGCCGATACTCTCTGTGTGCATGGCGATAATATGGATGGCGTCAATGCGATTCAAGAAATTCGCGAGCTGATTCGCCAATGATGACTGAGACCAACGACATGCGCATCGAGATTGCTGGGGAAAACGCCCTGATTGTCTATTTCGGCGAAAAAACCGACCCACGGGTTTCTGCTCAAGTGCAACAAGCCGTGACCATCCTCGAATCGGAGTTAAGCGGTAAGTTGATCGACATGGTGCCCTCCTATGCCTCACTACTGGTCATCTATGACCAGCTGGCAACCGATCACTTAGAAGTACGCCGCTGTATTCGTAAAGTTTTAGGCCAGCTCAGTGATAGCGACAGCAGCGAAGGAAACTTAGTTATTCTGCCCGCTTACTACAGCACCGAATCTGGCCCCGACCTTGAAGCGCTTGCACAGCGCGCCAACCTCAGTATCGACGACGTTATTAAGCTGCATAGCGAGATGGAATATCGGGTTTATGCCATCGGCTTTGCTCCCGGCTTTGCCTATCTAGGTGAAGTGGATGAGCGTATCGCGGCCCCACGCCTCTCGACCCCACGCATGAAGGTACCCCGTGGTGCGATCGCCATTGCCGACCGTCAGACCGCCGTTTACCCCGCCGTGTCCCCCG
This sequence comes from Amphritea atlantica, assembly GCF_018860855.1. Taxonomy (GTDB): domain Bacteria; phylum Pseudomonadota; class Gammaproteobacteria; order Pseudomonadales; family Balneatricaceae; genus Amphritea; species Amphritea atlantica_A. The sequence continues at coordinate 26,001 of NZ_JAHKQE010000005.1, forward strand.
GTGGCTGGAATCTGATCGGGCTTTGCCCGACCCGCATGTTTGACCCTAAAGCAACACCGACCATGCCGGTACAGGTAGGTGATCGCATTAAATTCAACCCGATCAGCCGAGAAGAGTTTTTCGCTCAAGGCGGCGAACTGGGAGAGATTAAATGAGCGGTTTTAAAGTCATACAACCCGGCTTGCTAACCCTGATTCAAGATGCAGGCCGTTTTGGTCATCACCGTATCGGTTTAACCACCGGCGGCCCCCTCGATACACAAGCCTTCAAGTGGGCGAACCGATTGGTCGATAATCCACTGAATACCACCGCCCTAGAAATCAGCTTTGGCGGGCTGGTACTGCAAGCGGACACCGACGCACAGATCGTACTGACTGGCGCCGAAATGCCGCTGAAAATTAATGGCGTTGAGCAAGACCGCTGGCATGCTCACAAGATCAAAGCGGGCGATAAGATCGACGTAGGATTTTCGGCTCAAGGCACCCGTGCCTACTTGGCTGTCAGCGGTGGTTTTCAGGTTGAACATAGCTTTTCCAGCAGTGCCACCGTGACCCGTGAAGGCATCGGCGGCTTTACCGGTGAAAAACTACAGCAAGGCGACTTTCTCAATTGCAGCCCAGCAACGAAGCACCGCGGATTCCGCCTAGCCGAAACCCATCGACCTGATTATGCCGATAATATTAGCCTGCGGGTGATTACCGGTTATCAGCAAAATGCCTTCAGCGATTACCAAAAACGGCTGTTCTTTAGTAGCGAGTATAAGGTCACTGATCGCGCCGATCGAATGGGTTATCGCCTAGAGGGGCCAGAAATCAAACCCACCATCGATGGCATTCTCTCGGAAGGCATCTGTCATGGTGCGATTCAGATTCCTGCCGATGGTCAACCGATTGTGTTGCTGAATGATCGTCAAACCATCGGTGGTTATCCCAAAATCGGCTCTATGATTGCGATGGATACCGCACGCATGGCACAGCTACTGCCCGGTTCTAGGATCTCATTCGACGAGATTAGTATTGATGATGCCCACAATCTACATTGCTTGGCTCATGTTCGCTTTAACAACACCGAGCCGGAACCCGTCGATTAAATGCATTACTAAAAATAAATATCGTCATTCATTGCCGACACAGTATCTCGCCGGCCCTATAACGAAATGATTAACAGAGTACTCTCTATGTCACAGAATCAGATCAATGAAGCAACACTGAGCAAACAGGTAGAAGACCTATTAGTTGCCCGTAATTTACGCGGTATGAAAACAGTTCAACCCGCTCTATCGACGGGTTACTACCTACGGGCAGCCCGCACACTGTATAAATGCCGAGGGCATGTATTAATCGGTACCGGCTTCCCTGTCGTTGACACCTTTGAAACCGATGGCCCATTAGGCGCTATCGCCCTTTACGATGCGCTTGAAAAACTCGGTGCAACCCCTGTTTTGGTCTGTGGCCCACCGGTCTCACAGGCGTTGATGGACAAATATCGCGTCCATGAGATCCGTGTCGGCGAACACCAGGAACGCACCTTAGAAGCCTTCCAAGCGCTCTACAACTACAACCCTGATGCGGTATTGTCTATTGAACGCCCAGGACAAGCAGCAGACGGCGACTACTACAACATGCGCGGCGAAAGCATTAGCGCACGGACCGCCTGCTTTGACACCTTTGTTAACAATGCTAAATGCCCAACCATCGGTATTGGTGATGGCGGTAACGAAATCGGCATGGGTAACATCACCGAAGCAATCAAAGGGCTGGATATCATGCCCGCCGCCACCTGCGTGGATGAACTGCTGATTGCCGATGTATCCAACTGGGGCGCTTACGGGCTGATCACCTTCTTTAGCCTGTGGAGCGGTCGTGACCTGTTGGGTGAAACCGATCCTCTGGCCATCATCGAATATCTGTCAAAACTGGGCAGTGTTGATGGCGTTACCCGCATTAATCAGCTTACCGAAGACGGCCTGCCGTTAGAAGAAGGCGACAGCGTCATTGCTGGATTACGGGCGCTGATCGGTTATACCGACTAAAACCTCAAAACCGCTTCGTAGACGACGGTCATACTTAGCTGTTTTTGTGATACTCAATAAAGGCTGATACCCCATCAGCCTTTTTTATTGACGCTGCGCTCCAACGTCACCAGCGCAACACGCTCAATCGATAGACCCTTTCCTAAGCATGCTGAAAAAAACCTATCAGCCATCAATTAGCAAGATCACAAGCACCGATACAGCTTTCACGCCCTGATATCACCATTACGCCAAGCGCTATGATTACCACGATATTCATGCTCAAATAAGACCAAACAACCAACGAGTATTTTCAATGAATATAATACCTAAAAAATATATAGCCGTTTTTTTCTTCCCCTGTATAGCCGCTGTCAGCCTTCCGGCATCTGCCGATATCTGGTGTGGCTCCGGTGGTTGCGTAACGGTGGATGACTGCAGCGATAGACACCCATCGACGGGAACCTGCACCGCAACCGCGAGCAATAAAGAGGAATTAAATCCAGCAGGCACTTCTGGAAGCACTCTTGAGAAAACCCCTAACAATAAGGCAAAGATGCAAGCGCTACCCAAGGTGAAAGCGTTAAAAATACAGGAATAATCAAAGGGCAGCTTAACGCTTAACAAGGTAAACTCTGCGCCTGTTCAACGGCATCGATCACTTAACCGATCGCTCTGCCGTCTCTCGATTCTTGCAGACATAAGCTCTGCCCCTGTCTCCCCTCCGATTTAAACATCCATCATCACTATCAGCTCAACTTAAGCACTCAACTTAAGCACTCAACTTAAGAATTCAATCTAAGAACCGCCATCCAACAGTGAGATTAACGACTGCTGATAAATGGCAACATCACCGATATTGTCCGCGACCCATGCCGCATCATAGTAACTATCGAGATACCGCTCACCACTGTCACAAATAAGGGTGACCAAAGAACCTTGCTCTGACCGCTCACGCATCTCAGCCGCTAGGGTTAACATCCCCCATAGGTTCGTCCCCGTTGACGCGCCCACTTTTCGTCCCATCAACTGTTCCAACCAATACATCGCAGCTACCGACGCAGCATCGGGTACTTGCAACATACGATCGATCACACTCGGCTGAAAAGATTCCTCCGCTTTAGGCCGTCCGATGCCTTCAATCCGCCCACCCTGATTAATCTCAATCGACCGATCACCGGTTTTCCACACGTCATAAAATACCGAATTCTCGGGATCAACCGCCAGTAACTCGGTATTAAATCCCTTATAACGGATATACCGGCCTAACGTCGCCGTAGTACCACCAGTGCCTGCACTCATCACAATCGCACTGGGTACCGGATGCCTCTCAAGCTGCATCTGCCTAAAGATACTTTCAGCAATATTACTGTTACCCCGCCAATCGGTTGCCCGCTCGGCATAGCGAAACTGATCCATAAAGTGACCGTTACAATCCTGAGCTAAAGTTGCAGCCGCAGCATGCATCTCGGTAGCACATTCAACAAAGTGACAGCGCCCGCCATAAAATTCGACCTGTTTAATTTTAGCTTTCGCGGTTTTACGCGGCATCACGGCAACAAAAGGCACGCCAATCATGCGCGCAAAATAAGCTTCTGATACAGCCGTACTACCAGATGAAGCTTCAATGACCGTGGTATCCTGACGAATCTGGCCATTACATAGCGCGTAAAGAAACAGCGAACGGGCCAAACGGTGCTTTAAACTTCCGGTCGGGTGGCTGCTCTCATCCTTCAGATAGAGATCGATCCCCGCTAACACCGGCACGTCCAATTTAATCAAATGGGTATCCGCAGAGCGTTGCGCATCCGCCTTAATCAACGCCACCGCCTGCTGTATCCAAGCATTCATAACTGTCACTCCTCAAAGCATCATTCAACAGATCAAAGTATAAAACCTAGCGGATAGATATTTTTTGCTTTTTACTGGCAATAAACGGTCATCTATAGAATAATTTTTCCTATATTAAATAAATAGAAGATTAATTTGTCATGGATAGCACCGATAAGAAAATACTCAATCTTTTGCAGCAGGATATAACCCTTTCCGTTGCCGACATTGCTGAACAGGCTAACTTATCCACGACACCCTGCTGGAAACGTATCAAACGGTTAGAAAGCGCCGGTATTATCAAAGCCCGTGTCGTCCTGTTAGATAGCAAAAAAATTGGTGTCGGCGTATCGGTATTTGTGCATATCAAAACACAGCAACATGAAGAACAATGGTTAAAACAGTTTGCCGAGGCGATATTAAGCTTTGAGGAAGTGATGGAGTGTTATCGTATGGCCGGCGAGTGGGATTACCTACTACGGGTGGTCACCAAGGATATTGACTCCTTCGACCGCTTCTATAAAAAACTGATTACTGACGTTAAGGGGCTAACCGATGTCACCTCCAGCTTCGCCATGGAAGAGATTAAGTTCTCCACCCGATTACCCCTGAGCTACTGCTGAGATTTATCGCTGGTGCTTTGCTCCGTCAGCAAGCTTCTATATAGTGACAACATTATCTTCTGAGTCTGTCCCATGCGTCTGAGAAATTTAAACACCTTCGTAAAAGTAGCCCGACTGGGTAGTTTTCATGCTGCCGCCCAACAGCTGCATGCAACTCAGCCGGCGATCTCGGCCAGAATCAACGCCTTAGAAGAGGAGCTCGGCGCACAGCTGTTTATCCGTGATAAGAGTGGCACCCGCATCTCATCCCGCGGTATGCAGCTTCTGCCCTACGCCGAAAAGCTATTGGCCATTAGCCAAGAGATGAAACAACAGATAACCGATCAGAACCCACAAAAAGGCACCCTCAGAATTGGCATTACCGATACCCTAGGGCACCTCTATCTATCGCCATTGCTACAACAGTGGCAACAGCAACATCCACTGATGTCTTTCGAGCTCATCAGTGATGTCACGCCCACGCTGACTCGCCAACTACAGGACAATCAGTTAGATCTCGCATTGATGGTCGCGGGGGATAACAACCAGCGCGGACTCGTCACAGAACCCCTGTGTAGTTTCCCGCAGTCTTGGTGTACCACACCACAACGCCTGTTAGACAATCCGGTTAACAGTGTCGAAAGCCTATGCCAATCCCCTATTCTCAGCTTTCCGAGGGACACTCGCCCCTGGGACTATCTGCAAACTCTGTTTCGGTCGCTAGAGGAAACACCGATATTTCATACCTGTAGCTCGGTCGCCAATCTACTCACCTTAACGCTTGAAGGAGCGGGTATGGCACTTCTACCAGAACCGGTCATCCGCCCCTATTTAGAACAGGGACGGTTGGTGCAGGTCAACCCAGGGCCTAAACCACCGGAACTGCCCTTTTGCGCCTGCTGGCGTTTAGATGATGACCGAATTTTGCCCCAACTCCTGGTAAAAAGTGGGCGAGAGATCATTGTTAACACCGCCTGAACAGACTAGTTGTTGCCCCGCAAAATGATGTCACGGCAGATTTTTACGCCTTATTTATACATTTTCACAATATCATCTGCTAAATAACCAGCATAAACAGATTATTTCTCTTATCTTTTTCAAGCTATTGCAACTATTCCTCTTTTCTAAGAAACTGGGTGCAACCCAAAAAGTCAGTTTGCAGTTTACCGTCAGCTCAAAGCCACAAGCAAAGCTTGGTTTACTGTACAGTCACGAGACCCAGAAGCTGTTCTCCGATCGGTTTACGATCAAAAATATTCAGCAACTCAGTGTCAAATAACTCTGGAACATGCAATAAGGTTATAGAGCCCGAGTATAATATCTTCGGCTGCCCGTTACGCATGATCCCTAACACGTTTAAGGAAGGTTAATATGAGCATTGCTTACCTGAATGGCGAATACTTGCCGCTAGAAGAAGCCCGCATCTCTCCACTCGACCGCGGTTTCCTATTTGGCGACGGTATCTACGAAGTTATTCCATACTACAACGGTAAATCTGTAGGCCTGATGCCTCATATCAACCGTATGATCAACGGCTTATCTATCATCGAGATAAAAAACAGCCACACCGCTGACGAGTGGAAAACACTGCTCGACGATCTGATCGCTAAAAACAGCGACCTCGGCGAAAACTTGGGTGTTTACGTACATGTTTCCCGTGGTACTGACACCAAGCGTAACCACGCTTACCCAGAAAATGTTGAACCAACAATCTTTTGTTTTGCTTTCGGCATCAAAACACCTGAACCCGCTGACCGCGCTAAAGTGCATCAATACAGCCTGATCAGTACTGAAGATCTACGCTGGCAGCGTTGCCACATTAAGTCTACTGCACTGCTGGGTAACGTTATCCATTATCAGGAAGGCCATGCAAGCGGCAACGATGAAGCACTGCTTTACAATGCTAAAGGTGAGCTGACTGAAGGTAGTTCATGCAACGCGTTTATTGTTAAAGATGGTGTTATTAGCACCCCGATTCAGGACAACCAGATCTTGCCGGGTATTACCCGTCGTATCATCATCGACAGCATCAAAGCAGACGGTTCTCTGAAACTTGAAGAGCGCACCGTTACGATGGATGAAGTTCGTAATGCTGACGAAGTTTGGGTAACAAGCTCATCTAAAGAGATCGCTCCGGTCACTACACTTGATGGCAAGCCTGTCGGTAATGGTGAAGTTGGCGAAATCTGGGAAAAAGCCTTCAAGATCTACACTGCGGCTAAGTTCGACTACTAAGCTAAGCGTTTAACTCATCATTGAATGTGACGCTTTAAAAAAGGTCTGATAACGGCATGCCGTCATCGGGCCTTTTTTTTACCAATACTGCCCGACTCAACCTAATAAAACCCCTTCTCTCCCTTGAGCAAAACCTCAAGATAACAGCCACCTAGATCATTTTTGGTGTTCATCCGATAGACACAAGCTATGATCAGATAGGGCTTCGATGATACGGCAATCTGACACCAGCCCTCCTGCACACGCGCCGATCATCCGCTGCAGTTCTGTGCGCATATCGTCTAGCCTTGCGATTTTTGATTCGACTTCGCTTAGATGCGCACGGGCGATTTTATCCACCTCAGCGCAACAATGACTCGGATCATCATTTAACGCCAATATTGTTCGAATCTGCGCCAATGAAAACCCCAGTTCACGGCTATGGCGGATAAAATTCAGGCGATCTCGATGTGCCTGTGTATAGACACGCTGATTACCCGCCGTGCGACTCGGCTTCAGTAACATCCCGATCTCTTCGTAATAGCGGATAGTCTGCACCTGACAATTGCCAACCTTCGCCATTTCACCAATAGAAAATTGTTGTGCCATTTTCAAAGTTCCTCTTGAACCTATAGCGACTGTAGGTTGTAGACTATGTCTTTTAGCCTAATAAATAAATGGGTGTATCAACCATGGCGGGATGTAATAGCTGTGCCTGTGACAATACAACGGATACTGAACGTAATAACCCACTGTTCCGGCGTATCTTATGGATCGCCCTGTTAAGTAACGCAGTGATGTTTTTTGTCGAGATCGTAGGCAGCATTGCCAGCGGTTCAATATCGTTACAAGCGGATGCTCTGGACTTCTTCGGCGATGCTGTGAACTACGGCATTACGCTGTTCGTCATCGCCATGGCATTACATGTCCGCGCAAAAGCGGCCCTGTTTAAGAGCGCCACGATGGCTGCTTTCGGCCTTTGGGTCATTGGCAGCGCTATCTATCGCGCCTATACCGGCAGTACACCCGATCCCATTGTGATGGGCACCATAGGGATGTCAGCACTGGTCGTTAATGCTGTGGTTGCCTTACTGCTGTTTCGCTACCGCAGCGGCGACAGCAATATGCGCTCCATTTGGTTATGCAGCCGCAATGATGCGCTTAGTAATATCGCGGTGATGATGGCCGCTGGCGGCGTTCTCGCAACCGACACCGGCTGGCCCGATCTCGCGGTTGCAGCCCTCATCGCAGCACTGAGTCTCAGCGCTGCTCTGGAAGTCATGAAACATGCGTTAACGGAATTACGCACTGAGCAACAATAGCGAGAGTTATCTAACGACAATTAGCACAACTTAATCACACTGAAGCTTATTATCACTATACTGGATACGCTATTTAACAAACCCTGCCTATACTGACGTCATTCGTTGCTTATATGCAGAATAAAAAACACAGTGATAGGAGCCGTTATGATCCACTCTAAACTACTTTTTCCATTAGTCGTGACCTCCGTGATGAGTGCTAACGCATTCGCCCTAGAGGCTAAATTTGCTGATACGGCTTGGGATGGCAATCAAATACCTGCAGGACAGCAATGCCAAAAATTTGGTGGCCAGAATCCATCCACGCCGGCGTTAGTTGTCAGTGATATTCCAGCAGGCGCCAACGCAATCGTACTGGAATACAGCGACCGTGATTCTAAAAAAATGGATAACGGTGGACATGGGCGCATGCAGTTTATGTTTAATGGCAGCGAGCGCGAAGTAACTATCCCCTCCGTCGCGGGCCATTCATTTGACCTGCCTGAAGGCTTTAAAAGCATTGAAGCACATCGCAGCCCAGGTTGGGATAAAGCAGGAGCCTACATGCCGCCCTGCTCTGGCGGTAAAGGTCATGCGTATTACGTCACGGTCAAAGCGATGCAGGATGATAAAGTCACCGCAACAACGGTATTAGAAATGGGTAAATACTAAGCGGATGGGGTGAACACTCAGGGAGCTGGGGCGATCTCAGCGCCCCTTATCGACTAACCGCTCGACGCCTATACCCCATATAAACCTCTTTATAAAAATAGCTTTATAAAACCAGTCTTCATAAAAAGAAGCTTCCGCTTATTGAGCAGTCAGGACGGTAATCAACCGGTTGAAGCCAACGAGAGGTCTTACTCCGTAAACAACTGCGACTGATTACGACCGTTATTCTTCGCTTGATAGAGCGCTTTGTCGGCTCGAATAATGGCCTCTTGGACATCCCGTCGATTATCTTCAACCTCCGTAACACCAATGCTAATGGTCATGTAAACCGACTCACCGGGGTCAACCTTAATAGCCGTATGCTCCAAAGTCTGTCGTATACGTTCAGCGACGATATACCCCTCTTTTTGCAAGGTATTCGGCATCAAAATCACCAATTCATCACCGCCATATCGCGCTAGCACATCTTCACAACGACAGTGTGATCTAATCACATCCGTGAGCTGTTTAATCGCTTTATCACCCACAACATGACCATAGCTGTCATTAATCCTTTTAAAGTCATCGATATCGATAATCACCACAGACGTCGGCTGCCCTGTTTGGGCGGCGTGCTCTAACAGCCGGCTCGCAGCAGTATTAAAGGAGCGACGGTTAAGCAGCTGTGTTAAGGGGTCGGTTGAGGCTAACAGTTGCAGGTCGAGTTGGGTTGCTTTCATACTTTCAAGCGAGCGAATACGGTAGGCGATAATCAGTGAAAGCATCAAGGCCTCCAGCATAATACCGATACCAACACCGTGGGTATTAATATAGTTAAACTCCGCTTCACCTCTATAAAATAAAACCGCTAGCACGCTAAAAATAACAAAGAGCCCATGGCCTAATAAAAAATACAAGGCAACTGGATGTTTACGAATCAGCATCGATACAGAGACCGACAAGGTGACTACCATCATGAGGGCAGCAAAGGTGGTTGAATCCTGCAGCGCACTGACAATATCAAATAAACCGTAGAGAGTATCACCCACCAATATAATAAGAGTCCAGAGTAGCGCCTTGTGCTCTATAGGATACTTTCGCTTCGTCTCGAACGTTGTCATCATGAACAACAATAGGAAGATCGGTATGCCGCCTAAGGCCAAGTGGCCATGAAAAGCGGTAGCGCCGTATACCTCAAAAACATCGGCGATTAAGCCATATGAGAGCGCGATCCAATACCCGCCACAAATTAGGTAACAGGCGTAATAAAAATGCTCTTTTAAACGGGATGATAAAAACAACAATAGGTTATAAATAATCAGGGCTAGCAACATACCGACAAGCAATGAAATATCGGTACTTTGGCTCAATAAGACTCTTTTGGATTGGTCGGCATCATACAGATTAAGCGCGAACCATTGATGCGAATAAGCAATGCTTTTAACTAGTAATGTTTTGCGTTGATGGGGCTGTAACGCGATATCAAACACGGCGCTACCGCGATACATCCACTGCAGAGTATTTTTATCATCCGTATCCAGCACCCGTTCGCGGGTCAACCTACCATCGACAACCTCATAGAGTTCGATCGCACGGTTGTGGTAGGCATAAGGGTGGTGAAGGTAAAGTTCAAAGGGGGTAGCGTTACTGTTTTCTACTTCGATTTTCACCCAAGTGGTTTTCGCATGCGTGCCTAATGAAATACTATTGTTCGATACCTTAAAGGTCTGCTGCAAAACCTCATCAAAGGTCATCTGCTGTGTTTCGTCAACAAAATACCCCATCTGAAACTGTTCAAGCTTAACGGCACTTCCCTGAATCACCTGCACAGGTGCCGCAGCCCAACTCGCCGCAGGAAATAACCCGCTTAGCAATAACAACACAAGCATCAATAAATAGGGGCGAATACAGGTCATTAGCCATCTTCTATGACGGAGGAATAGAACATAATTGATAATATGTTATCTATCCTAACCGATTGCCCAATAAAAAAGTATAACAATGGCTCCGCATGGCTTTAGAACCCTTAACCTAAGAGACACTCAGCCTTGAGCACTCACTCAGCTGGCATCATAAGCTGGCCTCACGCATTCAAGGGTAATCAAGCCGTTGAAACACCAACGATCCGCCCTATTCCGCAAACAACTGCGACTGATTACGACCGTTATTCTTCGCTTGATAGAGCGCTTTATCAGCCCGGTTAATGGTGTCTTGCAGATCTGGAGCTCTAGCGTCCACTTCGGCGATACCCACACTGATGGTGACGTTAACCGACTGTTCGCGATCCGTTTTCAAGGTCATCGCCTCAATTGCTTGGCGGATGCGTTCAGACAGTGAAAAGCCCTCTTGCGCAAAGGTATCTGGCATCATAATCACGAACTCTTCGCCACCATAACGGGCTAACAGATCTTCGTGGCGACACTGGGAGCGAATCACATCGACAACCTGTTTAATGGACTTATCGCCCAGTTCATGCCCATAGGTATCATTAATTATCTTAAAGTGATCGATATCAATAATCGCAATAGACACAGGTTGCTGTGCTTGTACCGCCTGTTCTAATAGCTGGTTCGCAGCAAGACTAAAATGACGGCGGTTAAACAGCTGTGTTAATGGGTCCGTTGAGGCTAATAGCTGAAGGTCCGCTTGATTTGCTTTTAAACTTTCCAAGGAGCGAATACGGTAAGCAATAATCAGCGCCAACACCAATGCTTCAAGTACGATACCAATACCGACGCCATGACTATTCACATAATTAAAGGCGATTTCACCCTTATAAAACAAAACGGCTAAGCCACTAAAGCCGATAAATAAGCCATGTCCCAACAGAAAGAATAAAGCGATAGGATGCTTACGCACCAACATCGACAGGGTCACACATAGCGTAACCAGCATCATAAGCGCGGCGAGTGTACTGGAATACTTTAGTGCGGTGACAATATCAAATAAACCATAGATAAACTCACCGGTTAACAACGTCAGAATGGACAGCAACGCCCAATGTTCAACGGGGTATTTTTTCTTGGTTTCAAAAATATTGATCATAAACAGCAAGATAAAAATCGGCATAGACACTAACGATAGATGCCACTTCAACGTAATACTGCCATAGACATCAAACAGGTCGGCCAGCAAGCCATAAGAGAGGGCGATCCAAAAGCCACCCGAAACCAGATAACAGGCATAGAAAAAGTGTTCTCTTAACCGCGAAGAGAAGAACAGCAAAAAGTTATAGATAATCAGCGCCAGTATCATCCCGACTAGGAGCGCAATATCAGTATACAGACCTAGCAGCGCCCGTTTGGATTGATTTTCATCGTAAAGGTTCAGCTTAAACCATTGATGAGAAAACGCTTGGCTTTTGACAAACAGCGTCTTATGTTGCGCCGCCTGCAGCTCAATATCAAACACCGCGCTACCACGATACATCCACTGCAACGTTGTTTTATCATCCATATCCAGCAAACGGGACCGCGTTAACTGGCCATCGACCACTTCATAAAGCTCAACCTTACTGTTGTGATAGGCATACGGGTGGTGAAGGTAAACCTTAATCGGCGAGGTATTAGCATTTTCGAGTTCGATCTTTACCCAAGTCACCTTCGACGTGGTGCCTAGCGATAAACCGTTGGCCGAGGGTATAAAGCTTTGCGGTTGCACATCTGCAAACGTCATCGCTTCCGTTTTATCAACAAAATAGCCCATTCTGAACGATTCAAGTTTGACCGTATCGCTGCCAATAACCTGGGTTGGGATCTTTTGAGTCGTGGCGAAAGAGGCACCAGAAAAGAGACAAACACACAAAATCAACAGGAATGAAATAACGGCATGGAAGCGGGTGCAGATCATTAATCGCCTTCTATTACACGGTCGCAAGTGAGTACTTTTAAAGCTTATTCATCATCCTAACTGATTCGTGACCGAAAGAGTACAACACAGGGATTTCGATGCTCAGTAAGCTATTTTGATGAAGCCACGTCTGGCGCAACTAAGCACTCAATCTAATCCACAAGCAGTCGTTCAAACGCCGCCAACGCATTAACCAAGCGCAGCTCTCCCACCCCCGCTACAATCTCATAGCGCCGGTTCAACTGCTGTATCTCGCTTAGGTGCCGCTGATAGAGCACCTCCCGATCATTAGGGTTATGACGCAACGGATCAGGCTGCCAAGGGATATCGGGTTTACAGAGCAAATAACGGTGAGATGATTCTTCGGTCATTGCATCGCTAATCATCGTCGGACAGTGGCCAAAAACCACCTCTGCCCAGACTTTATAGTTGATCAAGTCTGTATCAAAAATAGCCAACGGCGCATCACCTACCTGTGCTTGCTGATAGGCCCGATGGAGCTGACTCAAATGTACCAATTGATCGAGATCATAATCCTGCCCATTCTGTTCTAGGTAGACACGGGCATATTCGGGTGCAAAAGGGAGATTTAACCGCTGACTAAGCTGTTCGGTTAAGGTGCTTTTACCGGAAGACTCTGCACCAGTAATGACTATCCGCATCAGGAATTCACCGGCGTTGACGATTGAGGCTTCGATTGACATGACCGGTGCCACTGAATCCAGCCATAGACGCCGAGCAGCAGAAAAATACCATACTGAAGCGAATAAATAGGCGAGCCTTTCAACCAATAAATATAGATGCCGAGCACATTAACGATGGTCCAGATAACCCAGTTTTCCATCCGCTTACGCGCCTGTAAAAACTGAGCAAAAAAGCTCAATACGGTCGTGATCGCATCTAGCCACAGCAGTGAAGGCTGAGGAATCCAGCTGACCTTATCGGCCAAAACAGTGATCCCTTGTCCCCATGCAGTGATACAGATAATGGCCCCTGTGATCAGTAATAACTGCCGCTGCCCAGACAGCCACTGTGGCACAAAAGGCTGCGCTTGAGTAACGCCGCCCTTTAGCCAAACCCACCAGCAGTAGAGTTGAATAGGAATATAGGAGAGATAAAGAATACCATCTGACACTAGCTGCCACTCGGTGATTGCTAACCAAGCAGAGATAGACGCCCATAGAATGCCTAGCGGCCAGCCAAGGATATTTTGTCGGGCGATCAGTAGCACGCCTAGAATCGCACTAACGGTGGCGAGTATTTCCAACGGCGTACTGCCCAATAGCTGGAGCCACTCAATCGTGGCTAAAAAATTATTTTCCATAATGTCCCTGCCTATCTCTACTTAATAGCTCTACTTAATAGCTCTACTTAATGGCTCTAGTTATTAACAGTTCAACTTAACGACTCTATGATTCAGTAATTCCGCGATGAACGATGGCGCTTATACACGCATACCCACACCGCATAGCTTAAGCCCCGCATTTATAGATAAAACTTATAAAACGCTGCGTAACCTAAACGCTGACGTTAACAACGAAAAAAGCCTGCATAATACAGGCTTCTGTTACTTTCTTTAACGCTCCGTTACGGCTATTTAGCCCAAGGTCGGATAATCGGTGTATCCCTCAGCACCTGGAGTATAAAACAGCTCCGGACGCGGTGGATTGAGCTCGGCATCCAGCTCTAACCGTTTAGGCAGATCAGGATTAGCAATAAAGGGCACACCGAAGGCAATCGCATCGGCTTTACCATCGGCCAACCACTGATTAGCCAGCGCTTTAGTGAATTTCTCATTCGCGATCACAGGACCACCAAACAACTCTTTCAACAACGGCGTTAAGCTGTCATCGGCGGCGTGTTCTCGTGTCGAAATAAAGGCGATTCCACGCTTGCCAAGCTCTGTAGCCACATAGCTAAAGGTCGCTTTCGGGTTTGAGTCACCCATATCATGGGCATCTGTTCGCGGGGCTAAGTGCATGGCAACTCGATCCTTACCCCAAACCTCGATACAAGCATCGGTAACTTGCAACATTAAACGAGCACGATTTTCTAATGAACCACCATATTCATCATCCCGCCGATTAGTTTTATCTTGCAGAAACTGATCCAACAGATAGCCGTTGGCACCGTGAATATGCACACCATCAAAACCAGCGGCTTTGGCATTAATCGCGCCCTGACGATAATCCTCGATAACCGCTTTAACCTCGGTCAATGTCATCGCCCGTGGCTCAACATAATCTTTCATCGGCCGTACAAGGCTAACATGACCTGCCGGTTTAACTGCGCTAGGAGCAACTGGCTGCTCACCATCGAGATAAAAGGGATCGGAGATGCGACCCACATGCCATAACTGAAGAAAAATACGCCCACCAGCCTGATGTACCGCATCGGTGGTCAGTTTCCAACCCTGTACCTGCTCATCAGACCAAATTCCCGGTGTATCTGGGTAACCAACGCCCATCGGGCTAACGGCGGTCGCTTCCGACAAAATCAACCCTGCACTGCTGCGCTGGGTATAATACTCCGCCATCAACACATTCGGCACCCGACCTTCATCAGCACGGCAGCGGGTTAACGGTGACATAACAATACGGTTTTTCAATGTCAGATCACCGATGGTGAGCGAATCAAAAATAGTTGGCATTACAGTCTCCTGTCTAAATAATTAAGTTAAAGCTGCTCATTCAAGCGTGTCAAAAACTGCTGAACAACGGCTTCATTACGCGAAAAAAAATTCCATTGCCCTACTTTCTTACTACGGATAAAACCAGCCCGCTGTAAACTTGCCAGGTGTGCCGATACCGTCGACTGTGACAACCCTGCCTGTTGATCTATCATGCTGGCACATACACCCAAACTTAGTGGGTGTACCTGGGCAGAAAAATACAGTTCAGGTTGTTTTAGCCAATGCAAAATATCTCGGCGTAACGGATGCGATAACGCCTTTATCATCTCATCGAGTTCAGCGGCACTCATAGCCTTCCCCTAGGTATTCTCGGACTGTGATTTTTACAACTTGGCTTCATCACATAAAACCAATTGGACGATGAATACAGGTTTCACAAGCTTTCGGTCCTCATAACAAATTCATCACCCCGCACTATCGATCACCATGGGCGTGAATTCACCAAAACTCATAATATCGCTACAACACGATATAACGAAATATATATCGTTACAGCGCGATATACTAGTCTAATGAATCTTTAGCATGATAATTGTGATGCGATCACTTTGTCTGTTTACCGCTATCGCCCCTATAAGCCATAGCCGACAGGTAATTTATGACGGGTTTAAAAATATGTTTCCTGTAAAATACCTCTCAATTGCCTCCCCATAAAATATGCTTATTTATTTAGTTCTAAATGATCTTAAAATAAGCTTTGATATTCTTTTAGTTTATATATAATTCATAGCCAAATTTTAATTCTCTGGAGTACTCTAATGTCCCGATTCGTGGCCCTGATGACCTTGTTCTTGTGTGGCTGGAGTAGTTTAGTGACTGCGGCCGACAAAAACCTTGAAATTGGCTATATGCCCATTATTCCGATTTCCCAAGCATTTATTGTTTTGGAAGGTGACACCTTGGAAAACGCCGGCGTTAGCGATCCTAAGTTGTTCCAATTTCAAAATGGCCCCGCTATTGTGCAAGCGCTCCTAGCCGGTCAATTAGATGTTGCCTATCTTGGTATTGGGCCTGCCATGGTTGCTCGCGCCAAAGGCGCAGATATTAAAGTGGTTGCCTCTAACATTGTTGAACAAATCAGCATGATCGCATTGGGCGAACTGTCTCCTTACTTTGATAATGGTGATGCAAAAACAGCCTTTGCCCGCTTTAAAGCGGATAAAGGCCGTAAAGCCGTTATCTCCACCTTCCCTAGGGGTTCAGTACCTGAAACCGTCTTACAGTATTGGTTGCAAAACCAGTTGGGTATGAGCCGTGATGAGATTAAGCAAAACATCGACATCATTTACCAAGGCGCAGCTCAGGTACAGCAAGCACTGATGACCGAAGCGGTCGATGGCGCAGCTATTTTAGAGCCAGTCGTCAGCATTATTCGTGATAAAAAATCCGCTGCAAAAGTCGTGGCCTCTGGCTCGGGCATGTTCCCTCATCAGCCAGGCGCTGTATTAGCCGTGCGTGAATCATTGATCAATGAGCATCCTGAACTGGTAAAAGCGCTCGTGAAAGCACACATTGCCGCCACCAATGAACTGCGTAACGCCCCAGAACAAGCGGTTAAAGCGGTTGGTAAATACGTGGGTGGCGGTCGTTTACCGAAACACATTATCTTAAATGCATTAAAGAACTCACACGATCAGTTCCAAGCAGATCCGAATGCCATTATCGACGGCACCCGTACCATGCATGACTTTCAAGCCAGCCAAGGCACACTTAAAGCAAGCGTGGACCTAAACGCACTGTTTGATGTTCGTTTTTATAACGAACTCATTAGGGAGTAATTCCACATCATGGAATCACACACTCACCCTTTAACACGCTCACGATGGGGACGTGCTTTACTGGGAATCCTAGGGCTAGCCGCATTTGTGCTGTTGTGGAAATACGCGCAAGCGGCAGGCTGGGCGGCGGCTGGCACCATTCCAGACCCCTTTAAACTGCCACAAGCTCTGGCTGATGAGTGGACATCCGAACGTTTAATGCCAGCAGTCCTCTCAAGTTTAGTTCATTACGCATGGGGCTTAGCAATTGGTACGTTTCTTGGTTTCTTAGTGGGTACATTAGCGGCGTCTTCATCGCTGCTAGACGCATTACATGCTTTGCTCGCGCGGATTCTACGTCCAATTCCGCCATTAGCCTGGGTCGTCTTTGCCATCGCTTGGTTTAAAGTAAGCCATGCGGGAGCCGCCTTCGTGATTGCCATAGGTGTATTCTGGGTAAACTACTTTGCAACCTATTCTGCGGTACGCAATGTGGATTCTCGTTTTTATGAACTGGCCCGTGCTTTTGGTCAAAATGGCCATTTACGTCAAACCTTTCAAGTAACCTTACCGGGTGCTGCCACGGGTATTTTTTCAGGCATTCGCACCGGTATCGGACAAGCTTGGATGACCTTGATCGCCGCTGAATTGTTGGGCGTCCCCGGCATGGGACAAGAGATGAATTCAGCCGCAGGCGTGGGTGCTTACGAAGTGGTTGTGGTTTACATGCTGATTATTTCTCTGGTTTACACCTTGAGCGATACCCTGTTTGGTTTCATTGAAAAGCGAGTGTTAACATGGCGCCCATCCTAAAGATCGAAGACCTAAGTTATCACTACGGTAACAACCCTGACCCCGTGTTTGCCAATTTAAACCTTCAAATAGAAGACGGCGAGTTTATAGCGGTCGTTGGTGGTTCAGGCGTTGGTAAATCAACCCTGTTACGTTGTGTCGCGGGCCTAACCTCAGCGAGTCATGGCACTATTTCGCTAAACGTGGAAGAAGACGAAACCCGACGCTCTCGCAGCGTGGTGTTTCAAGATGGTCGCCTCATGCCTTGGCGTCGATTGCGCAGTAATGTGGCTTACGGGCTGACAGGGCTCAAACTGACGGCCGAAGAAAAACACAATCGTATAGACGAAGTATTAAAACTGACTCGCCTGGACGAGTTGGCTGAGCGTTGGCCACACCAGCTATCGGGTGGCCAAGTACAACGGGGCGGCATTGCCAGAGCATTAGCGGTCAAGCCACACTTGTTATTAATGGATGAGCCCTTTAGTGCGGTGGATGCGATCACCCGTCAGCATTTACAAGATCAGTTACTGGCGATCTGGGAACAGACGCGCAAAGCCGTGATGTTTATCACCCACGATATTGAAGAAGCGGTGTATTTAGCCGATCGAGTCATTGTACTATCGGGTTCACCGGCGAACGTCGTGTTAGATAAACCCATTGATCTGCCCCGTCCAAGAGATCGCGGCACAGACAGGTTGCAAAAAATGGCTCAAGAGATCGCAAACGCACTTTAATTTTTAGAAGGACAGTCTCATGCCCGTTACTCAATTGTTGATCCATGCACCAACAGTGGATGCATTAAAGCGAGCACAAAATAACGCTCGTAATTTACTCAAATTAGAACCCGATGCCCAAGTGGAAATCGTCGTCAATGGCCCCGCAATGGCAGTGGCAGTCACCTTGACAGACTCAGATATTTTAAGTCGACTGGTGATGTGTCGTAATAGCCTACAAGCGCAATCCCTGACGGCTCAGGCAGACGTTAAGCTGGTGGAGGCCGCTGTGCAGTACCTTGCTCATCAGCAAGCCGCTGGTTGGTCTTATCTTCGCGCTTAAGAGTTGCCTGTCAGCTAATCAATACCCGAGCCTATTAAATGGGTCAGAACCCTTTAATCTAAACGTTCAAAGCATTCCCTTCACGGGTGCAAGGCCGAAATAATAAAAGCCTGCACTCGTTAAGTTGATCGTATATGACAAGCAGCAAGATCTGGTTGAATGAGATCCTAAGCTGTAGCTATTCATCACTTAGGCCCTGATGCAGTGTGCATTTAGACGGATTTACCGCCTCAGACCAATGATTAACGTAATAGGCTTGAAATCCCTTATTCATTAGCGCATTTTATACCTCAGTATTACACTTAACGATTATTACGGGTATTAAATACATGAGTACGATTCATTTTGTCGGTGGTGAAAAAGGCGGAGTAGGCAAATCGGTATTATCCCGTCTGCTATCACAATATTTCTTGGATAAATCACAACCCTATGTCGGCTTGGATGCCGATCAGTCACACCCGACACTTAGTCGCTATTACCTCGATTACACCCGAACAATTAATCTTGATCACTTTGAAAGTATCGATCAGATTATGGAACTGGCATTAGAGGATGATTGCAATGTCCTAATCGACCTTCCAGCACAAAGCGAACGCTTTCTCGATCGCTGGATCGAAGAGAATGGCGTTATCGACATGTGTCAAGAGATGGGCATTAAACTAGTCTACTGGTATGCCGTCGATAGCGGCCCCGATTCTGTAAATCTACTGGAAAACTTCCTCAACAAATACAGCCATCAACTATCCGTAATTGTCGCCAAGAACCAAGGCCGAGGCACCGACTTTAGTAATATTGAAGCCTTAGCAGCGTTGCAGGGGTTTGATTCAAACCAAAAACCAGTCGCTCAATTTTATATCCCCGCACTACACACCCCTACCATGCAGAAGATCGAGAAACTAGGTCTGAGCTTTTGGGCCGCGGCCAACCTGAAAGACAACGAAGCCCCACATCTAGGCTTAATGGAAAGACAGCGCAGTCGGGTATGGGTCAACAAAGTTCATCACACCCTCGAAGACTTAATGAGCAATCTATAAGCTGATGCGGGGCTACTCATAGCGTTTTGGCCCCGCTATCATTTTGCACTAACAGCACTCTCTCCCCCGTTTTCATCCTCTTCCACCTAACACGAACACTTTAGCGCTGCTTCGGTACCATTTTTAGTCACTTTTTGAGCCGCAAAAACATCGCTTATCTGCTAAACTCGCGCCAATTAAAACGTTTAGGTTTCGGTTATGAGTTTTTCATCTTTTGGTTTACACCCTTCACTGCTGCAAGCCATTGAAGAAAAGGGTTATAACCAGCCAACTCCCGTACA
The DNA here is from genome assembly GCF_018860855.1 of Amphritea atlantica. Classification (GTDB taxonomy): domain Bacteria; phylum Pseudomonadota; class Gammaproteobacteria; order Pseudomonadales; family Balneatricaceae; genus Amphritea; species Amphritea atlantica_A. The sequence continues at coordinate 46,074 of NZ_JAHKQE010000005.1, forward strand.
AAAGGAGGCGATCCCTGCTATTTTCAAACAGCAGGATCTCATGGCTGGCGCGCAAACAGGTACCGGTAAAACCGCGGCCTTTGCCCTGCCTATTTTACATACCTTAGCCGATCAACAAACCTCCGCTAATATCGTTAGTGCACTGGTTTTGACCCCTACGCGGGAGCTGGCGCAACAAGTTGCACAAAGTTTTCAGGAGTATGGTAAATACCTCTCACTGCGTACCGTCGTCGCTTATGGCGGTGTCAGCGTAAATCCACAGCTGGATGCCATTGCCCAAGGTGTCGATATCCTAGTGGCCACACCTGGCCGTTTGATGGATCTACTATCCCGCGGGGCAGTCGACCTTAGTCAACTGGCCTTCTTCGTTTTAGATGAAGCGGATCGAATGTTAGATATGGGCTTTATTGATGATATTAAGCGAATTCTTCGGGCGGTTCCTCAAAGCCGTCAGACGCTGTTGTTCTCAGCCACCTTTGATGATGCCGTCTTTAAACTCAGCCAACAGCTGCTCAATCATCCACTGCTGATTGAGGTCGATCAGCGTAATGCCGCTGCCAGTCAAGTCGAACAGATCGCCTATGAAGTGGACAAGCACCGTAAGCGAGAGATCACTTCCTATTTGATCGGCTCGAAAAACTGGCAGCAGGTACTGGTATTTACCCGCACTAAAAAAGGCGCCGATGATCTTGCTAAAGAGATGTGCAAAGACGGCTTAAAAACCGCCGCCATTCATGGAGATAAATCCCAAGGCGCCCGTGAACGAGCACTCGAAGGGTTTAAAGAGGGTTCGATTCGCGTTTTGGTGGCCACCGATGTCGCCTCTCGCGGTTTAGATATTCAGCAACTTAAATATGTAATCAATTATGAGCTGCCCCACAATGCGGAAGATTATATCCACCGTATTGGCCGTACAGGGCGCGCTGGCGAAACCGGTGTTGCAATCACCCTATTGAGCGCCGATGAGAAATGGCTGTTGGATGAAGTACACAAAATCCTTGATGGCCACTTAATGCAACAGTGGCTACCCGGCTACGAACCTAGCCTTGAGCAGGATTTCGGCCAAGCAAAAAAGAAAGGTCGCGGCAACAGCAGACATAGCAAACCAACGGGTCGCTCACGTAGACGATAGGAGACAGACCGATGCAAGCGATACTCGACGAGATCGTCGCCACAATAGGTGCCAGTGAAGAACGGGGAAAAGTCGCCGACTATATTCCTCAACTGGCCTGTATCGACCCTAATCAGTTTGCTATCACCGTAGCGATGGCGGATGGCCGTGTCTTTAGCGCCGGCGATAGCCAACAACTGTTCTCGATACAGAGTATCTCAAAAGCCTTTACCCTGACTATTGCACTGGGCAAACTCGGTGATGCTCTCTGGGCACGGGTTGGCCGCGAACCCTCGGGCGACCCGTTTAACTCCATCGTGCAGTTAGAACATGAACACGGCAAACCCCGCAACCCCTTTATCAATGCCGGTGCGATCGCCGTTGCCGATGCTATTTTGATGGGCCACCAGCCGAAAGAAACGCTGGCGGAAATTCTGCAGTTTGTGCGTTTTATCGCCGATGATGACAGCATCAGTATCGATGAAAAAGTAGCGCGTTCCGAACAGAGTAAAGGGGATCGTAACGCCTCCCTCGCTCACTTTATGGCCTCATTCGGACGGATAGATAACCCTGTCGATTGTGTGCTAGGAACCTATTTTCATCATTGCTCGATCGCCATGAATACTCAACAACTGGCTAAAGCCGGTCTATTTTTGGTCGATAATGGCCGAAACCCAGTCACCGGCACCCGCGTGGTATCCACCCAACGTGCCCGTCGTATCAACTCTCTCATGTTAATGTGTGGTCACTATGATGGCTCTGGTGAATTCGCTTTCCGTGTCGGTTTACCCGGCAAAAGCGGTGTCGGTGGCGGCATTTTAGCCATCGCACCGGGGAAGGCTTCCATCGCCGTCTGGTCACCGGGACTCGATAACGTGGGCAACAGTAAACTGGGCACCGAGGCACTGGAAAAGCTAGTGCAGCACACCGGTTGGTCGATTTTCGGATAACCTGATTGGATAAGGATTGTATTGTGGAAAACCTAGGTTCAGCAGCCATTGCGCTGTGTAACCCTAAAAGCCCCTCCAATGTCGGGGCGGTCATGCGGGCGGCGGGTTGCTATGGCGCCTCGGCGATCTTCTATAACGGCACCCGTTTTGAAAGAGCGGCTAAGTATCATACTGACACCCGTGACGCTCATCTGAAGGTGCCATTAACCCCAGTCGAGTCCTTTGTTGGGTTAGCGAAGGCGCCGCAGAAAATGGTCTGTATCGAGCTCGCCGAAGGCGCAACCCCCCTACCCGACTTCGTCCACCCAGAGCATGCTCTCTATGTCTTTGGCCCAGAGGATAGCTCGATAGATCAAGCCACGATTAACGCCGCCGATGCCGTTGTTTATATACCGACCACCGGCTGTATGAACTTAGCAGCCACCGTCAATGTACTGCTCTATGACCGCATGGCCAAACAGAACCGCGACATAGACCCCAACCTGATTAAACAGAGTCGTGATGTTAACAATCGACTGGTGTTTAACAAGCCATAACCGGGCTATACCGAACATACTGATAACCTTAGAAAATTTGAGGTTAGAAAAGTGATGTGAGGAAAGTGATTAAAGATGTTTTTCGCGACGGGATGGCAGCCTTTATAAAAGCACTTTTTAAAGCACTTATTAAAAGCACTTCTGGATAGACCACTGGCATAGCCTGCCAATATGCAAAAGACAGATAAACACGGCAAGCGGTCTATCTGTCTTTATATTTCACGGCCTTAAATCAAGCGTGAATACTCTCAACCGGTATCAGCGGCCTTTCCAAGGAACCAGTTTTTTCTCTAAGTAGCGCATCAACATATCGAATAGGTAAGCGATGATACCAATAACGATAATACCCATGATGACGATATCAGTGACCAAAAACTCTGCTGCATTGAGCACCATAAAGCCCAAACCGGCCTGTGCTGCAACCATTTCGGCCGCCACCAACGTTGTCCAGCCAAAACCAATACCGATTCGCATACCGGTCAAAATTTCAGGCAAGGCGTTGATCAGAATAATCTGACGAATCACCTGCCAGCGGCTTGCACCCATCGAATAAGCGGCATGAATCTGCTCCATCGCAACGGACTTAACACCGGCCCGAGCACTCAGCGCCATCGGCGCGAAGATCGCCAGATAGATCAGTACAATTTTGGATACTTCACCGATACCTAACCAGATGATAACCAGTGGCAAATAGGCCAATGGCGGCAATGGACGGTAGAACTCAATAATCGGATCAAAAATACCGCGAGCGATACGATTAACCCCCATAAAGATCCCGATGGGCACAGCGGTGACCAACGCCAATAAGAAGGCAGAGAATACCCGCATCATACTCCAGCCGGTATGCTCCAGCAGCGTGGCGTTAGCAAAACCTTCAGTTGCCACCTCCCAAAAACGCATCACAACAGCGCCAGGGGATGGTAAGAATAACGGCTTAACCCACTGAAAATAGGTGGCGATATACCATAGACCGATCAGTAACGCCGTGGTGAATAAACTGATTGCTAAGCTTTTACCCTGTCCCGGCGCACCGTAGGATTCACCCGGTTTTACCGGACCTGCGGCAAATACGGATAAACAGCGTTTCAGAATACTGGGTGTTGCGACTGGGTTAATCGACACCTTAGCATTAACCGGTGTCGTAGCAGCTGTTGTCTGATTCATTAGTGTAATCCTCCACCTGCAGCTTCATCGCCGTGAATAATACCTAACACTTTCTCTCGCATAGCAATAAACTCAGGCATAGATTTAACTTTCCGAGCATCTCGGTTCTCAAGAAAAATCTTATTAAACTCCAGCGGAAATTCATGGGTAATACGCCCCGGACGCGGCGACATAATAATCAACCGTGACGCCATAAACAGAGCTTCTTCGACGCTGTGAGTGATAAAGAACATCATTTTCTTAGTCTCTAACCAGACATCCAACAGTAACTCCTGCAGCACTTCTCGCGTGAGGGCATCCAATGCGCCTAACGGTTCATCTAGCAGTAGCATCTGTGGATCGTTGGTCAGCGCACGGGCGATACCTACCCGCTGTTGCATCCCGCCAGATAATTGATAAACGGGGTGATTATGAAAATCTTCTAAGCCAACTAATTTAAGGTACTCAGCGGCGCGCGCTTTACGCTCGCTCTCGCCAACCCCTTGTAGCTTTAAGCCAAACGCGGCGTTTTCTAAAACATTCAGCCAAGGTAATAGAGCATGCTTCTGGAACACCACTCCACGGTCTTTGCCCGGCCCTGAAATCTGATCTTTCAGATCTAATCCACATGCGACCCGAGGTAGACCAGCAATGCTACTCTCACCAAGTGTCAGATAACCTTCAGAGGGTTGGATAAAACCTGCCATCAAGTTTAGCAGCGTTGTTTTACCACACCCGGAAGCGCCTAGTGCAACCACAAACTCCCCCGGTTCGATATTAAAATTAATACCTGAAAGTGCGGTGACGGCTTCACCACCATTCACTCCCGGATAAAGAACGGATACATCACGAATTTGTAATCGGCTCATAGCTAATCTCCTATAAACAGCCGTGTAACTCGAACCCTTTCACTCAGATGGGTGACAGCATCAGCCACCTAAGCGAAACGGTTATCTAGCAGAAAGATTAAAGCTTGGCGGCAGCTTCGGCGAAAGATGGGTTAACGAACACGCTGTAATCATCTGCGAGCGCGCGCACTTTACCCTGCTCCTTCAAAAACTCTGAAGTGAATTGCAACGCTTTAGACGCGCCACCTTCAGCACCACAACCCAACCAGGCACAACTGGTCTGCTCGGTCAAACTAGGGAAGTCATAGAGTGCCAAGACACCGGCAACGTTTTCCACAGCACCGCCAGTCATCGAAGCAATCCCTTTGATCATAGGCGACTCAATCGTTAGGCTATCTTTTTCAGCGCGGTAAGTGCTGTCGGCATCGGCAATCAACTTAATCACCTGAGCAACAAACTCAGGCTTGTCTTCACCGAATGACTTATTAATCACCAAACCATCAAAGGTGGCTTTACCCCAGCGGCTAAGATCACCGGAACTAAACAGCACATGACCTGATTGCTTAATACGGCCCAGCGCTGGATCCCAAATAAAGGCAGCATCGATATCGCCCCGTTCCCATGCAGCATTAATCGCATTCGGCTGCATATTGATCAACTTCACGTCTTTTTCAGTTAAACCAAACTGCTCCATGGCAAACAACATATGGAAGTGAGTTGTCGATACAAAAGGCACACCGATGTTTTTGCCTCTTAAGTCCTGTGGCGCAGAGATACCCGAGCCATCACGTACCACAAGAGCCTCAGCATCATTAATATTCTCTAAGATCCAAATCAGCTCGATATCCAAACCACGGTTCACCGCCGCAGCAATGGGGCTAGAACCCGCAGATGCCATATCAATATCGCCGGAGGCCATTGCCGTGATCACTTTGGCACCCGAATCAAAACGACGCCACTCGATATCCATCCCAGTCGCTTTCTCAAGCTGCTTCTCTGCTATCACCGTTTTCCAAGGATTCATCATTCCCTGGTAACCGATCGTTACCGTATCGGCACTGGCCAAGCTGGAAAATACAAATCCACTTGCAAGAACCGATAGCGTGGCTGCTTTTTTAACAAACTGGGTAATCTTTCTTGCGCTCATATTAATACTCCTAGAGGTGTGAAATCGGTTGATCTGTAACCAGACTAGAAGCAGACGTGGTATAAGCGATAGATCCAAGCATTTAAAACAATAGGTCCAGAGGCAGCAGATGGACTATTATTTGCATCAGATTGGAGCAATAACATTTCAATAGATGAGCAAAACATGCTTGAACAACATTTTCTTATCGAATTTGATCCAGAACGGACCCTTCAAGAGCAAACTCGCGAGCATTTGGTTAACCTTATTCTCTCGGGAAATTTGCCGTTCAACCAGCCCTTACCATCATCCCGCCGATTAGCCCAGTTATTGGGGGTTTCACGCAATACCATCGTGCTTATTTATGAGAGTTTAGTCGACAGCGGTTTTCTCGAAGCTCGCCCCAGAAAAGGCTATTTTGTGGCCCACGATTTCAGAAGCCCCGAAGCCATTAGCACCAATGTAGTGCACAGGTCAGATGATAGCTCACCTAACTGGCAACACCGATTCCGAAAAAAACCCAGTACTGAGTTGAATATCGTCAAACCCAACGACTGGCAAAGTTTTGAGTATCCATTCATATTCGGGCAGATTCAGCATGAATTCTTTCCATTAGAACAGTGGCGGGACGTTGCCCGTAAAAGTATGAGTGGACACTGGAATAAATACTGGCTCAATGACATGGTGGACTCGGACGATCCCATTCTCATTGAGCAGATACGCACACGTCTGCTACCTCGAAGGGGGATCTATGTCGAGCCTAACGAGATCATAGTGACCATCGGCACCCAGAACTCCCTCTACCTGCTGGCCAACTTACTCTGCAATACAAACACGAAGGTGGGTGTTGAAACGCCCTGCTTTCGCGATGCGTTTAACATTTTTTCATTGTTTGACAGTCAGATACATCAGCAGCCAGTGGATCAGGATGGCATCATCGTTGATGAACGCTTAGATAGTTGTGATTATCTCTACATTACCCCCAGTAGTCAGGTGCCAACCGGTGCTGAACTCAGTGACCCGAGACGCCAGTCTCTTCTGGATATGACAGTAAATCAGGATCTAGTGATTATCGAAGATGACTTCGACTCCGAGATCAACATGAAGCTAGACCCCAAACCCGCCCTGAAAGCAAACGATGAACACAACCGAGTAATTTATATCGGCAGTATGTCAAAATCGATCTCGCCCGGCATCAGAATCGGCTATATGGTGGCAGATGAAGAGCTGATCTCTGAGATTCGCGCATTACGCCGTCTGATGTATCGCCACCCTCCGGTCAATAATCAGCGACAACTGGCACTGTTCCTCTCACTCGGCTACTACGATACCTACTTACGCAAAATTCGTGAGATCAATGCGTCTAAACTTCAACGGATGGTTGAATCTGTTAACCGCCATCTTCCCCATATGCGCACCACTCAGGAAGTCAATTCCGGCGCCACCTCGATGTGGTTAAAAGCCCCTGAGGGGGTTAATACCGAGGAAGTCTCATGGGCTGCGGCTCGAAACAGCATTCTGATAGAACCCGGAGCGATCCACTTTCCCATTGCTAATCCACCCAAAAACTATTTCAGACTGGGCTTTTCCGCTATTGCTAACCATAAGATCGAACCGGGCATTGCGGCACTAAAAAAGGTTTTTGCCCAATTTTAGAACGCTGGTACTAAACTTCCTTTGCGCTGGACCTATAGCAGATCCCCCTTTCCCATCTACCGTATATCCAACGACCCGATCGCCATTATTTGTATTTGACGGGTCATTGATACCGGAGATCTGCTTATGCCTCATCAGGAATTGGCCATGCTATTAGTCTTTATCGCCGCCCTTGTGCGTGGCTATACTGGCTTTGGCTTTGCGGCCATTGCGATATCCGGACTGAGTCTTATCTGGCCAGCGCAGGTGAGTGTACCGGTCATTCTTATTATCGATGCCATTGGTGCTATCGGCATGTTATCGAGTGCCTGGAAGTCCGCCGATCGTACTCTACTGAAACACCTGAGTATTGGCGCCATTATCGGTATGCCGCTAGGCCTAACGGTATTGATTCAGGTGCCCGACCCCATTCTAAAATTCATTATCAGCATCGCCATTTTAGGCATGGCGCTGTGGATCCTATTCGTCCGTAACCTCAAGATAAAAGCCAGCCAATGGCAAACCTGTGGTATCGGGGGAATCTCCGGCGCCTTTACCGCTGCAGCCTCAGTCGGTGGACTTCCGATTGTCTGCTACCTACTAATGACCGCCCATGTTGCCCAGGTTCAACGTGCCACGATGGTGATCTTTCTCAGCGGCACCGATCTAATTTCCATTGGGTTAATGGCTGGCAGCGGCGTGGTTACTTACGCTCTGTTACAACCCACCCTACTGTTATTAATTCCTGCTGTGATTGGGGTGCAGGGCGGCCAGTGGTTATTCCACCGCAAGCCACCCTTGTCGTTTCGCCCTATCGCCTTACCCGTTCTAATGCTGTTGTCCAGCACCAGCCTCTACTTCAGCAGCCAAGTTATCTTTAGTTAAGGAGTTCACGATGAACAAAACAGCCGTTATTACCGGTGCCACTTCAGGCTTTGGCTTAGCCGCTGCACGCCGCTTCGCCAACGCGGGTTGGAACCTAATTCTTACCGGCCGCCGAGAGGAGCGCCTAGCCGATATCGCCGCTGAACTGTCCCCTAAAACAGCCGTGATGACACTCAGCCTAGATGTCTGTGATACCGCTGCAGTGCAACAGGCTTTTGAAAACCTGAAAGCGCCGTTTGACAATATTGATCTACTGATTAACAACGCCGGCTTAGCGCTAGGCACTGAACCGGCGCAACACTCAGAACTGAGTGATTGGCACCGCATGATTGATACCAATATCAAAGGGCTCACCACCGTGACCCACGCCCTGCTACCCAAGTTAATTGCTCGAGGTAAAGGCAGCAGCATTATCAATATTGGTTCCATTGCCGCCAACTGGCCCTACCCCGGTGGCAACGTTTACTGCGGTACCAAAGCCTTTGTCGAGCAGTTTTCCCTCGCCTTGCGCTGTGACTTAGGCGGCACCGGCGTGCGCGTAAGCTGCTTAGCCCCAGGGTTATCCGAAAGTGAATTTACACTGGTCAGAACCGGCGGTGATCAACAGGCCTATGACAACCTTTATCAGGGCGCCGAAGCGATTCAACCGGACGATATCGCCGATACGCTACTGTGGATCGCACAGTTACCGGCCCACCTCAATATCAACACATTAGAAATCATGCCCGTGCGCCAAAGCTGGGCACCCTTTTCAATTAACCGCGATGCCTGATAGCACGTATAACAGGAGTAACCTTATGTCACAGTACAGCGAATATAATACTGAACAAATTAGGTCCCATGACAAAGAGCATGTATGGCACCATCTAACACCCGGTGCTGCTGCCGAAAAAGGGATGCCGTTGTTTGTCAAAGGAGAGGGTTTAAACCTCTGGGATATCGAAGGCAACCAATACCTAGATGCATCCGCCGGTGGTGTTTGGGTCACCAATGTCGGCTACGGCCGTAAAGAGATTGTCGATGCGATCAGCGAGCAGTTGATGCAACTCAACTTCTTTGCCAGCTCAATGGCCAGCAAACCTGCCGCTATCTTTGCCAAAAAACTGATCGAGAAGATGCCCGGTATGCAGCGCGTTTTCTATTCTAGTTCAGGCTCTGAGGCTAACGAAAAAGCCTTTAAAATGGTACGCCAGATCTCTCACAAAAAATACGCGGGCAAAAAGAACAAAATTCTTTACCGTGAACGTGATTATCACGGCACCACCCTCGCTGCACTGAGCGCTACGGGTCAGTCACAACGCAAAGATCAGTTTGGTCCCTTTGTACCTGACTTTGTCGAATTCCCACACTGTTTTGAATATCGCAGCCAGTTTGGTGAAACCGAAAATTATGGCCTAAAAGCCGCCCAACTGATGGAAGATGTCATTCTTCGTGAAGGACCAGACACCGTTGGTGGGGTGATTATTGAACCGATCACAGCAGGTGGCGGCGTTATTCTGCCGCCGGAAGGTTATCTGAAAGCGGTCGAACAGATCTGTAAAAAATACGACATCCTGCTCATCATTGATGAAGTGGTTTGCGGCTTGGGTCGGACGGGCAAATGGTTTGGTTATCAGCATTATGATATCCAACCTGATATCGTTACGATGGCGAAAGGCGTCGCATCAGGCTATGCAGCAATCTCCTGTACCGTTACCACTGAAGCGGTCTATGAGAGCCTCCAGGAAGACTCATCAGACGATAAAATGGGCTATTTCCGAGACATTTCGACCTATGGTGGCTGTCTAGCGGGCCCTGCGGCGGCTGCCGCTAATATGAAGATTCTTGAAGATGAAAATCTACTCGAAAATTGCACCGAATTGGGTAAAACCCTGCTGGCAGGCTTAAAAGCGTTGCAAGCGAAATACCCTATTATCGGCGATGTTCGTGGCCTTGGACTCTTCTGTGGTATCGAACTGGTCAAAGACCGAACCACCAAAGAACCCGTGGATGAATCTGTTGCCATTCAAGTGGCTAACGCCTGTAAACAAGCGGGATTACTGATTGGCCGTACTAACCGTAGTTTCGAGCAATACAACAATATCATCAACATGAGCCCGGCTCTGTGTATCACTGAGGCACAACTTGATCAGATATTGACCATACTTGGCGGGGTATTTGCTTCACTCTCTGAACCTAAATAATCAGGTAGCTAACCGCTCAGCATTCGCTGAGCGGTTATTTCAGGGTTAAACAAAGATAATTTATCTTAATGACCGGCTAAACGTCATTACCTGAGGAGCCTAAGGAGAGAAACTTGTGAAGGATTTAACCGATTTAGATATCACCGTTCATAACCCATCAACCCTAGACCTCTATAACAGAGTCATTGCCGATCTCTGTCGCTTTAAGAACCCCGTTCCCCTCACTATACAGATGTTAGAAGCTGAACCCGATTTCGTGATGGGCCAAGTTTTTAACGGCCATATCAATCTTTGGACCACCGACCGTGATGATCTGCAATGGTCGCTAGAAAGCCTAGAAACAATCTCTCGCATCGACCCCTCCGGCCTTAATCGACGTGAACAGATGCACGTTGCTGCACTGCAAACCTGGGCTAAAGGCAATCTGGTAAAAGCCTCAGCACTCTTGGATGAAATCCTGATCGAATACCCACTGGATATCTTAGCGCTACTCAGCGGTCATCAACTGGACTTCTTCCTCGGTGATGCAACAAATTTGCGGGGACGAGTCTATCGCGTCTTACCCTCTTGGGACAAAGAACACCCGCTGTATGGCTATCTACTGGGCATGCTCAGCTTTGGTCAAGAGGAAGCCGGCCACTATGAGCAAGCGGAAATATCCGCACGGGAAGCGGTCGACCGCAATCCTCAGGATGTTTGGGGTATCCATGCCGTTGCCCATGCACTCGAGATGCAAAATAAGTATGAACAAGGCACGCGCTTTATGCAGGCCTACGAACAAAACTGGCAGAACGATAATGTGATGGTGTCGCATAATGCGATTCACCATGAACTGTTCTTGCTAGAAACCGGCGAGATGGCTAAAGCGATTGAGGTATACGATAACTTTGTTCATTGGGCCGATATCGAACCGATCCCTATGGCGTTGGTCGATGCATCATCGGTTTTATGGCGGTTATACCTTGAAGATGAAGCCTTGGGTGACCGTGCGAAAATCCTCAGCGACTCTTGGAAACAGAAAAGTGATCAGCTGTTTTATACCTTTAACGATGCCCATGCCATCATCGCGTTTGCCATCAACCATGATGAACAAGCGGCTAACAACCTACTCTCAGACCTAACACAATATGTTGCCTCCGGTGATCCACAGGTGACCAACCATGCCATGTCGTTACAGACAGGCCTGCCCGTCTGTGAAGCGATTGTTGCCTTTGCTAAAGGTGACTACAACCGCTGTATTGAAAAACTGATGCCCATCCGCAATACCACCGCACAGTTTGGCGGCAGCCATGCACAGCGAGATATCTTCGCGCGTACCCTGCTAGAAGCGGCGCTTCGGGCAGGCAATAAAAACCTCGCCACCGCACTGGTGAATGAACGATTAATGGCACGCCCTCAAAGCCCATACAACCAGAAAAAGCAGCAACAGGTACTATCTCTACAATAAGCTAAATCCATTTACCGCGAGAAGAAATGCTCAGACGACGGTTTCTTCTAGCGCGATCAACCCACTCTATCTCGCTATCAAGACTGGGCTGCGGCAGTACCGGCCATCACGGGTACTGCGTGGATCTATGGTTTAAATAGCTACGTTGTCGATAGTTGACTCACCCAAATAGCGTCGACTGAGCCAACATAACGCAACGCCATGAAAAAGAATTAAGCAACATTACTTTACATAACTTTACTTATCCGCCAATAATATTATGCTCTTCTCATATAGCTGGTAGTGATACCATTATGACGATTTTTAATACGACTAGGAGTGTCGAACAATGAAGATGTTTGTTAAATCAGTATTATGCGCAACGGTATTAGCGACAGTGGCTACACCTACTATGGCAGAAGATTTCGCCTATAAAGACCAAATTGAAGCCCGTCAGGGATATTTTCAAGTGGTTAAATTTAACATGGGTATCCTAGGCGAAATGGCTAAAGGTAAACGAGATTATGATGCGGATCTCGCCCAAGCAATCGCCAATAACCTGAAAAATGCTGGGACAATGGACAACAGCCTAATGTGGCCAAAAGGTTCAGATATGGATGCCGAAGGACTCTCTGGACATACCAAAGCGAAAGCCGCTATTTGGCAAGCAGACTCTGAAATCGGTGAAAAATTCGGAGACTTTGCCGCCGCCACTGAAACCATGGCAGCCAATGCAGGACAAGGTCTTGATGCCCTGCGTGATGCTATCGGTCCTTTAGGTAAATCATGTAAATCTTGCCACACTGACTACCGCGCCAAATAAGACCTCATCGGTAGCTTTATACGTTTGTTATAAAGCTACCGTCTACCCAATCTTCAATAGCATAAGGAGTATCGAATTGATGGTTAAAATTTGGGACATTCCAACTCGAATTTTTCACTGGGTGCTTGTTTTACTCTTCCTATTTCTAATTTATAGCGGTCGCTGGGATGACAGCCTGATGCAATGGCACTTCTATTGTGGTTATACGTTATCAGGATTGATTCTTTTCCGTGTTTTATGGGGCGTCGTGGGAACTCGTTATGCTCGATTTTGCTCTTTTGTGACCTCTCCGATCCAAGGTATTAGCTATCTAAAAGCAACCGTCACCGGTAAAGGAAAACACTTCTACGGCCATAACCCTGCTGGGGCGATGATGGTGGTAGCGCTAATCCTATTACTAATGCTGCAAGTCGCATCGGGCTTAGTCACCTCCGATGAGATAATGTGGGAAGGGCCGTTTTACGCCAGTGTCAGTGACGAGATTGCCAGTTTAGGTGCTCAAACCCATCACCTCGTTCAGTCGATACTCGTTTATCTTGTCGGCTTACATATTCTGGGTGTTGTCGTGCACAGTATTCTATTTAAAGAAAAACTGGTGACATCAATGGTGACAGGTACAAAAAAAGATTTAGGCGATGCGATCCCTCGGGAGTCAATCAATCCTATTGCGCTAATTCTCTGTCTTGCCATCAGTGCCGGTTGGGTTTATTACCTGTTTAGCTTGCCGATTTAACCGGTTAGTACAGCGGTAGGCGAGCTCTTAAAAGAGAATTCAAATCGATTGACCATTACTAAAATCGACTAAGTAATGGTCAATTGCTCCCCTCTAAAGCACGTACCAAAGTAATGCAGGTAATGTTACAAAGCCCATAAACGTGGATACGATAACCAGTCCGGCGACCTCTTCCGGACGCTGATCATATAACTGGGCAAATAAATAACAGAACACCGCGGCAGGCATGGCACATTGTAAAATAATGACGCCAGCCGCAGCACCTGTCAGCCCCATCATCCAAACAATCCCTAAGCCGACACCGAATCCCATCAACAAACGCAATACCGACAAGCCAAAGGCAACCTTCAGACTGCCAACTTTCAGACTTGCGAGTGAGACACCGAGCGTGAACAGCATCAACGGTATTGTCAGATCACCAATCAACTTAGTTGTATTAAACAGCCAGTCAGGCACGGTCAAATCGCTAAACAAAAACACCGCAGCGAAAGCCGTCGCCGGAATAATAGGCATCTTCAGCAATGATTTAAGCGAGAAACTGCCAGAGACAAACGCCACACCGAGGGTCATCTGCACAACCACATAGACCGTAAAAAAAGTCACCGCCAACGCGAGCCCTTCTTCACCAAAGGCCAACATACATAAGGGCAGACCAATATTGCCGACATTTGGCCAAGTTAATGCCTGCAAAAACGCCCGCTGTGGCAGTTTAAACAGTGCCAGCACCGCAGCACCGATCAGTGAAAATGCCAAAATCGCCGTTAGGGCCGCTAGCCCCATATCGTATAAATAGGATGGTTCTAACTCAACCTTAGCCAAAGCATAAAAGACTAAACAAGGGGTCGCAAAATAAGTCACGATGGCTGTTACTAGCGAAGTATCAAAATCTTTTCCGCTTTTAGACCAGCCATAGCCGATACCGACACAAACAAAAACAGGCATCAAAATAGAAAAGATCACTGAAAACATACAAGAACCTTAAGTTAGATAAATTATTGAGTCGACACTCAGCACCGCGGATAACACTGCCTATCGGCCACCTAATTTACCCCATAAGACCTACAATTTCACAGTAGCACGTCATATTTTCTTTGTTATTCACAGCCAAACCGTCAGTAGATCCGACTATTAACCTTTCGAATTCGCTATTGAACGCCTCAAAACTGCTTTTATAGATATACCCGTTCTAACCTGTCGTTCACGACAGTTACCCACTGACGATAACTTTTGTAGATTAAATACCATAACGCTAATAAATCGCCAAAATGGAATTTAATCATGAAAAAGTATCTACTTGTCCTCGGCATCACAACCCTGGGTATTGCCAGCCCTACATTAGTGAATGCTCAAAGCGTTTCCTATACCTCAACGCAGAATTCAGGCCCATTAACTATCACCAATAGTGAGTTCCCCCCCGGTGTTTATGATTATCCAACACAGATAAGCGCTCGTTGGCATGCCACTTTTAATGAGACCAGCGCCGATAGAATGTTTATGCACACCTTTAATATTAAGGTAGGCAAGAACTGTAGCGTATCGGCAGCGACATTAAATATGAAGGTAACATCGCTCGGCAATCAAGTGCCTGTGAATGATAAATTAGGCTTTTTGAATAATGCCCAAGGTATTTTTAGCACCACCGTATGGACTCAAAATGACCCCCTAGGCGCATCAAAAAACCTGTCATACAACTTAGCATCGCTGCCGGGTGTAGGTTCTATTTTGAATACGCTCAATGACGGAACCTTCAGCATATACCTGCAAGACGATACTGCCGTTAATAGTGTGACATTACGCACAACCGTTACGTGCCCCGATGCTAACCCCTATGGCGGCCCTGTTGACGTAAAAGGTGAACATTTCCAATGTTACGATGTGAAGCCTGCTGAAAAATCAAAACCGGTTGAAATCACCATTCAGGACCAGTTTGGTCGCGATAAAGTGGTATTAGGGCAACCCGTTATGCTGTGTAACCCTTCAGCTAAAATTCATGGCAAAAAAAGCTATAAGATCCAAAATAAAGAGCGCCACCTAGTTTGCTATAACATCCTGAAACAGCGCTCACCTAAAAGTCTGAAAGTACAGATTAACAACCAGTTTGAAGGCAATGGATTACAAACCGGAGAACGTCAAATCTTCTGCGCCCCATCGCTGAAAAAGCATATCACCGATGCCCGTCCTCAATCCCACGAGGCCGCAATGAAACCGATGAAGAAAACGCTGAATTAACCAGCCTTAATTAATCTTTATTCGCCTGACGATCAAAAATCAGGTCTCGCCAAACCAAAAGCCTGGGCTTCGACCTAGGCTTTTCTGTTTCTGCTACAAGCCTATTAGCTATTTAAAACGTCAGCGACGAACAGTAACTAGGCTCTCTGCGGATTCGACTTACCCTTCAACAATAACCTCTTCAACAATAACCCCTTTAACAATAGCCCTTTCAAGAATAGCTGCATGCTGCACTTCAATCGGCAAGCGCACCATAAAAAAAACGCCCTGCCTGCAAGCCGAAGCTACGGACAGAGCGTGTTGGTGTTACCCTGCGAACGAATGAGCCATTAAGAAGGCTGTTTAGTCATACGTAGGTAGGCAGCTTTACGTCGATAGTACCGAACTTAGCCTTCGCTTCTTCATCATTCAGCGACAGACCCACGATAACATCTTCGCCTGCTTGCCAATTAGCTGGTGTCGCAATAGGTCCTTTAGCGGTTGCTTGCAGTGCATCCAGCGCACGCAGGACTTCAGCAACGTTACGGCCAACAGACATTGGGGATGTCATGGATGTATCTATTCGTATATCAGTAGATACGTTGAGGGTAGCGGGATAAATAACCATCAATATCAGATCGAGCCGGATTTCCTTGAAATATCCATGAACTTAATTTCCTAATGAAAGATGAAGCCAACATAAGGGGTGCGCAGAGAAGTACGAGCGGAACATCCCAGTGAACACAGCGAACGACTTAATGTTTTTGTTATCTATTTTCTTGGAGTACTCGCCAACGGCTCATACACTCGCCAACGCCATACTCAATGGTGACTGATCAACTGTGTGTCGATACCACTGGTACTGAGGGTTACCTCCAGCATTATCGACATTTGGTGCGCCACGGCCAACGTCCAAATCGGTTAAATTAAGGGTGCGCATTTCAACGCTAAAACGTGCTAACTTGGTCGTATTGGGCACACTCGCATGTAAATGAGCACTGGAAAAACATAGAATATCACCTGGTTCGATCACTATTTTTACCGCCTTGCTTTCATCCACTGGCCGCAATAACTGAGGTGCAGGAGAGTAGCTTACCGCGACACCTTCTGGCGTTTCGCGGCGCGCAGCAAGATATTCTTTAAAGCTCCACTGCGCGGTATCGTTAAGGGTTGGATGCTCCCAGTGGTCTGGGTAAAAGGCAATACTCCGTTCTTCTTCTATCTTATAAATAGGTGCCCACCAGTTGGTCTGCGCTTGTATATTGCTTCCCCATGTATCACGATGATGCCCAACGACGGTACGCAGCCCCTCCGTAAAAGTCTTTTCGGCCGATACTACTCGCATAGCAAAGTAATCATAATAGGTCGAATCTAGCGCTAAACCTGCTTCCTGCAACGCATGAAAAAACATCGCCTTCGCTTTATCGTCAGCTTGAATTCTTTTCTGTGTATCGGCAACAAATCTTCGATAATCCTGCTCACTTAAATGGTACTGAGCTTGCTCTGGATATAGGCCATTCAAGGATTCTGATAATAGCTGATCGGTGTATTGGCATAATTCCAACATTGCTGGCAGTTGTTGAAAAACAATCAAGTCTCCTGCAAAGATGATCTTTGATCTTTGCTCATCTGTCATTCCACTATCGGTTTGAATAATATTCATAACGTTGCCTGTAAATATATAATGTCATTTCATCACGTCCTTTGCGTCGCAGAAACATAACAGCCAATTACAGTGCCATTTGGCACTATACCTCCCAAGCTCTATGACTCTGGAAATATGGTAAGGCAAAGGCGAACTTCATATCAGCAGATTAACGATCATTAAGTAGGCAACTTATAGAACTATAGTGCCTGTCGAGGCTGCTTCCATGCCATAAAATTGCCTCAATCATAATAGCCAGATGCCATTAAATCAAAATAAAGGCTCGATACTTTTGTTGGCTCGTGTTGGCTCGTGTTGGCTCGCTGCTCAGCAAATATGGATTCAATCGTGACGAGGCACCCAGAGGGCATGCTAGCGTCACTCGCTACACTGGGTGCTATATCACACTATAGTGCGATGCATACATCATCGATGCCTTTGTTTGCAGGAGAGAACTCGGAGGTGGGAGTGGTGTGGGAGCCGCGTCCTCCGGCGATCAATGTTTGGCTGTATCGGTGCGGTTCGTTCCTCACCGCCACCCTACGCGACTCACTCCTCTTTTTTCTGTAACCTCGGTTGTGCTGATCAGGCGTATCGCCTCTAGAAATACCGACCTGCAACATCATGTCATACGGTTTTAAACCTAACGAAATACGAAGCGGTTTAACTTGATTTGATAGCGCTGACATAAAGAAACATATGAGTTGCTTTGGTGTTAGCTATATTCGGCTTCTAAGCGACTGAACCGTCAGTATAGATTTGGTAGAACTAGACAAATAATTCACAGCTTCGCTGTTCACCCTTACGGCCATCGTCGCAGGCGCCGAAGTTGCATCGCTCGGCTCGAACTGACCGTTCTTCATCTGCATAGTCCAGATAGCAAAAAGCCTCGCAATTGCGAGGCTTTTCTATGTTTGGTAGGACTAGGCAGATTCGAACTGCCGACCTCTACCATGTCAAGGTAGCGCTCTAACCAACTGAGCTATAGTCCTAGAATGTTTGATCCCCGTTGGGAAACAACGCTGGCTATTATACGCAGCGATTAAGCGGGTTCAAGCCCTAATTTGCATTTTTATGACGATTTTAAATAACCTGCAGCAAAACCGGCGATCGATTAACTGATACGCCGATTTCAGACCAAAACTACCTGACCATTACCAAGGACCACCCGTTGAGATTCATACTGCCAATGCTGCTGTATCCGCGCATCGGATAACACCTCGGCGGGGGTATCAATCACACAAACTTGCCCCTTATCCAACAAACAGCAATTATCACAATAACGTAGCACTTGATTAAGGTCGTGTAGGATGGCGATCACCCCAAAACCTTCGTCCCTAGCTAACTGCTGAACCAGCCCAAGTAGATTGTGTTGTTGGCCTAAATCCTGTGCTGAAGTTGGTTCATCAAGCAACAATAAGGGTGCCCGACCGGCCTGACTTAGTTGTAACAATACTCGGGCTAATTGCACCCGCTGCCGCTCACCGCCAGACAATGAAGGATAGGGCCGATCGGCAAAACGAGTGCAGTCAGTAAGCTGCATTTTCTCATCGATCAATCGGCTAGCTTGCCCTCGTGAGAGGGATAACGGGGTTAAACCTAACGCAACAACTTCTCTAGCACTGAAGGGAAACGCCAGCTGACTCGCTTGAGGAAGCACCGCTAAATGCTGAGCTAAGTCTCGCCGGTTCCAGTCGCTTAATGTTTTATCGTACAACCGAATAGAACCCTGGGTCTTAATATCACCGCTGATGGCTTTCAATAAGGTGGTTTTACCCGCACCGTTAGGTCCGAGCAAGCCGTACACCTCCCCCGCCACGACCTCTATAGAGACATCATCTAGCAGCCGTTTACCTTGAGGGGCGAAAGTCACGTTATCAAGTTGTAACATCATCAACTCCAATTTTTTCGCTGCTGAACTAATAAAACCAAAAAGAACGGCGCGCCAAGTAATACCGTAACTAATCCCACGGGCAACTCGGCAGGTTGCACAACGACACGCGCCAAGAGATCGGAACACATCAACAACACGGCCCCCAGTAATGCAGACAGCGGTAGTAGGTAGTGATGATTTGATCCGGTGGCCAAACGGACTAAGTGGGGAACAACCAAACCGATAAAACCGATAATGCCGGCACAAGATACCGCCACGCCGACACCCACCGCGGTGAGAATAATCATTTGCAGTTTGAGTTGTTCAACATTGATGCCTAGATGACGCGCTTCCGACTCACCGAGCAGTACAGCATTCAAAGCTTGTGCGCGACGCTGAAATGCGATCATTAAGACCAGCATCGTGGTGAAGGCTAACCATAAATTAGCGCTGCTCGCAGAGGTTAATGATCCCATCTGCCAAACGCTCAACTCCCGTAAACTGCTGTCATCAGCGAAGTAACTTAAAAAACCAATGGCCGCCCCAGCAAACGCCGATATCGCCACACCGGCTAATAGTAATACCAATACCGAGGTGCCATTTTTTGATTGCGCAAAACCATAAACAAGCAGCGTTGTGAGTAAGCCCCCTAAAAAAGCACTCACCGGTATCGTCCAGCTGCCCCAAGCAGATGGAAATAAAACAATGGCAACAATCGCTCCCACCGCCGCCCCAGACGATACTCCGATGATGCCTGGATCGGCCAAGGGGTTACGGAATAAACCCTGCACAACGGCGCCGCACTGGGCCAAGATAGCGCCCACAAAAATAGCCAATAACAAACGCGGTAGCCGCAGTTCTAACACCACCACTTCTTGATAATCGTGTAGCTGGCTGAAATTTGCATCAAATGCTTTGTCGACAACAATGAGTAAGCTATCAAGTACCGGCAGACTCATAGCACCGACCACCAGCGATAATAATCCACAAACCAGCAACAGCCCCGTCAATGCGAAAGCGTAAAGTGGGACAGACCGCGGCATCAATGATCACCCTGTACAGCAAGCGTGCGAATAGTGGATAACTGCTGCGTTAAGCGGATCGCTTCATCGATCGCTGATACACTCAAGCCAACCACCAAGGAGGCACCATCAACGGCCACAATACGCTGCTGTTTTCCGGCGGGGGTATGCGCCAATACGGCATTAGCCGCAAGTAGCTTAGGCACCGCCGTGTCAGCGGTGCGCCCCGCGACAATAATGATAGTCGGCTGCATCTCTAACAAAGATTCAGCGGATATATTCCGATAGTTATCAAACCCAGCGACATTCTCGGCTTTCATTAGCTGTATAAACGCATCACCACTGGTACCTCTACCCGCCAAACGTAACTTGGTTTCATCCATCGCCAGCAGAAAAGCAACACGCTCCCCTGCTAAATGATGTTGCTCAATCTTAGCCAATTTACCGTTAACGCTAGCGAGTAAAGCCTGCCCCTTATCAGTTTGGTTCAATGCCGCTGACAATTGCAGAATATTGTCCTCTAACTGCTGGCCCGTTTTGGCACTATTCAATGGCACGAATTTAACGTTGGCCTGCTTGAGTGCCATCAACACATTCTCTGGACCCGTATGTTCACTACCGATGACAACCGTTGGATTCAAACTCAATAAACCTTCAGCGGATAAAGTGCGGTGATAACCAATATTAGCTAGCTTGGGATAATCAGGCGGTAATTGACTGGTGACATCGACGGCTATCAACTGTTTATCGAGCCCTAGAGCGAACATCAATTCAGTTACGCCAGCATCCGTGCTAATCACCCGCATCGGTTGCTCGGCATAAACCGATAAGGGGACGGCCGTTATCAACATCAACTTAATGCAGATAAAAGTGACAAGTTTTACAGGCTTGCGTCTAATCGATCGAAACAGTAATGAGTTCATGGCTGTGCATCTTCCATTAAAATGTGGGTATTAGTTACCTGCTGCTCATTCAGCAGCGCCAGAAGTTTTAATAACGGTTCTACCTCCACATCGCGGGCGGCCGCTATCGATACTTCTGGTGTTGAGACTACGGCAATATTGAGCAGCAACGACGCCTTAAACTCTGGCCAGGTATAGAAGCGTTCCTCACCGATGGCATAAGCTGGCGATTCATTGAATAAACTCACGACGATGGGCTTGGTTGTCGTTTCTTGTTGGCTGATCTCGCTATCACTACTGGGTATATCCACCGGCAAGGAAAGCAGCCGCGCATTGGTGGTGAGCAGCAAAAACACCACCACAATAAAAATGATATCGATCAGCGATGTGAGCTCTAAGCTGCTGTGAAGCTGCGTTTTATGTTGCACGCGGATCATTTCAATCCACCACGACCATCGCCCGTCATCTTGACGCCTTCAAGGCGAAGGTTAGCGACATTCAAACCCTGTTCGGTCATGCTAACCAGTTTATCCACCCATAGCTGAAAGCCATGCGCGCCCAACACTGCCGGTATGGCGATAATCAAACCGGCCGCCGTGGTTTTCATCGCGATGCCCAATCCTTCGGCCATCATTGAAGGATCGATAGGTCCTTGATGCCCACCTAATGAATCAAATACTTGAATCAAACCGATCACCGTCCCCAACAACCCTAACAACGGCGCAACCAAAGCAATAATATGCAACAAACGAACACCATGATTCAGTGTCCGTTGACGACTCTGCAACCAGATCGCCGCGATTTCTGACCGCATACTGCGTGGCTGATCGGCGTGTTGATCAAGCAATAACATGCCCGCAGAGGGCAAACTACGCTTGATACTGTGATAACAGAGCACCGCAATCCGTTCGAGTAGAATCAACAGCGTCAGTACAAAACAGATTAACAAAGGCACACCTAATGGCCCGAGGTATTGCTGGGATAAGCTAAAAATATTCATAATGTCCGTTTAAAACCTGTAACAAGGATCAATTAAGTGAAAAAACAACAGGGATACGTACCCTTGATGCGGTACGAATACCGTTTTCTTCATAAGGTTTAAATTGCCAACCAGAGACCGCTTTTAACGCAGAGGCATCTAACAGAGCTAAGCCAGAGCTCTCGCTAACTTCCAACTTCGATTTTTGACCTTTTTCATCCAGCCAAATATCAAGCCAAACGGTCCCTTCTTGACCTCGTTTGCGGGCAACCGAGGGGTAACGCGGAGGCATGGGCTGAGCAGCAAAAACCGGCTCGGTAATAATAGGTTCATGCTTACCGACCAGTCCTGCTTGGTGCGCTATTGGGCTGGAATTAGGATTGGCTGCGGTATGTGAATCGACTGACGACGCCACGGACCGTTTATTCACAGGCGCTGTTTTCGGTTGACGCTCATTGCTCTCGGCTAAGGCAACGGGCTGCTGAGACGATAGCTCGACCGGTTTAGCTTGCGCTGCCTTTGCGGATGGTGGGGAAGCTTTAGTGACCGCCAGCGTTGTCTTCGTTGACGCTGCCACCTTTGTCTTTGTTAACGTAGGCTTGGTTAATTCTGCCGAAGGCTGGAACACAGCACTTTGCGGCGCCTTCTCTGCAACCACGTTAGGACTAGGCTTTAACGTTGGTTCAAGCGCAGCAGCCTCGATACTCTCATTGGACTCAGTCGTTGTTAGCGCTTGGTTAATTCTCGGCGGCGCAAATGAAATCGCCACGGCTAGACGACTACTCGCAGCAGCATGCCCCGATATAACATGAGGTTTACCAAGGGCCGCCACTGCCCAATTTTGTAATAGAAAAAGCGCCCCGATAAACAATAGTCGCCAACTGAGTAAGCCTTTTTTTGTAACGAACTGAGCCATCAATTCAAACCTTCGCCCTAGCGTTTGCCTAATAAAATTTTAAATCTGCCTTTCAGAATCAACCCTTTGAGCAGCAAAACGCAATCATCTTAAAACACTCGCTACATGATTGTAAATACAAATCGTTATCATTTACATTCGTTTTCACGTCAAGTACCATGCCTTCACTCTTGATCAGCGAACGACGAAAAAACACAGATTTAAGGTGTCAAAGGTTTCCGCTACCGGTAACAACAAAGGGTTGGTATGACCCGATCACCAAAATCTTTCGAACGAGCCGCTGGTTGTTTTATTAACTTAATTCACATCAACTCAACAGGACGATTCATGAAACCTAATCCTTTAGCGGTGCTGATTAGCAGCATCATTGCGATGCCAGCAGTAGCTGCATCAACAGCTGAAAGCCCGGTCTTCAATGTGGGCAAAGTCGTTGTTAATGCAACACGGATGGAACAAGACGCTGATGATGTTTCACGCCAGGTGATCGTCATTGATAAAGGGACTATCGACACGATTCAACCCCAGTCAGTCGCTGAAGTATTGGCCAATGAACCTAATATTTTGATTGAAGGCGGTTCCCGTCCGGGCTATCAAAGCGTCAATATTCGCGGCCTTGGTGGTAATCAGATATTACAAACGGTCGACGGCGTACGACAAGATTTTGAATCCGGTCACCGCCCTAGCTACTTTTTAGACCCTGTCCTATTAAAATCTGTTGAGGTGATTAAAGGCCCTGCGAGTAGCCTCTGGGGATCGGGTGCTTTAGGTGGCGTGGTGGCGCAATCCACCATTGGCGCAGCCGATATTTTAGAGCCGGGTGATGATTTCGGAGGGCTGATCAAAAACGGTTTTAACTTTAATAACAATCAGAGCACCACCACCGCGGTGCTCGCCGGCCGTACCGACTCTGTCGACTGGTTATTCAGTGGCTACTATCGCGATTCTGACGACATTGAAATGGGCAATGGAGACGCACTGGAAAACTCATCCTCGCAAGATCAAGGCGCGTTAGCAAAGCTGGACTGGCAGATCGATGAAGATCAGTCCCTCGCCTTTAATCTGCGCCACGCCACCGTCGAAGGCGGTGTTCCGTCGAATGGTACGTCTGAAGTCAATGGCAGCAGTGTTTTTCTGTTAGACAAGGACCAAGTCAATGATGGCGCCTCTGTCGATTATAAGATTAATAGCCAATCGCCACTGGTGAATGCACAGTTCATGGCTTATTGGGACAGTATCGACATCGATGAAACCCGGGTGAGCGATGAACGTGCTGACAGTACCGAAAAAGAAACTTTCGGCTTAAATATCAATAACCTTTCTCAACTTGGTAACATCACCCTACTGTATGGCGTTGATGGTTCACACAGTACATTTACAACAGAACGTGGCGGCACTGACCGTCCAACACCACCGGATGCCGATATTGATATGTGGGGGGCATTTACCCAAGCCAATATCCCACTTTCATCGACTTGGTCGATAGAACTAGGCGCACGTTATGATGATTTCTCCGTCGATGCGAAAAATCTCAGTGAAAGCCGTTCAGATAGTGCTCTATCCCCCTCTGCCGCATTGATCTGGCAAACCACTGACAACTTACAACTCACGCTGCGCCATGACAGAGCCTTTAGAGCCCCGACGGCGGAAGAACTCTACAGTACCGGTACACACTTTTGTATGGGACCGGGGATGTGTAACACCTTCCTGCCTAACCCTGATTTAGAAGCCGAGAAAGCAGAAAACACCGAGTTTATTGCCAAGTGGAATGTTAACCCGGCCTGGTCGATCACCACATCGGTGTTTGAAAACCATGTCGATAACTTTATTGAACAAACGGTTTCATTCTCGCCTTTCCCGGGTAATACCTATTGGGAAAACGTCGATGATGCCAAACTCTATGGCTTTGAAGTCAGCGCCCTCTACAGCCAAGACAATCTCAATTTAGCCCTAGGTTATGGCCAAACCCGTGGTAAAGACCAATCAACCGGTGATCCGCTCAACAACATTCCCGCTGATACCTGGACCGCAGATCTCAACCGCGCGTTCTTTAACCAAGAGCTAAAAGCCGGTATTCGCCTACTACATGCAGAAGAGCAGGCGCTGTCGACCGGTGATACCTATGATGATTACACCCTCACCGACCTCTATGCCGAATGGCAACCGCCAGCCCTTCGCAACTTAACCCTCAACCTGACGGTCAACAACGTGACTAACGAATACTACCGCCGAGCATGGTCTGAACTCTATGAAGCCGGGCGAGAAGTATCCTTAGCAGCCACTTACAAGTTCTAAACATAACATCCCATTAACAGACGACTCTCCCCATCGAGTCGCTCTGTTAATGGCTAGCGGAGAAATATCCTTAATGAACGCGGACAATCATCTCAGTAAAAGCCTTGCGGGCGATCAAGCTGAAGCGCTGCTTCGAGAACTCGCCAACTGGGGGCATACCACCACCATTATTTTACATGGCGGTTGTGTATTTGAGTTTAAAGGCTGCTTTCCCGAAGGCAGTATTGGCCATGGTTACTACAACCTCGATGGGCCGATTCCAGGCCTGCATGGGCATATCAACCTAAGCGTTATTGATCATATCGATTTTCAAGATCAACCCCATCGAGGCCGAACCAGTTACGCCTTTAATTTTCAAGATAAAAACAACAACAATATTTTCAAAGTTTTTTTAGGGCGACAAGAGGATGGCGAACTAATCGCCGAACAAGTCACTCGTTTTAAAGCGATTAAACAACAGCTTAAGCTAAACAAAGATTAGGAAATCCCATGAGCAAAGAATCACTACAAGCCCGCGTGCAAGCGGAAGTTTTAACCTTTATCAACAGCCGCCAAAGTTTACAGCTGGCCACCATTGACGACGAAAACCAACCTTACGCATCATATTCACCCTTCGCCATTGGTGATGACTGCCTGTATGTCTTGCTCAGCGAAATGGCAGTACATGCCAGCAACCTACGGGCTAATCCGAAGGCCGCAGTGATGATCATTCAAGATGAAGACAGTGCAAATGAGCTATTTGCGCGGGTACGCGTCAACTATTCAATCGACGCCGAATTACTAACTCACTCAACCGAGCAATGGACGCTGGGTATAAATGCACTGGCTAACCGTCATGGGGACAGAGTTAATAAACTCAGCCAACTGTCAGACTTTAAGCTGTTTAAGCTGAAGCCAACCGGTGGCCGTTATGTCAAAGGCTTTGGCAGAGCGTATACCCTCGCGGGCAAGGGACTCACCGGCAGCGAAGTGCAACATATCACCGGCGGGCATATCAAAAGAACGGCGGCATAAAAAGATGCTCTAGTGTCATAAAGCGAGTCAACCGCGGCTCGCTTTATGACGACGCTTTCAGCACCGTAATCCCTATCAAACGTTACCGCTAACCACTAACATTTATTGCCTCATCAAGCGGCAGAATCACAGTAAAGCAGCTACCTCGCCCTAGCTCACTAACCACCTGAATATCACCACCATGCTTCTGCACAATACCGTGACTAATGGACAACCCTAGCCCAGTGCCTTGATCAACACCTTTAGTAGTAAAGAACGGATCAAACAGCTGACTAACGACCTCGGCCGACATGCCACAGCCTGTATCACGTATCTCAATCTGCACCTGCGCATCAACACAGCGAGTTTTTATATAGATATCCCCCTGCCCCTCAATGGCGTGAGATGCGTTGACCAGCAAATTCATCACCACCTGGTTTATCTGCGCCAAATTACAGTTAACGAGGGGCAGCTCGCCATAGTCTTCATGAACACTGCAATGATATTTCAACTGATTACTCACCAGCTTAAGGGTGCTGGAAATCCCTTGATTAATATCCGCCGGCTTCATATCGTCGCTGTCTAAGCGAGAAAAACTCTTTAAGCCCGCCACGATCTCTTCAACCCGAGTAATGCCTTCAAGAGACTCCTTCAAAAGCAGCGGCAGATCTTCAATCAAGTAAGCAATATCTTGCTCTTCTTTTAACGCGGCTAATTGAGAAGGCCCGCTACTCCCATCCTCGACTGCCAGCAATTTCTCTATCTCCGCGGCGTAACACAGCAGGTCATCGGCGTATTTTTGTAACGACCCAAGGTTACTTTTTATGTAACTCACGGGGTTGTTGATCTCATGGGCGACGCCGGCGGCCATAGTGCCTAAGCTCGCCATTTTTTCCGCCTGAATCAGTTTTTGTTGAGTGTTTTTAAGGGTTGTTAGTGTCTCTTCTAACTGCTTATTTTGGTTTTGTAATTGTTCAGTCCGTTGCGCTACCCGCTGTTCTAGCGATTGGTTCAACGCCTGTAATTCCGTTTTATAACATTGCTCTGATTCACTGGCTTTTTTAAGGTTGCTGGCCATCAGGTTAAACGATCGCCCCACCACCGCGACCTCATCACGTCCACTCACCGGCACTTCAATATCAAACACACCTTGGGCGACAGCGGTGGCGGCTTCTCTTAATTTTTGTAACTGGCCGGTCAAATAACCACCGAGTAAAAATGAAAACAGCGCCACCAGCAACATTTCACCTGAGGCTAACACCAACCCCCAGGTATAAACTTGATTAATGGATTCATTAATCGAACCGATACCGATTCCTAACTCAACCGTGCCATACCGATGCCCACCTTCGACAATCTGCGCGGTAGCATCAAAGACTCCATCGTCAATCTCATCGGCGCCATGATCCATAACAAACAGATCATTTAGCTGGTGTGATGTGTCACCGGCCTCAGCAAACAAAGTACCATCGTCAGCCAGCACTCGGGCATACACCAAATCAGGGTTTTGCATCACCTCATGAACAAACGATTCAAGTGAGGCCAAATCAAACGACAGCACGGCATCCTTAGTGGTGGTGGCAAATAAAGTGGCGGTGGTAGTCGCCCGTTTATTCAACGCCTCATAACTGGATTCGCGGATAAACTCCATAATCGTCAGCAGCAAAACCAGTAACAAAACGCCTTCAATTAGAGCCACACCCAGAATGGTTTTTAAACGAATTGACATGTCTGTTCCCTCGACTTAGTCGGCCAACAGATGATCTAGCAAAGTAATATTAAGGGAACGGACATCATCCCAGTCCTTATTTTTAGCCGGCGTAAATGCATTAAAGCGGATACTCTTTAATAATTCAGCGCCCTGGGGATCATCAGCCATACCCAAAAACGCCTCACGAATACGCTGTTGCTGGATTGTATTTATACTCGGTGCAACGGCTATCGCATGAGGCGTATACCCTTCGCTGGTCCACAACACCCGCAGCTGTTCCCGGATAGCTGGGCTGGTGTTATTAAAGGTACGGAGCACCCCGCCACCCGCTTGAAAAAAGCCTCGCGCCACCCCGAGATAAACTGAATCATGGGATGAAACATAGCTAGGCGAAAATTTAATACCATCCTGTTTCAGACGGCTACGGGGGATCACACTGGCAGCAAATGCAGCGGGTGACGGAAACGCCATCTTGGCACCGTTTAAGTCACCAAGACTCTGAATTAAGCTATCTTTGCGTACCACCATAATGCCTTTAATCCGCTTATCCTTCTGCCGCACAATGGCCCGATAGCCCGGTTTCTGATGAAACACCGTAAAGTGATAAGGGTTCATATAGGCGATATCGTATAACCCTGCATGGAGACGCTGTTCAAATGTGGGGATATCTTTCGCAGTGGTAAAATGGATCTTATAACCTGTTTTTACACTCAAGTAATCGGTGATAGGTGTCCAAAGATGCGCCAGCTTTTGCGCGGATTGCTGAGGAACAATGCCAAAACTTAGGCTTTCAGCCACCGTGTTCAAACTGGTTGTACTTAATACAAATATCGCTATTAATGTTGAAAACCGCATAACGCTCACCCTATCTCACCGAAACCATGCAGGCGTGTATCACCCTTATTGGTCGATATAAATTTTTAGAATTTCAGCTAGATTGATCTCCATATCAATCATTCGCTGTATGGTTAAGTTATCTAAAACCTGGCCCGCACTTAACAATAAGACCCCTTGACTAGTCAGCAGATCCCGGCTCAGCGTCATCCCCTCGACCATTTCAGGGCTTCGGATAATCCGATCATGCAGAGCTTCGCCTTCTTTGCTGAGGGCTTCCAACGCCACACTCAGCCGCTCAACATCCTCAGAGTTATATCGCTCACGGGCATTACCACGCATATATTCCAGCGCGGCAACCGTACTCATCGCTTGCATCTGATAACGCCCATTAGTCAGCTCAACAAAATCATTAACAACACATAACAACTGCGCGGCAGGCGCGATAGCTTCATCACGCAATCCGTTCGGATAACCACTACCATCTAAATACTCTTTATGCTGACGAATGATTTCCCCCGCCCCATAAAGCGGCTCCACTAAACTGATCGATGCATGCGCTAGTAGCGGGTGTTGATGAAAACGCCGCTGCTGTATGGGAGCCAATTCTGTATAGGCGGGCTTTAACAGATCATCATCAAAACTCAGTTTACCCAGGTTGCGAAGCTGCCAAGCGTAATACAGTTGTTTTAGTTCTTTCTTATCCACATCAGCTAGATTGACCACAGCTAAAAATAGCTTATTAAGCGATACGCCTTGTTTAGCATTTTGCCCCAAACGTCGAGCAATCAAGGCAGAAAACATTCTCACCGTCGAGCGATAACTATTAATCAGCTTTGCATGGTTTTGCTGTAACTGCAGAGTGCGCTGCTCAATGGTTTTTTCCAATGATTGATTAAGTCGTTCAAGGCGTTGTTGTTTGTCAGCATTGTCACGTACTAAGCGTTCATTGGTGCGTCGTAGATCGATGAGTTCAAAACTTTTCTGAACCACGTTGATAACATCAGCATCATCCCAGGGTTTAGACATAAAACGACTAATACGGCCGTTATTGATTGCATCGATAGCCGCCTGTGTATCCGCATAGCCGGTCATAACCACCCGTTCGGTAGCGGGCCAACGTTCAGCCACTTCGGCCAAGAACTGATCGCCACTGATTTCCGGCATGCGCATATCACTAATGACGAGATCAATCGGATGCTGTTCCAGCACTGCAATCCCTAAAACCGCCGATTCTGCAGTGTACAGCGTACACTTTAGGGGCCGCATCAACCGCTTTAACGAACTAAGCACCGCCGGCTCATCATCCACCAGCAATATTGTAAATTCTGAACAATCCATGCTTTTCACTCCTCGGACTCCTTTGTGCCGTACCTAAATAAACGCACGACTATTTGATGATCACAATACATCCTGTAACGAACGCGATTGATAAGCGATAATCTGACTGACACGCTCTATGGTTAACTGACACAGAGTATTCGACCTATCGAGTTCGTGTGTTATAACTGCAATCCAGTGGCCGCAAATTTGGATGAACCACGGTATTCAACACCGACCAACGGCTGATTCTCTAGTAGACGTCTAAACCGCTCGGCAGAAACCGGTGGGCTAAAAAAGAACCCTTGAATTTCATCACACCCCAAGTCTCGCAGTAGCTCTAACTGACATTGCGACTCCACCCCCTCGGCCACTACTTTCTTACCCAGATCTCGAGACATAGCGATAATATGTTTAATCAACTCGAGGCTTTCTCTTTGCTCGCCTAATCCAGAAACAAACGAGCGATCAATTTTTAAGGTATCGAACGGAATACGGTGCAAATAGTTTAGCGAGGAGTAACCGGTGCCAAAATCATCAATCGCCAGCCGAATCCCAAGGTGTTTCAGCTCTTGCAAAAGCCCAATACTGTGATCAATATCCTGCATCAAAAATGTTTCTGTAATTTCTAACTCGATCTGATCGGGGGCTAAGCCTGACTGCTTGAGAATATTTTCAACCTGCGAAATCAGCGAAACATCCTGCAACTGCCGGCCTGACAGGTTGATCGACATCACAAACGGCGGTAAACCCTCGGCCTGCCAAATGCGCCGTTGCGAGCTCGCGGTTGCCATTACCCACTCGCCAATCGGCTCGATTAGCCCGGTTTCTTCAGCGAGGGGAATAAACTGCATCGGGGAGATCAACCCCTGACGACCATGCTGCCAGCGCAATAGCGCTTCAGCGCCTTCCACACAACCGGAAATCAGTGATACTTTTGGCTGATAGACGACAAACAGCTCTTTGCGCTCCAAGGCACGATAAAGATCGCTTTGTAAGCCCATCGACTCCACATCAGGGCTGTTTTTGTCCACCTGATAACGTTGCGCACGAAAGCGTCCCCCTCTCTTACAGTGATTCGCCGATGCTTGTGCATTACGGATTAACTCAATCGCGCTATCACCATCCTCGGGGGACACCGCATAGCCAACCCGAAACGAAACGTGGATCTCTTGATCATTAAAAGCGATCAACCCTTCAAATGGTGCCAGCAACTGGGTGGCTAATGTCTCGATCTGCTCCGCTGCATAATGACCACTCAAAACAAGGGCAAACTCATCGCCACTCATGCGTCCCCACTGGCTATCGATGGGCTTATCTTCTAACAACATCGCAGCGATCTGCGCCAATAAGCAGTCTGCGTCATTAAACCCTAAACTGTCGTTAAAACGTTTAAAGCCATTCACATCCAAATAGATAACAGTGGTCGGATTATCCATTTGAACAAGCCGATTCTGCAGATAGCTCATAAGCTGTTCACGGGTTAATAACTCGCTAACCCCTAAAGAGGTCGTCGCACGATATTGTGCCGAGACAGCCCAACGGTCCGTCGCCAAAGGCTTAACCACCAATCGCAGCGAGCGGCTATTATCGATATCAGCGAGTTCAAGCATTTCCTGCTGATCCGTACAAAGGTCTATTAACTGCTCATCATCCAATAACGGACACACCCGGTCGATCCGCTGCCCTAAAACAGCGTCCTCCGTCGCGTCACATAGGATTACCGCAGCGGGGTTTATGAGGTGAATGTCACCACCGGCATCAATTTCAAATAGTGCTTCCTCACTTTCAATTAATAACCGTTGATAACTCGCTTTGCGTTGCCGGGCACTCAGTGCTGCAAAGGCACCATCAAGAACAGCCAACAATTGCTGATCGTGCCAAGGTTTCTCCACAAAACGAAACACTGCACCACTGTTCAACGCTTCGACAACCGCGTTAAAGTCAGCGTAACCACTCATGATTAAACCGATAGTTTCAGGGTACTGTTGATGCACAATCGTCAATAATTGCGTGCCACTCATCATAGGCATTTTATAATCGGAGAGAACCACTGAGATCGACTCTATCTCCATCAACGCCAACGCCTCCACGCCATTATTTGCCGTCAATACCTCATAGCCATTACGTGACAGCAGTCGTGTTAACGCATTGAGAATAGCGGATTCATCGTCGACGAGCAGGATTCTTCTTTTCATATTTTCCCCCTAGTGTTCAGGTATTGTTATTACCCGAATAGCGTCGACAGACATCCACATATGAAACATTATGTGCGGCGTCGCTATAATCAATTATGTTTCATGTTTGTGTCACAGTACCCAATAGCCCTGTAACAGCACTCAATAATTCTTGTTCGGTAAACGGTTTACCCAATACTTGGTCGGCGCCTAACTGAAGTGCGCGATCTAGGTTGTGCTGATCTAGCGCAGACACCACCAAGATTTTAAGTCCGCTTAAGTTTGGCTGCTGTCGGACAAACTCAAGCACAGAAAACCCATCAAGCCCCGGCATACTCAAATCCAGTGTCATCAACGCCGGTTTCTCCTGCATCAATAAGCTGCCTGCCTGAAAACCATCGTGTGCAATAATTGTTTCAAAACCTGCCGACCTTAATGCTCGCCGAATAGCACGGGTAATCGCCTCTTCATCATCAACGATCAACACGCAATTATTAACAAACCCCTGCAGTTCCTCAGGCACCGGCATCCCATGATGATCAAGAAAAGCAATAAAATCCTCAACCAACACTCGGTTGTTACCACGCCCTGGCAATTTAAACCCTTTTAAATCACCTTTCTCGATCCAACGAATCACAGTGCGAAGGTTCACATCGCACCATTGGGCTATATCACCAGTACTTAACGTTTTCATTCTTGGTCACCAATCCTCATACAATTTAGGTCCTTTTAACTTGATGACACTTATAGCATAGTGTACTTTTAACACAAAAGCGACATTTGTGACATTTGCGCTATTTATACATTAGTCTAGGTCTTAATTTTGTTATTTCTATCGAATCACTCACTTAACTCCGCAGTAACGCTCGCAATAGCTTCTTACTGCTCGATAAAGCAAAATGATTTAAACCGGCAAACCGAGGGGCGCGCGCATGAAAGGGGTTATTTTTAATATTCTTGAAGAGCTGGTCATTGAAGAAGCCGGTATGCCGACGTGGAACGCCATTCTGGCGTCGCTACAGCTGAAAGGCATTTATACTGCTGGCCACAGCTATCCCGATGAAGAACTGATGGCTCTGGTACAAGAGATTTCTATTCGCCTTGCCCTTCCGACCCCGAAGGTCATTGGCCACTTTGGCGAATATCTGTTTCGTCAACTGAATCAGCGCTATCCTGAATTTACGGCGCAACAGCCTGATCTAAAAAGGTTTCTCCTGAGCGTGCATGATGTAATCCATGTCGAGGTGAATAAGCTTTATGAAAACCCCAACCTACCCACCTTTAGTTATCACCAACCGGCCGACAACATATTAGTCATGCAATATCAATCGCCCCGAAAATTATGCATTTTGGCAGAAGGCCTAGTACGAGGTGCGGCACAATACTATGACACAGAGATCCATATGACTCATCCGGTGTGTATGCATCAACAAGCAGACCATTGCGATTTAGTCATTGAGTTCCTGTCATCGAAGGTAACATTATGAGCGAAACAGAGGCCTACAAAGCCGCTTATCAACGTGAGAAGCAAGCCCGGTTGGCTGCAGAACAACTGCTAGAGGTGAAAACCCGCAACCTGTTTCTCGCTAATCAGCAGCTACTCGACCAAAACTCCCAGCTGAAAGAGCAACAGGCGCTGATTATCCGTACTGAAAAACTGGCAACCTTAGGCACCCTCGCCGCCGGTGTTGCCCATGAGATCAACAACCCACTGGCCTTTGTGCTCAGTAACATGGAGAGTCTCAAGCGCTATGTCGAAGCCTATAATACATTGCTAAAACTCGGCCATCGCTGGCTAACGGAGCAGCAACTGACCGAACAACAAACTAGCCAATTGCAAGATCTGATTAAGCAACAGGACCTCGACTTTATCTGCGAAGATGTGGCCGAACTGCTCAGCGATACCGATCAAGGTTTGATTCGGCTGCGAGATATTGTCCAAGGGTTACGTAACTTTTCCCATGACGGCAACAACGAACGTATTCAATACAATCTCAATGAAGGTCTCAACAGTACTCTGAAAATACTGCAAAGCGAGCTAAAAAATAATATTAAGGTTAACTGTCAGCTAGCCACTATTCCAATCACGAAATGTAATCCTGGGGAGCTAAACCAGGTTTTTCTAAACCTGATTATGAACGCCTGTCATGCACTATCCGAAACCCGGGATGCACAGATAGACATCTCCACAGACACTGAAGATGACAGCATTGTGATTCGGATAAAAGATAACGGCAGTGGTATACCGGAGACCGTCTTAAAGTCTATTTTCGATCCTTTTTTTACCACTAAACCGGTCGGTCAAGGCACCGGTATGGGGTTATCCATCGCTTATGGCATTATTCAAGATCACAAGGGCAGTATTAATGTGTCCAGCACTGAGGGCCAAGGCAGCTGTTTTGAAATTCGCCTCCCCGTTGAAGCTTAAGCCATCGCTAAATAGATGACACACACCGTGGCATTTAACGGCTCGCCGTAGCAGCCATTGGTAAAATTTCACCCTAGGTTATTACTGTATTTCGGTCATGGCTGCCGCTATATTTCTTCTAATAAGTCATTTACAGAATATAAATCTCTTAAAGCAGTGCTAAGTTAAAAGCAGCTACATAAAAATAATCATAATAAAGATATTACATCCCCTAAGAGGAGTGTTCCGTATGCTGATCGGTATCCCCAAAGAGATTAAAAATAACGAATATCGGATAGGCATGACCCCAGCCGGCGTGCGAGAACTCGTCAGCCACGGTCATCAAGTGATGGTGCAGCGTGATGGTGGCACGGCTATCGGTTTATTGAATGAACAATATACGGCAGCAGGAGCCACTCTAATTGATACCGCCGCCGAGATTTTCAAAAGTGCAGAAATGATCATCAAGGTAAAAGAGCCGCAACCGGACGAGTGTAAGATGTTGCGGCCGGGCCAGCTATTATTTACCTACCTCCACCTAGCACCCGATCCAGAGCAAACCCGCTTACTAATAGCCTCGGATGCCATCGCTATCGCCTATGAAACCGTCACCGACCCACAAGGTGGCCTACCGCTGCTAGCCCCCATGAGTGAAGTGGCTGGGCGTATGTCTATTCAAGCCGGCGCCCATGCGTTGGAAAAAGCTCAGGGCGGCATGGGTATTCTGCTCGGTGGCGTACCGGGTGTAGCACCCGCCAAAGTCACCGTTATTGGCGGTGGTGTTGTCGGTATTAATGCCGCCCGCATGGCGATGGGCCTTGGCGCCGACGTGACCATTCTCGACCGCTCGATTCCCCGTTTAAAAGCCCTCGATGAGCAGTATGGACCACAGCTAAAAACGCTCTACTCGAGTGTTGAAACCATCGATGCCGAAGTCAGTCATGCCGACCTCGTCATCGGTGCCGTGTTGATACCCGGCGCAGCAGCTCCGAAGTTGGTCACTCGGGAGATGCTAAGCACGATGAAGAAGGGGTCAGTTCTGGTGGATGTAGCGATTGATCAGGGCGGCTGTTTTGAAACCTCCCACGCCACCACTCATGAGGAGCCGACCTATGAAATCGACGGAGTGATCCATTATTGCGTTGCGAATATGCCCGGCGGTGTCGCTCGCACCTCAACTTTTGCCCTGACGAACGCCACCCTCCCCTTTGCCTTGGCACTCGCTGATAAAGGTTATCAACAGGCGTTGCAAGATGACCCTCATCTCATGAATGGGCTGAATGTATACCGAGGCAAAATAACCTGCAAAGCGGTTGCCCAGGCACTCCACTATGATTATTTTTCCCCTACGGAAGCGATAGACGCGGCACAATGAACCTCGTAGGGGTCGATGAGCTTGTAAGCCACATCAAAAAACCTCAACAGCCATCGCCACGGGACGCGGCTCCCACAAACAGCACCCATTTCGGGTAGGGTGTGGTGAGCTTTGCGAACCGCACCGGTATTCACGCGAAACATTTAGAGGATAATCGGCACCGATGGTGCGGTTCATGCTTCACCGCACCCTACCTATCGGCGGTTATTTTGGGGCTGGTGAGCTTTACGAACCACATAAAAAACCTCAACAACCATCGCCACGGGACACGGCCCCCACACACCTCAGCCCATTTCGCGTAGGGTGCGGTGAGCTTTGCGAACCGCACCGGTATTGAAACGAATGATGTGGTGGATAATCGGCACCGATGGTGCGGTTCATCCTTCACCGCACCCTACCTATCGGTGGTTATGTTGGGGCTGCTGGCTTGCGAACCGCACCACTCCTATCGCCTTACAGCCCACTATGTTTAAGTTTTTCCAATTGATCACGGTATTGAGCCGCTTTCTCAAATTCCAGATTTTTAGCCGCTTCATACATCTGATCTTCCAAGCGACTCATCGCCTTGGCCAATTCCTTGGTGCTAAGTTTCTTCGGATCGATCTGATATTCCGCCACCGGCTCAGCGGCTTTACGACCGGTTTGCGTTTTACGGCCAGGAATCGCCGAAGCCCCCTCCATAATATCGGCCACCGATTTTTGAATCCCTACGGGGGTGATACCATGTTCTTTATTGTAGGCAATCTGCTTATTGCGGCGGCGTTCGGTTTCATCCATCGCCCGCTGCATTGAACCTGTCACCCGATCGGCATAGAGAATTGCCCGACCATTAATATTTCGGGCCGCCCGACCAATGGTCTGAATCATCGAAGTTTCAGAACGTAGAAAGCCCTCCTTATCCGCATCCAGAATCGCCACCAGCGACACTTCTGGCATATCGATACCTTCACGCAACAGGTTGATCCCCACCAGCACATCAAATTCACCGATACGCAGATCGCGGATAATCTCAACCCGCTCAACCGTATCGATATCCGAATGCAGATAACGCACCCGCACCCCATGCTCATCGAGATAGTCGGTGAGATCCTCGGCCATCCGTTTGGTTAGCACCGTGACCACAATACGCTGCCCTAAGGCAGCCACCTTATTAATCTCACCTAACAGGTCATCCACCTGAGTCAGCGCGGGGCGAACCTCGACAATGGGATCAAGTAATCCGGTGGGACGTACCACCTGCTCGACCACTTGACCCGCATTGGCCGCCTCGTATTTGCTTGGCGTAGCCGACACCATGATCATCTGCGGCGCTTGACGCTCCCATTCTTCAAACTTCATCGGCCGGTTATCCAGCGCCGATGGCAAACGAAAACCATACTCCACCAAGGTTTCTTTACGGGAACGGTCGCCTTTATACATTGCCCCTAGTTGCGGAATGGTCACATGGGATTCATCCATGACGAGCAGAGCGTCATCGGGAAGATAGTCAAACAGAGTTGGCGGCGGATCGCCGGGATCTCGCCCTGAGAGGTAGCGGGAGTAGTTTTCAATCCCTGAGCAATAACCGAGCTCCTTGATCATCTCCACGTCATACATCACCCGTTGCTCAAGACGCTGCACCTCAACCAACTTATCATTACTGCGCAGCTGCTCTAAGCGAGGATGCAATTCTGCGAGAATCTTATCCACCGCTGCCAGCAGGGTTTCTCGAGGGGTAACATAATGGGATTTTGGATAGATAGTCGCCCGCGGCACACGGCGCAACACCGCGCCGGTAAGCGGATCAAAATAGCTTAAATTTTCAACTTCATCATCGAATAGCTCGATCCGCACCGCTTCTTTTTCCGATTCCGCCGGAAAGACATCGATCACATCACCGCGCACCCGATAGGTGCCTCGGTGTAGTTCAATATCGTTGCGGGTATATTGCAATTCGGCTAGACGGCGCAAAATAGTGCGCTGATCCGCCTGATCGCCTCGATCCAAATGCAACATCATCCCCAGATAAGATTTAGGATCACCCAAGCCATAGATCGCCGAAACCGTGGCGACGATAATGGCATCATCTCGCTCGAGCAGTGCTTTGGTGGCTGATAACCGCATCTGTTCGATATGCTCGTTGATCGAGGCATCCTTCTCAATAAAGGTATCGGATGAAGGTACATACGCCTCAGGCTGGTAATAATCATAATAGGAAACAAAATACTCGACCGCATTATTCGGGAAGAACTCGCGAAACTCACCGTAAAGCTGCGCCGCCAAGGTTTTATTGTGCGCCATAATAATAGTGGGTCGTTGCAGCTCGGCGATCACATTAGCAATGGTAAAGGTCTTACCTGAGCCTGTGACACCTAACAGTGTTTGCGCGGCAAGCCCGGCATGAATCCCATCAACCAAGCCTTTAATCGCGGCGGGTTGATCACCGGCGGGCTGAAACTTTGACTGTAGTTGGAAGCGCTGTTTCATATTCGATGTTCTTCGTTAATAACAGGAAAAAACTGAGCGGGACATTATACGCTTATGGAAAACTTTCTGCTGATAGATCGAGCAATGAAAGGAAAAACACCTAAATTTGTTTCATAACGACACTTTATTGCAATAAAGTTTATTTTTAACCATTTTCGACTATAAAAATGATTTTTCCGTCTCCAAGATTCCGGTATTATTTATCGGTTGAACACACCGTGGTACACGACCACTTTTTTTCAGAGGATATGGCTAGGACAATGCAACTTTCCGATCGCGTTAACAGCATCAAACCTTCTCCCACGCTGGCAGTAACGAATCGCGCTGCTGAATTACGCGCTGAAGGTAAAAACATTATTGGCCTGGGCGCCGGCGAACCTGATTTTGACACCCCGGATCATATTAAAAACGCTGCGATTGAAGCCCTCAACAACGGCTTCACGAAATACACAGCGGTTGATGGTACGCCTGGTCTGAAAAAAGCGATTATTGCAAAGTTCAAACGGGATAACGGCTTTGTCTACGAAGCCAATCAGATTCTCGTATCCTGCGGCGGTAAGCAAAGCTTTTTCAATTTGTCGCTAGCACTATTAAACCCCGGCGATGAAGTGATCATCCCCGCGCCTTACTGGGTATCCTATCCCGATATGGTATTGATGGGTGAAGGTGTGCCGGTCATTGTGACCACCACCCAGGAAGCCCGTTTTAAAATCACGCCGGCACAGCTAGAAGCGGCCATCACTGCCAAAACCCGCCTACTCGTACTGAACAGTCCATCTAACCCTACTGGGGTTGCTTATACTGAAGCAGAGCTACGAGCATTAGCCGATGTATTGGCGCAGCACCCAGATGTACTGGTTGCCACCGATGATATGTATGAACACATCCTTTATACCGATGCGCCGTTCATCAATATCCTTAACGTCGCGCCCGAACTCTATGACCGTACCATTGTGCTGAATGGTGTTTCTAAAGCGTATTCAATGACAGGCTGGCGTATCGGCTATGCCGCAGGGCCTGCTAAGCTGATTGGCGCGATGAAGAAAATACAATCGCAAAGCACCTCTAACCCAACGTCGATCTCACAGGTTGCTGCCCAAGCCGCACTGGATGGTGATCAGAGCTGCGTCGCCGAGATGGTTAAAGCTTTTAAACAACGTCATGACTTTGTGGTTGGAAAACTCAATGAGATTGAAGGCGTTGATTGCATCCCTGCCGACGGAACCTTTTATGCGTTCCCAAGCTTTCAACAGATCATCGACAATGATGATCGGTTTGCCAACGATATCGATCTTGCAGAGTTCCTGCTCATGGAAGCCGGTGTTGCACTTGTACCGGGTTCTGCCTTTGGCGCACCGGGCAATATGCGTTTATCCTTTGCAACCTCAATGGATATTCTTGAAGACGCGCTCAACCGCATCAAAGCGGCGTTAGAAAAATAATCATTTTGCACAGTAAAAAAACCGGGCTTGCTCGGTTTTTTTTCGCCCCATATTCGTGCAACCCATTGCAACCTAATTAAGCTTGTGCACCATATTTGGTGGTTTACAAGTCATGACAAATTTTCTTTAATACTTCATTTGCATTTGCCAAGTCGGGACTTATAATCCTGCTCTTATCTTTTTAAGACGACCGGTCTAATCAAAATGACTCGACCTAAGAGAAATGAACACAATCGAGAAAGAATTCTGCAGACAGGGATGGAGTTGTTTAACCGCAAAGGTTATCACGGCACCGGATTAAAAGAGATTTTAGATACCTGTCAGGTGCCTAAAGGTTCTTTCTATAATTATTTTTCAAGTAAGGAGCAATTCGCGGTCGCCGTATTAGAATATAGCCACCAACTCGATGATGAAAAATGGGAGTCATGGAGCGCCATCACCAGCGGCGACATACGCACTCAGTTTCGCGCCTCACTGGACCTCTTCATCGAGGAATATAAAGAAGACCCGATGACAACCGGCTGCTTGCTCACCAACCTGATGGGTGAACTGGGTAATGCGAGTGATTCATTTCGTCAGATTATCGATTCATCCTGCAGCCGAGTCATCGATTGTATTGAAATACATTTTCAAAACGCACAACAGGAAGGGAGTTTTCGTGACGACCTTTCCGCACGGGCATTAGCTCAGTTATTCTGGGATTGCTGGCAAGGCGCATTACTGCGTACTAAAGTGGAAGCCTCCACCCAGCCCTTAAGTGACGCAGCCGATATGCTATGTACACTCTTTGCACCACTTAACCCGACCAACAGGGATGAAACACATCATGAAACTTAATCAACTTTTTGCCCCCCTAATTATCGGTGTGGCACTGAATATCGCTGTGCCAGCCCAAGCGGCGGGTCTACCGGCGGAAGTTGTCCATGTAAAAAGTGAACCGTTGGTTCATATGATTGAAGCCGTCGGGACACTCAATGCTAATGAGTCGATTATACTTCGCCCTGAACAGAGCGGAATCGTCGAAAAGGTGTTATTCACCGAAGGCGCACCGGTCAAGGCGAGTGATCAACTGATTGTGCTCGAATCGTCTCTTTATAAAGCCCAGCTGCAGGAAAGCAAAGCGCGGGTTAACCTTAGCCGTATCGACTACCAACGCGCCGATAGCCTAGTCAAAAAGCGGGTTGGCTCACAGCAAGATAAAGACTCCTCGCTGGCTCAGTTACAGGTTGATCAAGCTCAACAGGCTGTGGCACAAACAAAATTGAATAAAATGACCATCAGTGCCCCCTTCGATGGCGTTATCGGCTTACGTAAATTTAGCCCGGGTGACTATGTCAATATTGGTCAAGACCTCGTTCAGCTGACCGATATCAGCATTATGAAGGTCGATTTCAAAGTACCAGAAAATCAACTGTCAAACATCCGTATCGGACAACAGGTTAAGGTACTGATTGACGCTCTGCCGGGGGAAAGCTTCAGCGGCGAGATCTACGCGATATCACCTAATATTGATGCGCGTAACCATAACATCGCTATCCGGGCGAAAATAGAAAACCGTGATAATCTGCTGCGTGCCGGTCTATTTGCTCGGATACAAATCATCACTCAGATCGATAATCACGCGATCATGGTGCCAGAAGAAGCGATCATCCCGAAAAACAATGAATTTTTTGTCATGACAGTCACCGACGAAAAGATTGACATGGTTCCGGTTAAGCTAGGCATCCGTCGTAATGGCGCGGTTAACATTATCTCCGGCCTGTCCGTTGATCAGGTGATTGTAACAGCCGGTCAGCTCAAACTGTTCCCTGGATCGCCCGTTACACCGATTTTCGTTGATGGGACTGAACAGCCTTCAGCCCCAGCGGCTGAACAACCGGGAGCCTGAGCATGAGCCTTTCTGAAATCAGCATCAAGCGACCGGTACTCGCGATCGTCATGAGTCTGTTGATATTACTGGTGGGGGCGGTTTCCTATGATCGCCTGACCGTCCGAGAATATCCCAAAATTGATGTGCCGGTGGTTACCGTTGAAACCAGTTATCCCGGTGCCAGTGCATCTATTATTGAAACTCAAGTCACCCAAATCATTGAGGATTCACTTTCCGGTATTGAAGGCATTGACTATATCAGCTCGGTGAGTCGGTCGGAATCAAGCCAGATAACCGTGACATTCAAGCTAAGCCGCGACCCTGATGATGCCGCCAGTGATGTTCGCGACCGTGTCGGTCGAGTACGCGGTAACCTACCGGATGATGTCGAAGAGCCGATTACGGCGAAAACCGAAGCCGATGCTCAGCCGGTTTTCTGGCTAGCATTATCGTCCGATAACCATTCAATGATGGAGATCTCTGAGATCGCCGACCGAATGGTAAAAGACCCATTACAAACCGTCGATGGTGTGGCCAATGTGATGCTCTTTGGTGACCGTCGATTCGCCATGCGCATCTGGCTAGACCCCGCTCGTATGGCGGCTTATCAGATTATTCCACGGGACATCGAAGCGGCCCTTAGTAGCCAGAACATCGAAATTCCTGCGGGACGAATTGAAAGTAATCAGCGCGAATTCAGTGTGCTGTCCCGCACGGACTTGAATACGGTTGAGCAGTTCGAAAATATCATTATTCGTAATGAAAACAGCTATCCAGTACGAATTAAAGATGTTGCACGGGTAGAAATCGCCCCTGAAGATGAACGTAAAAAGTCACGTTTTAACGGTAAACCTGCCGTTGCACTCGGTGTCGTTAAGCAGTCCACCTCTAATCCACTGGATGTGTCCAACGGCATTCAAGAACGCCTGCCACAAATTAAAGCGGCACTGCCTGAAGGCGTTAATATTGAGATCGCCTATGACTCCTCAATCTTCATTTCGGAGTCAATTAAATCGGTCTTTCAAACGATTTTTGAAGCCAGCTTGCTGGTTGTCGCCGTTATCTTTTTCTTCCTGCGTAACATTCGCGCCACGTTAATTCCGATTGTGACCATTCCGTTATCCCTCGTCGGTTGCTTTGCACTGATGCTGATGATGGGGTTCAGTATTAACACCCTGACACTGCTCGCAATGGTATTGGCGATCGGCTTGGTGGTCGATGATGCGATTGTGATGCTGGAGAACATTTATCGCCACGTCGAAGAGGGCTTATCCCCGATTCAAGCGGCATTCAAAGGCAGTAAAGAGATCGGCTTTGCGATTATCGCGACCACCCTGACACTGGTTGCGGTATTTGCGCCTGTTGCCTTTAC
The DNA here is from genome assembly GCF_018860855.1 of Amphritea atlantica. Classification (GTDB taxonomy): domain Bacteria; phylum Pseudomonadota; class Gammaproteobacteria; order Pseudomonadales; family Balneatricaceae; genus Amphritea; species Amphritea atlantica_A. Next base: position 89,277 of record NZ_JAHKQE010000005.1, read on the forward strand.
ACCAGGACGTACCGGCAAGCTATTTACTGAGTTTGCACTCACATTGGCAGGTGCGGTATTGGTGTCTGGTTTTATCGCCCTGTCACTGTCTCCCATGATGTGCTCACGCTTACTCCACCATGAAAAACGTCACAGCTATATCTTCAACCTGATCGAAGGCTGGATAGTCAGCTTAACCAACGGCTATCAGTCACTGTTGAAAAAAGTACTACGCTCACGGTTGTTGGCAGTTGTTATCATGGTCGGTAGTCTTGTCGGTGCAGGCTTCCTGTTTAATCAACTACCGCAGGAACTGGCCCCCGTCGAAGACCGTGGTACGATTCTGGCTATGTCTATCTCTCCTGATGGTGCCTCTGTCGACTATGTCGACCGTTACGCTAAACAGGTTGAAGGAATGCTGGCGAAGCAAACCTCTGCGGATCGCTATTTCACCATCGTTGGTTTTCCAACAGAGACGAACTCCATGTCATTCCTTGGCCTTAAACCTTGGGACGAACGAAGCCAAAAGCAGCAGGGGATCGTTGCCGAACTCACGCCACAGCTGTTTGGCGGCGTAATCGGAACCATGTCATTTGCGATGAACCCACCCTCGCTAGGACAGAGCTTTATCTCTCGTCCGGTGGAATTCATTATCAAATCCAATACCGATTTTGCTGAGCTTAAGACAATCTCCGATCAGTTGATGGCGCGTATCTTGAAAAATCCGGGCTTTATTCAACCGGATATCGACCTCAAGTTGAACAAACCTGAACTAACATTGATCGTCAATCGGGATCAAGCGTCTGAAATGGGGCTGGATATCAACCTGATCGGACGTAGCATCGAGACTTACATGGCCAGTCGTAATGTTACTCGCTTTAAAAAGGATGGTGATCAGTACGATGTTATTCTGCAGGTAGAGCCCTCTTTGCGCCGCAGCCCAAGCGATCTAAGCAATCTATATTTGCGGACCAATGATGGCCATATGGTTCAACTGAGTTCAGTCGTCGATATTCACGAGAGTGTTGCGCCTAAAGAGCTAAACCATTTTGATAAGATGAAAGCGGTTAAATTCCAAGCCATTCTGGCGCCGGGCTACAGTGTCGGTGAAGCACTGGACTTTATTGAACAACAAATGGCAGAAATCAGCCCAGAAACACTCTACGACTTCGGCGGACAATCCCGCGAATTCAAGAAGTCCGGTAGCGGTCTGATACTGACGGCAGCTTTAGCACTCGTCTTTACCTTTTTGGTTCTGGCGGCGCAGTTTGAAAGCTTCCGTAACCCGATGATTATCATGTTATCAGTACCACCCGCACTGTTTGGTGGCCTGTCGGCTCTGTACTTTACCGGTGGCAGCCTGAATATCTACAGCCAGATAGGTTTGATTACCTTGATAGGTTTGATTACCAAGCATGGTATTCTCATAGTAGAATTTGCCAACCAGCTTCAGGATCAGGGGCGCGATTTACAAGAAGCCATTATTGAATCGGCCACCATGCGTTTACGCCCTATTCTGATGACCACCGGCGCGATGGTGCTCGGCACCATACCGTTGGCCATTGCCTTTGGTGCTGGTGCAGAGAGCCGCCAGCAAATAGGTTGGGTTATCGTCGGCGGTTTGACATTCGGTACCTTGTTAACCTTATTTATCGTACCGACAGTTTACAGCTATTTAGGCCGGCGCCTGTTCAAAAAAGTAGAGCCGGACATTCAACTTATGGAACAAGGATCAGAGCAGTGAAAGCAATTAAACGTACCATTCATCGTACTCTGCTGGCTACAGCCATCAGCTGTGCCCTGGTTGCTCCGCACGTCAGTGCTGGGGCACTGACCAACATTTACCAACAAGCGCTGGCCCAAGATCCGCAACTTAAAGCGGCAGAAGCGGCAGCTAAAGCGGGCCAAGAAGCGCTACCTCAAGGCCGTGCCGGATTATTACCCACGCTTTCTCTGACGGGTAACACCACTTGGGTCAATTACAACTCCACCGACTATAACAACAATGGCTATACCGTCAGCTTAAGCCAACCATTATTTTCGGCTGCGGCGTGGTTTACCTATAAACAGGGTATCGCTCAATCTGAGGCCGCATCACTTCAGTTTGATCAGGCACAGCAAACGTTGATTCTGCACGTGGTAACTAGTTATCTTGATGTATTACGGGCACAAACAGCCCTAGAAACGTCGCAAGCCGAAGAGCGAGCGATTAAGCGTCGTCTTGATCAGGTAAACGCACAGTTCGAAGTAGGTCTAATCGCCATTACCGATGTTCAGGAAGCTCAGGCCACCTACGACAATGCCAAGGTTACCCGTATTCTCGCTGAAGGCGATCTCGATAATAGCTTCCAAGCACTGGAACGACTTACCGGACAGCCCGTAGGTAGCATTGACCCGCTAGCGACAAATTACCCTGTGGAAAACATCAGCCCAATAGAACCCCAGGCTTGGATCGAAAAAGCTCAAGAGGGCAACCTAGCGCTTAAAGTAGCCCAAGCGACCACCGAAGCAGCCCGTCGTCAATCACAAGCCGCCGCCAGTGGCCGCCTACCGACCCTGTCGCTTACCGTTAGCCATGATAAGGATAGCGGCTCATCGAGCTATCCCAACGGAGACTGGGAAACCAATCAGATCGGCTTAAGCCTGTCGATGCCCATTTACTCTGGCGGTTCCATCAACTCACTTAGCCGTCAAGCTAAATACGGTTTTAGCGAAGCCCAATATAATCAGGACGACGCCCTTCGTGGGGTGATTCTTGAAACCCGTAATTTGTTACGCAACCTGCAGACCGGAGTACTCAGTGTAGCCGCGCGTAAGCAGAGTATTCTATCGAGTGAAACCGCATTAAATGCCACAGAAGAAGGCTTCAATGTGGGTACCCGAAATGTGGTCGATGTCTTACAAGCAGAACAGCAGCTTTATACGGCTCAACGCGACTATGCCAATGCCCGTTTCGATTACATTCAGAACCTGTTTAACTTCAAGCAACAGATCGGCACCCTTAGCCCTGACGATGTTATCGGCCTCGATCAGTGGATGAAAAAAGACTAAGGGTATTGTTGCCCACACCCAAAAAATACAATTAAAAAAGGCGGATATCAGTGATATCCGCCTTTTTCCGTTTGAGGTAACCGCATAAGCTGAGCATTAAAATTAGCCTATTGCTCACTCGATGGCACATTCAACACCTTACTTAAAAATTCAGTCGTCCACCAAGATCTCAGTAAGGCCATTCTTCTCGGCATACTCTGCTAGTTTCCCACTGGTTTTCATCTTCAGCAAAAAAGCATCAATCTCTTTTAGCCAGTCTGTTTCCCCTTTGGGCACCGCATAGGCATAATTAGTCTTCGCAAAGGGTTTATCCGGTGCTAACAAAACGGCCCAACTGGTCAATGCAACCATCCGTTTTCCATAGGGATAATCGCCCATAAATACATCGGCCCGGCCACTGAGCACTTCCTGCTCACGCGCTTTAAAGCTATCCACCACGGAAACATCTGCATACTTAAATCTTGCTTTAACCACGGGCTCCATATAGGTGCCTTTTTGCACCACAACCACCACGCCGTCTCTATCAATTTTATCCCAGCTATCTAACTGATCATTATCTTTTGTACCTACCGCATAGATACCACTCGCGAGATAGGGTTGAGAAAACTCCATAAAGGGTTTTCGGTCATCACGCACACCTATCGCATGCATCGCAATATCACAGGCATCATTTCCCATATTCTCGACCAATTGAGAAAATGAGCTCTCCACAAAGGTAAGTTTAACGTTCATGCTCTTGGCCAACTCACGGGCCATATCAATATCAATACCTTCTAGCCGATGCGTACGGGGGTTACGGTAACTGATGGCAAAATAATCCGGCCAGATACAAACCTTAATTTCCCCAGCCACCCGAATCTTTTCAGCCCGTTCACTGGCGAATACAGAGTTAACACCGATAGCCATAACAGCAGCGATAAATAACGAAGGGATCTGATACTTATTCTTCATAAACATGACTTCCTGAGTGGTGGCTGGAATCAAATGGTTTCTAAGGTACAATATCTTATGTGAGCTATGGCGGTGTTTGTAGCGTTTCTTTGATTTAAGTTGTAAATATATGCGCAAATATGATGTAAAAAAGCCCCCTTCTTTTGCAAAATGGCTCTATGGAGGACTGATTTGTGCGATCAGTCTGATCTGCATTACGCTGTGGCTCAGCTTTCTTCAGAGCATTGATGAAAGAAACGAACGGTCAGCGCTCTATGCTCGGATGATTGAAAGCACCATTACCCGAACATTTGAAGCCCTAGAGATCACCCTCATCTCGCTCACAGATGATCTGCGCGAGGGCAACCTGAGTGCAGCACATATCAATAATATGCGCGACCGAGCACTGAAAACACTGAAATTTGCCCCACAACTACGTCAAATAGTGGTGGTCAAAGGCAACAATACCATTATCGATACACACGATAATGCAAACAATAATATCAACCTGAATATTCTAGGCTTAAATAACCCCAACCGCAGCCCCTTCTCCTTAGGCATGGTGATCGGCACACCGCTCAAGGGACGTTTTCTCCCCAAAGAAGGCTATTTTCCTGAAGAGGGTAATCTTCGTAGTTTAATCCCAATCGGTTTTGAAACCCTTGCCGCAGACGGTGACAAGCTACTAATTATTGCCACCTTTAACCCTAGCTATTTCAAACGCTATATCAATGACCTCAATTTAGAAAAATCCGATAGCGTTTACCTAACCGACTTTGCTGGCAATGCCTTGCTACAAAAAGGTCTCTATGGCCCCAACCGCCCCCGTGTTATCGGCAACCTCAAGGCCGCATTAGCCGAAAATGCCGATGCTGAAAATGTTAACCGGTCACTCAGTTCGGTTGAATTCTCTAGTATTAGTATGGAGCTACTCTCTAAATATCCATTGGCCGTATCTGTCGTGACAGACCATAAACGCTCCTTGGTCCTTTGGCTGAAACAAAAAAATGGTCTGATACTGATTCTGTTCATCGCCATCAGTGCGCTCATCGCTGGTACCTATTTTGTCGTGCGCCTGAGCAAAAACGCACTCGAAATGAAAGATGAAGTACACCTGCTGTCTGAAGTCGTCGAACACAACCCAACCATTATTGTGATAACCGACCCAGATGGCTCTATCGAATATGTAAACCGAAGTTTCGAAACCGTAACCGGCTATAATCGTAACGAAATTATTGGCCAAAACCCTCGCTTTCTCAAATCCGGTGATATGGCCGATAATGAATATGAAGCGATGTGGCAGACACTGGTGGATGGCGAAACGTGGACCGGTGAGTTTCATAATAAACATAAAAATGGCACGCTGTATTGGGAAAATGCATCCATCAGCCCACTCATTAATGATGACGGCGTCATCACCCATTTTATCGCCCTCAAACGCCCGATTACCGAAGAAAAAGAAGCCCAAGAAAAACTCCGACTCGCTTCAGAGGTCTTCGGTGCCGCTGCTGAGGCGATCATGGTCACGGACCAACAAAATCGCATTCAGATGGTAAACCCTTCGTTTGAATCGATCACCGGCTATCAACAATCTGAAGTTTTAGGTAAAAATCCCGCCATACTAAAATCTGGAAAACACACCGATAACTTCTATAAAACCGTTTACGAAGAGCTTGAAAAGACGCATTTATGGGAAGGTGAGATCTGGAATCGACGTAAGAATGGCGAACTCTACCCTCAATGGGTGGTCATCTCCTCTCGCTATGACCCGAAAGGCAATCTTGAAGGTTATGTCACGCTGTTCAGCGATATAACTAAACGTAAGCATAATGAAGCGGTTATTATTCATCAGGCAAACTACGATGCACTAACCGGACTACCTAACAGAAACCTGTTCGATGACCGTCTAAATCAGGCCATTGCGTTTTCAGAACGTAGCCAAACGAAAGCGGCGCTGATATATCTCGACCTCGACCGTTTCAAATATGTCAACGACACATTCGGCCACTACACCGGTGACCTGTTACTCCAGCAGGTAGCTGATCGGTTACAGGCCTGTGTCCGTAAAAGCGATACCGTTGCCCGACTCGGTGGTGATGAGTTCGCCATTATCGTGCCCGAACTAGAAAAACTATCAACCATCGATAAGATTGCCGATAAAGCCCTAAGCGCTCTTGTCCGGCCTTATCAGCTTGACGGCCACGAGGCTTATATCTCCTGCAGTATCGGTATCGCCATCTATCCAGACAATGGTGCTATCAGCGAAAAGCTGGTGATCAATGCCGATAACGCCATGTATAAAGCGAAAGAAGCTGGACGCAATACCCGCGAATACTTTAATGAAGAGATGAACGAAGTCTCAAGAAAACGCAGCCTGCTTGAGCAGAACATTTATAAAGCCTTAGAACGAGGCGAGTTTTATTTGGTCTACCAACCTATCTGGTCAACGGATGGCCAGAGTATTGAATCGGTGGAAGCCTTGATTCGCTGGCAGCATCCAGAAAGAGGCACGATTTCACCACTGGAATTCATTCCGCTAGCGGAAGAGTCTGCACTCATTCATAGCTTAGGTGAGTGGGTTATCCAAGAGGCTTGCCAGTTTGCCAAACAACTTCGCATTAGCTTCGGTGAAGCGCCGGTACAAACGCCCAAGGTCAGTATCAATATTTCCAGTGCGCAGTTCCTTCGGGGCAACGTCGCCGATATATTAAATAGAGAGTTGATGGCACTTGAGCTCAGTGGAACCGATATTATCGTCGAGATCACCGAAAGTGCACTGATGATGGATCAGAAGAGAATATACAACCAACTCGATAATATCGTCTCGCAAGGTATCGATATCGCCATTGATGACTTCGGTACCGGCTATTCATCCCTCAGCTATCTGAAAAAATATCCCGTCAAACGCTTAAAAATTGATAAATCATTTATTGATGATCTAGTGTTCGATAAAGATGATCAGGCGCTGGTATCAGGGATTATCTCACTGGCCAACTCTCTATCTTTAAAAACTATCGTCGAAGGTGTAGAAACACAGGAGCAGCTCGATATTCTGCGACAATATGGCTCACCGATGATACAGGGTTACTTATTGGCTAAACCAATGACCAATGAGCTACTACTGGACCTGCTAAAGAGCCGTCTAGCCACTGTTTAAACGGGACGCCGACAAGCGCTTAAGGGATTAAGCGCTTGGGCTTTGATCAAACCACGCCTATCAGATCAATACTTTGGCTAAGCCGAGGAACGAGAAAAAACCAATGGCATCGGTAAAGGTGGTCAACACCACGCTGCCAGCTACCGCAGGATCGATAGCCAACCGCTGAAGAATCAGCGGAATAAAGATCCCCCCGATTACACCGGTAATCAACACAATCATCAACGCTATGCCGAACACCGCGCCGAGCATCGGATCGCCAAACCAATACAGCGCAATAGCCGCCACCGTCAACGCCCAGACAATACCATTCAGGAATACTACCGAGGCTTCATGGATAATTAGCTGGGTGATATTAGTGCGGCCTATTTGATTTAATGCCAACCCTCGGGTGACGATGGTCAGTGTTTGCGACCCCGCCACGCCGCCCATACTCGCCACCACGGGCATTAAGACCGCCAGTGCGATCAATTGCTCGATGACCGCTTCAAATAGCCCGATCACCCAAGCCGCGACAAACGCTGTTACTAAATTAATCCCTAACCAATAGCCACGCTTATACGCGCTGCTTAGAATCGGCGAAAACATATCGGTATGGTTTTTCAAACCGGCAGAACTCAGCATTTTCGCATCGGCCTGCGCCTGAATCACATCGACCACATCATCGATGGTGATACGCCCGAGCAAGCGGTAATTACCATCGACAACGGGGGCAGACAGCAGGTCACAATCTTGGAATATACGCGCAACCTTTTCTTGGCTGGCATCAACGGGGATCGCCTGAAAGCTATCATCGAGAATATCCGCGACTAAAGTGTCCGTAGGCAACGAAACAACATCACTGAGGGGCAATACACCTAATAGTTTATTATTTCGATCAACCACCATTAAGCTATCAAATTGTTCAGGCATCTCGCCTTCTTTATTTCGTAGCAGGCGCAAATAACGTAACACAGAGAGAATAGATACATCCGCCCTGACGGCCGTGGTATCGGTATCCATCAAACCGCCCGCAGTATTATCAGGATAATGCTTGACGCTGTTATAGCGGCGTTTACGCAACTCATCCATCGCGGCGATCATGGCGTTGATCACCGTGCCGGGCAGATCCTCGTCGATATCGGCCAGTTCATCGGGCTGTAGTAGAAACAAGCTTTCTAACAGCTCATCGTGGGAGGTGTGATCAATCAGATACTGACGGATATCACCATTAACGCTATTGAGCACACCGGCGCGCTTTTGAACATCCAACACATCCCAAATCACACTACGCTTTTCGGGGGCGGAACCCTCAATCAATCGGGCCGTTTCACTGGCACTCACCTCGGCCAGCAGATTATTGAGTGTTACCTCATCCTCTCGCTCGATCGCTGTGTGAATCTGATCAATACGTAGATTTCCCTGAGACATGCATAGCACTCCTGATATTAAACGAACTGAACGTCATCACCGCTCAACAGCTCTGCTATCGACATGGCTAACAACGGTATAACGTTCAGGCTGCTAACTTATCAGTTTCTGGCACCATCGAACATAGTATTAATTCAGCCGTTGCGCCGAGTAGCTCGACAAGCAGATCGCCCGACCATGATGGTGGACCTCGACCAGTGCCTTATGCAGGCTTTTAATCGTGACATCATAGTCGCTTTCTTGGATCACAAACTGCATATCCACCTGCCGCATCGACTGATGAATAGCTAACACACTGACATCACCCTCAGCGATGGCGCACACGGCTTTTGCCAGAATGCCTGGCACTTCCATATCGCTGCCAATCGCCGACACGATAGCCACCTTCTTGTGGTCTAATTCTGCATCAGAGAAACGTTCGGCCAGGGCGGCACGAATGCGTTTAACCGTTTTCAGGTTAGTCGCCAAATAGTGGGTAATCGTATTGGCATTCACATCTTTAGAGACAACCTGTGCCCGAAAACGCTTAATCAGCGCTAAGATCTCGCGATCATAATCTTCGAGACTGCCAGCCATATCCTGATCAAACAGTTCCAGTGCATAAACGCCACGGCAGCCGGCAATAATCTCGACCCGAGGCGTATCACTGACATAGTCACCGGTAATCAAGGTACCGGTATGTTCTGGCTCGAAGGTATTCTTTACTCGCAACGGCACATTGTGCTGACGCAATCCTTTCGCCGCTTTCGGGTGAATCGCTTCCATACCTAGATTGGCTAACTGATCGGCCACATCATAGTTGGTGCGACCAATAGGCACAGCGTTATCTTCACCCACGAGACGCGGATCGGCGCTGCTCAGGTGGAACTCTTTATGAATAACCGCTTCGCGAGCCTGTGTCAGCACGGCCAGACGACTAAAGGTCATCTCACTATAACCACGATCAAAGGAGGACATCAGGCCATCCTGACTATGGGCATAACCGGTCACAACCGGCAACTGTGTACTCAGATCCAGATGCTTAAACGCAGAACAGATACGCTCATCTAACGACATATGCCGATCAGTGTCCCAGCCGGTCAAATCGATATAACAGGCGTTTACACCATCTTTTTTTAACAGTTCAACCATATTCCAGGCACTGTGGGCTTCGCCGATACTGGCTAGCATCTCCCGCACCGTCGTTAGGTGAGCATCCAGCGCAAAGTGCCCATGCATACATAAGCTATGCAGATCCGTCAGACACTTTTGCGCATCCTGCAGTCGCTCATCAATAAAGTTATTGGCGCGAATCAGCGCGTTACCTTTACCAAACAACTTCAGGTTATGATCATACATCTCGCATTTCAGCTGCTCTAACGCCAATAACCAGCTACGGTCTTCAATGCTGCTCGCAAAAAGACCGTAAACCCCAGGCTGGCCACTGCGCTTATGCTCTAGCAATTTGTCGGTGATACCACCGTAGGCCGAGACAACAAACACCCGCTGATAGAGACTGTTAGGATTAGAGGGTTTAAAAATAATATTATCGCGTACCGACACATAATCAGACATCGATGTGCCGCCGATTTTTTCTATAGTATGCATAACTCTCAGAATTTTAGATAAATAGAATGTCGCCCTAGCCTGCACCTCGCGTTACCTTAAAAAAGGCAACGCAAGCAGCAGATGCCGGTTAGTTAGCCACCGGCACAATATGCTGACGGCTACAAATGTATTCCGGCCGTGCAGGCTGATTGCAAAAAGGCTCGACCACTCGGTTAGTCAGCGCGTTATATACAAAAAACACATTGGAACGGGGCGCTGGCGTAATATTGCCATTGGAGCCGTGCATCACATTACAATCAAACACAATCACACTACCTGGCTTACATTTCGCAGTAACGATAGAGCCATCGCCGATCAACTGCTTTAACTGATCATCCGAGGGAACGCCATATTCTTGCTTTTTCAACGACGTTTTAAAGTGGCTTTCCGGTGTTTCACCAGCACAGCTTGCAAACTGGCGATGCGAACCTGGCACCAACATCAGTGAGCCATTGAAATCAAAATTCTCGGTCAGCGTGATCGACATACTCAGCGCCCGCATCCTTGGCATTCCATCTTCAACGTGCCAAGTTTCGAAATCAGAGTGCCAATAAAACTCTTTACCGCGAAATCCCGGCTTAAAGTTCAATCGAGACTGATGGATATACACCTCATCGTTAAGAATATAACGGGCCAACGAAGCTAAACGGGGATCGGACGCCAGCTTCTTAAACAGGGCGCTGCGCTCATGCACCCGAAAGATGGAGCGCACTTCACCACTGCCCGACTCGGTAATGGTTTCTGAAGGTTTACCCTCTTTATCAGTGGTTAAGCGCTCCATTTCCTGCTGAAACATCCGTATTTCAACATCCGAAAACAGATCATCAAGCACCACGAAGCCATTTTTGACATAGGCGTCAATCTGCTCCTGGGCGATCGGTGCTGCACGATCATTCGGAGCATACACTGTGGGATCATGCCGTGGGGTAAACTGATGCACACCTTGGCGAGATGGATAGTGATCCTCGTAAGATTGCGAGGCTAACATACTCTCTCCTTCGGTTTTCATGCTGTAACAGTATCAGCATTCAGTTCGTAGGCTCCTTCTGCGTTATGCACTTCTTTACCGTTCAGCGGCGGGTTAAACACACAGGCCATTTTCATCTCTTCGAAAGCCCGTAGAATATGCTTATCATGCTTATCTAACACATACAGAGTGCCCGCTTTAATCGGATAAACTTTGCCATCGGCTAAGGTTTCAATCTCCCCTTCTCCTGAGACGCAATACACAGATTCCAGATGATTCTGATAATGCATACCGAAATCGGCGCCTTTATAAATAGTCGTGATATGGAATGAAAAACCCATATTGTCGTCTTTCAGCAGCATCCGCGTGCTTTCCCAATTGCCATCCGGCGATACAATGCGGCGATTACTTTGTTCTGCTGCGGCTAAATCACGAACGATCATATTATTCCCTTTTAATTCAATTATGGTGTGTGTTGCTGGCCTCAAGAGCAGGCGCAACTCGCGCCCTAAAACAGCTTTCCGCCGGCAACCAATGGCGCGTCAACGTCACGCCGAGTGCATCAATCCATCAACCGCCAGATCAACTCGCCAGCACGATAGGATCGAAATACTTTTTCTGCTTCGGAATACGGTCTTCTTTGGCGCAGACTTCACGAATCGCGCTCTCGAGAATATCGATACCCGTTGCTAGGTTTTCCATAGTGATAATCAACGGACAAAGCAACTTAACAACCTGATCATCGGCACCACTGGTTTCGATCATCAAACCATTCTTAAACGCGATGGTGGTAATTTTGTCCGCCAGTTCACCGTTCACACAGCTAATGCCCTGAAACATACCGCGGCCACGGGTAGTAAAGTTGCCATTGCCATACTCTTCAACAATGCTTTCCAAGCGCTGTGAAATATAACGGCCCTTCTCCTTCACCTCTTTTGAGAAGGTATCATCCGACCAATAACTATTGATCGCCGCCGTCGCCGTGATGAAAGCAAAGTTGTTACCACGGAATGTGCCGTTGTGCTCGCCGGGCTTCCATAGATCCAACTCTGGGCGGAACAATACGACAGCGAACGGCAAACCATAGCCGCCCAACGATTTCGACAGCGTGACAATATCTGGTTTAATACCGGCTTCTTCAAAGCTGAAGTAAGTGCCGGTGCGGCCACACCCCGCCTGAATATCATCAACAATCAACAGCACCTCATGCTTCTTACAAACTTGATCTAGGTTTTTTAACCATTCAAAGCTAGCCGCATTAATACCGCCTTCACCCTGCACCGTTTCGACAATAACCGCGGCGGGCTTATCGATACCGCTACTGGAATCGCTCAACACTTTATCCAGATAGACAGTGGTATCGATATCATCGCCAAGATAGCCGTCATAAGGCATTCGGCTCACACCACTTAGGCTCACGCCTGCAGCACCTCGGTGGTGAGAGTTACCCGTTGCGGCCAGTGCGCCCATCGTCACACCATGGAAACCGTTAGTGAAGCTGATAATGTTTTCACGGCCAGTCAGGTTCCGCGCCAATTTCAGCGCCGCCTCTACCGCATTCGTTCCGGTCGGCCCCGTAAACTGCATCACATAATCTAAATTACGCGGCTTCAGAATTTTCTCGTTAAACGCTTCGAGAAATTCCCCTTTTGCTTTGGTATGCAGATCCAAACCATGGGTAATACCATCGCTATGGATATATTCCAGCAACTTTTCTTTAAACAGCGGATTGTTGTGACCGTAATTCAGCGTGCCGGCACCGGCGAGAAAATCGAGATAGCGATTACCATCTTCATCATAGAGAAATTCGGCTTGCGCCTTGTTAAAAATACGTGGAAACGAACGAGCATAAGACTGAACTTCAGATTCAATCTGTTCAAAAATTTTCATAACAGTACTCTTAGTTATTTAAAACTTAATTAGTCAAAAATGAATTTATATAGCTATACGAAGGATTAGCGCGATAGGGGGCCGATACGTGCCAAAAACTCAGAATCGTGCTTATCGTTGAAATGATCTTTGCTATCGAATATCAGAGAGCGTTCGAGAGCGGCACCGCAGTCATCTGCCAACCGATTAAAAAGTGCCCAAGAAGCACGATTATCAGCTGTGATGGTGGTCTCAATATGGGTCACGGAGACAGCGGTTTTACGTGCGACCAATGTTTGAAGCATCTTGCTTGCAAGGCCCATTCCTCTGGCTTCTGGGGCGATAGCCACCTGCCAGATAAAGAGCACAGAAGGGTCTTTCGGTTGCTGATATCCACTCACGAAACCCACCACTTCACCATCACTTTCAGCCAGCACAGAGGTGTCTGAAAAATGGCTACATTGCAGCAGGTTACAGTAACAGGAGTTGCTATCTAATTCGGGTATATGACTAATGAGAGTATTAACAGGGTCGCCATCGACAGCCCTAGGTTTGCGTAAGGTTACGCTTGCAATATCCATTGATCCTCAAATATTTAGAATTACTTTTATTTAGCTTTACGATTTACTTTTATATTATAAAACATACTAAAAACAGATAAACAACGCTATTTTGATGAAAAATGCACCAAAAAACGCCACAAACACGTTTAACTCATCGCATTTGCGCCAATATAACACAACTAAACCAAAATTATTAATTAGATATGCTAATTATATTTTCGTTCAGGCTCTAAATCGTTCCCATCCCATAGATTATAGGGACAGATATCCGTAGAATAACCAACCAAAATTGACACGAGATAAGCCATGGAAAACAGCCAGAAGGCACTGGTATTGCTGCGTCAGATTATTCGCTCGACCGATATGCAAGATAAAGAGATCAGCCGCGGCACTGGGGTGACGCCACCACAGCTGATGGTCATGCAAACACTCCGAGAGAATACCCAACTCACCAGCGGCGAACTCGCCAAAGAGATGGTGTTAACTCAGGCCACTATCACCAGCATTCTTGATCGTTTGGAAAAAAAGGAATTGGTCGCCCGCGAACGGGGCAAAGATGACAAACGCAAAGTGTGGGTCAGCCTAACAGATAAAGGCACCGAACTAATGAAAGGCGCGCCGACCACGCAGCAGGATATTTTTGTCAGGAATTTTGAAGATATGCAGAACTGGGAACAGTCTATGGTGGTGGCCAGCCTAGAACGGATCGCCTTTATGCTCAACGCACAACACCTAGATGCCGCACCACTGCTGGATATCGGGGAACTGGATCGCACTCAGCAATAAGCTGCAAAAAATGACGACACACGATCGGCGTCGTCAAATATAATCAGTGGATAACCGGCTCGCTGGCATCACCCCCCGGCAGCAGTGGATGACCATTACTATCGGTGCCTAGCGCGCCCTGCTCTACCGCTAACTCTAGCAGTTGAGAAATCACCATCTGGGTGATATGCGCGCTGATAATCATACCCGCCGGTGGATCGCCCTCGAACAGGGCTTCATCGACCATACCATCACCTCGCAACCCCAACAATAACGGGTTTTCTTGTACTAATGGTGCAATATCATCTGGGGCAAACAGGGAGTATTCAGAAGCTACTTGCAGCGCCAAGCTATACGCATCCTCTTTGGGTGCATCGCCCAACAACCCCGCATAGGCCGACTCGGCACGGCTCATCACTCCGGTCAGTAAACTCTCACCCGGTTTAACGAGATTTTCACGTGCTGTGTCTGACGTACTGTAATCGACTTCGGTTACATCGAGCTCTGGCAACGCCAACTCCTCGGCATCAAGCTGCAGACGTCCATCCTCTCCCAACTCTAGCCAATTATTATCGAGGGCAATATCGATCAACCCCTCCATCATCGCCGCCGCAATATTGGCACTGATAATCATGCCGACACAGGGGTTTTCGCGTTCGCTCTCACTCACGACAAGCGCCCCGCGACGGGCTGCCAGCAGCGTTGGATCTTCAGCCACCACACGCGCCAATTCATCAGCACCGAGATAGAGTCGCTCGTTACAGATTTTTTCTGCCGTGGTATAGGGGTAACGCCCGCCCCCAGTCTCCATCAAATCCAGATAGTCAGCTCTTACCTGCGATATCAGCGTTGTTAATAACTGGCTCATATTTATCTCCGTAATGCCGCAGCCCACAGCATCATTGAATATTAGTCGATCAGCTGACAAGCAGCTAATCATCACCTATACAGAATAGGTTATCACTTAAACATAGCTCTAAACGATCCCTTAACATCAACCCTCGCCTCATCGATGCATGACGAGATTAGCGCGACTCACATCAGCCTAATGTTTAATGCTTAACAGCCGAAAAAATAAAGAGAGGCAGGACTCCTTATAACAGACTCAGACTCCATACCTCTACGAACAAAAATAAGAAGAGGATATATCATGTCTAACTGGATACTCTGGAACAACGCGGCGGATGAAGATAACGAAGAGGGGAGCATCTACATTCTTTCAGACAACTAACGCCTCGATTAACGCCATCGATTCAATGATAGGTTAGCCCGATCGGGCTAATCTGATGACGCCGCTGATCAAAACAGCTGCGCAACGTCGATAAAGGCTGTAGTGCATAATCAACTGGGTCAACAGGCAGATCATACCAGTCCAAGGTGGAAACCCGGGTCATCAGATCGTATTCGCCAATCAAAGCATCCAGATAGATCATCACGGCCTCGATACGTGGTTCCATATCCAACGAAGCGGGCAGATCCTGCATATAAATATCCAGATGGTAGCGCCCAGATTCGACCCGAAAGCCGAACCAAAACTCGTCCAATTGAAACTGCTCATCGCCAAAGTTAACCGTCGCCGGCACAGGATCATAGCGATTATTAAACGCGACGAAGCTAACACCACCGATATCAGGTGCCGCACCCACCAAGGTCAGCACCGAACTTATTGATTCAGGATAACCATCACAGCCGAACACCATCTCAACATTACCCTCCCCTTCTTCACGCTCAAAGTGAAAGGTCAGATTCGCATCGATGCTTCTCAGGCTTTTACTGTATTCCAGCAACAGGGATTCATTTTCAAACTGGCTCTCAGACTCGCTGATTAACAACCGTTCGATCGTCTGTTCTACTTGCTGCCAGAAACTCTGAATTTTTTTACTTGCTTCAATCATGTACGAGGAACAACCACTCCGGTTTGACCCTGATATTTACCATCACGATCCTTATATGAGGTTTCACATACTTCATCCGCCCCTAGAAACAACATCTGAGCGACACCTTCGTTGGCATAAATTCTCGCGGGCAAGGGTGTTGTATTGGAAAACTCAAGGGTCACATGACCTTCCCACTCAGGCTCCAACGGCGTGACATTGACAATGATGCCACAACGAGCGTAAGTGCTTTTGCCGAGGCAAATAGTCAACACATCCCGAGGGATCCGAAAATACTCAACCGTACGCGCCAGCGCAAAGGAGTTCGGCGGGATAATGCAAACATCGGATTTCACATCAACAAAGCTACCATCGTCGAAATTTTTCGGATCGACAATAGAGGAATTAATATTGGTGAAAATTTTAAATTCATCAGCACAACGAACATCATAACCATAACTAGATGTACCATAAGAGATCAGTTTTTCATCTCCTCGGCGACGTACCTGACCCGGCTCAAAAGGCTCGATCATGCGCTGTTCCAAAGATCTACGACGAATCCAGCTGTCAGATTTGATACCCATCTTTTCAGTTCCAGTTGTATGTTAATTGTGCGGCCGCACATAATATCGTTTTTGCTCAAAAAAAACCGCACTTTTACAAAAAAAATGCGGTAAGTTCTCACCCGTCTCGCCGCCTAAAAGACCGCATGACGAGTCTAGACCTCAGTCCTGATTGATCGAGATATTCGGCATCGCCTGTTGCGCACCATTTAGCGCCTTCAACGCCTCAACAACCTGACGCGCCGTCGAACGATAGATCGCAGACTCTGGCCCATCTGGATCCGCCACCAGTGTAGGCACTCCGCCATCAACCGCTTCGCGAATCGACATTTTAAGAGGCAACTGTCCTAATAACGGTGCATCATAGGTTTGTGACAGCTCTTCACCACCACCACTACCAAAAATCGCTTCAGTATGGCCACACTGACTACAGATATGCACACTCATATTCTCAACAATACCCAATACTGGGATATCAACCTTACGGAACATTTCGATCCCTTTACGGGCATCCAACAACGCAATATCCTGCGGCGTTGTGACAATGACCGCACCACTCACCGGCACTTTCTGTGACAGCGTCAATTGAATATCACCCGTACCCGGCGGCATATCAACAAACAGATAATCCAGATCACTCCACTCGGTCTGCGTTAGCAACTGCTGCAAAGCTCCGCTGGCCATCGGGCCACGCCAAACCATCGGCTGCGTCTCATCGATCAGAAACGCAATAGACATAACCTCTAAGCCATGCGCGATCAACGGCTTCATCGCTTTATCACCAATGGGCTCAGGCCGTGTTCCCGGTGGCACACCTAACATCGTACCCATACTCGGACCATAAATATCCGCATCCAGCACACCGACGCGATAGCCTTCAGCGGCCATTGCCAACGCCAAATTAACCGTCGTCGTTGACTTACCAACCCCGCCTTTACCCGACGCAACCGCCACTATATTTTTTACATTCTGCATTAGAGATACCCCAAACAGCGGCCATTCCAATTACCGCTCAATAATAACCAACCAATTTAGTAGGAATTATGCCTTAAAGTAGCCCATAACTCCAATGATGCTCGATGTTCTCGTTGATGGTAGAAAGAGATTTAATCCCTTTCAATGATGAAAGTCACACCATGAAGAAGCAGACAGTGGTTCATAATATCGAAGCTGGGCTCTATCACAATTACGATAACAATAGCTTACGGGTAAAGCACGCGAGAGCGCTGCAACACGGCCAAAAAAACTCACATTAAACCACACTGTCATTATGAGTAGTAAACAACTTATTTATCATTGATTAATGACTATAGTTAAACCCATTACCAACCCGTTATTGGTCGGGCATCTGTTGAGGCGACACCTATAAAATGAGAAAACCGTAGATGAAGTCTGTTCCATTACGCTGGTTGATCGTCACCCCCTTTGTCGTGCTGGCATTGATATCGGGCATAACGATGTACTTCGTTTCCACCGTTACTATTTCAAATATAGCCAATAGTGTCGGCACGCAATACATCAAAGAAGTTGAAAACCGTATTTATGACCGTGTGCAAAATTTTATGGCACCGTTAAGCAATATTGTCGAAATGAACCTTGAGGCCTTTACCCACCGGCCTGAGCTACTCGATGATCTCACCCCGCTCGCTAGTCGATTTTATGAGCAAGCCACGCCTTACAATCAAATGACCTTTATTTCGATGGCAACGGTGGATGGCCGCTACCTCGCCTCAGCACAAGACCCAACAAACAGGAGCAAGCACAATATCGCCGCCAATTTCATTAACAAACCGCTGACGATGGAAGGTTTTGAGTATGATCCGGTGAATAATATCGGCCCAAAAATACTGTCCGATGCCACCTTTAGCTATGACCCCAGAGGCAGACCTTTTTATACAGATGCCACTCAAGAGGCCAAAATGGCTTGGAGCGATATCCATCCTTATTACGGTTTTCCAACCCTCGGCATTGGCTTATCTGCACCCATATATGATCAAGCAGGTTCGCTTTTAGGGGTCACCGCCACCAGCATCGCGTTAATTGAGCTCGATAAATATCTTGAATCGCTTGAGCTCGTCGACGGGGCTTACATCTTTTTAGCCGAAGAAAATGGGACACTAATCGCCACCTCGGATCACAGTGATCTATATCGCAAAGCGGATGGGGTTACCACCCGCGTTAACCTTAACAATCACCCAAATAAAGCCTTTCAAATGGCGAGTCAAAACTTAACACCGGGTACCCACAAACTCAGTGATAAAGGGCAGGAGTATTTATATTTCGTCCGATCGATCTCACTCAAGTATGGTAAAAACTGGCTCATCGGCATCCTAATTCCCAGCGCCTATCATAAGAGTTTATTAACAGACTACACTCAAAGCACTGTGCTCATTACCTTGGCACTGTTTATCTGCATTGGCCTCATCGGCTCATTGATCGCTTGGTATATCGGCAAGCCCATACAAATGCTTAGCCAAGCAGCTAACAACAAGAATATTCAAAGTATTCAAAAACTACCTCAGCCGCTAAGCAATATCCGAGAGATCAACTCTCTGAGCCAAGGGCTCAGTTCGATGGCCGACAACCTTTTCGACATCATGCAGAATTTAGAGAAGAAAGTGGCGGAAAGAACATCTGTTTTACAGGACGAAAATGTTTCTCTACTTGAGAACTCGCTAACCGATGAGTTAACACAGCTCTATAACAGACGAGGTTTTAACCTAGTATTGGAACCCGCCTTAAAAAAGGCTCAGCAATCCCACCAGCCAATCACTTTTGTATTATGCGATATTGACCACTTTAAGCGCATTAACGATGAGTTCGGCCACAGCGCCGGTGATATTGCCTTAGTGGCCGTTGCTACAAACCTAAGAAATAACACACGAGCATCTGTCGATATTGTTGCCCGCTACGGCGGTGAAGAGTTCATCATGGTATTCATTAATACCGATGTTACTCAGGTAATGAATCGGCTCAACAGTATCCAAGAGAACTTCAAGACCCACCCTGTGATTAAGAACCAACACATCACTATGAGCTTTGGCGTAGTCCATGTGGATGCAGGTTTATCGATGTCTGTAGATGACCTGATTGAACAAGCCGATAGGAAACTCTATCAAGCCAAAAATAGTGGCCGAGATAAGATTGTTAGCTAATTGTTAGCCCTTGCCTGCTCGCCAATAACGCATGCCGTCGCCAAACTTAACTAGGCCCAAAGCCCCAGCAGAAGGCTTTTTATTAACCCATAGCGCGCCGCTAAGGGGCGGTGTTTTTTATAGATAAGATACACCGTTTCATTGACAGGTGATGCCAGTGTTGCCAATTGAATTTGCTCGGGATAAGGAAAAGCCTTTACCGAAGACTGAGGTAAAACCGTAAAACCTAACCCCTGCGACACCGGCAGCAAAATTTGACTGAGCTGATTGATATAGCCCGATGTCGCGATCTTTTCGATGCCTTGGTATAACTCAGGAAAGTTAGCCTGCAACACTTGTGTGGCGTAATGCTGCCCGTCGGAATGATCAATAAACCCCAACTGCAGCAATGTCTCCCAATTAGCCTCAATCCCTGCGGGCAGCACTAAGCAAAGTGCGTCTTCACCCAACACCTGCTGCTCTAATGTGGGTTCAGCGATTAATTGCGTCACGATGCCGATATCTGAACGATTTTTTTGAATACGTTCAATAATGGCCATATTAGGTGCCGCCTCAATATTCACAGTGATGGCTGGGTATTGCTGTTGTAACCCGAGTAACTGAGGGTAAAGCTGCATGGCCATAGAACCCGAGCAAGCGACCTTGCACGCCCCTCGATACTGGTCATCATCAGCCAGTGCACTCACTAATTCAGCCTCGGCATCTACTTGCTGTAAGCCAAACTGATACAAGCGCTCACCCGCCGGCGTTAGTTCAAATGTTTTGCCATAGCGATTCAACAATAGCTTATCCAGCGCGGTTTCAAGCTTTTTAATATGCTGACTCACCCCTGGTTGAGTCATATGCAACATTTGTGCGGTGTGGGTGAAATGCTTAGTTTGAACCAGACTCATGAAGGTACGTAGAAAAACGGGATTAATCATAATGTTAAATTATCAAAATAATCATAAACGATAATTTTATATTAATCACATGGTTTTATACACTCTTTCTATACCCACTCTCCACCCCAAACCACAACAACCGCGTTGGAGCGAATACCATGCAAGATTCACCCACTAACACACCTAACGCCTACCCGCGTACTTTTTCCCATATAGGTATTTCAGTCCCTGATCTAGAGGCCGCTGTCAAATTCTATACTGAGGTACTCGGCTGGTATCTCATTATGGAGCCGACACTGATCATCGAAGATGACAGCCCTATTGGTGAGATGTGCACCGATGTCTTTGGTGACAACTGGGAATCGTTTAGAATTGCCCACCTATCAACCGGAGATCGCATCGGGGTTGAGCTGTTCCAATTTAAAAATCAGCAAAACCCTGAAGATAATTTTGAATACTGGAAAACCGGCGTATTTCACTTCTGCGTGCAAGACCCTGACGTTGAAGGCCTAGCAGAAAAAATTGTCGCCGCCGGGGGCAAAAAACGCATGGCAAAACCACGTTATTACTACCCCGGTGAAAAACCTTACCGGATGATCTATATGGAAGACCCGTTCGGCAATATTCTAGAAATTTACAGCCATAGTTACGAACTGCACTATGCATCAGGTGCCTACAACTAATCCCTAATCCCTAATCCCTAATCCCTAATCCAAACATCCTCAAGACAACCGCGGCAGCGATAACGCTGGCTCAGGTCATCGCAGCCGCTTTGCTTTAATAGTGACTGTCAATTTGTCACAAGAAAATAGTGCTTAACCCTCAACGGGGATTAGATAAGGTAGTTATCTGCTATTCACCCGCCGTTGTAGGCGTGTCATTTGGAATCCTGCTACCACTAAAATCCTCACCCTATATCACGATAACACTGATCAGTAGGCGGCCCTCCCCAGTATGAAGCGATATTCGCCTACGCATTCAAATAAGCATTTGATGTTAACGGTGAAGCGCCTAGCAGCGGTGAACGATTCGCTTGCTTGATGCTAACCATTGAGCCTCAAACCCCAACCACTGAAATGACAACAGTGCCATCGCTATGATATTTTCTCGATAACACCCCTTAAAAAATGGCATACTGATCCGCGCCACATCCGCCAATATTTAGCTTATTAACACATCCTGACTCGCTGCATTAGAGACAGCAATATCGCTAGCAATAAGACTTTCGAACAAAAGAATTCATTATGACGACTTACTTCATCCAAGCTGCTATCTACCTCTTAGTTGCAGTCATCTGCGTGCCGCTAGCCAAACGACTGGGGTTAGGTTCGGTGCTAGGTTACCTCATCGCCGGTGTCATCATCGGCCCTATTACCGGATTAGTCGGAAACGAAACAACCACTATTCAACACTTTGCTGAGTTTGGTGTCGTGATGATGCTCTTTATTGTGGGTCTAGAGCTTTCACCTAAAGCGCTATGGAATATGAAAAACCGACTCATTAGCTTGGGCGGTTTACAACTTAGCTTAACCACCCTAATTATCACCCTGCTAGGTATGGCATTAGAGTTTCCATGGCAACCCTCATTAGTGGTCGGGCTCATATTTTCGCTATCATCAACCGCGATCGTCATGCAAACTTTCGCCGAAAAATCACTCAACAAAACCGACGGTGGCCGGGCCGCATTTTCCATTTTGTTATCTCAAGATATCGCCGTTATTCCGATGCTGGCGGTCATTCCTCTCTTAGCGATCCCAACCTATTTTGGTATGCCAGAGATCGCCTCATCAGCCTCAGAGCACGACAACATTTCATTAGTTGAACAGCTATCTGGCTGGCAATATGCAGGTGTTATCGCCTTTGCAATCACTCTGATTATTGTCGTCGGCCATTATGTGTCGAAACCCTTGTTCACCTGGGTTGCCAACACGGGGCTACGCGAAATATATACCGCCACCGCATTATTACTGGTTATCGCTATCGCTGCGTTGATGAGTTTAGTCGGCCTGTCGCCCGCACTGGGAACATTTTTAGCCGGAGTTGTGTTGGCGAACAGCGAATTTCGGCATGAATTAGAAAGTAACATTCAGCCTTTTAAAGGCTTACTGCTGGGGCTATTTTTCATTACGGTAGGCGCGGGGATTAGCTTTTCAGTTATTGCTGAAAACTTCTGGCTGATTAGTAGCTTAACGCTGGCGGTTATTATCATAAAGGCATTGGTACTATTATCCTTAGCGATCATTTTTAGGATTAGAAAATCAGATGGCTGGTTACTGACATTAAGCTTGGCACAAGCGGGGGAGTTTGGTTTTGTCGTCCTCAGTGTGTCATCACAGAGTCAGGCACTCCCCGGCGAATGGATCGCCATCCTATCGCCGGTGATCACCCTTTCTATGTTTTTGACTCCGCTACTCTTCATCTTATATGACAAGGTTATCACCCCTAAATATCTCGTCAGCCAGCAACCGAAAGAAGCCGATAGTATCGATAAAAAGGGGCAAGTCATCATTGCCGGCATTGGCCGCTTTGGACAGGTTATCAATCGCTTATTAACCGTAAATGGTTTTGAAACCACGGTTATTGACCAATCAATCACTGTGATCGATAGAGTTAAAAAGATTGGCATGCATGCTTACTTTGGCGATGCGACCGATCCTGCCCTGTTAAACACCGCAGGGCTTGATGAAGCATCGCTGTTCATCATAGCCATCAATGATAAAGAGCGTGTCTTACCGTTGATTAAACATGTAAAGCAGTTTCACCCAAACTTACCGATCGTTACACGCGCTTATGATCGTGGTCAGGCCTATGCCCTCGAAGAGGCCGGTGCTGATCATGTTTTTATTGAATCCTATTTCACTGCCTTGGAAATGAGCAAAACATCATTACAGGTATTGGGTTTTTCACAGAGTAATGCCGAAAAAGCGAAATCAGTGTATTACCAGACGGAACAACAACACCATAAAGACCTGCTAAAAGCGTCCATTGATGCCAATAAAGAAAGTCATCTGGTTAATAACTATATCGAACTGTTTATCTCGCTAGAAAAAGAGATGCAAGCAGCGATGAAAGAGCAACTTCAGGATAAGTAAAACGACAGGTTGGCAGCCCTTTGCGATAACCCCCTTAGCCTACGATCAACTGAGTGTTTTTGCGGGTTTTCTACGGTCATAAAGCAAACGGAAAAGTCGAGCGCCTCGAAAAAGAAACCTTTTAAGAGGCGCGATGAATCATCAAGCGTTCATCAACTGCTCTGCCATCAGCCGTGCAGCGGGATAATCCGTTTTACCGCTGCCCAACAGCGGCACCTGATCAACCCGAAAGATCTTGGCCGGTAACATCAACGGTGCAATCTGACTGACTAGAACCCGGCGGAAAGCGTCTACCTCGATATCCGCATCCACCAACAGCACGACCTGCTCGCCTTTACGCTCATCCGGCATATTAATCGCCACCAGCCCAGCATCATCTTGCTCAAGGTGTTTGCGTATCTCAAGTTCGACCGCCCCTAGGCTGACCATCTCGCCACCGAGTTTGGCAAACCGAGAATAGCGATCAACAATGGTTAGGAAACCATCCTCGTCGAGGTGGCCTTTATCTCCGCTTTTATACCAGCGCAGCCCGTCCAGCTCGACAATAACCTCTGCGGTTTTAGTTGGATTATTAAGATAGCCCTGCATAATCTGCGTGCCACCGATCAGAATCAAACCATCCTCACCGGTCGGTAGCTCCGCCAACGTCTCGGGGTCAACAATCCGAAAAGTCGATCCAGGTAACGCCAGACCTACGGTGCCAGAACGGGTGCCCACCTGTAAAAACCAGCCATCGACCGACAGATGATCCGGCAAATTGACACTGGCCACCGGGGTTGTCTCCGTCGAACCATAGCCCTCAACCACCGGTACCCGAAAACGTGTTTCAAATGCTTGCCGCACCGCGGGATCAAGCCGCTCCGCGCCAGCAACGGCCACGCGAATAGACTGAAACATCAACGGGTGAAGCTTTTTAGTGCGAGTATAGAGGCGCAAAAATGTCGATGTCGCACAGATTATCGTCGCCCGATATTTAGCCACCCCTTTACCGATATTGAAACCATCGGTTGGGTCCGGGTGACACACCACCGGTATCCCTTCAATCAATGGCATAAAGGTGGTGACCGTCAGACCAAAAGCGTGGAACAGCGGCAGTGTCGCCATAATGCAGTCATCATCCCGCACATTTAACACATCGGCAATCTGACGTAGATTAGCCAAAATATTCCGATGACTCAGCATAACCCCCTTCGGCGCGCCTTCACTGCCGGACGAAAACATAATCGCAGCGGTATCTTCAACTCGACGCCCGGCACCTAACCAGCCCTGTAGAACGGAGGTAGGTAGAAAACTCAGCAATCCCATGGTTAGCAGTGCTTCAGTTTTGCCAATCGTCTCTTTAACCTCTTCCATGTAGACCACCTGACGCCCGGCAAACAGCGGTTCAGGATCAATACCACGGGCCTTCAGTTTAGCCACAAACTTATGTGCCGTTAGAATGGTGCGAACCTCAGCCTGTTCCAACGCCGCTAATTGCGCCGCCTCACTGGCAGTAAAGTTCAGGTTAACCAGTGTCCGTCCGGCAAATAATCCGGCGAGGTTAGCAATGGCGCCGGCACTCGAGGTCGGCAGCAATAATCCTAACCGCTGCCCCGGTGTTTTTTTAAGCCGCCGACTAAACAGCACCACGGCGGTTAACAAACGGCGATAACTGAGCGGTTCACCCTGCACTTCGGTAATGGCCATATCAGACAACTGAGATTTGGCCGTCTGAATAAAACTTTGTGGGATCGGTTTCAGGGTCTGGGTATAACGCTCCCATGTATGAATCGATAGCTCAGTGACTTTCTTCTTAACCTCAGAAGCGTTGCTGCTGACCGGCATCGGCTGCCCGTAAGCGACAATCACATCTCGCTTCAACCCACCACGGCGAATGGTCTTCATCTTATCGGTGGAGCGAGAAAAACGACTGCCCCATAAGCCTCGTAGATAAAAGGGTACGATGACGCCATTTGCCCCTTCACAAGCATGCTCAAAACCCCGTTTAAACTCGCCGATCTGACCGGTATAACTGATCGCGCCTTCAGGGAAGAGACACACCACATGACCCGCGCTAATCAGCTCTCTGACACTATTCAACGCTTCGCGGCTTTTGCCCTTAGAGATAGGCACCACTTTATACATCGATAAAAACCATTTCAGGTACCAGCGCTCGTAGATTGAACGCTCCATCACGAAATGGATATGGCGTGGGCAAGCCATCTGGATCATCGCCCAATCCAACCAACTAATATGATTACCCAGCAACAGCACACCTTGGCCAGCGCGGGGCAGGTTTTCAAAGCCCAATACCTGCAGATTATATTTACGCTTAATCAGTCCGGCCACCAGCACCCGTACCAATGCTTGCGGTAGCATCCGAATCGCGCAGAGCGCTCCGATCACAGCGATGAAGGCCAGCAACCAAAGCAACCACAAGCCATCGATGCCGGCCCAAGCAAACAGCACAGTCAAACAGAGAAAGCCGAGCATGGCGATGTTCTGAATAAAGTTACTGCCAGCCAATACCTTACCGGTTTCTTTTTGACCCGCATTAAATTGAATCAGTGATTGCAGAGGGACATTCAATAGTGCCCCGCTCAGGCCGATCAGGAAAAAAATACCGCCTTGGGAATAGACCGATGCCGCCTGCGGCAACAACACCAAACCCGTAGCAATACCGACCGCACCCAAAGGAATCAGACCGATATTGATATAGTGAGGCGACCAACGACCCGCCAGCACAGAGCCGGCCATAATACCAACGCCCGCTAGCGCCATCGTGCCCTGAATCACAAAGGTGTTATGAATCCCATGATGAGCTTCCGCCACCGCAGGAAACACCGCCAACATCACTTGGCTGACCGACCAAAACAGCGAGACACCAACAATCGACAACCAGATAGTACGATTATGATAGATACCTGAGACATTCTGACGCAGCGTCTTACCGCTGCGGTAGGCCCGCCAGTCATAATTTAACTGATGATCGGTCTCCCGGGTTTTAGGCAAACGATACGCTAAGAGCAACTCACCGATAGCACCCAGCACCAACAACCAACCTAACGGGGCGATCTTACGTAAACTCTCTTCGGGAGATAACTGAAAAGCCCCCTCAACGCGTATCTCAAACAGCAACGAAAACACAGCAATGCCGGAAAGGATAGCCACCATGGTGACCGCCTGAACCCAGCCATTACCCTCGGTGATATTTTCTTCGCCCACCAGTTCGCGGATAAAACCATATTTCGCCGGAGAGTAAAAAGCACTTT
Organism: Amphritea atlantica; assembly: GCF_018860855.1. Taxonomy (GTDB): domain Bacteria; phylum Pseudomonadota; class Gammaproteobacteria; order Pseudomonadales; family Balneatricaceae; genus Amphritea; species Amphritea atlantica_A. The sequence continues at coordinate 116,374 of NZ_JAHKQE010000005.1, forward strand.
GCAGCGCCAACACAAAGGTCAGCGCAAAGGCGGCTAAAAACCAGCCTTGAAAATAACAGAGGGTTATCAGCAGCGTGGCGCCAACCGCCGCCCAAGCGGAAAACCTCATAACGCGACTTTTAGGGTATTTATCGGCCAGAAATCCCGCCGGAGTGAACAGCATAATAAAGGGGAGCAAAATCAAACCATTGACCACGGCGGTCAAGACAATTTGCAGATCACCGTCATACGCTTTAAACAGCGTATTTTGAATAATGATTTTATGCCCAAGATCGACAAACGCATTGATAAAGGCGATGGCAATAAACGCCAAAAAGCCATTGATACGAAGAAGTGCTGACATCCTACTCTCCTTGACAGAACGAAGCAGTGACGGACCATACCGATGCGATGACAACCGGCGCTGAAGTTAAACTGAGCATAACACTACCTCCCGTTAAAATGATTCCGGAAGTATCTTTTTATCGCGTCAACCGCGCTATCTCTGCAGAAGGAGTATTAAAATATAATACCCTTGGGTGAGTTCAGAACACCCAAGGTGTATTTAAGCAGGATCAGACCATTATTTGCGAGTCAGATAAACACCGCATTCAAGGTGGTGGGTATAGGGAAACTGATCGAAAATCGCAAAACGTTGCAACTCATGGGTCTGGGTCAGTTGCTGCAGGTTGGCATGCAGCGTTTCCGGATTACAGGAGACATAAACAATATTGTCATACTCCGCCACCTGCTTAACGGTTTCATCATCCAAACCACTTCGCGGTGGGTCGACCAAGACCGTGCTGAAATTATAACTACTCAGATCGACCTTACTCTGCTTCAGACGACGGAACTCACGCACGCCTTGCAACGCCTGAGAGAACTCTTCACTCGACATACGCAGAATCTTAACGTTATCCACCTGATTGGCGTCGATATTATACTGCGCCGCCTCGACCGAGACTTTGGCTATCTCGGTGGCAATCACCTGATCAAAATTCTGCGCCAGCGCCATGGTAAAATTACCATTACCACAGTACAGCTCAACCAGATCACCGCCCGCGTTTCGGGTCACATCCTGAGCCCACTCCAACATCTGAATACAGACACCACCGTTCGGCTGAGTGAAGCTGTTTTCAACCTGCTTGTAAATTAGCTCGCGACCACCCACCGACATATGCTCAATCGCATAGTCCTGATCCAATATAATTTTGGTTTTACGGCTACGGCCAATAAAGTGAATGCCAAAATGCTGCTTCAGCTTTTTCGCTTCCTCAGTCCATGCCTCATCCAATGGTTTGTGATAGAGCAAGCTGATAACCACTTCACCGGACAGGGTGCTGAGGAAGTCCACTTGAAACAAACGACGGCGTAGCAGTTCATTCGGCCGCAGATAATCCAGCAGCTTAAACATAACCTGTTGGATCGGTTCAGACACCATCGGACAACTTTCCAAACGGCTGTGCTGATGCTTATCACCGGGCTGAAACATCACATAGTAAAGATCATCGCCCTCATGCCAGACACGAAATTCGGCGCGTAAGCGATAGGCGGTTTTTTCGGACTCAAACAGTTCGATGTCAGGCAGACAAAAATCACTAAACTGCTGTTCGATTTCAGCTTTCTTTTCGCTCAGCTGAGCATCATAGCGGGACGGATCAACAACAGGCAGCGCCATCTAAACCTCGATAAAATGTAAGGGGAAATAGGCCGCGCATTCTACCAGTACGTCCCCGTCACTCCAAGCGATCAATCAGGTTAAAACCCTCGCCCTACGCCGGAATAGAGCTGTGAGGCAAACTCTTCAGACATCTGCTGCCAGAGCGGGTACTTATTCTGCAACCCAAGACGGGTAAGATACGTCTGACTAATACGGCTGCAGATACGACATTCATTGATATTGATCACATCCGGCAGAATAGCGTCCGCTAGGTGTACCGCTGTTAACGGCGTGAATTTTTCACTGGTGGTAGCATTCGGGTTGGAGTGGTACAACACCGCCTCAACAACCTCCGGCGGCAAATTCCACAGGCCCAACATATAGGCTCCCACCTCCATATGCGTCACCCCCAAACGAAGTTTCTCAACCCCATAGAGTGGTTGGTTCAACGATGCAGCCTCGCGGAACACCTCACTGTAGTGTTCAGCTTCCCGCGTGGCGATCACCAACATACCGATATCTTGCAACAGCGCAGCCAAGAAGGCTTTATCTGCAATATCAGAACCCACTCGCTGCTCACGGCAAATTGCTCGGGCAAAACGGCCCACCACCATTGAACGGTCGAAGAGGTTTTCAAACGAGAAGGAAGACCAACTTTTAGTCTGCGGAAAATGTTCGAACAGACGAGAAACGAGAAACAGATCACGAATCTGCCGCACCCCGAGCATCACCACCGCATCTTTGATTTTGAACACTTTGCGACTCAGAGCAAAAAATGCGGAATTAACCAACTGTAGGATTTTTGCACTCATCGCGGGATCTCTTTCAATGATCGCAGCAATATCGGCGGCTTCAGATATATCCGATGACAATGCATCATTTAACGCGACATAAACGCCTGGCAAAGAGGGTAACCGCTCAATCGCCCCGACATACTCCCGAACAGCCGGTTTATTAGATGACTGTATCAGGTGAAAGCTTTCACTCACCTCATTAAACAGCTCCGCCACACCTGAGCTAAATAAGAGCGATCGGTGACAGATCTCGGATGCTTTAGCGACTTGATAGGGTTGCAGTCCGTCATTCAACATAATACGAATAACACCGGGATGCTTTGCTACCACATTGCGTAACCAGTGATAACGAAACTCAAAGTCCCCCACCCCTAACTGGATAACGATTACTTGATAGTTATGTCTGTCGAGCATCTCCATCGCCTCTTCAGGCTGCTTTGCCAGATCAATGGTAATCTTGCCCTCTAATTCGGCGGGAATAATATTCAGATCAGCCAGCGGCTTTCCGAGCCACAGCACGGCAACCTGGTCTTCCTTAAGAATATATTCGAACATAATCTTCTCCATCTGTTCATAACGCGACCTCCTGTATTCAACTCCACAGCGCACCCAATATAGCAATCAACTTATTTTGAAACCTAAAATAGTATCTAGAGAAGCGCCTATAACTCAGAAGCATTATTCAGACACACCTTAAGTTGTAGTCTTATTTACCCGACTTGCCAATGAAGACTGCCCACTATAGTGAGAATATTCGCTGCACTCAGATTCCTCTGGCGAGCAAAAAAGATCCCCTTTATGGCTGTATTCTCAGTCATTTAAGAGTAAAATTGCGCGCTTATCTCTGAACCTAGACCTGCTCTGAATCATGACTGACAAACAACGTAAGATTCTTGTTACCAGCGCTCTGCCTTATGCCAACGGCCCCATCCATCTGGGCCATCTGGTAGAGTATATCCAGACTGACATCTGGACTCGCTTCCAGAACCAGCGCGGCAATCACTGTACCTATGTTTGTGCGGATGATGCCCACGGCACTCCCATTATGCTCAAAGCAGACCAGATGGGTACAACACCGGAAGCTCTGATTAATCAGGTAAGCCAAGAACATCAGCGTGATTTCGCAGGCTTTATGGTCGGGTTTGATAACTACTACTCGACCCATTCAGAGGAGAATAAGCATTTCGCCTCGCTGATCTATACCCGCTTACGTGATGCCGGCCATATCGACCGTAAAACCATCACCCAAGCCTACGACCCCGAAAAAGAGATGTTCCTGCCAGATCGCTTCGTCAAAGGCGACTGCCCTAAATGTGGCGCGCAGGATCAGTATGGCGATTCCTGTGAAGTCTGTGGCGCAACCTACAGCCCAGTGGACATGAAGAACGCTTACTCCGCTGTATCCGGTGCCAAGCCCGTTGAAAAAGAATCTGAACACTACTTTTTCAAGCTGGGTGATTTTGAAAAGTTCCTGCGCAACTGGGTCGATAGCTGCGTCCAAGAGCAGATGATTCACAAGCTCAACGAATGGTTTGAATCCGGTTTACAAAACTGGGATATCTCCCGCGATGCGCCTTATTGGGGCTTTGAAATCCCGGATGCGCCGGGCAAATATTTCTATGTTTGGCTGGATGCCCCCATCGGTTATATCGCCAGCTTTAAAAACTGGTGCGATAAAAACGATGTCGACTTTGACGAATACTGGAATAAAGACTCCGACACCGAGCTGTATCATTTCATCGGTAAAGATATCGCTTACTTCCATACCCTGTTCTGGCCAGCCATGCTTGAAGGTGCGGGTTTCCGTATTCCCACCAAAGTATTTTGCCATGGCTTCCTGACCGTTAACGGCCAGAAGATGTCCAAGTCTCGCGGCACCTTTATCATGGCGGAAACCTACCTTAAGCATCTGCGGCCAGAATACCTACGTTATTACTTCGCCGCGAAGCTCGGTTCCGGTATCGATGATATCGACTTGAGCCTAGACGATTTCCGCATGCGGGTGAATGCCGACCTCGTCAACAAAGTCGTCAATATCGCCTCCCGTTGCGCTGGCTTTATCCATAAGAAATTTGATGGTCAACTCGGCAGCACCTTAGCCGAACCGGCGCTGTATGATGAAGCGATCGCCTCCGGTGAACTGATCGCCAATGCCTATGAAGCGCGCGAATATGGTAAAGCGATGCGTGAGATCATGCATCTTGCTGATAAAGCCAACCAGTATATTGATGCGGCTGAACCTTGGGTGCTGGCAAAACAGGACGATAAACAGCAGCAAGTTCAAGACTGCTGCACCATGGGTATTAACCTGTTCCGGGTGATTATCTCCTACCTCGCGCCTGTATTGCCGCAGGTTGCCGAAGATACCGCCGCCTTCCTGAATATCGACGGCTTTGCTTGGGATGCAATTAACACCCCATTGCTGGATCACAAAATCAACAAGTTTAAGCCACTGATGCAACGGGTTGAAGAAAGCAGCATTGAAGCGATGATCGAAGATAGTAAAGCAACGCTGGCCGCCATTGCAGCGACCACACCTGCTGCGCCAACGGCGATCAAAACTGAGTTAGAAAAAAATCCAGTGGCCGATGAAATCACTTTTGATGAATTTGCTAAAGTCGATCTCCGCGTTGCGCTGATCGTCAAAGCAGAACATGTGAAAGGCGCCGATAAACTACTGCAGCTAACACTGGATATCGGTGGCGAAAATCGCAACGTATTTGCCGGTATCAAATCCGCTTACAACCCTGAAGACTTGCAAGGTAAACTGACCGTCATGGTGGCTAATTTGGCACCGCGGAAAATGAAGTTTGGCATGTCTGAAGGCATGGTGTTAGCAGCAGGCCCCGGTGGTAAAGACCTCTGGATACTCGAACCCCACGAAGGCGCACAGCCTGGCATGCGGATTATGTAACCGGTATTTATCACCGTTATACCATTATGATTAAAGGCACTGCAGAGTGCCTTTTTTATTGAGGAGTCGTTATGGCACAGGAAATTGAGCGCAAGTTTCTGGTGGATATAGATAAAGTCGATCTACCCAAGCAGGGTCTAACCATCTGTCAGGGTTATATTCAAACGGCCGATAAAACCACCGTGCGTATCCGCATCATGGGCGATAAAGCGTTTCTAACCCTCAAAGGGGAAACCCACGGCTTCTCGCGCAGTGAGTTTGAATATGAAATCCCCGTCAGCGATGCCCGCCAGATGCTCGATGAGCTCTGCAAAGGCCCCGTGGTCGATAAAACCCGCTACCTGATTCAGCATCAACAACATCTTTGGGAGCTGGATATCTTTGCCGGCGACAACCAAGGGCTGATCGTCGCCGAAGTCGAACTGAGCAGCGAAACAGAACAACCGGAATTGCCCGACTGGATAACCCAAGAAGTGACCGGCGACAAGCGCTACTACAATTCGAACCTGCTGACCCACCCTTTCAAAAACTGGTAACCCGATGAGCACAGTACACCCGTTCGAACATCTCACCCCGAGTTTTATTCAGGATGCCATTGAAAGCCTCGGCTATCTTTGTGATGGGCGGGTATTTGGCTTAAACAGTTATGAAAATCGCGTGTATCAGATTGGCATTGAAGAAAGCGAGCCGTTGATCGCAAAGTTTTATCGCCCAGCCCGCTGGAGTAAAGAACAGATTCTCGAAGAGCATCAGTTTTGCTTTGAGCTACTGGCGCAAGAACTGCCCGTGGTTGCACCGTTAATCCGTGATGGAGAAAGCCTCTTTTGTTATGGCGACTTTATGTTTGCCCTGTTTCCCCGTAAAGGCGGCCATGCCCCCGAACTGGATAACATGGACAACCTGTTCACCCTTGGACGCATGCTTGGCCGCATCCACACCATCGGCGCCAGCCGCCCTTTTATCCACCGGCCCGCCATTGATATCGCCAGTTATGGTCATGAAAGCGCTAAACTGATCAGCGAACAGTTTATTCCCGCTGAACTGAAAACCTCCTATGACACTCTCACCGCCGACCTACTCAAGCTGATGGAGCAACACTGGCAAGTTTGCGAGCCCATCAACCACATCCGAGTCCACGGCGACTGCCATATCGGCAATATGCTCTGGCGGGATAATGCACCACATTTTGTTGATTTTGACGATGCGAGAATGGCACCGGCGATTCAGGATATCTGGATGCTACTCTCCGGTGAGCGGGACAGTCAGCAAGCCCAACTCTTGGAGATTATTGAAGGCTACCGTGAATTCTGCGACTTTAACCCAGCGCAACTACGATTAACCGAAACCCTACGCACGCTGCGGATTATGAATTATGCGGCCTGGGTGGCTAGACGTTGGGAAGACCCTGCATTTCCACACAACTTCCCTTGGTTTAATACTGTGCGCTACTGGAGCGAACATATTCTTGAATTGAGAGAGCAACTGTTTGCCCTGCAAGAGCCATCCTTGCAGCTTTATAACTAGACTCATTTAACATTAGCCTTACCTTAAACTTAAAGCCGACACTCGCCCTGAATGTCGGCCTCTATAGACAAGCACGCCCTAACCTTCAAGCGCAAACCACTGACCACAACTTTGCACAGCAAAGACGCCATTGCGCTCCTCTGCCAAATCGGCCAGCTGATAGAAAACATTACGATTGAGACTCCCTTCCATACCGTAACGCACCATTAGATAGGGAGCGGGTTCGTCTTCTGTACCGGCAACCGTTTCCACTCTCAATGGATGCTCCGCTGACGCCACCACCACATCATCCGTCGATGAAGTAAAGACCAGCTCCTGCCCCTGCGGCCCCTGACGTACATCCAAACTCGTAAAAAAGAAGGGTACGTCTTCAACCTGTATACCGACCTTCTCCACAGGCGTGACCAAAAAGTAACGATCATCTTCGCGCCACAAAATCGAAGAAAACAGCGTCACCATCGCCGGGCGTTTAATTTCACCTCCTTCATGAATCCAACGTCCATCACGGGTAATTTGTATATCCAAATCACCCGAGAAGTCAGGTTTCCAGAGGTGTACCGGCGGCAAAGAACGGGGCTTTTTAGGATCAGTGCCTAACTGCTGCTGTATAGCACTCAGATCCATTTTTATTTTACTCACAACATATCCTTAACAATTGAAGACGAGATTATCGGTATTGTATTTCAGTTGACATTAAATCGGCTCATATTGACTGCAAAAAATTTCACCTTATAACTTAAACATATGAATGGATTTCATTGTTAGAATAGAACGTACTTAAAAAGCTAAACACGCCGTCAAAGCATCGACGCACAGTACCAAATGCCATTTAGCCAACAACAGCCTATCGATTCGCGATAAGCACATTTGATTTAGCACTGATTAAGAATATACGGATACCCAGATGAGCGACTCACAACTGAAACAGAAATTCGCCGACCCAAAGCGTGGCGTCTATTTTATTGGCACCACCCCGCCGAGGTCTTCTGTTTCTATGGCACAGGTATCCGAGATAGGCACCAAGCTACTCGAACGTCTCGAACAGATCGATTATGACGGCGTGATCGTCTATGACATTCAGGACGAAACCAGCCGGACCGATAAGCCCCGCCCGTTTCCCTTCATGAACACCCACGATCCACGGGATTACTCTGCCATTCTGCGGGAAAAGTCTGGCCGACCGGTCATTACCTATAAAAGCGTCTCTCAGCGCAGCCGAGATGACTTTGATCAGTGGCTAGACCGTGCTTGGTGTCCCCATGGCGTACGTGACCTGGTGTTAGTCGGCAGCCCCTCTTCTGACGGAGATATCAAGCTGACTCTGCCACAGGCCTATGCCTCAATGCAGGAACACAGTCTCAACTTTAACCTTGGTGGCGTCACCATTGCAGAACGTCATGCCAGCAAAGGCAACGAGCACCTACGGCTGCTAGAAAAAAGCGCCCAAGGCTGTGAGTTCTTCGTATCACAAGCGGTATACAATCCTCAGGCGACCATTGATCTGCTAAGTTCTTATGCCCGTGAATGTAAAGAGCGAGACTTAGCACCCAAGCGGATCATTCTCACCTTCACTCCCTGCGGTAGCGCAAAAACGCTCGAATTTATGGAGTGGCTCGGCATCTCAGTTCCTCAAGCGACTTGCCACCGCATCCTCGATGCACACAACCCACTCGGTGAATCGATCCGTATCTGCCGTAACAACCTTGATCAGATTCTTGAAGCCTGTGGCGGCCTAGGTATTCCTCTGGGGCTGAACATCGAAAGTTTGACCAACCGAAAAGAAGAGATCGACGCGGCGATTCGCCTGTATAAACTTCTCAAAGCCACACTGGATTTGAAACTCGCCGAACTGGAACTGTAAATCATCTCAGACCCTAAACGACAGCTTAGACAAAGAAGGAGTCAGCTGTCGTTTAGGATAGTTTCAAGCGTGCTGATGAAAATTAAGCACAGAGGGAAAGACACAGAGAAACGGATACATTTGCTTGTCTCTATGTCCTGGGCGTAACAAATTCAGACTTACGCTATTTGGCTACCTGTGTTCGACTATCGGTGTTCGGCTACAGCGCGCCTTCCTTAGGCTTATCGGCTTCATCATCCACGTCTGTCTTAATAGCCTTTAGCTTCTCAAGCGCATCCATGAACTGCTGGTATTTTTCTGGCGACCAGATAATCTTGCGTTGCTGAAAGTCGATTTTATATTGGCCACCACCGAGGATATCCATACCTAAAAGCCCATCAAAGGCTTGCTGGCCGGTTGTTTCAATCACCGCAGTAGATTTATTTTCAATCTTATATGGCCCAAGTTCAACCCGATCAAACACCACCCGTTCGGTTTTGATAATGCCGCCACCGGCCACCTGTGCATAACTGGAATTACGGCTGGCGATATTCAGTGAGCTGACGCCGTCACGATGAAGTACCGTCATACTGGCACCCGTATCGAGCAAGAGGTGTAAACTGGCTTTACGTCCCCGCCAAACAACATCGACCGGAACCAATACTTGGTTGCCGATAATTTTCACCGGCGTTGTCATTTTCTCGATGGTTTGTTCTAACTTACGAATCTGTTGTTTGCGCTGAAACTCATTACTAATTTGCTGGTGACTCGCCTGACTGGCCAGTTTTTCCTCATCCGTGCGCTGTTCAGTCGCTATCGTCTGGCTCTTTTCTCGATACTGAGGGGGGATTTTATGCGGACTATCGACATAGACTTTACGTCCATTGCCATCAGTATAATGAAAAATTTCGGCAACGACCGTCGGTGAAAACGATGCACTCAAGCAAAGTAAAAAAGATAAAGCATAGGCGGATCTACGCATCGTATCGATTCCCTGTTATTGCATCACCGGCTCCTTGCCGTTATGTGATGACTCAATTCCAAAACTGATAAACGCCATTTAACAGGAAAACAGCGACAATCGCTAGAAACAGCAACATGAAGCGCATCATCAAACAGAACTTACAGACTTTTTTTCTTTTCCTCTTAGGCGTGGTCATATTAACCACCCGCTAGTTTCACGCGATAACCCTGTTTTTCGAGTAGCTGTTTTAGCTTCTCCCGATGATCACCCTGTATCTCGATAATGCCATCTTTCAATGAGCCACCGGTACCACATTGCTGCTTAAGCTTTTTAGCCAGCTCTTTGAGCGCTTTATCCGCCAATGGCACTCCGCTGATCGTGGTGACACCTTTACCTTTTCGACCGGAAGTTTCACGGCGAATACGAATCACACCGTCGAGATTTTCCAGACGCTGCTGGTCGGCCAGTTGATCGCAAATACATTGGTCAACCGCTTCTTTACATCCCGGGCACAATTGGCCTTTCTCAGTAGAGAATACTAGGCCGCTTAATTGATCACGCATTGACACAACGTTATACCTTTTTAATTGACAAAATGGAGCTGAGTTAAATAAAGCTTAGTTAACAGACATACCACCGATCTGGCGAGCCAGATAAGCCGCGTAATTATCAGTCATACCGCCAATAAAATCGAGTACCCGCATATAAGATGGGTAAAGCGGCCATTCGGGCTCTGGACTATGAATACCCATCAGACTAATGATCTTCTCACTGCGGTAGCTAAGCTGTTCACTGCTCTGGGTATGCTGCTCATACGCCGCGGCGCAGAAGGCATCCAATAGACTGCCTAAGGTACTGTAAGCACCGACCTCCAATTCAGCTTTACGATTATCCGGAAAGACTCGTTCACGGGCGATGGTTTTCGCTTTCTCCAACCCCTCTCGCACACCTGGATCGCCATCTGCCAACAGTTCGCCGGTATATTCACCGGCCATTATCGCCGGCAAGTTAGCCATAAAGGCGGATACCGTCGACTCGACCATGTTTTCCATCGCCATACCCCGCAAGGCCGAGATTTTACGACGGGCGGAGGCTTGGGTGAAAAAGATCTGATCTTCATAATTAAGATCACCGCAAATCTGCAGCATGATCGGCTTAATATCATCAAACCCCAAGATATTGAGTTCAATGGCATCTTCAAGATCTAAAATTGCGTAACAGATATCATCCGCCGCCTCCACCAAGAAAGCCAACGGGTGACGACACCAGAAGTCCTCGCCGAGCTTAACCAAGCCCAGCTCTCGCCCCAGCGAATTGAGAATCTCGCGCTCGGTGCCAAAACAACTGAACTTGCCTTTTTTACCGGCTCGATCAACGGTCCAAGGGTATTTCAGCAGCGTCCCTAGAGTCGGGTAAGTCAACCGAAGGCCACCATCAAAGAGATGGTTTTCAATCCGCGTCACCACTCTAAAGCCCTGCGCGTTGCCCTCGAAGGTTTGCAAGTCTAATAGCTCAACAGCCGATAACTCTTCAAGGTAATGCTTAGGTGCCTTATGCTTAAACCAGTCGCGAATGGCGTATTCACCGGCATGGCCAAAAGGTGGATTACCAATATCGTGTGCTAAACAGGCCGACTGCACAATGGTGCCGAGATCATGAGGACTAATCCATTGCGGCAACTGATCGGCCAGCAGTTCTCCCACCCGAATCCCTAGGCTTCGCCCAAGACTACCCACCTCAATACTGTGAGTCAGGCGGGTATGAATATGATCATTAAGGGATAAGGGGTGCACCTGGGTTTTTCGTCCTAAACGCCGAAAAGCACTGGAGAAAACAATACGATCATGATCCTTATGAAAATGACTTCGCCCAACCTCTTTAGGTGTCAGGTATTCATGGCCATAACGTTTGGTTGTTAGTAGCTTATCCCACTCCATCGTCTTAATCCGTCCAATAATATTAATTCCAGTGTGCGATATCACTCCGCGCAAATCAATCGATACTCAGAGCTAACACAGCCCTTTAGCCTAACGCACCCTAGGTCATCTCCGACCATGGATCAGCATATGTATTTAGCCTGATCTGTTATACCCTGTGACAGGTCTAGCTATGTCATATTGACACGCGTTAAGAAAGGGTCAGAGGATGCCAAAAGGTCATAGTTCAGTCAGTTTAACCGATGCTCGATCACCGGAACGTTTTTACAGGCCTATCGTGATCATCTATGCACTCCGCCCTTAACTTTCGATTCAGCTTTAGACGCCCTAAACCCTACGCCAACCCTGATAACGAAACATCATGACAGCATATCCGACGTTTTATCGTACTTAGATCAGCTGAATTTACCCGCGTCGCATTCCACTATGCCATTAGTAATGCGACAATTTGCCACATTTAGATCCCTGTCCGGATCGGTGACAATTCACCTCAGAGGAAAGCCCAATCAATGGCGCATACAACAGCCGTAAAAAGCACACCAAACTACCTTTATCTGATATTACTGGCCGGTTTTATTTTAGCCGTATGGCTAGGATCTTCCTTCTTCAGTCTACCGTCTAAGGAAGCGGGTGTTGCTAGTCAGTGCGACTTGCACCAGCAACGTTGTACGGTACAGATAGGTGAGGCAACGTTATCACTGGAAATTCAGCCTCGGCCCATCCAATCGATGACACCGTTTAACTATCATGTGCAGATCGACGGTGTTGAGGCTAGCAACGTATTGATCAACTTACAGGGTAGCGAGATGTTTATGGGCATTAATCAAACAGCGTTGACCGCCGTTAAAGGACAACCAGGCACATTTACAGGGAGTGGCCAACTGGCCGTTTGCACCACCGGCGAGATGTTATGGCGCTTAACCGTTGCAGCAGAAACCACGGCTGGACCTCTCAACACATGGTTTGAATTCAGAGCGAAATAATGGCAAACAACCTGACCACACTGCGTAACCTATTACTCCTAACACTGGCCTTACTAGCGGGTATTGTTACGGCCTACCTTTTAAGCCCACAGCCAAACAACGCCGCGGGTACTGCAATGCTAAAAAAACTCGGTGGTGACTTCACACTGCAAAGTGAAGATGGCGACGTTTCACTGCATGATTTTGAGGGAAAAGTGGTGATGCTTTATATAGGCTATACCCATTGTCCAGATGTTTGCCCAACCTCCCTCGCGGTTATCTCACAAGCGATGAAAAACCTTAGCAATGAACAACAAAAGCGGGTTCAACCTATCTTTATTAGTGTAGATCCAGAACGTGATACACCGAAACATCTAGCGGAATATAGCCACTTCTTTCACCCTTCAATTATTGGCGTTACCGGTAGTCGCGAAAATATCGATAATATCGTCGCCCAATACGGCGCCTTCTACCGCATTGTCGATATGAAAGATTCTGCAATGGGTTATGCCGTCGATCACTCGTCCCGAATCTATATGATTAATAAACAGGGCGAGTTAGCAAAAGCCCTCCCCCATGGCACAACCCCTGATCAGGTTGTCACCGAAATCAAAGCCTTGTTGTAAACAATAACGATGCCATTGAGGCCGACATTATTTGCCTTAACCTTGACCGACAAATACGGTTTTACAAAGAACTCTGATGACAATAGGACTGTTATGAAAAAGCTAATAACACTGGTTGCCGCACTGACACTGTCTGCTTCGGCTTTCGCTGAAGTAGTTGTAGATCATCCCTATGCCCGTGCTGTTCCACCTGGACAACCCAATAGTGCTGCGTTTATGAGCCTGAAAAATAACAGTAACGAAGAGATTGCACTGGTTTCCGCATCGACCTCTGTCGCTGAAGTAGCCGAACTACATACTCACACCCATGCTGATGGTGTGATGAAAATGCGCCGCATTCCTCAAATCACTCTGCAGGCTAACAGCGAAGTGGAACTAAAACCCGGTGGTTTACACATTATGCTGATCGGGCTTAAACGAGACCTCGCTAAAGATGAAATGATCGACCTGACACTAAATTTCAGTGATGGCAGCAGTGAAAAACTCGACATTCAAGTGATGGATGTAATGGCAGGGATGGGCAATATGAAGATGCAGCATGATCACGATATGAACAAAAACATACAACCCCAGTGAGATGCTGATCAATAAACACTGGCTAATAGCAACCGATTAAGAGCCAGTGTTTTACTTTCCCTCTAACGAGAACCGCTCAGCGCTTAGTGGAGAAGTACCATAGTACTGTTGTAAAGCCTGAACCAGCTGTGCTGGGCGATCAGGTATCCCCTCAGCAAGATATTGCAACACTTGCCGCTGAACAGCCCTCTTAAAGCTATCACTCGCCCCCATATTGGCCCCAAGATTGTCGGCGCTGAAATGAAATTTATGCCCTGCCGCTTCTGATAACAGCCACTCCAGTGCTTGCGGTTTCACCTCAACCTTTTCGAACTCAGCCTGTTCTGCCGCCGTTCGGCCATCCGGTTTATACCAGTAACCAAAATCAACCAATAGACGTCGCTGCTCTCCAGCAACACACCAATGGCTTATCTCGTGTAAGGCACTGGCAAAAAAACCATGGGCAAAAATAATCCGATGATGAGGGTGCTTCTCATCCGCTGGCAGATAGATGGGCTCATCATCGCCCCGTTCTAATACGGTATTTAAGCTGTCGCTAAAAAGCCCGTTGAATAGATGAATCAAACTTTCGGGTGTACGTGGGTTCATATAAGATCGATCGTGTTTATGGTTGGTACTTAACCCAGGTTGTTTGGTTCAGCCACCAACTCTCCCCCGTATTATGGTCGATACGGGCAGCAACATACCCTTTAACATCGCCATTAGCGCGGAGTAGCTGCACATCATAGGAGGAAATTGAGGGCGACTGTTCCTCTGCTAGCGGCTGCCAGCTATTAGCTGCGGAGATCCAACTCTCGCCGGAAAAACGGTTATAACGAATCATCACCCACTGCCCTTTCGCCGTATAACAACTGGCCAGTTTAAATGGATCACCACCGCCAAGTTCAGGCGCAATCTGTTGCAGTTCGATAAGCTGCTGATCCAGACGTGCCATCATCTCCTGCAGCTCATTATCGACAGGAACAGCGTCGGGGGCTGCTGATGAGCGTTTGACCTCTTGCGCTAGCACCTGAAACTGAGTCAATAACAATTGCACACGCTCAGCTACCGCACTATTTTGCACTTTCAATTCGAGAAACTGTTCCTGCAGTAAGGTAATGCGGCTATTCAACTGCTCAAACTGTTCCGCCTGATTCACAGCAACAACCGGCGCACTATCCATCGGCTCAGCTAAAGGTTCGGAATCCGGTTGAACATTAACGGCATTACAACCCGCCAATGAAAACAAACTCAGAAGGACCAATATACCCATTCGATTCACGCTGCTCTCCTGCTGCTTCTGCTTGCTTATGATAAGTGCGCCTATTCTAACGGATGACAAGACCGAGTAGTACCGCTGATATCCATGGATAGACAATAGTCCGAATTAATCGATCACCACTGTTTGAGTGCCTGTTTTACCGGTATTTTCAATCCAGTGAATAACTAACTCATCACCAAGAGCAGCACCCGAAAAGCTGAAACCTAAAAATGGATTACTAGAGATAGCAGGACTTAAATTTGCACTAAAAACCGTTTCTCCTGCATGTAAAACAGTAATCTGTTGTAGAAACATAGCGGGGATACGTTCCTCTGTTTTTTCATCAAAGCTTAATCCGTCATGCATCGGATGGTTAGCTGTAAGCTTTACCCGTGTCACCTGATCATTTACTTTGGTCTTAACAGTTATAATATCAGTCATCAGACAGCCCTTTTTTCAAATTAACCGCAATCACCACTAGAGACTTTGGTCTCCTGAGAGGCACTTAACAACTGTCCATCCGCCTTCACTACCGCGGTAATCGTCGATGTTGTTTTGATACGGATGCGCGTCAGCACTTCCCCTTGGGAGCCTTCAGAAAGAATAAATTCAGCGACTAATGGATTTTCATTACTGTCAACAAACAAACTAATGGATTCAACATTTGGTACCGATGTAATCACCGATACTGGCACTGTCGCGCCATCAGCGATGGCCATTGGCAGTTTCAGGTGAATCTCATCACTCACTACCGGTTCCGCACCAAACATTAGCTTGATCGCCTCTGCTTGTGTCTCGGCAGAAAATGCCGCCTGATTCCATTCAGCGAGAACCTGTCGCGGCAGCAAGACACCGATGCCAAACAATCCTCCACAGGAGACTATCGCCTTAATGACAGCACGTCGATTCATCATCTTTTTATCCTTAATCTATCAGCACAACATTAAACTATTGGCACAACCTGATTGATTCAACCCTAGTCATGATGAAATCTTACCCTATTAATGAGATCGATCCAGCATAGCAGTAAGCAGAAAGACAAAAGCCGCAACAATCGCTGCGGCTTTCAGTACTCAATGATCAATTTACCGATGTTGCCAACAAGGTTTACGTTTATTAATAAAAGCGTCAATCCCCTCGCCCGCATCATGGGTGAGCATATTGTCAGTCATCACACGGCTACACTCAGCATAAGCCTCGTCTAAAGGTTTATCTATCTGGCGTACATAAGCCTGTTTACCTATCGAGACTGCTTTGCGCGAACTCGCGGCAATTTTACCGGCCACCTCATCTACTTTTTGCTCAACTAGTTCATCAGCGACAACCCAGTTCACCAGACCAATCTCGGCCGCTTTTGCCGCACTGATCATATCACCGAGTAACAGCATCTCCATCGCATGCTTTTTACTGACGGCTCTACTCAAAGCAACCATTGGCGTGGAACAAAACAAACCAATATTCACCCCAGGTGTCGCGAAGCGTGACTTATCACTAGCAACCGCAAGGTCACAGCTCGCCACCAACTGACAACCCGCTGCCGTGGCAACCCCGTGTACCTGCGCAATCACAGGGATAGGTAGGTTAACGATTCGCTGCATTAGTTGCGAACATGTATCAAATGTACATTGGTAATAATCTTCTTCGCCCTCGCCCATCATCTGTTTTAGATCATGACCGGAACAGAAACCACGACCACTGCCTTTTAGCACCACAACACGCACCGTGCTGTCACCAGCAATCGCATCCAGTTCAGCAATCAGTGCCTGCATCAGTTCCATTGACAGAGAGTTGTAGGCATCGGGACGGTTAAGTGTCAGTTTACAAACACCATCAATATCGTCTCGAATCAAAAGTGCATCGTTCATAGAAACCTCAGTTATTATTTTTAATACCTGAGACGCTAAAGCAAAACAATACAAAAATAAAGGTTTACCCCTATTTTTATCTGAAATCAGTACTCAGCGAACAACGTGTTTAACCAAAAAACGGTCTAATTGATTGGCAAACTGCTGTCGATCCTGTTGATTAAGTTTTGCCGGCCCACCCGTATCAATGCCAGAGCCACGTAACTGATCCATAAAATCACGCATATTTAGCCGCTGCCGAATATTTTCAGCTGTGTAGAACTCACCTCGGGGATTCAGTGCATGGGCACCCTTTTCAAGGACTTCAGATGCCAAAGGAATATCGGCCGTAATCACGAGATCACCGGGGAGGCTTTTTTGGACAATATAATTATCCGCCACATCAAAACCCGCAGGTACCTGCACCGCACTGACAAAGGCCGATGGTGGGGTATTTAAAAACTGATTCGCCACTAGTACCGTCTTAACCCCCAAGCGTTCGGCTGCCCGATAAAGAATCTCTTTAACCACATTAGGACAGGCATCTGCATCAACCCATATATTCATAGGGTTAGCTCCGTTTAATCAGAGTGAAAGAATATCGATCATTTCCGGTAGCGTCGAATTCGATTGTTCAGCATCGCCTTGAGGCGCAACACCTCGCGGAGAGCCCCGTTGAAGTCCTTTAAAATCGAATAATTCCGTATCTGCCAGATGGGACGGTACAACATTCCTTAATGATCGAAACATGATTTCAATACGGCCAGGGTGGTGCTTATCCCAGTCTTGTAGCATCTCTTTCACCACCTGACGCTGTAGGCCATCCTGCGAGCCACACAGATTACAGGGGATAATCGGAAACTCACGCAATTCGGCATAGGCTGCAATATCTTTTTCACGAGCATAGGCCAGCGGTCGGATAACCATATTTTTGCCGTCATCGCTCAATAACTTAGGCGGCATCGATTTGAGTTTGCCACCATAAAACATATTCAGGAAAAACGTTTCCAAAATATCATCACGATGATGCCCCAGCGCTATTTTATTGGCGCCGATCTCTTCGGCAAAACCGTAGAGCGTTCCACGTCGTAGACGGGAGCATAAAGAGCAAGTGGTTTTACCTTCCGGTATCAGCTCTTTAACCACCGAATAGGTATCCCGCTCAATGATATGAAACGGCACACCAATATTCGCTAAATATTCTGGTAGTACATGCTCAGGAAAGCCCGGTTGTTTCTGATCCAAGTTAACCGCAATAATCTCAAAATGAATTGGCGCGCTTTTCTGGAGATTCATAAGAATATCCAACATGGCAAAGGAATCCTTACCACCGGACAAACACACCATCACCTTGTCGCCATCGTCGATCATATTAAAATCTTCGATTGCGCGACCCGCTTCACGGCGTAGACGTTTCTGTAGTTTGTTTAGACGGGTTTTCTGCTGCTTTGCCAGTTCTTCGCTCATAGACACATTCAAGGAGGCTGTTAAAAAGGCGGGGATTATAGCGGATTGTAAAACAAGATTCAGCCTGCAAATCGAGCGGTCGCCAAAACAGGCTACCGCTCGATGACAGAGAGGTGATGCGCTTAGTTACGTTGCGCAGAGACTTCTGCTTGATCTTCAAGAGTCAAAACAGATTCACGATCCAGATTAAGAACGCTGAGCAACTCGCCCATCGCATTCAGTACTCGGAATTGAGTCAGTATGCGATCTTTATCAGCAGAGAGTAGCTCACGTCGCGCTTCAAATAGTTCATTCTCAGCATCTAGCAAATCAACCAAAGTACGGCGACCGAGGCTAAACTGCTGCTTGTAGGCATCCAGTGTTTTCTCTGCTTCAATAACATGCGCTTCCAGAAACTCCATTTGACGTTCTAATAACTGGTAGGCATTCCATGAGAGGCTCATACCTTCAGCTACTTCACGTTGTGCTCGGTCACGAATAGCACTGGCTTCCATCAGCTGGTAATAAGCTTCTTTCTTACGATAAGAATCAGCATTACCATTAAACAGGTTGTAACGCATCCGGACCATCGCGGTCAGGTCATTGGTATAGCCCTCTGTACCATCGATATTATTATTCCACGTGCCACCCAGTTCTAACCGTACATCAGGATGAAAATCGGAATCGCGCGTCTTTAATTGCGCCACCGCAGCATCGACATCGAGCTGAGCCGATTGTAGTGTTGGGTGAACCTTGCCGGCTCGCTCTAACGCTTGATCATAAGAGACCGGTATAAACTCATCAACGGCATCAGGCTTAGCCAATCCAATCGCTTCCTGGCCAACGATTTTAAAATAACGGGCCTTAGCATCCAGAACATTGTTATCCGTTGCTAAATAATTAGTGTGCGCCCGACTCAGCCGTCCCTTCACTTGGGAGAGATCTGAAGCAGAACCTAAACCGTGCTCTGAACGCTTACGAATACCATCAAGAATTTCGATATGCGCTTCAAGGTTATCCGCCGCCAGAATCGATTCTTCCTCAGCATGGATCACCGTCATGTAGGCATCAGCCACCTCTAGTGTGGTGTTTTCAGCCACATTCCAGAGTTGAAAACGATGCGCTTCGGCTTCAGCTTTTGTCCGATCATTATCATTTTTAGTCCGCAGCCCATCGTACAACAACTGGCTCATGGTCAGCGAAGCTTCGCCGCGCTCTAGATCGACATAATCTGAACTACCAGTCGCTGTACGGGTAGTTGGACTATCGGTCCACTCACCACCCCAGCCTAAAGCCAGATCAACCGTTGGCTTATAGCCAGCCTTAGATACTCCCATCTGCTCGATGCGGCTCAAGTACTGGTTTTTTACAATCGCAACATCAGGTGAGTTACCAATAGCAAAAGACGTCGCTTCTACCAGTGTCTGTGACGAGACTGCACCCGACCACATCACCATCGCTAGCGCACTAGCTGTTATTTTATTTATATGACCCATTGAACCGTTCCCCCCGGATAAAGTCCTTTTAAACGTTATCGTTCTCTTAATGCCTGCTGCTGGGCCTTAAAAATAGGCTTGAGCAGATAATCAAGTACACTCTTTTTGCCCGTCATGATATCAACTGTTGCCATCATGCCGGGAATAATTGGCAGCGACGTAGCACCCCGCCCTAAATCTGTATTCTCTGTACGTACGCGGATTAGGTAATATAGATTACCCTTCTCATCTTCAATCGTATCTGCGCTGATATGTTCCAATGTACCCTTCAAGCCACCGTAGATCGAGAAATCATACGCGGTTAGCCGAACGACCGCACTTAACCCCGGTCGTAAAAAAGCAATGTCCTTAGGTGATATCTTCGCTTCGATCAGTAGATGATCTTCAGTCGGTACGATCTCAATCAAATCCATCCCCGGCTGAATAACACCGCCGATGGTATTAACAGAAATAGTTTTGATGGTGCCATGTACCGGAGACACAACCGTGGTCCGATCTACACGATCACGCAAGTTAACCTGAGCTTCCGTTTTTTGTTTTAATTCCGCTAAACTTTCATTTAGCTTTTGCTGGCTTTCGCTGCGAGCATTTAACGCGATTTCACGACGTTTCGCAACCGACTCATCGATACTTAGCCGAACTTTAGGCAATAATAACTTCGCGCCCTCAAGCTCTTGTTTATAACTATTCAGTTCTCTTTCTAGTTTAATTAACTCAATTTCAGGAATGACGCCCTCATCGGCTAAGGGTTTAGTCATTTTTAGTTCACGCAAACCCAACTGATAAGAACGATATAGATGGCTTATTTTAGATTCGAGTTCTTTCGCTTCCTGATCACCCTGCTCAATCTGACGGCCAATAATATCTAACTGGTTGTTGAGGTTTCTCAAATATTCACTTAACTGAGATTGTTCCCTATCGAGCAAATCAGGATTCCTTGCCTGCCAATCGGCATCGAGCGCGATAGGCTGTGGATCGATCTTCACCTGCTCCTTCCACTCACTCTTAGGCAATACATCATTGATGATAATACTTTCAAGTTCTGCCCGATGCCGAGCAATCGAAACCTCAAGATAAGCTTGCTCCTGCGCTTGCCCTCGAAAATCGGATAAGAATCGAGTTTCATCCAAACGTAACAAAGGCTGACCCGCTTCGACTTTATCGCCCTCTTTAACATACAACTCTTTAAGAATACCGCCTTCCAAATACTGCACGACCTGTATCTGTTGCGATGGAATCACGCTGCCTTCACCTCGAGTGATTTCATCCAACTCAGCAAAATATGCCCAGACAATCGCCACAACAACAAAGCAGACCACTCCCCAGAGCAACATCTGTGAGCTTCGTGGCGTATCGAGCAAAACACTCGCAGCGGCGTTATCAATAAAATCATGCAACCCGTCATCAACAGCGGTTTTGCCCTGTTTCGATTGTTTAACGGGTTTCACATCGGTCGCAACGTTACTCGCCTTTGACGTACTCTCTTCTGCAGAGGCCGAAACATTATCCTTAGGAAGATCACCCATCAGGATTTCACCTCCTGTTTCGTCTTCTGCTGGTTAACGCCATCGCGTAACCAGTTAATAACCTCTGCTTTAGGTCCATCGGCAATCAAACGACCATTTTCAAGCACGATAATCCGATCAACAACATCCAAAAGACTCGATTTATGTGTACTCAGGATCACGGTTTTACTACGATCCAAGGCTTTAAGTTGATTCATTAACCTTACTTCAGACTTACGATCTAGATGACTACTCGGTTCATCTAATAACATAATAGGTGGGTCCATCACGATCGCTCTAGCAGCCGCGACTGACTGACGCTGGCCACCTGAGAGCTGTCGACCACCTTCACCAACCTGTCGTTCAAGGCCTTCTGGATCATGATTAGTAAAGGCGGTCACACCACCCCACTCGGCGGCGCGCAATAAATTTTCATCACTGGTAAAGGGAGCCCCCATCACGATATTGTCTCTGATGCTGCCAAAGAACAGATGATTTTCCTGCATAATAGCACCGATATTGCGTCGCAAATCCGCCGGATGTAGCTGCGCTATATTGACACCATCGATACGCACATCCCCCTGCGTGCACTGATACAAGCCAAGGATCAACTTCTCTAGTGAGCTTTTACCTGCCCCTATACCACCAATCAGTGCCACCCGTTCGCCGGGCTGAATGGTAAAGCTGACATCCTTCAGCGCGTAACTCTGCTGGCCTGGGTAGGAAAAGCAAACCTTATCAAATTCAATTTTGCCCTGCAGCTTAGGACGGCTGACGTAACTCTTACCTTCCTCTTCCTCGATAGGCATTTCCATGACCTGATTAATAAGGCTCATAGAGGCTTTAGCTTGATTGTATCGGGTTGCCAGCAATGACAGTTGAGCTAACGGCTGTACCGCTCGTCCACCCAGCATCACCGAGGCAATAATCCCCCCCATACTCAGGTCTCCCGCCGCCACCAGATAAACACCCAGCACAACGATCCCGACCGTCATCATTTGCTGTAAAAAACCGGATAAGGAGGATGCACCATTAGCCAGTTTTCGCGTTTGAATGTCATGCTGTCCCATCTTGCTGACAGCTTGCTCCCAAACCACCTGATACTGACTCTGCGCACCATTGATTTTAACCGCTTCAATACCGGTCAAACCCTCAACAAGGGTTGCCTGCTTTTGCGAAGCAATCTTTGATGTTAGCTCAATCTGCTTTGCCAACGGTTTTTGAATATATAGGCTGTAGCCAACTAAAATAATCATCACCGTCAGTGGCACAAGCACCAGCGGGCCGCCAACAACCCAGATCACTAAAAGAAATAACAGCGCGAACGGCAGATCAATCAATGCGCCGAGGGTCGCCGAAGTAATAAACTCTCGGATCATTTCAAACGATTGTAAATTATTCGCAAAAGCGCCAACAGACAGCGGGCGGGCTTCTAATCTGATCCCCATCACGCGCGCAAATATTTTAGCGGACAACTGTAGATCCAGTTTTTTCCCAGCCACATCAATAAAATAAGATCGCAGATGTTTGAGTATCAGGTCGAAAACAAACACTAACCCAACACCAATGGCTAAGACCCAAAGGGAATCAAACGCAAGGTTTGGCACAATCCGGTCATAGACATTCATGACAAACAAAGGTGACGCAACCGCAAAGAGGTTAATCAACAAAGAGGCGATCATCACATCTCTGTAAATGGGTACCGCACTGCGAAAAGTTCCCCAGAACCAATGCCCTTCCTGAGTGTCGAGGACATCAGGACTTCGCTGATCAAATTGATATTTTTTGCGAATATAAAATAGATGGCCGGAATAGATTTTTTCCAGCGCCGTCAATGATAACTCTACCTCACCATCACCACTTTCCGATTGCAATATCCGAGCGGTACCCGCTTGGTGATTAATCGACATTAAGATACAACTGCCATGGTTGTGTAATAACAACACACAGGGCAATAACAGTTCATGTATCTCAGATAATGCTTGGTCCGCCAATCGAGCAGACAAGCCTGCACGCTCAGCCGCCCGAGGAAACAGCGCCAACGTTAATCGGTTATCAACGAGTGGTAAGCCACTACTCAATGAATCTTCAGAGGCGGGGGTTCCATAGTATTTACTCAAAAGAACCAGAGCATCTAGCAAAGGATCAACAAACTGTTCTCGACTGGTACCAAACACCCAGTCTGATTCTGATTGTTCCACTATTTCTTATTGCCTCTTCGGAATACTATCTATCTAAAGTATCGATTTAACAAAAACAAATCAACAACTTACGAACTTCCATCAAACAAATACCATACGACTGTTTGATATCGCCTCATAGCCATAAAAATGGGCAGCTTCCGAAAAAGCCACCCATTATGGTTCAACCATTAAACGATCAGTTTAGATTGATCTATAAGCTGAGTAAGCAACTCATTATTTGTCGCCGCCTGATCAATATTTAGATCCGTTTTCAAACTATCGAGGCTGACATTATCGAGTACGATCTCCTGAACAACATCACCGGCAGCGCTATCCTTAACATTCAACACTGTATCGCTGTCGCTATTTTCAGTTAGGCTCAGGTAAGATTCAACGACACCGGAAGTTGTCAGTCCCAGAGAATCCAGCAGGTCCGATAGATCAATTTTATCCTCAGCAACGGTAAAGTCCTGAATAATATCGCTAGCTGGTGCTGCTGCACTGCCCTGGTCCCCCGCGTTCCACTCGAAAGTGTCCGCTCCAGCACTACCCATCAACAGGTCATCACCCTCATCACCTATCAAGATATCGTTTCCACCGAGGCCATCGATGATGTCATCACCGGTAGTACCAACCAAACGGTCATCTCCAGAAGTAGCGGTGGTTTGGTATTTTTCAATCACCAATATCAACGGCTGATCCACAGAAGTATCACCATCATTATCCATCACACTGATAGTGAAGTTTTCGGTTACCGTATCGTTCGTTTGTTCCGTAGACATATAGGTGAAGTTGCCGGTACCAAAGTCAAGGTCCATACTACCTTCTTTCAAGGCGATGGTTTGGACTGGATTATCAGCATCATAACTGTAAGTCACACCATCATAGGTCAACTCTAAGATATGCCCGCCGTCTGCACCGAACACCACGCCAGTACTGCCATCATTGGTAAATAAGCTTCCCTGAATTGAATCGACTGTCGCCAACAGCTCTTCAGCCAAACCAGTTCCGGCAATGGTTGCATCAATCGCTGCCCGTTCTTCATTATCAATACCGTTATAAGCAATCGGTTCAAGATAGGTGACCGCTGCACCACCAAAACCAACCGCATAGGAATCGATATTGTTATCAGTAACAAAATCTTCCCACTCAGTCTGATCCGAAGAACCAATTCTATCCCCGCGAGTCGGTGAACCATCGGATAAGAAGTAGGAAATATTCTTACCCCCTGAGAGATACCCTGAAGTTTCAGCGAAGGCTGTTTCTGCTGCCGCCAACGCAGCATCATAGTTAGTAGTGCCACCCATATCAGAATCAGTTAATCCACTAATATAGTCCTTCGCATCCGAGATACTAATCCATCCCCCATCTGCAACCGTACTAGCACTACTGCTAAAGCTAACTATCTGAACTGCTGTCTCACCAGTATCCGCATAAGAGTCCAACATGGTAATGAGTGCTGCTTTCATGTTAGTGAGGTTGTCGCCTCTCATACTTCCAGAGAAATCTAAGATCAACATGATATTTGATAACACAACCGGCACTTGAATCGTATTACTGAGATCGCCACTGAAAGGACTATCATCCTCGATACGAATATTCAAAGTACCACTCGCACTCTGCGTTCCATCCGTGGCCTGTAAAGTAAGATCGAAGTTTAGGCTGTCTTCACTACTGGTATCCGAATGATCAACCGGCCCTAACAATGTAACGGTATAGGTTCCATCATTGGCAAGCTCAATCTGGATAATATCAGTGCCATCAGCGCTACCCGTTAACGTTTGATCGTTATTACTCAACTCAAACGTCACATCACTACCACCGGAGGTGAGTGTCGTACCATCCGATGTCGTCACCGTCGTCACTGCAGCAAATGTTGCCGCAAGCGCATTACCTGAACCATCAACAGCAGTATAGTTTCCGGTAGAAACCGATTCGTCTGTTGTATCCTCAGACGCTGGATTAGTGTCAACAAGCCCTGTCGCAAGCCCTTCTTCAGACACCGCAGCCGCTTCTACAGCACTAATACTAGGTTTAGCATTAACTTCAATCACGGTGATATCGAGGTTTGCCACCGTCTGTGCTGTATCAACAACAACACCGTCAACGACTTCCTGAGAAGTCGCGGTAACCACTAAGGTATGAACTTCACTTTCACCATTTACTAGGTCGGTATGCCCAATATAACTTAGGTTATCCAAATCCCAGTTGGTCACATCAACTTCCGTATTGCCAGCCGTCGCCGTAATGCTATTAGTACCATCCGTTAAGGTAGACCCTTCTGGAATAGAAGAGATCACCACACTACCGAGGACTTCGGAACCATCGGTATCAACCAGCGTTGAATCGATAGCCGTCAACTTAATCTGGGTATCTTCATAACCTTTGTTTAACTCTATAGGGTAATAACCGCCATCAGTGCCCGTTGTTAGAATAAGGTCAGAATGGCTCCCTTGAGCTGCATCAACGGCATCAATACTCGGATACATATCAACCGCAGCGGTATCAAATGCTTGGCTAGCGCCGCCATTCACACTCACATTCACCGACAAGTCACCAGGGCCACTGTGGTTATAGATATACATTTCAAAAGTATAATAGCCCGTTGCAGAGGCTGTAAAATCACCATAGGTCGTTACGGTACCCTGACCGATATTATCAGTCCCCACCGTCGATGTATCATAGGCCCCATAAGCATCTCCGGTCGTATCAACAATAGTATCGCCACCGATCTCAATCAGGAACGCATCATCGCTAAAACCATTGAACGACAGCGTAGTACCCGCTTCAAGGTAGATAACCCCAGAAGTGACTTCGATACTATCAACGGCGATATTGTCAGGACCATCGCCACCATCTCGATAAGGCTGAGTAGATACCTGAGTTGTTCCACCGGGAAGAGCATCAGAAATGCCTTCCAAATCAACACTATCGATTAACGCACTATTCTGACCCACATTGGTATAGACCGTTGTCGTCAAGCCGACAGCGTCAGGTACAAAAGCTAGATCAACCACGTTATCGCCATTGTCTGCCTGAGTACCATTAACCGATAGGTTAGGGGCATCCGCATCAGGAGTCACATCGATGCTGAGTGTCGCCGGAGTCGTACTCCAATTACTGCCATCAGAAACACTGAAGGTAATGGAATCATATGAATTAAGTTGATCCCCTTCTCCAGCACTGTTGTAGTCATCAAAACCAGACTCATGCAATGCAGGCTCAAAGGTCAACTGTCCTATATCGGCACTATCGATAACATTAGAACCCGCATTAAAGGTTGCTAAGTTAGCGGCTGTTATTTCTACGCCGTTAAACAATAACGTCCCATCCGTCGGCAGCGATTCGATCCGAATCATCTGCAGCGAATCTCCAGCATCAGCATCACTGAAACCAAAGCTTGCTGTAGTGAACGTTAGAGTCGTGTCTTCCAACGTATTCACAGTACTGTTGACAGCATTTGGCAAGTGATCATTATCTAGAATGGTACCCGTACCTGTTGCACTGCTATTCGTGGTTGTGCCTGTTGTAACCGTTGCTGTCAGATCAAAGGTTTCATCCGTTTCAGCAATGCTATCTGAAACCGTCGCAGAACGTACCTGAATAGAGGTCTCACCTGGCGCAAAGCTTAGGTCACCCGTTACGGCTTCCCACTGGCCAGAGACACTATCAAAGTATTCGAGGTTTGGAGTGTAATCCGTAGTGTCAGTAGCGCTCCCAGTATCAACCGTGGCAACACTAACACTAACAGTTTCAGTGCTCGGATTACTCAGGCTGATGCTGAATTCCATCTGCCCGCCTTCGGCCACACTTGGGTTGCTGACTGTCAACGTAGGAATATCGTTATCCAGATCGGAGCCCGGATCATTGCCGTCAGGGCCGGTACCATCATCGGTAATCGTACC
>NZ_JAHKQE010000027.1 GCF_018860855.1 Amphritea atlantica
CCAGTTTGCCAGTTCATCCGGTTGAAACAACTCGGCGTGTTCGGCCATGCGATGCTGTTTTAATCGCTCGGCGACCGGTGCGGCGGCAACGATGTTGAGTCGCCGTTGCTGTGCACTTTCAACCCGCAAGACGACCGGTAACTCCCCTGCATGGTCGGTGTGGTTATGGGTGATCACTAGGGTCTCAGGTAAACAATAGCCGTAATCTTTTAATCTACGAGTGACACCTAGGCCGAGGTCAATCAAACAGATAGGTTGATCATCTTTCAGAACCAGAAAGCTACTACTGCAACTGCCGTCATAAATATGGCCTGCTCCACCGGCAACGCCCAAAATGAGAAGGCTGAGGGTGTTGTCTATCTTTAATCCTGTTTGCTCGGTCATCTGCTTTTCTGTTTAAGGGATTAGTGGGGTATGTGGCTATCAAGAAGAGAGCTCATTGCTGCTGTTTCTGACTGCATTAGTAAGCCTGTCTGTATTGGTGATTATCGCTATCAGGGCGGTGATTGCAACAAGGGTCATGAGTTGTTGGGCTGAGTTAGCCGCATCTTCTAGATTACGCTCGTCAATGTATTGTCCTTTCCCTGTCATCAACAAAGTGGCAGGTATATCGCTTGCCTACCCTGCTGTTGTCACCGAAGATGGGATTTCACTTCTATTGGCGGTAAACGCAGATGAATAACTTTTATTGTCAATTAACGGGTTTTACCGATATTACCCAGATGGTGAATGATCAATTCTACCGGTCAGTGCCAGATGACTGGTATGTCTCTGTTGTCGATGTGCGCGGTTCAACGGAAGCGATTGAACGGGGTAGTTATCGTGATGTTAACTTTATCGGGGCTGCAGCGATTACGGCTCACCTTAATCTAGTCGACCATGAGCTGCCCTTTATTTTCGGAGGTGATGGTGCGGTGCTATTGGTGCATGAGAGTATGCGCGAGTCCACCCTTAAGGTTTTGCAGTCGCTGAGTTATTACGCCAAAGAAATTTTTGATTTGGAACTTCATGCCGGTATGGTGCCAGTAAAAACACTGCGTGAGATGGGTAAAGAGTTACAGGTTGCTAAATATGTATCGGGCATCGGTTTTGCCCAAGCGATGTTTAAAGGCGGCGGAATTTCGTTGGCTGAGACCTTGGTGAAAACTGAACCTGAGTTTCGTTGTGAGCCAGCCGCGCGTTTTGAGAGCACTGAGGTTTTCTCGGGTTTAACCTGTCGTTGGAAACCGATCCCTTCGGGTAAGGGAGTGACGCTGTCTATATTGATTCAGCCGGTCGATGATGATTATCGAGTACTACCTGAAGTGATTACACAGCTGAAAAGTATCCTTGGTTCCTTTGAAAATGCTAACCCTGTTCGGATGGAAAACGCGCGTTATTATTCTGTGCTGGCAAACTTAAAACGGCAGATCAAGATCTCAAAGGTTGGTTTTAATCGCCAGTTTATTAAAGACATTTTTACCATCTTGGTAGCGGTGCCATTCTTTAATTTGCGTCTATTCAAACTGTTGCCTAGTGCCAAAAGATATATCGAACATACGCCGCTGCATTGTGATTTCAAAAAGTTTGATGACACCTTGAGGATGGTACTCAACTGTTCTGCGAGTGAGCATCAAGCAATAGAAAGTTATTTGAGATCGCAGGGATTAGCAGGCCAAGTTGTCTATGGCATACAGGTCTCTGATGCCGCACAGATGACCTGCTATGTTGAAAGCATGACGGATGGTGGCCATCTACATTTTGTTGATGGTACGGACGGTGGTTATGCTCTCGCGGCGAAAAAACTTAAACAGGCGTTGAGTCTGTTAGCTGCTTGAGTAAACCATTAAAACCAGTTTTTGCGTTTAAACAGCCATAGCTGAATGCCCACGGTTATGGTCATAAAGCCACTGACTATCCAAAAGGCCCAAGGGTTTTCGGCACCGGGCATACCGCCGACATTGATGCCGAGTAGTCCGGTAAAGAAACCAAGTGGTAGAAAGACCGCTGCCACTAAGGATAGTAAATACATACGACTATTCATCTGCTCGGCTAAGCGGTTGGATAGCTCTTCTTGCGCGACCGCTGCGCGATCTCGGGCGGAATCCAAATCTTCAATGTAACGAATCAGCGTATCGGTTACTTCACGCAGCAGTTGCCGGTCGTCCTCGGTTAGCCAAGGAATCCGCGTTTGGTGCATCTGCAATAGCGCATCGCGCTGCGGAGCGAGGTAACGTCGCAGAGAGATGACGATACGACGGACGGCCGATATTTTATTTCTTAGGTCATAGCTGCTGGAGCTGACTAACTCCTCTTCGATGGAATCAACGTTGTCTTCGGTATCATTTATGGTTTCCTGCATGCGTACCATTAGGGCCGCAGAGATCATCACTAAAAAGTTACCTGGGCTGGTGGGGCCCACACCTGAAGCTAAGGCATCGGTCATATCTTTGGCTGCCAGCATATAGCGTCGACGGGTACTGATAATACGTGTTTTATCTATCCAGATACGAATGCCAACCATGTCTTCAGGATCTGAGCCGGGGCTGGCGTTAACGCCGCGTAGCGCGATCAATAAGCCGTCTCCGACCTGAGTCGATCGCGGTCGGCTTTCTTCGGTAAGCAGCGCGTCAATGACCACCTGATCCAGTTGACTGTTTTCGCTAATCCATTGTCGGGTGTCCGCATGGGTATAATCAAAATGTAGCCAGCTCACCCTGCCCTCGGGTAACGGGTTATTAATATCGTCACCGGTAAGGACGTCGCCTCCGCCCTTACCATCTAAAGAATAACCATAAATCAATCCGGTGTTTTTCATAAAGTTCTCAAATCCAGAAAGTGCCGCGGATGATCACCTTGGCTTAAACTATGCTGACAGAATAGCAGTGCTAAAGTTGCTTGTGCTAGCGGTTAATCGTCAGGGATTCTAAAAGGGATTATTTTTCACGGAGTAGCCCTGTTTTTTGATCTGGAAGCAGTCATGCTTTTCGATCCCACGCTGGTGGTGTCTCAGCATTCATTAACGGAGCGATTGGTTAGGGCCAATGAATCGCATTGGTGGGTTTTGAAAAGGCCGATACACGCCTTCTCAGACGGTGGTTTTTTGGGCTTCATGTTAATTTTTTCTGTGTTTTTTTCTGTAGGGATGGTCTTGTTGGCTTTGGCTCTTGAGTGTTTGTGGCTGTCTTCGAGGCTCGGTTTAAATGACAGGCGTCTCACTGAGAAATAAACGAAGGTCGTGATAGGTTTAATGAGCGGCTCAGGCTAAAAGATTTAACCTCAGAATATCATAATGGGAGCATCGCATTTTGTTAGGCTGGGTTAGTGTACGATTAGTGTTAGTCGAGATAATGATGTTTGTTTTTGCCGAGCACCGTTATTATCGACGCTTGCCAGTAGCCTACAGATA
This sequence comes from Amphritea atlantica, assembly GCF_018860855.1. Lineage (GTDB taxonomy): Bacteria > Pseudomonadota > Gammaproteobacteria > Pseudomonadales > Balneatricaceae > Amphritea > Amphritea atlantica_A. The sequence continues at coordinate 3,389 of NZ_JAHKQE010000027.1, forward strand.
AATCATCCAGTGATGCCATTAGCTCAGCATCACGGTTTTTATATCGGTATAGATTTACATCAGTTTTGCAGTGCTCGAATCACAACAACCGATTAACGGAAATATTTCAGCATGAATAGTTCAGCGCCACGCGTTATGGGACATCGGGGTGTTCCTAGTTTAGCGCCCGAGAATACCCTCGGTGGTTTTAGAAAGGCGATCGAGCTGGGAGCTCGTTGGCTGGAGTTGGATGTGACTTTGCTCGGTGATCTGACCCCTGTTGTGCATCACGATAATAGCCTTGACCGTTGCAGTGATCGTTCGGGATTGCTTAGTCAGCTAGCGCTAGAAGATTTAGATAATATTAATAATGCTGTCCTCTTTCCTAACTGGCCGATTGAGCCTGTGCCCACCCTGAAGGATGTGCTGGTGCTACTCGCGCAACATGGAGTGGGGTTAAATCTAGAAATAAAACGGCATCAATTTTCCTCGGTGCTAATCAGTCAGGTCGTTGTTGATCAGCTACGGCAATACTTCCCCTTGGATAAGTTGGTGGTATCTAGTTTTGATGTGCAGGTGCTTGCCGAGTGTTTGCGGCTGGCTCCCGAGATTCCTCGAGGATTGATCTGTAGTCACCTACCTTCTGAGTGGCAAAGCCTTGCGGCAGAACTTGAGTTAACGAGTATTCATTGTGATGGTCATCATTTGGATCAGGCTCAAGCTGTGGCGGTTAAAGAGCAAGGCTACCGCCTCTTCTGCTGGACGATCAATGATTCAGTGTTAGCCGACAGATTATGGGGTTGGGGTATTGATGGTTTGATGACGGATTATGTTCAGGATTTCATACATTACTATGATGCTCAGTAAGAGGTAGGCCAGCGCCCAGTTAGCCATTATGGAGTAACTGGGCTGTTTGCTAGGCGGTACTCGATCTAGCTTTTTGGCCTCACAGGGAAGATCGTTTCGCGTCTATATGGATTTTGTGCGAATCTTTGCGGCGGGTTCGATCAGCCCATTCTTGACCAGCACTCCGCGAATTTTCAGTGCGGTTTTCTTTAGTCTATTTAGATCGCCGAAATCAGGTTTATAGCCCGCATCAAGAGCCGCTTCTTTTTCTTCCAGTTCAGTATCGAGGTAATCCAATAGTTTTTTTGAGCAGCCGGTGCAGGGTCCGTTACACAGATCTTTCATGGGTGTGTCGAAAGGTATGCCTGCACGAATGTCTGCTATTAGCTTTCGCATTGCTGTTTGGGTATCAGGTTTTTTAGTCATCAATCCATGTTCCACGTGAAACCTTTAGTCTTCTGGGACGTTCTCCTCGTAGATGATATGCAGCGCAGCGGCTTTCAAATCATCGAATATGATCGTGTTATCGGGGAGGCCTCCCTTGGCAAGGGTGCGCTCCCCTTTTCCCGTTCGTACCAAGATGGGTGGGCATCCGGCGGTAACGGCAGCCTCTAAATCACGTAATGAGTCGCCGACGGCAAAGACATGGGCGGGATTGATATCAGGATAACAACTCAGGATGTGCTGATAAAGGCCGGGTTTTGGTTTACGGCAGTAGCAGTTATCTTCAGGATCATGTGGGCAGAATTCAATTTTAACGATACGACCTCCCTGCTCTTCAACCAGTTGAATCATCTTGTGGTGCATCTCGTGGAGCGCATTAATATCGAAATAGCCTCGAGCAAGACCGGACTGATTGGTGGCTATGCAGACGTCGAATCCTGCTTTAGTTAGGCGGGCAATGGCTTCAATGCTGCCGGGTAATGGCTGCCATTCATCGGCTGATTTAATGTAATTATCGGAATCATAATTGATGACCCCGTCGCGATCTAATATGACTAGTTTGAACACTTTCGATGAATCTCACTGCAGTCGATTGAAAATTTAGATATAAAAAAGCCGGTTTAATAACCGGCTTTTTTTGCTCTGCTAAACGATCTGATGAACAGCGTTAGCTGAGGGCTGAAATATCTGCGACGCCTAGGAACAAGCTGCGCAATTGCTTAAGCAGAGCGAGTCGGTTATTTCTAACCGCTTTATCATCCGCCATTACCATCACTTCGTCAAAGAACTTATCGACCACTGGGCGTAATTCAGCGAGTTGCTCGAGCACCTCTTTGAAATTTCCTTCGGCGAATAAAGGTTCTAACTGAACGGTTTTTTCAGCAACGGCCTTCGCTAATGCTTTCTCTGCATCCTCCTGCAGTAGCTCATCAGATACGCTGTCAGCAACATCTGCATCCTGCTTGCTTAGGATGTTGGCTACCCGTTTATTGGCTGCCGCAAGGGCGTCAGCTTCGTTCAGGGTACGGAAGTGGCTTACTGCTTGTACTCGCTGATTGAACTCTAGTGGGCGGGTTGGACGCAGTGCATGAACGGCCAAGTAAGCTTCAATGGCAATCCCTTCATCGTCATACCATGCACGGAAGCGTTCCAGCATGAAGTCGGTGATGCGGGTGACTAGGCCATCTTGTGCTGGCAGGTCTTGGTAGTTGTTAGCAGCTACCTGAATCAGATCTTCTAGGTCCAAGTTTAGTTGGCGCTCGACAATGATACGTAACACACCCAAAGATGCGCGGCGTAGTGCGAACGGATCTTTTGAGCCGGTCGGTGGCTGATTAATACCGAATAAGCCGGTTAGCGTATCCAAGCGATCGGCCAAAGCAACCGCGATACCGGGTTCGCTCTGAGGGAGTTCGTCGCCAGCAAAGCGAGGCATATATTGCTCGTTTTGTGCCAGAGCAACGCCCTCGTCTTCGCCATCGTTTAGAGCGTAGTGATAGCCCATCAATCCCTGAAGGTCGGTAAACTCATAGACCATATCGGTCATCAGGTCGGTCTTGGCCAGCATTGCAGCACGCTCTGCTTTTGCTTGATCCTGTCCTAGTTGAGCGGCGATATGTTTAGCGAGAACGGCAACGCGAACCGCTTTATCATGCAGTGTGCCAAGCTCTTTCTGGAAGACGATAGACTTCAGGTCTTCGATGCGTGACTCAAGCGTGCGCTTCTTGTCGGTTTCAAAGAAGAATGCCGCATCAGCCAAGCGTGGGCGAATAACCTTCTCGTTGCCGGAAATAACCTGGGCTGGATCGGTCGATTCGATATTGGCAACGGTGATGAAGAACGGCATCAATTGACCGTTATTGTCGGTCAGGTGGAAGTACTTCTGGTGCTCTTTCATTGAAGAGATCAATGCTTCAGCAGGTACTTCTAAGAAGCGTTCGTCGAAGCGACCTGTCAGTGCAACAGGCCACTCGTTGAGGGCTGTTACTTCTTCCAGCAGGTCTTCGTCGATCTGGGCTATACCATGAACCGATGCGCCTTCGGCTTCGACTTGAGCGCGGATCTTTTCCCGACGCTCGTCAAAGTCAGCGATAACCATGCCCACGCTTTCTAGGTTTTCTAGATATTCGTTGGCTTGGTTAAGCTCGATCTGGTGATTGTAATGGAATCGATGACCGCGGGTATTACGACCCGCCTTCAAACCAAGAATCTCGCACTCAATCACTTGGTCGCCCATCAGCATGACTAGCCATTTAACGGGACGAACGAACTCTGTGCGTGAAGCCCCCCAACGCATGCGCTTAGGAATAGGTAGTTTGCCGAGTGCGGTTTCGATGATCGCTGGCAGTTCATTGGCAATGGCTTTGGCCGGTAATGATTGGCTAAAGCACATTTTGCCGTTGATCTCTTCTAAGTTGCCTACTTCGGTGCCGCACTTACGAGCGAAGCCAAGAAGCGCTTTAGATGGAGCACCCTGCTCGTCAAAAGCGATGCGGGCTGGCGGCCCTTGCATCTGGAAGGTGCTGCTCGGGATTTCATCGGCCAGGTTGTTGATCAGCAATGCGAGGCGACGCGGTGCAGCGTATGAATGGACTGCTGTGCCGGAAAAAAGCGCTTCTGCTTGTTTGCCAAATAGTTCTTTGATACCGGCTATCACTTCTTTTTCCAGCGCGGCGGAAAGTGTTTTCAGCGCTTTCGGTGGAAGCTCTTCGGTGCCGAGTTCGAATAGAAAGTCCTGACGGTTAACTGAATCAGTCATTACTTGCTCTCCTCTTCACAGGCGGCTAATACTTCGTTGCGAATGCTCTCTTCGGCCAGCGGGAAGCCAAGCCCTTTTCGCGTATTGAAATAAGCGAGGGCAACACCGCGTGCCAGTGTACGTACTCGCAGAATGTAGCGTTGCCGTTCGGTGACCGAAATGGCGTGCCGTGCATCTAATAAGTTAAAGGTGTGGGATGCTTTCAATACCTGCTCGTAGGCAGGCAATGGCAGTGGCGTGTCCAGTGCTAGCAGTTTATTGCACTCAGCTTCGTGATGATCGAAGCTTTTGAATAGCTGAGGCACATCGGCATGTTCAAAGTTGTAAGTGGATTGCTCAACTTCGTTTTGGTGGAATACATCGCCGTAGGTGACGGGAGTGCCATCGGGATAGTAGGTCCAGACGAGGTCGTATACGCTATCGACATCTTGTAGATACATGGCGATACGTTCGAGGCCGTAGGTGATCTCACCGGTGACGGGGTAGCATTCAATGCCGCCCGCTTGCTGGAAGTAAGTGAACTGTGTCACTTCCATGCCGTTCAACCATACTTCCCAGCCGAGACCCCAAGCACCCAGTGTAGGTGATTCCCAGTTATCTTCTACAAAGCGCACATCATGAACATTTAAGTCCAGCCCCATGCGCTCCAGCGAGCCAAGATAAAGCTCTTGAAGATTGTCGGGTGATGGTTTCATGACTACCTGGAATTGGTAGTAATGCTGTAAGCGGTTGGGGTTTTCGCCATAGCGGCCATCGGTTGGACGGCGGCTGGGTTGCACGTATGCGGAGTTCCAAGTTTCAGGACCGATAGCGCGCAGAAAAGTTGATGGATGGAAGGTGCCTGCGCCAACTTCCATATCCAGTGGTTGCACTACTACACAGCCCTGCTCTGACCAATACTCTTGCAGTGCCAGGATCAGCCCTTGAAAGGTGCTGGCATCCGGTCTCGCTTTATCTGTCACTGAGATCACCATTATGAATCTGTTTGTACAAAAATAGAGCGAAATTATACACGAATTAGCAACGGTTAGAGTGTCCTCAAAGAATAATGAGGTGGTTTTTCTGCCTTAGAAGATGTCTGTTTTGGTTTTCTATAAAGTAATTATCTGGTTAGCGGGAGGTTTTGTTGTTTGTTGTTTAGTGCTGGCGGTGAGTTAGTCTTTTGCTTGTTGGTTATTATATAATCCGGTCACCGCTTGTGATTTTATTTCAACGCGTTTTTCTAATCGGTTACTTTGATGTAAAAGGGTTTCACGTGAAACATTTTAAAGGCTGGCTCTCGGTTGCAGTGTTGTATCTTCTTGCTGCTCTCCCCCTCTCATTGGCGCAAAAGCTGGGTGAGTGGATCGGCTCACGAATCTATAGGAAGAAAGGTGCGAGTTATAAGATCACTCAGAAAAACATAGAGCTTTGCTTTCCTGAATTGGATGCGGCGGCGAAAGATGACTTGGTTAAAAAGAGCTTAGTGGAAACCGGTAAGTTTGCCGGTGAGATGGGAATGTCCTGGATCTGGAGCTCTGATCGTGTCGCGAAAAAAATCCGCAAAGTGCATAACGAAGAGGTAATGGCGGAGGGCTTAGCCAAAGGAAAAGGCGTAATTTTGATCGCTCCCCATCTAGGCAACTGGGAAGTGATAGGGCTTTATTTGAGTATGCATTACAGCATTACCTCTATGTATCGCCCGCCGAAGCTTGAGCAAATGGATCGATTGATCAAGAAAAAACGTGCTCGGATGGGATCGAAAATGGCACCGGCTAATGTGAAAGGCGTGCGGATGTCGATGAAAGCATTAAAGGCTGGCGAAGTCTTGGGTATATTGCCTGATCAAGAAGCGGATAAGGGAAGTGGTATTTTTGCCCCTTTCTTTGGTCAAGAGGCGTATTCGATGAAACTGTTGCCTCAGCTCGCGGCTCAAACAGGAGCCGCCGTTGTGTCGGCTTACGCGAAGCGCTTGCCCGGTGCGCAGGGTTTTGAGATTTTTTTTCAGCGGGTGCCGGCGCAGATCAATGAGAAAGATCTGCTAGTGTCGGCGACAGCGATGAACGCGGCAGTTGAGACTTGTGTCCGTGAGATTCCTGAACAGTATCAGTGGGAGTACAAGCGGTTTCAGCACCGCTCGGATGGCTCGAGGTTGTATTGATCGAATATAAAAAAGGGGCTAATTGAGAGCCCCTTTTTTTGTTTTGCTGCGGTTGTTGGCTAGCGTTTCCAGAATGCGGGTGTAAACAGTACCAATAGCGTAAACACTTCTAGTCGGCCCAGTAGCATGGCGAAGGTTAATACCCATTTTGCCGGCTCGTTTAGATCGCCATAATGAGTTTCGACTTCGCCCAGACCTGGGCCTAGATTGTTGAGTGTTGCTCCCACCGCAGACCAAGCAGTGACTTGGTCAAGTCCTGTGCCGAGCAGAATGATGAGCATCAGCATAAAGACGATCAGGTATACCGAAAAGAATCCCCAGACCGCTTCGAGAATCCTATCAGGAATCGGGTCTTTGCCTAGTTTGACGGGTATGACCGCGTTTGGATGAATCAGACGCTTAATCTCACGCTGTCCCTGCTTCAGAATTAAGAGAACGCGGATAACCTTCATCCCCCCACCTGTTGAGGCAGCACAGCCACCCACGAAGGCGGCCATAAAGAGTAAAAAGGGTAGCATAACGGGCCACTTGGCAAAGTCGGCGGTGGCGAAGCCTGTGGTCGTCGCAATGGAAACAACTTCAAATATGGCTTTGCGAATCGATTCGGCAGGTGGATAGGTTTCTGTTGTCATCAAGACCACGGATGACAGGCAGGTGATGCTAAATAGAATCGTCAGGTAGAACCTGAACTCCGGATCTTTAAAGTAGTGGGTAATGGTACGCTGACGCCAAGCAAAAAAGTGTAAGCCAAAGTTAACGGCTGACATCACCATAAAAAAGGTGCAGATCGCTTCAATCATCGGGCTATCAAAATAGCCGATGCTGGCATCGTGGGTCGAGAATCCACCGATCGCCACCGTGGAGAAGCTGTGGCTAATAGCATCAAACAGCGTCATGCCAGCCAGCCAATAACCTAGAGCGCAGACGATGGTGAGTGATAGGTAGATATACCAGAGTGCTTTGGCGGTTTCGGTAATACGGGGGGTGAGTTTTCTATCTTTAACAGGGCCGGGTGTTTCGGCGCGGTATAGCTGCATGCCACCGATGCCGAGCATCGGTAAGATAGCGACGGCTAAAACGATGATCCCCATCCCGCCGAGCCACTGTAGTTGTTGGCGATAAAAAAGTATCGATTTTGGTAAATCATCAATACCGGTCATGACAGTGGCGCCGGTGGTGGTCAGCCCCGAGAGTGATTCAAATACCGAATCAACCACTGACAGTCCTGGGTCGTGAGAGAGCATAAAGGGGATCGCCCCGAAAAGCCCTAGTACCACCCAGAACAGAACCGTGACTAAGAAGCCGTCGCGGGTTCGCAGGTCATCTCTGGCTCGATAAACGGGGGCCCAAATAATAAACCCAGTGAGTAGCGTAATGATGAAGGCGGAGATAAAAGCCGAATGTGAGCCGTCCTGATAACCATACGAGATGGCGAGAGGCGGCAACATAGTAAAGCTGAATATCATCAGCAGCAGACCGAGGATTCGGAGAATTACCCTGTAATGCATGATTGTCTCCGATCAGAAGAAGCCAAGGCCGACTTGGAATAGGCGTTCGACTTCGCTGATCTTGCGTTTATCAACAAGGAATAGAATCACGTGATCACCATTTTCTACGATGATATCGTCGTGGGCGATAAGGAATTCGTCTTTACGAACGATGGCGCCGATGGTCGTCCCCGTGGGTAGAGCAATATCTTCTATCGCTTTGCCAACTACTTTAGAGGTGCGTTTATCTCCATGGGCAACCGCTTCGAGTGCTTCGGCGGCCCCCCGTCGCAGTGAGTGTACGGCGGCCATATCTCCTCGGCGTACGTGGGTCAGCAAACTACCGATAGTGGTTTGCTGTGGGGAGATAGCAATATCGATCACCCCGCCCTGCACTAAGTCGACATAGGCCGGATTGTTAATCAGCGTCATGACCGTCCGAGCGCCTAACCGCTTGGCTAGCATGGAGGCCATGATGTTGGCTTCATCATCATTGGTCAGGGCGCAGAATACATCGGTGTCTTCAATGTTTTCTTCGAGTAACAGTTCTTTGTCTGAGGCACTGCCCTGCAGCACGATGGTGTTATCCAATCGCTTAGCTAGGCTGTTACAGCGGCGGATGTCCCGCTCAATAATTTTAACCTGATATTTGTCTTCAATATTTTGCGCCAGTCGTGCGCCAATGTTACCGCCGCCGGCAATGATAATGCGTTTATAGGGGCGGTCGATACGGCGTAGCTCACTCATCACCGAGCTAATATCTTTTTTCGCCGCGATAAAGAACACTTCATCATCGGCTTCTATAACGGTTTCGCCTTTCGGGATGATCGGTCTATCTTTGCGGAATATCGCGGCAACGCGGGTTTGAACGGCGGGCATATGGGAACGAAGGTAAGATATTTCTCGGCCCACTAGTGGACCACCGTAATAGGCTTTAACTGCAACTAGCTGGGCGATGCCGTCGGTGAAATCGAGTACCTGTAGTGCGCCGGGATGCTCTATTAGGCGGCGTACATGTTTGGTTACTAGCTCTTCTGGACTGATCAACACATCGATAGGAATCGATTTGTCGGTGAAGATCGCTTTGTTTTTGAGGAGGTAATCATGTTCTCGAACGCGGGCAATCTTAGTGGGGGTGTTATAGAGCGTTTGGGCTATCTGGCAGGCGATCATATTGACTTCGTCACTATTGGTCACTGCGATTAGCATATCGGCATCCCGTGCACCGGCCTGCTCGAGAATGGAGGGGTGAGAGGCTTTACCTTCAACGGTGCGGATGTCTAAGCGGTCCTGAAGCTCTCTTAACCGACTAAAGTCAGTATCAACAATGGTAATGTCGTTAGCTTCACTGGCGAGGTTTTCAGCCAATGTGCCGCCGACCTGCCCTGCTCCAAGAATAATAATTTTCATATATTAATAACTCTCCGATCAGATGGCAGGGATCGCCTGTCCTAAGTCTGATCTTTTAACAGTACAGCATAATAAAAGCCATCATGTCCCTGTGGCTGAGGAAAAAGTTGACGACCAAATGGTCGCTCTATGCCCCAGTCCGCATCTATCGGGAGGTGGCATGCGTCTAGGTGTAACTTGGTAAAGCGCTCGACGACGCGTTCATTTTCTTGCGGAAAGACCGAACAAGTAGCATACAGTAGTCGGCCGCCGGGTTTGAGCAATTGCCAGCAATTTTTCAGAATGGCTAATTGTATCTCAGCTAGCGTCTTAAGGTCTTCGCTTTGGCGTAACTGTTTAATATCGGGATTGCGGCGGATGACTCCTGCTGCAGAACAGGGGGCGTCAACCAAGATGCGGTCATACTGAATACCATCCCACCAAGTGTTGGTTGCGGCATCGGCAATAATTACTTCGGCATCAAGATTAAGGCGGGTGAGGTTTTCCTGAATTCTTACCGCCCTATTGTCCTCTAGCTCGATGGCGGTGACCTGCTCTAGAGCGGGCTGATGTTCGAGAATATGACATAGCTTTCCACCAGGGGCTGCACAGGCATCCAAAACCCGCTGGCCGGGTTGGAGATCGAGCAGTTCGCTGCTGAGCTGTGCTGCTTCATCTTGAACACTGACATAGCCATAAGCAAAGCCGGGTAACAGAGTTACATCCACGGGTGTTTCTAATTGAATGCCCACCGCGGAGTAAGGGGTTGCTGATGCGGTTATATCGGCATCATTTAGTTGTTGTAGATAGGCTTCGCGGCTGGTCTTTTGTTGATTGACTCTAAGAGTCATGGGCGGTTGTTGATTGTTTTGCTGCAGTATAGCTTCCCAGTGGTCGGGCCAGTTATGTTGTAGCTTGGAAATCATCCATTGAGGGTGGTTGTAGCGAAACTCAGGGTTCTCGTCGAGTTGCGCAAAGAGACTATCCTGCTCACGCTGAAGGTTGCGTAGTAGAGCGTTGATAAGCCCCTTTGCCCAATCTTTTTTCAGTTGCGCTGCCGCCTCAACGGTTTCGCTGATGGCCGCATGGGCTGGCACTCGCATCTCTAATAGCTGATAAAAACCTAATAGGACCAGTGCGTATAGATCTTGATCTTGGGGTTTGAAAGGTTTTTTAAGCAGCAGATGCGCGAGACAGGAGAGCTTAGGGAGCGAGCGCATCGTGCCGTAGCAAAGCTGTTGTAGCAGTGCGCGGTCATTCTCATGGCATTGCTGCAACGCTCTAGGGAGTGCGGTATTAAGAGACTCTTTTCGGCCGATAACGGGCCCTAGGGCGCGGGCGGCAATAGCGCGGATATTCATTCGCTTTGACCTAGCTCCGTACCCTGACTGAATAACGCTTTCTTGGAATTGAGTACTGCGCTGCTGTCCATCGCTTTACTGCCCGGTAATTGAATTTTTAGCAGCCTTACAGTGCCGCTACCGCAGGCAACGATGATCGCTTTTTTATCGCAATCAATCACGGTTCCGGGCTTGGCGTTAGTTTGCTCATCGCCGACCTCGGCATACCAGACTCGAAGTGTAGCGCCGTTGAGAGTCGTAAAGGCGACTGGCCAAGGGGAGAGCCCCTTAACCTGTCGGGCAATATCGCTCGCTGGCTTGTGCCAATCGATTAAGCCTTCCGCTTTTTCTAGCTTATGGGCGTAGCAGGCTAAGCTGTCATCCTGAACTTCATGCGCAATCGTACGGTCAGCAATGCTCGGTAGGCTTTCTAAGAGAGCCTGTGCGCCGATCTCTGCAAGACGGTCATGGAGTTCACCGCTGGTGTCGGTTGAATGGATTGGGCAGGTGCGTTTCAGCAGCATGGCGCCGGTATCCAATCCTTCATCCATCTGCATAATGGTGACGCCGGTTTCACTGTCCCCTGCCAGTAAGGCGCGGTGAATCGGTGCGGCACCCCGCCAGCGTGGTAATAATGATGCATGTACGTTGATACAGCCTAGCGTCGGGGCCTCAAGCACTGCTTTAGGCAGTAGCAGACCATAAGCCACGACTACCATCAGATCGGCCTCTAGAGAGTTTAGCAGCTGTCGATCGTCTTCCTGTTTAAAGTTAAGTGGTTGATAAACAGGGAGATTATGTTCAATTGCGACTTTTTTGACTGGGCTAGGGGTGAGCTTACGGCCTCGTCCCGCTGGGCGGTCCGGTTGGGTATAGACGCCGATGACGTTATAACCGGCATCGAGTAGTGCTTGCAAGCTTGAAGCGGCGAAATCTGGCGTACCGGCAAACAGGATACGCAGTGGTTTGGCTGTATCTGACATACTTCAGACCTTCTGACGATGAAGTTTATCCAGTTTGCTGCGGATACGACTACGTTTCAGTGGCGAGAGGTAATCGACAAACAGCTTGCCTTCAAGATGATCGATCTCGTGTTGAATACAGACCGCCAGCAGGTCGTCTGCTTCAAGTACGTATTCTTCACCCAATTCATTCTGTGCCGTTAGGCGGATTTTATTGGGTCGAACGACGTCTTCATAGAAGCCGGGAACCGAGAGGCAGCCTTCTTGCATGCGTTCAGTTTCTTCAGCCAGCACCTCTATTTGCGGATTAATAACCACCAGAGGGTTATCTTTCTCTTCAGAGGTATCTATAGTAATGATACGCTGGTGAACGTTGACCTGCGTTGCCGCTAAGCCGATACCGGGTGCGTCATACATGGTTTCAAACATATCTTTGACCAGTTGACGCAGTTCATCGTTAAATTCGGTAACCGGCTCAGCAATTGTGCGCAGGCGTGGATCAGGAAATTCGAGTATTGGAAGTAATGACATGGTCGCTTGAAAACATAAGGGTTGAAAAAAAAGAGCGCTAGAATCAATAATCTTTCTATTATACTGATATAGATACACAATGTATTGCCGATACTGTTATAGACTCTCAAAAACATGGCGGTCTGGAGACAAGGATTAAATAATGAAACAACTGGTAGCAGATTTTCTGGGCGCTCTGGTGGTATGTATTGCATTAATAGCCCCGGTTCAGGCCGAGGTTCGCAAAGATACTCTGGCGTTACAGGACAATTATCCGAAAACTTATGTAGTCGTTAAGGGTGATACGCTTTGGGATATTTCCGGGATGTTCCTGAAGTCTCCTTGGAAGTGGCCACAGCTGTGGGGTTACAATCAACAGATTGATAACCCGCACCTTATCTACCCCGGTGATGTATTAACCCTGAAGTGGGTTGATGGTCAGCCTCGTTTAGTGCTTAACGATGGCATTATTCGCCTGAGTCCTAAGGCTAAAGTGACGCGGTTGAAAGATGCGATTCCAGCGATCCCTCTGAAAGACATTAATAGCTTCCTATCCGATAACATTGTTATGGATAGTGATGAACTGACAGCCGCGCCTTATGTCGTCGGTGGTACAACGCAGCGGATCGTCGCGGGTGCCGGTGATCGGGTATATGCCCGCGGAACCTTGGTGGGAGACTATAGCCGACAGAATATCTATCGCCCTGCCAAAGAATATATCGATCCTGTGACCAGCGAACATCTTGGTTTTGAAATGTTCAAAATCGGTGATGCAGTCGTTGCGAAAAAGAAAGGCGATATTATTTCGCTAGATCTGCGTAAAACCAGAGAAGAGGTTTCGGCATTGGATCGTGTTTACCCAAGTCCGAAGGAGTCGATTCAGTCTATCTTTTATCCGAAAGCGCCTGATGATGACATTGATGGTCGTATTCTCTCGGTGTTGCGTGGTGTGCGTCAGGCGGGACAATATGATGTTGTTGCGATTAACCAGGGTGTACGCGAAGGGCTTGCTCCAGGTCATGTACTGACTATATTCCGAGCGGGTGAAGTGTTGAAAGACCCTCTGACCAAAGAGATGATTATCTTACCGTCTGAAGAGTCAGGCTTGATGATGATCTTCAAAGCCTACGACAAAGTGAGTTATGCACTCATATTGAAGGCGACAGATATTGTCTCTATTGGGGATGAAGTGCACAGTCCAGAATAGTTTAATTTTTATGTGTCGATGGACAAGGAGTGTCCATGCAAGATCAAATCAGAGAGTGGATTGCTCTAGCAGAGTTGCCCGGCGTTGGCTCGGCGGCTCTGCTCCGGTTGATGGGGCAGTGTCCGCTGGATAGCAATACGGCAGATGTTAGCCTTTCTGAGATGTGTACCGAGAGTATTAAGCAAGAGCCTCAATCGTTACTGTCTTTGAGCCGAGATCAACTTAAGTCGTTCAATCTCTCCGCTAAAACTATTCATCATATCTGCGCTTTTCAAGCTGGCCATTGGCCCGATCCTGATTACCTGCAAAGTATTCGTGATTGGTTACAGCAGCCTGCTAACCATCTACTGACCTATGTTGATGATAGCTATCCTGCGTTACTCAAAGAGATTCCTGATCCCCCACTGCTGCTCTATGTCAGCGGAGACCCCGAGGTGTTACATCTACCTCAACTCGCCATTGTTGGTAGTCGCTCTGCTAGTCGTAGTGGTATTGCGCTTAGTGGGGCTTTTGCGCGGGATCTCGCTGCAGCGGGTATTACGGTGACTAGTGGGTTAGCGAGGGGTATTGATGGTGCCGCACATACTGCCGCCGTGGCGTTATCAAAACCAACCGTGGCGGTGTTAGGCTCTGGCTTGATGAATATTTACCCGCGACAGCATCAGGCTTTGGCGGCAGAGATTATTGAACAAGGAGGCGCTTTAGTCTCTGAATACCCCTTAGAGATGCCGCCCTTGGCGCATAATTTTCCCCGCCGTAATAGGATTATCAGCGGCTTAAGCGCCGGAGTGCTGGTGGTTGAAGCCGCTAGACGCAGTGGCTCATTGATTACTGCTCGCTTAGCTTTGGAGCAAGGCCGTGAAGTATTTGCTCTTCCTGGCGCGTTAAACAACCCTCAGAGTCATGGTTGTCATGATCTTATTCGTGAAGGAGCAACCCTGATTGAAACCAGTGCCCAAATTATCGAACCGCTGGCCAGCTTACTGGGTAGCTATTGTTATGATGAGAAACGCACTGAAGCTGAATCGATAAAGCTGAGTGATAACGAAGCTAAGTTATTGGATCAGATGGGATATCAATTGGTGACGCTGGAGCAGCTCGTTGGGGTCACTGGCATGCCGGCTTCAGCCCTATTACCACAGCTAGTGGCAATGGAATTAGCGGGTTATATCGAAAATACTCCCGATGGCTATCAACGACTGATCTAAACGGCTGTAGGACACGTAAAAACCGGTCAATTTACGTGGTTGAAAGTTGTACAGTTTTAGGATACTTTGCCACGTTTTCCCGATTAAACTAACTTCACAATATTGAAGGCGATCATGACTAAACCATTTGTAGCTATCCTTATGGGGTCCGACTCTGACCTGCCAACTATGAAGGCTTCGGCTGACGTACTACGCTCTCTTGAAGTCCCTTTTGAGATGAAAGTAAGCTCCGCTCACCGTACGCCGGTACAGACCCACGATTATGTTAAAGATGCAGATCAGCGCGGTGCCGTTGCTTTTATCTGTGCCGCCGGTATGGCTGCTCATCTTGCGGGTGCCGTAGCGGCCAACACCACTAAGCCTGTTATTGGCGTGCCTATTGAATCCTCTTTGGATGGTCTGGATGCCCTTCTATCGACCGTGCAGATGCCTGGTGGCATTCCCGTTGCTACAGTGGCAATCGGTAAAGCCGGCGCTAAAAACGCTGCTTATCTGGCGTCTCAGATCGTTGCCGTACAAGACCCCGCTTTGGCTGAACGGATTAAAGCCGATCGTCAAGCTAATACCGATGCCGTCATTGCGAAAGATAAGGCGTTGCAAGAACGACTGGCTAACGGCGAGATCTGATCAATATGGGCTGGTGGCATATTCGTCAGGCCGTCAGGGCGATGCATCAAGGAGGTGTTATCGCCTACCCGACCGAAGCGGTTTGGGGACTCGGCTGCGACCCTTTTAATGAGTCGGCTGTTTATCGGTTACTGGCAATTAAACGTCGGCCCGTTCAAAAAGGGTTAATTTTGGTCGCCTCTACGGTTGATCAGATCAAGCCTTTACTGGACAATCTTGCGCCAGAAGACCGCGCGCGCGTCGTGGCCACTTGGCCAGGTCCGGTAACGTGGATATTGCCGGATCCTGATAACCTTATACCCTACTGGATTAAAGGTAATCATGCGTCTGTAGCAGTGAGAGTGAGTGATCACTATCAGGTTAAAAATCTTTGTGAGGCGTTTGGCTCGGTGATTGTCTCTACATCAGCTAATTACTCAAATAGAGATGCTGCAAGGGATAAATTAAAAGTAAGTATTCACTTTAAGGATAAAGTTGATGCTATCGTCCCTGGTGCGCTAGGTGAGCTTAGTCGACCGACGAAAATTTACCGTTTGGATAGTGATCAACCGGTAAGAAGTTAAATCAAATAGCAGTAGGTGATTACTGACCTGTTGTAATGGTAAAGGGTGAGAGAATGTCAGCGCCAGACATTAGTGCGGTAAAAGAGTATCTGCTGAACTTACAGGACAATATCTGTGCAGCGTTAGAGCAAGCCGATGGTTTAGCGCACTTTGTAGAAGATAGCTGGCAACGGGAAGCCGGCGGCGGTGGTCGCACTCGTGTGATGGTGGATGGTGCTGTTGTTGAAAAAGGTGGGGTTAATTTTTCCCACGTGTTTGGCGATAAACTTCCCGGATCTGCGACGGCTCATCGCCCTGAATTGGCGGGTCGTACTTTTCAGGCGATGGGCGTTTCTCTCGTGATCCATCCTCATAATCCCTATGTACCAACATCACATGCGAATGTGCGTTTCTTTATTGCCGAAAAAGAAGGTGAAGAGCCGGTTTGGTGGTTTGGTGGTGGCTTCGATTTAACCCCCTATTACGGCTATAAAGAAGATTGTCGCGCTTGGCATCAGGCAGCTAAAGATGCCTGTGACCCCTTTGGTGCGGATGTCTATCCTCGTTATAAAGCGTGGTGTGATGACTATTTTTATCTTAAGCACCGTGATGAGCCTCGGGGTATTGGTGGTTTATTCTTCGATGACCTGAGTGAGCCGGATTTTGACACCTGCTTTGCCTTGATGCGTTCGATCGGTGATGCTTACGCCCCTGCCTATTGTCCGATTGTCGAAAAACGTAAAAATATGCCCTATGGCGAACCGCAGCGAGATTTCCAGCTGCATCGCCGCGGACGTTATGTCGAATTCAATCTGGTGTTTGACCGAGGAACGTTGTTCGGTTTGCAGTCAGGTGGTCGGACAGAGTCTATCTTGATGTCGATGCCGCCAGAGGTTCGCTGGGGCTACGACTGGAAACCGGAGCCTGGCTCCGAAGAAGCAGAGCTCTATACCTATTATCTGAAACCGCAGAACTGGCTGGAGGATTAAGATGACCGATCGTTATGCGGTATTTGGTAATCCGATCAAACACTCTAAGTCGCCACTTATCCACAAGGCTTTTGCGCAACAGCTGGATCAGGATTTAGAGTACCACTCTGTGCTGGTGGCTGAAGATGGCTTTAATTCGGCTGTGGATAACTTTTTATCCCCAGAGAGTAATGGCAAAGGCCTGAATATTACCGTTCCATTTAAGGAACAGGCTTGGCAAAAAGCCGAATGGCATTCTGAGCGTGCCAAATTGGCGGGTGCTGTTAATACACTTTACCGTAATGCCTCGGGTCAGTTGTGTGGTGATAACACCGACGGCCTTGGTTTGGTGGCGGATATCACGCGTAATAACGGTGGCGAAATTCGTGGCAAAGACCTACTGATCTTGGGCGCTGGTGGGGCTGTACGGGGTGTCTTAGAGCCTATTCTTGCTCATCAGCCTGCACGGTTAGTGATCGCCAACCGCACCGTTGCTCGGGCAGAGGCATTAGCTGAACTGTTTAGTGGTTTAGGCCATATCGAGGTATGCAGTTTTGCCGAACTACAGGGGCAGCAATTTGATCTCGTTATCAATGGTACAGCCGCCAGCCTACAGGGTGAAGTACCCCCGCTGCCGGATGATCTACTCCGTGATGGCGCTTGGTGCTACGATATGATGTACGGCGCAGAGGTTACCCCTTTCAATCGTTGGGCTAAGGCGCATGGCGCGGCAAAAGCGATCGATGGTTTGGGTATGCTGGTAGAGCAAGCGGCCGAGTCGTTTTCTATCTGGCGTGGTGTACGCCCTGATACTTCCGAATTAATTCAAGAGCTTAGACATCAGCTATTAGCGAAGTAAGCCGCATGACAATCGTTCCTTGCGCGGAGTTTCTCGTCGGGTTATAACAGGGGGGTCAACTCCAGTCGCAGGAATGATCCGTTATGGAAAAAGAGACCCACCTCTCCCCCGATCAGCTGTACCGTCACTGCAACACAGAGTTGCTGCCTTTCAAAACCACGGAAACCCTAGAGCCCTACTCTGGCTTTTTTGGTCAAGAGCGTGCCGTCGAAGCGATGGAGTTCGGCATTGGCATGAAGCGGCCCGGCTACAATATGTTTGTTATGGGTAATCCGCATACCGGCCGATTCTCCTTTGCCATCGAAAGCATCCGCACCATCGCTAAGAAAGAGCTGAAAAAGACCAGTGACTGGTGTTATCTCAATAACTTTGAAGAAAACCGAAACCCCCTCGTTATTCAGCTACCTGCAGGTAAGGGCTGGGTTATTAAGCGGGATATTAAACATCTGATCGAAGGGATTCTGACGGAACTCCCAGCGGCCTTTGAAAGCCCTGCCTATCAGCGGAAAAAAAGTAAGGTCGAGCGGGACTTTAACCGTCTCTATGATCAGGCTATCGAAAAAGTTGATAGTCTGGCGCGGGAGCACAGTATTGCGGTATATCGCGATGCCGGCAGCATCGGCTTTACGCCGGTGTCCGAGGGACAAGGGATGGATGAAGCGGCTTTTTCTCAATTGCCGGAAGATATCCGCGACGAATTTACCCGCAACATCGCTAAGCTTGAAGAGTATCTTAATGAAGAGCTTGCAAGCATGCCTCAGTGGCGTCGTGAAGCGGGCGATAAAATGAAAATTTTAGATCGTGAAACCGCACGTAATGCGGTGGCCCCCCTGATTCAGCCATTACGTGAGAAATACCATAATTTTTCTGGAGTGCCTGATTATCTGAGTCAGCTTGAATCGAATCTGGTGAAAAATGCACTGGATATCATCGAAGAAGATAAGCCTAACGAAGCACGTACTGATTTAGCCCGTCGGCAATATATGGAAAACACCTTTGGGGTCAATATGCTGGTGGACAACCAGAAAACCAAAGGCGCGCCGGTGGTATTTGAAACCCATCCTACTTACGACAACCTTTTTGGCCGCATAGAATATAATTCAGAAATGGGTGCGTTAAGCACAAACTTTCAGTTGATTCGTGCCGGCGCCCTACACCATGCCAATGGCGGCTATCTCGTGTTGGAATCAGAAAAGCTGTTGGAACAACCCTTTGTCTATGGTGCTTTAAAACGGGCACTCAAATCCCATGAGATCCGCATCGAAAACCCGATGTCGGAGATGAACGGCATGGGGACTATTACACTGGCGCCCCAACCTATTCCTTTAAATGTCAAAGTGGTGTTGATCGGCACTCGGGAAACCTACTATCTGCTGCAGGAACTGGATCACGATTTCGAGAAGATGTTTCGTGTGGTGGTGGATTTCGATGAGGATGTTAAACGCGAACCCGCGACGATTCGTAACTATGCCCGCTTGATGAAAACCCTTGCGGATGAAGAGGGTCTTGCGCCCCTGAACCGTCAGGCGGTCGCTCGGTTAGTGGAACACAGTTCTCGGCTAACGGAAGATCAGGAGCTGTTATCGGCTCATGTTGGTGAGCTGGTGGACCTGCTCTGTGAGGCGGATTATAAGCGCATTCGCAACCGTGACGACATTATCAATGATCAGCATGTTGAGATGGCGCTACAGGCGAAAGAGCGCCGTACCAGCCGTATTTCGTCAAAGATTCTCGATAGCATTCTGAATGAGACGGTATTGATCGATACGGATGGTGAAGCCGCAGGCCGTACCAACGGTCTCACGGTGCTGGGAGTCGGGGATGTTTCCTTTGGCTTTCCGGCGCGCATCACGGTTACCGTGCATCCGGGTAATCGAGGGATTGTCGATATCGAACGGGAAGTGACACTGGGGCAACCAATACACTCTAAAGGTGTTCTGATTCTGTCCGGTTATTTAGGGCATAAATATGCCAAAGACTTCCCGCTGACCCTGTCTGCCAGTATCGCGCTGGAACAATCCTACGGCTATGTCGATGGCGATAGCGCTTCTATGGCGGAAATCTGCACTCTGATTTCTGCGTTAACCGGCATTCCGATCAAGCAACAGTTCGCCATTACCGGCTCGATCAATCAATACGGTGAAGTACAGGCCATCGGTGGCGTGAATGAAAAAATCGAAGGCTTTTTTAACCTCTGTAAAACCCGAGGACTCACCGGTAACCAAGGGGTGATTATTCCCAAAGCGAATATTCGCAATCTAATGCTAAAACGTGAAGTCGTTGACGCGGTCGCGGAAGGCGAATTCTGTATCCATGGGGTTGCAACGGTGGATCAATGTCTTGAGTTACTGATGGATCGCAAAGCGGGACAACTGAAAGAGGACGGTACCTTTACTCAGCGCTCAGTCAACGCGCAGGTAGTTAAACGGTTACGCGAAGTTGCCAAAGCGAAGGCATGATCAGTGAAATAGGCAGTGTTGATGGCTAGGCCTAGGCCATCGCGCTGCTAAATCGATGTATGCGATGAGCGTGGATTAACGCAGCCCAGCGTCTTCAGTATGAACGAAGAATATTGTCTTTTAACAATGTTGTAATATTACTGTAATCAAAATAAAATTCGGCCTTTTAAGGCCAGCTCTACATTATTAGAACGCGACCTTTCGAACATATATTCATTAGGCTTTAACTTATGGTCGTAAAGTTAAAAGGATGTTCCTCACATCCGGCTATTGCTTTCCTTTTTATTCTGATTTTTCCATTTCTCATCGAATTTATCTTTGTCGAATACAGTGAAAGAGAGTTAATCAACCGCATTGGCTGGCTAATCATGTTGTGGGCTCTCGCGTACCTGATCAGCTTTCGTCTTCCGTTTCTCTTGCTGGGTGGGTTATTTACCCTAACGGGTATCGTTGATATTGCTTATGCAATTGAATTTAATGGTATTTTCACGACTACCTCGGTAGAGGCAATAGCCCAAACGAATGCCTCTGAAGCATTTGAATTTATTCAATCATATTTCTCGATCTTTCCATTGGTGATCATTCTTGTTTATCTGGTCATCTGTTTTTTGCTGTTAAAACACTTTATAGCCCCCGGTTTAAGCGATAAAAAAGTACATAGGCTGTTAGCTGTTGGTTTTTTTATTCTGTTCGGCGTTTTGATTGTTGATGGCATCGTTATAAAACATAAGTATGGTAAGCGTTTACCCGGTATCGTTGGGGCTTATCCCGAGTTTTTGAAGGGCAGTTTGTCGTTAGATAAAGAAATTAAGCAGCGTGAGCAGTTAGCTCGGGATACGACCTACACCTTTAGCAATAATGAAGACTTGCCACAGACCTATGTGTTTATCATTGGCGAATCCGCTAACCGCAACCATATGTCGCTTTATGGCTATCCAAGGGAAACGAACCCGGCATTGGGTCACAGAGATGACCTGCTTCTCTTCGATAATGTGGTCTCTAATTATGCCCAGACGCTGCCCTCTTTGAGGATGACGCTTACCAGCGCCGATAGCTTAGATCATCAAGATTATTCCGACTCACTGAGTGTTATTGATGCCGCGAACCTAGCTGGATTTGAAACCTGGTGGATCTCAAACCAACAACCTCTTCGAGGAACATACTCAGCCATTGGCCACCAGGCTAAACAGACGATATTCATCAGTAATGAATTTTATGGCAATGAAATAGACCGCTTCGATAGCCATGTGTTACCCAAGCTAGATCAGGCTCTTGCGTCAAAAGTGCCGAAGAAAGCCATCTTTATTCATCTGATGGGCAGTCATTTAAAATATGATAAACGCTACCCTGAGCGTTTCTCTATATTTAATAGCGCCCCCTATTTCGGCTATCAAGAGGCGCTCGATGACACCCAGAAAGGCTATATAGACAGTTATGATAATTCTATTCTATTTAATGACTGGATCGTCAATTCCGCTATTGAGAAGCTAGCTAAGCGATCACAGCTTGGTAATGGACTCTATAGTCTTACGTACACAGCTGATCATGGGGAAGAGGTGTTTGATTCTACTGATTTTAAAGGTCATGGCCCTGATAATGTCACATCGAACATGGTGGAAGTACCGTTCGTTATATGGCTGTCAGATCAGTATAGGTCTAGCCGCAGCGGCCAAGTGAAGCAGCTTATGCAGAATAAATCTGCGCCAGCCATGCTCGATGGTTTCTTTTATTTTGCCCTAGAGATGATGGGTATTAAGAGTGATCTTATCGATAACACTAAAAGCCTTTTTTCTGATCAATACCAACCCAAGCCTCGTATTATTTATGGGTTTGATTATAAACAGTTAAAAAGCGCGGCACTTAGTTCGGATGAATAGTGATAATTAATCAGCAGGCTAAGGCTTACGCTGTTGCTTGAAAAAGAAAAGGAGACAAAAAGGAGCCAGTCAGCCCTTTCTTTTTCGAGCTAGTAACCGAAGTTTATAGGCTAGCCATTTAGCTAGCTTTGGCTTCAATGTTTCTGAAGCTGGTGGGTGCTAGCAGCGCTGCCAGAAACAGATATGCGTCGGCGGCGATTTCCAGATATTCCTCCCAAAACTTATTTTCGGTTGGGATGACCTGTTTATCAAAGATGCCGGCGATGATGAGCAGAACGCCCCCCAGGATGACGTAGAGCATCATCGGTGAGAGCAGGTAGAGCAGGGTATTGCGGAGGTAGAAACGGATATTACGGAAAACCTGTGCCAGGATATAGAACAGCGGCAGGAACCAGATATATTGGCCTGGTTTACCAAAGATCATATGGGCAGGTTCCGGCCAGTCAGTTTTGCGGACATCGAATTCACGGAAGAAGAATGCTAGGCAGATCCAAGCAAACATCCATGCGGCATAGCGCGAGCTACCCTGCAGGTTTTTGCCAACCCGCACCATATAAAAACAGGTCAGCAGCAGAATTCCGGCCTGCAGATTTTCCAGAACGCCGTTCTCTTTATAGATGGTGACCTGATCATCAAGGTTATAGACGAATACTCCGGTAAGGGTCACCAGTAGTAACCAGAAAATGTGCAGGGTTTTACTGTTAGCAGCTAACAATTCAGCGTCTCCAAAGCGTTGTAAAAGGGCGCATTGTCCTATGATTTATAGTCTTCCGCCAGATGTTTATCTTTAAGTTTCACATAGTTTCCTGCGGTATAGGTAAAGAAACTCAGCTCTTTTTCGGTTAGGGCTCTCACCTCTTTTACCGGACGGCCGACGTATAGGTGGCCGCTTTTTAGCGTTTTGCCTGGGGGAACGAGGCTGCCAGCGCCGATAATAACATCGTCCTCGACGATCGCGCCGTCCATAACCATTGCACCCATGCCGACTAACACTCGGTTTCCAATAGTACAGCCGTGTAGCATCGCCTGATGGCCGATAGTGACATCATCGCCGATTAGCAAAGGAAATCCATCGGGGTTGAAGGGGCCTGCGTGGGTAATATGTAAGACTGAACCATCTTGAACGCTGGTGCGATCGCCGATGCAAATACGGTGCATATCGCCTCTAATAACGGTCAGTGGCCAGACCGATACGTCATCACCTAAGGTGACATCTCCCAAAACAACAGCGGTAGGGTCAACAAAGGTGCGCAGGCCCAATGTAGGGGTGGTGTCTTGGTAGCGGCGGATGCTCATATGCTTCTCTCAGTCTGATACTCTGTTTAGGATTCTATAATAAACGCTGTGTGGCGATTGAAAACAGCTAATTACTCCCCCATTTAGTATTAATAGTGTTCTTTATATCCCTGTTCAGGAGTTTTCTATGTCTAACCCATTGCTGCAAGATCACCTGCTGCCGCCCTTTTCTAAGATTAAGCCTGAACATGTAGAGCCGGCAGTGGATCAGCTGCTGGCGGACTGTCGCGCGGTTGTTTCGCAGGTCTTAGACGGTAATGATGCTCCTGATTGGGATAATCTGGTTGCCCCTTTAGAGCAGTGCCATGACCGCTTAGCGAAAGCTTGGTCGCCGATATCCCATTTGAATGGTGTACTGAATAGTGATGAGCTGCGTGATGCTTACAACGCTTGTTTGCCAAAGTTGTCTCAGTTTTGGACGGAAATGGGTCAACATCAGGGGCTGTTCGAAGCCTATCAAGCATTGGCGAATAGCGATGCCTATAACGATCTAGATGAAGCGCAGCGTAAAGTTATCGATAACACCCTAAGAGATTTTCGTCTTTCAGGCATCGCGCTAGGTGATGCTGATAAGAAGCGCTATGGTGAGTTACAACAGAAACTGTCTGAGCTGACCACGAAGTTTTCTGAAAACGTGATGGATGCGACGGATGGTTGGAGCAAACTGATCAACAACGTCGATGAGTTAGCTGGACTGCCTGAAAGCGCTTTAGCCGCGGCTAAGCAGTTAGCCGAGGTGAAAGGTGAAGACGGTTGGTTGGTCACCTTAGACTTTCCCTCTTACTTTGCCGTGATTACCTATGCGGATAATCGTGAGTTGCGCCGTGAGTTGTATGAAGCGTTTTCGACTCGCGCATCGGATCGTGGGCCTAATGCGGGTCAGTGGGATAACAGCGAGATCATGACTCAGATTCTGACCCTGCGGGCAGAATTGGCGAAGCTATTGGGCTTTGATAACTACGCGGCTTATAGTCTAGCGACCAAAATGGCCGATACACCGGAACAGGTGGTTAGCTTTTTGAATGACCTAGCTCAGATGAGCAAACCGCAGGCGGAAAAAGAGTATCAAGAACTACAGGATTTTGCCCTAGAGGAGTTCTCTGAACCGGAGCTGCAATCTTGGGATCTTTCCTACTATGGCGAGAAGCTAAAACAGGCTCGTTATGCCATTTCACAGGAAGAGTTGCGTCCCTACTTCCCGATGCCGAAGGTGCTAGAAGGGCTGTTCCAGATTACCGGTAAGCTGTTTGATATCGATATTGAAGAGGTTACAGAGTTCGATCGCTGGCATAAAGACGCACGTTTATTCAGTGTTAGCCGTGGCGGTGAAGTGATTGCACGCTTCTTCTTGGATCCATTTGCCCGAGCGAAAAAGCGCGGCGGGGCTTGGATGGATGATTGTCGTGTACGGCGGATGGACAACGGTGTGTTGCAACTGCCGGTTGCCTATTTGGTTTGCAATTTTAATCCACCGGTAGGTGATGAACCGGCACTGTTGACACATAACGAGGTGACCACGCTGTTCCATGAGTTCGGTCACGGTTTGCATCATATGCTAACCCGTATCAAATATGCGGATGTCAGCGGCATCAATGGTGTTGCTTGGGATGCTGTCGAGCTGCCGAGTCAGTTTTTAGAAAACTGGTGTTATGAACCAGAAGCATTGGCCCTGATTTCGGGTCATTACAAAACCGGTGAAACCCTACCGAAAGCCTTGCTGGATAAAATGCTGGCGGCGAAAAACTTTCAATCGGGCATGATGATGGTGCGTCAGCTTGAGCTATCACTGTTTGATTTTGAACTACATCGGGAATATAAAGCGGGTGTCACTAACGTACAGACCGTACTCGATCGTATTCGCAGCCAAGTGGCGGTGGTGACACCACCTGAGTTTAATCGCTTTCAACATAGCTTTAGCCATATCTTCGCCGGTGGTTATGCGGCAGGCTATTACAGCTATAAATGGGCTGAAGTGCTATCTGCCGATGCATTCTCTCGATTTGAAGAGGAAGGCGTATTCAATCCTGAGACGGGCCGTTCTTTCCGAGAAAATATTCTTGAGATGGGTGGTTCCAAAGAACCGATGGCGCTTTTTGTCGCCTTCCGAGGACGTGAGCCGAGTGTTGAAGCGCTGTTACGTCATTCTGGCATCACCGCTTAACATCGCTGCAGAATGGCTTCGTGGGTCACTGCAGAGTGCGCTGGCCGTTTAGGGTATAATGAAGGCATACTGGTACTCCCCAGTATGCCTTTGCATAAAAGCCTGTTGAGAAGAATATGACTATCGTAAAACGTTTTATTGCCGGCGCTGTTTGTCCCCGTTGTGGCAAGATGGATACTCTGAGGATGTATCGGGATGAAAGTCACGAACACCGCGAATGTGTCAGCTGTGATTTCAGTGATGCTATGGCGCTGGATGGCTCAGATCAGCCTAAAGGTGAGCTGGACACCCGTGTTAATCGAGGTGGTAAGGTTGAATTAGAGCCGGCACAACCCTTGAATTTCGTGCCGAATCCGAGCACCACTAAACATTAAACTGCTTTTCAACATCTAAGGAGGTGGATATGTGTCACCGCTGTGCATGGGCAACATCCACCGAGTTAGAACAGCAGTATCATGATGAAGTTTGGGGCGTGCCTCAGAGCAATGATCAGCAACTATTTGAGTTTCTGGTGCTCGAAAGCGCTCAGGCGGGATTAAGTTGGCGCACTATTCTACAAAAACGTGAAGGTTATAACCGGCAATATGAGGGGTTTGATCCCGCTAAAGTCGCTGCGTTTTCCACTGAAAAAATTGACCAAATGCTGCTCGATCCAGGTATTGTACGTAATCGCCGGAAGGTTGAATCGTCCATTAAAGGGGCGCAGGTGTTTGTTGAACTAGCCGCTAAACATGGCAGTTTTGCTAACTATATATGGCAGTTTGTCGACGGCAAACCGATTCAGAACCGCTGGCAAAACCCCAGTGAAGTACCTGCTGAAACTGAGCAGTCTCGCGCGATGAGTAAAGCGTTGAAGCAGGCGGGCATGACCTTTGTTGGGCCAACAATCTGTTATGCTTACATGCAGGCGACGGGTATGGTTAATGATCATGAAGTCGGCTGCTTACGTTATCAGCCTTGCCGTGATCAAGCGGCTAGTTTCTCACTCTAAAATTGATACTCACTCGGGTTGATATTCGACCCGATAGATCACCCCCGCTGCATCATCTGAAATCAATAGACTGCCATCTCGATCGGTTAGAACATCCACCGGCCTGCCCCAGGCGCGTTCTCCTTTTAGCCAGCCTTCAATAAAGACCTGTTGAGTGGGCGGCGTCACCGATGTGTCCACTTTGATGACCCGGTAGCCGACTTTTTCGCTGCGGTTCCATGAGCCGTGTTGTGCGATAAATAGAGTGTTTTGATCACTATCGGGAAATTGATCACCTTGATAGAACGTCAGACCAAGCGGTGCAACATGTGCCCCGAGTTTTAAGACTGGCGGCTGAAACGCACTGAATGATTGTTGCTGATAGAGGTTGGGGTCGGGAATGTCACCCGCGTGGATAAAGGGGTAGCCGAAATGCTGCCCAAACGCGGTCAGCCGATTAAGCTCGTCATCAGGGCGATCATCTCCGAGATTATCCCTGCCATTGTCACTAAACCAGAGTTCTTGTGTATCTGGGTGCCAAGCAAAACCAACCGAATTACGTACACCGTGAGCGACGACCGCTTGAGCGTTAGTACTGACGTTCAGCTTCATAATGGAGGCAAAGCGGGGATCGTCGCTGAGACAGATATTACAGGGGGTACCCAAATTAAAGTAAAGATCACCGTCAGGGCCAAATTTGAGGTATTTCCAGCCGTGATGGCTAATGTCGGGTAATTGGTCGGTGATGAGTTCGGTGTTGGCCGCTTGAGGAGTGACGCGATCAGCATTATTTAAGCGTAAGATCTGGTTAACTGCAGCAATGTATAAATCCCCGTTACGATAAGCGATGCCGCTGGGCATATTTAACCCCCGCAGCAGGATGTCTCTCTGCTCATAGACGCCATCCCCATCGGTATCATGCAGCCGGTAAACCTTGCCCGCTCGGAGACTACCCACAAATAGACTACCAGGCTCTCCCAGTGCCATCTGACGGGCGTTATTTACTTCTGCAACGACCGATAATTGATAGCCTTCGGTGAGTTTGAGGCGATCGAGAGGAAGTGCAGTGCTGGGTGCTGAGAGCGTTAGGCCGATTATTAGGCTGCATAATGGGGCGAACTGACGCATGGTATGAGTCCTCAGTGGCTTAACAGGTAAAGAAAACATAGCTGTGGTTTGGTCTGTTAGCCATTTTCATCATACGGCCGGATGATTCGATTGAGGGGATCTTCCTGCTAAAAAAAGCCCGTCAGTTGCATCTGAGTAACACTTATTTCCCCGCCATCCCCTGATTGGGGCATCGTATTAAACTAGGTTCTGTATAGCTTTGTGGTCAGTGATTGAGAGTCAATAAGCCCTCGTCTATATCAACTTATTTAAGATGGTTTTTCTTTTATAACAGTTAATTAGACATTTGAAGGATGTGTTTTATTGATCCAATCGCTGTGTAAATAATAAAACAACAAGGTATGAATATGAGAATGCATAAACGAAATTTTTTAAAGGGTCTTACTCTGAGTGTCGGTATTGCTGTGGCGTTGAGTTCAGTGACAGCACTATCGAGCCTCGCCCAAGCGGAAGGGCATCGTTCCTATATTCTTGCTACGGCAACCACGGGTGGTACTTATTATCCGGTGGGCGTTGCTCTGGCGACTCTAACCAAAGTAAAGCTGGAACCTCAGTTCAAAATATCCCTATCGGCGATCAATTCTGCAGGTTCCGGTGAAAACGTCAAATTACTGCGTGAGAATCAGGCACAGTTTGCTATTTTGATGGGATTATACGGTGCTTGGGGGTGGAATGGCGAAGGTGCTTTGGCCTCTTCAGGCCCGATGAAAGGCATGCGTTCTGTGACGATGCTGTGGCAAAATGTTGAACAATTTTCCGTTAAATCAGAATACGTTAAAACGGGCACAATCTCAGATCTGGCTGAATTAAAGGAGAGTAAGTTTTCTGTTGGCGGCAAAAATTCCGGTGCCGAAGGAACGGCTCGACATATTATGGGCCACTTAGGGATGCCGGCTGATAGCTTTAATCTTGCCTATATGGGGTATGGGCCGAGCGCGGATGCTTTGCAAAACGGAACTGTTAGCGGCATCAATATTCCTGCTGGTGTACCGACGGGGGCTATGACACGCGCTTACGCGGCAATGGGCAGTGATATGACAACGTTAGATTTCACTGATGCGCAAATAGCTCAGGCAAACGGAAAATATAATCTGTGGACTCGGTTTGTTATCCCAGCTAATACCTATCCGGGTCAGGCGAAGACGATTAATACCATGGCGCAGCCAAACTTTCTGGCGGTTCGGGATGATATTTCAGATGACGATGTCTATCTGCTAACCAAGACCATGTATGAAAATCTGCCGTTTCTAAACAGTATTCACAAAGCCACTAAAGCGATGGCGCTTGAGAAAGCGATTGCCGGTTTACCGGTGCCGTTACATCCCGGAGCAGTGCGTTATTACCAAGAGAAGGGACTTAAGATTCCAGCCCATTTGATCGCGGAATAACGATAGTGCGCTTTATTGGGGAACCACTGGTTCCCCATTCTTCATGTTAAAAGTTTGGTTCTGTCATCAAGGTTGCATGAGAGAGCTATACTAAACGTCTGCATGCCTAACGACTGATGCATGAACTGATCTCGCCTTTCACTATTTATCCTCGGGTTTGAATTCCTTAAAGAAAACATAGCCGCCGGTCACACCTCTGGCCACAAATAAGCTTAGAAACGCTAGCCATAAACCATTATTGCCCCAGGATTGAGAGAAGTACCAGATCGGGGCGAATACCAGAAATACAGAGATTAACATGGTGTTTTGCATCGCCTTAACCTGAGTCGTGCCGACAAAAACACCATCGATCAGAAAGCTCCATACTGCGACCAAGGGGAGTACGATAACCCAAGGTAGGTAGATAGCGGCAGTTTGCCGAACCTCTGGAATATCCGTTAGCAGCGCGATAATAAAGTTGCCGCCAAACCAAAAGAACAGCGTGAAAAGCACGGCGGTGACCAGTGACCAGCTAAGGGTCGCCGAGATGATTCGGTGAAAACCTTTATTATCTTTGGCGCCATAAAACTTACCGCTTAACGCTTCGGCTGCGTGGGCGAAGCCATCCAATCCGTTAGAGATCAGCATAAAGAAATTGAGTAACACAGCGTTGGCTGAGAGTATGGTACTGCCCTGCTTCGCGCCTTGAGAGGTAAAGAACGCTAATGTTAGTAGCAGTGCTAGTGTTCGTACAAAAAGATAGCGATTAAGGCTGATAAGGTGATAGTAATTACTAACAAACTTGAGCTTTAGCCAAGGCGTTTTGCCGGGCTGACGGGCCTGCATTCGTAGCATAAAAAAGCAGCCTAGCAGTAGACTGGCATATTCCGAGATAACGGTCGCCAAGGCGACCCCATCGGTATGCATATTAAGGCCGTAGACGGCAATCAGATCTAGCAGCATATTGAGCAGGTTGGTGATCACCAGCAGTATCAAAGGGATGCGGGTGTTTTGATTGCCTAAAAACCAGCCTAATAAAGCGTAATTAGCCAGTACGGCGGGGGCACCGAAGATTCTGATTTCAGCATAGAGACGGGCCTCTACGGTGACCGCAGGTTCTGCACCGATCAGATTTAGGGCAATCTCCAACAGCGGGTATTGCAGGATAAAAATGGTTAGGCCGATTAGGCCTGCGAGTACCAGCGATTGAGCCAATACGAGCCGGCTTTGATCATGTGCTTCATTACCTAGGGCCTGCGCGGTAAGTCCCGTGGTGCCCATGCGTAGAAAACCGAATGACCAGTAAAGAATCGAGAAGATCATCGCCCCAACGGCAACGGCAGCGAGATATTTCGGATCGGGTAGATGGCCGATTACGGCAGTATCCACCAAGCCCAAAAGAGGGACAGTAATGTTAGACAGGATCATCGGCCAAGCAAGTGCCCACACCTGTTGATGATCCTGTTTGCGTGCCCGTTGTAGGTAGTGAATCATACGGTACGGCGAAAAGGTAATGAATACAGCAGCAGAAATTGAATCAGTGCTGCGACTACCACTGAGGGGCCAGCCGGGGTATCAAATTGATAAGACGCGTATAGCCCCAGAACCACGGCAACCATCCCTAGCAAGCTGGCAATGATGGCCATCTGTTCCGGTGAATTGGCTAGCCGTCTGGCGCTCGCTGCCGGAATAATCAGCAGCGATGTGATCAGCAGAATCCCGACGACCTTCATGGCGATAGCAATGACGACGCCGATTAGGAGCATCAAGGTCAGCCGTACGCGGGCTACGGGAACCCCCTCGACCTGAGCGAGCTCTTCATTGATGGTGATGGCTAAGAGTGAGTTCCAGAGTCGCCAGATCAACAATAATACGATACAGCCTCCGCCGTAGATCCAGTACAGGTCGGTGGGTGAGATGGCGAGCAAGTCACCAAACAGATAGTCCATCAGGTCCACTCGCACATCATCCAACAATGCAATCGCCACTAAACCGAGGGATAAGCTACTGTGGGCCATAATACCCAGCAGGGTATCGGTGGCGACGAGA
This sequence comes from Amphritea atlantica, assembly GCF_018860855.1. Taxonomy (GTDB): domain Bacteria; phylum Pseudomonadota; class Gammaproteobacteria; order Pseudomonadales; family Balneatricaceae; genus Amphritea; species Amphritea atlantica_A. The sequence continues at coordinate 33,962 of NZ_JAHKQE010000027.1, forward strand.
TGCTGTCGTTGCAGGCTGACAAGAATCAAGGCCAGCAGCAGGCAGCAACTGACCACGGCAAGGTTCACATTAAGATCAAATAGAACGCCCATGGCAACGCCGAGCAGTGCGGAATGCGCCAAGGTATCGCCGAAATAGGCCATCCTGCGCCAAACCACAAATGCGCCGAGGGGGCCGGCAATCAGCGCGACACCAAGGCCGCCAACGAGAGCAAAGAGCAGAAAATCAGGCATCAGTGATCACCTCCGCAGTGGCTCGAATGGTTTTCTCCGGGTATTTCTGAAATGTCGGTTTTAGCATTAATGATTTCACCGCGTCGATCATGCTGGTGGTTATGGTGATGGCTATAAAACGCTAGATTTTCCGCGCCGGGGATGCCAAATAGCTCAATATAGGAGGGATCATTACTGACCTGTGCGGGATGTCCTGAACAGCAGATATGATGGTTGAGGCAGACCACTTGGTCGGTAGCTGCCATCACTAAATGCAGGTCGTGGGAGATCATCAGCACGGCACAGCCGTATCGATCACGGATCTGAGCAATCAAGTTATATAGCTCTATCTGTCCGTTAACATCGACACCCTGTGCGGGTTCGTCGAGCACGAGGAGGTCTGGCTTGCGCAGCAGTGATCGGGCCAGCATGACACGCTGAGTTTCTCCACCGGACAGACTGTGTACCGATTGTTTTAGCAGTTTCTCTGCACCGACGGCTTCTAGGGCTTGTAAACGGTCTTGGATACTGGAAAATGCGGCTGTTTTTAGAAAGCGTTCCACCGTTAACGGAAAGGTCGGGTCGATATGTAGCTTCTGAGGCATATAACCGATCTGCAAGCTGTCGGAACGGATGACCTGACCTGCACTCGGGGTGATCAAGCCCAAAATAGCTTTGATTAAGGTGGTTTTACCCGCGCCATTAGGGCCGATCAAGGTGGTGATCTCGCCACGCTTTAGCTGCATAGAAACGTTGCTAACAACGCTATTCTCGCCGTAGATAATACTTAGGTTGTTGACATCAACCAGACTCATGCGGACTCCTGACAATTGGGGCAACGCCCTAAAATTTCGACCTGTTCCTGCTCTACTGAAAAGCCAGCCGCGTTGGCACAGTGCAGAATACTACTCTGTAATTCTTGGGATTCTATTTCAGCGGTATTGCCGCATAGTGAGCAGATCAGAAAGTAGCCATGATGCTGCTGGCCGGGATGAATACAGCCGATAAAACTATTTAGCGATGCTAATCGGTGCACCAACCCCTGTTCTTGTAGAAAATCTAAGGCCCGATAAACCGTGGGGGGAGCTGAATTAAAACCCGCCTTGGCCAGTGCCGGCAAGAGGTCGTAGGCACCGAGCGGTTTATGACTCTGCCAGATCAGTGTTAGCACTAATTCACGAATTTTAGTCAGCCGCTGTCCATTGCTTTTGCACACCTGTTGGGCATGTTCTAGCGCGTTTTGAATACAGTGGTTATGGTCGTGGTTGGTTTGATAGGCAACATTGGGACTGCGTTGAGACGCCATAAAAAATACCAGTTGATCTATTATTTGTTATATTATAACTTTGCGCTAATTAAATGACAGCTTATTTATAACCGGAATTTACTCAAATGATCAATTCGTTTAGTCGACTGAATCGCTATGGCTCGTTCTTTTTATTCAGTTTTTTAATTGGTTGGATGCCTGCCCTACAGGCCAAGCCAGTCAAGGTACTCGCCAGTATTAAACCGATTCAGTTAATTGCCGTGGATATGTTAGGCGATTTGGCCGACGTTGGTGTGCTCTTGCCACCGGGCAGTTCACCACATCACTATTCTTTAAAACCCTCTTCCGTCTCCGATATCCATGAGGCCGATCTCTTTATCTGGGGTGGTGAAGATCTGGAGTTGTTTTTAACCAAAACCGTTAGTCAGCTTGAACGCCCTGCCCTCGCATTGCTAGAACCGAGTGAGCATGATGAACATGCGAAAGAGCACGAACATGAGGATGGTGACGAGCACGATGATGACCACGATCTGATGGCTGAGCATGAGCACGAAGACAGCCATGACGATGCTCAGGAGCATGAAGGTGAGCACGCTGATGAGCATGAACATCATCATGATGGTGATCCGCATTTCTGGATGACACCGGAGTTGGCCTTGGAAGCGGCGGATAAGATTAAAGATCGATTAGCTGTGCTATATCCACAGAAAGCGGAACTGTTCGAGCAGGCATATCAAGATTTTGCCACTCGCTTAAACGAAACTGATCAGCAGTTGCAGCAACAGCTAAAATCGGTTGGTGGTGAAGGTTTTTATGTGTTTCACGATGCATTTGGTGGTTTTGTTGAGCATTATCAGCTGAATCAACTGGGTTATTTCACCGTTGATCCTGGTCGTAAGCCGGGTGCACGTCGTTTGGCTGAGATTCGTGAGGCGCTAGAAACCAATAAAGGTCGTTGTGTCTTTGTGGAACCGCAATTCAAAGCGCCGGTGGTTGATAGCCTGACTCGCGGCTTGGATATTCACGTTGGACGCCTCGATCCATTAGCGATCGATATTGAAGTACAGCGCGGTGGATACCTCAATTATCTGCATTCATTAGCCGATAGCTTTACTAACTGTCTGTCAGAGGAATAAAAACAGAAAAAAGTTGGTTGGGCACTTCACAAATGAAAACGGCGTCTTTATAATGCGCTCCTCTTTCGGAGCAGATGTGGTGGAATTGGTAGACACGCTAGCTTCAGGTGCTAGTGCTCGCAAGGGCGTGGGAGTTCGAGTCTCCCCATCTGCACCAACGGCTTTCAGCGGTTGAGCAACGAAAGAGTACGCTATAGACATAGCAAGGGGACGCCCTTAAACGTAGTAAGTTGATACGCAGATGTGGTGGAATTGGTAGACACGCTAGCTTCAGGTGCTAGTGCTCGAAAGGGCGTGGGAGTTCGAGTCTCCCCATCTGCACCAACTTATTATCCTTTCAGAATTTCCTTTTTTATTCCCTTTCAATTGTTTTTTCTTTACAGCATCGCGAAATGAAATTTTGTGTGTGCGTCGTTAATTCAATGTTTTTGATCTTCGGCACCCACGGTGCGGTTCATTCTTCACCTCACCCTACACGAGGATGTGTTGTGAATGTTTATAGGCAATATCTTGTAGGGTGAAGTGAGCTTACGAACCGCACCGTTAATGATGGATACGAAAAACCATGGCGCTTGGCGCGGTTCATTCTTTAACGCACCTTTACGAGAGGTTTTTTCAGGCATAAAAAAAGGCCACATAAAGTGGCCCCAAAGGAGTCTCGTTTTAGACCTAGACGGTCCCGAATGAACGAGTGCTGTTAAAACTCTTTTGCTGACGCTTTACTTTGAGGTTTTTGAACCAAGTAGCTAAAGTGTCGAAACGCTCTGCAACATATTCGTTGCGAGCTGCACGGCCCTGCGCGATGTAGTATGCAGTGTCGACATCGCCTAAACTGTCAACTTTGAAACCGTGGTCATTAGTATTCATATTATCACCAATAAAATTCATTTAGTTGTCACCGTGGTGACTCGGTGTCTCTGCGATACAAAAGATTGAATCGGCAGTGATCTTAAGCCATATTCAATGTACGCCTTGTATTGCGCGTGGATCATCGTTGCATTGATGGTTATACTAAGGTCGCAGTGACTAAAGAACAAACGACCGTTTTTCAGCTTAAGTGTGAATTAATTTCACCTATTGAGGTGCCTATCAGACGCTTGCCCCCTTTGAATGCTTTGCGTAGTTTTGAATCTGCCGCGCGCTTAGGCAGTTTTAATAAGGCTGCAGATGAGCTATTTGTCACCCCTTCTGCGGTGAGTCACCAGATTAAATCGCTAGAAGCTTTTCTGGGATTAAAGTTATTTCAACGTGAAAAACGACAGGTGCAGATTACTGTTGCTGGGGAGAAGTATCTCGTGGCGGTATCCCATGCGTTGGATGAACTCGATGCGGCAACCCGCCGTTTGATCTCTGCCCCCAATACCAGCTCATTAACCTTTGAAGCTCCGCCAGCCTTTTTGAGTCGCTGGTTGATGCCTCGGATTAAAGACTTTCAGGCACTGTATCCCGATGTTGAGTTGCGACTGAGCACTGGGGCAGTTAACCGGATAGATTTTGACCATACCGACTTGGATATGGCGGTTTATTTTGGTGATCCACCGGATGACAATGATATTGAAGTACATCTGGTGCATCGGTCGGTAGTGGTGCCTGTCTGTAGCCCCCGTAAGATGGAAGAGCATCAGATTGAAAGCCTTGCTGATTTGAGAAAACAAACCTTAATTCATGTGACCAGCCGCCGTAATGAGTGGCAGAGGTTGCTGCAGAAGGCGGGGATCTCGATGACGGGTGAAGAGAAGGGGTTATCGTTCTCCAGTACTCAGTTGGCGCTAGGGGCGGCCCTGGAAGGGTTAGGCGTGGCTTTGTCGGATAAGGCGCTGATCACCCGTGAATTACAGTATGGCCAGTTGGTGGTGCCGGTGGATATTGAGTTGTTGACCGGTAGGGCGTTTTATCTGGTGTACCCAAAAGATCGTCAATTGACTTACGGTATGCGGATGTTTCGTGAATGGCTGTTGGAAGTGATGGAACTGACCGAAGATGCGTTCTAAATAAATACCCAGTGTTGAGTCACTGGGCATTTATCGTCTTCGATTTATCTAGGTTAAGGATGATAACTTAGAAGCTGGTGGTTAAAACTAAATTCAGCGTGTCGGTGTCATCGCCGGCATAATCTTCCTCGCGAACGTATTCCACAATCAGTTCAGCATTTTCATGCAATTCACGGGAGGCGCCGAGGGTTAGGCGAGATTGAGCAAAGAGGTTGTCGCCGGCATCGGTGAAGAGGTCAGCGTCATCGCTTTCACTGTAGCCCAGAGATAGATTACCCGGAGCGCCGAATACGTTGGTAGCGTAATCTGCGCTGAGGTGCCAGACGGCAATCTCAGGTCGGCCCGCCAGCTCTTTAAAGCTTTCTGTCTGTAGGTATTCCGCTGAGAGTGCCAGCGCATCGAGCTCATAACTCAGGTTTATCCGTGAAGCGCCTACCTTGTCATCGTCAGTCAGACTATCTGCATCGAGCGGGTCGGTATTACGGATATTGTTGAGGTAGCCGGCACCGATGGCAAAGCCGTTGTCGAACGCTAACGCGACATTCAAACCGAGATTGTTGATATTGCTTTCATTACTCTGGCCCTTAAAGGCGTAACCGCCGGCACTGAAGATACCCTGATTAAAGCCAACGAAAAGCAGGTCGTCGGTGTTATCGGTCAGATCATCGGTCAGCGGGTCTGTCCAAGCATTCCCGTTGATCACGGCGAAGGGTACCGCAGTACGGCCGGCAACGAGCGACCAAGGGTTATCGTCGGCACTGATGGTGACGATCGCTTCATCGACAAAGAAGTCTTGATCTTCGTCGTCATCTTCATATTTCAGCGTGGTTGAGAGCGCCATATATTGATTCACCGCGGCGTCTATCGTTAGTTCAACACTGTCCACGTCTAGATCACTTTCACTGCTGTCATCTTCCAGTTTAGAGCCTGTAGCAAGAAATTCGGCGCTACCACTGATCGTGATCGGGCTGTCGCTAGTCTGCGGTACGGTTTTTTTAATCGTTGCTTGCTCGGCCATGGTGTCACTCAGCTGGGATTCCAGTTGGGCAATACGCTGTTTCAGCAGACTGAGTTCGGTTTGCATATCGTTAGCCTGTGCTGCTGGGGCTACGCTGAGTGCTGTGGCAATAAGTGAGGCCAGTAGTGTTTTGTTCATGGTATATCCTTTATTCAGAGCGTTAAAAGGCAGCCGAACAGAGGCACAGAAGATGAATTCTGGCCTGTGTTCCGGTGTTGGTATTTGTTCGGTTTAGTGCCGAACGGTAGTGAAGATCAGGTTTGTATGCTGATCAGATGATTATCCCAAGCGGTTTTTATCGTCTGATGCAGTCGACTGGTGTGGCCGGTTTTAAGGTTATGTTTAATACAGCGGCCGGTGCCGGCGCTGATAATAAATTCGCTGTCATTGGCGGTTGCTGTTAAACCACAGCCATCACGACTTTTAATCGATGAGATAAACTGCTTTTCATGCAGATCCCAAAATGAAATCAGATCGCCTCTTGGAGCGGATACGGCGGCGAAGCGACCGCTATGATCACATCGGACACTGCCGCAGTAACCTTTCATCGCTAAGTTAATGGGTTCGGGCGCCGAAATGAGTTCAAGTGCCTGCCCCGGATGATGGATGGCAACGAGGGGTGGGTTATGACCGATATCGCCTTGATATTGCAATGCAATGGCGGTGATCCCCGCTGAATTGGTATCAATATGACGGATACTCAGTTGATGCAGTTCAGCTGGCAGCATCTGTTGCTCTAATAGCTCGCCGGAATTGATATCTAAGCGAACCAACGAGGGCTGCATACTCTCCAAATTAAGTTTCTCTCGGCCATGATCTGGATGAGTGAGAATACCGCCATTGGCAACGACTAATACTGAGCTGCTGGGTTGTTGAATCAACTCGTGAGGGCCGATCCCATGGCTGGGATAATCGGCGATAATGGCATAGTCGTCAGCCAGCGAGCGAATGACGATTCTACCCTGCCCTGTGCTGAGTTCATTTTCCGTGGTGATCAGCCAGCGGCCATCCTCAGTGAAGATGCTATGCCCAAAAAAGTGTCGCCCCGCTTCGGCGTGAATACGTTTAATGAGCTGGTGTTCTTGGTAATCGATAATATCGATAAAACGGCCCGGGCGTCGTGCGGTGCAAGCCAGTAGCGGCCGCGTTGGGTGAGCTTCAGTATGGTGAGCTCGTCCCAACAGCGGATGATCTAACAGAACGTCGCCCTGCTCTCCGATCAGGTAAAGGTGATAGTTGCCATCGCGGTCTTGCGCGGCCGAGGCGAACAGTGGCTGCGTTTGCGATTTGTTAGCACCGGCCAGCACCGGTTCTGACAATAACGAGGGCAATAAAAATGCACTGCCGAGCAGTTGGCAGAACCGACGGCGATTAGTCTCCATCACGGCTGTTAAATCCTAATTGAATATCAAGCGTCTTCATGGCGGCATTGAGTGCTAAGTCTAGCTGCTTCAGTGAGGCGCTGACCTGTTGCAGTTGGGTCACGGTTTGCGGCTGGTAAAGGGTGGTCGTTAATGGACCTTGGATGGCTTTCAATTGGGCAATAATATCGTTGAATAGTCCGCTGATCTTATCCGCTTGGTCCGCTGCTCCCTGTTGGCGTAAAAGACTGGCGACATTGTCTGGGTGGCCTTCATAAAGATCTTGGAGGCTGGCCATATTGAGCTGAATATTGCGTATCGAACGCTCACTACGCCAAGATTCACTGCGGCGGGGACGTACTTTTTCACCGTTACCCAGTGGCCGAAGAATTTTCTGGTCACGAATCGCTTCAACGGGTTCAACCAGTGATTTCAGCATATCAACGGCAGCTTCTTGATGATCATCATAGTAGCTGTCTTCACTGCCGGCGTTAAAGACGGAGGGGCTGTACGCTTGTTGCCATTCGGTCACCGTCGCCGCACTGTTTTCGGCGATATAGGCAGCAATGGTGCTGGTTAACTGACAGCGATAACTGTTGTTTTCAAGTTCACTCAGTTGACCGGTAAAGAGTAAGCGTTCCAGTGCAGGAAGACCTTTAACACCGATGCTTGCTTTGTATAGCGCGTCGGTTTTCAGTGTGGCTGGATCTTGTTCGGCGAGTAGTATGTTCAACTGTTTGCCGATCAGGTTTTTCTTATCCGGCCAGAACTGCATACTGAAATTACGCATCAGGTTTTCAATCGGGCCAAATTGAATATGTTGTACGCTTTCCCAGTCATCCATGGTGCGATGGAAGGCTTGTTGAGCCGCGCTGAGGTGAGCTTGGTCGGGTTGTTGGCAAAGAGCTGAGGTGCTGTTTTTTAGTACGTTACTGCTCTCCGCTAAGTGTTGATAGCGGGGGATAATATGCTCTGTTACCAGTGCATGATTGACTGTTTTCCACTGTTGCTCCGTGGGTGCTGCGTGTAGCACGCCGGTAAGCGTCAGTAAAAATGCCGCTCCCAGCAATGTTGGCCACAGAGGAGAAGAGGCTTGTTTCATAATGACTCCAAAAAAGTGATCAGGGCATTTCGCTCTGATGTTGCTAAATTAATGACCTGTTGTTGGGCGGCAGCGGCTTCACCGCCATGCCAGAGAATCGCTTCTAATAAAGTGCGGGCACGACCGTCATGTAGTAGAAAACGATGACCGTTAACGGTTTTGGTCAGGCCGATACCCCATAGCGGCGGAGTCTTCCATTCCCGTCCCGTGGCACTGTATTCCGGCCGATGATCGGCCAAGCCTTCGCCCATATCATGCAGTAACAGATCGGTATAAGGCCAGATCCGCTGTGCTGATTGTTCAGCGAAGTCGGGGTTGCTGCCAGTTTCAAAATGGGGCTGATGGCAATGGCTACAACCGCTGCGCTGAAAAATCGCTTTGCCTCGAAGCACCTCTGGCTGTTGAGCTGCCGGTCTGACCGGCGGTGCTAAATTTCGGGTATAGAATACCAGTAACTGGACCAGTTCTGCAGAGGCTTCGCTGTTGTCCTGTTGCGGAGTATTCCCTTCTGGCTGATCTAGGCAGGTTGTTTGGCGCAGGGTGCAGTCACCGTATGGTGATGGCCGATAAGGCGTGCTGATACCGATATCATGACTCAGCGCACTCACGGTTTGTTCTAGAACGGTTGGATTACCCGCTTTCCAACCGAACCGGCCAATGGTCAGTTGTTCTTGTTGCTGATCCCAAACCCAATTGGGGCGTCCAGAAATACCATCGCTATTCAGATCGTCAGGATCGCTGAGAGCCATAATGGCGCTATCGGGAATTGCTTCTAGTAGACCTAATCCAAGCATCGCAGGGGCTATTCGGGGGGAAAACATCACTTGGGGGTGCAGTGGGCCGTATTTTAACTCACTAATACGGTAGGTCGGCTTGCGCAGGTTAACCTGAGTGCCATCGGCCAAGCTGACTTGGCTCTCGGTGTAGGTTATCTGCATATGGCCTTCTGCATCGAGACCGTTGATCGCCCGATTTTGCAGTTGAATACCGTAAGTAGGATCTGGAATAGCCTCGATTTGGCCATTTTTGAGTTGTTGTCGCTGCTCGTCGGTTTGCGGTGGAATACTCAAACGGAGAAACAGTGAGGTGGCCTGCTCTTGTGGCCAGTTAGCAGCGGGAGGGCGTCCTCTACCATCACGTTGATGGCACTGATCACAAGAGCGGGCATTATAGAGAGGGCCAAGGCCATCACTGGCGGTAGTTGATGATGGCGATGGCACCCAGATCTTATCGAAAAGGCTCTCGCCGAGACGAAAGTTGAATCGGTCAGCAAAGCTCATATTGGCTGAAGGCTGACTGAAAACATGGCGATCACGGGGTTTGTTATGACTGGTCTTCCCGCCAGGGCGTTCTTCCCCTGGGATATACCCCGCCAACTGATCGGCTTCCTCTGTTTTAGCCAGTGCTGAGATGCTCAGGAGAGCAAGCATCAGTACCGGTGTCAGGATGAGGCTGGTTCGTCGGCGTTTGGAGAAGTCTGCCCGCATGGACTTATTCCATGACCTTTTCAGGGCTATCTAGGCTATCGGATCCTTCCAGTTCAACACCGTCAAGGTCCAGTACGGCGATGATGTCCTCAATGGCTTGAGTCTCATCGGTCAATGAGTCCACAAAGGTTTGCACCATTTGATTGCCCTTAGGGTTATTTTCACCGATTAGGACATCGAAGGTTTGACCCTGACTAGCAGCATCGACCATGGTTTGGGCCGCGGCTTCAGTGGCGACCAGTTTGTTTTGCATATTTTGATCGGCCACCGGCGCTTTTGCCGCGACGAAGTCTGACAGGCTAGGGCCAGATACGACACTGCCGTCGATACGGGAGTATTTACCCTGATAAACATTGCGGATACCCTTGGCGTCATAGAAATGTGACCAGTGGGTGTTATCCGAGAAGCAGTCATGTTCCTCTTCTGGGTCGTGAAGCATCAATCCTAGCTTGGTGCGTTCCCCAGCCAATTCACCGTAAGCGAGGCTGCCGATACCGGTGAGGATGGTGGCGATCGCGTCGTTATCTTCTTTCGCGGTTAGCTCCTGACGGGCTGCGCCATCGTCTTGCCAGTTGCCAACCATCTCTTGTAGGTCCGTAATCAACAGTTGGGTTGCTGCTTGTAGATAGTCTCGGCGTCTATCACAGTGTCCACCGGTGCAGTTGTCTAGGCTAAAATCTGTTGCTGGGCGGTTGCCTGCGCCAGGGTTAGTGCCGTTTAAATCCTGACCCCACAGAAGAAACTCAATCGCATGATAACCGCTGGCGACATTGGCTTCGATACCATCGACTTCATGCAGCGTTTCGGAGAGTAATTCTGGGGTGATTTTCGATGCATCAATCTCTACCCCGCCGACACGTAATGATGTGTTAGCGATGACATTTGCTCGAAATTGTTCATTCTCGTCGGATTCGGTACCGTATTTACCCGTATCGACATAGTCGATCAGGCCTTCATCTAGCGGCCAAGCATTAACCCGTCCTTCCCAGTCATCAACGATGCTGTTACCAAAACGGAAGGCCTCTGACTGTTGGTAGGGTACTCGGGCGGCAATCCAAGCCGTGCGGGCTTGTTGCAGGGTGGCAGGCGTTGGGTTTTGCAATAATTTGTTGATACTCAGTTGCAGGTTTTTGGCACTGAATAACGAGTCTTCATAGGTCGCTAAGGCGATATCAGCATAGTTGTCGATGATATCTGCCGGTGCAGGGGCCGCGGAAAAAGCCATTGGGGCTTGCAGTGCAGCAGCGATAATCGAGGCTGATAGAAAAGATTTAAGATGCATGACGTTACTCCGTTACGTGATGCAGAGATGCTAATGCAAATAAGAATGATTCGCAATATAGAAATGAATTTAAAGCACTCCTAATTTAAAAAAGGCGCAAAAAAGCCGGTCTAGACCGGCTTTTGGGTTAATCGCGAGACGTTAGATCAAGCAAGGTATTCTTCTAACTCATCGGCACCGCCGATGCATTGGCCATCAATAAATATTTGCGGTGTCGTTCCCTGACCACTAATGGCGGCCAATGAACTGTAGCTTAGGCCGTGGCTGCCCAATTCAATTTCTTCATAGTGGAAGCCTTTTTCTTGCAGCAGTTTTTTGGCGCGGGTGCAGTGTGGGCATCCTGGTTTACTGAGTACGCTAACCCGTTTTGGTTGCTCTGCATTCGGGTTGATGTAGTTGAGCATAGTGTCGGCATCAGACACGGTGAACGGGTCGCCAGGCAGATCGGGTTCGATAAATTGTTTTTCAACGACGCCGTCAACGACCAGCATCGAATAGCGCCAGCTGCGTTTGCCAAAACCGATATCTTCTTTATCGACCAACATGTCCATACCGGCGGCGAATTCACCGTTGCCATCTGGAATAAAGGTGATGTTTTCAGCGCCTTGGTCCGCCTGCCATGCATTCATAACAAAGGTGTCGTTGACTGAGATACAGATAATGCTATCGATACCCTGCTGCTTAAATACCGGTAGTAGCTCGTTATAACGGGGTAAGTGTGTGGTTGAGCAAGTCGGGGTAAAGGCACCCGGCAGGGCAAAAATAATGACTTTTTTACCGGCGAACAGTTCGTCAGTGGTGACATCTACCCACTGATTGTTCTGCTGGGTGTGGAACGTAACCTGAGGGATTTTCTGGCCTTCTTTGTTGGTTAGCATGTGTTTCATTCCTCTAATGGGGTAGTAAGTTTCAATAGGGTTATAATGCCAAAATGCTGGTAGTTAATAAAATTAATTAATTTTAAGATCTCGATAGTCAAAAGCTAATCACAAGTGGCGTTTTCTTTTAAAGCGTCGTTCAATATAAGACGATACCTGTTTCTGTTATGGCGATTAGTCGTGCGGCTGGTTTAAGATAAACCCATTACATTAAAGTGGTTATAGGGAGAGCAGCGGATATTCGTCATGCTGCTATAAACATATGGACAGTTTACGCTCTTTTCTACAGGCGGTTTACAGTAACTTTCTGGGTAATTCACCAGAATGGTATAAAAAGTTAATACTCATTTTTCTTGTCGCTAATCCATTAGTTAATGAATTGATGGGGCCGGCAGTGAGTGGCTGGGTATTGATTTTTGAATTTATCTTTACGCTAACCATGGCGCTTAGGTGTTACCCCCTGCAACCGGGAGGGCTGTTGGCGATAGAAGCGGTGGTGATGCATCTGTCGGAACCTGCCCATGTGTATCGTGAGATCAGCGCTAATCTACCGGTTCTTTTGTTATTGATGTTTATGGTGGCAGGCATCTACTTTATGAAAGGCATGCTGCTGTTTGTTTTCACCAAGCTGTTACTGAATGTGCGTAATAAGACGGCTTTAGCGCTGCTGTTTACTATGATGGGGGCGGCGCTGTCAGCCTTTCTCGATGCATTGACCGTTACCGCAGTGCTGATCAGTTCTGCGGTAGGGTTTTATGCTATTTATCATCAGGTTGTCTCTGGTTGTCATCCCGGAGTGGAGTATGACCAGTCGAACGATGATGCTGTGCATGAAGAACACCGCATAGAGCTGGATGAATTTCGGGCGTTTCTGCGTAGTTTGTTAATGCATGGCGCTGTCGGTACTGCGTTGGGTGGTGTCAGTACCTTAGTGGGTGAGCCTCAGAATCTGTTGATTGGCGAGAAGATGGGTTGGTACTTCAATGACTTCTTTATTAATGTCGCCCCCGTTTCGATGCCTGTACTGCTTTGCGGTTTACTCACCACGGTTATATTAGAAAAGACCGGCTGGTTTGGTTACGGTGGACGGATTCCCCAACCGGTGTTCGATATTCTCAAACAGTATGATCAGGAGGCGCATGCCCACTGGGGTATGAAAGAGAAGGCTGAGCTTTATATGCAGTTTGCGGTCGCTATCTTTTTGATCCTAGCGTTGGCCTTTCACTTGGCCGAAGTGGGGGTAATCGGTCTGATGGTGATTATCTTGTTGACCAGTTTGAATGGTGTGACTGAAGAGCACCGTTTGGGCCGGGCATTTGAGGAGGCGTTGCCTTTTACGGCGCTGTTGGTGGTATTTTTTACTATTGTTTCGGTGATTCACGATCAGCATCTATTTACGCCAGTGATTGAAGCGGTATTAGCACAGGATTTACGTTATCAGCCGGTGATGTTTTTTATTGCTAATGGTCTGTTATCGGCGATCAGTGATAATGTTTTTGTCGCCACGGTTTATATTAATGAGGTGGCGGATGCTTTTGCCGCAGGGCGTATCAGTCAGGCGCATTTTAATACGTTGGCGGTGGCGATTAATACCGGCACTAACTTGCCGAGTATTGCCACGCCGAATGGTCAGGCGGCGTTTCTGTTTCTATTGACCTCGGCGGTTGCGCCACTGATTAGGTTGTCCTATATGCGGATGGTCATCATGGCCCTGCCCTACACTATTGTGTTGAGTGTGACTGGGTTGTTGGCGGTGTGGTATCTGCTCTAAACAGTTTGTGCCAAAACTGTTGTAGCAAAGAGGGTTTAGCCATCGGGGCTGGAGCGGTTTGGTTGCGCTGTAGTCGTCGTTGCTCTCTGCGTTCGAAAGCGGCGTTGGCTTTAGCTGCAAAATCTGCCTGCTGATGACCGCTTAACTGTGTTGGTCTCAGTGTGGTACCGCTGCTATGGCTATGATGACTGGCTTTGGGTGAACTGCACATAAGACCTCCGACGTTGATAGCCCTAGTATCATTTACTTGGCTGAAACCAGCCTGAAAGCCTGTGACAAAGGATAAATAGCTTTGTTACAGGCTTTTGGTTGGTTTTCTCCCGTTTCTAGATTTTGGCCGAAGAGGGTTTAAATAACCGTAGTCGGTTGGCATTAGTCACCACGGTGACGGATGAAAAGGCCATGGCGGCTCCGGCAATAACGGGACTGAGTAGCAGGCCTGTGAATGGGAATAAAACCCCTGCGGCGATGGGAATGCCTAAACTGTTATAGATAAAGGCTCCAAACAGATTCTGGCGAATATTGCTTAGGGTGGCGCGTGACAGTTCAATCGCATCGACAACGGAGTGCAGGCTGTTGCGAAGCAGTACCATATCGGCACTTTCTATCGCAACATCGGTGCCATTACCGATCGCAAAACCAACATCGGCCCGAGCCAATGCGGGCGCATCGTTAATTCCATCGCCACACATCCCAACGGTATTATCCGCCTGCTGTAGTTTCTCGACTTCCCTCGCTTTTTCTTCCGGTAAAACACCGGCAATAAAGTTATCCACACCCACCTGTCGGGCAACTGCGGCGGCGGTATGTGGGTTATCACCGGTGAGCATAATAACTTTGAGTCCAGCTTGCTGTAGTCGGGCGATCGCTGCGATAGAGTCTGCTCGGATCGGGTCTGCAATCGCCAAAATACCGGCTAGCTGTCCATCGAGGCTAACGTAAACGGGGGTTTTAGCTTGTTCTGCTAGGGTGTTGGCCTGATCGACAAACGCGGAACAGTTGATACCCTGCTCGTCCATCCAAGCTTGGTTCCCCAGGCTAACTTCAGTGTTATTGATACGGGCTTTGGCACCGCGCCCGCTGAGTGCTTGAAAGTTATCCACCGCTAACAGGCCGACTTGCTGTTCGTTGGCATAGCGTACAATGGCTTCTGCTAATGGGTGCTCCGATGCACTTTCCAGTGAGGCAGCTAATTGCAGCATATCAGGCTTGTCAGTGAGGATATCAGTGACTTTAGGAGCGCCTTCAGTGATAGTGCCGGTTTTATCCAGTACCAAGGTGTCTAGCTGTGAGGCCGTCTGCAGCGCTTGTCCGTTGCGGATGAGGATGCCGTATTCAGCGGCCTTCCCTACCCCGACCATGACCGACATCGGTGTCGCCAAACCTAAGGCGCAAGGACAGGCGATAATCAATACAGTCGTCGCAGTGACTAACATATATGACAGCGGAGGCTCGGGGCCAAACAGATACCAGATCAACGCGGTAGCAATACTGCAGAGGATAACCACGGGGACGAAGATACTCGCGACTGTATCGGCTAATTTAGATATTTCTGGCTTACTGGCTTGAGCCTGTTTTACCATCTCGATAATACGGCTCAGGGCGGTTTCGCTGCCAACCTTTTCTGCGATGACAATGAGTGCGCCGGATTTATTCAGTGTGCCTGCGCTAACAGTGTCTCCGGCTGATTTGCTGACCGGTAGCGGTTCGCCGCTGAGCATGGCTTCATCGATCAGGCTATTACCCTCCTCCACGAAGGCATCGACTGGCACCTGTTCGCCGGGGCGAATACGTAGTCGGTCGCCGGTTTCGACTAACTCTAGTGGTAGGTCTATCTCTTTTTCATTACGAATAACACGGGCGGTTTTGGGTTGTAGGCTGAGTAGTCGTTCGACCGCTTCGGAGGTTTTACCGCGTGCACGGATCTCCATCGCTTGGCCAAAATTGATCAACCCGATAATCATGGCGCTCGCTTCGTAATACAGGTGTCGCGAACCCGCTGGGAATACGTCTGGAAACAGCACGATAGCGGTTGAGAACAGCCAAGCGGACCCCGTACCTAAGGCGATCAGGCTGTCCATGGTAGCGGAACCGGTTTTCAGCGCATGCCAGGCTCCGGTGAAAAAGTGTCGCCCAGGAAATAATAAAATGGACAGTGTCAGTAAGCCTATAACGCCCCAAATGAGCTGATCCTGTGGGGTTTGCACGCTCATATCATCCATCAGCATACCGGCAATCATTAACGGAATGCCGATGCCTAAAGCGAATAAAGTGTTGCGTATATACTGTTTATATTGCGCGGCTTGCTGCGCTTTTTGACGTGCTCGGTCGGCAGCTTCATTGCTGGCTAGACGACCTCGGTAACCGATCTCCGATAAGACTTCGATCAGCTCAGAGCCGCTAATGGAACCTTCGACATTGAGACGTCGTTGAGGGAAATCCACCGTTGCCTGCTCGACATTGGGTAGTGCATTGATGCCTTTTTCAATTTTTTTCACGCAACCGGCACAGGTTACGTTCTCTAATAGTAGTGTTGTGGTCATGATGTACTCTCATCACAGTGTTTATCTGCTAAATAGGTTAGGGCTTCCAGTCACTGTAAGGTCAACCCTGAGTTGCATTTTTACTAAGAAGACGCGAATCTATTGGCTAAATAAGTCATATTTAGCTAAAAATGGGTTTGTTTTAAGCGACTATCGGGTGATTCTCCTTTTACTCTGCCCTGTCTAGTGCTTAAATTTGGTTATTCCTGTCGGTTGTGATATCGCCGGCTTCTCTTTCCGCTATGTTGATCAGCGCCTAGTGATTTTGTCTATTTGATACTCTGAAAAGTAACGCGTTATCACTTAAATCATTGTCGGAGCACATTATGAATATTTCTCAGGCTGCCGCCGCCACCGGACTGACCAGTAAAACCATCCGCTTTTATGAACAGCAAGGTGTTATTCCACCGGCGGCACGCTCGGCAAATGGATATCGCATCTATAGTGAGCAGCAGTTAGAGGTGCTTCGCTTTATCAAGCGGTCACGGGATATGGGCTTCTCGTTAGAAGAGAGCCGCGCCCTGTTCCAGTTATCTCAGGACCCTAGCCGCACCAGCGCCAGCGTTAAACAGAAAGCTGAACAGCAGATCCAGCGGATCGATCAGCAGATTGAATCGTTACAGCAGATGCGAGCCATGTTGGAAACCGCAGTCAGTGCTTGTCGTGGCGATGAGCAGGCGGAATGTCCCATTCTGGATCAGTTAAATGGTGTCGCCGATGAAGATAGTCGTTTGACGTAGAAAGTGCTGCTTGAATTGTTTTCAAAGATCTGTGGGTCAGAGGAATAAATGGTAGGTGCTTTTTGTATAAAAACGGCGTCTAATGTTGCGCGGTTTGATCAGAATACGTACAGTAGCGGGCCTTGCCGACAAATCGGTACTTTCATAGACCTGTATATTGAGGTCCTCATAGGCCGAATATAGGCCGGTGAATGGAATAGACAGATGGTTGAAAAAATATATCTGAGTGCGCAGGACCTACTTGAAGATTCTTTCAGGCTGGCGTTGGAAGTCTATAATAGTGGCTTTCGTCCTGATTTTATTGTTGGTGTTTGGCGCGGAGGTACTCCGGTCGGTATCGCAGTACAGGAACTGTTAGATCATCTGGGTGTAGATACCGATCATATCGCTATTCGTACTTCTTCATATTCGGGTATTGGTACTCGAAATAAAGAGGTGCGGGTGCATGGGCTGGATTATCTGGTGCGCAACATCAATCAAGCAGACTCATTGCTGATTGTTGATGATGTGTTTGACACCGGATTGAGTATCAAGGCTGTCATCGATACGCTGAGAGATAAAGCGCGTCTGAATGCACCCCATGATATTCGTATAGCGACCCCCTGGTTCAAGCCCGCTAACAATCGGACCGATCTGGAACCCGATTATTACTTGCATAAATCAGAAGATTGGCTGGTTTTCCCCCATGAGCTTAAGGGGTTAAATCAAGAAGAGATGCTGGCTAATAAGCCAGGTCTGAAAGAGATTTTTGAGGAATACGGCATCTGACATTTTGATCTTATATCAGAGTATCGACATCCCAAAAAGTGAACCCTGAGCGTTGATATTGAAGCGAGGATTTTTCTTTGCTTAAATTATCTACAAATGCCAATGAATGCGGTATAATGCCGCGCATTTTACGCCCCTAACATTCGAGTGAAGAAATGTCTGACTTATCACACTACCGTAACATCGGTATTTTCGCCCACGTAGACGCGGGTAAAACTACTACGACCGAACGTATCCTGAAGCTGACAGGTAAAATCCATAAGACAGGTGAGGTTCACGATGGTGAGTCCACTACTGACTTCATGGAACAAGAAGCTGAGCGGGGTATTACTATCCAGTCAGCGGCGATCACCACGTTCTGGAAAGATCACCGCATGAACATCATCGATACTCCAGGGCACGTTGACTTCACTGTTGAAGTATATCGTTCACTGAAAGTTCTGGATGGCGGCATCGGCGTATTCTGTGGTTCTGGTGGTGTTGAGCCTCAATCAGAAACTAACTGGCGTTATGCTGATGAATCGGGCGTTTCCCGTATCATCTTCGTTAACAAACTTGACCGTATGGGTGCTGACTTCCATAAAGTTGTCGACCAAGTTGAAAACGTACTGGCGGCTAAGCCACTGATCATGGTTCTGCCTATTGGTCGTGAAGAAGACTTCGTGGGTGTTGTTGACCTGCTAACGCGTAAAGCTTACGTTTGGGACGATACTGGCTTGCCAGAAAACTTCGTCGTGACCGATGTCCCTGCCGATATGGTAGAAGATGTTGAAATGTACCGTGAACAGTTAATCGAAACCGCTGTAGAGCAAGACGATGACCTGATGATGGCTTACATGGACGGCGAAGAGCCTGCTATGGAAGATATCAAGCGTTGTATCCGTACTGGTACTCGTGAGTTGGCGTTCTTCCCAACTTACTGTGGTTCTGCATTCAAAAACAAAGGTATTCAGCTGATTCTGGATGCGGTTGTTGATTACCTGCCGAGCCCAACAGACGTTATTCCACAGGATCTGACCGATGAGTTCGGTGAGCCAACAGGTGAAGTCGCTACGGTTTCTACTGATGAGCCTTTCCGCGCCCTGGCATTCAAAATCATGGATGACCGTTTCGGTGCCCTGACCTTTGTTCGTATTTACTCTGGTAAATTGAAGAAAGGTGACACCATCCTTAACTCGTTCACCGGTAAAACGGAACGTGTTGGTCGTATGTGTGAAATGGAAGCCGATGAGCGTAAAGAACTGGATTCTGCTCAAGCCGGTGACATCATTGCGATCGTTGGTATGAAAAACGTACAGACAGGTCACACACTGTGTGATCCTAAGCATGAATGTACACTTGAAGCGATGGTCTTCCCTGAGCCAGTAATCTCTATCGCAGTAACACCTAAAGATAAAGGTGGTGCTGAGAAAATGGGTATCGCGATCGGTAAAATGGTTGCAGAAGATCCTACCTTCATCGTTGAAACTGACGAAGATTCTGGCGAAACCATCCTGAAAGGTATGGGCGAGCTGCACTTGGATATCAAAGTTGACATCCTGAAGCGTACTTACGGCGTTGAACTGATCGTAGGTCAGCCACAGGTTGCTTACCGCGAGACTATCACTCAAGCGATCGAAGATAGCTACACCCATAAGAAACAGTCTGGTGGTTCAGGTCAATACGGTAAGATCGATTACCGCATCAAGCCGGGCGAGCAGAACTCTGGCTTCACTTTCTCATCTACTGTTGTGGGTGGTAACGTACCAAAAGAATTCTTCCCAGCTATCGAGAAGGGTTTCAAGAGCATGATGGATACAGGCCCACTGGCTGGTTTCCCTGTGCTGGACGTTGAAGTTGAGCTGTATGATGGTGGCTACCACGCGGTTGACTCCTCTGCGATTGCGTTTGAAATCGCGGCTAAAGGTGCGTTCCGTCAGTCTATGCCTAAAGCGGGTCCACAGCTGTTGGAACCTGTCATGAAGGTTGACGTATTCACTCCTGAAGATCACGTTGGTGACGTTATCGGTGACCTTAACCGTCGTCGTGGCATCATCTCTGGTCAAGAAGCAGCCGGTTCAGGCGTACGTATTAAAGCTGACGTACCTCTGTCTGAGATGTTCGGTTATATCGGACACCTGCGTACAATGACTTCTGGTCGTGGTCAGTTCTCTATGGAGTTCGCTCACTACTCAGCTTGCCCAGCATCTGTTGCTGATAAGGTTATCGCTGAAGAGAAAGAGCGCAAAGCTAACAAGTAATTGTTGCTGAGCGTTATATAAGAAGGCCCGCATCGCGCGGGCCTTTTTTGTGTCCGGCAGAAATGCCGCCCCGCTGATGATTGGTTGATCAAGGGTGAACGCAAGATCATAAAAAACCCGCCTTGGCGGGTTTTTTGGTGTTATGGCTGCGGTTATAGCGTTAAGAGTTGATCGTCAGCTGCCATTAGTTGAATGTCATGGCTGCTGATAATCACAATGCGGTTCGTCCACCGCTGTTGCAGGCGTTGAAGAATCCGTTGGCTGCGTTCGGTATCGATACCGGCCGTCGGCTCATCGAGTAATAAAACGGGCCGGTCGAGCAAGATAAGCCGCGCTAACCCTAGGCGTTTCAGTTCGCCACCGGAAGGTAGGTGAGAGCCCTTTCCTAGCCAAGTGTCCAACTGTTCCGGTAGTTGTTCTGCCCAGCTATCCAATTCAACGGTATGCAGTGCCTCCCATAGCTCAGCATCGCTAAAGTCGTGATGCAAACAGAGGTTAAAGCGTAATGAGCCCTGTAACAGGCTCACCTGTTGCGGCATCATGCCGATCTGATCCGGTTGTAGACCTGCGTAGCGGATCACACCTTGCTGGGGCTGCAGCTGGCCGGCTAAGAGCTGCATTAGCGTGGTTTTTCCGTAGCCGCTTGGGCTGGTTAACCAATACCAGTTATCTGTGTCTAGCGTCGCGCTGAGGCCGGAGATGGTGGCTTCTTGTCGAGACGGATAGCGATATTCGAGTCCTTGGATAATAATTTGGGTTTGCTTCTCGTTCGCGTCAGTAAACAGGCGTTGATCTACTTGCTGCTTTGCTGGGCTGAGTTGGCCAATTCGCTGCAACGCTTTATAGCCTAAGGCAAAAGCGGCCAGTGCGCTGCTGCCGGTAGTGATAACTTCCTGTAAGCCGAGCGTCAGCAATAGCAGCATAAAGACCAGTGTTCCCTCCAATTGGCCGGCGGCTAAGCCAAGAAGCCCTTGCCATAACACCAGCAGTAGCATCGCGGCTTGAACCAGTTGATTGAGAATATTAACCCGCTGTCGTGCATCGCTAGTTTGCTGTTCAGTGGTATCAGCGATACTGGCGCTATCGCTTAATGTGTCACTCTGATGTGATAGTCGGTCAAACAGGATCAGTGTGCGTAGGTTACTAAACAGCGAATGGGCATCACGCCATTGCAGATTTCGCTGCTGGTGCAGGGTGTTTTGGGGTTGCAGTACCCGACGGAGATAGAGCAGCGGTACAGCAATCACCGAAAACAGTAACGGCAGTATTAGCCAGAGCGCCAATGGCGGTAGGAACAGGGCGACTGTTGCCAGATAGAGCAAACTGCTGAGTAGCATGACGAGTCCAGGCACCAGTGCTGAGAGGTACAGTGATTCGGCATGACGAATATCATCCAGCAGGCGGCTGCTGGCTTCATGGCTATTAAGGGGCTGCTCCTGCCAATTGTGTCGTGCAAGGGTGGCGAACATCTCGCTGCGCAGGTGTGAAATGACCCGAAAAGTAGCTTCATGGGTGGCCAGTCTTTCGCCATAGCGGCCAAACGTTCGGCTGATAGATAGGCCTCGGACAACGGCGCCAGGGGCGAAATAGTTAAAACCATGGGCTGCCACGAGTGACAAACCTGCCACCGCCGTGGCGCTGATAAACCAACCAGAGACGGCGAGTAACGCGATACCAGATAAGGCGGTAATGGTGGCTAGCAGTAGTCCGAGGGAGGCCATGCCGCGTTGCTGCCACAGTAGTTGAAAATAGCGCTTCACAAGTTCAGGCATGGGATATCTCCGCGGATTGATCTGCACTGAGGTTGATGACTTGATCAAACTGAGTCTGTGCGTCCCGGTGGCTACTGATCAGAACAATGCCGCCGTTTGCCGCGAACTGTTGCAGGCCTGCCATAAAGGCTTGGGCGTTCTCCTGATCTAAGTTAGCGGTCGGCTCATCCAATAGTAGTAGGTCTGGCTGGTGTAAAAAGACCCGTGCGAGGGCAATGCGTTGTGCTTGGCCACCGGAGAGAAACCCGCCACTGTCGCTGACGCAGTAGTCCAATTGCTCGGGTAATGCGTCGACGAGCTGTGCGGCACGGGCCTGTTTGAGGGCATCATATAGTTGTTCATCACTGAACTCTCTGCCAAGGCATAGATTATGGCGGATACTGTCAAACAGTAGCTCAGGTTGCTGCGTCATATAACCGATGCGTTGCTGCCAGTGGCGGTTGTTGAAAATATTGATCGCTGTTTGATTCACCTCTACCTGCCCACTGATCGCTGGATGTAGGCCAGCAAGAGTGTCCAGTAAGGTGCTTTTACCCACCCCTGATGGACCTGTTAGGAGAGTGATCTGCCCACGTTTCAGATTGCAGCTGAGAGGCTTGCCAATCGCGGTATCACCATAGCCGGTTTGCAGTTGCTGTAGGCTGATTTGATCGATGTTCTCTGCCGGTGTTTGTTTGGCTTCGGTGGCGCTAATGGGCTGCAATTGTAGTAATTTCAGCAGATGATCTGCGACACTGCTGGCGTCGGCTCGGGCATGGTAGAGCGCACCTAAGCGGCGTAGCGGCAGATAGAATTCCGGTGCGAGCATAAGCAGGAATATACCGTGGCTTAGGGTGAGTGTGTCTTGCCACATCCCGATCTGATACTTATCCAGATAGAGTAATCCTAGGTAAACCGCCACCATGGCGATACTGATTGCACTGAAAAACTCAAGTAAGGTGCCGGATAGAAATGCGAGCCGTAGCACCTGCATGGTCGAGTGGCGAAACTTCTCTGACTGTTTAAATAGGCTTTGTTGCTCTTCATCGCAGCGGTTGGCGAGTTGTAACGCTGAGATGCCTTTAATCCGGTCTGACAGCAGGTTACCGAGTCGTGTTAGCTCCGTTAGATTGCGACGGCTGGCTTCGGCGGCCTTGTGGCCGACAATAATCATAAATAAGGGGACTAATGGTGCTGAGAGTGCCAATAATAGCGGTACCAGCCAGCCACTCCAGAGGCAGGCGAGCATGATGAGCAGAGGGGTGAGCATGGCCAGTCGTTGTTGTGGTAGAAATTCGGCAAAGTAATCTCGGGTGCTGTCGATTTCACTACTGAGCAGGTTGCTGAGTTCTGCGCTACTGAAATGTTGTTCTAAGTTAAGCTGTAAATCGGCGCAATGCTCTAGCACCACTGCCCGTAACTGATTGCGAACGTTGATACTGGCTTTGTCCGCTAGACGGGTCTGCCAGAGTGGCAGTAGTGCCCGCAGTATGAGTAGTGCGGCGAGTGCTAGCCAAGCACTTTGTTGCCACGGCGCTGGGCTAGCTTGGCTATAAACGGCGTTATTGATGAGCAAGGCAAATAGTGCCGTAATGGCAATGGTGGCGGCGGTCTGCAGCACGCCTAAGCCTGTTAGCCAGCGGTTTTCCCGGCGGCTGATTTTACCCGCCAGCCGCAGTAGCTGCTGACCATCACTGCACTGTTGCAGGGTAGAAATACTGATCTGGCTCATCAAGGACGGCCTCTGTTGGTAAGGTGCTGGTAATAAATAGGTGAGCTTGTCATTATTGACACATTTTAGCCATAATTGACGGAAAAGGAGTATCGCCATGACTAAAGCAAGTTGGTTGAGAACGATGCGTAATGTGCTGGATAGTTATAGCTCTCCCGCCGTTTTGATTGATGCTGATTATAATGTGGTGGCAACGAATGCGAACTATGATTTTCGCTTTGGTAGTCTGGATGAGCGTAGCTCGGCTAAATGTTACTTTCTTTCCCATGGTTATCAACGGCCTTGTGATCTTGAAGGGGAAACCTGCCCGATGCAGGAAGCCCGTGATAGCGGTCATCGGGCTAGCGTGCTGCATATACATAATACGCCACAGGGCAAAGAGCATGTGGGTATTGAAACCATACCGATCACCGATGACGAAGAGCAAATTTACTTTATTGAGTTGATGACGCCGATTCGAGAAGTGAGTGCCGAGCCGATTGCCAATAAAATGATTGGTCGGAGTCGGGCCTTTAATGAGTTGGTAGACTTGATTCAGCGGGTTGGTAAGACCGGTACCAATGTGTTGTTGGTGGGCTCTTCGGGGGCGGGTAAAGAGCTGGCGGCCCAAGCGATCCACGCGTCTAGTCCAAGGGCTAGCAAACCCTTCGTCACGGTGGAATGTTCTGGTCTCACCGATAGTCTGTTTGAGAGTGAACTGTTTGGTCATATGAAAGGGGCGTTTACCGGGGCGATTCATTCGCGTACCGGATTGGTTCAGTCGGCCCATGGTGGCACTCTGTTTCTCGATGAGGTCGGTGATGTGCCGTTGCATCAACAGGTTAAATTGTTGCGGCTGATTGAGACAAAAACCTTCCGTCCGGTGGGCGATAGTAAGCCTATTGCCGCTGATTTTCGACTGGTGTGTGCAACTCATAAAGATCTGCAGATGATGGTCGAACTGGGTGAGTTTCGGGAAGATCTGTTTCATCGTATCAGCACCTTTCCTATTCGCTTGCCATCTTTGTCTGAACGCCGTGAAGACCTGCCGTTGCTGGTGGAAAGTATTCTTTTGCGTATTGAGGATAAGGCTCCATTGCGCTTGACCGATGAGGCGTTGCAACTGTTGGCGCAGCAGCCCTTCAAGGGCAATATACGTGAGCTGAAAAACATCCTCGAACGGGCGGTTGTGTTACGTCATGATGACCTAATCGATGTCGATGTAATCCAACGTAGTTTAAATTTGATGTCGGTATCGACATCTGTTTCTCAAAAAACAGAAGGTTTGGCTCAGTTAGCTGCGCAAGGGCTCAGCATTGAGCAAGTTGAGCAGCGTTATCTTGAAGCGTTACTGCGAGTTTATCCGGATAAGAGTCACGTTGCTGAGATAGCGGGCTGTAGTTTACGAACCCTGTATCGCAAACTGGAGCAGTGATATCACTGCCCCAGTTTGTACATTTATGACCCTGTATGATCAGGATTATTCTTCAATTTCGTCTTGATGTTCTAGCCACATCGCATTAATGATGCCAAAGCTGCAGGCCAAAAGAACACCGAGAATCCAAGCAAAATACCACATATTATTCTCCGTTAAGTTTAGTAGTTAGAAATATTATTCTGCTCAATAAACTCAGGCTCCACTCGGCGCCACATTTTGACATAACACCAAGTGGTGTAGATCAGAATGATGGGTACGAAGAACAGTGCTACCCAGAGCATGATTTCCAGTGTTAACTTGCTTGATGTTGCATCCCATAGGGTCAAGCTACTCGCCATGTCGGTAGATGAAGGCATAACAAACGGAAACATTGTTACACCTGCCAGCAAGATAATGACGGCTATTCCTAGCGCACTAGAGACAAAGGCGAAGCCAGAGCGCTGGGCACGCGCGAGAATGCTGGTTAGCAATGGCAGAACCACCGCGGCTAATGGTAAGCACCACAGCAGTGGGTACTGGGCGAAATTACCAAACCAGTTAGCACTTTGAACCACGGTTTTGTTCAATGGGTTTGAGCTAGCATCACCGATGACATCGCTGCTAATGCTAAAGCCTGGGATCGCGGTGTATAACCAGATGCCGGCAATTAATAGCAGGGCGCTAAGTAGCACGCCAGATAGCGCTGCAACGGATTGGCTACGCTGCTGAATAGCACCGCCGGCGCGCATCTGCAACCAGACCGCGCCATGTTGTACTAGCATCACAACGCTCACCAAACCGCAGACAATGGCAAAGGGGTTCAGCAAGGCCCAAAACGAGCCGGTATAAGTTGACCGAGTCAAGTCGTCGAAGCTGAACGGAACACCCTGGAACAGGTTGCCGAAAGCGACACCAAAGACCAACGCGGGTACGAAGGAGCCTAAGCAGATACCTAGATCCCAGTTATTACGCCACCGTGCACTCGGCATTTTGCTTCGGTATTCAAAACCCACAGGGCGGAAGAACAGGGCGAACAAGACGAGTAACATCGCCCAGTAAAAGCCGGAGAAGGCGGTAGCATAGACCAGTGGCCAAGCCGCAAAAATGGCACCCCCTGCGGTGATGAGCCAAACCTGATTACCATCCCAGTGTGGCCCTATAGTGTTGATAATCACCCGCCGTTCGGTGTCGTTTTTACCCAATAGTGGCAGAAGCATTGCCACCCCAAGGTCAAAGCCATCGGCGATGGCAAAGCCGATTAGCAGTACGCCAACTAAAAGCCACCAGACTAAACGCAAAGTTTCATAATCAAACATGCTGAGTTTCTCCTAGTTTTTCATGATGATAGCGACCGGTTTCGAGGGAGCTCGGACCTTTACGTATATATTTAACCATCAGGAAAACTTCAATACAGAGGAAAAAGGTGTAAAGGGCTGCAAAACCAGCGATGCTAAGCCACAGGTCAGTTTCACTGAGTGTTGATGTAGCAACATAGGTGGGCAGAATTTCACCAATAGCCCATGGCTGACGACCAAACTCGGCAATGAACCAGCCTGTTTCTACACCAACCCAAGGTAGTGGTAGGCACAGTACCGCCAGTTTTAGCAGCCAGCGAGTTTTATATTCACGACGGCGGGCGGTGTAGTAGAACGCAGTAGCGAAAGTGAACAACATAATACCACCTGCGGCGACCATGATGCGGAAGGTCCAGAAGATAGGTGCGACTTGAGGGATGGTATCCCGCGCCGCTTTCTTGATCTGTTCTTCTGTTGCGTCACTGACATTCGGCGTAAAGCGAGTGAGCAGCAAACCATAGCCTAGGTCATCGCTGACCGCGCTGAAGGCTTCTCGGTTCGCTGGGGTATCGTTACCGTTGCGCAGTAGTTGTAACAGGTCATAGGCTTTCATCCCGCTGCGAATACGCACCTCATTCATGGCAATTAGATCTTTAATGCCGGTGATCTCTTCATCCAGTGAGCGCGTGGCGATGAGCCCGAGTACCCAAGGAATGCGTACTGCGTAATCGGTGACTTGTTCTTCCTGATTAGGCAGGCCAACCACGGTGAAAGATGCGGGTGCTGGATGGGTTTCCCATTCTGCTTCGATCGCCGCGAGCTTCACTTGCTGTACTTCACCAATCTCATAACCACTTTCGTCACCGAGCAAGATCACCGAAAGGATCGATGCCAAGCCGAATGCGGAGGCGATTGCAAAAGAGCGACGAGCGAAGGCGACATCTCGTTTGCGCAGCAGGTAGAGGGCACTGATAGAGAGCACGAACATGGCGCCGGTAACATAGCCGGCAGACACGGTGTGGACGAACTTAACCTGGGCAACGGGGTTTAACAGAACTTCAGCGAAGCTGTCCATCTCCATACGCATGGTTTCAAAGTTAAAGTAGGCGCCGACAGGGTTTTGCATCCAGCCATTGGCAATCAGAATCCACAGGGCTGAGAAGTTTGAGCCAATCGCGACCAGCCAAGTGACCCCTAGATGTTGCACCCGTGTGAGGCGATCCCAGCCGAAGAAAAATAGACCGATAAAGGTGGATTCGAGAAAGAACGCCATTAAGCCTTCAATGGCCAGTGGTGCCCCGAATATATCGCCGACATAATGGGAGTAATAGGCCCAGTTGGTGCCGAACTGAAACTCCATTGTCAGTCCGGTGGTAACGCCGAGGGCAAAGTTGATACCAAAGAGTTTGCCCCAGAAGCGAGTCATATCCTTATAGATCTGTTTACCGGTCATAACATAGACCGATTCCATGATCGCAAGCATAAATGATAACCCCAGCGTTAGGGGCACAAAGAGAAAGTGATACATCGCGGTGAGGGCGAATTGCCAGCGCGATAATTCGACAACCGTTTCAGAAACCATAGTTTAAATCCTTCATTAGTTCGGCGCTCTAATCGATAGAGCGTCAAACGTGTAGACACAGAGTCAGTGCTCAACGACTCAAGCTATAACTGTGTTACAGCAAAGACTGTACCAAATAACTAAAAAGACAATAACGTATTGTTTTGTCTATTTTTATTATGAAGGGGTCCTCTGTTTAAGAAGCCTCTTAGCGCAACATTTGTCATTATGACGCAAAAAATGGCAAAAAAACTGTGACATAGCGTCGCAGGTTGCTTTAAGACAAATATGGCATAGCGTGCCGGTCCGTCATGCCTCGAATGGGCTGTAAGCGGATGTAGATAATCTGTCTTAATATTGCATTTATAGCATAAAAAAATACCGAAAAGTATTTACTCAATACGACTACCTTGGTTATTGAGTCTGCACTTTAGCTGCTTTTGTGCCCATTCAGGGCTTTATGTTTAAAAAGACAACTCAAAAAGTTATTAACGCTGACGGGGTAAATATTTAAGGCTGGTTTAACTGAGCACTTTCCTGTGCCTGCATTAATGCAATCAGTTTTTCTAAGGGAAGAGGGGGGCTAAACAGAAAACCTTGTACCTGATCGCAGTTATATTGGGTTACAAAGGTTAATTGTTCTTGGGTTTCTACGCCTTCGGCAACGACCTTAAGGTTCAGGTTGTGGGCCATATCGATAATGGTTTTGACGATCATCTCATCGTCATGATCACGCCCTATATCGCGAATAAATGAGCGATCTATTTTGAGAGTGTTTAGTGGTAAACGTTTTAAGCGACTGAGGGATGAGTAAGCGATACCGAAGTCATCAATGGATATCTCTATGCCGAGGGTACGAATCTGATCGAGCTGTTTCAGCAGGGAATCATTTTCAGTGGCCATGACCGTTTCGGTTACTTCAAGATCCAGGGATGACCCTGGAAAGCCGGTCTTGGTGAGTACATCGGCGATTCGCGTGTAAAGATCATGGCGTATAAAGTGTGCTGGTGAAAAGTTAACGGATAACTGGAGTTTATATCCGAATTGCTGGTGCAGTTGAAGGATGTCCTGACATGCTTTATGCATCACCCACTGATCGACCTGGCCAATAAGCCCTTGATCTTCCGCGAGCGGAATAAACTCTTCTGGGGAGATAGCGTCCTCTTCTGCGTCGAACCAGCGTATTAAAGCTTCTACCCCGACAATGGCGGATCGACGGGTGCACCACTTGGGTTGGTAGTAAACCTGAAACAGGTTGTTATCGATGGCGTGTCTTAGTTTTTGTGCCAGCTGAATACGCCGTTCTGAATGGATATTCATCTGCTTATCGAAAAAGTTAAATTGGTTGCGGCCCGCGGCTTTAGAAGAGTACATAGCGGTATCAGCATGCTTTACGAGGGTGATTGCATCAGGCCCGTCGTCAGGATAAACACTAATACCGATACTAGTGGTGACCTGTAGGTTTAAATCATCAATGATGACCGGTTTTTTAACCTCTTCAATGAGTTTTACTGCGATATTCGTGGCATGGTCTTGTGATGTGCTAACCGTGAGTACTGCAAACTCATCACCACCAAAACGGGCGAGGGTGTCGCTTGCTCTGAGGCAGTTTTTTAATCGTGAGGATAGCTCTATGAGTAACTGATCACCCATATCGTGGCCGAGGGTGTCATTGATATCTTTAAAGCGATCGAGATCGAGAAACATGACGGTCAGTTGCTCACCTTGGCGGCTGGCATAGTTGATCGCGGCATTTAGCTTCTTGTCGAAAGTTGAACGGTTGGGTAGACCGGTTAGATTATCGTGAAAGGCCTGATGTTCTAGTTGTTCTGTGAGCCGTAGTAGTTCTGCGGTGCGGTCCTTAACTTTCTTTTCCAGTAGTTGCCGGGCATCCTGCAGCTCGTTTTCCCGCGTCTGAATTTGCTCAATCATCCGGTTGAAATCGTTTGCTAAGCTGCCGATTTCATCTCTAGAGCGGTTACGGACTCTAAGTTGGTAATTGCGTGTACGGGTGATTTTCCGAGCAGTGCTGGCGAGCCGAGTAATCGGACGAGTGATAATGTTTTGAGCCACACTGGAGAGCAACAAAGCGACGATGAGTGATAGTAAAAAGACGACAAAGGCGATGCCAATCTGGTCACGTTGGCGTTTTTTTAGATAGCTAAGGTCGGTGAGTAACAGGGTAAAGCCGACAGTTTCTTGATCGACCTTGACCGGACGAATGACATAAAGGCTCCCGTTGAGCTCTCCCTCTAGGCTGTCCGGTAGTGGCGGAGTCGGGTAATTCTGGGGTGAGTATTGGGCAAATATCCGTTTATTGGCATCGTACACCACCGCGAGGACGATATTGCGAACATTTTTCAGGGACTCGAGGGTCATGCGGACAGATTCGGGGTCTTCAAATGTCAGCGCAGCGATGGAGTTATTACTAATAATATCAGCCTGTGAGCGTAGATTCTCTGTTAGCTGTAACTTGGAATCATGCCAATCATTCACGGCAAACCCTGTTGTCGCTAGTGTGAGCACTGTGCTACTGGTCAAGAGCAGCAAGAGAATCATTTTTTTGCGCAGCGGGAGGGTTTTAAAGAATGGCATCTGTACGACCTCCTGAGCTCTGGCTAATTTAAGTTATTTTGTAGGTAAATATCGTCAAAATTTGATGGCTATGATTATTTGAAAATAGCTGACAAGTCGTTAAATCGATACTTTTCAGCGGACGAATAGAATAGCACAGCTATCAGTTTGATCTAGTGATGAGATTGCGGTTTTACAGCGGATGATGGCGACCTTTATCGGCATCTGCACCAATTCACCGCCAATAAGTAGGGTGCTTGGTGAGCTTTGTGAACCGCACCATCAACATCAGCGCCAGCTGCATTATTGTCACTGGCATCAACGGTGCGATTTATTCTTCATTGTCACCAGCGATGCGATTCATTCTTCATCGGCACCCTACGGGGAGTCCACTGAAGGTGTGGGCGTTGTCTTCGGCGGCGATGGCTGCTCGGGTGTGTTGGTGGGTTTATACCTCACTCGTAGGGTGCTTGGTGAGCTTTGCGAACCGCACCATCGACATCAGCGCCAGCTGCATTATTGTCATTGGCATCAGCGATGCGATTTATTCTTCATTGTCACCAACGGTGCTTGGTGAGCTTTGCGAACCGCACCATCGACATCAGCGCCAGCTGCATTATTGTCATTGGCATCA
>NZ_JAHKQE010000035.1 GCF_018860855.1 Amphritea atlantica
AAGATATCATCATCACCACCAGCCACCGTGACTCGGTCATTACCCTGACCGGCCAGAACAGTATTGTTACCGCCTGTTGTGCTAATGACATCATCACCACCATTGATAATGCCGGTAGTCTGAATCGTCTGGATCACGCCATCGTTTCCGATAACGATTTCACCGTTATCGCCTACAACTCGATCATTACCGGTTCCACTTATAACAGTATCAGCCCCCTGTCCGGCAATGACCGTATTATCACCTTCGCCAACATTAATCAGGTCAGATCCGCCTAAGCTTGTTTCCGTGCTACTCACTCGAGTCAAAGTGTTGTTGCTATAAACCAGCTCTCCAGCATCGCCCAAGATCACATCCACATCACCACCCGAAGTGACCGTATCGGCATTCAAACCAGCAATTACGCGGTTTTTACCCTCGCCTGCATCAATAGCATCCTGGCCGGTGGTTGTCTCATCAACATCCGTCGACAGCAAACGTACCGCCACCCCATCAACATATTCAATCAGGCCATTATCGCCGAAGATATCATCATCACCGCCAGCCGCTGTGACTCGGTCATTACCCTGACCGGCCAGAACAGTATTGTTACCGCCTGTTGTGATAATGACATCATCACCACCATTGATAATGCCGGTAGTCTGAATCGTCTGGATCACGCCGTCGTTTCCGATAACGATTTCACCGTTATCGCCGATAATACGGTCATGGCCAACACTCGTCTCGACAAAGTCTGCGCCTTGACCGCCCATCACAATATTATTACCTGAGAGACTTCCCACGCGGATATCGTCATCACCACCCTGAGCGCTACTTGAGCGAACCAAGGTAACAACACCGGCACTAATGGCGCTAACATCGATATAGCCGATTGCGCCTAAGTCACCCAGCACAATATTATCGCCGCTCATATCAGTGACAACGTCGCCACCTAAACCGGCCATGATGCGATCGTCGCCTTCACCACCATCGATCGTATCGCTGCCATCAGCGCTGAGATCATCGCTGGTAATCAATGAAAGATCATCCAACTCACTGGCGAGCAAATCATTGCCTGCAGCGTTTTGTGCCGAGCCACCTTCACCAAAGATAATGTCGTTACCGGTTTCACCTAAGATGAAGTCATCACCCGCATTACCTCTGATAATATCGTCTTCAGAACCGCCTATTATTCTGTCGTTACCCTCATTACCCTCTAAGGTATCGCGCCCACTATGACCGTAAACGATGTCATCACCCGCATTCGCGTAAATACGATCATCGCCTTCATGACCGTAAAGTATGTCATCGCCTTGGCTACCGAAGATTAAGTCATTATCTTCATTACCAGACACACGGATGGCCAGTGTAGCGGCACCCGCATAGACGTTATCGTCACCACTGTTTCCGAAGATATCCAAGCGACGGGCTTCACTGTCTCCTAACGGCGCCAACGCCATATGCGCGGGATTCGCTAGGTCATCGCTAGCCGTGACCGTAATGCTGTCATCCCCCTCATTACCATATAAGGTAGTCACGCTAACGCCTTCAACGTACACACTGGTAACCAAGATTTGATCGGCACCTTGACCGGCCCAGATAACTAAATCGTTATTAAAGTCGCCATTGGTTGCAGTATAGGTAATATCCCCGCTAGCCATACCGCTGAGGCGATCACTACTTAAGGTCGCGTTATCAACATCGACATCATCAAAGTCACTGATATACAGCGCGTTCTCACCGCTACCCGCATCAATATTCAACAAGCCATTAATGCCATCCAAGCTACCGTGGGCATCAGGCTGATTGGTCAAATCCGCGTTAGCATCGCTAGTAACGTAGATCGAGTCTTCACCCGCAAAGGTATTGATATTGGTTGCCGTGTCTTGGTGTGTCGATTGAACATTAACGATATCGCTGCCACTGCCTAAATTGATATCCAGCTGACCAATGTTGTAATAGTTAATACCCTCCATACGAGTTTCAAAGGTCGCATCACCAATCACATTGGTAATTTCAACATCGGCGTATGCGCCTTGGAACTGAATCAACCATTCATTACCCACCCGTATGACTGAAATATTATCCGTGTACGGCAAGTAATCCTGTTGATCAGAAAGGTCGTCATTGACAAAAGACGCGGGCTTGTTATTCGGGTTCAATATTGGCCGTAGCGCTTCAATGATCTCCGCTTGTGTTGCCGTTGCGGCTATAGAAGCCGTTAACTGCCCCAACACTTCCAACTGATAAGTGCCCGTTAATGCCGGTGTAAGCGTCTGAATCTGGCCAGTTTGTGCTGTTAATGCCCCCTGTCTAACGGTACTCGTTTTAACCTCAACGGTGGCATCGGCTGCAGCATTTAAACCCGTGATATCGGTAATTTCCAACTGAGGAATAGACTGACCTGCCATTTCACCACCAAAGGTGATGCTAAAGCTGTAACCGTTAACAACCGCTTGACGCTCAACCGCTAAACCTAGGCCGGCACTAAAGTGAGTCTTCAACGCCGTTAATAGCGTTGCTTCTTCAAGATCAGGAATAGCTATCGCGACACCATCAATATCCAGAACGTAATGACCAGAGACTGCCCGTATATAGAGCGATTGCACCTCAGACAGCGACGGCATATCTAAGCCCGTTATGCTGTCATAAGTGACGAACAATTCATTGCTATCAGCATCACCAGAATCATTAACGATCAACTGGTTATTACCCGCGCCACCATCAACCACCAGCAATGCTGCGATCTCATCGGCTAATTGTTGTTCGCTACCCACGGTAACAATGTCATCGTCATCGCCTGTTTTCAGGGTCAAAGCGCCAGCCACTGTCTCAACGACAATGAGATCATCTCCGCCACGGCTATCGATTGTCGTACTGCCTGCATGAGTAGACTTAATCGTTAGATCATCGGCGCCATTACCCAATTCAATCGACAGTGTTTCAAGATTGGCATAACGAATACCCCCTGCAATCTCTTCATCACCCAGCTTGAGAGTATCCCCCATGCCAAAGCCGGTAATACTATCCGCCGTTAAGGTGCCACTTTCAGCAGCAGGGCTCGCACTGTTGTACAGATTCAGCACATCGACTTGAGTCTCTTCTGTCACCCGAGTGTTCATGTTAACTGGATTGATGTAATAGTCACGGGCCGTTGGCGCAATGCCATTTGGCCAATCCCCCACTAAGGTGAATGTTTGACCACTTTGAGATTCAATCTCCATAGTGACCGTTTCGCCCGTCGCATTATCAACCACAATCAATTCAAACAGGCCGTTCTCAAGATCTAAATTGAAGCCGGGTTTGTGTTGAGATTCGTCTTTATCCCAATATTCAGCAGCACTGTCAGTAACCACAATCTGGCCGCCAACATTATCAATTGATGTGAGCGTGCCTTCAATTTTGTACCAGTTATTTTCTTCCGGTAATAGCAATGGGTTATTTAGGGTTAAAGCGGCGCTATCCGCCAAGCCACCATCGATAGAGATCGGCCCGCGAATGCTATTAAGACGCTCGCCTAACGGAGCAAATACTTGGGCATCACCGCCATCAATAATGTCGTCATCGGCCGCTGACAAGGTAATCGTTTGAATATCATCCCAAGCTACTTGGCCGGCACCGGCCGTACCACCTACAAAGGTAATACTCGATGTGTCTGTGCCTACCTGAACCTGATTATGCTCGGCCGTTTTACCGTCTTCGAAGGCGTAATTACTATGATAAGTCCGTGTTTCAATGCCGGCAAAATCAACGGTAACTAAATCCGGCACCAGCAAGCCCGTGACTGGATCAAGCACCATAGGTGCACCCGACAAGACCACTTGATAAGAATCATCTTGCCAGCTTTCATTAACGTAGCCATCCACACCGCTCATCAGATAACTCACTTCGAAACGATCACCTGCGCTCAACACCAGATTGGACTTGAGATTATAGGTATCGGTTAGCGCGTCATAGCTTTCGATAATGGCTGTCTGACCTGCGTTATCGCCCGATGTCACCGTCAATAACATGCCATCCATCTTCACATAGTTACTATCGGTGGCATGACCCTCGAGCGAAATATTCAGCTTATAGTTCTCTGTCATACCTTCTAGGTAGGTATTTGAATAACTATTACCGTTAGTGATTACCGATGTATTGATAGTGGTATTAAATAACGATCGCTCCAGCGTGGTAATTTCCGTGCGCACATTCACATCACTGGTATAGGTAACCGAATAACCCACTTCAACTCGATAAGTGCCTTTATTAGCAAACAGGAACTCCAACATAGGGTCTCCCTGACTGCTGCTGCCGTTGTCCGCCAGCCAGCTAAAGTCTTTATCAAAGGTCATCTCTGTGCCATTAACAGCGCCAGACGTCATATCAAACACTTTCATGTACGGCAAATAGGATTGCGTAGAGGTTACCCGTGTTTCTACTACACGCTTGGTCTCTGTGAGAGTCGTAAAAATATTACCTGAAGATGAAAATGACTCACTTTGATAGACGTTAGTCGAACTGTTACTAAAAGAAGAACCGTAATCGATATCGAACAAGCCCTGAACCTGAGTCTTACGTCCATTTGAAACAAGGGCATCATCGACCGTATCAATCAACACCCGATTGCCGATGGTTGTTACAGTGCTACTCAGGCCTGCAGCATGAAGCAGGTCCATCAAACCGGTAGCAACCTTGTCATTAATCGACTCAGGCGCATCAATATCACTTTGGCTCACGAGATACGTATAAGTGATGCCATTAACCGTAATCGACCAAGCATCACCCACCGCGGGTAGAGCATCATCAGTAAGATCTAACGCATAGGTATCCCAACGATCTCTATCGTCGACCTGTGGGCCCTGTAGAGCTTCGATATTTTCAATACTCAAGTTCGCAGAGACGCGGCTCTCATCATCGGCAACAAATACTAAGGCACCCGTATCGACGGTTACCGTAATCCCAGCTAAGCCATTGGTCAGTGCTGTCGCTACACCCGCTAATCCACCAGCTGCTCCAGCAGTGCCATAAATGGTCGACAATGAAGCGCCGCTGTATGAGACATCATCACCGTTACTATCCTTAACCGTTACTGTCCAAACATCACTACTGCTATGGCTGTAACCAGAATCAATGGTTAAAGCCTGAGAATAAACCGTCACATTAACGGTGCTTTGAGACGCTTCAGTATCTTCAGTCACCATCGCGCTCAACGTCAAATCTGGGCTGGCACCATTATCACGGGTTATCACCAGTGTATTGCTCGAGGCTTCATAATGAGCAACATAATCACCTGCGGTCAGCTGTGCAGCGAGATCCACACCAACAATGTCCACATCGGTAGCTGAAGCATTACTGGCCACCGCGCTAACACCCGACAATACGCGCCAGTTTTCAGCAGTAAGGGTGCTATCCAGCACCAGTTTTTGCTGATGTACTTCATTTGAAGTAGAGAAACGTGCATCGGATGTCGTCATGCCGTTACCATCCGAGCGTTTCACGACAAAGGATGTATTACCACTGGTATAGGTAATGCTGTAGTTACCATCTAACTTACTATCCAGTTGTGCTTGAATATTGTCAGTGATTGCAGCCAATGTTGGCGCATTAGCGGCACCGGTATAGCTACTCGTGTACTCAGCCGTTTCTCCATCGACAGTAACAGACCAAGTACGATTGTTGGCAACACCGGTGTCGATGGTGAACTTACGCTCAATTAACTGGGTTGAACCCGCATCAACAGAGCGATCATCAACCACGCGAACGCTGACCGCTTTGCTCGCATCGTCCGTCACGGTGAGGGTTTTGCTAGCATCGTCGTATTTAATACGATAATCAGTACCTAGCACATCCTTAACCGCGCCAACTAAACCAGCACCTACGGTATTGAGGTTGTTAGCACCGGACGATTTATCAAAGGTGTAATCCTGACCATCAATGGTGACTATCCAATCCTGTCCATTTTCCACACCAAATGATGGCGCTTTTAGCACGACATTGGTTTCTTGCAAAGAGATCGAGGTTTGATCAGCGGCATAAGCCGTCTCATGGGTAATAGACAGCTTAAAGCCGTTTTCGATATTCGTTATCACTACATCGTCTGCAGAACTCCCAATAGCTGCGGTAAAGAAGCTATCCAAGCCGTTCAGTTGAGTTAACAATGAGGCAGCCAGGTCAGCACCACTGGTGCCCATCGCCTCAACATCATAAGTCACACCAGAAACAGTCACATGCCACTGGTCTCCCACTTTAACCGACGCTGGGAAGTTTATACCCGCAGAGGTGTACCAACCGCTTTTACTGCCTAAGTTGGAGTCGTCCGCATGAACCGAGCCCGCGGGGCTGAACAACATATCATCCGTGACTTCGAAGAGGTAACTATCCGCTTTATAAGAGCCGCCACCTTCAATAGTAATATGCGACATAGTGTCATTAATGACACCGCCGACATCAGTATTACCAACCAGAATATTAGGATCGGTATACCAGCCCTTATTGTCACTGCCCGTACCACTCACGCCATCAATATCACTGATAAGCTGACCGCCAGTGCCGTTATAGAAGGCTGTTTCATTCTCAGCTTCGAGCAGCGGTGACTGAGTAAAGTCGAACGCTGTCGTCACCTGCTGTGGCAGGCTGAGGTGCAGTTTATAATCGGTACCTTCAGGTACTCCTTCCCATGCGGGGTTGATGTTGTTGGTATTGCCTTCAACCTCGACAAAATAGGTGCCCGCTTCAGTGATGTTGTAATTAATGTAACTGTCGTTGTAATAAGTAACCGGCAGCACCGACGTTTTACCCTGATCTAATGTCAACAGGTTCGTTTTACTCTGCCAGTAAACACTATCACCTGCAGCATAATCGGAATCCACATCGGCCCAGAAATCAATGCCAGCAGAGCCTGCATCATCAATCATCGTTTGCGTAACGGTGAATTCAAAGTAATCCTTCGAGCCATCGCCCCGACCATTGACGGTGATGTGCGGTGCAGCTTTAGAATGGGCAATCGTTGGATCGGTAGCGGTTGTCCAACGGGCGGCACTTAAATCCTGCGCTGATTTTACGCTATCATTGCCTTGCAACTCGTCCACTTCCGCTAAACCAAAACTCGCCTGAACCGAAAGCCCCGTACTATCAACCAACACCATGCCTTCACCGAGGACACCCGCAGCATCGGTTTCTGTCACCTGCGCACGACCATTCTCTTGAATGATCAGCAGCGAGGGCGATTCATCATCTGCGATCGTCACATCGACCACAGCCATCGTCAAACCGTCATAGTACGGATCAGCACTGCTAACGGTATGGCTTAAACGACCGTAATGAATGCCTTCAACATCTGTATCGTCGATCGCCGTAAAGGTAACCGTTTGCGCCTCACTCCAATTACCTGGCGTAAATGTCAACTCAGTCACATCGGTGGCTAACTGACCATCACTCGCAACGGTAATCGTCACATTGTCAGACGGTTGATGGCTTAACATCACCTCATAGCTGTCACTGCGCAAAGCGGCTACCGCTTCAGCAACCAACGGCTCACTGCTGCTCTTAGCGATTAAGATGGTTGGCGAGACCGAACGTACATCGATGCTGCCCATGACCTGCCCACTAAAGAAGGCATCATCGGTAATCACTAAGTGAGAAATCAAACCATCCGGTGCACCGCCACTCGCATCACTGTAGGTGACAACCTGCGCGCCCCAGTCTGCTGCTGTAAAGGTTAAGGTTGTTTTATCCGTCGCCATTGAGTCTGGCGTCTCGATCTCTATCACAACATCCGCCGTCGGCGCTTGCGATAACGTGACCTCATAACGATTATTGCTCATTAAGGTCACGGCAACATCGGGGTTATCATCAATCACTTTATGGGATGTTAAATCATCATCCACCACTTCTGCTGTAATCTGCCCCACCAGAAGACGATCATACTCATCGCCATCCTGATCAGTATCACCCTCTGTCACCGAATGGCGGATCACGATATTACGGACACCTTCAGCCAGATCATCATCGGGCGCGGTGACCGTCACCAACTGTGGAATAAACCAATTGGTACGATCGAACAATAGCGTGGTGGTGTCTTCGCTACCATTTAACGCAACGCCTTTACCACCCTGTTTTAATTCCAGCTCTGTCGCCAAAACGGCACTGGCAGTCACCCGTACAACATCCTGCGGTGCTCGGGTCAAAACCACTTCATAGGTGTTATTGGTTTTATTGCGATCGGCTAAAACAACGCCGGCGGTTTTCTCGTATGTGCGTATTGATGAACCGACGGGACGAACAATAACGCCGGCTTCATCATCGTCCATCACATCGACAGAGATGGTTTGGGTCAATGCCTGAAAGCGAGTATCGCCCGTGGTTAAGGTGTGTTCCAACAAGCCACTATGGCCTTGTAGATCATCCGCCACGACGGTAATCGACTCACCGTCATTACCGCCTGCGGTATTAAAGGTGTCGCTGCCTAAGCCACCGATCAGGTTCAGATCGAGGTTTTCACTGGTGCTATAAACATAGAAGTTATCATTACCTTCCATGCCATTAATAATTAACCGCTCAATGCCCTCAAAACCAATAAAGCGACCCGCTCCAAAAACGCCCTGTTCGGTAATGACATAATCGTCACCAAACTCAGTCCCCAGAATAGTCACGGTATCTAAACCATCGCCGCCACGTATATTAACCGGTGCATTCATCGCGTAGTTGATGAAGTCAGCGCCCTGGCCACCATTAATATTGGCAACCGGCGCATTTTCATCATCGGGATCAACCAGTACGAAACTGCGAACTAAGAAAGTATCGTTATCTTCATCACCATTCAAATCAACAGAAGCGACGTTGCGATAGACAATGAAATTATCCTCGCCAATACCACCATTGAGCGAAGCATCGTAGCTAATACCATTGCTGATATAGCCCTGCGTTACCAAGGTTGTATCAAAATAATCTTCCGGCGCCAGACCAGATTCAACATTATTTCTAGCTGCGTTAAATACTTGACCTACTTGGAAGGTATCGTCTCCGGCATCACCGTAAACGGACATCTTCGCGGTCGTATCATCAAAGGTGAAGCTGTCATGACCATCGCGGCCATAAACATTGATTTCGTCATTGCTATCGATGTTGTAATTAACACGCTGAATAGGCGCGCCGACCAATGGGTTGCCATCGGCATCCACTTCTAGGGCAAAAATAGTATCTGGGCGGAATAAAAAGTTATCCGCTTGGTCAGTACCCTGAATCGCCACTCGGTCAAAACCGGTATCAGCCGCATCGTCATCAATACTGATAACTGACTCACCTTCACCGGCTAGGCCAATGTAATACCAATCGGAGCCCGCTTCGCCGCGTAAAACGAGTTCACCAGCAATGCCATTCAAATTGGTTTGCAAATCATTAGCGTTGTAATTAACCCGAATTGTATCGTTGTCGGCTCCCGCATTGACTTCAGCGTATGTGCCGGTATCAGACAGGGTGATGAAGTCATTACCCTCACCCGAGTTCAATTGAATATTCTCCGCACCCGCGGCTGAAACAAAGAGCTTGTCGCCACCAGCACCGGTATTCACTGTAATGTCCGTTGCGTGATGCAGGCTTTCAACCGAGACCTTATCAACAACAACCTGACTGTTGTCATTGGCATCATCGGCATTCAGGTTAAGTACGATGTCTTCTACACCGACCATGCGGACGGCATACTCCCCTAAGCCTTGCAGCGTATCGAAAGCGACAACATTCTCAACGGCGCCTTTACCGGTAACAAACTCATCGGTGACCACCAGCGTTTCGTTGATCGTCATGATTATTTCTACCGACTCGGCCAAATAGAAGCCATAGTCGTCTTGCACAGCATTGATATTTATCTCGTGATCCACGGCAGTGCCATTGATATCACGGGTAATGATTAAACCATCAAGTAACGGTGCTTCGACATCGGTACGCAGGGCCTGCCCGCCATCGAGGGTTTCGATTAAGCGCGTAACGTTGGCATCGTTGAAGTCAAGATCGCCCAAGGCACTCTGGCCAACAGCAATAGCGTAATCCTTCCAATTATCCGCGGTGAGATACACACCGTCGTCTAAGTCATTGCTCTGCGCCACATCATTGGCACCGCTATCCTGATTAAAACGACGTAGCGCAACTGCTTCCAGAATTTCTTCGTGCTGAGCACCAACCCCGTAGTAGGAATAGCTGTAATAAGAGTGGTCCAGATTATCCACGATCTCTGCATACTGATTATTAAGCAGAATATCTTTACCCCGGGTTGCATCGGTATTACCCACCGTACCACTGACCCAATTCACACCAAAGGTTCCTGAGGTATCACCCACGGTGTAATTGATCGCTAAAATTTCACGGGTATCGATCTCACGGTCGACGCTATAGTTGGTTTTACCCGCGGTACTATCGGCCTGTGGGCCATCCCCATAGCCATTATCGTTGCGCGTCAGCGCTTGTACATCATCGGCGTTAGGATCTAAACGGCGAACATATTCGCCCAACGAGGCATTCCAGTCATAAGCTGCATCCCAGGTTTCGTTATCCCAAATATTCTGAGAATATTCATAACTCGTTGATCGTATTGAGGTATCCAGTTGAGTCTGCTTATAGACTCTAAGCGCAGAGTCAGAGGCGATGTCATAAACTCGACCACCCGGCAAACTGCCATCTTTCAATTGCGCACGGACACCGGACAGATCAAGATAGCTTCTCAAGCCTTCAAGGCGAGCCACAACATCGCTCTTCAGACTAGAAGAAGATATTTCATCCAGCATCGGGTCAATCAGCAAAGCATCCAATACATCGAGAGAGAAATCATAGGTGCTAATCAGGTTTTCACCCATTAACTGCAGACCGCGCTTCACAAACCCATCTAAACGATCAATAAAGGTCGTATCCGAGACAACGGGATTGGTGTTAGCTAATGCCGTGACGGCCGCCTGCAATGGGTTGAGGTACTCGAGTGCGGTAAACTCCTCAACCAACAAGTCTTTCGACAAGGTGACGCTGGCTTCGGCAACATCACCATTGAGTAGGTCATCCAGAACACCGACTTGGGTGTCGTTATGAGCGCGGATTAAAGCACTCTTCAAATCATCCGGCGTAAAGCCGGTACCATCGGTCAGTTCTGCTAATTTAGTGAGGTTAAAATCAAAATCAACCGTTTCTAATGCTTGTTTCTCTAGGGTTATATCCAAACCCGCGTTATCTCGCGCGTTAACGGTCACCGTATCAGTACCAGCACCACCCACAACTCGAACCAAGCCAGCAATACGCGACATATCGTAGTTTTCAGGCAATATCTTAAGTACGCTACGCTCAGGTAAATTATCGAATTTATACGCGGCGGTACCGGTCACTTCATCGGCGCTATAATCTTGCACGACATTAATAGTCGTATCGCTTTCCTTCTTCGCCTCAACATCATAAAACAGCGAAATCATATCCCAGAACATATCTTTGCCAGGGGTTGTCCCTGCGACACCGATACGATCGTTTGAAGCGTACTTCTCTTCGCCGACACCCGTCACCCCCTCCCAAGCCGTGGTATAGGTATAGTGATGCGTGCCAAAGAACCAGTAACTCGCCTGATGATAAACCGGCACATTACGCGTATAGAGATCCGTCAAATACAGATCGGGATCATAGCCCCAGTTATCAATCTCTGTGTCGTTATTAGATGAGCCTAAACGAACTCCATCACTTTGAATAATACTGCCGGTGACTGTTTGGCCTATTACCCAGTTTAAATAGGTGCCGAAGAAAACATCATCCAGCGTGTTATTACCGGCATTGATCGATCCCGTATCAGCGAGACTATTGAACAGGTCAAAATCAATTTCATCCGGCAACGCTGGCGCGATCGCATGCCCTAATTCGCTAACTTTGACATCTTCGATTGGCGCGTAACTGGCGAAGTAATTTTCCCAATCGCCATCAGAGAAACTTTGTCCCCACTCTTGACCCGTAAAGTTCAACGCCTCTTCGAGTAAATTGGTATTTTGCACATAAGCATCAACGGCTGCGGTATTGTCCTGGCGAACGGTGAATGTCCAAGAACCGAAGTTTTTCCTTTCGAGGCTAGACAAGCTGACGCCATTCACCGGGTTGGTACGAGCCCGTTCAACACCCTGAGCGAAGAGCTTTAAAGCAACGGTTAAGTTAGCCTCAAATAACCGCCAATGGGCCTCATCAATAACAGGGTTGGCATCTGCCTTCACCCATTTTTGGAAGAATGCTTCCCACGCAGCAGCATCAAAACTGTTTTCCCGCTTCGAAAAGACAATCTCATTATTAGTCACACTTTGCGCATCAAGCACGTCCTGCAACACATCCTGCTCAACCGTGTAAGTTGCATTGGATTCAGGATAAATGACTTCAAAGGTGTCACCCGCACCACCGTAATTGATGTGGTCATCACCCGACCCCAGACTCAACAACAGGGTTATATCGGCATTCAAGCCATAGAGGTTAATAACATCCTCACCGGCCCCGGTGAGCAAAGCTAGTCGCTCAATGCCGCTAACACCTTCAATTTTAAGGCCTGCACCATAGATGTACTGCTTATCGTTTTCGTCAGTGAAAATATTAAACTCATCACCCTGACGGGTGCCCGATAGAATCAACGTATCGAAACCAGAACCACCATAAATAGACACACGATTATTCTGCACGTAGTTAAT
Source organism: Amphritea atlantica (assembly GCF_018860855.1). GTDB lineage: Bacteria > Pseudomonadota > Gammaproteobacteria > Pseudomonadales > Balneatricaceae > Amphritea > Amphritea atlantica_A. The sequence continues at coordinate 12,648 of NZ_JAHKQE010000035.1, forward strand.
CATGGTGTCTTTTTCATCTTCGGCAGTGAGATTATTCTCATCGCCTGCGCCAGCAACAATACCGCCACCGCCGGTGTCACTTGCCACACTTGAAGCCGATACCCCACTTTGTAAATGGGATTTCAGGAAGAAGGTATCGTCATCCGCTTCACCGTATAAGGACAGCTGACCAATATTATGGTTAACCTCAAAATAGTCGTCGCCGATACCGCCATAGAAGAAGCTATTGTCATTAACACCGGCGGTAATACCATTCAGACCTTTGACCACCTCGATTAACTCGCCATGGCCATCATCAACAAAATGCGTGTCGATAACCCGTCCGATTAAGAAGTTATCATCACCTTCATCACCAGAAACATTCAGAGAAGCCATCGTGCCATCGACAACGAAGGTATCGTTACCGCCGCCACCATGCACCAACACAGTACCTAGACCATCAGTGTAATAAACCCGTTGATAGAACTCTGGATCTGCCATTGAGATTGAGGGTGTCGTACTGGCAATCGCATCCGCAATATCAACCGGTTTGTTGATCAGCGCGGCATTGCTCGACTGCAACAAATAGAAATTGCCTTGGATATCTTGCGTCGCATCGTTAATGCTGACATACCAAGGATCGCGGCTAGTCCCCGTGCCTTTTATGTTCAGCTCTCTGATGACATTCTCACCGGTCGCTGGGTCGACGAGCGCCAACAACGCCGCTTTAATAGTTGCTGCATCATCGGTGCTACTTAATAAGTCGGTTGTGACACCATCGTAACTCAAGGTATAGCTGCCGGTTTGACCCGGTAATATGCTGTAAACCTGAATCTCATTATCTTTGCGCTCGAACATAGCATCGATATCGGGCTTACCCGCTAGCAACGCATCACCCGTGCCATCTTCGGCCAAACGCTCGACAAATGAGCGAATAACAGAGACCGAAGCCGCCGCGGCATCCGACACCTCAAAACGCATGAATTTTTCTTCTGACGTTTGTGGTGCGGTTATCAGCTCGATCATCAGCGCATCGCCGCCCACCTCAGCTACGCGAGCCGTGATACCCGCACTCGCCAATTTAGTTTGTAGGCTGCTGGCCGTATCAGAGGTAAGGACATTGATGCTTATATTGTCATAGCTAAGCACAAAATCGCTCAACCCATGGGTTATCGAATCTCTCGCTCTCTCTAACAGTTGATACTGAGTATCGACATCTAGGTGGAACAGATCATCCGCATCATCGGCACCGCGAATTTCTAACGTATCGCTCTCAGTGGCCCCCGTGCCACTGTCCATGATATGAACGTTTGACTGATCATCGACAACCCCACTCAGGGTCGTCACATAGCTATCTGAACCAAAGCCACCGTCGAAATAGGCGCCTTTGGTAAAATCTAAAACGCCGTAGTTATTGCTGCTCGCGCCGCCGTATATTTCAAACTGCTCAAACACGCCAACGCTGGTTTCATCTTCATACACCGCAACGTCTTCTGTCGGATCAAGCAATGATTGCTGCTGGCCTGTTACCTTGAATGAATCATCCGACAAGCTGAAGTTCAAATCACGCTGTTCTAACAGGGTATCAATGTCATTATCATCAAGATCGACATCTTCAAAGGTGTCGGTACCACGGCCACCCGTAATAACATCATTGCCCTCACCGCCATTGATAAGATCGTTATATTGACTACCGATCAAACGATCATCACCGTCGCCACCACTGAGACCAAGGTTATCCACAGCACGGGAGAGTATGACCGCATCAGAATTAATGGTGTTGCCTAAAATGGGCTCTTCATTTGGACTAAAGCCGGCAATAATGAAATCATCACCGCCCAAGGCATTGATATTAATGGTATCGAATTTATCGGTGGTGTCCGCTTCATCTGCTTTACGATCGATACCCCGAATAGTGATCGTCACTTGACGTTCGCTGAGGTTATCCGCTTCGGCTAAATCAACCCGACGGTGAACAACCTGCACAGTATCGGTATTTTTCTGCAGGATAGGATCGAGACTCGCATCAACAAGACCGGTGTCTTGCAGTTCGTGACCGACCGTAAAGTAATCTCGGATACTGGCATCATCACCACCTTCAATTAACACGCTATCGTTAGCGTTATCGGTATTGTAGGTAGGATCTTCAAACCAATCAGTACCACCGTCCAGTTCGGCTTCACCACCACCATCAGGGATCGACCAAGTCGGTTTCTCAACCATACGTGGCACATTTTGCTCAATGGTCTGGAACGATGATAAATACCCCTCAGCCGTGCCTGTCAGTGAATTCAGCGGCAGCACAGCGTAATCACCTGCACCATCGAGTTCAATGTTCCAGTTACCTGCAGTGTCCACCCGCTCGATAACTTTGTAGCTGGATGAGGTGTTATCAATCAGTGCCTGTACACCTGGACCACTGAAATCATAGCTTTGAGTGATCGGTGTCTGAGATGAGAAGCCGTTTAACTCAATAGTAAACATCGTATTTCGGCTTAAACCATCACCAGCAACAATGATCTGCGTCGCCACACCTAGTTGATCAACAGCATTCCAAGCACCAAACTGAGCTTCGAGATCTGTAACAACCGCATTCGCGGCCGCGGTCATTGCAACGCTATCTCCTGCGGCTTTAGCGGCGTTCAGCGCGGTCAAATCAACCGTAATTGAAGCATAGTCTGGATGAGTAAAGGTTGTGCTGGAAACACCCAAAGGCAGCGTCATTTGGACATTAATGTCCTGCGCTACCGTTAACTTATCAATCGAACCGCCCCCTGCAGGGTTGACCATAATGGCCTGACTCGCGGTATTAACAAACTCTATTCTGAAAACGCTGGTTTCATCATACACAGCGACATTGATGCCACCGCTAATCAAGGCCGTTTGCAAACCCGCCGCCGTTAGATCGGCAGCCTCCAGCTCAACACTAAAATCACCGTAATACAGATAGGTTCCGGCAACAACGTCGGCCTTATCGATGTATTGCTGCTGTTTGTTATCAGCCGTATTTACATCCGCTTTAACTTCCATATTCTGGATATTAATAAAGCGTTCGAATACATAGTTAGCACCGCTATTCTGGTCTGCATCAATAATGGCAACGGTCCATGGGTCATTTTCAATACCCGTACCACCGACCCAAACATCGGTAATGGTATCAAGCGTTTCAAGATACAACTCCACTTCAAGCGCGCTCATATCACGCTGTAAGACCACCGATTCGCCGTTGTAGGAGAAATAAGCATGATCCTGCCAGTCTTCCAGATACAACGTTTGTGTCGCAGCAACGCCGTTGCTCAAATCTCGTGAGAACGCAGTTGAAGCCTGAATGACCGAACTGTTCAATGTGTATTGGTCGGAACGTAACTGCAGATATGAACCATCATCCGACTGTTCTGCTTGCAAGAAAGTAACCTGCCAAGGATCGGAAACAGAGCCTGTTCCTGTGACATGCACGTCATCAATTGAATCAAATTTCTCTAACGTCGATTCTATCGCTGCAGCGCTCAACACACTGATATCAATCGCTTTATCACCATACCAAAGCGAAACAGGGCCGCCAGCCAACGTGAGGTTCTGAACCCGCCCAGCATTTTCCAACACCTGTGACTCAATACTGGCTTGATCAACAACCGCAACAGAGGTAATTTCAGCTAACTTCATCACGTCATAAGTGATATCACTCGCATCCAGAGGCGAGAACGTCATCGTCCAGTCAGGGTCACCCAAACCATCGACCGCTTGAACAACCGTCACCGTCGATGCTCTTAACGCATCGATGCTATCAAATGCAGCGAGAATATCCGCCTCGCTCATGCTGCTGTTCAATAACACTTTCTCTGTACCGTACCAAACCATGGCCGTGTCGGTACTGAAATGGAGCTTCTGTTCGCCATTAGTGAAGCTGAACACCGCCTCTGCGGGATCGCTAACACCGTCAACATAACTAGGGTTTACCAGTATTGTCGTGCTAGCCGGAACTAACAATGCATCAGCGATATGCTCTGATACGGTTAGACTCAAACCAAAGAAGCCACCCTGCGCATCCGTGGCTGCATCCAATAATTGCACAACCCACTGACCGGGCTCAGAACCCGAGGCCGCTTTAACCGCACTAATATCGGGATGGTTTAGCAGTGCCGCTTCGATGGCGTTAGCCGTGGCTTGTGCTAATGTCACCGTTTCTGAGGCTTGCAGATCTAAGGAGATCGCTACCGTCTGACCGTTATAGGCGAATTCAGCGGCAAAAGCATTGGCGGGAATAGTGAGCGCCTGACGATCATTAGCGGGGAAAACCACATGGTCAGTCAGCGTCGAAGATATCGCCGTTTGTGTGCTGACGCCAGAGACACTGTCCACTAACTCAAAACTCAAGAGACTATAGTTACCATCAGCATCGGTAATAGCATCCAGTATTTGGACAACCCAACTGCCGGCTATTTCACCCTCAGTCACGACCACATCATCAATACCGAAATGCGCTAACAATGCCTGTTCTATGGACGCTTGCGTATTATCAGCATCGACGGTCACCGTGCCGCCACCGTAGCTGACAGCCGTTATTTTGCTACTCGCAGGAAGCGTAAATGACTGCTCGATATTAGTCGGAAGATTAATATCATCACCCAATACCGTTGTTTTAGTGATGATTCCAGCGTCTAAGACATTACCACCGACAACAAATTCGAGGGTATGGAAGTTACCATCCACACCTTTGCTGGCTTCATCCGCCGCCGACCCAGACGGGTTATCAGAGAAGCGAATCAACCAAGGATTATTCGTCGTTCCCTGTCCACTCACGCCCACACTGTTGGCAGGAATATCGGTCAGGCTTTCGAGTGCAGTCTGCACTTCGTCTGTTGTCATTAATGACGATACAGCAACTCCTTCGTTGTTGTACCAAACAATACCATTCACCTCGACAGGCGCGTCTTCGTTGTAATCCAGCACATCAAAGGCCAACAGTTGCGCACCGTTGCGTGGGACTTCACTCATGGTATCGGTGATGGTGGTGACATCAGGGGTATGATCAGCATTCGACAAATAGTCAGCACCCACCACATCCAGATGATACAGATACTGCTGCGCACGTGTATCGTCACGCTCAGTCATTGGGCCGCTATGTTTCTGCACTAAATACTGATGCGCCAGAACCAGATAGTTACTGTTCAAATCAGTGGTCGCACCATCAAAGGTAATCACCCATGGATTCGCTTGCGTACCATGAGTGCTCTCGGTTGCCGCTGCGGCAGGCGTAACAGTCACGTTACCCACACCAATAGCGGTTATAGACTCAAGCGCAGCCTGCACCTCTGCGGCACTCATACCGGCAGTAATCGTTGCTGAATTGCCCGCTGTACGGCCGTCGTCGGCTTTGGTGTCATCGTAACCGTAAAACAGCGTCACGTTATCCAGTCCGTCAGCCAACCATAGTTCTTGCTGGTTATTTTCAGGTGACGAGGCTAAATAATCGGCAACATTGACAATCGATTCGAGTACCGGGGCACCATTGGAGGTGGTCAGATACTGGCCTCCCTCTTGTAAATCGAAACGATAGAAGTATTCGCCCTGACGCACATTGGTGATGTAGCTCTGGGGTTCTACCGGCACATAAATAACATTGCCATTAGAATCTTTAACCACCTCACCGTTTTCATCTAACTGAGCGGTTTGCGCAAGGAAGGCGGAGTAATCCGCAGGATAAACCTGATAGTTACCGTCAACATCACGGTCTGGCTGCCATTCTCGCGCTTTATCCTGACCTAGAGTGATGTCGACACTGAGCAAGCCAGTATCCATCAAATCGCCAATGGTGATGTCATCACTTTCTTTCTGAGTATCGAGTTTTAATGACTCGATATCATCCATAACAATATAATCAGACGCATAATCGATGGTTAATTTAGCCCGGGTATCTTTGGTCACTCCATCGGCTAAGAAAAACGCTGCATTGAGCTTGCGTAAATCGACATGACTGGCATCGTCATTCACCGTGATATCAAAGCTATCGGTACCCAAGCCGCCCAGCATAACTAGATTGGCGCCGGCCGCTAACGGTGCATAATTCCAGACCACGGTATCATCACCATCACCGGCATCAACATTGACGGAGCCGGTGCCAGCATTAATGATATCGTCTCCAGCATTACCCTGAATATCATTCACCCCACCCAGAATAGGATTACCGTCATCATCAACACCACCCACCGATATCTCATCATTACCGGCACCACCTCTGATCGTGTTATCGCCTAAGCCACCGTCAATGTAATCACCAAACTGAGTTCTAAACTGTGAGTTTTCTTTAGTCACCGTTAAAACAGCCCCGCCCGCACCGTCGGTTGGCATCCCTTGATCGTTATAATGGGCGTAAGGCGTACCATCCAATTGATAGATTGGCGTTAACCGTAGATTGCCATCCGGATCGGTAAAGGTCGCTATATCAGTGCTTATATTTTCATCGCCACCTTCAACATAATCATTACCACCATACGTGGCGATGGTATCGAAACCGTCACCACCAAAGACGCGGTCGTGACCTTCACCGGTAAAGATGATGTCATCACCGGCGTTACCCCGAACCGTTAAGCCGTCGTAAGCAAAATTTTCACCGGTCACCACCACCTGATCATTACCGTCACCGGTGACGATTTCATAAGTATCATTAGCATTACCGGAGCCAAAATAACCCGCATCGACAGAGATAACATCATCTTCAATCCCTGCTACCAATGCAGTACCGCTATTCGCACCACCACTGATATACAAACCGGCCAAGATCTCCGTATTCTCAGTATCGGCAATCATCTCAATGAAGTCGCTACCACCGCCGAGCTCCACATCAATATGATCGACCCGACCATTTAAGCGTTTTAAGCTATACCGGTCGTTACCGGAGGTGCCTGCAATCGTTAATGTGCTGACATTTTTAGCAAGATAAACCTCCGCCACAAGCCCGGTACTTACAACAATAATATCTTCACCCGGGTTGTCACTTTTCAAGGTCCGTATACGATCACGCAGCGCGGTTTCTTCCGCTTTGGTGTAATACTCGGTATCGAGATATCCCTCTTCTGACAGCTTCTGTAGGGTTAAATCGATATCCGGCGTAATAACATCAACCGTATAATTGTGAGCATCAGCATCCGCACCTTTGTCATAACTTAAGATCAGGTTACCCGTGCTTTGGTCATCGTTCTCCCAAGAAGCGATATGGTCCGGCGCGTGATGAATACACTCCAGCTCGAATGTTGCCAACACTTGATTCACAAAACGGTTACGTGCTTCGAACAGGGTTATCTTACTGATACCGGCATCAATCCCGACCCATAAGAAAGCTTCTAAAAATAGGTTGAGTGAACCCGTCATATCAAACAGACATTCTGGTCCATGGGTGATACGTTCAATCAGTTCGGAGCCATAAAGCTTGCCATCACCGACCGGCAAGTCGTCGAGGAAGTTGGTTTCCATATCGTTAAGATCAAAACCAATAATCGCTTCAATGCCACCTTTAACGCCCGCCTCAACTAGGCCACCAAGCCCCAAACTAGCGATAACACCGACCGCAGCGCGCAGTGTTACTTCAGCTTGATCCTCAACGGTATTCTCAATGCCGTGATCATCTAAATAGAAACCATTAAATAAGCGCCAGGTTTCAGCTACATCAAAATCGGTTTCCATCCATTCACGGAATCCACGGGTATCAAAGCCAAAATCAAAGTTAGTGCTGGCACCAATTTCACCGAAAAAGCCGACATTGAAACCAGGATAAACGGGAAAGGTTTTCTGATATTCAAAAAATAGATCCAAATCAGGTAAGTCGTACCAGAACAGATCGACTTCGCCACGACCGGTAATAAATTGCAGCAAACTGGCAGGATCTTCCAGAATCGGAATTCTGAAGTTCTTCTGTCCTGCAGGGTTACCAAAGGTGGCCCGATTATTAGTTGACGACTGGTTGGCACTGGATGTGCCACCCTCTACACCCTCTTGTGACGGACCGGCAATGGTTGACGCATGCGAACCAAGCTGTGCATTACGGTCAGCTTCCGACTTTGCTCCGGCGGTATTTTGTGATGTTACCGCCGCGGATGTATCCGTCGCATAGCCACCGGTTAAATTGAAATCACCAAAATCGATATAACCGGCCGATTTTAATGTTTGTGCTTTCTCTAAGAAGTCGATGGTAGCGGCCAGCGCAGCGATCACTTTCTTCGCGGTATCAACGGTTGTGGCTGGCAAACGAAGGTAGGCAATATCGAGAATTTTAAGCTTAGCTACACCCATATCGATCTCGGTATTGAGCAGATCGATAACCGGTTTAAGAGGCAAAATAATATCGGCAATGGTCTCGAAAGTATCGCCGAGGAAGCTTTCAAACACCGAGCCTGCGTCTAAGCGTACATTTTGTAGAGTGATATTCGGATCGCCAAACGAAATACTCGCACCACTCGTCGTAGATAGTGAGCCGCTGGCTAAATCTTGGTAGTAAACGATGGTGGTATCGATAGATGGCAACACATCGGCAGCCGACGTTGATACCTTAGTAAACAGCTTCGCCTCAGCATAGGCATTGGCGTTGATAACCAATTCAACTTTTTCGCCTAACTCCAAACGCCCATCAGCAGCGACGGTTCCGGTTTTTCCACCAATATCTTTAATATCAAAACCGAAGTGGCCGCTAATGCCTGCACCTTTGTCATTGATGACATTGCCCGCCGCATCATATTGCAGCACTTCACCCGCGGTTTGGTCAGTCACATCAACCTTTAGGAAGCCCAATGTCCCCTGTGCAGTGGAACCATTTTTAAGACGTGCATCGACATCGAGCGCAATCTCTTCACCCTTCGCGTTAATACCCGATGTATCGAGGAACAGGCCAAAATCAGGTCCACTACCTACCGCCGCCATATTACCTAAGCCAATCCCCAAGCCCATCAGGTAATCAATTTCAGCAATTAAAGCGGCATCAATATCTAAGCCTAAACCGGGCATACCCACAGTGAAATCAACCGGCAGTTCACCATCAACCAACACACCGCCAAACTTGATATCGAAGCTTAATAAGCCATTGGCTGAGAAGGTTAACTCAATATCATCTGCACTGGTGGGTAGGCGTGTTTTAATCTTGCCGTTTTCATCATATTGAACGGCGCCGGAAGCATCTAACAATGGCACCACAAAGGAGAACAGTGGGCTATTGATGGTTTTCAGCCCGTCATAAAGCCCTTGGCGGACCTCATTGAGCAACGTTTCAAAAACTTTGCCGCCGACCGCTTCAAGATCTTGTAATTTTTTGCCTAACCCGTTGATATAACCGCTGGCATCTTTTTCACCCAGCACACTGGTTTCAATGCTACGCAGGCTATTCGCCAGATCATCAAACGGTTCACCACCCACCAGCGGCAGTTCGATATTATCGATACCGTTAGCCACTTCGTTGATCGCTGAGAACGCACCCTCCAGACCTTCCCGAACCGTTTTCGGATCATTCAATAGATCCAATAACAGTACGATGACATCGAAATTCATATCGAATTTCGGCAGGTTATAATCGAAGGTACTCACAAAGTTCTGGCTTTGATCGATACTAAATGCCGCTTTGGCAAATAGGACGTTATCCGCAACGCCATCAGCATCAAGGTCTTTATCTGTTCCGCCCAGAGGCAGTGCTTCAATCGGGAAGAACATCGGTAGGTTCAGGTCAGCAGAACCAAAAGCCGAGGCTTGGAAACCGTCTGTCACTTCGGTTAAATCTAGATAGCCGTTACCATTCGCGTCAGCGCCAGGATTGCCCATATTGGCGTAAAAACCTAAATCGATATTAGCGCTACCCTGTTTGCCCAACAGACCGATGGTGCCCAACACGCCTGCGTCAAAGCCTAGCTCAATATCGAGATCATCAACCCCGCCATGCAATGAAGCATGGATACCTGTCATTTCATCGATGTAAAAAATCGGTGTACGTACATCGCTTAAATCAAAGCCAAAGCCGAGATCTAAGCCAGCTTCAGCCCTTAGATCTATTTTCGCATTCGCTTCCACGTTGATGGCATCTAAAGCACCAGCCGACAGGCCTAACCATGTGTCTAAACCAAGATCATCAATATCGAGTGCGAGGTCGAACTCTTTTTCCGCAATCAGGTCCAGGTTTAGATCGAAATCAAACGCTGAATTGAGATAACTCATATCAACCATGTCGGCATCTGCGGCAATACCCAGAGGCGCCAATAAAATACGCAGCTCTTCGTTGAGCATATCTTCCAACTGCTGAACATTTCGCGCCGCATCACGCACAGTGCTGACGGCATTACTCAGACCCGCCGCAAAACTGACACCGCCATCACCTAAGATATCGGCGAGACTGGCATCAATGAGGGCGATTTTGTCATAGAGCACGCCATCCTTAATGTTGAAGCGCGACAGAGTTTCGCCCGTCGTAAAGAGGTTACTCGTTGTATCGATAAAGGTAGCGCCTGTTACCTCATTTTCGGTAATCGACTCAACCAAGACATCGTCAGCATCATAGCTACCCATTAATTCCCATGCAGTATGAGCGTAGGTTTGAACAACACGCACATCGCTTTCGAATAGCTCAACACCCCAGAAACTATCGCCACTGGCTGTTTCTATCCATTCAAGCAGGGTAATGCCTTTACCATCTTCAAGAATTTCATAACGACTGGCCTGTGGACCACCGACCGGAGCAACTTCATAGCTGTCCGTCGCCAGAGTAACCCCCGCCCCCCAGCGCTCTTCATAGAAATTAACGATATTACCGGTCTGCTGACCCAATACTTCGCGATCGGTGCCGACAACATCTTTAAGAAGTTCATCGATGCCACCGATAATCATATCGAGTGACAATCCACCTAATGAGAAGACCTCTTCTAAATTATCAAACTGAACCGAGCTTGGAATACTGGCGAGGAACTGCCCCATGGAGGCATCTTCAGGCAAACCACTGCTGCTAGCGGTGATAAAGCCGACTTCATTACTAAAGCCATCCAGCGCACCCGAGAGTGATACCGGCAATAACACCTCAAAGTGAGCATCACCTTCTAAGCTCGGCAATCCCATTAGCGATGCAGTGCTATCGTTGAGCATGTCCTGATAATTCAGCACACCATCGAAGCCCATACCAATCGATGCACCTAAGGATAGCGCTGCGTCATTCACTTCAAAACCAACCGGCCCTAAATTAACACCAAAATCGAAGGCTTTTATCAGATTCCCAGCAATCTCATCAGACAGGTCTGAGGCTGAAATTTCCTCTGCCAGCGTAATGATCGTCGAGTTACCATCGGAACTTAATTCTATCGCTGCAACCGTGTAGAGCTCATCGGTATAGCCTGACCCCTGTAGGTAAAAGCTATCACCGACCATAAACTGGCCGGCACTGGTACTTTTTATCGCGCCGATATGATCACCGGCAATAGTCACCGTCGCCGGTATCGTGTCAGCAGAACCCGCCGTCATGCCGACAATATCAATATATTCTTCGCCAAAATTGAAGTGCGCATCTAACCCAGGGTCTCGAACATAGAAGGCGCCGTCATCGTCAACGCCAAAGTTAAACATAAAGTCAATACCGCCACTGATCACCAGAGGCTGAGACTGAGTAATATCAATCGGCAGATCAAAATCAAAGTCACCAAATGAAATCAGTTCATTCAGATCCAGATTGACCAATTCACTAAAGCTTTCGAGCGTCAGCGCAACGCTATACTCTTTTAAATTCGAGGATGAGGCGACATTGATGTCAAAGCCATCAGTCGAACCGGTGGTTTGTAAATGCTCTAGGAGGTCTTTGGTCGTGGCCGAACTATTTAGGTCGAGATAAGCATCAATGGTGTCGACAAAGGACTGCACTTTGGTTTGAATCGTGCCATCTAAATTGGTGACTTTGTCTCCCAATAGGTCAGACAACGATAAATCGGTAAACGGAATAGCCGTTGAATCATCCAGATAGTTATCAATTTTAGTGCCGATATGCGACGACCAAGTGGCCAGCTCGCCCAAGCCAATACTTAACTTGGTTTGATCCGACAAACTCTTAAAGTGATCCGATGTTGGCAACAAACGCTGGCCCTTATCAATCTCTTCCATCATCAGATCGGTGGTGGCGAAATCAGGGTGACTCATCCCTAGCACATGCCCCATCTCGTGCATTAATACCGTCAGTAGGTCGATGCCATCATAAACACCATCATCGGTGTCATCGCTCGCCGTTGCATCTAAATACCAAGTCGCACCGGCGGCATTATCATCAAGCGTGATGGTGTAATCCAAGCCATTCGCACTGGTCGTTCTACCGACAACATTCCCACCAATGTCGCCCACGGTAACCGTAATATTTTGTAAGTTAGTCAATGCTGCTGCCGGCAATACCTCTGTCCAACGAGCAATGGCTTCAGTTTTAAGTACGTCTATCGCCGTTACATCGGCTGCGACTGTTGCATCAAGCGTCGCGCCGGTCCCTGCTATTGCCGCCGTCGTAACAATATCACCAAAGCCTTGGGATGATTTGAAGGCTGTCCACAGCCCCTCTCCCGACGCAATTCCCTCTAACCCTTTCGTTTCGAATGTGCCGTAAGCTTTAACCTCATGGAGGGTGCCGGATTCGTCACTGTATGAGTATGAGGTATAGTCACCATCGGCGTCTGTTTGCAGTGCCGATTGAGTTATCTCTGCCGTGATCGATGAAAAGTCGAGCACATCTGATGTGCCGCTGGAGAAGACCTTGTCCTGACCAAATTTGTCATTAAAGGTAAAAGTGGTTTTAGCCAAATCCACCTTAAAGTCACTCACCACAGGGGCAGGCGAGGCTGAAAACAGCACCGTAAACTGACCATCAACCGCGCTACTAACCGCAACAGTGATACCCGCCAGCTCATCCAGTGCCGCTGTTATATTACTGAGTGTTGCCGCATTGTCGGCACCCATAGCAAAAACCGCCGCCAAACGCGCGGGATCGGGTGTTACACCCGAGGTTGTTTCAAAATTGGCAAAAGACAGGGTGACTAATTCACCTTCATTAAAGCTATTCGCAGTAAAATCTAGCTCAAACGAAGCGGGGTCGGTCGGATTTGTACTTCTATCCACCAGATCCGTGACAACCACACCACCGCTATTATCGATAAAGACATCATTGCCTTCACCGCTTTCCAAGTTTTGGATATTTTTGTAGTTGGCGACAATGATAGAACCATCCAAAACAGTGACAATGGTCGACCCATTTTCTAGGTTCCCTGTAGCCAAACTAACATTCGTCACATCAGTGTAGGCCGGGGTAATAAATTCAATATTAAAAGTGAAGTTACGCTGATCTTCTGCCAAAGCTGGATCCGGCTGAGTCACATTGACCGCCAGATCTGCAACCCCATTCAGTTTATCTTCAATCTGCTGCATCATCGCCGAATAATCGGCCAAGGCTGGGATAACAACGCTGACCAATCCACTCGAACCATCGGGGTGATCAAAGCTAAGCGTAAACTCACCGCCGCTGACCTGACTGCCTAAAGCAATCTGATGAATGTAGTTTTGCTCAGTACCATCTAATGGAGACTGCGCCGCAACCGCCGCTTGAACCGACGTATCGCTCGAAGCCGTTAAGTGGGTTGGAGTAAAGATCAGCTGTTCGGGATTATCAAACCGGTCCAAATTCAAGAAGGTAATCGCAAACTTACCCGCCGTCACGTCATCGGGGGTTACGCTGACATTATTAGCCCCAAGGAATAATTCAAGCGCAGTTTTAATATTCGCGGCGGTCGCAATGGCATTTGCTCCAACAGCAATATCCGCGGTGGTAAAGCCACCAACCGCCGAATCATCACTTGAAGGTAACTCGAGGGTAAACTGGTCGCCCTCTACAGCATTAAGCACTAAAGATTGCTGTTCATCCCCCTGAGCTCGTAACGCTGTGCCCAGCGCTAAATCGATAGAATAGTCTGCACTTTGGCCTTCTAAACTAAGGGTATTGCCGTTTTCATCGGTTTCACCCCCATCAATCGTATCGACACCACCCTGACCAATGACAAAAATATTATCATTACTGTTACCAACAAAGGTGTCATCACCGCTCGAACCGATCACTTTGGTAAAGCCGGCCACGGCGTTATTAGACAGGCTATACTGCGAATCCGCAGCAACCGCTGAATTAATCAAACCGGAAAGCGAACTCCAACGCTCACCCAATACCGAGGTCGCACTGCCAAACAGAACTTTAGACTCGGCGATTTCCCCCCAAACCGGCACCTCAACCGCTTCCCATAAGGTATAAGCAATACCCGCAGTACCATCTACCGTGACACCAATAGCCTTACCGGCAGAATCAAGTTCAGTATCGTAGTCTTGATAGTTAAGGGTAATGTCACCCTCAGAAGAGATCACGCCACGTAAACGAGCATCACCATGGAATGTGAATATATTGTCACCACCACCGCCAACAATATTTTCAATGCCGGTAGCAAAAACGTAGTTACCCAACAAAATGTCTTCAGGCAACGGAATGCCAAATCGCTTCAATGCTGATCCGAATATCTCGTCACGGACCATAATAAAATTAGCACCAATCGATAGCAGAGGGACTTCAGCATCATCTCGACCCACGCTGATCAGATCGGTGAGTTCGCTAATGTTAGCGGTGGTAATTTCCCAGATATCATAGTGCAGGGTATTTTTAACTTCACCGCTACCCAACTGACCTTTAAGACCATAACCTGCCTCAGAAAGATCTAATGTATCAAAGAAATCACTGACACCTAAAATCTGAATATCCGGTACTTCAATAACAGCAGCAGCCCCCCATAAACCACTAAACTTATAGGTATCTGCCCCCCAACCACCCGCAAGAATATGAACACCGGGGGCTACAACATTTTCCGAAAACAGCGAAGGTTCGCCGTTAATCGCCGTAGAAAGTACCGCGTTTGCAACAAATTGTGCATAAGGGTTCGCAATTGAGTTTTCAATTAAGTTACCACCCACCTCAAATACATTGCTGCCCAATGAAGCATTGCCCAACGCTGCAACAGGGTTAAGTGTCGTATTTAAAGCGATGTTGATACCAGCGCCGTAGGTCACATTATCGATATTCTGAATGCGGCCAGTAAAACCTGCCTGTTTACCCAATAAGCTGGTTAAAACCGTTTGAGTAAAGTCGTCTTTCGCATAGCCAGTAATGGCATTAGCATTATCACCAACAACAAGATTATCCGTATCGCTAAGGCGAGTGGTTCCGGTGACTTCCAGTATCCATGACTTCGTCTTGCTACTATCAGGATTGACCGTAACGGTAATTTTATTGGCACCTAAGGCCGCATTCAGTGCGCTCTGAATAGCGCCTTTAGTCGTCTCATCATTCTGATTGACCGGAATATCCAGCGTACTGACGCCGTTAACGGATAAACGGAAGGTGGTCAGCGACTGATCCACCAACGTAACACGTTGTTTTTCTGCCACACTGCTAGCCGCGCTGCCATTGGCAATGGTGACAATATTGGCAGCCACACCGGGGGCAGCAACGGCGGTACTCTTAACAATCGCTAAGTTTGAGCCATCAACAATAAAAGGCTGTTCAGCCGCACTGAGATCAACCACGATTTCAACGACAAACTCACTTCCCACTAAAGTGGCGGGTAAGGCATTGATAGAGGATGCCGTCAAAGCTGCATTAATATTCGTTAGCAGCGTGCTACTGTTAGCGTCATAATCAATGGAACCGGTGGTCACACCACCAAAGCTGAGCGTGAATGTACCGCTAATAGCCTCACCGGCAACCACCGGCGGCATAGCAAATTTATAGATCCGGTTGGTCTCAACTAGAGAAGCATTGCTACTATCCGTGCGATCCAGATAGGCATCAATTTGCCCTACTTTTACCGGCGTTAAGGATTGATCGGTCGTGGCCGATGATAAGCCATAACCGGTGCCACCCATCGATTCGACAATATGCGTAGTAGACGGTGTCAGTTTAATACTGAAATTATCGCCAACGAGGGTAACGGTGGCTGTCGCGTTGGTGCCTAGCTCATTATTTAATGCCGTTTCGATTCGTGCGCGAAGCGTCTCGACAGTCTCGCCTGTTTGTAGCGCAACATCCACATAGACGGAGCCGGTGACCGGACTGTTATCAGCCAAGGTCTTCAGGTTGTATTTCAGCCCCACGATGCCCTGCGAGGCGTCGTTAATATTGAGAGTTTGAACCTCCTGGCCATTGGTCGACTGACTGGTAATAGTCGATGTACCCAATACCGTTGAAAAAAGACTGTTCTTAGCCACGATGGATGCAACAGAGCCACCCGCAATACTAATAGTGAAGGGACCAGTGCCCGTCACTGTCACTGTACCCGTCAAACTCGATTGCTGATTAATAAGCTGCTGTAAGGCGGCCTCAATAGCATCCTTATCGGCATCCTGAGCTAAATCGACTGTTTTATGAGTACCAATATATAAATTATAAGGATCAGTATTGGCACCGTGAGTAATCGTAATTGAGTGGACTTGTGGCGCAGTCATCGCTGATGGCGTTAAAACGAGATCAACCGCTGGTGCAGAAAGAGAAATATTAGTCAGCGTAGTAACCGCTTTATCCCCCTCCACACGCCAGCGCAGATCAAATGTTCCCGCGTCACCCGCCGTGACTAAAATCGCTTTTGGCGTACCCGCAGGCAGAGCCATCGCAGCGTATATCGCATTTTCAATACGCTGTGCCAGAGCGACATCATTAAGCGATGTTGCCGTTTCTTGCGTAAATACCGCCACACTACCTGACGCAGACGTCAGGACGCCGGTAAATTCCACCATGTTATTCTGGTTCGTGTAAGCAATGAGGTAGCCTCCCTCATTCTTAGTCACCGAAACGACCTTTGAACCAGTAGCCAAACCAAACTCTGCGGCTAATTGCGTATTTATTTTATCCGCTATAGCCGTTGAATTATCGCCCGTTGCAGCGCCGCTGCTTAAACCGGTCATGGTTTGAACGGTTTGAACGCCAGCGATGGTTGTAACATAGGTCAGATTAAAGTCCGTCGCGTCGGTGACCAACAGCTGTTGCTGAACCGGCGGCGTCATATAGATAGGGGCCGTGGTTACCGTCGTCGCGTCTCCCTGTACGGTTAATGTAAAACCGCCACGCTGGGCTTCGGGGATAGACAGACGCTGGACTTCAGCACCTCGATGACCATCAACAACCGTATCAACAGCAACGGATGATTTGGAGGTTTCGGCTAAATTTACATACGAAATCTTGGTTAGATCCGCGAAATTCCCCCCCGATATATCAACAGTATTTTTGACGGCTAAATCAGGTGGTGTTAGCGACAAGAGATCGATCAAACCGTCAACATTGAGCTGCGCCGAGAGAGGCTTAAAGCCTGTACCGCCAATAATCGTTCCTTTGAACGTCGTATTACCCGAGATGGCGAACGTATTCGAATTAACGCCACCACGCACAATGGTATTTTCACCTACATCGGTAAAGACAAAGGTTTCAAAAACACTCTCACCGAGTAATGTGTCAACCAGACCCGACGCTTGAGCATCAGTGCTGAGTGCGGTAGGTCTTGGCGCAACACGCTCGACAGTAAGCGATAATTGACCCGTATTACCATCAACCTTGCCCTTAGCCGCAGTCGTGGCCAATTCAAATGCCCCCGTCACCGCTGCGGTATACCCCAGAGCCGAGCCATCTAGATTTTTCAAGGCTTTTGTTAAGACCACATCGCCCGGATTATTAAAGGTAATATTTAGCTTAGTTTGCGCCGCCGAGCTACCAAAGCGCGGCTCCTTAACAGTAACCGAGCCGTCACCCAATAATTCGTTCAGCTTATTGCTCAGCTCGGTGATATTCGCCTCTTTATTCCCTGCAACAAAGGTAATCTTATCGGTTACTTTGTGTACGCCATCTTTGACTGTAGTGACCACGGGGGTCACCGTTGCAGAGGTGACTTGCAACAGATCGACATCGACCAGCTCTTTGTTGGTAAAGGTGATATTCCAACTGTTGGCTTTAAAGCTTTCGTTGGTGGTTTCTGCTGTTATAGGCGAGCCATCAACCGTCACACCGGTCACTTTCACATTAAGGTTCTGAGAACCAGAAGTGGATGTGAATGTCAGTTTATTCAGTTCGGTTTGAATTTTTAAAGCAGTGGCTTTAACGTCTACTTTACCGGTAGCGGCATCTGTAATGATTTGAATCGGCGTTGCCGTGGTTTTAACAGCGTGAGAGCCTCCAGGATCGGTAAAACTTAACTTAAAGGTTCCACTTGGCTGCTCCGCACCGGTAAAGGCCAATCGCTGGATTTCTTGAATCTTATAATCAAGCGCAAACTCACCTACAGTGCTGCTACTGATAATGAGTGGCTGAACCTCTTTAACCGCCCCAACCTGCTCAAAATTAAAATTCAGTTCATCCGTAACCTGACTAAAATCGATATCCAATACATGGTCATTCGCCGTCAAAGTACTGGTGTCGATGGTGACAGAATTTGTTTTACGTAACGCTTCCGGAACGGCAATAGCCGCCAGCATGTCGGTTATCGACGCAGAACCAAAGATAAAGGTCGCGTCCGCATTAGGCGCCAGAATAGTCTCAAACGCGTGAATATTGCCAGACACGCTACCATCGGCCAGAGTCGTCACACGGCCCTGTAAATTATTCGTCCCGGATAGGCCTGTCACGTCGACAGACATATCCGTCACATCATTTTCACTCGGCGTTGTAAAGGTGATTTGCCACTCTTTCAGTGCATCAGTAAAACTATCGGTGACGACTTCTACCGTATATTTCTGCACAAAATTACGGTTAAGTTTATTTAATTCCGTCTGGATAGCTAAACGCGTATTTTCTTTTTGCTGATCAACAGACGCGGCCGTCGTATCAATGGTAATAGGGTCGGTGGAGTACTTACCAATGGTTAAAACAAAGCTACCTTCGGTGACATTATTGAGTGTCAGTTGCTTAATTTCGCGAACCGAAGACCCCTCAACAGTAGACCAGATGTCGGGCTTGCCTTTAAGTGTTGTCGCGTTAGTGATCGCAACCGCATGAAGATCACTAATTTCAGGGTTTAAGACGGTAATTTCAAACTTATTACCGGTACCGGAAACCACCACATTGGCAAATATTTGTGGGCTATGATCGTTTAACTCTTGCTGAATCTGGGCGGCAATATCGTTAGGGGTAGAACCGGATGCGATAGGCACTGTAATAGATACAGACTGATTAGGCGTTCCTACGCCACTCACTGTTTTAGTATATTCAAAACCTAAAGTGAAGCTGCCAGATTCAGCAAGGCCTAGATCGATATTAATAGAGCCGTTGGTGTGCTTAGTCGTTAATTGAGTCGTCGTGTCAACGGTATTAACACCCGACACCACGGTGCCAACCACCGGCGGCGTATAGGTCAGTCCAGTCGCACTAACAATCGTCATTAATGGGATATTGGTATAGATCGGTTTTTTGAACTCAATATCAAAAGCACCGGTCCCTGCCCCTGCAGACTTAACCGACACCAGATCACCGACGGGCGCTACGCCATTATCCGTCAGCAGTGTTCTAAGCTTTGTTTCCAGTGCCGTTTTTATATTCGCCGCTGTGAGCGTCGTGGTGGCGCCGACAGTTATTGAGATCGGTGCTGTCGTTTCAAAAGTACCATCGGGTTTAGGAAAGTTATTCAGTTTTACCGTGAAATCACCAGATTTAGCGCCACCTAGATATAGTCGCTGCACTTCATTCGCATTACCTTCGCTATTTACACGCACCGTATTAGCGGTCAGTGCAAAATGACCCGACACATCACCAAAGCCAGACAGGGTTTTAGTCCAACTGGTTTTATCTTTAATGAAAGTACCAGTACCCGCCAACAGATTAGAACTGTTAAATAAGTAGGTCATCTCCTGGGTAACATTGGAGAAATCGAGCACATCACCACGGGCTTCTAGTCCGGCATCCGTGGTTTTGTCATCTTTACCTGCTTGGCTTTCAATCACTTCATCTTGGCCCCAATCATTGATGAACACATAATGATCGTAGCCTTTACCACCAATAAGGGTATCGTCACCTATGCCGCCATAGAGGACGTCATGACCGGTACCACCCACGATACTGTCATCACCTAGGCCACCACTGAGATGGTCATTACCAGCACCGCCGCTGATAACATCATCACCTAAGCCTGCACTGATTCGGTCATTGCCTGCACCACCACTGAGGTTATCATCACCTGCGCCACCGCCGATGGCATCATTGCCTAAACCGCCATAAAAGATATCGCCCTGAAGTGTGCCCGTAATAACATCTTGACCATCACCGCCATCCCAGACACGCCCAGTTTTAACACTGACAGTCTGGGTATAGTTATCAGAGAATATGAGGTCATCACCACTGCCCGTACTATTAACCAACAAACCAAAGTCGCCTAAGACGGTCATGCTCTTAACCGTACCCGCACCGGAATCAGTGGTACCTTTTAAACCATCTATACGATCAATGGCACCCGCCTTTAATCCTGTGTTAGCCGCCGTAAATTCAACGGCATCAATGGTTAGAGTCTTAACGGTCGTGGTCAGGGTGTAACGATCTTCGGCAGTCGGCCCACTGGATGTATATGCTTTAACGATAGTAAGAGGATCCGGATTAGTTTCAGTCTCAGCACTTAAAACAATCGTCGCTTGAGTGGTTCCCCCCGTAGTCCTTTTCTCTTGGCGAGCTTCCGCTATCAGCTTAATTTCTGGAATATTCAGTCCAGCCGATAACGATTGAAACGTAATAGTGAAATCGTAAGGCGTGGTGCCGGTAGCCGAACCACTCCCCGTAACCGTCACCAATGGTGCAGGGGTTACTGGAGTCGTTGCTGGAGGAGTTGTGCTGGTAGTCGTAACCGGCGTTGCTTTCAACACCAGAGAGTTCAGCGCAGCAGCCATCTCTGTTGCTATTGAAGCGGCAGTACCTGAATTGCTAATGTCGATGGTTTCCACTCCACCCAAAGACAACCTAAAACTGGTGATATTGGTCAGTTCTTGAGCGACAGTGGGTGATGCTTTAACTTTTGGAATTGTCAGCTTTTGTACTTCGTTGGTAGCCGTCGGAGCGGCGACACCATCGGCGGTATTAAGAATGCCAGTTACCGCCTTCTTAGCGACCCCTGGCGTTGTTTCACCTAGGTCGACCACCACATCGTTAGTATTAGTAGATTTGTATTGCGAATAGTCCAGAATATTCACACCATCGGTTTTGGCGATATTAGCGCCAGCCACATAGACATTACCGGTCACCAAGCCTTCAGCCAAGCTACCGGTTGTCTTCGCGGTCAGAATCTTGCCCTGCAAGGCATCCTGATCTTTGATGATGTAGGTATTTTTACCCTGACCACCAATGATGTTGGCAACGTTATCTGCGTTCACAACATAGGTGTAAGTAATTGTTTTTAAGATGGGAACTGCCGTCGTCCCAATATTAATTTGCTTCTCGACAACAGCCGTCACTTTCACTGAAGATGTTATCGTTGTGACCGCCGGTGTACCGGTAGAGGTCGTGCTGACGCTATCCAACTCAAAGATTAAGTCGTGGGTAACCTCACGGAAATCCAACGTCCCTTTTTTGCTGGTCGATTGAGTATCATCAATAAAAAAGTTAACGGTTTCTGTCAGTGCAGGCGTTGTATCCGGATAGAACTGCCCCCAGTCATTATTGAACTTATAGGTGTTATCACCCAGTCCACCGACCACTTTTTCAACATTGATGGCATTTTTTACTGAGTGTGTACTGGTCGTTACATTTGCGCCTTGAAAGACCTGCACACCGTATTGATCGGTCGACGTTCGATCAGAATCCGACACTTCAGATACCACCGGAATAGCCGGCACTGTAGGAGTCGACAATGGTTCTGTCGATTTAACTGATGGATGAAACTCAACGGTGATAGCTTGGGTCAGTGCAGAAAAGTCCAGCGTATCGGCATCACCGCCTTTAATCACCGTTAAGCCATCTTTGCTATCCGCTTGCTCGATAACCTGATCAGCGCCCCAATTGTCTTTAAACACATAATTATCGGTTCCGGCCCCACCCACTAAGGTCTGACTTCCGGTACCACCGACGAGATAATCTTCACCCGCTCCGGCAGCTACCGTCACATCAGTTAAACCGGTAACATCAAATTTTTGATCGCCCTTATCCGCGGTAAATGAGGCAAATGATGCGGTCGTAAAGCCCGTTAAAGTGTCGACCCCCTTAATGATATTGCCCGCCGACAGATTAACGTAATTGGTCAACACCGTATTTGAAGCACCGGAGTTATACAGCAGATCAATTTTGCCGCTGTAATTCGTATTCGCTCTATCAATATCGATTGGCGCACCAATATCATCGATAATAAGTCGGGTATTCCCAGCATCAAGGGCCTTACCGATCGATAATTTGCCAATCTCACCGGTTCCGGTAGTGACCACTGCAACTGCGTTTTTAGTATCTAACTGTGTAGCTGCATCCGTTGCGGTAGGATCGATCCCCATCACCGCATAGTCTTTAACCCATTTATAGGCATCATCACTCGATAAAGCGGTACCCTTTTTACTGATAGCGATGTGCGCGGACGCTAGTGTGGATGTATCTAAAACATCTATTTTAGTCTGTAACTCAAGCTCGGTTTTATAACCAAGCCGACCCACTTTAATATTCTTAATAGTGGCATCATCACCGTCGGCAAACTGAAAAGTACGTAACGTATTGGGTACGAGTGCGCCCGTATCTTCATTGACAGCCTGTGCAGTAATTTTAAATGGCGCGGTAGCGGTTTTCCCGGTCACGGTAATACGAATATCACTACCAACGCCGGTAAAGTTAATGGTATCAGTGCCTGCCGCTAGGATGACCGGTGCAGCCGTGCCATTTAACTCCCCGATAGTCACCGATTTATCGGCCGCCAACAGCCCGCTATACAGAGGATCATTCGAGGCAAAAGAGAACTGTTCAGTGGACATCAGATCAAGGGTCTGGGTGACATAGCCTGACTCAGTCTCCAGTATCCAGTCGCCACCGATAAAGCGATTGCCCGTCAAATCATCGGACGCAGCAATATCGGCCTGTGTTGCACCCGCCAGCCGGTCAACAAACGCTATACCCACCTCACCTTGAGCAACGTTACAGCCGTAAATTAGAATATCGCCGTCTGACTTTAATGCTTTCCCCCAAGCTTCCAACTGTTGACGGTAACGCTCTAACGAAGCACTGCCTAAAGAAGCCGTACCGAGACGCAGCAAACCGGTTGCCCCATGCGATAACACATGCAACGCGGCAATATCTTCATAGGCGGAAAGAATATCAGCCAGTTGCTCAACACCATCACCTTCAGCATCTAGCAAAACAACCGTGACGCGCTCCGCCTGCGAACGTGCAACCGGCGCATCGACTAACGCATCAGCTAACTCGGCATCAGCCACTAACGTTTCGTTAACACTCTCGTCCGCAGGATACCAATCCGCAACCAAGACATCGCCCGCACTGGTCGTTTCTGCATGCCATTCAAGATCGCTACCCGCATCCCCCATAAAGGTACTCAACAGTGCGCGATAATCCTCAACTGAACGGTCAATGACAACAAACTGATGTCCACTCAACTGTTGAATATGTTGGATCGCAACGGTAGTGGCCGCTTCAGTTTCACCCTCTGCGTTCGGTTGCTCTTCAGCCTCTTTCGGCTGCAGTGCCGCTAATTTTTCTAACTCCTCAGCTGCAACCTGAAGATCGACTAGATTCAGATTTTCAATATCCGCATGGGGATCACTACTCGTATCAGCATTGCTCGAGTCATCATCATGCTGACGAACTAACTGTAGCTCTTGTGAATTACTCGCTTCGGCTAGGCCTGCATCAATAAGCTGCTCGACCATGACCTCTTCGTTAAGTAGCTCGGCACTTAACGCAAGCGGGGCGGCATCTGCCGACAGCAGATAACGATTTTCCATCTGTTCCATCAGATAAGTATTACGTCGTCGGGCAGTGATTCCTTGACTGCTCCAAATGTACTGTCTTAAATTGCGGAATTTGTCATAACGCATTCGGAATAGACGGTTGAATATATACGACATAATTTTCATCCAATGATTTTTTCATTCGAAAAAAGCGGCTAACCAATAAGCTTTCTTCAGTGACTACCTGTGGTAAATAGGTACGGCTCTAGACTAAAGTGCGTTAAAGGGAAGAATTGCCTGCCCGTTATGATTCATGACTGACCAGCCAGCCATTGATGGCAGACAGATCGTCTTCCTGTAGCGCGCCCACCGAAAATTTCAAGCGCAGAACATTAAGCACATAATCATAACGAGCCTTGATCAAGGCCTGTCTTGCATCGGAAAGATCCTGCTCAACATCCAGAACCTCCACGAGGCTATTTTGACCACCACGATAGCCTGCCAACTTAGACTTCAAGCGTCCTTCCTGTGCTTGCAAAGACTTGTCAAGCGCACCAATTTGCACAATCGCCTCATTGATACGGGAATATGCATCATGTGCTGAACGCTCAACAGAACGCTGTTTGTCGTTGCGATCTTCAAGCACACTGCTACGCTTTTCGATCGCTTGACGCAGCTTGGCAGAGGTTTTGCCACCTGAATATAAAGGCACATTCAACTGGACTGACATCTCGGTCGTATCGATATTACTGCCGCCACCAAAGGGCGACCCTTCAATCACTTCATTACCATGAGTTAATACGAAATCGAGTGTGGGATAGTGACCGCCGCGTAACGCTTTAACCTCTTTATCCGCTTCATCTAGGGATAGGTTAAGGGCATGTAATTCGGGGTTATGTCTGGCAGCGAGTTTAACCCACTCTTCAGGGTCGGAAGGTACCGGCATCTCAAGTTGAATATCTGGGCGTAATCGGGATAACTCGCCCGGCATCGTCCCTAACGATTCCCGCAAGGCATAACGACTGTCCATTAAACGACTTTGTAGTTCGATCTCTTTACTCAAGGCATTTAGGTAACGCGCTGAGGCATCCTGTAGATCGACTGTTCTCACAAGGCCCGTTTTATGCTTCTTTTCAGAGACCTCGAAATGTTTCAGCATCGCTTTCTTTTCTGCTGCAACCGCCCGTAGCTGATCACTACGCTCAAGCACTAAAAAGTAACTTTCTGACAGCCTTAATAACAACTGTTGTTTGGATAACGTATATTCAACCTCGGCCCGATTAGCGCTGATTTTGGACTGATCAAAGCGCTGCCATCGGGAGTAATCAAAGATTGACTGGGTAAGTGTCAGACCATAACTATCGGTGGGATAATCGGCAGAGTTACCATAAAAAACGGCATTATCCGACTCATTGATGGTTTTACTGGTTTCTGTATGTTCGTATTGGAAGGATATCGTTGGCAATAGATCCGCTCGACTCAAGTTGATGATCTCTTGGTCTGCGCGGAACTTATGATAGGCAGAAAGGTATTTGGTGTCGTTCTCTTCAGCGACTTTCCAAACATCCATCAAGTCCTCGGCCGAGGCCTGGGTAGAACAGAGCAATACAGAACAGAAACCCGCACTAACAATAGCGCGGGTTATTTTTTTGTTTTCCATGGTTCCCCCTCGGCCTCATCCTGAGGAGCCTCTCTCTGGCAACCTAACAGGAGAGTCAGCATCCAATGCTATTTAGTTATTTTAGTTTTATAAAAGCATAGATTACTTTTTGTGCAGTTAGCAGTATGAACAATTTTTCAACGTACTACAAACAATAATTGTCAATATCCTTTTATCGCCTGCAGCACGCAAAAAATTCCCAACAAATAATCAAAAAAAATAAAACCTAATAAAAACAATAAATTAATATTACCTAATATAAAAAAATAATTAACCATAATGGGTAGATTGTACCTACTTCGATACTCAAACAGTGATGAAAGACTGAAAACCTGTCTATATCTCGTAACACACGGCTAGAAAACCAAAAAAGGCAGATACCACCAAGGATGATATCTGCCTTAATTAGTTCGCCGCAAAAGCCCTCGTTAACATCAGCTACGCGGCAGAAGTGGTCGAGTTAGCCGATTATTTATCCGAACGCTTACCTCGCAATTTCTTCAACTTGCGTTTTTTCGCACGATTGCTCAGCCCTTTGGAGGGTTTGCGGGATAGCCGTGTCAGCTCTAACTCGGTTTCACTCAGACGCGCACTATTTTTCGCCGGTTTCGCTTCCATTGGCTGACGTGAGCCTTTGCCTTCTTTAGGCTCTGCCCCACGCTTACGGGGTGGCCGAGCGCCATCGCGCTTATCCGACTTCGCCCAAGGCGCTTCCGATTCAGACGTCTGACGGGAGCGCTTGCTATCGGGCTTACCCGAAGTCGATTTCGAGGGTTTAGCCGATGGTCGTCCTCCAGGTTTGCGTCCCTGTCGGCTTTCTAGCTCGGCTAGAGACAGCTTACCCTGCCGCAACAGCTCCCGCTTACTCAAGCGTTTTGGTTCTGGCTTAGCGGTATCACCATCAGTTTTTTCGCCGAGCTCCAGTTTTTTCACCAGCTCGAAATCGATCTTACGATCATCGAGATCGACTCTAGCGACTAGCACCTGTACTCGGTCTCCTAGACGGAAAGACTTACCACTGCGTTCACCATGCAACCGCTGTAGAGCCGCATCGTAGTGATAATAATCGCCCGGCAGGGCAGAGATATGAATCAAGCCCTCAACATAGACCTCTTCCAGTTCGACAAACACGCCAAAACCAGTCACCGCCGAAATCACTCCGCTGAACTCATCACCGACGCAATCCTGCATATATTCACATTTGAGCCACGACATCACATCACGGGTAGCATCATCGGCACGCCGCTCGGTCATCGAACAGTGTTCACCTAGCTCAACCATCTGTGCGAGAGTGTAACGATGCGCAAAGCGTTTATCGAGCTTGAAATTGGCCGGACGGGTGATATGGCTGCTCTTACTATCCGAGTGAATCAGACCCCGTATGGCCCGATGCACCAACAGATCCGGGTAACGACGAATCGGCGAGGTAAAATGAGCATAGGCTTCATAATTCAGCCCGAAATGACCTTTATGTTCGGGGCTGTATACCGCCTGCGACATAGACCGTAACATCATCACCTGAATAGCATGCTTATCGGCGCGCCCTTCTAACGATTCCGACAGGGCTTGATAATCCGGCGGGGTTGGCTCATCGCCTCCGCCCAAGCTCAAGCCTAAAGGCCCAAGATAGGTGCGCAGAGTCTGTAGTTTTGAATCTTTCGGGCCATCATGCACTCGAAACAGCGCAGGCTGCTTCATGCTCTGCAAAATACTCGCTGCCGCGACATTGGCGCAAAGCATACATTCTTCGATAATCTTATGCGCATCGTTACGCACCACCGGCACTATCTTCTCGATCTTGCGCTCTTCACTAAACAAAATGCGGGTTTCAGTGGTTTCAAAATCGATGGCACCACGCTCTTCACGGGCACGACGCAGGGCAAAATAGAGATCATGCAGATGGATAATATGCGGCAACACCTCCGCATATTGTTGGCGCATCGCAATGCCCTGCTCCGAATCTGGCTCTTCCAGCATGGCACCGACCTTGGTATAGGTTAGCCGCGCCTTAGAGCGAATCACCGCTTCATAAAAGGTATAGTCGGTTAGTTTACCGGCATCACTGATGGTCATCTCACAGACCATCGCCAAACGGTTCACATCGGGATTCAGCGAACACAGGCCGTTCGACAGTATCTCAGGCAGCATCGGCACTACAAACTCAGGAAAATACACCGAGTTACCGCGCAGGTGCGCTTCAATATCTAACTGACTACCCGGATGCACATAGGCCGATACATCGGCGATAGCTACCCATAAACGCCAGCCACCGGAACGGATCGGCTCACAGTAGACCGCATCATCGAAATCCTTGGCATCTTCACCATCAATGGTGACTAGCGGCAGATCACGCAGATCAACACGGTTTTCCATCGCTGAATCAGGTACATCTGGGCCAAACTCACTGACCTCTTGGCGTATCCCATCAGTCCATTCGTTAGGAATATCATAGTTGTGGATGGCAACCTTGATCTCCATTCCCGGCGCCATATGATCGCCCAGCACTTCGGTCACCCGAGCCGTCGCCTTAGCTCGCTTAGAGGGTGGTGTGATCAACTCAACCACCACCAACTGGCCCTCTTTATATTTCAGCTTACCGTCGGGATCAGGCAGGATCTGGATATCATTACTGATGCGCTGATTTTCGGGGGTCATATAACCGAATCCCCCATGGCCATGAAAACGGCCCACCAGCTTCCGAGTTTTCCGTTCTAATACCTCAACAATGGCACCTTCTGTCCGGCCTCGGCGATCTTCCCCAGTAGCTCGCACCAGCGCACGATCCCCGTCGAACACCTGCCGCATCTCCCGAGCTGAGAGAAAGATATCATCACCGCCCTCATCCGGAATAAGAAAACCAAAACCATCTCGGTGCCCCGCGATCCGACCCGCCACTAGGTCTAACTTACTCAACAAAATATAATGGGCTTTACGGTCACGCATTAACTGACCATCGCGCTCCATCGCTCGCAAGCGACGGCGTAGCGCCTCCGCGCTCTCTTCATCCTCGATATCCAGCAGCGCTTCAATCTGCGGTCGGGTCAAGGGCTCGCCCTGCTCCGCCAGCAGCGCCATAATCATCTCTCGGCTGGCAATCGGACGTTCATATTTCTCCGCTTCGCGGTCGGCATGAGGATCTTCAGAAAAATGTTTTGAGTCTGACATGCATCATCTTCTGCTATGTAGGTTTGAAATAACGATACTTCAACAATACCTTAATCTGGCTCGTTTTGCCGGACCAGAATCATGTTTAAAAGCCGAAAGTAACACTTCCCGCTACAGCCATAATAATAGCGCCATTCTTTGGGACAGCAATAACCGAATATAAACCGGACCAACGTTAAAACCGGCAATAACTGGCACACTATCAAACCACTCCAACCGACAGGCGAAAAAAAACCGCGACAATCGTCACGGTTTTTTCAGGTACTAGCCTAGTGGGTCAACAACCCCAAGCCAATAGCTGCAATTAAGGCATTTCGTCGACTTCTTCACCCTCAGGTTTTTCCTGAGGGATCAGGTCTTCTTTAGAAAGCCCCATCAAGATCAGCACGTTTGCCGCCACATAGATGGAAGAATAGGTACCCACACAGACACCCACCAGCAGCGCGACAGCAAAACCAAAGATCATTTCGCCACCAAACACCGCCAGCGCCACCAGCACCAACAAGGTTGTTAACGAGGTCACTAAGGTACGCCCAAGGGTCTGACTCAACGAGACGTTCATAATCTCGAGTGCATCACCCTTACGCAGTTTTCGGAAGTTCTCGCGGATACGGTCAGACACCACAATCGTATCGTTAAGCGAATAACCAATGACCGCTAGAATCGCCGCTAACACCGTCAGATCAAAATCAAATTGAAATAGCGAGAAGAAGCCCAGCACAATCAAAACATCGTGTGCCAAAGCGGCCACCGATGCGATCGAGAACTTCAGCTGAAAGCGGAATGCCACATATACCATCACCATAAACAGTGCCAGCAACATGCCCAAACCACCCTGCTCTCGCAGTTCTTCACCCACCTGCGCACCCACAAATTCGTTACGCCGCAGAGTCAGCTCTTGGGTCTCACCGCTTTGCAGAGTTTCCAATACATGATCACCAAGCTTGGGATCATGGGCAACACCCATACGAATAAGGATATCAACCGGCGAACCAAAGGTTTGCACCACCGCATCATCATAGCCGGCACCTTGCAGCTTATCCCGAATACCATTGAGATCCGGTTCCTGCTGATAGCCCACCTCGATGAGTGAACCGCCGGTGAAATCCAGACCAAACTTCAGCCCATTAATCGCCAACGATGCGATCGAAATCAGCAGTAGAGCAATCGATAAGGCCGCTGCGATTTTACGCAGCCCCATAAAGTTATAGATTTTTTCAGTCGTCATCTTACTCTACTCCGTCAAATCGACAGTTTTTTCAGCGCACGACCGCCGTAAGTCAAATTAACCAACATCCGAGTCACCAAAATGGCGGTGAACATGGAGGTGATAATACCGACCGACAGGGTAATCGCGAACCCTTTCACCGGACCAGACCCCATCGCAAACAGAATCACGGCCGCTAACAAGGTGGTGATATTGGCATCAAAAATGGTGGAGAACGCTCGGTCGAAACCGGCACTGATCGCCGATTGCGTCGGCAACCCATTCTTAAGCTCTTCTCGTATTCGCGAGAAGATCAACACGTTAGCATCGACAGCCATACCTACGGTCAACACGATACCGGCAATACCCGGCAACGTTAAGGTCGCCGACATAATCGACATCACCGCCAGCAACAACACTAGGTTAAAGGTCAGCGCGATATTCGCCAGCAAACCAAAGACCCGGTAGTACGCCACCATAAACAGCAACACGAGAGCAAAGCCGATCTGTACCGACAACATACCCTGTGAAATATTCTGCTCACCTAGGCTTGGGCCGACTGTACGTTCCTCAACGAAATAGATAGGGGCAGCCAAAGCACCGGCCCGCAACAGCAATGCTAATTCAGAAGACTCTGTGGCACTATCAAGCCCGGTAATCCGGAAGCTAGCACCCAGTACGCTCTGAATCGTCGCCAGTGAGATAATCCGTTTCTCAACATAAGGAACCCGCTTGGCAACCTGCTCACCATCCACGGTTTCATACAGTGTCCGATTCTTATGCTCGACAAACAGTACCGCCATGCGTCGCTTGATCGCATTACGGGTAGTACGGTTCATCATCTGACCGCCTTTGGCGTCCAGCGAGATATTCACCTGCGGCTGACCGTTCTCATCAAAGGATGACTGTGCATTAGAGACGCTAGCTCCCGTAATGATAATGTCTTTTTCGAGAGTGGCATCACGGCTTTGATCGCGGAACGGATAAGTTTCGGTGGTCGCCCGTGAGGCATCAGTCGTGGCTTCCAGACGGAACTCAAGGTTCGCTGTTTTACCGATAATCCGTTTAGCCGCAGCGGCATCTTGGATACCCGGCAACTGAACCACAATACGGTTACGCCCTTGACGCTGTACCAGTGGCTCGGCGACACCCAGCTCATTCACCCGATTACGCAGAGTGGTGAGGTTCTGTTTGATCGCATAGTCTTCGATCTCACGGATTTGACTTTCCGCCAGATTGACATTGATGTAAAACGCACCGTCTTTGTCTTCACTGTTAACCAGAAATTCCGTGTAGTCCTTACGCAGCAGCGTCTCGGCCTGATCTCGAACATCTGCCGTAGAGAACTTCAGCTCTAAGCTGCCGTCTTCACGGTGATCAACCGAACGATAACGTAATTTTTCAGTACGCAGTTTGGTTTTAATTTCGCTCACGTAAACATCTAGACGCTGTGCAACGGCAGACACCATGTCCACTTCCAACAGGAAATGCACACCGCCACGTAGATCGAGACCCAACTTCATCGGGCCTGCGCCCAGAGATCTTAGCCATTCCGGCGTTGTCGGTGCTAGGTTAAGCGCCACAACATAATTATCACCCAAGGTCCGGCTGATAATCTCTTTCGCTTCAAGCTGAGCACGACCGTCTTCAAAGCGGATCAATCCACCTTTATCGGTCAGTTCATCACCTTTAACACTAATATTAGCCTGCTGCAGTTCCTGCTTAACCTGATCCAGCAACGGCTGGTTGACAATATTCGCTTCCCGAGTACCGGAGAGCTGTACAGCATAATCATCAGGGTAAAGGTTAGGCGCAGCGTAGATACAGCCGATCAGCAATACCAGCACGATCAGCGCGTTTTTCCACAGTGGATTTTTATTGAGCATGGCGCTCTGTCCCTAACTAGCCCGGCGATGGGTAAATACATGATTTACAACCATGCATGCCCCGCCTAGGCACCAGTATTTAGATTTAAACGGTTAAAAAACCAAACCCGTGACAGGCATGATTTCATCACATCCAAAAAACGCCACGATAGTGGCGTTTTGTTACAGTTTGATGCTTAGATCTGTTTGATTGTGCCTTTTGGCAACGCTGCACTGACATGAGTCTTTTGGAAAGTCAGTTCAGTGGTATCGTTGACGCTAAGAACAATGTAATCATCATTCAGACGCACAACTTTACCGATCAGGCCGCCTGCGGTGATCACTTCATCACCTTTAGTCAGTCCACCGAGTAGTGCTTTATGTTCTTTTGCCCGTTTAGCCTGAGGGCGCCACATAAACATGTAAAAAATAACACCGAAGCCAACCAGAAAAATCAGGTTGAACATACTTGGGTCCAAACCACCCGGTCCGGCAGCGTCTGCAGCGTGTGCTGAAGAGATTAACAAGCTCATTAAGGCTTCTCCTAATACTTACAATAATTAAAAAAATAAAATCAAACGTCATCATTAAGAGGCGGTGTTTCCATCCCCTTAAGCTGGTAGAACTGGTCAACAAAGTCGTCCAATTTACCCTGTTCAATGGCCTGACGCAATCCAGCCATAAGCTCCTGATAGTAATGTAGGTTATGGATCGTATTTAGCTGTGAGCCAACGATCTCTTTACATTTATCAAGATGGTGCAAATAGGCACGACTGAAATTCTGACAGGTATAACACGTACATTGCTCATCCAGTGGCCGCGTATCCGTTTTATTGGCGGAGTTACGCAGTTTTACCACACCATTACGGGTAAATAGATGACCATTACGCGCATTTCGGGTTGGCATCACGCAGTCGAACATATCGACCCCGCGGCGCACACCTTCAACCAGATCTTCTGGCTTACCCACGCCCATCAGGTAACGCGGCTTATCTTCCGGCATTTTATACGCCAGATGATCCAATACTTTAACCATCTCTTCTTTCGGTTCGCCGACGGATAACCCACCAATCGCATAACCATCGAAACCGATTTCGTTTAGTCCTTCGATCGATTCATCCCGCAGATGGGGGAACATGCCGCCCTGCACGATACCAAACAGCGCAGAAGGACTATCACCATGAGCCGCTTTAGAACGCTTAGCCCAACGCAATGACAAACGCATCGACTCAGCCGCTTCCGTCTCAGTGGCAGGGTATGGCGTACACTCATCGAAGATCATCACAATGTCAGAGCCAAGATCACGCTGCACCTGCATCGACTCTTCCGGCCCCATAAAGACTTTTGAGCCATTCACCGGAGACTGGAAATGCACCCCCGCTTCAGTGATCTTGCGCATCGCGCCTAGGCTAAACACCTGAAAACCACCGGAGTCGGTCAAAATTGGCCCTTTCCAGTTCATAAAGTCATGCAGATCACCATGGGCTTTAATCACTTCCGTGCCGGGACGCAGCATCAGGTGAAAGGTGTTACCCAGAATGATCTGAGCGCCAATCGCCTCAATATCTTTCGGCAACATCCCCTTAACCGAACCATAGGTTCCCACCGGCATAAAGGCCGGTGTCTCAACATCACCACGGGGAAAGCTTAAGCGGCCACGACGGGCTTTGCCATCGGTCGCCAAACGCTCAAACTTCATAAAACATTCTCTGGTCACACGCTTTCCTACTGTCTGGTTTCGCCAGGGGAACGGCTATCTCTTCCCTATATAAGGCTGAATTACATAAATTAAAGGCTCACTGCCATTTTTACCCACGCCAACGGCCGTTAGTTTCGCAGCAACAACGTCGCCAAACCGTCACTCGGGTTTATTTCACTGTTTGCTTGGTCAGCAACATCGCATCGCCATAACTAAAGAAACGATACCGTTGCGCCACCGCTTCTTTGTAGGCCGCCATCATATGATCATACCCAGCAAATGCCGACACCAGCATCAGCAGAGTCGATTCGGGCAAGTGGAAGTTGGTAATCAACAGATCCACCGTACGAAATTGATAACCGGGGAAGATAAAGATATCGGTATCACCAAAAAACGGCTCAATTTCGCCACTTTTGCTGGCTGTTTCGAGACAACGCACCGAGGTAGTGCCCACCGCCAAGACCCGATTGCCCCGCGCCTTGGTTTCCCGAACCGCCTGACACACCTCTTCAGACACCTCAATATATTCAGCATGCATCTTATGATCCTGAATATTATCGACCTTCACCGGGCGGAAAGTGCCCGCGCCAACATGCAGGGTAACAAAGGCTTTATTAACACCTTTTTCTTCCAAGCTGCGCATCAGGGCGTCATCAAAATGCAAACCAGCTGTCGGCGCAGCCACCGCACCGGGCTTCTCGTTATACACCGTCTGATAACGTTCGCGATCCGACAATTCATCTTCACGTTTCATATAAGGTGGCAATGGCATATGACCAAACTGCTCTAACGCATCGATCAGATGACCTTCCGCCAGATCGAATTCCAGTTCGAACAGATCATCATGGCGTCTCACCATGGTCGCTTTCAAACCACCATCGAGGGTTAATTCGGCACCGGGCTTCGGTGAACGACTTGACCGAATATGGGCCAGCGCCGAACGCTCATCCAACACTCGCTCAATCAGCACTTCGATCTTACCGCCAGAAGCTTTTTCGCCGAACATGCGCGCGGGAATCACCCGGGTGTTGTTAAATACCACCAAATCACCGGGTTCGAGCAGCTCTAACACATCAAAAAACTGTCGATGCTGAAACTCGCCACTATTGCCATCAACACAGAATAAACGGCTGTCGCTACGCTTTTCCAAGGGATAGCGGGCAATTAGCTCATCGGGTAGATCAAAATGAAAATCTTTAACCTGCATAGAAAAACGTCAACCTAACATTCAGTGATTTAGCTAAGGCGAACCGCACTACCTGCGTTCAGCCAACAAAAGGGCGCATATTCTACCCGAGTCCCCTTTAAACTTCAGCAATATTAACCACGTCAATCTAATGATTTCGACCACTACGACAATGGAACGCTCAGAATAAAAGGTGGCTCGACACGACAGGGTCGCTTGCTAGAAAGAGCATAGTAGAGCAGAAGACACGACATAAACCTTACCGTACAACTAATTAGGTACTTGATCATGCAGACATTCACAGCGGATGACGCCCAACGTAAACCCGTCAATAAACATGAAAACGACAACACCCAACGCCTAGCACAGTATTTTCCCCTGCAGCAATCTGTTGTGAAATGACCTATTGCGCAAATTCAACTAAGCGTTGTTGCACTCACTATATGAATCATCATCTAACTGATGAAGCATCCTATTTAGGTTTTATCGCATCAGGAACGGCTTTCACTTTGAGTTCGCGTGAAGCACTCATTTCAGCCACTTTACGCTGCGGCTTTGCAATATCAACTTGAGTATGTAGATTAAACGTGACGGAATAAGTCTCTTTTGTTCGTGAGTCTTTAGCTTTATACGAGAAAGTTTCAAAAGCTTTACAGGGGTTACATCGGTTAGCGAGCAACTGTTTAAGCAGGATATTCTGTAGTTCTTTTTCATTGTATTTTCCGCCCATAGCTTTGTTCAGCATCGGGGGAATTACTTCAGAAAGGTAATATGAGCGGGCTTCGTCTTTTAACGCGCTGACTCTTTTTAACTGAGCCTCATTTAATTCTACTTTTTCAGACATAGTTATGCTTTTAATAATGATATCAATCCCTGGAACAGGAGTGTTCCCGCCTTGGGCAAATACTAAAGTGGGAATAAGCAAGGTGATGCTTAATAACGTTTTAAATATATTCATCATGTTCTTTCCTTGTATCATCTTTACAAAGCAACATTGCTTTTGCGGCTAAGGCACTTAACAGCCCGTGATATGATGCATCCTATTTAGGTTTTATCGCATCAGGAAC
This sequence comes from Amphritea atlantica, assembly GCF_018860855.1. Lineage (GTDB taxonomy): Bacteria > Pseudomonadota > Gammaproteobacteria > Pseudomonadales > Balneatricaceae > Amphritea > Amphritea atlantica_A. Next base: position 48,386 of record NZ_JAHKQE010000035.1, read on the forward strand.
GGCTTTCACTTTGAGTTCGCGTGAAGCACTCACTTCAGCCACCTTATGTTGCGGTTTTGCGATATCAACTTGAGTATGCAGATTAAACGTGACGGAATAAGTCTCTTTTGTTCGTGAGTCTTTAGCTTTATACGAGAAAGTTTCAAAAGCTTTACAGGGGTTACATCGGTTAGCGAGCAACTGTTTAAGCAAGATATTCTGTAGTTCTTTTTCATTGTATTTTCCGCCCATCGCTTTGTTTAGCATCGGGGGGATTACTTCAGAAAGGTAATATGAGCGTACTTCATCCTTTAACGCGCTGACTCTTTTTAACTGACCCTCATTTAATTCCACTTTCCCAGATAAACCTGCTGCTTTAATAATGATATCAATCCCTTCAACAGGAGTATCCCCACCTTGGGCAAATACTAAAGTGGGAACAAGCAAGGTGATGCTTAATAACATTTTAAATATATTCATTATGTTCTTTCCTTGTGTCATCTTTTACAAAACAGTATTGCTTTTGCGGCTAAGGCACTTAACAGCCCGTGATATGATGCATCCTATTTAGGTTTTATCGCATCAGGAACGGCTTTCACTTTGAGTTCGCGTGAAGCACTCACTTCAGCCACCTTATGTTGCGGTTTTGCGATATCAACTTGAGTATGTAGATTAAACGTGACGGAATAAGTCTCTTTTGTTCGTGAGTCTTTAGCTTTATACGAGAAAGTTTCAAAAGCTTTACAGGGGTTACATCGGTTAGCGAGCAACTGTTTAAGCAAGATGTTCTGTAGTTCTTTTTCATTGTATTTTCCGCCCATCGCTTTGTTCAGCATCGGGGGAATTACTTCAGAAAGGTAATATGAGCGGGCTTCGTCTTTTAACGCGCTGACTCTTTCTAACTGTCCCTCATTTAATTCTACTTTTTCAGACATAGTTATGCTTTTAATAATGATATCAATCCCTTCAACAGGAGTATTCCCGCCTTGGGCAAATACTAAAGTGGGAATAAGCAAGGTGATGCTTAATAACGTTTTAAATATATTCATTATGTTCTTTCCTTGTGTCATCTTTTACAAAACGATATTGATTTTGCGGCTAAGGCACTTAAACAGCGCGTTATAGCACCTATCGAGGCTGCATCCCTGCCATAAACGTACTTCAAGCATAATAGCCACATCCTGTTAAATCAAAGCGTTAATTCGACATTACTATGGTTCAGAAGAAGGAAGTAAAAGTCTCCGAGCGTAAGACTGGCTTACATAGTCGTCCACTAACGCCTTAACCTTCTTTTTAATCAATAAGTTACAAAACACCTGAACGATTTTTGTGCCGCACCACTAAAGCCCCTACTATTTATCCGTCTTAATAGTACTTGGATGCGCGTATAATGCCGCCCTGATCTTTTTAACCCTCTTAATTATATCAACCATTTATTAACCCTTTATTAACCATAGGCTCCGGATTTACGATTCGGTCGGCTGAGGAGAACAGATGTCACAGACTATAGTCTGCGCGATGTATAAGTTTGTCGTGCTTGAAGATTTTGAAGCCCTGCGTGAACCACTGCACAACGTTATGTTGAACAACGATGTGCGCGGCACACTGCTGCTGGCGCGTGAAGGCATTAACGGCACCGTGGCTGGCAGCCGCGCCGGTATTGATGCCCTGCTGAGCTGGTTGCAGAACGACCCTCGCCTAGCCGATATCGGCTATAAAGAATCCATTGACGACAGCAACCCCTTTCATCGCACCAAAGTTAAGCTGAAGAAAGAGATTGTCACCATGGGCGTGGACGGCATCGATCCCAAACGGATCGTCGGCACCTATGTTAAACCCGACGAGTGGAACGCCCTGATCTCTGATCCTGAAGTAACACTGGTTGATACCCGTAATGATTATGAAGTACAGGTGGGCACCTTTAAAGGGGCTATTAATCCCAACACCAACACCTTCCGCGAGTTTCCGGACTACGTAAAAGAACAGCTAGACCCGCAGAAAAACAAGAAGGTCGCAATGTTTTGCACCGGCGGTATCCGCTGTGAAAAATCCACCGCTTACCTGAAAGAGCAAGGCTTCGATGAGGTCTATCACTTAGAAGGCGGTATTCTTAAATACTTGGAAGAGGTTCCACAGGAACAGTCCCTGTGGGAGGGCGAATGCTTTGTGTTTGATAACCGCGTAACCGTCAACCACCAGCTTGAAAAAGGCAGCTACGATCAGTGTCATGCTTGCCGTTTACCACTGACCGAAGAACAGATGCAAAGCGAGCAATATCAGGCCGGCATCAGCTGCCCGAACTGCTATGACAGCCTCAGCGATGAGCAGCGTCAACGTTTCATGGAACGTCAGAAACAGATGCAACTGGCACAGCAGCGGGGCGAAGCCCATATCGGTGCCGACGCTAACGATACCAGCAGCAAACGACGCGAGCTCAAGCAGCAACTGCGTGAAGCCCAACACGAAAGTAAGTAAACAGAACCTAAGAGGGTGTTATCAGGCGCCCTCTTAGTCTCTCGCCTCAACTCACGCCCGTTCAACACACCCCATCAAAGCGATAACCGACGCCATGCACCGTGATGATAATCCGCGGCGACTTCGCATCCAACTCAATTGCCTTACGTAGTTTCGATATATGCTGATCCAGCGTGCGACTGTTGGCAAAATAGTCCCGCCCCCAGCAGTGATTAAACAGCGCATCGCGATCCACCACCTTGCCCTGCTGCTCGAACAGCAAGCGCAGTATTTTCAGGTCTCTTAGGCTTAACTCAATCACCTTATCAACCCGCAGCGCACGAAATTCAGCAGGCCTAATCTCAAGGTCGGCCATAACAAAGTTATCCGACTCGGCCAGATCGACCACTGGACGCTGCGCCCGCCGCGTCACTGCCCGAATCCGGGCAATCACTTCTCGGCTACCGAAGGGTTTTTTAATGTAATCATCCGCCCCCAGTTCTAGACCCAGCACCTGATCAATCTCTTCCGACTTAGCGGTAATAAAAATCACCGGTAGCTGCTCATTCTGTTGCCGAATACGCCGACACACCGCATAACCATCCTGCTTTGGCATCATAATATCCAACAACACCAGATCCGGCTGATGCTGCAGATATAACTGCCAGGCCTGCTCACCATCGGCCGCTTCGATACAGTCATAGCCTTCCGCTTCCAGCAGCAGCGCTAGCCCCTGACGAATATGCAGGTCATCCTCGGCAATCAAAAGCTTCATAATAGGGTCCGTCTATTCATGGCAGGCCTCCGTGGAGGCAGTTTCTATCCTAATAGGGGTTGCCAGCGTGAGTAAAAAACAAGCGCCCGACGGGGCTGTTAGTCCATGAGGTTCGATAATAAGATCGCCCCGGTGCGCTCTGGCTAAATCCCGCGCCAGCCCTAAACCAATCCCTGTGCCGCTCACCCCTTCGGTGAGTTTATCGCTGCCACGGTAGAAGGGTTCGAACAGTTTTTCGACATCATCCGGCGAAACCCCAGGGCCGAAATCGCTCACCCGAATATAACTATATAAGCCGTCCACGTGTTCCTCTTGCCAACTATGGATATCAACAAAACGCCCCGCCGCCGCATATTTTTCACAGTTACTCAGCAGGTTGTTAAGAATTTGCTCCAACGCTTCGCTATCGAAATAACACCGTTGCGTCGCCTTGCCACTAAAACGCAGGCTTAATTGTCGCGCACTCAACACCGGCGTAAACAGCGCCACCACTTGAGCGATGCACTGATCGATCATGCCCTGCTGATAGCGAACACTAAGCCCTTCTCGCTTTGCACGGGAAAAGCTCAGCACATTATCAATCAAACGCGACAATCGCCCTGCTTCACTGCTGATCACGCCCAAATAGCGCTGCGCCAGCGGCTCATCATCCGGCAATGTTTGTTCCAGCATTTCGGTATATAAGCGCACATTGGTCAACGGCGTTTTCAGTTCATGGGAAACCTGATTCACAAAATTCACTCGCTGTTCGGCAATGCTTAGCTCGCGGTGATGTTCGCGATACAACAAGTAAGCTAGCGTCGACAACCCCGCCCCAAGCAACACCAATAACACGACTAATCCCAGCCAACCAGTGATCGCCACCGGCAATTCAGCAGCATAATAGGCCAGATGCCAACTCGCCAACGGGTGGCTCAAAGGTAGAATCTGCAGCGGTTTTGCCGTGGACCCCGCCACCGAACTCCCCCAGCTATAAGCCATTTCACCACGATCATTCATCAACCGAATTTCACTATGGCTCTCAATGTCATCTGCCTGATCATCCGTAGCACTCACCGTACTAGAGGGCAACAGGTTGATCAGATCCGATAACAAACGGGGAGAGTTCAGCGCAAAGCCAATGGTATTGCCACCCCTGTCTTGCCACCAGAAGATCTGCTGCAAACCCGCTTCAGCATACCAAGCGATCCAGCCGTGGGGCTGCTGCGAAGCGTTGAGTCCGGTGGAGCCCGACAGCGCCTGAACAGAAGCATCGGCACGATAACGGGATTTTTGCGCCACGGATTCGTTTAATTGAGCGCTCTGCAACTCATCGATGCTGGCCGAGGAGAAACCCTGACGCCCAGCCGGCCCAACCGGATCGAGCACCGGCATAGTAAAACGTTCCGGCTCGCGCAATAGGTTACGACTTAAATCAACAAACGCCTGCTCCTGCTGAGTTAACGGCTGATCCCGCGGTGGGAAACGACGCTCCCCTGTAGGCGACAACACAAACATCTGTTTAACCACCGCCGACTGCGAGATCAAACGGCGTATAGGCGCAACGCTATACTGCCCCGCCGTTTCTTGCTGTAAGGCTTCTGCCTGACGAATAAAGCCCTGCTGCAGCAGAAAAAAATGCTCTTGAAACTGCCCATCAATACTCTGCAACCGTTCACTAACCAAGTTACTTAATTGATGAGCGACCACCTGCTGTTGATCCAACTGCCAGCGCACCCCAAACCACGCCAGCAATAGCAGCGGCAAGGCAATAATCACGGCAAGCAACAAGGGTGTTCGTCTTTTCACAGGCTCTTCCGCTGTGGCGTGGGGTTAACCAATTGGCTTCCCCACACCCGTGGTATTAATAGGTCTGCTGAGTGGCGCGTTTATACTGCCGCGCTTTCAGCTCTTTACGCTGTTTGTTCCAGTCCTGCTCGGTTTCTAGCGCATCCGCATCCTGCAGGGCTTCCTCTTGCTGCTCTTGCAAACGGGGCGAGCTCAAAGACTTAGCCTGCGAGCCTAAATAAGAAGCACTATCTTGCAGGATTTTCTTCGCCCCTTCGAGGTCACCACTGTCCCGCGCTTCAATGGCATCCCGACTGTATTCGTTCGCCACCTGCTCAACCGCTGCTTCCAGTGCTTTATCATCCCGCGCCGCAGAGACTTCCTGTCGTGAACCACTAAAACGGGCGATGCTCTGGCCGGCCAACTGCTCTTGGTGCTGAGTGAACAGATTATCGTAAGCCACCTTCACTGACACCAGTTCTAGTTCGGTCTCGGCTTGCTGGGCGGGCACCTCGACCTCCAGAATAACGAATTTTTCCTGCTCGCTATACAGCTGATTCAGCCGTGTCGTCACCCGATTGCCCATAATCTCACTTTCCCGTCCGAGCAAACGAATCGGTTTAACGCCGTTTTGACAATGGATCTCAATATTGACCCCCTGCGCTACCACCGATAACACATCGCCAAACTCATACTGAAATACGGAGGCTAAGTCTTCCGCGTTTTCGACAAAGGCATGGTTGCCATCACTAAAGCCAGCTAAGCGGGTCATCAAATCTTCGTTATAACCCAACCCTAAACCGATAGTGGTGACACTGATGCCCTCTTTCGCCAATGACGCCCCCAACTCACCTAACTCAGAGGCTGATTGTGGGCCAACATTGGCCAGCCCATCGGAGAGTAAAATCACCCGATTCACTTTATTACGGCTGAGAAACTTACGCAGTTCATTGGCGCCTTTGCTGACACCCGCAAACAGCGCGGTATTACCATTGGCATGAATTTGACGGATAGCATCATAGATATGCTGCTGCTCGCGCACCTGAGTGGCGGGCACCACCACCTGAACCCGTGAATCGTAACTAACCACCGAGACGATATCCCGCTCATCCAGCCGCTTGATCGCCATAATCGCCGCTTCACGGGCATACTGAATTTTATCGCCACCCATAGAACCGGACTTATCCAGCACAATAGCGACATTGGCCGGTATCCGGGCTTGTTTATCCTGCTGCTTGAACCCTTCCAACGACACCTTAATAAAGGCCCGATGGGACTGATCCGCCTGCATCACCGGAGTGGCCAGATTAATATTCAGACTGACCTGATTCGCCTGAGCCCACAGCGGCAACAGGGTCAACAATACACAGCCCAATGTCCTGAGGGATCGTCTTAACATATGTTTATCAGCTTGAGTTTTCATGGTCACATTCCTGAGTTGAGAGTCTAGTGGCGTAAACCACCGTTGTAGTGACTCTACCCTCAGCCCGAGATTAAAAAGTCAGATGAAGTTATCGATTTTGTAAGAAATTTGTAAAACATCGGGCGTCACCCGTCACACCTAACAGCGCATCGCTTAAATCGGATTAGCCGTTTCATGGCATAACTCCATCCAGCGCTCGATACCGGCACTGCGATACTTATGTCGATTGATCACCAAATATAACTGTCGACTAAAATCACGACCCGCAACACGCAACGGCACCAAGGAGCCCAGTTCAAAAGATTCCTGCAATGCAATGCGGGATAAACAACCGATCCCCAAGCCCTGCATCACCGCCTGTTTAATCCCTTCGACGTGTTCCAACTCTAACAGTACATTCAAGTTAGGCAACAACCCGTGTAACGCCCAATCAAACGCCTGACGGGTACCTGAGCCCTGTTCACGCAGCACCCAGCGAGCGGACACCAAATCGGTATCACTCAACTGATGTTTGCTAGCCAAGGGGTGATCCGGCGCACAAAACACCTCCAGTTGATCCTTCACCCAAGGAATCACCTCCAGATCGGGATGCTGCACTTCCCCCTCCACCAAACCGATATCCAACTCAAAGTTGATCAGCCGAGCCGTAATGACCGATGTATTAGCCACCTGAAGATCCAACTTAGCGCGAGGCTGCTCATCCAGATAACGGGCCATTAAGCCCACCGCCAGATAATTACCGATAGTCATGGTAGCCCCAATTTTCAACTGCCCCACCGCTTGATGCTGGGACATATCCAACTGCAAACTTCGAGCACGCTCTAATAAGGCCTCAGCACGGGGCCGTAGCAACCGTCCCAACTCGTTAATTTTCAATCGTTTACCAATACGATCAAACAACTGAATATCGAATTGAGATTCAAGATCACGCAGCGCACCACTGGCAGCCGACTGGGACATCGACAAACTATCCGCCGCTCGCGAGATATTATCGAAATGCGCCACCGCCAAAAAAACCTCTAATTGCCGCAAGGTATATTTCATAATCTGTTTTTCCGATAAGCATTATCATAACAATCGTCTTTAACAATATAGCAGGTAGGTTTAATATGCACTTAAGAAATAAGTGATTCAGTTTTTATAACCTGAATACAAACCACTATCACCCATTTAGTATGAGGTAGTTCCATGTCTAATATCGGTCGCGAAGAAGTTCTCAGCGTACATCACTGGAACGATACCCTATTTAGCTTCACCACCAGCAGAGACCCTAGCTTTCGCTTTAAAAACGGTCACTTCACCATGATCGGTCTAGAACACGAAGGCCGCCCACTGATGCGCGCTTACAGCATTGCCAGTGCCAACCATGAGGAACAACTCGAGTTCTTCAGCATTAAAGTACAGGACGGTCCGTTGACCTCCAAATTACAACGCATCCAAGTAGGCGATCAGATTCTGATTAGCCGCAAACCCACTGGCACCTTGATCAACGATAACCTGCTACCGGGTAAGCATCTTTACCTGATCAGCACCGGCACCGGCCTAGCGCCCTTTATGAGCATCATTAAAGACCCGGAAATCTACGAACAATACGATCAAGTGATCCTCACCCACGGCGTACGTGAACTATCAGAACTGGCCTACGCCGATGTAATTCAAGATCATCTGCCGAACAACGAATACTTTGGCGACATGGTCAGCAACAAACTGCTGTATTACCCCACCGTCACCCGCGAAGCCTTCCGTAACCAGGGTCGCCTGACCGACCTGATCGCTACGGGTAAGCTGACGAAAGATCTTGGCTTGCCGGATCTTAATACGGATGATGATCGTTTTATGATCTGCGGTAGCCCCAGCATGATAAAAGACACCACCAACATCCTCGACAGCATGGGCTTTACCGAAGCTCGCAATGGTACTTTAGGCCATTACGTTATAGAACGAGCCTTTGTTGAACGCTAAAAATGGTCATAAGGTTCATGATTTTAAAAAATATTCATGAACCCCATTGACCCAATGAAAACGAACCGTATAATACGCTCCACGTTTGCGCCAGTGTGATGGAATTGGTAGACATAGGGGATTCAAAATTCAACCCCTCTAGCAAGAAAACTACTGCAACAATTTGATTTTTATAGTAAATTGTTAAGTTCAAGCGTTAAAAATGGCATGTAGAGCCATGTAGAGTTTAAGTGTCTGCGCCAGTGTGATGGAATTGGTAGACATAGGGGATTCAAAATCCCCCGCCCTTAAAAGCGTGCCGGTTCGAGTCCGGCCACTGGTACCACTTAACTCATTGATTCAAAACTACTAAATAGACAACCGAGTGCTGACTTAGCCCTCGGTTTTTTTATGTCTACAGAAATACCCATGTAGACTTCCCATGAAAAAATAGGCCGTGAAAACGCCCCATTCCTTGTAGATTTTGGTGCAGAGCCAAGTCATACAACAGCTCCACTTAAAACTTAATAATTTTTTCTATTAGGCTGCCTGTGCGGCAGTGAACGGCTACGCGTTAAAAAACGGCACAATTTGGTCTTTCTAAGCTGCCTGTGCGGCAGTGAACTTAGGCTCTTAAAACCCTCGATTAGTAATACGTTTCTAAGCTGCCTGTGCGGCAGTGAACGCTCGGCTTGCGCGAACCCAGCGGCCTTTTGTTTTCTAAGCTGCCTGTGCGGCAGTGAACTTCTGTTTTGCTGCGCTGGTGGTCTGGTGCCTTTTCTAAGCTGCCTGTGCGGCAGTGAACGCCTCAATACGCGCCGGCGATTGTCCTATTTTTTTCTAAGCTGCCTGTGCGGCAGTGAACTCTAAAGAAGGCGTATGCCCGAGGTGTGTTGCTTTCTAAGCTGCCTGTGCGGCAGTGAACCAGGATGCAACCAACCAGCGCATGGTTTCGCTTTTCTAAGCTGCCTGTGCGGCAGTGAACTGGTTGAGTGGTGATAAGTGTCTGATTAATTTTTTCTAAGCTGCCTGTGCGGCAGTGAACTGAAAGCTCCCCACTTTTAAAGGAGTTTATCGTTTCTAAGCTGCCTGTGCGGCAGTGAACCATGTTCATGGTCGTTTCCTTGGTTCGTCTTATTTCTAAGCTGCCTGTGCGGCAGTGAACTGTTGTACTTGCTAGTCTTGTATCGTAGGGTATTTCTAAGCTGCCTGTGCGGCAGTGAACGCAAAGAGCCGTTCATGGACACGAGGAATTCATTTCTAAGCTGCCTGTGCGGCAGTGAACCGGTCAGTCAGTTCAGTCTCTGTAATAGTAATTTTCTAAGCTGCCTGTGCGGCAGTGAACGCCGACCACGTGGCACGATTCAGTGCTTGGATTTTCTAAGCTGCCTGTGCGGCAGTGAACAATATTAACAACTGGTTGATCGGTGCAGTGCTTTTCTAAGCTGCCTGTGCGGCAGTGAACCATAACAACCTTGATAGAATTAGTGCATATAATTTCTAAGCTGCCTGTGCGGCAGTGAACAGGGGTATCATAGTTTTGTGATTGGCTATGGCTTTCTAAGCTGCCTGTGCGGCAGTGAACGCACTGGCGTGCAATCAATTAGCCAATACCACTTTCTAAGCTGCCTGTGCGGCAGTGAACGAAAGGTTTAAATCTTGTTTAGTTCACAGCTTTTTCTAAGCTGCCTGTGCGGCAGTGAACCCACACGGCTACTGTGAGCAACACAAAGACAATTTCTAAGCTGCCTGTGCGGCAGTGAACGCACTGGATGACATCCGCGAATCGATTGAAGATTTCTAAGCTGCCTGTGCGGCAGTGAACGCACATAGGCGGGCTGGTATTGCGGTTCGATTTTCTAAGCTGCCTGTGCGGCAGTGAACGAGACAAATGGGCAGCTATAACTCACCGGGAATTTCTAAGCTGCCTGTGCGGCAGTGAACCCCTTACGATGCTTTGCAAACAGCATAAAATATTTCTAAGCTGCCTGTGCGGCAGTGAACTCTAACTCTTCTTTGTCGGCGGCGATCGCTTTTTTCTAAGCTGCCTGTGCGGCAGTGAACGTTAAGTGGCGTTTAAAAGGTGAAGTGGTCGATTTCTAAGCTGCCTGTGCGGCAGTGAACGGGTTTAGAAAGCGAAACGGTAGGCGGTAAACTTTCTAAGCTGCCTGTGCGGCAG
>NZ_JAHKQE010000044.1 GCF_018860855.1 Amphritea atlantica
TTGTTAACTGATCGCTTACCAAACTGTTAGAACAGCACCAGCTAAAAGAATGCAGTAAATTATTCCCAAATTTAATCATAGAGCAGCTTTCATTTCATGGATCGAAAGGTAAAGAAGCTGATTACGTCATTGTTCTAGGGCTGGAACGTGGAAAGCATGGATTCCCCTCCCGAAAGGTGACTCACCCCTTGCTAGACGCATTGCTGCCCCAGTTAGAAAAGTTTCCTGATGCTGAAGAGCGGCGATTGTTTTATGTAGCCCTTACTCGCGCTAAAGATAGAAGTTATCTTCTCACGGACATGACAAATACTTCGGATTTTGTGAAAGAACTGATAAACGATACCTACCCGATAGGAACAGATGCCTTTGACGTAAGCACCACACAGGTCTCAGCTTTAGAGAGACATTGTCCTAGTTGCAAGACGGGAACAGTCATAAAAAGAACAGGGCCTTATGGCGTGTTTCTATCCTGTAATAATTACCCATTGTGTAGCTATAAAGACAAGGCGTGCCCAGCCTGCCAAAGTGAGATGAAAACAGAGGGCCGCTTTAAAATTTGTATAAATGACCAATGCCAAAAATGGGTGCCTATATGCCCTTCGTGTAAAGGAGAGCTAAGATTGCGAGATGGGCGAAACGGTCAGTTTTGGGGATGTATAAATTACAGGCGTAGTGGTCAAAGCTGTAGTCATACAGAAAATTATATAGAACCTCCGGTGAAACAGACGTTTCAGACCGCTGGCTTTCAGCAAGCAGCCGAACTGTGATTCGGTATGTATTGGCAACGTTTTCGTATGGGCGAGTTATGCTTACGTTGTTCACTTATAGTGTTCACTAGCGAATAAGTGGACACTGTCATGACGCCTGTAGTACCAGGCTCAAGATGGGGTTACCGGACGCTACGGATTATCCACCTTCAATTGGTCAGGATTACCGGTATTATTACCTTCGAGATGGACAGACATCATCCTGTAGGCGGTACATGAGCGAGGTGTCGAAAACTCGACAGGTATCACTTTTCTCAGCGGCCTGTCCGACCATGAATAGGGTGTCGAAAACTCGACAGGTATCACTTTTCTCCGCAGACTATCTGGCAATGAATGGGGGTGTCGAAAACTCGACAGGTATCACTTCTCTCCGCAGCCTATCTGGCAATGAATGGGGGTGTCGAAAACTCGACAGGTATCACTTTTCTCCGCAGCCTATCCGGCAATGAATGGGGGTGTCGAAAACTCGACAGGTATCACTTCTCTCCGCAGCCTATCCGGCAATGAATAGGATTCGAAACCTCTTAGAGCCGTTTATACTGCTTTATTTCACGCCATAAAACATTCTCATAAAAACCATAAAATCCATAAAATCCATAAAATCCATAAAATCCATAAAATCCATAAAATCTATAAAAAACAATTATTTATAACTTTAAAAGAAAGACTGAAATGATATTAGCTGATTATAAAGAACTACTACTATTTATATTACACTGACACGGGCTAGTCGTGGTTTTTACATCCCAAGTAATCAACAACGCCCATCTTTTGAATAGGCATACGGATCCATAACTTATCGCGGAAAACATCGACCCCATCAATAATAATCAGCCTGTTTTCTCTCGATATTTCTTAAAATTCTCCGCCTGTTCCAAGATCTCTTTGTAAGCATCATCGTTGGCCACCGGTGGATAACCGTATTTGGCCAGTAGCAAGATCAGCTTCACTTGCAGCTCGGCTTTGATATCTTCTCGTTGGTTCCATGCGGGGAAGCTGGCAACGCTATCAACCTCTTCCTTGGCGTGTTTCGCCAGTTCGATCATCTTATCTTCGGGATAGGTGAAGTCATACTTAATCGACAGGGATTTCAAGATGTCGTAAAACGCTTTCTCTTCAAAATCGATGCCCATATCGGCAAACGAGGTCATTTCGTTTTTTAGGTCATGGTACAGGTCGATAATTTCATTAGAGAAGTCTTCCAGCACGCTACTGACAAGCACATCGTCTTCTTTACGTTCGTTGTATTTATCCACCAGCGCTTTGAATTTTTTAGAGAAATCGACCCCTTGCATCTTGTTGGTTTTCGAGACTTCGCCAATGGCTTTTTCCAACAGCTTTTGCAACAGCTTAATCTTGGTATTCGGTAGTTTAATCTTGTCGATTTTAGCTAAATAATCTTCATCAAAAATATCAATCGCGCCCTCTTCAGCTTCATCACCCAATTTGAAGATCTCTTCGACACCATCGCTTTTAATCGCTTCGGCGATCATATCGCGCACTTTGGCGTTCATCTGTGCCGTATCCGGTGCTACACCTCGGGTTAGCTTGTGGATAATAGAGCGGATCGCCATATAAAAGTGAATATGGTCACGCTCATCTTTGCTGATCTGCTCGTTACCACAGCAGATGTCATAGGCAGCCTTTAAGCGCTTGGTAATATCCATGAAGCGCTTTTCGGTTTTTTCCGTTTGCATTGCATATTCAGCGGCTTCGTTGAGACAGTTTAACTGGCCAACAGGATCACCGGTGAAATAATCTGAGCTATCAAAATGATAAAAAGCCTTGTTGAGTAGGTCTAAGTGGTTACGTACCTCAACAATCGAGGCGGCAATATCTTCAAAATTATCACTGCCACTGCCACCAAACTGTTTTAGCGCTTTGTTCATCTGGGTTTTAATGCCGATGTAATCCACCACCAGCCCTTTGCTCTTGCCAGCAAACTTGCGGTTTACCCGTGAGATCGTTTGTATCAAGTTATGTTGTGAAACAGGTTTATCTATATACATAGTATCGAGAAACGGTACATCAAAGCCGGTCAGCCACATATCCACCACAATGGCGATTTTAAAGTTAGACTTAGCTTGCTTAAATTGGCGATCCAGCTCTTTGCGATCATCTTTACTACCAAGCAGATCCCACAGCGCTTTCTCATCATCTTTATTGCGCGTCATCACCATGCGCACCCGCGCAGAGGCTTTTATCTCCTTACGCTCTTTGTCACTAAGTGATTCACCCTTGGCGCACTCCAGCACCTCAAACCATTCAGGGCGTAAGACCTGTAACTCCTGATACAATTGATAGGCAATTTGGCGAGAGCTACTGACAAACATCGCCTTGCCCGCCACAGTAGCGCCTTCAGCCACGCGATCTTCATAGTGCGCTACAAAGTCCTTGGCTAAGGCATGTATACGGTCAGGATCGCCTAGAATCGCCCCCATGCTGGCCATCGCTTTTTTACTATCGTCTATCTGGTAATCGCTCGCGCCATCGTCGGCACATTGTTGATAGTACGCTTCAATCTCTTTCAGCTTACTGTTATCAAGAACCACTTTTGCCGCACGGCCTTCATAGACAATGCGCACGGTAATCTCATCCTTAACGGACTCGTTCATAGTGTAGCTATCAACCACCTTGCCAAACACATCCAAGGTGGCATCAATGGGTGTGCCGGTAAAACCCACATAGGTGGCGTTCGGTAGAGAGTCATGCAGATATTTAGCAAAGCCGTAGGTTTTCTTAACCCCTCGGTTTTTGCCTTCAGTCACCACCGAGATTTTTTGATCGAGGTTAACTTGGCTACGGTGGGCCTCATCGGAAATGCAGATCACATTACAGCGATCCGTTAACAGCGCCACATCTTCAGTAAACTTATGAATCGTGGTTAAGAACACACCGCCACTCTGGCGGCCCTGCAATTTAGCGCGCAGATCAGTACGGGAGGTCACTGTTTCAACAATCTGATCGCCAATATAGGTTTTGGCATTGGTAAACTGCTTAGAGAGTTGATCGTCTAAATCGGTACGGTCGGTAATCAACACAATGGTGGGGCTGGCAAAGTCCACGCTCTTCATCAACAGGCGCACTAAAAATTGCATGGTAAAACTTTTACCGCAACCGGTGGCGCCAAAATAGGTGCCGCCCTTACCGTCGCCGATAATATCACCTGCACTGTTAGGCCGTTTCTGATGCGCTTTAATGCTTTGGTAGAGTTTAGTGGCCGCATAATACTGCGGATAACGACAAACGATTTTGATCTCTTGATGGCTCTTATCAGGAAAATAGATAAAGTGCCGGATCACCTCACGTAAACGCTGCTGATCAAACAGCCCTTGCAGCATACTGGTGAGCGAGCTGATACCGTCCTTTTCCGCCGTCTCATTGCCGTTGACCTTGCGCCAGCCATAATAAAACTCATAAGGCGCAAACAGTGTACCCATCTTATTGTTGACGCCATCACTGATCACACAGAGAGCGTTATAAATAAATAACTGGGGAATATCACGCCGGTAGCGAGTGCAGATTTGCACGTAAGCATCGTGGATGGTGGCCTCTTCACGGATAGCGCTTTTAAACTCAAACAACACCAGCGGCAAACCATTAATATATAAAATACCATCGGGAATACGCAGCTCCCCACCACTGGCCGAGGCTACGCCTTCAATCTCTAGCTGATTAACGATTTTAAAAAGGTTATTGGTGTGCGGCTGAGCCTGATAGTCTGCGCCTTTTTCGGTAACAATGGATAGCTGATCCACCTCATCTACCGTTGGCACACGCATCGCCGCAAGATCGCTGTAATCGATCAGCTGTATGTAAATGTCTTTATCATTAGGGTCTTCGCGCTTGAGTAAAAACCCATCACTCAACCACTTACAGAAGGTCTTGTTACTCTCATACAGATCACTCGCCGAGAGCAACTCTAACTGACGGATAATGCCGTCGATCTCATTATCGGTGATACCTTCACTGGCATATTGCTGACTTAAAAAAGCACGCAGATCCGATTTGATCAATACCTCAGTGGTTCCCCGCGAAAGATCACTGCCCAACACATGGGGATAACCCTGCTCCCCCAGTAGTTGGATAATGGCACTTTCTAATTGGGCTTCGGTAAATTTCACGGCACGACATCCTGTTGTGTTTTATCAGCGTTGTAGTCTTCGCTGTTGCTTCAATGTAATTGGGTAATACAGGGTTTAATCACTGCTGGGCAAGTTTTTCAGCATACGATCAAAGTCAGATTCGATAGGCTGCCGTTTATTAAACTTCTCGTATTCAGCATGAGCCTTTTCTTTCGCTTGATCCCGTGTAACCGTACCATAGCCTTCCAGCACTTCGTATTCGTTAAAGCTTAAAAATTTCTCCACACTGAGGGCAAAATTTTGCATCGTAAAGCTATTACGTCGTTCAATAATACGTTCAATATAATCAAAAAAGCCCGCCACGGCGGCCTCTAACTGTTTGATCTCTTTTTCACTTAAATAGTTTTTACCCACCGTAGTATCAGACTTTAAAATACGGCCTTCAGGCGCATGTTTAAACGTATTCATCCCCATCAATGGCTGAGTGCTATCGGCTTTATTGTAGATAAGCTCGCTAGATGTATTACCCGTAATCGCAAAATGAAACTGATCTTGCACATGAGCATAGAACTGACGGGTGGTATCTGATTTCGGGTCATAATCAATACTGCACTCCGCAAAAATATCCGTGATTTGCTGGTAGATACGTCGTTCGCTCGCGCGAATAGAGCGAACCCGTTCCAACAACTCACGAAAATAGTCTTTACCAAAGTAGCGACCATTTTTAAGGCGCTCATCATCCATGGCAAAGCCTTTGATGATGTACTCTTTAATTAGTGCCGTCGCCCAAATTCTAAACTGAGTGGCTTGTACCGAATTGACCCGATAGCCGACCGAGATCACCGCATCGAGGTTATAGTATTTTGTGGTGGTTTTTTGTGTTTTGCCCGCTATAGCGCCATGGGCAGTGGTGTTTTCCAAAAAGGAAACAACCACTTTTTCATCTAACTCACCGCTTTCAAAAATATTTTTTAAGTGCTTTGAAATAGCAGGCACACCCACGGCAAACAGCTCTGACATTCGTTTTTGTGTCAGCCACAGGGTTTCGTTATTCAACAACACCTCTACCTTCACATCACCACTCGGGGCGGTGTAAAGTAGAAACTCAGTGCTTTGATCTTGCAGGCTGAGGGATTTATCACTCATAAGCAGTCTCAGGCGGGTTGGTTTCGCTATCGAGCAGAGACTCTGGCAGGCGCAGTTCGCCGGAGATCAGTTTAGGGAGAAGGGTGTTACGGAGTTTAGACAAGCTTTCACCCTCAGAGTAATTCACACCTAACTTCTTTAAATAACTCCCCGTTATTAACTGAAATGAATCAAGAATCTCACTTGAAGGAACCAAACAACAGAAATTTGTTACTACTTCAGGCTTGATCGCAGGGTAGGCTGCGCCATCTGCTAACCGCGCAAACTCATCAATAACTTCATCTCTAGTAAGATGAAAGTAAAGGTATGCTCTCAAATTTTCACTCTTAGGACTCATCACAACGAAACCGGTACTGCCAGTTAAGCCGCATCTATGAACATAAGCAAATGACCTGTTACCCGGCCTCACAAGGCCAACAATAGTATCATTGGCATTCATTATACGTTTTGCTCGGCTTGGAGCTTCCGTATATTTATAACGTTGAAATTCGTTAATTCGTCCATTTTTAGCGTTTCCCAAATCAACATATTCAACAAAGTCAGGTGCGTTTTTTTTAGACCAAGAGTTAAGGTTTGTATCTGCAATAAATGCCGTCGTTTCGCACCTCCACCCCTTCGGCACCCAGCCTAGCGCTTCGGTTTCTTCAAACTCACTGGGGAATAACTGGCGCACATCATCGGGCAAGGGTTGGTGATCCGGTTTGGCGAGTTGCTGCTGGCGGCGTTGGGCGCGTGCTTGCAGTTCCTCGGGAATAGGATTACCCGCGGCTAAGGCGTTGTCGATCACGGGGTCGAAATCCACAAACCAGCTTTTAAACAGGGCTTGCGCCATCTGCTCTAGGGTTTGGTTGGTTTGGCGGTTGAGTTCGATTTTGTTGTCAAATATCTCAAGCGAATGCCCAATATACTTTTGAACCTCAAAAGGTGGTAAACAAAAAGAAAATTCACCTAATTTTTTCACAGGAAGTCGGGCTTGATTTGCACTCCCTCCTGCATTATTTGAGGTATGCCATGAAAAATCTTCCAGCTTCAGCCTGTAATAAAGAAACTGGTTGTCCAAAACACCGTCATTAGGGAGGATACTGCACGTATTTTGATTTTGTATAGATCCTTTAGCATCAAATGGAACCCGAACAACTTTACCAACAACCGAAGCCCAATTAGGAGGCCAAGAACCAACTGTAGAAACAATTACATCACCTTCATCAAGAAAGTGCTCTTTCCACCTTTCAGCATGAGTTTCCTCAACATATTTACAATCTGTAATATCGATTGAATCCTGAGTAAAATCAGATACTCTAATTAAAGGTATCCCCACATCTGAGAAAAATTGTTGTTTTACTCCTGCTCCATTCCTAAGAGTTGCAACATCACTTAAAACTACAACAGGCCACTCACTCCCCATAACCCAGCACCTCCAAGTTCTGACGAATGGTTTTATCCAGCGCTTCGGCTTCTTTCATCTGGCGATACAGGGTTTGGCTGAGTTCGCGCATCTTATCTTCAAAGGGGATGCCATCGTCTTCGATATCCGCCGCGCCCACATAGCGACCGGGGGTGAGTACATAATCGTTCTTTTGAATATCCGCTAAGCTGGCCGCTTTGCAATAACCGGCCACATCTTCGTATTGCGCCAGTGTGCCACTGCCATCCTGCGTTTCACCGCGCCATGCGTGGTAGGTGCCGGCAATTTTAGCCAGATCATCCGGTGTCAGCTCTTTATGAATACGGCTGGCCATGGTGCCCATCTGACGGGCATCGATAAACAGGGTTTCCCCTTTGCGGTTACGATAGCCTCGGGTTTTATCTTCACCTTTGTTTTTGGTAAGGAACCATAAACACACGGGGATCTGGGTGGTGTAGAACAGCTGCCCCGGTAGCGCGATCATGCAATCCACATGGTCGTTGTCGATAATCTCTTGGCGAATAGTGCCTTCGCCACTGGTGTTAGAGCTCATGGAGCCATTGGCCAAGACAAAACCGGCGGTGCCGCTTTCGCTGAGTTTACTGAGTATATGCAGTATCCACGCATAGTTGGCATTACCGGTGGGCGGTACGGTGTAACCGGCCCAGCGTGGATCATCCACCAGCTCATTGTCGGCGCGCCACTGTTTTTGGTTAAACGGCGGGTTAGCCATAATGTAATCGGCTTTCAAATCAGGGTGCTGATCTTTAAAGAAGGTATTGCCTGCAACATCCCCCAAGTTGCCGTTAATCCCCCGAATCGCGAGGTTCATTTTGGCGAGCTTATAGGTTGCGCTGGTGTATTCCTGCCCGTAGATCGAGATCTCTTTTTGGTTGCCGTTGTGACTGTTCACAAACTTGACCGATTGCACAAACATGCCGCCCGAACCACAGCAAGGGTCGTAGATTTTACCTTTGTAGGGTTCCAGCATTTCGGCCAATAGTGCCACTACCGATTTAGGCGTATAGAACTCGCCCCCGCCTTTACCTTCACTGGCGGCAAATTTACCGAGGAAGTATTCATACACCCGACCCACCAGATCTTCTTCGCTCATCTGGCATTCGTTGGCCAGCGTATCAATATTGTTAATGGTATCGAGCAACGCCGCCAGCTTGCTGCTTTCTAAGCCTAAACGTGAGAAGTAGTTATCCGGCAAGGCACCCGCCAGCGATTTGTTGGTTTTCTCAATGGTGTGCAGGGCGGTATCGATTTTAAGGGCGATATCATCCTGCTTGCTGTGTTTGATCAACGTCGCCCAACGCGCCTCTTCACTCAGGTAGAACACATTGCTCTGAGCATAAAACGGCACCATATCAACAAACTGTTCTTTACCATCATCAATGAGCGCTTGGCGATGGGCTTCAAACTTGTCACTAATGAATTTAAGAAAGATCAAACTCAACACGATGTGTTTGTATTCAGATGACTCTACGCTGCCACGTAGTTTATTGGCGCTGTCCCAAAGGGATTCTTCAAAGGAGGTGTTTTGTTTTTTTAATGATTTAGATTTTGTGGGTGCTTTAGCCATTGCAGAAACGATTCCATTGTATGAATGCCTTACCCATCCGGGGTATTATTGTGTGGGTAAGGTCGAACTTATGATCCTAATTTTGGCAGAAATGAGTGTCCCTGTCGTCGGTGATTTTACACGTCAGCACTTGGGCGTGACTTGCATTATTTTTTTTAGTGGCAAAATCCCTTTATCAACCTGATAAAGAGGTTCTCAATATGAAATCACTTTACATTCACTTACTAACAACAGCATCTGTTTCAGCAACTGCTTTGATGCTCTACCTCATAACTACCCTGCAACTTATTCCCATATCGTTCAATGATGTTTTACAGGGACTCAGCATCCTCATTCTGACGAGCGACACCAAGAAGCTTTTTTTTCCTGATTAAAGGTACATTGCCGCGTCGTTTGCATTTTTTAATCGCCTCACGCGCAATCGCCTTACACACAGCTGATAAGTTAAGTGTGTTATTAGCAATCAATGGAGACGTAACATGAACTCAAACCCTACTGTGCTTCCTAAATGGGTTAAATCCTGCCTATACACAAAGATCTCTGGGCTAACCGTTGATGCCCTAAAGGGAAAAAGGGTCAGTGGAGCTTGGCAAGAAGGTCTGCACTGGCAAAAAGCACCTGATGGCAATATCTACTATAACTGGCAAGCCATTGATAAGTGGATTGAAAATGGCAACCCATAATCAACCAACAGGAATTGAGGTTCGTGCTGACACGATACGTATCACATTTACGTATCGTGGTCAGCGCTGCCGAGAATCCCTAAAAGGACTCAAGGTTACAAAAGCGAATATTAAGTTTGCCGCCAATAAACGTGCAAGTATTCTTCACGATATAGCCATCGGCAGCTTTGATTATGCTGAACACTTTCCCGATTCACCTAAAGCAAGGTTGTTCTCTGGCCGTGCCAATGAAAGACGACTCGTCAAAGATGCCATTAAGCATTGGCTGGCCATTAAAGAAGCCACCTTAGCGCACAGCACCTTTGTCAATTATCGATCAAAAGCCAACACACATATTCTGCCGGCCTTCGGTCACCGCCCTATCCGCTCTATTACTAAAACAGAGGTTGAGCAATGGGCGGCGGTCTATCTGAACAACCTTAAAAATAAAACCATTAATGAAGTAATGATCGTGTTTAGAGGCATTTTTAAAGATGCTGTAGCCGATGGCGTTATTACCACCAATCCACTCTCACTCATTGAAAACCGCAAGGTAATGAAGCAGGAGCCCGATCCTTTTCTTAAATCTGAGATTACCAAGATACTCTCAACCCCAACCCAGCGTTATCAGGAAGTCACTATGATGAAGTTTGCTTTCTGGACCGGCGTGCGCGTCTCGGAACTCATTGCGCTCGGTTGGGATGATATAGATTTCGATAGAGGCGTTGCCAAAATACGCCGAGCGCGGGTTAAAGGCTATTTCAAAGTGCCTAAAACTCGCGGTTCGGTGCGTGAAGTCGAGCTGTTAAAACCGGCACTTGAAGCGCTACAGGAGCAACAACCACATACCTATCAAACCCCGCCCGAGGAGATTCAAGTGACTCAGGAAGATAATCGTACCGTGAATAACGAAATCTGGCGCCCCATCTGGAGAAATAGCCAATCCGGTGTACCGCATGTGAGTGATGGTACCGTGCGCGACCGATTCTGGAAGCACCATTTGATCAAAGCGGGAGTACGCTATCGCGGCCCTAACCATGCACGACATACATTTGCATCGCAGCTATTATCAACAGGTATGATATCGAAAGATTGGATCGCGCAACAAATGGGACATACCAGCACTAAAATGCTAGATGATCACTATGCTAAATGGATACCAGAGGATGCTCCGCCGATGGCGAATATGATTAACAAGATAATGGGGTTTTCAAATCAGACTGCCCCACAGATGCCCCAAAAAAAGAAAGAAACACTGTAAGTCATTGAAATATAAGATAAAAAATGGCGGTGAGGGAGGGATTCGAACCCTCGATACCTTGCGGTATACACACTTTCCAGGCGTGCTCCTTCGGCCACTCGGACACCTCACCACGTTTGATGTTTACACTCTGCTTGCTGTAAACGCTCTGAGAGCCGATCTCAGAGGTCGCGTACTTTAATAGAAATCAGGGGTTAAATCAAACATATAGATGGCTTTTTAACGACTTTTTTCGGATTCCGTCAAAAACGAGCCTAGTGATGATAAACGAAGCAAAAAAGACATCCGCCGAGGAAGGGCTCCATCAGCGGGGTCTGTTTAGTGCTTTTAAAAACAAGGGACGGGACAAATCCCTCTAGGCGATTTATTAGTCAGCCTGACGACGTAAAAATGCTGGGATATCCAGAAATTCCATATCATCGGTGCCGGTTTTACGTGAATCCGCAACAGGCTCTGACTCAACGACAGGGTTGTCCTGTGCACGTACAGAGTCATTACGATTACGCATCACTGTCGGCAATTCTAACTGACTATAGTCGCTGACTTTCGTCGCTGCACGACGGGAGCCGGCCACGGATGCGCCATTGCTAACAACCCGAATATCTTGTGGTTCAGCACTATCCAAGCCAGTTGCAACAACAGTCACTTTGATCTCATCGGTCATTTCAGGATCAATAACGGTACCGATAACGACCGTAGCGCTATCAGAGGCAAACTCTTCGATCACCTGGCCCACATCACTAAATTCACCCAAGCCTAAATCCAGACCCGCCGTGATATTAACCAAGATACCGCGAGCGCCCATCAGATCGACATCTTCCAATAGCGGGCTACGAACAGCCGCTTCAGCCGCTTCGACGGCACGGTTTTCACCCCGAGCAGAGCCCGTACCCATCATCGATGTGCCCATTTCTGACATCACGGTGCGCACATCGGCGAAATCGACGTTGATCATGCCGGGACGGATAATCAGGTCAGAAATACCCTGTACCGCGCCTTTCAGCACATTATTAGCTTCATCAAACGCTTTCATCAGGGTGCAGTTTTTACCCAACACCTGTAGCAGTTTTTCGTTAGGCACGATAATCAATGAGTCAACATGTTCAGACAACTCTTTGATCCCTTGCTCGGCGATCAACATGCGTTTCTTGCCTTCAAATGGGAATGGCTTAGTCACCACGGCAACCGTCAAAATGCCGAGTTCTTTAGCCACTTCAGCCACAATTGGTGCCGCACCGGTACCTGTACCACCGCCCATACCCGCGGTAATAAAGACCATATCAGCACCGCTAAGCATCTCGATGATCTGATCACGATCTTCGAGCGCCGCATCGCGACCGATATCGGGATTCGCGCCAGCCCCTAGCCCCTTAGTGATCTCGCCACCAAGCTGCAGAACATTGCGTGAGCCCATATTATTCAGTGCCTGTGCATCGGTATTCGCACAGATAAATTCAACCCCGTCTACTTCTGACGAGACCATGTGTTGAACAGCGTTACCGCCGCCACCACCAACGCCAATCACCTTAATGACAGCGCTCTGTGCAATATTATTAACTAATTCAAACATGTCCCTTCCTCCAGGTTCAGTGCCCAACCCGCACCTGTTGTATTGCGTATTATTACGTTCGATTTATTATCTATCACATCCTGTGAACATCTAGGTCTCAATTAGGCAGACCTTTAACCTAGCACAGGAGCGCTTCTTAAAAATTCCCCTGAAACCAGGTTTTCATCCGTTTCAATATATGGGGTTGCTCACTGCTATCCTTAACAGGCACTGCTTCAGTCAGATGCTGATTATCCTGTTTGGCGTATTGCAGCAAACCAATGCCGGTGGCATAGATGGGACTATTCAGTATATCCCCCATCCCGCGCACACCTTTTGGCAAAGCTAACCGTACCGGCATATGAAAAATCTCTTCGGCCAACTCGACCGCGCCTTCCATCTTCGCCGTGCCGCCGGTCAGGACGATACCTGCCGCGACTAAATCTTCAAATCCGCTGCGCCGCAACTCCGACTGTATCAATGTAAACAGTTCGTCATAGCGAGGTTCCACCACCTCTGCCAGTGCTTGGCGAGATAGGTCTCGAGAGGGTCTATCACCGACACTCGGCACCTTAATGGTATCGTCCGCACTCGCCAATTGAGCCAGTGCGCAAGCATACTTAATTTTAATCTCTTCTGCGTACGGTGTCGGTGTGCGTAACGCCATGGCGATATCATTGGTCACCTGATCGCCAGCAATCGGGATAACCGCTGTATGTCGAATAGAGCCGCCGGTAAAGATAGCGATATCCGTCGTGCCGCCCCCCATATCGACCATGCAAACACCGAGTTCTTTTTCATCTTCCGTCAATACGGAAAAACTAGATGCTAACTGCTCTAACACCGAGTTATCCACCGCTAAACCGCAGCGTTGGACGCATTTTTCAATATTCTGTACCGCGTTCACCGCACCAGTGACCAGATGAACCTTGGCTTCCAAGCGTACACCGGACATACCTAGTGGCTCGCGGATACCTTCCTGATTATCGATCACATATTCTTGCGGCAGGATATGCAGAATCTTTTGATCAGCGGGTATGGCCACGGCTCGGGCAGCATCGATGACCCGATCTAAGTCATGCTCCATCACTTCACCCTCGCGAACCGCAACAATGCCGTGAGAGTTCATACTTCTAATATGGCTACCCGCAATACCCACCGTCACCGAATGAATCTTGCAACCGGCCATCAGTTCGGCTTCTTCCACCGCCCGTTGAATGGAATGTACCGTAGATTCAATATTCACCACGACGCCCCGCTTGAGGCCGCGGGATTCATGGGAGCCAATGCCAACGATATCGATCGTGCCGTCTAGGCCAACCTCGCCTACCAGACACACCACTTTCGAGGTGCCTATATCCAGAGCTACGATCATATTGCTCGCCATTGCTATATCCAGTTACATTTTAAAATCTGTTGTTCTGTTACAGAACAGACTCAAGTTATCAGGCTGATGTTTATAACCGTCCTGAACAGTATTCAACCAACTCCGGTTTTTTTTGGCCCGGTTAAACCATTCTTTTTACAACGGTCGCCATTATTGTTATCTACAACAAAAAATAAACCCAACAATGACTAAAAATGAGTATTTTCTTACGAATAAATTCACAACAACAAAATACCAGCCATAAAAACGGTCTATTTATCTATATCGGCAGTCTTATGACAACTTTAGTAGCAAAAACCTTGCTACAACGGCTATTTCAGCAAATATAGCACTTATTAGACAACCTCTCTATTTTTATCATAGATCGCCTCTTTTTTGTACAAAAAATATACAAAAATCAAAATTAAGTTTTGATCAAAAACATAGCAATCATTATTTAATCTTGATGATTTTAAGAATTTTCAATATTTAATATTGACGATTTAGAGAAATTTCAAAATTAAGTTTTGATTTTTCAACAGAAATCAAAATAACATTTTGATATAAAACCAAGTGCTAACAATGACGATATAAACTCGGATTTAATAGCTCAACACTATCACTCATTACCTGTGCGGTAGTTATAACCCGTATTAACGTTGCGCCAATCCTGCAGTTCCTCAGACTGCTGTAGATAGGTTCTAATCGACGTTGTGCCATCAGCAAGAAAGCTGCTATCAAGAAAATTATCCAACACCGCTTGGCCCTGAGAAGCTACGGCTTGTAGGCAGAATGCCAGATAACGGGGAAACGGTAGAATATCATCACGCCAGAGAGGGCCATGATAAAAAGCTCCAACTCGGCGCTCATACTCCTGCGGAGTAATACACTTATTCAGCCGGTAATCGAGATCATTATAAGCGGTACACATGCGTCCCACACGGGGCTCTGCAGGATTTATCAAACCATCAAGCCGAGAGGTCTTTACTTCGACCCACCGAAATCGGTGTTCCCGTTCATAAAGCGCAGTAAAGTCATCGACCGAACACTCAAACTGGCTGCAGATAATCTCTCCGGTTTTTACGGCCTGTGTAGAACAGGATGCTAATTGTAGGCTCGCGGGGTCGGCACCAAAGCGACTGATAAAAACGACACCGACTTTATTAAAAATACGCCGATAACCGGGCACCCGCACTAGCCGAAAATTTTGCAGCGCAGGCACGGTTTGCAAAGCCGACCGCTCGGATAAGAGCGAGCCATAACCCACCACCGACATCATCACTCAAGAATTTCCAACTGTTCAGCATCGGGATCAGAATCGAGGGCTTTATCGGCCAGCTTTTTATCCAACGCTTTCTTACTCTTAACCCCAAGTTTCTGCAGTGAAGCTGCTTGGCTAACCAAATTACCCCGTCCAGTGCTGAGCCGTTTATGGGCCGTTTCATAGGCTGCCTGTGTACGCCCCAAGTGACGCCCCACATCATCTAACGATTCCACAAAACCAACAAACTTATCATGCAGCTCACCACCCCGTTGGGCGATCTCTTGAGCGAAACGGTTTTGTCGTTCATAGCGCCAAATATTATTGATGGTGCGCAGCGTCACTAACAGGGTTGAAGGGCTGACTAAAATAATATTGCGTTCATAAGCGAAGCTGAAAAGCTCTTTATCCTGTTGCAGCGCCAGCAAAAAAGCCCCTTCCACAGGGATAAACATCAAAACAAAATCTAAGGAGCGCACCCCTTCGAGGCTTTGGTAAGCTTTATCACTTAAGCCTCGTACATGGTTGCGAATGGATTGCAGATGCGCGGCTAATGCCTGCTCCTGCACCCGGGCCTCATCGCTGGAACAATATTTTTCATAGGCCGTTAGTGACACCTTAGCATCGACAATGACATCTTTATCATCCGGTAAACGGATAATCACATCGGGCATATAACGCTGCCCCTCTTCGTTCAGAGAGACCTGTGTTTCGTATTCATACCCTTTGCGCAGCCCCGATTGTTCCAATACCCGTTCAAGGATAACTTCGCCCCAGTTCCCCTGGGTTTTACTTTCACCTTTAAGGGCATTGGTTAGATTGACCGCATCGGCACTCATTTGCTGATTTAACTCCTTCAGCTGGGTAATCTGCTCATATAACGAACGCCGATCTTTAGCTTCTTTGTCGTAAACATCATCAACACGCCGTTTAAACTCGCCAAGCTGATCTCTTAAAGGCGTCAGCAAAGAGCCAAGAGAATCTTTATTAGCAGTGGTGAATTTAGCCGATTTCTCTTCGAAGATTTTATTCGCTAGATTCTGAAATTCACTTTTCAGCTGATCCCGCGCTTCGGTGAGCAACTGTAGCTTTTCAGATTGCGATTCTCGCTCGCTTTCAAGCCGACTTTCTAATTCTGCAATTCGAGCCTGCCGTTGACTCAGTAAGCGCTGCAGATTATCCACCTGCTCATGTTGTTCGGCCAACTCATCGTCTTGATGGTACTTTTGCGCTTCAACCTGTTGCAGCCGCACTTGATCTAACTCTAACTCTCGTACTCTGGCTCGACTCTGTTGTTGCTCTCGCTCAAGCAACTGGGCGCGTTCAGCCGAGCTATTCAGTTCAACCTGAAGACGCTCAAGTTGCTCCTGGGCTTTAAGTCTCTCGGTTTCGTAAGCCTGTAACTGCTGATTAAAAAGTCCTTTGAGTTTCACTTTGTTTAACTGAAACAACAGCACACCCAAGAATAAGCCAAACCCGAGGCCAATAATCGCAGTGACCAAGGGATCGTTGAGTAATGCAGTGAGAGTCGGTGCCATTGTTGCTCCTTAATAATCGGCGATGAGAAGCGGGTTTACCAAAAATAATACAACAGACCGGCAGACACGAGCGTCAGCGGCAACATAATAGACAGATTGAGCTTGTCACCGAACAGACGTTGAGTAATGCCCACTGAGATCGCTGGAAAAGAGATAAAGATACTACTCAGGGGTATCCACCATTCTAATAATCGAAAACCATAAGCCAGTGAGCCAATCAGCGTCAACGCCGCCACATTACCCGCCATAACAACCATCACAGCCCCGTTTCGACTCTGCAGGAAAGCTGATTTCTCGGCCTCTGGTAATTTATTCAGTTGACCGGCGCTGAGTGCGGCAGACATTGATACAAAACCGGTAATAAGAAACAGGATCAGGGGTTCCAAAGGACTACTCCACTATGACAGATATTTAAGAAGCCCATTGTAAGGGATTTTTCCTCTTCAACCTATGGTCACGCGGTCCTGACAGTGGAAAAACAACTGATTAACAGCCTAGCGACAGCGTCACAATGCAATTATCCCTAAAGCCTCTGAAAGTGATATTATGCACCGCCTATTTTACTCCGCAGCGGATGGCATCGACGCCAGTAAGCTTCGGCCCTGACCCGCCATATTGAGAGACGCAGAATGACCCAGTATCTGGTTGATGAAGCCATTGAAGATTACGCCTTTATCCATACCGGTGAAGAGCCGCCCCTACTTCGGGAGCTCATCGACCAAACCAACGAGAATATGGGCTGGCCACAGAAATTATCAGGCCGATTAGTGGGTCGCACGTTGAAGCTGCTCAGCGCTATCCACCAGCCTAAAGTCGCTTTAGAGATCGGTATGTTCACCGGTTATTCCGCCCTCTCGATTGCTGAAGGGATGCCCGATGACGGACGCCTCATCTGCTGCGAGACCAACCCTCGGGCGATTGAATTCGCGCAAACATTTTATGATCGCAGTGAGCACGGCCATAAAATTGAAGTCATCTTTGGCCGAGCACTGGAAACCATCGAGAAACTCGATCTCGAACTCGATTTCACCTTTATCGATGCCGATAAACGTAATTACCTCAACTATTACAACCGCGTCAAAGAGATGACTCGTCCCGGTGGCCTGATCGTACTCGACAATGTGCTCTGGTCCGGTAAGGTGGTACAACCGGAATCTGACATCGATGATGTGTTGGTAGAAACGAACCGCGTTATCGCTGAAGACCCGAATGTGGAAAACGTTTTCCTTACTGTGCGTGATGGTCTCAACATTGTGCGCAAAATTCGCTAATACTGCCCTGAAAAAATAAATTCACAGGACACCATGACTATGCGTTTTATCATTCGCACCGATGGCAGTGATGTCAGCGTTGAACATTCAGACCAACAACTAAGCCTAATGAATAAAGAGGCAACAGCGGTCAGCGCCACGGCAACAGAACAGCGGATAGATAGTGCTGACCAGCTACTCAGGCTTTATGTCGCAACGGATCGTGACGCGTCACTGTATCCAGCGCTACAACAGCTTAGAAACTATTTTTTGAATGACCTTGATGCCATTGAATCCCCAGCAGAGATCTACGGTCTGATACACTGGCTATTGGGCGATCATGGTATTCGAACCGACGGCTCATCCCTAGAAGAAACCGCTGATCGACTCAGTGATATTGATATTGCCGCCGACAGTGATCAATATACACAGGTCATTTTTCATCTGAAGGATGCGATCGACCGGCTCTACGAAATGGAACTGGATGATATTTAACTTAGATACGTATTAATCAACCCTAGGAGAACCGAATGCGTAAGCTACTGATTGCAACCGTTCTCCTCGTCTTTCTTATCACCGGTTTATATCTCGCCCTGCCGGCCATTGCCGAATACAGTGTCCGCCAAGCCCTGACCGAACAGCAGATCGATGCCAGCTTTGTACTGCAACGTCCGAGCTTCAACCGCGTCGAAGTACGTGAACTTAAGCTGAAAAAAAACACCGCCGAACAAGCCTTTACACTCACCGCCGATTCCATCAGCCTCGAATTTAACCCTTGGCAACTGTTCAATACCGGTCGCATTAACACTGTGGATATTGAGACCCTAACACTGAATCTGACCCTTAACCCACACAGCAGCGATACGGATCAAGCCAGCACACCGATACAGCTAGGCTTCCTACCGTTACCCTCTTATATCCTCAGCCAGATTCCCGCAGAAAAGATCAACCTATCTCACTACAGTGCGATAATCGAAACCAGTGGTAACCAATCAACCCAGCTCGCGTTTTCAGGTAACGCCAGCGCAAGCAATGAACAGCTCTCGATAACCGTCGACAAACTCGACAATGCTCCCGGAATGCGCCTCTCGCTGACACTGGATCAAAAGGACCAAGCCGCATTATCGATTTACACAGATGAAGCCACCGCCCTGCAAACAGAAGCATCGCTGTCATATCAACAGCAACAGTTGAAAATTGAGAGCCAGAGCACCTTACATCCAGAACAATGGCATTCACTACTTCAGCAGCCACTGTTACAAGCTTTCGTGGAATGGCCAGAGATCCCAACAATGATATCCGGCACCGTCATGCTGACAGGT
Source organism: Amphritea atlantica (assembly GCF_018860855.1). Taxonomy (GTDB): domain Bacteria; phylum Pseudomonadota; class Gammaproteobacteria; order Pseudomonadales; family Balneatricaceae; genus Amphritea; species Amphritea atlantica_A. Next base: position 19,201 of record NZ_JAHKQE010000044.1, read on the forward strand.
GTTAGCCAAATCCCTCTTGATGATTTAAGCAGCGCCTTTCATCAATACCACCTGAATAGCCAACTCTCCACTACCCAACTGACTGACCTAAGCCGCCTGTATTTCCCTCAATTAAACTTAGCTGAACTGAATCTACAGCAGGATGCGAACCTGACACTGAACGGCGATGATCTGACATTCACGTTGAATAATTTATCGGTCGAAGGACAACAACTCCATCTTGATCCAGAACCCAAGACAGCCCAGATCAACACAGCAGCCATGCGCGTTAAACTACTCAAACCTCTGACATTAACAACGCGTATCGAACAGTTCAATCAATCGGGCCTTAACGCGATCCAACTTCCGGATACACCGTTGCAGATAGACCTAGAGCCGATTACTGTTCAGATAACCGACCAACCAACGATATTACTGCAACCGGAGCCGCTTAAACTGGCGCTTTCGCAGATCAATCTTAATGAGGTCGGCTTTCAGGTTAACCTCACGACAAACAACCTCAAAGGATTTTACGACGGCCAAGCACTACCCCAGATATCATTAAGCAACCTCGCCTCGGTCTCCCTCAACAAGATCACCAACCGTTTTAATATCCAGCTTAAAGACCCTTTACTCGCGGGTGATACTCAGGTTAAGGGCTCAACCACCACGGATACACAAACAGGCGTTACCACTGGATCTTGGCAAGCGTCTCTCCCTCTCAACGGGATAGAAAAACTGATTCGCCGCTTTACTAAAACACTGCCTCCTGAATTAGTCTTCACGGGTGGCACCTTAAAACAGCAAGGCTGGTTGGATATAAATAAGACAGGTACCGCGCTGCGATTATTAAATCAGACAGCGCAAGCGAACCTCAGTTATGATCAGACCCACCTATACGATATCAACTGGCATTCAGAAACCATTAAGAACCACCGCGGTAAATTAGAAGATGACGGCGAACTAAAGGTTGCCTTTATTGATGTCGGTGTGCCACTAGAGAACTTCTCAGGTCGCTATCGCTTTGAACGCAGTACTGCTGGACAATCGACAGTTCATTTAAGTAGTAACACGGTTGATCTATTAGGCGGCACTGTGACTACCTTGCCTCTGACGCTATCACTGGACGATCCTAATTTCACAACCGCAGTTGCCGTTACAGGGATCGATCTAGCCCAGCTAATCGCGCTGGAGCAACAGGAAGGGTTGAGCGGTACCGGTACTCTGAACGGTCAGATGCCCATTCAGGTCTCTAACGGTGAATTTAGTATTACGGGAGGGCAGATCATCAGTACCTCAGAAGGGGGCTGGATTCGGTATGAACCAGAGCCTGAACTGCTGGCACTGACCAAAACCAATCAAGCACTGGGCGTCGCCTTTGATGCTCTGCGTAATATGCAATATGACAGTTTAGGTATTGAGCTTGATTATCACCCCGATGGTGAAGCCCTGTTGAAAACTCATCTTAAGGGCCGAAACCCCAGTTGGAATAGTGCTCAGCCGGTAGATTTCACGATTAATATTGAGGAGAATATCCCCAAATTGTTACAAGCACTTCAATTTACAGACAAATTAACGAAATCCTTAGAGAAACGGTACCGTTGACGGGTTACAATCACCTAATACAGCTACAACAACGGCATCACAAACATGCTTACTATTGACGGAGAACAGCATATGGCTATGCCAAAAATACTACAATCGCTGGTCTTCAGCAGCCTAATGGCCATGGTGGTGGCTTGTACACCAACGGTACAGGTTGCTGTTCCCAATGAACCGATCACCATCAACCTTAATGTTAAGATTAAACATGAGATACTGATTAAAGTTGATAAAGAGATTGATAACCTGTTCGAAGAAAACAGTGAACTATTCTGAGGTGTAGCAACATGAAACAGATAAAAACTATCCTGACCTTCGCCACCCTTCTGCTAAGCTTAGTTTTCACCTCTGCTTGGGCTATCAGCCTAGACGATGCCAAACAACAGGGCATGGTCGGTGAACAACTAAACGGTTACCTTGGCGTTGTAAAAAGCTCCTCTGATGTTAACGCCTTAGTTAAAAAAATTAATAGCAAGCGACGTGAAGCGTATGCCGAGACCGCCCGAAATGCCGGCGTTGATATTAATATTATTGAGCTACGCATTGGTGAGCGGTTGATTAAACGCGCCCCTGCTGGACAATACATCCAAACACCTAATGGGCAATGGTCCAAAAAGTAAACACACAATAAGAGCAGGATATTCATGTGAGCAACTTTGGCGTATCAGGTAAACCCTCATATCGTTCAAACAACGCATTAGGCTTTTTTATCTGTGTCGCCAGCCTTGCGGTCGCACAAGCCTATATCGATCCACTGATAGCACAGAGCGACTGCGCGCTGTGCTCTGTCATCCGTATCATTCTGCTGCTGATGTCTGGCTTATTTTTAATTAGCTTTCTCATTAATCGCAGCGTTTATTTTCAACGATTTGTCGCCGTTATCCACCTGTTATTAATTACCGGTGGCGTCATCACGACCCTACGTAGTCTATTTGTTGATCCCGACAACCTATCGTCGAGTTGTGAGCTCAGCACCTCATCGCTGTTAGAGCAAGGCAGCTTTAATTCATTCTTAACCACGCTAAACAATGCCGCCACCTGCCCCTATCCCGACTGGCAAGTTTATCAACTAAGCGTGGCCCACCTATCACTGATTCTCATGCTCGTTTTACTTGTCATCGTATGGAAAATTGTGATCAAAAAACCACAGAGAAACCTATTCTTCTGATGAAAAAACCAGCCATCCTACTTTCCACAGGGCTTTTGCTGTCGACGCCTCTACAAGCCCTTGAGCTACCTCAGGGCGACAAAAGAAATCCGGGCACATCGACCTTCTATCTAGAAAACGATCTCTTCGCCGAAACCGATCAACAATACACCAACGGTATTCGCTTTTCGTGGACATCACCGGACCTAACCAGTTATCTCAATGATGAAAGCCTACCGACGTGGTCCAGACGCTATAACCGCTTTATCACATCACCCCTAGGACTATTTGACGACACACCGCCAAAACAAAGTGAGATAGTACGTAATCTAGTGATCACACTGGGGCAGCAAATGTTTACCCCTCAAGATAACACGCGCACCACCGTTGATCCCGATGATCGGCCTTATGCCGGCTGGCTCTATCTTGGTATGGGCTACCACCTGAGATATAAACAACGCATGGATTCCGCCATTCTTAATATCGGCGTCATCGGACCGGCATCAATGGCCAAAGAAGCTCAAGATCTGATCCATGATATACGGGGTATCGATAAGTTTGAGGGTTGGGATAATCAACTCAATAATGAATTGGGACTGCAACTGGTTTATGAGCGTAAATACCGCACCCCCTCTCGACCGCTTAAAAGCGGCCTCGAATACGACATTATCTGGCATGGCGGCGCTAGCTTAGGTAATGTTGCGACCTATCTAAACACCGGCGCAGAGCTTCGCCTTGGCTGGTTCCTACCGGATGATTTTGGCACTTCAGCCCTACGCCCCGGCGGTGATAATAGTGCACCCGGCAGCCAAGACCCACGCACTCAAAGCGCGACGGGGTATAGCAGTGCGCAAAACTTCGGCCTGCACGGTTTTATCGCCCTCGATGCACGCTGGGTACTCAGAGACATCTTTCTCGACGGTAACACCTTCAGTAACAGCCACTCGGTGGATAAGAAAAATCTGGTCGGTGACTTCAGCATCGGCGCCAGCATGCTAGTTGAGGATTGGAAGTTCTCTTACGCACGGGTATTCCGAAGTAAAGAGTTTGATACACAGGACGGCACCCATAGTTTCGGCTCGTTCTCCGCATCCTATAGTTTCTAAGCCTTCTCTAAAGGCAAATCAGAGCATGCTCTGTCTGCCTATTTCAGACCAAAGCCGGACCTCTCAATCCGGCAAAATAAGAGCCTTAACCCGATAAATCAGAATGACTGGCTCACCCGAATCCAAGCACTACGGCCAGGTTCAGCCACTTGGAATGGATCAGGATTGACTGAATCATCACGGCTTTCGTGTACGGTATAGGCTTTATCCATCAGGTTATCCACACCGGCTAACAGACTCAAACCATTGTTAAACTCATATTGAGCGTGCACATTAACCACGCCATAACCCGGTGATTGACGTACATCCTGACCACCGCAGTTAGAACTGCCTGACAGGCAGATATCATTCTGACTAGCCACCAGTTGCCACTCGACGCCCATCTGTAACCGGTCTTGCTGATAATCCAGCGAAGTGTTCAGCTCTAATGGGGCGATACGGGATAGGCTGGTATCATCATCCAAATTATTACCCACGGTCCATGCCAGTGCGCTGCTCAACTGCCAGTTGGCATTTAACGGATAACTCACATCCACCTCAGCGCCATACAGCTCGGCATCGACATTACGATAGATATCACGGCTTTTCGAGCCTGCCGCAACCGTCTGACGCAGAATATAATCGCTTACTCGGTTATACCAACCGGTCGCCGACCAGTTCAGGGAATCAAGATCCCCCTGCAAACTCACCTCTAACTGATGATGCTTTTCCGGTTCCAACAAGGGGTTACCGATCCAGTCGCTCGTCATCGTCATCCGCGCCATATACCGTTCAGTGGCATCGGCCGTCCGCACACTACGGGATAGGGTTGTTTCAACACTATATTGATCATTTAAACGGTGGGTCCAGCCAACAAAACCACCGACGTTATCTTCACTGCGCTGTTCTCCCGCATCGGTAGGTGCACCCGTCATCGACCAAATGGCCGCAGGCGTCATACCACCTACAATCTCATTCGCGCGGGTCGCTTCAGCGGTAACGTGATCATAACGTGCACCGGCACGTACAACATCATCGCTGTTTAATACCTTTTCTCCTTCAACAAACAACCCTGTTTGATCAATTTCAACACCTGGCCAAAGCAGACGACTGGCCACACCGGTACTGTCCTGAAGTTCTGCATCACGATCATTGTTCTGCACATCTACACCAAAGGTCCAGGCGATATCCGCGGCATGGGCATCAAAAATCAGCCGACCACCTTCGGTGTCTGAGGTCGAAGGAGCCTGCATTTTCATCATGCCTGCAGGGCGAAGACTGTAATTATCCATATTGTGTTTAACGTCTGATTTATACAGTTGCAACTGCACTTGCTGTAACGCACCGCGCTCAAATTCATGAGTCAATTTCAAGCGCGTAGTATCGGCATCCGCATAGGGTGAATCCATTCCCGCACCGGCAAATAGCACATCATCCTCTTCTTGCTTTTCATAGCTAGCTTCGATGGTTGTCAGATCGGTTAGGCGATAACCCACTAGAATAGATTTAGACAAACTTTCAAATGATGAACGCACCTCGTTACCATCGCCATCATCATAATTATCAGCTTCGGTTTTATGGCCGATGATGCGAATATAGCCCTCATCAGAACCGGCCGCGACATCCGCCCCCAGCTCATAGCGGTTACCGTTACCCTGATAGCCTGCGCTTAATTCTCCGGTGTAGTTTTTTTCATCAAATTGCGGCCATTGACGTTCAAATAGAACGGTACCACCGGGCCCTCCACCGCCGTAAACGACGGTTCGATTACCCTTAATGACGGTCACGCTATCGTAGCTATCGACTGAGGTGTAAGACGTCGGTGGATCCATGCGGTTAGGGCAGCCACCGTGTATATAGGCGCCATCGAGTAAGATATTCAGTTGCGTTTGACTCTGACCGCGAATCACCGGATCAATTGCACGTCCACCCATGCGGATACCCGACACGCCACTCAGACTCTGTAGCAGCTCACCGCCATCCGTTGTCGGTGAGGCCTGAACAGTGGCCGTCTCACTGTGCACGGTATTTTCAACCTGAGGCAAACCTGACGTTATTTCGATCACCAGCGTTTTATCATCATGGCCAGCGAATGCCTGAGCCGAAATAGTCGCAGCAATAGCCAGCGATAGCGTTGTTTTGATCATACAGCGTTCCTTAGCAGCAGAGAGTTGTAAAAACTGCGGCTATTGTAAAGAGACGGCCCGCTGCTGGGGTGTGACAGGATGCCGCAGAAACCGTGACATAATGACGCACCTATTTAAGGGAACTTCTTAATAGAGCTTATTAATAGAGCCTCGTTGATGGCTCAGAGCGTTCAGTCGCGATCAAGCAGGCGATTGTACGATAACGCTTCTCGCTTGACCGCCGCGACCGGATTCTATTAGTTCATCACGCGATACCGGCTCTCCAGTTCACTGACCCCCAGCCCGCTCTTTTTAATCACTCTCAGCTGCGCGGGGATACGCTCTTTCATCGCTTCAATATGGCTGATCACACCAATCATCTTGCCTGAAGCATTCAGGTTATCCAGCGCATCGAGGGCAATATCCAAGGTTTCGCTATCCAATGTACCGAACCCCTCATCCAAAAATAACGAATCGATACTGGTTTTATGACTCACTAGGTCGGAAAGCGCTAATGCCAATGCCAAACTCACCAGAAAGCTTTCGCCTCCGGACAACGTTTTAGTATCCCGTTCGGTATCCCCCTGCCAAGTATCCAGCACACTGAGTTCCAGACCGGCATTTTCTTTTCGCTTCAGCAGATAGCGACCATGAAGCCGTTCCAACTGCTGATTGGCCAGATGGACTAGGTTATCGAGGGTTAGCCCCTGCGCAAACTTACGAAACTTATCCCCTTTCAGTGAACCGATCAGCGAGTGTAGATATTGAATATCATCATACTGCTCGGTATACGCTTCAATCTTATCAAACAGGGCCCGCTGACTTTCACGACGCATCCCATCGGAGGTCAACTCGTTATTGATCTCGCCCCCTCTTTTAACCAGCTGCTCAACCCTTGTATTCAGTTCACTGATCTGAGCTTCGATAGCCGTTTGTGGCACTTGCTGATACGCCCCAGAAAGAGGGTTTGCCAGCACCTCTGTCAGTGACTGCTCGGCACTTTCGAGCAATGCTTTGGCACGCTCCAATTCGCTGTCTAGCTTTTGCTTCTTATCAAGAAGAGTCTTACGTTCGGACTCGGGTAACAAGGCTTGCTGGAATGCCGTTTCGGTAGCAAATGGGCTTTCAGCCAACACTGCTAGCCAATCAGTCTTCAGCTCTTCCTGCCTATCTTGCAACTCCTTCAATCCTTGCTGCTGGCTTCCTAACTCGGCCAGCAGCTTAGTATGAACGCTGGACAATTTCTGACTACGATCCTGCGCTGCGTTACAATCTGCCTCTACCGATTGAAGATGCTGTAAACTCCTTTGACGCTCTTCACTAACCTGTCGGCCAGCAAAAATACCTCGCCGTTGCTCTTGCAGTGAGAGCAATGACTGGCTGAGCTGTTGCTGTTCATTCTGTTGTTTAATCAGTTGCGATGCCAACTCGTTCAGTTGCTGTTGGCAATGCGCCTGTTCGATCTCGAGGCGATTCAGGTCACTACTAAGTTGCTCTTTTTGACGACTGTAGCTATCCCACTGTTTCGCATCCGACTGTTTAGCCTCCAGCCAGACGTGCAATGTGTCTGGCTCAGGTGATGGATAGCCCTGCTCGGTAAGTTGCGCGGCGAACGCACTTCGTAGCTCGCTAATCCGCTCTAAAAGCTTGTTTTTTTCCTCTTGCACGGCAATCAGACGGGTAGAGCTATTAATCAATGCCTGTTCGTTCAACGTTAGTTTGTTTTTCAGCTGTTCCGCATCACGTTCTACAGAATCCCAGCGCTGTTTCGCCTCATCGCTGTGTTGATGCAACGTTTTAAGTTGCTGAATCGCCGCTAAACACTGTTGCCGTTTGCCTTCTTCAGCGACTTCATACTGCTGTAAACCTTGCTGATCCCCAATCGGGAACGGAAGTTTAAGATCGTTCGATTGCCACTGCTGTTCGAGATGAGACTGTTCATTGCGGATCGCACTGAAGCGCTGCACTAATTCCTGCAGGTGACGTCCAAGCGACTCCAGCGTATTTGCAGCGTTCCGCCCCTGCTCGGTTATCGTGGTCAACGTCTGTTCAGCTAAATCTCTCTCTTTAATGGCCTGAGATGGATCCGAGAAGTTATTTCCCTGTCCGTGATCGAGCTTGGGATGCTCATGGGCACCACACAGAGGACACTCATCCCCGGCTTGTAGAGCAGCACGGAACTGGGCGAGTTGTTCATCCTGACTGACGAGTTGACTCAACACCTTCACTAGCTGCTTCTGTTGTTCATACTGTTCTCGCAGTTGCTCACGCGTCTCTGTTAACGCTGTCTGCTGTGTTTGCTTATCCTTGTGCTCTGCTTGTTTCGTAAGCCGTTCAGTTTCGAGATCTCGCCAGCGGCGACTAAGTGACTGCAACGCCAGTAACCGAGTGTAATCGGCATTATGTTGTTCCCGCTGCTGCTCTAGTGTGTCTAAATCGCCCCGTTCACTGGCTTTCAAATAGTCGCTATTGGCCTGCTGCCAGAGCTGTTCGAGTTTGCCGGCCTCTGTCACCACAGCTTGATACTGTTGCTTTTGCGCTGCATGTGAAAGCTGTTGTTGGTTCAGTTGTTGCTGCAGCTGAATCTCTGTTTCACACTGGGCCTTTAATAAGCGTTCATCGGTGAGAATCTGCTGGGCCTGATACTGCCACTGCCCTAAATACTGTTTTAACGATCCATCCGCCTGATGCTGCTGTAGGTATTGTTCAATGCCACTCAGCGTCTCAGCCTGAGTTGTTATCTGTGCATTGAGTGTCGTTAATTGCTGCTGGCTGCTATCCCTCTTCGCAACAAGCTCGGTAAGCTGCTGGTCTTTATCCTTGAGTTTGGCCTGTTCAGCACTGATCTGTTGATCCAGCGGCACAACCTGTTCATTGATGAGACGTTCTTGCTGTTCGTGGCGCTCTTTAGCCTCATTTAACAAAGCCTGTTGTTGGCTTAAAGCGGCCACGGCGGCGTCCTTTTGCGCTTTGGCTTGCGGCTCTAAGGCCTGTTTTTCGCTATAGCGTGCCTGAGCGGTTGTATATTGCGATAGCGCTTCCTGCCATAGAGTAAAGGGCGTTCTAAGCTGCTCCGCCGGTTTACTCTGCTCTAACCGCTCGAGGTCGGGTTGCGCTTGACGCAGTTGTTGTTTGACCGCCTGCAGCCGTTCGGTGTTAACAATGATCGCCTGTTGTCCGCGATCATGCTGTCGCCACCACTGTAGATGGGCGTCGACCGCGACAACTTTAGCTTTATGCGCTGACTGTTGCTGCTGTAACTGGGTTAATTCCTCCTGAAGCCGCTGCTTATCTTCGTCGGAGAGTAGCTGCACCCCTTTCGCTTGAGAATTAAGCTCTGCCAACGTTTGCTTTGCCTCACTAAAATGCAGATGCACCCGCTCAGATATTTGACCGTAAATTTCGGTGCCGGTTAACTCTTCTAACAACTCAGCACGTTCGGCTTCTCGGGCATTCAAAAAGGCGGCAAACTCTCCCTGAGACAGCAGCATTGATTTGGTAAAGCGAGAGAAATCTAGGCCGGTGATCCGTTCGATCTCATCACTTTTTTGTCGAATCTGCGTGGCTAATACATTACCAGTCACGACTTCTGCCAACTCAACATCCGCCTGCTGCAAATTACCATCAGCTTTACCGCGAGAACGACGCATACTCCAATGAGCGCGATACGCCTTACCTTTCACTTCAAATTGAACTTCCGCCGAACAATCAGCGGTGCCTCGGGTCATAATTTCATTCGTTGATGATGAGACCTGACCTAACCTCGGCGTCTGATGATAAAGCGCCAAGCAGATCGCATCGAGCAGTGTCGTTTTACCCGCTCCGGTAGGGCCGGTAATAGCAAATAAACCATTGTCGATAAAAGGCGATTGAGTGAAGTCGATCTTCCACTCACCCTTCAGAGAGTTCAGGTTTTTAAACTGGAGGCTTAAGATCTTCATGCGTTTTGCTCTCCATCCTGAACTTCCGCCAAGATTTGCCGAAACTGTATTTTTATTCTCTCCAATCGCTGCTGCTCCACCTCTCCTTCAAAGCTCTCTAACTCCAATCGTTTGGCAAAGACATCTTGGGGTGTTAGCTCGGCTAAGGTTTCCCGAGCGGTCTGTGTTAACCCCTGTTTAGCCGTATGACGTGAACGTCGCAGCTGCAATACCTCAACGGGAAGCCCTTCGGTCAGGCTTTGAATCCGTTGCGGTAGATCGGTTAGATAATCTTCGACCTCAACCTCAATACAGAGCCATACCGATGACGCCCCTTCACCAGCACCACTGTTCGCCAAAGTATTCAACTGTGTTTCGATCGAACTAAGATTCCCTTTGATTATCGCCATCGGCTGAAACATCGGCACATCAAGCGGTGTAATCGCGACTCTTTCAGCGCCATTAAACGTCACCATTATCACTTGTTTGGTCGTTTTTAACTCATCAAAGCTCAATGGGATGGGCGAGCCGCTGTAACGAATATGCTCTGATTTAGCGACAATTTGCGGTCTATGAATATGGCCTAAGGCGATATAATCAGCCGGTGGAAATCCATCCGCAGCAAAACCATCTAACGTACCGATATAGATATCCCGCACCGAGTCGGACTGACTCACCCCCAACGCCGTCAGATGTCCCGTAGCGATAATAGGCACATCGAGCTGCTTCGCCTGTCGGTCAGCCAACGCGGCTTGATAGAGCTGATGGTAATGCTCTTTAATCGCCTCACCCAGTGCTTGGCGTTTTTCCAAGCCCGATTCACCCGCCCGACTCTGAACTACATCGCGGGGGCGAATAAAAGGGATCGCACATAAAATAGCGCCTATCTTCCCCCCACGATCCTGCAGTTCAATAATCTGAGGATGCATCTCATCCGGCGCGGCGCTATCGGCGGCGTTATTTAGCGCCCCATTTAGTTCAGCGTTTAACGGACTATTCGGCACCACCTGAGCAACAACATGGGTATTAAGACAGGCCACCAGTTGCTTCGATTCATTCAGGGTAGAAACCGAATCATGATTACCACCCAACACCACCAGCGTACAATTTAGCTGACTTATGTCTACGATAAACCGGTTATACATCTCTCGGGCATAGCTGGGCGGCGTGCCTGTATCAAAAATATCTCCAGCCACAATCACCGCATCGATATCATGGGCGGCCACCTGCGCCAATAACCAGTTAAGAAACGACTGATGCTCAGCTTTACGACTTTTAGTAAAAAAACTCTGACCTAGATGCCAGTCAGAAGTATGAAGAATTTTCATTACGGTCGCCCATCACTATCAAAAAGATCCATAGATTATCACAACGGCCTCGCGCGCAAGATCGATTTTTAGTTAACCTAAGAAACTTTGTGTAAAATCAAATCCTCGTGGATATTTCTGTTTCAGAGGCAGCGCTTATGCCTTAAGATTGCAACATTATTCATGCAAATTCACAGGCCTATTGTCCCAGCCCAACAACCGACCTCAGGAATTTCTCCATGGCATTTGATATTACCGCAGCAGTCAACATCATGGGTCTTTCCGCTGTGGCGGTATTTGCCATTTCCGGTGCGCTTGATGCAGCCCGCCAGAAGATGGATATTCTCGGTTTTCTACTGATCGGTACGGTCACAGGGCTCGGCGGCGGCACTGTGCGCGATCTGTTGCTTGGCAAGTTACCGGTGTTATGGATACGAGAACCTGTTTGGATCATTGTCTGTCTAACCGCCTCGGCCATCACCTACTTTATCGCCCCCAAATTGGCATCGCGAACGCGTGCCCTACTCTGGATGGATGCCGTAGGGATTGCCCTATTCGCAGTGGTCGGCACCGAGATAGGGCTTAAGTTTGGTACCTCTCCTCTCATTGCTGTCTGTATGGGCGTGATGACTGCAAGCTTCGGCGGTATCGCCCGTGACCTACTCTGTGGTAGTAACCTAACACTGATGAATGAAGAGCTCTATATCACCACGATGCTGGCAGGCTCAGTAACCTATCTGACACTCAATTGGCTCCAGCTGCCCAATAACTACGACTTGATCGGTGGTTTTCTAGTCGCCTTTATTTTGCGAGCCTTAGCTATTATGTTTAAGGTCAAACTACCCAATATTTATCGCTAATAGCCCTTCCGATATTCACAAAATCATCTCCACAACATTGGCCAAAAGCCAAACGGACAGGCGAATAATAGAAAATACATTTAACTAAAAAAAACCAGCGATAGTGACATCGGATTAACGATTTAGGAGAACGATATGGATTTCATTCAAACTCAACACCCAGACTTTAAACTCCGGCACGGTACCCCTGATGATGCTGCCTTAGTGGTCGACTATATGAAGAAATTGGGTGCCTATCAAAAAATGCTGGATAAGATCACCGCCACCGAAGCAAGCATTCGCCAGTTGTTAAGTGATGGCAAGGGAGAAGCTATTTTTGGTGAACTGGATGGCGAAACCGTCGGCTTTATCTATTTCTATCAAAACTCTTCTGCGTTTACCGGCCAATCCGGCCTGTATATAGACGGTTTTTTTATTGATCAACAGGTTCAATCAAAAGGACTGGGTCAGATCATGATCACTTACATGGCAAAACTGGCGCTACAGCGTGGCTGCCAACGCTTAGAGTGGGGCTGTCTCGACTGGAATGAACCCGCCATCAATTTCTATCGAAAAATGGGGGCTTACAGCGTTGATGAGATGACTATTTATCGCTTCTTACCCGACCAACTAGAGGAGAACGCAGCCCAGTTTTAAGCGGGCTGCGTGACACATCCTTTAGATCGGCCTAAAACACTAATCTAAACGTAAAACTTAAGCGCCTGATCTTAGCAACTACTGTTTTTCCGCCTGAGCTAACTGCTCGGCCATCTGGTTTTTAATCAACGCCACCTGCTGTTTAAAGGCGCCGCGCTTATTACGGGGAATCGTCTGTACTACCGGAATCGGTGCCGTCATCGCATTCACCGGACGACCATTAACATGCAATTCGTAATGCAGATGCGCACCGGTCGAGCGGCCAGAATTACCCGATGCGGCTATCTTTTGCCCACGGGAGACTTTCTGCCCTTTACGCACATAGGCTTTGCTCAGGTGCAGATAGCGGGTTTTATATTTACGGTTATGCTGAATCTCAATATATAGGCCAGCATAGCGATGCTTAATCACCCGACTGACTACGCCATCACCGGCGGCCAGCACCGGCGTACCAACACCCACAGCAAAGTCGGTGCCGTTATGGGGTCGGATCAACTTGGTGATAGGGTGCCTGCGTTTAGGGTTAAAACCTGACGAAATACGATAGCGTTTTGCCAAAGGAATCCGCTGAAAGGCTTTTTCTAGACTCTCGCCATCCGCATCAAAGTAGTTATCATCAAACAGAAACGCTGATTGTTTACGTATCGCTCCATCGTAAACAAAGCCCTCAATAATACTGCTGCCGGTGTATTCACCGTTAACATACTGACGCGAGACCGCCAACTGGAACTTATCACCCGCCCGCAGGTGGCTTCTGAAGTTCATCCGTTCTTTGAGGAGGTTAGTCACCTGATAGGCTTCAGCAATCCGCGCACCGGCCCGTTTCATCGACCTTGGCAGATCGCCTTCTACCGTACCGCTAATAATCTCCCGACGATAACCACCCTTCTCAATATACTCTTTAAATTCAAAATCGCCTTTTTCTCCGCGATCAAAGACCACTTTATAGGTTAAGCCTGAGCGAAAGATAAACTGTTTCAGTCCATTTTCATCAAAATTGAAGCCTAACTGATGGCCTGGCTGAATAGTATCCAACGCCAGCAAGTTAAGATCGGCTTCCATTAATTTATAAAGGGTTGTTTGGGAAATATGTAAAAGACTAAAAATCGTGCTCAGCATATCCCCTTTTTGCACCACATAACTAATGGCAGGGTTCTCATCTGAGCGAGGGCCTTGATGGGTTTCGGTTTGCTCATCAAAGGTAACCGCTGGCAACTCATCGAGCTCAAGGGGAAGCGTACTTCTGAATTGACCCGGAGGAACAGGCACCGCAGAGCTATTTTCCGATAGCATCACAGACACCAACACAATAAAAAAAACACTTCCCAATACAATACGATGAGGAGTAGGAAGGTGACTCAACAAAATTTTGGCTGAGCTAACAAGCGACTTAAGTCGCGCAATAATATTACCAATTTTCAAACGCTGTCACTCTAACTCAATGCTGCTTAATTATAATCTTCATCCCACGCTGATGGTCAGACCATCAATGCCGGTGATTGTTCCATGAATTATGCCTGAAATATGGCAGAATTTCCCCCGCCCGATAGTGGTATGAACGCTTTCTGCTACAATAGCCCCTTGATATCCAGAGTTTCGGAGAAAGTTCTTTGACCCAGTTTCGCCCCTGTATCGACCTGCACCAAGGTCAGGTAAAACAGATTGTTGGTGGTAGCCTGAATGATCAAGGCGCAAAGACCAATTTTGTCAGTCAACATGATGCAGAATACTACGCAACGCTGTATCACAAACATAACCTGACTGGAGGCCATGTCATCGCGCTAGGGCCAGGGAATAAAGAGCAGGCGCTCAAAGCGTTGGCCGCCTGGCCTAAGGGTTTACAGTTTGGCGGTGGCGTTAATAACAGTAATGCCGCGGAGTTTATTGAGGCCGGTGCATCTCATGTCATCGTCACCTCCTACCTCTTTGATGGTGGGCAGTTCAGTTGGCATAAGCTCGATAAGATCAAAGCGGAAACCGGTGCTGAGCACCTGATTTTAGATCTTAGTTGCCGCCGTACCGATAACGGCTGGCATATCGCTACCGACCGTTGGCAAACAGTGACCGAAACGCCGGTTAATGCTGAAACACTGGCAGAGCTAAGCCAGCACTGTGCTGAGTTTCTCATCCATGCCGCGGATGTCGAAGGTCTGCAAGGCGGCATTGATGAAGAGTTAGTAAAACTACTGGGTGAAGCTTGCCCTATACCAGTGACCTATGCGGGCGGTGCGCGTTCACTTGACGATTTAAAACTGGTAGACCGATTATCCGCAGGACATGTCGACCTAACCATCGGCAGTGCACTGGACATTTTTGGAGGCACAGGCGTCACACTGGAGCAATGCATTGCTTGGAACAACCGTTAAAGCCGCATTCATTATACTGCTGCTGACTATCAGCGGTTGTAGTGATCAAACCGAGCTGAAATATATCCCACCGGAGGGCGTGATTCTCGCCTTTGGCGATAGTCTGACACAGGGGGTTGGCAGTTCCACTGGCGGTGACTATCCAGCCCAACTCCAACAGCTCATCGGTCGCACCGTCATTAATGCTGGGATCTCGGGTGAACTCAGTGCCGAAGGCTTACAGCGTCTGCCCGCACTGCTGCAACAACACCAACCCAACCTTTTAATACTCTTAGAAGGCGGTAACGATATCCTCCGTAATCTGGATCAGGCCAAACTGAAACGCAATTTGGCACAGATGATCTCCTTGGCACAACAGCAGCATATCGAGGTTGTTCTCGTCGCCGTACCGGAGAAAAAACTCTTTTCCGATAGTGCACCGTTATATAGAGAATTAGCTGAAGAATACGCCTTGGTCTGGGAATCTGAGATCATTGCCAACCTGCTACGCAGCCCACAATATAAATCTGACGCGGTGCATTTCAATAATCAAGGTTATCAGGCACTATCTCAGCGCCTAGCCTCGCTGCTAAAAGAGCATAACGCTTTATAATTTATGGAATTTTTCTGTAATTATAGGGTCTGACTCTGAAGTTCACGTCTATTCAAACCACTATTTAAAACCGGACTGTTGTAAAATCTATGTTGCTACGAACATCGTCAATTATGCTGTGCGCTATACTGACCGGCCAGTGCTATTCAGCCACACAAACGAGTCAAGAAAACCTGCAGGTAACTCACGCAACCCTCGCTGACTTTCGTCAGCTATCTATCCGAGTGCTCGCCGCGTATAAATCGCCTCCCCGCTATATCGGCTCAACCGCTAAATGGCATCTGTTTTTAAAAAAAGAAACTCGCCAGGCTGTTGATAAACAGTTCAGCAGCATCTTTGGCTATAAAATTCCGCGCAATAACAACGATATTGAGAATGGCTGGGACCTATCACTTCCGATCCGCATTAATCCGGATCGGTGTCCCAATGTAAGCCACTATAGCGATGACAAACGTCGTTTTAGTCTGCCATCAAATGACGAGGTTGCAAACCGCTGCATTAGCCCTGATTTAAATTAACAGCCGAACCCAGTTAGCCTTTAAGCCACATAAGTGATGAATCAACACTCAACCATATAATAAAAAAGCCGCGTCTCGCGGCTTTTGATCCCCTTCAAATCCAGCATTGTTAACTCAACTAAGAATTAACAACCCCGCTGAATCATTTAAGACACCTTACGTCCTAGCATCCGTTGCATCGTGCTATCTTTAGTGAATAACCAAAGCTTAACCGCCGCAGCGACATGTAACAGAATAGCCGCGATCATTATTTTACCTCCCAGCCCATGCAAGAGATGCCCGAGGTCACCCATCCATTCAATCTCACCCTGAGCCGGAATCACTTCCAAACCAAATACCGCCACTGAATGGCCGCCACCAACCGACATAAAAATACCTGAGATAGGCATAAGTACCGTGCCTGCCAACAGAATAAGATGCACTAGCGTTGCTGCTTTTTCCTGCCAGTCGGCCACTGGCGTTAAACGTTGAGGAAAACCGTTGCGGATACGCCAGTAGATTCGATACAGCGCCACCACTAGAATTAAAACACCAATCGATTTATGAATACCGATCAATGCGCCCTTATCTGGGCTGCCCGGCAGGTCTTCTAGGTAAAGCCCGAAACCAAGACTACCGATGATCGCCAATGCAATAATCCAATGTAGAAACACCGTTGTTTTGGTGAGCTGAGCACGACTGTCCATGATGAAGTACACCCTCAAACTAATAATGCGGATACTTTAAAACTTATCAGTAGAAAAAATAAGACAGGCTAGCGTTAAGAAAGGTAAAGTTTTGATCTGTAGACTTATAACCGTTAATTTTCACCTTCATCAGCATCCTCTGCCATAATTGTTAAGGTTATTTTAAGTATTAGTGATTAAACTGAAACAAATTATTAGTCATCCCGTACGGAGTACACATTATGCGTAAAGCAACTCTCGGCAAAGTCGGCATTACACTGCTTTCTTGCAGCATCACAGCCACCGCCTTTGGCGGCTTTGGAGATTTACTCAAAAAAGTAGAAGAAAGTGGCAAGCAGCTCATCGAACAACAAGATACGTCCTCTTCGTCCTCCTCAACCAGTATGGCTGACAGCAACCTCGACTATGACACCATCATTGCGGGCCTAAAAGAAGCACTCGAAGTCGGTAGCCGGCAGGCCATTGAATCAGTGAGCCAAGAAGATGGCTACTTTAGCAATGATCTGATAAAAATCCCGTTACCCGACCAGTTAGAACAGGCAAGCAGCCTGTTGAAAAAATTCGGCCTCGGCTCACAGGTGGAAGCATTTGAACTCAGCATGAACCGCGCGGCAGAACAAGCGGCACCCGAAGCAACCGAAATATTGGTCGGTGCGATTAAAGAGATGAGTATTGAGGATGCCCGTACCATTTTGAACGGCTCGGATGACGCTGCAACCGAGTACTTCCGCGAGAAAACCTCAAGTAGTCTAGAAGCACTCTTTCGCCCATCAGTCAAAAGCTCTATGGATCAAGTAGGCGTTACCAAGTCCTATAGCGACTTAACTAAGCAAGCAGCACAGGTACCGATGGTTGGCGATTTTGCTGAAGACTATAATCTTGAAGACTATGTGACTGAAGGCGCATTAGATGGCTTGTTCACTATGTTAGCAGCAGAAGAGAAAAAGATTCGCGAAAACCCTGCCGCACGTACCACTGATCTACTGAAACAAGTATTCGACTTTTAAGGAATCATAATGTTTAAGAAATACCTACTATCGATGTTACTCAGCGTAACGCTTTTCAGCCCAGCGTTTGCCGATGATCTCAACCCTGTCGTGGTAATGACCACCAGCGCGGGCGTTATCGAGCTAGAGTTGATGCCTGAACAAGCACCGTTAACCGTCGCGAATTTTCTGCGCTATGTTGATAGTGGCTTCTTTACCGATACCATTTTTCATCGGGTTATCGACAACTTCATGATTCAGGGCGGCGGCTTTAGCGCTGATTTAGAGCGTAAGGACACACTGCCACCGGTCCGTAATGAGTCGGCTAATGGTCTGCCCAATATGCGCGGCACCATTGCCATGGCCCGTACTAACGATCCTGACAGTGCAACATCACAGTTCTTCATCAACCTGAAAAACAACGATTTCCTGAATGCAAAAGGCCCTCGTCCTGGTTATGCGGTGTTTGGTAAGGTCATCAACGGTATGAATATCATCACTCAAATCGGCCATGTGCAAACCGGTCGCCAAGGGCCATACAGCGACGTACCTGTTGAGCCTATCGTAATTCAGAATATGGCTTTGAAATAAAAGCAGCTATCCGAGGTCCGAACGCTTCGTTTGTTTGGACTTCGGACTTCGGACTTCGGACTTCGGACTTCGGACTTCGGACTTCGGACTTCGGACTTCGGACTTCGGACTTCGGACTTCGGACTTCGGACTTCGGACTTCAAACAAGTCTCTCTTTCTATAACCTTTAAGCAACACTCTACGACAGTCTTTCCACCGCCACATAAGCACCGGCAAGCGTCATAGCCACCGTATCTCCCTGACGAATCTCAACATTAAGGTTAAGGCGACCACGACCTTTAGCCTCTAAATAACTCATAAAGAGATCCAACTCCGCTTGCTCAGGTAATACCGTTACAGCGGTAAAATCACCGGTCACTGGCGCTAAATATTTCAACTGACTATCGCGGATCATCACATCACAATCCCGTCCCTGCTCACGCAGATACAGAGTCACTATCGCCCAGCCACACAACGTTGCTAATGTCGCCAATGAACCACCAAAGCCGGTGCCTTTATCATTCACATTAGGCGCCAGCGCTGCCCGCAAGGTCAGAGATCGACCGTCATAAACAGGCTCACCTATTCCCATATGGCTAATCAACGGAATTTGATCTTTAAGCCAGACTTGGAAGGTTTCTGCGGTCTGCTGGTGATTCATTGGCTTGGTCATGTCTGTCACTGATCGATTAACCCCAATCGCTAACAAATTTATCAATTTCAGGCTGAGGGGCGGTGCGCTGTCGCATTGGCGTTCCTACATATAGGTAACCGACGATCTCCTCTCCCTCCTGCAAGCCGAGGCCATCCATCACGACCGGATGATAAGCCAGTTCACCGGTACGCCAAATAGCACCTAACCCCTGAGCATGAGCCGCCAATAACATATTCTGCACAGCACAACTGGCCGCGATAACTTGTTCAGAACGAGGCACTTTAGGGTGATCTTTAGTCGATGCTATCGCCACAATAATCAGTGGCGCTCGTAAGGGCATGTTTCTAAATTTAGTTTGCTGTTCGGGAGAAAGTTCCTGATCCGTGGCCATTGCACGCAGATACAACTCACCCAATTTTTGACGCGCATCACCGGCAATATTAAGAAAACGCCATGGCTGGATAGCCCCATGATCAGGGGCCCGCAATGCGGCACGATACATATTATCCAATTGCTGTGAAGTCGGCCCTGGGGCTTCCAGCGCAGCGATAGAAACTCGCTGATGCAGGTTACTCAATGCGTCCATGTTAACTCCTGTTATTGGCGGCTTAAACGAAGATTAACAGGCTGCCCTGCTTCACTGCTACGCCATGGATTAATATCCAGTCCACCCCGTCGTAAATAACGCGCATAGACCGTTAGCTTTTCTGGCTGGCAACGCTGCCAAATATCCATAAAGATCGATTCGACACACTGCTCATGAAAATCACCGTGCTCACGGTAGGAGATTAGGTATTGTAACAACCCCGCCCTATCGATCATGGGTCCACGATACTCAATCGAGATACTCGCCCAGTCCGGCTGTCCCGTGACGGGGCAATTAGATTTCAACAAATGACTGTATAAGGCCTCTTCGATTACTGCCCCCGTAGCGCTAAGACGCTGTGGTGCAGGGCTATAATCACTGACCTCAACATCCAACTCATCCAGACACTCACCATCAAAATGGCTGATCGCATCACTGTTATCCACGGACCGTAATAATACCTCTACAGGCCCACCAGCCCTCGCGGAAAGGTCTGCAACCATCCGCGATTTCACCTCAGCTTCCGTCGCAAAACGCGTTAGATTAAAAGAGTTAAGGTAGAGTTTGAACGATTTTGACTCAATAATATGAGTACTGCTCGCTGGAATCCGAAACTCTGCCAACCTGACAACCGGTTTCCCCCGACTATTCAGCCAAGACACCTCATACGCATTCCAAATATCACAGCCTTGAAATGGTAATGCGGTACGTTCAATCCCTTGTGCCTGCCAGTTCAGGTCTCGGGCAATAGGGTATAACAGTGATGCATCATATTGGTTTACATACTCGGTATCCGCGCCTAGAGGGGCATGATCCAGAGCACTATGTTGATCTTTCATCTGACGACCTCTCTATTGTCGTATACCTTTACCGGTATTGAGCAAATACATGGAATAACTAAACAGTACTACAATCACACCGATGATCATGGCATAAGCCAGACCGATATTAATATCACTCACACCTAGAATGCCATAACGGAAGGTGTTGACCATATACAGTATCGGGTTCAACTTAGAAACGCCCTGCCAGAAATCAGGCAATAAATTAATGGAGTAAAACACCCCCCCCAGATAGGTCAACGGCGTTAATACAAAGGTCGGTATGATCGATATATGATCAAAGCTGTTGGCAAAAACAGCATTAATAAAACCACCCAATGAAAACAGAATCGCCGTTAAAAAGACAACCGAAGTAATAACCCAAAAGTTATGTATATGTAGGTCGGTAAAAAACAACGATAGGGTCGTCACGATCAAGCCCACTAACAGTCCGCGCACTGAGCCACCCAGCACATACCCTGCCAGAATAATCCAATTAGGCGTCGGTGACACCAGCAACTCTTCGATATGACGCTGAAACTTAGTACTGTAGAAAGATGACACCACATTACTGTATGAGTTGGTGATGACCGACATCATAATCAAGCCGGGCACAATAAACTGCATATAGTCAAAGCCACCCATCTCACCAATGCGTGAGCCGATCAGATTACCGAAAATAATAAAATAGAGCGTCATGGTGATCGCAGGTGGCAGCAGTGTCTGTGCCCAAATACGGGTAAAACGACGCACCTCTTTTACCAGAAGTGTCCAGAAGGCGATAAATAGTTGCTTGTTACTCATTGTTTTCACCCGCCTTAGCTTTCTCGGGAAGGGTTTTATCCACCAACGAAACAAACAACTCTTCCAACCGATTACTCTTGTTACGCATACTGGTCACTTCGATCCCCTGCTCACTTAACTGGCTGAATAAGCGATTCATCCCCTGAGATTTTTCCACATCGACCTGCAATGTATTACCCCCTTGAATAGTGACCGCATAATCCTCCAGTACCGGACATTGGCTCTGTGACGGGCTAATATCAAGAATGAAAGTTTCAGTATTTAGCTGTTGTAGCAGATCTCGCATACTGGAGTTTTTAACAATCACACCCCGATCGATAATACCGATATTACGGCAAAGGCTTTCCGCTTCTTCAAGATAGTGGGTAGTAAGAATAATGGTGGTCCCGCTGGCATTAAGTTCCTGCAAGAACTCCCACATGGAACGTCGCAGTTCAATATCAACCCCCGCTGTCGGCTCATCCAAAATGAGCAAGCGAGGCTGATGCACCAATGCTCGGGCAATCATCAAGCGCCGTTTCATACCACCAGAAAGGCTTCTCGATGGCTCATCTCGCTTATCCCACAACCCTAATTTACGTAGATAAAATTCGCTGCGTTGTTTAGCTTCAGCGGCCGGAATACCGTAATAACCAGCCTGAGTAACCAAAATATCTTCAACTTTTTCAAACATATTGAAGTTAAATTCTTGGGGTACAACACCTAACTCACACTTCGCTTTATCGGCCTGACTATCGAGGTTATAACCAAATACCTCGACCTGACCGCTGGTTTTATTCACCAGAGAAGAAACGATACCAAGGGTCGTGGATTTTCCTGCCCCATTGGGTCCTAGTAGGGCAAAAAAATCACCTTCCTGTACATCAAAAGAGATACCTTTCAGTGCTTCAAAGCCATTACTGTAAACCTTGCGCAGGTCTTTAATGGAGAGTGCAGTTGTCATGCAGTGTCCTGTGGAATATCTATAGGAGGGAAATACTTGAAACGACTAAACAGCATAGATTGGGGCAAGTATCGATAATTTCAACGGTTACTGCCACTTAAATTCTGGGTTAAAATGGCGCTTTGCAATCGCCTATAACAGCACCGGACCACTATGACACCCTATCAGTTTCATCACCTTAATTTTCTCAAAATTGCTTACAACAATTTTATCCGCCAAGAACCTTTCACCCTTGAGGAGATCTCGGCAGAAGAGGAACAGTTCATTCTTGATTTCCAGCAGTTGATCCACAATTTTGAGCAAGGCGATGTACAGGTATATGAAGAGGGCGAGCTATTTCTCGACCGCGCATTTCGTATGTACCCTCAACTAGCACACCTTATCGCCCGCGACCTGCTGTGGTTTTTCGGTGGCAGCTGCTTACATAATATGGCAGATATCGAATTAGAAAAATTTCAACGTCTCGACGAACTGCGCTTTACCGCCGAAGAACAGGGCGAGGAGTTTGACTACATCAACACCCGTGCCAGTATTTTCGGGCAAAACTAATCAAGGCCTGCCATCCATCGTGACCCGACCGCCTTCGCTGTTAACGGATATCTGTTAAATCAGATACCCTTCAACTGCTTCGCGTGAGAGATATATTGCCAAAAGTCCTCGGGAGGCAGAGGCTTACTAAAATAATATCCTTGAATAATCTGACAGTTATTATCTCTCAGGAAGTCTAACTGTTCACTCGTCTCAACCCCTTCCGCTACAACCTCTAGCCCCAGTGTATGACACATCGCCAGCGTTGCTTTAATGATTGATTCATCGCTGCGATCGATCCCAATATCTTTAACGAAACTCCGGTCAATTTTCAACCGATCAATCGGTAGCTTTTTCAGATAACTAAGCGACGAGTAACCCGTACCGAAATCATCCATCGCCAGTGTAATACCCTGCTCCCGCAGATAGGTTAGCTTACCGATCGCCACTTCGGGCTGACGAATCACAAAGTTTTCAGTCACTTCTAACTCAAGACACTCGGGACTCAACCCTGAGGCCTCTAGCGCCTCTTCAACACTTTTAATCAAACGTTCATGGGCTATCTGTTGGCCGGCCAGATTAACCGAGACTCGCATGTCGGGAAGACCCACCTCTATCCAAGCCTGCATCTGTCGACAAGCTTCGCGTAATACCCACTCACCCAGCGGAACAATCAAATCTAACTCTTCTGCCAACGGAATAAAGCGGTCAGGGGGCAACAAGCCAGCAGTAGGGTGCTGCCAACGAACCAACGCTTCAACGCCCATCACCCGATGCGTAATAGCATCGACCTGTGGCTGGTAATGCAGCACCAATTCATTATTCTGAATCGCCTTGCGCAGATCAGTCCCCAGTGAGAACCGCTCAAAACGTTGATGATCTTTCTCAACATCGTAGATGTAATAGCAGTTTTTACCCGCATCTTTAGCCTGAAACATCGCCACATCGGCATGTTTAATCAGCGTTGCGCCATCGACTCCGTGATCGGGGAATAGACTGATACCGATACTCACCGTCACCACGATCTCATACTCACCGATCCAGAAGGGTTGCTGAAACGCCTGAAGCACTTTACTGGCAACTACTTCAGCGCCTTCAAGATCGCGGATACTGGTCAGCAAGACACTAAACTCATCGCCCCCTTGCCGAGCCAACAAGTCAGTATCGCGAATACACTCACTGATACGTCGGGTTGCCACTTTTAGCAACTTATCACCCACCGTATGACCCAATGAATCATTCACCTCTTTAAACCGGTCTAGGTCGATAAATAGCACCCCGACATGACTTTCCGGTCCGCGTTTCTTTTCAATCGCATCATTCAGGCAGCTGAGAAAGAACAACCGGTTGGGCCGCTCGGTCAGAGGGTCATGATTAACCAGCCACTGAAGACGGCGTTCAGCCAACTTACGGTCGCTAATATCCACCCCGATACTCAACATCAGCGGCTCATCATGGGATTTTCTCAGCCGCACATGCAGCCAAGAAAGATCATGCCGAGTACCACTACTGTCCAACAACACACTATCGGTGCGAACTTCGGTTTCCAACCCTTTCATCAACCGCTCAGTGTTGGCCAGAAAGTCGAGGCGTTCATCTTCACGTTGTAACGTATCGATAAAGGTCGCTTTACGGAAAGAGTGACTATCCAAATCCATCAGCTGCAAACCAAAGTGATTAACGCTGCGCAGCTGCCCCTTACTGTTCTGGGTGATGATAACCAGCGGTGCCGTTTCCAGCAGCCCAAACAGAAAATCACGCTCTTGCGTTAAGGCTTGTCGGCTTTTCTCAAGGCTATCCGTACGCTCAGCGACTTCATCTTCAAGCCTTTCAAGCTGTTCACTCAGCTGTATCGAACTACGAACTAACAGATCCCGCTCATCTTCACCGAAAATTTTATCTCGATGTCGAAATTGCGCCAGCGTCTTACGAAATTCACTAAACTCCCCCTGGCTTAGCAACGACATTTCGTTCGCTAACTCGGTAAAAAACTGAATCGGCTTTTGCAACAGCCATGACAACAACACCAGCGCCGTTAAAATCCCCCCTACCCCAAGCAGTAGATAATTCAGCAAACTCTGGCGAATACTGAGTAGATGGCCGGAGATATCATCCAGAACGACCCAATAAGCACGCCCTTCACTCACACCTTTCAACGGTGAAAAAAGCACTTCAAAATAACGGTCGTTATGCTCTAAAACATAACTACCACCGGCTGGGTTAAAGGTTTGCTGCAGACTTAGTTGCTCTAATAGCTCTTGATTTTGTGACCGATTGGTCAAGGAGTTGATCAGCAATCCCCAATTACCTAACTCACCGACCCCCTCAGGGGCTCCTAAGGCTAAACCAATGTCCAGTTTGGTCTGCTGCTTGATATCATAAATCACATCGTAGAGAAAACGGCCCACCATCAGCACGCCTAGCTTTTCTCCGCCCATCTGAATAGGGATAGCCACATAGCGTAAACATACCGACGTACAAACCAGTTTTCTCAGCGGCCGCTCTGTATCGTAGACCGTTTGAATATCGGCCGTGTCGATACTCACCCGCTCCCCCCACATCCCGACTGTACGAGCCTGGCTATCAAAAAGGTAAGCGGCATTAACGGAACCGGTCAATTGAAAGGCGTCGAATTTAAGATCAATCAACTCAGTCAACTGCGCTAACGGATCACTGTAGTATTCTTGCCGACGACTATCGATCAGAGGTAATAGCTCTGCGACTTCGAGCAAACGCTGATAAGAGGCATCAACGGAACCATCTAGGCGGGCGACTTCAGACAGGTTAATTTGTTCACGTTGTAACTTGAACTGATCATTGAGTTGCGATAACGAAAAAAAAGCGTACATCCCTTGCACCCCAACCAGTACGACCACTAGTAGGATGAAAATTTTCCATCGGATGCTTAAAAACTTTCTGCGGGCGCCGACCATCATGTTATCCCTCACAATACCATTGCTTAAAAACGGTAGGTCGCTTGCAAAGCAAAGATATTCCAGTATTTGCGTAACGCATACGAATCAGGATTATCCTGCTCCGCTGCCCAACCTGTGCCCTCCACATTGTGAAGTTCTGCCCGAAACAGCCAGTCAGCGTTGGGGCGCCAACCCACACCGAGGGTAATGTCTTTACTATAGAAATTATGCGCCTGACGGAAAGGAAACAGCCGACTGTTAATTTTTCCTTGAGGGTCATCGCCATCTAACATCAAATCATCATAGCG
This sequence comes from Amphritea atlantica, assembly GCF_018860855.1. Classification (GTDB taxonomy): domain Bacteria; phylum Pseudomonadota; class Gammaproteobacteria; order Pseudomonadales; family Balneatricaceae; genus Amphritea; species Amphritea atlantica_A. Next base: position 45,141 of record NZ_JAHKQE010000044.1, read on the forward strand.
TAGTAGCAAGTCCCAATTATAGTTCAGACGGTATTGGAGCTGCAGATAATACGATGTTAAAGGGGTTTTGGGGCGTGCAGCGTAAATACCGCCTAATTCCGTCCAATCAATATCATGCACCATATACTCACCGGTTAAGCTCCAGTGCTCGGTATTGTACTGTGCTGACAGCATCGCCACGTTTAGCTTCAAATCACCTTTATTGAACTCAAAGGGATATGAACCACCGCCAGGCTCATAGCCCAAACGATATTCAGAAACCGTAGCACCAACCCTGACCCGTCCGTTATCTGTATTATAGACAATACGGCCCATTAAGCCTTCTGATTCTTCGAACTTCCCCGCAGCATCCATCGCTAAATAAGCATACTCAACATTGGTATCCTTTTGTGGGCTACCATACAGCAGATCGATATCAAGCCAACCACCCGGCACCGATAAGGATCCATACAGAATCGCACCATCAATCGAGAGCTCTAAATCCCGTGCCTGATCAAAGTAAAGCGACTGCGGTAAAATAATGCTGGGGCGAGTAAAGGCTACATCACGGGTTTCATTATAAAAACCAAAGGGGACTTTCAGCCGACCAACCCGCACACCAATCGCATGTTCGATGGAATCGGTGAAACGATAGTCAAGCAATGCATAATCGATCTTAGGCTCTCCGTTATCGACCTCACCGGCTTGACGTGACATCAACTGAACCGCGCCACGTAGCTTTGGGGTAAAACGATAAGCCGTATTTAAGCCGATCTCATGAAAGTCAAAGCTGCCGTGATCGCTACTTTCACCATAGACATTATTGTGATCGGTGTAAAAAAAGCCTTGCGTGATAAAGCCATTAACCGAAAAATCATGATCTGAATCATCCGCATAACCGACGGAACAAAATGCACTAAGCCCTGACACAATAAGGGCGGGGAGATATTTAAAACTCATCGACCACCCTCACTTTCTCAAGATTTAAATTAAATGACTCTTCAATATAGCCAATTGCTCCCTTATTTTGGCTGACTTTGCGATACATCTCTTCCATGGTATCCACCTGTTCAGGTTCAGAGCCGGCACCAGTAAAAACCTGGCGATCCCACTTATTTCTTAACTGATAAGGAAAAATTTGCAGATGCTGCTTAACAAACAAACGATGTAGGGGGTTTCTGTCAGGTAACACAAAGACCCGGATTGGCCTTCCATCTGGCCAACGGGTAACACGCATTGAAAAAACTGCGAAAAGAAAATTTCTGTTGAGTGTTTGCTCTTTAACGTCTTGAGAGACGATCACCGAATGCGCTGAAACATTTCCTACCGAAAAGCTCAGTACGACAACGAAAAGCAGTGATATCCTTATCAGCCAGACCATTAAATGATTACCCATTAAATCATTAAGCTACTGAGTATATACGAAGCTCATAGGACAAAAAATATTCTGCATCAAAAAGCTGGATATAATTAGATAAAACTAGGGGATAAAACAAGAAAGATAAAAAAGTGGCGTCCCATAGGGGGTTCGAACCCCTGTTACCGCCGTGAAAGGGCGGTGTCCTAGACCACTAGACGAATGGGACGCATATGATGAACTGTATATTGGAGCGGAATATCGGGCTCGAACCGACGACCTGAACCTTGGCAAGGTTCCGCTCTACCAACTGAGCTAATTCCGCGTTACAAAAGGTGGCGTCCCATAGGGGGTTCGAACCCCTGTTACCGCCGTGAAAGGGCGGTGTCCTAGGCCACTAGACGAATGGGACAAAACACTTTTTGCTTCTCTCCTCGTCATCAGAGGAGGCGCGTATATTAATGACTAACCCCACCTTCGTCAAGAAAAAATATACAAAAAATTCATTCAATCGACACAACTGCAGCACGATAAATAGTTGAGGCTAACGCGGGCAAAAATAATCACGATAGCGAGAAACGTGCAGCCATGCACTGAGTGTAAAACTCAGCCACTAAAGCAAACGTAGATGATGATTAAACATTAAAGAGGGAACCGAGGCGTTCGCTGTTAATCGCAAGACATTGAGCAATAAAGATATGAATAGAATCGGTATGCTAAAAGCTAAAACAATAAAGAGAGGATGATATCGAGAATGGAGCGGAATATCGGGCTCGAACCGACGACCTGAACCTTGGCAAGGTTCCGCTCTACCAACTGAGCTAATTCCGCGTCATAAAAAGTGGCGTCCCATAGGGGGTTCGAACCCCTGTTACCGCCGTGAAAGGGCGGTGTCCTAGGCCACTAGACGAATGGGACGCTGTGGCTCTGTTTCCAGAAGACGGGGCGTATCTTATTGATCTGACCCGTTTCGGTCAACCCCTTTCCAGCAATTTTGTAATATTTTTTCAGTATTTCTGAAAAATAAAGGCCCACGTCTTCAGCCCTGTTAATTCAGCGCGCCTAAGCCGTTGCTATATCAGCCTCAGCGCCGTTAAGTGGCTATCAATCGCACTGTTTAAAGCACTATTAAGAAGCGCTACTAAAAAGTACCAAACAAAAGCACCGTACAAAAATTCACCACTTTCAAACTCGCTATTTACAACGGAATCGCAGTACTAAACTTATCCCGCCGTAGTGAAATCAGTGTCCGGAACTTACTCAGGTTGGCATCAGTTGAGAGATATTGCCGAGTAAAGCGCTCATAACTCTCCATATCCTCCACCATCAGTATCAACATAAAATCGACTTCACCGGTCACCTGATAGCATTGGGTCACTTCAGGAATAGTATCCATCTTACGCTTGAAAGCATCATAGATATCCAGCTGATCACGGACCATCTCCACTTCGACAATGACATTAATATAGCGTCCCACCAGCCGAGGGTTAATCAGCGCTACTTCCGCCATAATGACCTCCTCTCTCAAGCGACGAACCCGACGCAAGCAGGCGGGCGGAGATAAACCGACTTTTTCGGCCAATGCCTGATTACTGATCCGGCTATCTTGCTGCAGGAGATTGAGTATGCGTCGATCGGTGCGATCAAGATCAAATGACATAAAAACAGCCTATAGATTAATTTATAAGAACATTTAGCTTAAAATTTGCAATATTATTTCGTTTTAACCCATTCATTGAAATCATAAGACAAGATTCTCATTTAGACTAGCGTCTATTATTCAGGCTGATCGGAACTCTCTAATGCAACGCGTGCTCAATTCTTTTATCTACCAGACACTGCCCCAGCTAGCGCGGGAGATCTATGAGGTCTGCTTGCTACTGTTTAAGCTGATGATTCCAATATTAGTGGTCGTCAAAGTGTTGGAAGAGATCGGCGCGATTCCCTATATCAGTCGAGCGCTGGAACCGGTCATGCAACTGGTCGGCCTACCGGACTCGATGGGGTTAGTCTGGACCACCACTCTATTAACCAATATCTATGGCGGCATGCTGATCTTTTTTCAGCTAGCCCCACAGGAAAACCTCACTGTCGCCCAAGTCACCGTTATTAGCACGATGATGCTAATCGCCCACAGCCTGCCACTCGAGCTGCGCATTGTACAAAAAGCGGGCGTTAAGTTGATGGTCGCCCTGCTCATCCGCATTCTCTCCGCCTTAGTGCTCGGAGCTCTGCTGCATTACAGCTATAGCTGGGGAAACTGGCTACAACAGCCGGTCGTACTTATGTGGCAACAACCCATTATTGATGACAGCTTATTAAGCTGGGGAATCAATCAACTGCAAAGCTTCGGGATGATTATTCTCATTATCACCGCCTTGATGAGTTTGCTGCGTTTTCTGCGCTGGATACATATAGAACGGCTAATGATCTGGCTACTACAACCCCTGCTCAAGTTGCTGGGCATTAGTACCCAAGCAACCTCGTTAACCATTATCGGTGTCACGCTAGGGCTGTCTTTTGGCGGCGGCTTATTGATCAGAGAAGCGCAGAGTGGCAAGATCAGCGCGAAAGATTGTTTTTCCGCCCTCTGCCTACTCAGCCTGAGCCATAGCATTATCGAAGATACCTTACTGGTGATGACACTGGGGGCTGATCTATCCGGTGTACTCTGGGCACGACTGGCCTTCAGTTTTATATTTGTGGCCATCATGACCCGGCTATTAAACCAAACCTCTGAACACACACAACAACGCTGGTTACTTCACCCAGTGGCTAAAGATTAAGGATAGCTGTATGACCATCGATACCGGCGAGCAACGCAAAGGAATATTGTTCGCACTCGCCGCCTATGGCATGTGGGGCTTAATCCCCATTTACTTTAAATTAGTGGATAGCGTTAGCCCCTTTGAGATAGTCGCTCACCGGGTCATCTGGTCGGTTATTTTTCTGGCTATATTTATGGCGGTAACGGGACGCTGGCAAACACTGATGCACAATCTTGGGCAGAAAAAACTCTTAGTCAGCCTCAGCGTTTCGGCCGTGATTATCTCGCTTAATTGGTTGGTGTTTATCTGGGCTGTCGGAGAGGGGCGGATTCTGGAAGCCTCGCTAGGCTATTATATCAATCCCTTAATCAGCCTGCTGTTAGGCATGATCTTTCTTGGCGAGCGACTACGTAAAGTCCAATGGCTAGCCATTCTTATCGCGGCCGCAGGCGTTGCCTATCAGCTGATATTACTCGGCAGTTTGCCTTGGGTTGCCCTAGCATTGGCCTTCAGCTTTGGCATCTATGGTCTATTACGTAAGAGCATCGTCGTCGATCCCTTTTCTGGCTTGCTGATAGAAACGCTGATTCTCAGCCCTATAGCCCTGTTTTACCTACTTTGGCTCAACCAGCAGGATCAACTCGCCTTGCTGAATAACGGCAGCGATATCATGTTATTGCTCATCGCCTCCGGCATTGTTACCAGCTTACCCCTTATCTGCTTTGCTGCCGGTGCCCGTCGACTCACGCTCACCATGAATGGATTACTGCAATATGTCGCACCCAGCATCGCCTTTATCTTGGCCGTATTTGTTTATCATGAGCCGCTTAACAGCGATCGCCTGATCACCTTCGCACTCATCTGGTTAGGTTTAATTCTGTTCTCATCGGAAGGCCTCTGGCGCAACCGTAAAGCCCGTCTGAAACCCGTCGCCTTAAATCCATAGCCGGCTAGCCCCCACAATCAAAAAAGCATCGTCAATAGCGATGCTTTTTTGATTTATCGAGGCCAGGCTGACAACCTCAACGCTGCGATAACCGAGCAAGCAACGAATCCGATTGAACACTTGGGTAGCCTGAAACCCCAGTCGTTAGTATGAACTTCCACAAATCTCTTTCTTGCCTTAAGACGTGAAAAACATACACGATCGCTTGCTCAACCAGATAGAAAAATCGACCAAGATTAATCACGACTTCTCGGCAGTTCAGCGCCTCAATCTCTTCAGGAACGCTTCCCGACTCAGATAACCGTTAAACATTGACTACACGTATTTACTACACGTTGCACCACCAAGCCTGTCTAACGAAAACGAGAACCGCTATTGCGCTTGATACAGTTTCTCTAAGTTAGGGATATTGCGCTCCCAACGGGGAATGGGGTCGCCGATATAGTGACGAGCAGCATCCAAAAACAACCGCGTACGCACCGGCAAATCACGATGTGGATAGACCGCATATACCGATTTATATTCCGGCAACTGCACATGAGGAAGTAGAGGTACAAGCTGATCAATATCGATATTATCAGCAAATAGAAAGGTCGGCGCCGTAAAGAAAGCCGTATGAGAAAGCACTTTATCAATCAATATTTCAGCATCATTGGCGCGAAACACCGGTTTGATCGTCTGCTCCTGAGGCTCTCCATTTTCATCAATATAGTGGATAGATTCATGACGAAAGTGTGCGCTACTATAGGCAGCGGCGGGCAGATTGGCCAAATCAGCCATCGTTTTTGGCTCGCCATAGGTGTCGATAAATTGCTGTGTGGCCAGTAGTAACATCCGGTTGCGTCCCACTTTACGTGCGATCAATGATGAATCTCGCGGCTCACCCACCCGAAACGCCAAATCAAACCCTTCGGCAATCATATCCACCAAGCGGTCATCGAGGCGCAGCTCCACACTCACCTGCGGAAAACGCTTTTGAAAATCATTAATCACCGGCAATAAATAATGCTTACCAATAAAACTGGCGGCGGTGATACGCAACAGACCACGCGGCTCTTGATGGTAGTTCTCGGCCAGCTGCACCGTATCTTGTAAAAGCAGGCGCAGTTCCGCGGCCTTCTTGACCATTTCGGCCCCTGCAGCGGTGAGCGAAAACGAGCGAGTGGTGCGGTTTAACAAGCGCACCCCTAGATCATCTTCAAGTTTACTAATCTGCTTTGATATCACCGAGCGATCGAGATGCCTTAACTCCGCAGCCTTGGCAAATGACCCCTGCTCGACCACGTCTAACAACATGATTAACCGACTCGTTGTATCCACACGCTACTCCCAATTGACCCACCTGCTCATTGGTGCAATTTTGGCATTAATATAATCCAAAACATACTATTTTTATCTTCAATGACAGTGCGTAGGATTCACGTAACTCACTTTGATTGGAAATCGTCATGAAGAAAATTAGCTATACACTCGGCGCTGTTGCACTGACCGTGCTATTGACCGGCTGTGACCAGTCAAGCGCACAACAGGGACAAAAACCGCCACCACTGACCATCGATGTGACGGAAGTGCAGCTTAAAGAGGTGCAGTCTTGGCATACCTTTACCACACGTCTCGAAGCCCCCCACCGGGTGGTGTTAAAGCCTAGAGTCTCAGGTCAAATCGATAATGTGTTGTTCAAAGAGGGCGAATACGTTCAGCAAGGCCAGGTGCTATTTAGTATCGACCCACGCCCATTTAACAGCCAAGTTGCCAATCTTGAAGCACAGCGAGTAAGCGCCGAAGCCGCACTCGAACAAGCCCGCGGTGAAGCGCAACGGGCTAAACGTTTGCTGGCTAAAAAAGCCATGTCGACAGAACAAGCGGATCAACGGGCCGCCGCCTTACGCCAAGCCATTGCCGGTCGTAACGCTATCGCTGCGCAGCTGCAATCAGCCAAACTCGATTTAGAGTTTAGCCAGGTAGCAGCGCCCATTTCTGGAGTGATCTCCCGCGCTATCGCCACCCAAGGTAACTTTGTCACCGCAGGACAAACCACACTCACAACCCTTGTTTCCAACGAGAAAGTGTACGCGTATTTCGATGTTGATGAACGCACTTGGAATCAAGCTTTTTCTACTGTCGAAGCCAAGGATAGCACCCCAATCATTTTAACCCGCATCAGTGATAACCAACCCGTACCCGGTTATGTGGATTTCATTGATAACGAAATCAATCCCACTACAGGCACCCTGCGTGTACGTGGTGTGTTTGATGCACAACGCTATCACCTTAAGCCGGGGGCATTTGCCCGTATATCACTGGCGGCGAACGATGCTAAAGCCATGGCCATTGTGCCAGAGCGCGCGATCGGCACCGACCTCAAAAACCGCTTTGTGTTAGTGGTCGATAGCAATAACACCCTGCAATACCGTCTTGTCACACTCGGGGAACGTTACGGTGCTTACCGAGCAATCACCTCTGGACTGGAACAACATGACCGCATTGCCGCTAATGGACCTGCCCGCGTTGGCCCCGGCATGCCTATTACGCCTAACGAAGTGAGCTTTGATTTTGACAGCACCCAGTTTGTACTCAATCAAGACCCGCAAAGTGACACTCTATTGAGCGTGGCACCATAAGAGACCCCTATGAACTTTTCACATTTTTTCATTAGCCGGCCCATATTTGCAGCGATGCTATCACTGGTGTTTGTGATCACCGGTGCGATCTCCCTGTTTCAATTGCCTGTCAGCGAATACCCAGAAGTGGTGCCGCCGACCGTGGTCGTTAGCGCCACTTACCCCGGCGCTAACCCCAAGGTTATCGCTGAAACAGTTGCCACTCCGCTTGAGCAAGAGATGAACGGCTTGGAAAACATGCTGTATCACTCATCACAGGCTACCAGCGATGGTCGGCTAACGCTCACCGTCACCTTTGCCTTGGGCACCGATCTAGACCAAGCTCAGGTGCAGGTGCAAAACCGCGTCAGCAATGCCCTGCCACGCCTGCCCGAAGAGGTACAGCGACTCGGCGTCACGGCGGAAAAATCATCGCCTAATTTGGCCTTGGTGGTACACCTATTCTCACCGGATGACAGCCAAGATACATCCTATATGGCCAACTATGCCGACTTATACGTCCAAGATGAGCTAAAACGCTTACCCGGCGTAGGTGATATTCGTCTGTTTGGTGGCTCAAAATATTCCATGCGTGTTTGGCTTAATCCGGATGCCCTCGCGGAACGCAACCTCACCGCCAGCGATGTGGTTGCCGCCTTGAGCGAGCAAAACCAACAGGTTGCCGCAGGCTCACTGGGTGCTCAACCATCGTCATTAGACAACCAATTCCAGATACTCCTGAATGTTAAAGGCCGTCTATCCAGCATCGAAGAGTTTGAAGATGTGGTGTTGCGCGTCGGTGCTGATCGACAAATTACCCGTCTCAAGGATGTAGCTCGTATTGAACTTGGCCAGGAAAGCTATGCCTTACGGGCGATGCTGGATAACAAAGCCGCACTCGCCATACCGGTTTTTCAACGCCCCGGCTCTAACGCCATTGAGCTTTCCAATAGCGTGCGTGACACCATGCAACGACTGTCGGAAAAATTCCCCGAGGGCATGGAATATGAGATCGCTTATGATCCAACCGTCTTCGTACAGGGATCGATCGATGCAGTCATCAAAACCCTGATTGAAGCGATTCTCTTGGTAGTCGTTGTGGTGGTGCTGTTCTTGCAGACATGGCGCGCCTCCATCATCCCCTTGATTGCCGTGCCGGTATCATTGATCGGTACCTTCGCCGTGATGCAACTGCTCGGGGTTTCGATCAACACTCTGTCACTATTCGGTTTGATACTCGCGATCGGCATCGTTGTCGATGACGCCATCGTGGTAGTAGAAAACGTAGAACGTAATATCCGTGAGGGTCATAGCCCCATTGAGGCGACTAAAATCGCCATGAGTGAAGTCACTGGGCCAATTATTGCTATCGCCTTCGTGCTGTGTGCGGTCTTTATTCCAACGGCCTTTATCACTGGACTTTCTGGTCAATTTTATAAGCAGTTTGCCTTAACCATTACCATTTCAACACTGATCTCAGCGTTTAACTCGTTGACCCTATCACCGGCGCTATCGGCTATCTTGCTGAAGCCCCATGATGCGCCCGACGACTGGCTCACCAAGGTACTCAATAAGCTCTTCGGTAACTGGTTATTCAAACCCTTTAACCGCCTGTTTGATAACAGCGCGAAAGGCTATGAAGCGTTAGTCAAAAAGCTGATCCGCCTGAGTGTTGTGGTTGGCGTGGTCTACCTTGGCATAGTGGGATCAACCGTCGGTTTATTCAACGCGGTGCCCGGTGGCTTTATTCCACAACAGGATAAGCAATATCTGGTCGCCGTGGTACAGCTACCCGATGCCGCCAGCCTTGATAGAACGCAATCGGTTGTCGAACAGATCCAAGAGATCGCCCTAGATGTACCGGGTGTAGCACATACCGTCGCGTTCCCCGGCTTATCTGTTAATGGATTCGCCAACAGCACCAACAGCGCGGTGATGTTTACACCGTTGGATGATTTCTCGCAACGCACCGATCCATCGATGTCAGCGAACGCTATTGCTATGCAGCTCAACCAGCGCTTCAGCGTCATTGATGAAGCCTTTGTCGCGGTATTTCCACCACCGCCTATTTTAGGCCTTGGCACTACCGGTGGGTTTAAGCTACAGCTAGAAGATCGAGGCAACAAAGGCTTTGAAGCCCTGTTTAGCGCCTTACAAGGGACCATCGGAGCGGCACAGCAAAATCCGGCCTTAACCGGTTTATTCTCGAGCTACCGTATCCAAGTGCCACAAATGGATATCAACATCGACCGTGAACAAGCACTGATTCAAGGCATCGCCCTGAATGATGTATTCACAACGTTGCAGGTGTATCTCGGCTCCGCGTATATCAATGATATTAACCTGTTTGGTCGCACCTATCAGGTGAACGCTCAGGCCGATGCTCAATATCGTAGCAAGCGCGCGCAAATCTTAAACCTTAAACTGCGTAACGCGGCCGGCGAAATGGTGCCGCTAGGCTCGGTGGTCACTGTCGAACCAACCACCGGCCCCGATCGCGTTCAGCACTACAATGGTTATGTCACCGCTGAACTTAACGGTAGCCCTGCACCGGGCTACAGCTCAGATCAAGCAAAACAGGCCATTGAACAGGTGCTAGCTCAAGCGTTGCCCGACGGTATCACCTATGAGTGGACCGAAGTCACCTATCAACAGATCCTAGCCGGTAACACTATGGTGTATGTGTTCCCTCTGGTTGTGCTGCTGGTGTTTATGGTGCTGGCTGCCCAATATGAAAGCCTACGCTTGCCGCTGGCGATCATACTGATCGTGCCGATGACGATTTTCTCCGCCTTAGCCGGGGTCTATATGCTTGGAGGGGATAACAACATCTTCACCCAAGTTGCCCTGATTGTATTAGTGGCGTTGGCCTCGAAAAATGCCATTTTGATGGTTGAGTTTGCCCGCGACAAACACCTCAAGGGAGCCAGCCATATGGAAGCCATTATTGAGGCCTGCCGCTTGCGCCTACGCCCCATTTTGATGACGTCAATCGCCTTTACTGCCGGTGTCATACCGCTTGTGCTCGCCACCGGAGCGGGAGCCGAAATGCGCCAAGCGATGGGTAACGCGGTGTTCTTCGGCATGATAGGTGTCACCCTATTCGGGTTGCTGTTTACCCCTGTATTTTACCGAATGCTCACGCCTAAGGAGCTGTCACATGAAGACCGTTAAACTGGCGTTATCGTCGTTAACACTGGCCGTTCTAGCAGGATGCGCCAGTACCCCGCTAGAACAGGAAAAGGCACAAGCCACGCAACAGTTCATCGCTCAGGTGCAGCAACATCAGAGAGTCCAATCGATTGTGCAACAAAGCGAATTAGACTGGTGGCAACAACTAGGCGATGAGCAACTGAATCGTTTAGTGCAACAAACCTTAACCCGTAACCAAAACCTCCAAGTCTCGGCAGCACGCTTGCGTGCTTCCCTGGCGCAGTTAACGGAGCAACAACGGGCACAATGGCTGCAAGGCAGTGTGGATATTACTGGCGTTCGTGGGAATACCATCAGCACGCAAAATCCAAACGGTGAAACCAGTAGCTACACCACCGGCAATGGGAATTTCACTTGGCAACTGGATCTATCTGGCCGTCTTCAGGCGCTAAGCTTAGCGGCAGAAGCCGTCGCACAGGACCAGCAGGGGCAGTATCAAACCCTCGTGGCTGAACTCGTTAGCAGCACGGTACGCAGCTATCTACAGTGGCAGAATCAAAGTTTGCGCCTTGAACTGACCCAGCGACAACTGGCCGCCCTAGAAGACACCATGACCATCTTACAGGTGCAACTTCAAGAGGGCATTGCCACCGAACTCGAACTCAACCGCACCCAGTCACAATACTACGAGCTCAAACAGCAGTTACCACAGATTGCCACTGAACAAGCGCAAGTAGAGCAAACGCTAGCTGTACTGCTTGATACACAAGCGGGCGAATTAACGCTCAGCCCGATAAGCGCCAATCAATACGATCAGCAAAGTATTAACGTCGCAGTGCAATCCCCCGAGGATGCATTAATGACCCGTGGCGATGTACAATCAGCGGTAGCGCAGCTCACGCAACAAAGCCAACTGGCTAACAGCGCAGCACGGGCACTGTATCCGGACATCAGCCTAGCAGCATTTGCCGGTGTGCTCAGTGCACCCGGTTTGAACTTCGATAATAGTCAGTCAAACTGGCAGATAGCTCCGACGCTAAGCTGGTCACTGTTCAGTTATCCACAGCTGTTAGCCCAACTGGATGCACAAACAGCACTCAGCGAGGCAAGCTACCATGCGTATAAACAGACCTTGACCCAGGTCTTGTCAAAAACGGAGTTATCTCTGCGTGCCTTGGTTCAGGCTAAACAACAGCTAAGCTATGCTCAGGCGCGGGTCAATGCTGCACAGCAGGCCTATCGACAAGCGAACCATGAATATCAAGAGGGGCAGTTAGCCTATCTCGATTTACTCGATGCCCGACAAGATGTTTTAGCCGCAGAACAAGCGCAAATGACGATTCACAACCAATGGTTAAGCGCAGCCGTCAGCGTTTACAGCGAACTCAATGGACAGTGGTCGCAGGCATTATTGGCGAGTCGTTAATGCTCGCCCTTTAACGCACAAGCGAAGAACAAGGAGCCAACATGTCAACAGCCATCATGAACGCCATCGAGCTACGCCAGTGCGGCGCCGAGTTTGACTTGCACATGTCACAACGGCCGATACCGATACTCGGTGATAACGAGCTATTGATCGCCATCGAATATGTAGCGATCAATCATCTCGATGCACGTCTTGCCAGAGATGGTTTTTGCCAATGGCAATATCCTCATATATTAGGCTCAGATGCTATCGGCACGGTGGTGGATGCCCCCAAAGGTGTGTTTCCAAGCAAGGGCTCTCGGGTGCTATTTAATAGCAGCTTAGCCGAGCAAGGGATGCTTAAAGAGTATGCGGTGGTTCCCAACTTCGCGGTCTCTGAAGTACCCGACAGCATTGCCAGTGAGATCGCCGTAGCCCTGCCTAATGCCGGCATGACCGCCTTATTAGCCCTTGAAAAACTACAATTACATGAAGGCCAATCATTTGCGATTAACAGTGCTCAGGGGGCCGTCGCGCACTTTGCCGTACAATACGCTAAACGCAGAGGCGCGCAGGTGTTTGCCGTAGCCGAAAAAGCGCACCACAAGCGCCTTACCAAATTAGGCGCTGATTTTGCGTTTGACTGTCATGCCGACAACATCTGCAACCAGATTAAACGCGAACTCGGGCCAGGTGGCTTTGATTGCATACTCAATACTCAGGGCGGAGATAGCTTTATCGACGACCTCAAACGCTTACGTTTTTGCGGTCATATTGCCTGCCTCAATGGCTTTAGCGATATCAGCGAAGCGTTATTATTTGAAAAAGCACCTCAGATCGGGGTGGTCTCACTCAGTGGCGCATGGTTGGCCAATAGCTTATGTGCGCAGCAGCACTTGAGTTTTATGGGGTCACAGCTATTACAGGATGTCGCCAGTGGAGACATTATCCCCCCTGAAGTGATACAGATCCCCTTTTCAGTGGATGCCGTGCGGGATGTGTTAACCCTTATGACCCAGCACACCTGCCCCAAACGACCGGTGGTGAAAATCCAGTCCTAGTTTGAACTCACTGGGCTCTCCCTAACCCCTTAATTTAAGCATTTTAAAGATGGCACAGAACAGCGCACGAGTTGATATCAAGGATGAATCCTAGCGAAAAAAAATCCCTCTTGGTACTGTCGTCATCTTTCCAACATCGTAGGTTAAACATGAGAGGAATCATCCTATTAAGCCTGCAAACAACAGGCTCAATCTATGCTAAGCGAAACCGAAGGGGAGCGCAGCATGAGTAAAAATAGTGACCATCATTGTTACGACTAATGACCAGCGACAATCAATAAAGGGGCCGAAGCCCCTTATATTTTACCCAAGCATACGTTAGCGAGCACTTCGACCAAGCATATGCTTGATATCGTCGTTGATAGGCAGTTTAAAGTCATGAGAGCCAAGCACAATATTGTCAGTGCTTCTAACGATCCGAACATTAACATAGAGGTTCTTACCACCAACAGCGTAAGTACCTAAAATAACCGCTTGAGCATTATGAGCTTTCGAAATGCTTTTAACCTGACGAGAAAGCATGAATTCACCAGCTCCCTGCTTTATAAAAAGGCTATCTCTCATCTTAACTTCGATAACTTGATATCCCCTTTCAGTAAGCCCGGCAGATATAATCTCAGAAGCCATTCGACCGAAAGTAGAAGATTCTGATAGGTTATCAATGTTCGCAAAGCTTGCCGCGATGAGAGGCTGATCCTTCTCAAGCGGGCTAATCAAATGATCTAGAAGTGGTTTTCGAGCCTGTTTGAGCTCAGCGACGACATCCACCTGAGGATCTTTGTCTGCTCTATAGGAGTTAGAGCCATTATTAGCGCAGCCTGCTGTTACTAACACGACACCAATAATTAAACTTATAAAAAACTTATTCATTTACGCGTCCTCAACCAGTAACTTTAATATTTTTAGTCGTTTCAGGGGAAGGGGCGTAATGATCAGAATCTCCGCCGTTTATATAATAGATATTAGATGATGAATGTAATATCCGATCATTTTTAATAACTTTAGTCGTGATAATGACTTCAAAATCACTATTTTTAACCCAACTTCCACTTAAGAAATCCGCACCGATCGCCGCGGGAATAAGAAGTCTTGAAGTCTCGCCCCAGTAGTTAGCAGCGTGAGCCGCTACAGCAATTCCTCCGGCCAAAACAGTCCATGTGCCAGGCGCTTTTCGTATAGCATCACGATCTTTGTGTTTAACGACTTCAACATCATAGGAAACAGTCGCCGCATTATATTCGGTCGATTTTACAACGGCCCCTTGTTTAACCAGTTGGCTCGTAAGCAGGCTATTAAAGCCTCGATCAAAAGGCGTTTCTAAATGTTCATCGCTAACATGTAGAGCCGTTGAGTAACCTGCCAGTGAATTTGATATTAACTTAGCTTCATGCTCTGCAAGCACATCCCAGTGATGCGCTGATTGCATCTTTTGCTGATCAGAAATAGGGTAAGTAGTCGTAAGCGGGGCTTGCGATGTATTTACTTGGAAACAGCCAGACAGAAGGCCTACGCATGTTCCGCACAGTATAAGTTGTTTAACCATTGTGATCTCCTTGTCTGGCATCCAATGCAGACTCAATATTGACTCTAAACTATTTCTTAAAACAAGCTAGTAAAAAATGAATCGGATAATAACATAACTCCTATCACTGTCCTATCACTGGGCATTACCGGTATCTTTCGTCATGGGTATATTAAAGATATTCTAGGTTCAATCCTAGAGCCCCGCATCAATAGTCATTGACGATGGTCATCCGTCCTATCAAACACAGTGATGTAAGCTTGATGCGTCATAATTTTCAAGCCAGTCGAATAACAGCTGACAATCTTCGGTAATTGACTTCGTCTCGTTTAATACCAACCAGTAATTACGACCCGATAAAACACTGAAGTCTGAAACCCGACACAGCTGCCCATCCTGCAGTTTACTATCGATCAGATGACGGGTGCCCAAGGTAATCCCCTGACCTCGTTTTGCAGCATCAATCAACATAATATAGTTATTAAAACGGCTGCTAATGCTTAACCCTTCGGTATCAACTGAAAGCGCTTCGAACCAGACCTTCCAGTTAATCCAGTTCGGCTCGATACGATCAAAATCCAACAATCGGTGATTGAGAAACTCAGCAGGACTATCCCCGATAAAAGGAAAAGCTTTCAAATACTCAGGGCTGGCCACCGGAAACATCTCCTCTGTAAACAAGGTCTTCATTTTCCAACCGGTACGTTCTCCTGGTTCGTAGGCTATAGCGATGTTGACCTCATCACTAAACAGATCCTGAGTATTGTCAGAAGTAATCACCCGAATATTCAACACTCGATTACCATACGCCCGATGAAAACCATTGATCGCATGACTTAACCAGTAGTGGGATACCGCCGTATTAGCTGAGACGGTAATAGAGGTGGTGGTCACTGAGGCCACCTGTTCATCCACTGCATCAGCTAAATAATAAAGTGAAGCACCAACCTTTGCATACAGCTGCTCTCCCCGCGAAGACAAAGTAACACGACGGCCATGGCGCTCAAATAGAGGAAAGCCAAGATACTCTTCTAAATACTTAATCTGCTTACTAATAGCCGCTTGGGATACATGCAGTTCCTGCGCAGCCCGAGTGAAGTTAAGCGTTCGCCCCGCAGCTTCAAATACCATCAAACTTTTAAGCGCAGGCAATCGATGTCTTAGACTCTTCATAACTTTGAGTTATCAATATCCATAAGATTTTAATGGATGTACGGCCAAAAAAGCACAACCTATACTGGAATTAAGCAAGTTTAGCAGGAATTAGACGTTTTTCCGATCGAGAAGCCCTCTAATTATTACTTTTACATGAGCACAAGTAATAAGCAGAAACCCTAACTGCTTCAACAAAAATCAATAATATAAGGTAAACATATGACCACTTTGGATTGGCATGCCGAAAGAGCCGACTTATCAGGCCTAACACTCCTAGACCAAGCACCGGAAAGCCTAGGCATCGATCTAAAAGCCGTTCGAGAATATCGCCTTGGTCGCGTTCGCGGCGAGATGGAAAAAAGCAATATTGATGCGTTGATCATTTCGGACCCCGTCAATATTCGTTACACCTGCGGCGCACGCAACATGCAGATATTCTGTGCTCGCAACACCCCTTCTCGCTATTTACTCGTTACGGCACAAAAAACGATTCTATTTGAGTTTACTGGCTGTGAGCACCTTGGCCAAGGCTTCGAAACTATCGATGAAGTCCGTCCTTCGATAACCGCCAGCTTTGTTGCTGCAGGCTTGGACATTAAGCTGCGAGAACACCGGTGGGCACAGGAGATGAGCGCACTCATTACAGAGTTAGTCGGCCCTCATGCCCGGGTAGGTATCGAACGGATGAATGCTGGCACAGCAATCGCCATGTCAAAACAGGGACTGGATATCGTTGATGCTCAACAACCTATCGAGCTTGCCCGCTGCATCAAGTCTGACGAAGAACTAAAATGTGTGATTGCTTCACTGCGTATGACCGAACGCGCCGTCGGACAACTACGAGCGGCTATTCAGCCAGGTATAACAGAGAATGAACTCTGGTCGGTATTGCACCAATCAGTCATCGCAGGCAATGGTGATTATTGTGAAACCCGTTTATTAAGCTCTGGCAACCGCACCAACCCTTGGTTTCAAGAAACCGCCACTAAACGAATTGGTGAAAACGAACTGATCGCACTTGATACCGACGTTGTCGGCTGCCATGGCTATTACGCCGATTTCTCACGCACGTTTCACTCAGGCCCAAAAAAACCGACAGAGCAACAGCGCACGTTATATAAAGTTGCCTACGAACAGGTGCAGAACAATCTCGATATTATTCGTCCCGGCATGACCTTTAAGGAGTATTCCGATAAAGCTTGGAATATCCCCGAAAAGTATTATGCCAACCGTTATTACCTCTCATCCCACGGAGTCGGCATGACAGGGGAGTATCCCTATCTCTATCATCATGCCGACTACGCGGATGCCGGCTATGACGGTGTCATTCTTCCCGGCATGACGCTCTGCGTTGAAAGCTATATCGGCGAACAAGGTGGGGTTGAAGGGGTGAAGCTGGAGGAGCAAATATTGGTGACGGAAACAGGTATTGAGATCCTTTCCCAATTTCCTTTTGAAGAAACGCTTTTGAACTAACCGAAGCTGCCCTGTTTATCAGGGCAGCTTTTTTCTATTCAATTAAAAAACAGTGCTAACACTGATACAGGAGGTATAAAACTTACTTTATTTCCGTTGTACAGGCCAACACTCAAGACCCGATAAAAGTGGAAATCTAAAAATAAAGATGAGGTGAAAAATGCAAGATAGTACAAAATTAAAGATCGGGCTTTCAAGCTCTGGCTTCTACTCAGGACTCAATCCCATAGTAACCATTGTCAGTAAAATAATTATTGCGCTTCTGGTTATCTATACGGTTAGTTTTCCTGAAAAAGCGGTCACAATTCTGGGTGAACTTAATAGTGAATTATTATCGACGTTTAACTCCTACTACATCTACGTAGTTGCGCTGTTTCTCGGTTTCTGCATCCTTGTTTGCTTTGGCCGTTTTGGTCGAATAAAACTTGGCACAGATAATGAGAAACCAGAGTTTTCATTCTTTTCATGGTTTTCCATGATGTTCAGTGCTGGCATGGGCATAGGACTGATGTTCTACTCCATTGGTGAGCCTCTATATCACTTTCAGAACAATCCGGCTCTCATGCAGAGCGGTGCTGAAGGCGCCAATGCAGCGGCAGTACCCAGTGCTATGAGCTACACATTATTACATTGGGGATTACATGCCTGGGCGGTATATGCAACCGCCGGCTTAGCAATGGCGTACTTTTCTTATCGCAAAGGACTGCCACTAACCATTCGCTCAACGCTGCAACCACTATTTGGCGATAAGCTGAACGGCCCTATGGGGCACCTAGTTGATATCATAGCTGTAGTGGCGACAACTCTCGGGGTCGCAACAACGATGGGCGCGGGCGTCACTCAGTTAGTAGCCGGAATGGAGTTCATCACGGCGACTGGCAGCCTGATTAATAGCGACGGCACACCCACGGCCACAGCGTTGATTGTTACTCTACTGGTGGTCATGGGGCTGTCGATTATATCGGCGTTAACCGGCGTCGCCCGTGGCGTAAAATGGCTCAGCCAAATCAACATTATCCTATCCATTGCGCTATTAGGCTTCTTCATTCTGTTTGGCTCGACACTTTATGGCTTAGAACTGTTTGGCAGTAGCCTTGTGGATTATGGCCTAAACTTAATTCCGTTAACGTTCTCTGTTTGGGGCAGCGATACCGAAATTGGTAGCTGGCAAACCGGTTGGACCATTCTCTACTGGGCTTGGTGGATCGCATTTGCTCCTTTTGTCGGGCTATTTTTGGCACGCATATCACGCGGCCGCACAATCCGTGAATTCGTTCTTGGCTGTGTACTGGTACCAACACTAGCCTGCTTTGTCTGGATGGCATTCCTTGGAGGAACAGGGCTCGATCTTGAACTGAGCGGTGTGGCGCAGGGCGCTATTACTTCAGCGGTGAATGAAAATATCGCGTCGGTTTTGTTTGTCACGATCGATCTGATTAACTCAGGCTTTTTTGGCAGCATTATTAAAGGCGCCAGCATCATCCTGATTATTACTTACCTGGTTACCTCGGCAGATTCCGGAGTACTCGTATTAAATACCATTATGGCCGGCGGAAATGATAACCCTCAACCGATGCACCGTATTATTTGGGGCAGCATCCTCACGCTTGTGGTGGGGTCATTACTGTTAGCGGGTGGAATGGCGGCCATTCAGAAAGCGATGATTATCGGTGCCTTACCATTTTCAATGGTGATGGTCTTGATGTGCGTGTCTATGGCTAAGTCTCTTCTCAAATCCGAAACACCACAGCCTGTACCAGAACCCATAACCTAATCAACCAACAGGGTGCTGTCACGCAGCGCCCAAACCACCAACAGCCAGATTTACATTAACAACACTTTCATTAGTTGTGCTGATGGCATGTAGTGGTCAACTAAAACTGGCCACCGCTTTAGAGTTTTTTTATATTCCTGTTCTGCTACTAGTGGCCATATAGCTGATGTTTATTGATACTCACTTGAGCCCACTGGGTAATCACCTCCTCTAACTAGAAAGATTTACGAATTTCAGATTCCGAACGAGTAGCTTTCATATTAATGATCCTAGAGCGTATCTCCTGAACCATATAGAAAACGCCTTCCCTCTTCCAAACTAGCCGAGAGTAGGAACACTTTTTCTTATCGAAAACGTGACATGTTTTGTCGCTAGTCACTCTGTATTGAGGACTACCCCACTGGTCATAGATTCGAGACAGATGGTCGCCAACCCGAACATACTGACCATTAACATTCATTGAAGAAGCGCAAGCTAGTGTTGTCATAAACAGCAAAGATAATGCCAATAACATTTTTTGCATTGAAGAATTCCATTTCATATAGAAGTACAAGTACAAGTACAAGTACAAGTACAGCACTGTAACAAACCAGAGTGATAACAAGCAATTAGCAGGCTCGCATTATTGGGTTAATAAACCATTAAACTATTTTTAACTGACTCTTAATTATCTAATTTATTTTTCAATAAAAACCCTTTTTTATCAAAAAAATTAGATCAGCAAACATGAAAAATTTTCCATAGCACTTTGAGCTGTACTATCGCAATAATCCATTGAAGTTTTCACTCAACCCTCGCTCCCATGATGAATCGGGATGTGCGAAGTAAAAATCTATATTGAGCGCATCAGCTATCGCTTTGTGTTCGACAAACTCCGAGCCATTATCGGCAGTGATTGTTCGCACCGATGCAGCATAAGGCTTGAGCATATCTATCACGGCATCCCGTACGTCAACCGCTCTCTTAGCATCCACCTTTCGAACCAGATACATGCGACTTTTACGTTCCGCTAATGTCACCAACGCCCCAGTTCCTTGCTTACCCAGCACGGTATCGACTTCCCAATCGCCAAAGCGTTCTCGATTATCAACAACCTCTGGTCGTTCATCTATAGAGCGTGGGTCAGGTATTACGCAGCGTTTGGTATTCACGCCCAGCCCATAGCGTTTATGCCCTTGGCGTAACGCTTTGTAGAGCTTGCCGCCAGCGACTTCATCCGCTGCAATATGGCGGTATATCCACTCATGGCCTGCCTGCATATCGATCAAGCGACCAACACCACTGATCTGTTCAGGGCTCCAGTGAAGCGATAATCCTAGCTCAACATACTCAATGGTTAGCGTCGAAACTTTGTACTTGGTGGCAGCAGCCCTCCGCGCCATAGCTTGCTGCTGAGCCTGTTCTGGATGGTAATCATCATTCAATCCGTTTCGATCTAGCTCTCGATAAACCGTCGAACGATGAACATTAATTGTTTTAGCGATGTCGGCAGGCCGATAACCCTGCCCAAGAAGAACCGATATTTGGTATCGTTTCCCTTCGGTCAACTGTTGATATGTCATAGTGATACACTTTGTCTTTGGCGAGAAGAAGCGTACCACTGTCAGCAGTTGACCACCTCTCTCCCTTTAACAAAAAGTGTCGCACTTATTATATGAATCCCCAGCCCCCTACTGATAACGCTTTGCTAAGCGGATAAAAATGGTCGGCTATCACCGCGAAGCGATGACAATATTACCACCTACGCTGGTGTCCGGAATCATTACCCCACTACACTAAGCCAAGTTTAAATAAGAATACTCGTTTATGCTTCCCTCGGGTATTGCATGGATACCCATAACTATTTCATAGGATTTATTTCTTCAGCGTCGCTTGAAGTCGATCCTCTTTAACTTTTAATGCCCTTGGGGGTTAATTAGGTTTACTTTCGTAAAACGACTCCGCTTTATTTTCTTCGATTACCCTGCTTTTTAGGTAAGGCTAATCTTAGCTCCGTTCAAACGCAGCTTTGACCACTGGACATTTTCTCAACGCGCTAAACCTAGCAAGAGCACAGCACCTATCAGCATAAAATAACCAAGACATTCATATAAAAAGCCCATATAAAATAAGACGCTGCAGTGTTACCCCTAACGATTCTTAGGTACTATATGAATAACCTCTAATGTTTACTATCCAGCGTCAAGGTGCGAATAAAAAGAGAGCCGCTCACACTAAAGACTATTGGCTGCTATGGCCTACACCAGCTAAGCAAAGCAGGCAAAATAACACCGACCGAGGTTTACATGCGCATTATTTATGGAATCATCATTGTCATCGTGAGCATGGCGTCATTAATCGGCATGCAAAAGTGGCTAGGGCCTGTTTTGCCCGCCTTAACCGTCGAAACGCTTCCGCTTGAATTACGCATTGTGGCCAGCGGTGAAGTCCGCTATCAATCGCTTGCGCGCATAGGCAGTGAAATAACCGGAACCGTTGTGGCGCGTCATGTCCGCGAAGGTGATCAGGTAAAAAAAGGGGATTTACTCATAGAGCTAAACCCTAAAGAGCTGCAATCTCGCTTATCCCAAGCCAAAACTTTACTCGAGCAACTGCAAAAAAATAGTCGACCACAAGCACAAGCCGCATTAGTTGAAGCCAAGGAGAACTTACAACAAGCGAGCCGTGAAGCCCGACGCCGTGAAGCGTTAGCCAAAAAAGGCATGCTCCCTGCCGAGCAAGTTGAGCAAGCTCAACGCATAGAAAAAAACGTCAAAACGGCCTTAACCCGTGCGCAACTGGCCGCCGATGCCCTCGCCCCAAACAACACAGAAGAACACTTATTGCAGCAACGTGTGGCCAGCGCAGAAGCTGAATTAGCAAAAACACGGCTTTACGCCCCTTTTGCTGGGCGTGTACAAACACGCAATGTTGAGCCAGGTGATCTGGTTCAGCCTGGCAAGGTATTACTAGAGATCGCTCGCAGCGACGGTCTTGAAGTAGTGGTAGCCTTAGATGAAAAAAACTTTGCCCCAGTTAAATCAGACCAGTCTGTACAATTAATCGCAGATGCTTGGCCACAAATAACTATCCCTGGGATCGTCAGCTTTATCGCTCCAGCCGTAGACAGCGAACGCGGTACCATAGACGTTCACATTGACGTCCTACCCAATGACTCAAATGAAAAATACGCCCTGCTACAAGGCATGACAGTTTCGGCGAATATCATTACCGCAGAACGCGAACGCACTCTTGTCCTTCCCAATGACTACATCTTATTTAACTCTAATGGCAAAGCCCAAGTGGCACGCTGGCAAGGTGGCAAGGTGAACTTAGTGGATGTCACACTGGGACTACAAAATGCCACCCACAGTGAAATAACCTCTGGTTTAAAACAAGATGATGTGGTCGTACAAGCGGCTAATCCCAATGATAAGCTAACG
Organism: Amphritea atlantica; assembly: GCF_018860855.1. Lineage (GTDB taxonomy): Bacteria > Pseudomonadota > Gammaproteobacteria > Pseudomonadales > Balneatricaceae > Amphritea > Amphritea atlantica_A. The sequence continues at coordinate 67,759 of NZ_JAHKQE010000044.1, forward strand.
AACGGTCAACGTGCCCGCGTGCATTTTGAGCAGGTGCAACATGTCATTCTTTAATGCCATTACCCGTTTGCGTAATTCACTTTGGATTGAATGGCGCATTGCCATACGTTTTCTGGCCGAAAGCCCATTACAAACCTTATTAATCAGTGTGGCTATTTCTGTTGGCGCGGCGGTAATTGTTTTTATTACGGCATTAATCATGGGTCTTCAAACTAATCTTATCAACAAAACCCTTGGCACTCAGGCTCATATTCGAATTGAAGCCACCCAACAGCACAATAACTTTTCAGAATTTCCAGATGGCAAATACGTTTGGATATTTGAAAACCCAAGAGATCAGCGTTTACAAACTATCAATAACTGGCAAGAAGTACGGGACACACTGGATCAATACTCAGCATTCAATACCGTCTCCCCATTAATTTCTGGGCCCGCCTTTGCAACAAAAGGCTCCGCACGGGCCTCGGTTGCATTAATGGGCATCGACCCTAAGCGTTATACAGGCATTATCAACCTTAAAGAATACTTAACCGAAGGACAGTTCAGCATTGAGGCCAGCGATATATTAATCGGTTACCAACTGGCGAAAGACTTAGGTCTACGTACCGGTGACAAGCTACGCATTGATGCAGGTGATAATCACCAATCTGTTATGAATGTTGCCGGAATTTTTGAATTAGGCGTACGCGAATTAGACCGCCGCTATGTTTACACCAGTCTAAAGCAAGCACAAACCCTGCTAAACTTGCCCGGTGGCATCACCATTTTAGAAATCAAAATCTTGGATGTTTTCAGCGCCGAATACTGGGCACAACGCATTCAAAAACTAACCGGTTTGTATGTACAAAGCTGGATGGAAAGTAATGGCCAGTTACTCAATGCACTCAACTCACAAAGCATGACCACTCAAATAATTCGCGTCTTTGTTGCCATGTCGGTCATCTTTGGTATTGCCAGTGTGCTAGCGGTCAGCGTGGTACAGCGCACCCGAGAAATTGGTATCTTGCGTGCCATGGGAAGCTCCCAGCAACAAATTTTACGGGTCTTCTTATTGCAAGGCGGTCTACTGGGGTTAACCGGTTCGTTATTAGGCGTACTCATGGGTTACACCTTAATTCAGATATTCAACGCGATCGACACCAAGTTATTTGTTATTGAGCTTGAGACATCCATGATGCTATCTGCCATCTTCATTGCCACCCTTGCCGGTGTACTAGCGGCCATGGTGCCAGCCCGTCGAGCAGCGAAGTACGACCCAGCCGTGGCCATACGTTATGTCTAATTCGCCAGTATTAATCACCCCAGATAATCAGCAAATCGTCTTACAACTCGATAAGATCAATAAGGTTTTTAATGAAGGCACGCCCTTAGCCAATCATGTTTTGCATGATGTCTCTTTACAGGTTAGTCGTGGTGAACTGGTGGCCTTAGTGGGCACCTCCGGTTCAGGCAAAAGCACCCTATTGAATATTATGGGGTTATTGGATCTGTATTCATCGGGCAAGTTGCGCATTCAAGGGCACCTCACCCAAGGCCTAAGCGAGCAACAACGCACCCAATTGCGCAGCGAATCCATTGGTTTTGTGTTTCAGTTTCATCACCTAATCAACGCATTTAGCACCATCGACAATGTGCTTATGCCCTTAATGCTGCGCTACGGCAAACCCAACCAAGAACAAACGGAATACGCACAATATTTACTAAACGAAGTGGGACTCGCTAACTACGCGCACACCGCCACCAACCGTTTGTCCGGCGGACAGCAGCAACGAGTCGCCATTGCCCGCGCATTGGTCACACGCCCAGCATTAATTTTAGCGGACGAACCCACGGGCAACTTAGACACCCAAACCGCCGACGAAGTCTTCGACTTGTTTGAACGCTTTAACCTCGAACATCAGTGCGCTATCGTCATCGTCACTCACGACCCGCGCTTAAGCGCACGCTGCCCACGCACTATAAGACTCACCGACGGGCGTATTGTCTATGATGGTGCGTCTGCAAACTTACCTAATGCATTTACAAAGGCGGTGTGAGGCGGCATAAGGAGCTCTTAGCAATTGAATTCGCGGGCTCAATAGAAAACGCCCTTTGAACAGAGGCGATTGGTAAGTGGTCACTTCAGCGTTGAGACACTGAATTCAACTCAAGTACAAAATGAAGCTATGCACCCAAGCTTAAGCGAAGCGTTCGAGCTTCAAGGCTCTATCAATGCATTTTGAGAGATCGACATAAACGGCTCGAACAGGTAACTAATCACCGTGCGGGAACCGACCAATATCGACACCTGTACGCGCACTCTGGGAATCAAACGGAACGACTGTGCGCCACGCAGAAACTCATACGAGTCCGGCTTCACCCTCACCTTATAGAAAGGCATGCCATCATTATCAACCATGCGGTCGGCACTGATCGAAACTACTTCACCGGTAAACCGATTTCAATCACATAGATGAAACTAGACAATGGGACAGCCTTGCAGGAGATACAAAAAAGCCTGCAGAAAGCAGGCTTTATCGATATAAGTGGTCGGGACAGCGGGATTCGAACCCACGACCCCTACTCCCCCAGAGTAGTGCGCTACCAGGCTGCGCTATGTCCCGACGATGAGCACTAAACACCTAAAGCGTTCAGCACTGCAACAGAGGTGGCTATATTACGCCAACCCACTGCTTCTGAAAAGCGATTTTAAAAAGTTTTTACTCTTTTATCTCACTGATTTCAGTAGCTTACGAATATCTTCAAGCTCTGCAATCGTCTGACGGATCAACTGCTTATATCGGGCAGTATCATCAACCGCCTGATCACCATTGAGCCACTGACGGGCTCCGTTGATGGTATAACCTTGATCATGTAACAAGCCTTGAATCTGCCGAATAATAAGCACATCCTGACGCTGATAATAACGCCGGCCACTGCGTTTAACCGGACGAATCTGCGGAAACTCCTGCTCCCAATATCTTAAAACATGTGCTTTAAGATCACACAACCGCGCTACTTCACCAATGGTAAAATAGCGCTTAGTTGGAATATTGGGCAGTTCATCCGAGACTGAATCAGTCTCCTTCATAAGCTTCTACACGTTCCTTAAGCTTCTGACCTGGACGAAAAGTGACCACTCGGCGTGCAGAGATAGGCACCTCTTCACCGGTTTTAGGATTTCGCCCCGGGCGTTCACGTTTATCACGCAGATCAAAATTACCAAAACCTGAGAGCTTTACCTGCTCGTTTTCAGCAAGGCTCATACGAATCTCATCAAAGAAGGCTTCCACCATCTCTTTTGCTTCGCGCTTATTCAGCCCCAGATCTTCATACAGGCGCTCAGCCATATCTGCTTTAGTCAAAGAGCCCATCAGAATACCCCTGTCGATTACACTCTTAATGTTGCACCGAACTCATTTTTCAGTGCAGACACAACAAAATCAATGACTTCGTTGATCTCTTCATCGTTAAGAGTGCGCGAAGGATGCTGCCAGGTCAAGCCCAAAGCGATGCTTTTTTGACCAGGTTCGACACCTTTACCCTGATAAACATCGAACAGGGTCACTGCTTGAAGATATTCACCACCGTGTTTCAGCGCAACAGTGCGAAGATCTTCAAAGGCAACAGACTCATTCACTAGCAAAGCTAGATCACGACGACTCTCTGGGAACTTAGACAAGCTGGTGAAACGTGGTAGACCACCATCCAATAGCTCGGACTGAACAATCTCAAACAGGAACACAGGACCGGTCAGACCAAGGCTCTTAACCAGCTCAGGGTGCAACGCGCCCATCAAGCCAACCGTCTTACCATTACGCTTAATTGCAGCCGATTGACCCGGATGCAGTGCCACATGACGCTCAGCTACAAAGCTGAACTGATCGGCACAACCGCCCAACGCTAACAGAGACTCAACATCCCCTTTCAGATCATAGTAATCCACTGGGGTGTTATCAGCACTCCAACCTTCAGACTGCCGTGGGCCACAAATCAGACCCGCAACAACATTCTCCTGAATGAGCTGATCACCTTCAGGCAAGAAACGTTGACCGGTTTCAAACAACCGCACCCGCGCTTGCTGACGGTTTTGGTTATACTGCAACGCTTTGGCTAGACCAGGCCAGATTGAGGTACGCATCACGGCCATCTCAGCAGAGATCGGATTAGCCAGTGCTTTCGCCTCATGCTTATCATCGAACTGAGCCGCTAAACCCTTTTCGATGAAGCTGTAGGTGATCGCTTCTTGATAACCCCGTCCGACTAACTGAGCCCGAACGCGATTCAGGGTCACTTTAGACTCATCATTAGCGATCATATTCAGTTCAGCAGTGGGCACTTTAACCGGCAGATTGTTATAACCATAAACACGCGCCAGCTCTTCAATCAGATCGACTTCAATACTGATATCAAAACGGTAAGACGGTACTGCGACAGACCACTGGCCTTCACCGCTACGTTCAATCGTCATACCTAAGCGGGTTAGAATCTCTTCGATCTCAAGCGCAGGCATCTCAAATGCCAATACCTGATTTACTTTACTTTGACGCAACGTTACCGTGCTTGCTGTTGGTAGGTGCTCTTCTGACACCGCCTCAACCACAGGGCCAACCTCACCGCCAACGATGTCCAGCAATAGCTGGGTCGCGCGCTCAGTGGCTTTACGTTGCAACTGCCAATCAACACCACGCTCATAGCGATGGGATGCATCGGTATGCAAACCATAGGAACGTGCCCGACCGGCAATATTAATGGGATTGAAATAAGCGCATTCAAGGAAAATATCTTTCGATTCTGCCGTTACACCGGTTGCTTCACCACCAAAAATACCGGCCATCGCAACTGCTTTTTCTTGATCAGCAATCACTAGCGTATTGTCGGTCAATGTAACTTCATTACCATCCAACAAGGTTAACTTTTCAGCGGGCTTGGCTTTACGTACGACGATGCCACCGCTGAGCTTATTCAGATCGAAGGCATGCATCGGCTGACCCAGCTCAAGCAGCACGTAGTTGGTCACATCAACAACAGGGTCAATAGAGCGGATACCACAGCGACGCAGCTTCTCAACCATCCACAGAGGCGTTTTCGCGGTCATATCGACATTGCGAATCACTCGACCCTGATAACGAGGACACCCTTCTGGGTCTTCCAGCGTGATCGGCAAGGTATCATCGATCGTCGGTACAACAAACTCAACATCGACATAGTTAACCGGCGCTTTATTTAGCACACCCACTTCACGAGCTAAGCCCGCAATGGACAAGCAATCACCGCGGTTAGGCGTCAGATCCACATCAATAACAGAATCATCTAAGCCTAAATAATCACGCAGATCAGTACCGACCGGCGCATCAGCGGCCAGCTCCATAATACCGGCGTGATTGTCGGAAATACCCAGCTCGTCATCCGCACAAAGCATACCGAACGATTCAACCTGACGCAGCTTAGCTTTTTTGATTTTGAAACTGCTACCATCTGGAGAGCCCAGTACTGCACCGACCTTAGCAAAGGCGGTTTTCAGTCCACCGCGGGCATTCGGCGCACCACAGACGATTTGGAATGTTTCATTGCCATCGGTTACCTGACATACCTGCAACTTATCGGCATTAGGGTGCGGCCCAGCGGAGAGGATTTCACCCACAACAACACCGCTAAATTGACCCGCAACCGGAATAATCTCATCGACCTCAAGACCGGCCATCGTGATCTGATCGGCAATTCCCTGTGTATCCGTTGCCGGATCAACCAGTTCACGTAACCACTTTTCACTGAATTTCATAATTCTGTTTCCGAAAATTCTTTATCTACTTTTAAACGACGTCGTTCTTTCTAAGACTCAACTCAACTGATTGCTCAGTTAAATTGGCCAAGGAAACGCAGATCGTTTTCAAAGAACAGGCGCAGGTCATTAACGCCATACCGCAGCATCGCCAGACGCTCTACCCCCATACCGAAGGCAAAACCGGTGTACTGCTCCGGATCGATATTGGAAGACTCAAATACTTTCGGATGTACGATGCCGCAACCGAGCACTTCCATCCACTTACCATCACCGCGGTCGATATCGACTTCGATAGATGGCTCAGTGAACGGAAAGTAAGAGGGACGGAAACGCACTTTGACATCTTCTTCAAAGAATTCGCGCAGGAACTGCTCCAACGTGCCCTTGAGGTCGGCAAAGCTGATATCTTTATCAACGATCAAGCCTTCAACCTGATGGAACATCGGCGAGTGAGTCTGATCATAGTCACAGCGATACACACGGCCCGGACAGATAATCCGAATCGGTGGTTGCTGGCTTTCCATTGTGCGCACTTGAACACCCGAAGTGTGGGTGCGCAGCAATGTATTCGCATTGAAATAGAATGTATCGTGCATCGCCCGTGCCGGGTGATGAGACGGAATATTCAGTGCTTCAAAGTTATGATAGTCATCTTCGATTTCAGGCCCTTCCGCCACGGAATAACCGATGCGAGCAAAGAACTCTTCAATCCGCTGTAACGTTTTAGTGACAGGATGCAAACCACCCAGTGACTGTCCACGCCCGGGCAAAGTGACATCAATCGTCTCTTCCGCCAGTTTCGCATCTAATGCGGCGGATTCTAAGCTAGTGCGACGTGCATTAAGCACATCCTGCAACGCCTGCTTTGCTTCATTAATTTTTGCACCCGCCTGAGGGCGTTCTTCAGCACTCAGTGCGCCCAGACCCTTCAATAGCTGGGTAAGATGACCTTTCTTACCCAGATACTGAACCCGCACCTGATCAAGATCCTGCGCGCTTGTTGCCTGTTCTGCAGCCTGTTTACCTTCAGCCAACAGGATTTGAATGTTTTCCATTTACCGCTCCAGATAAAAATAGGGGAAGAGTTTGCACCCTTCCCCTATCACAACGATCAATACTTACCAGAAGGTAAGGGTGTCTTACAGTGCAGCTTTTGCTTTTTCAACGATAGCAGCAAAAACTTGCGCTTCGTGAACAGCCAAATCAGCCAGCACCTTACGATCGATCTCGATAGATGCTTTCTTCAGGCCAGCAATGAAGCGGCTGTAGGACAAACCATTAATGCGGGCTGCAGCATTGATACGTGCAATCCACAGCGCGCGGAATTGACGCTTACGCTGACGACGGTCACGGTACGCATACTGACCTGCTTTAATTACTGCCTGTTTAGCTACACGGAATACACGGCTACGAGCGCCGTAGTAACCTTTAGCTTTTTTCAGGATCTTTTTGTGACGACGGTGTGCGATGACACCACGTTTTACACGTGCCATATTACTTTCTTCCTAACTTAGAATTTGTGGTTACTACGACTTAGATGTAAGGCAGCATACGACGGATCAGTTTCTGATCAGCCGCTGCAACTTGCAGCATTGGGCGAAGCTGACGCTTACGCTTAGTCGTTTTCTTAGTCAGGATGTGGCTTGTGTAAGACTGTTTGTGCTTAAAGCCCTTAGCAGTCTTTTTAAAACGTTTCGCAGCACCGCTGCAAGATTTCATTTTAGGCATTACTAAATCCCCACGCATTCGTTAATTATCTTTCACCCGAACAAACAACAAAACCCGTATCTGGCTCACAATGAGTCAGCACGGGTTTTACGCTGATGTCAGACTACTTTTTCTTTTTCGGAGCTATGACCATGATCAATTGGCGGCCTTCCATTTTTGGACGCTGCTCAACGACACCCAACTCTTCCAAATCTTTTTCGATCCGGTTTAATAGCTGCATGCCTAACTCCTGGTGTGCCATTTCACGGCCGCGGTAACGTAGTGTTACCTTGACCTTATCGCCACCTTCAAGGAAACGTATCAGGTTGCGTAGTTTTACCTGATAATCCCCTACTTCCGTATTTGGACGGAATTTTACTTCCTTAACCTGCATCTGCGTCTGCTTCTTCTTAGCAGCATTCGCTTCTTTTTTCTTTTCGTACAAAAACTTACCGTAATCCATCACCTTACAGACGATAGGATCAGAATCAGAAATTTGTACCAGGTCAAGGCCAACTTCTTGAGCCGCCTCTAGGGCGTCTTTGATAGGTACAACACCTATCTGCGTTCCATCTGGACCAATCAACCGACACTCGCGGGCGCTGATATTCTCATTTATAGGCGGCTTATTCCGCTCATTACGCCCTCTTCTGTTATCTCGCTTGATAGCTGTATCTCCAATCTATTAATTATTCTTTGCGGCCTTTCTGAGCAACGTCCTGCTTCAGATGCTCGCAAAACTCTTCAATCGACAATGTGCCGAGATCTTCTCCGGTACGGGTACGTACTGCCACGGTACCGGTCTCTACTTCCTTATCGCCAACAACCAGCAAATAAGGAACTTTCTGAATTGTGTGCTCGCGGATTTTAAAGCCGATCTTCTCATTTCTCAAGTCCGCAGATGCAAAGAATCCAAGTTCTGTCAGTTTTTCTTCAAGTTCACGGCAATAATCGGCTTGTTTATCGGTAATATTCAAAATAGACACCTGATTAGGTGCCAACCAAGTCGGCAAAGCGCCGGCAAAGTTTTCAATCAGAATACCGATAAAGCGTTCAAATGACCCCAAAATAGCGCGGTGAAGCATAACAGGTGTTTCACGATCACCGGATTCATTAACATATTGCGCGCCCAAGCGACCAGGCATTGAGAAATCTACCTGTATAGTACCGCACTGCCAGACTCGGCCCAAACAATCTTTCAGAGAAAACTCAACTTTAGGGCCGTAGAAAGCACCTTCACCCGGTAACTCATCCCAATCCAAGCCCGCCGCGTCGAGCGCATCGCCCAAAGCTTTTTCCGCTTTGTCCCAAACCTCATCGGAGCCCACCCGTTTTTCAGGGCGAGTCGATAGTTTGTAAATGATTTCGCTGAAACCAAAGTCGGCATAAACTTCATGCAAGAAATTGATAAACAACGCCACTTCATTCTGAATATCATCTTCAGCACAGAAGATATGTGCATCATCCTGTACAAAACCACGCACCCGCATAATACCGTGCAGTGCGCCGGAAGGCTCATTCCGGTGACAGCAACCAAACTCAGCCAAACGCAACGGCAGATCGCGATAAGAGCGCAGCCCCTGATTAAACACTTGCACATGACATGGGCAGTTCATGGGCTTGATAGCGAAATCACGGTTTTCAGAGTGGGTGGTAAACATCTCTTCTGAGAATTTATCCCAGTGACCGGATTTTTCCCACAGGGTACGTTCAACCACCTGTGGCGTTTTAATCTCATTATAACTATGCTGACGCTGTTTCGTCCGCATATATTGCTCGATTGTTTGATACAGCTTCCAGCCATCAGCGTGCCAGAACACCATACCCGGCGCTTCTTCCTGCAAATGGAACAGATTTAACTGTTTACCCAGTTTACGGTGATCACGCTTTTCTGCTTCTTCTAAACGGTGCAGATACTCTTTAAGGTCCTTCTTATCGCCCCAAGCCGTACCATAGATACGCTGCAACATCTCATTATTTGAATCACCACGCCAATAAGCACCGGCGAGCTTCATCAGTTTGAATACTTTGATGTGCCCCGTAGAGGGTACATGAGGGCCACGACAGAGGTCGATAAACTCACCCTGAGAATAGAATGACAACTCCTGATCCGCCGGAATCGCTTCCAGCAACTCAACCTTATATTTCTCACCCTTCTCTTCAAATAGCTGTACCGCTTCGTCACGGCTCATTACCGAACGGGAAACCGGGTAGTTGGCTTTGACTAGCTCTTTCATCTTCGCTTCGATCTTCTGTAGATCATCCGGCGTAAATGGGCGTTCGTAAGCGAAGTCATAATAGAAGCCGTCGTCGATCACAGGACCAATGGTCACTTGTGCCGTCGGAAACAGCTGTTGCACAGCCATCGCCATGAGGTGCGCACAAGAGTGACGAATCACTTCAAGGCCTTCATCATCACGAGGGGTAATAATGGCTAAGTCAGCGTCTTCGGTAATGGTGTAGGAGGTATCCACCAATTCACCATTAACTTTACCGGCTAAAGCAACTTTAGCCAGACCGGCGCCAATATCAGCGGCAACATCAAATACAGTAACGGCATTAGCAAACTCGCGCTTGCTACCATCAGGAAGGGTAATTACAGGCATTGTCTATTCCTATCTTTTGCTCAGGGCTGACCAGTACCACAGGCCACACTGAAAGTTATCTCGCTGCTACAAACCAAGTAGCAACATTCAAGGCGGCGTATTTTACCGGAAATGACGTCACAAAGCTATTTTGAAACGGTTAAATGAACTACGGCGAGGGTGATGTTTTTTTAGAAGGCGCACCCTACCCAACGGAATTTGGTTGGTAGCGGTAAATCGCGATAAAGGTGTCGCTCGCTACAAAAAATTCAGACCTGTGGGAGGCACTTCTAAGGGCGATTAAGCCTAATCAAAGATCAAAATGAGGCTTTATTTAAAATTTTATTCCGCGATCAACTAGTTAGTCGTTATCCAGATGCCGTCGGGTATAGAGGATATGTTCACTGGCGGCATGTCGGGCCGCCTCGGCATCTCGGTTCATGATGGCCTGATGAATAGCGCCGTGCTGCGCACGAATCCCTTCTGGGTAACGACCCGAGGTTTTCAGCGTCCGCGAGAGTACCCCGTAGATGGCATTAAAAAAACGGGTATAGAACAACTGACTAAAAGCGATAATCAGTAGGTGGTGGGAGGATTCCGCAATCATCATATGAAAGCGCAGATCCTCTTTCGCTTTCGCTAACGTCGTTTCCCGCTGTCCCCGCTGCTGCATCTTGCGGTATTCCGCATCCAACGCCTTTAGTTGATCATCGGTAGCACGCTGAGCTGTATAGAATGCAGCTTCTCCTTCCAGCATCGCCCTAACATCCAATACCTGCCGTTGAAATTCAGGATTATCCCCCAACGCTTTGCCTTCACCGAGGGGCATATTGAAATGAGGCTCAAGTAGATTTTTTACCCGCGTTTTCCCGCCATGTCGAACATCAACATAGCCTTGCGCTTCCATCTGCCCTACGGCTTCTCGTACTGTTGATCGAGACACGCCAAAAGACTCCGACATCCGCCGCTGAGACATTAGCTCAGCCCCCGGCAGTAACGCGCCGGTGAACAAACTTTCTTTCAATTGCTGCAACAGATCGTCACTCAAATTCGGCTTCATACAGAGATAATCCCAGGCTTTTGGTCAGACCAGTTTTGAGTGTAGCATTTCTTTCCTGCGCTTCATTAACTATCTTGAGTAGCAGCAACGCAATAATAAGACTTAGGCGCTGAGCAAATTTATCCTGCCCTTAAGTCAATAACGATAAAAAACGGTAACAACAAATGCCAAATACATCTTCGGGCCCCCGTGTCGGCCTGTTTGTCACCTGTCTAGCGGATATGTTTCGCCCATCAGTCGCTTTCGCCACCGTCAAACTCCTAGAACAAGCAGGTTGCACCGTCGAGGTGCCTGAACGACAAACCTGCTGTGGCCAACCCGCCTTCAATTCCGGCGATCGCAAAACCACGGCAGAGATTGCCCGGCAAACGATCGATGCCTTTGATGGTTATGAGTACGTGGTCGGCCCGTCGGGTTCCTGTATCGGAATGCTGCATCAATATCCCGATCTATTTGATCCTACCGACCCCTATTTCCTACAAGCCACAGCACTGGCCGCACGATCCCACGAAATCACGTCATTCCTATTTGATGTGTTGCGTTCCGATGCCCTTGAAGCACAATTAAAACAACTACAATTTGACCATAAGGTCACCTATCACGATTCCTGTGCTGGGCTGCGAGAGCTGGGGATTAAACAGCAGCCGCGACAACTGCTCAGTCATGTGCAGGGTGTCGAACTCGAAGAGATGGATGAAGCGGAAACCTGTTGTGGCTTTGGTGGCACCTTCTGTGTCAAATATCCCGAAGTATCCAACCGCATGGTCTCAAATAAAACCGATAACATCAGCAACACCGGTGCCCACACCGTGCTCGGTGGTGATCTAGGTTGCCTACTAAACATGGCGGGCAAACTCAAACGAGAAGGTAAACCCGTTGAAGCTCGGCATATTGTTGAGGTATTAGCCGGTATGACCGACACCCCCGCTATTGGCGAAGCCGATTACAATCTGGCACAACAGCTTTAAGGAGCGAGACCATGCAAATCAATACCCCGTTCTTTAAGCAGCGCGCCCATGATGCGTTAGCGGATGAAAACCTACAAAAAGCGTTAGCCAAGCTGAAAACAGGCTTCCCGGAAAAACGCGCCATTGCCGTCGACCGCATGCCTGAATTTGAACAGTTACGCGATGAGGGACGTGACCTCAAAAATCATATCTTGGAACATCTCGACCTCTACCTAGAACAGTTCGAAAGTAAAGTGATCGAAAATGGCGGTCATGTTCATTGGGCCAGAACCACTGACGATGCTAATCAGATCATTCTCGACATCTGCAAGCAGGTTGATGCCAAGACCGTGACCAAAGGTAAATCAATGGTCACCGAAGAGATCGGCTTGAATGATTTTCTTGAACAAAACGGTGTGCAGCCGATTGAAACCGACCTAGGTGAATATATCCTGCAACTGCGCCATGATCACCCCAGCCATATCATTGCCCCAGCCATTCATCTTAATTTAGAAGATGTATCCGAAGCCTTTCATGCAAATCATAACCGCCCGAAATCCAGTGATCCAGCGGTACTCATGCAGGAAGCTCGTGAGGTTTTACGGGAAAAGTTTGTTGCCGCCGATGTCGGCATCACCGGCGCTAACTTCTGTGTCGCCGAAACCGGTTCGACCATTATTGTCACCAACGAAGGCAACGGCGATTTAACGCAAACCCTGCCAAAAACTCATATCGTCGTCACCTCAATCGAAAAAGTCGTGCCGACACTAGAGGATATGACGCTATTTCTGCGATTACTGGCACGCTCCGCCACTGGGCAGGAGTTTTCAGTCTACAACACGCTATCGACTGGCCCCCGTCGCGAAGGTGATCAGGACGGTCCTGAAAACTTCCATGTGGTTTTAGTCGATAACGGTCGTAGCGAAATGATCGGCACCGAATTTCAGGATATGCTGCGCTGTATCCGCTGCTCGGCCTGCATGAATCACTGCCCAGTCTATGGTGCTGTGGGTGGGCATAGTTATGGCTGGGTCTATCCAGGCCCGATGGGCTCGGTACTCACGCCGCAAATGATCGGTATTGAGAAAGGCGGCATGTTACCTAACGCTTCTACGTTTTGCGGTAAATGCGAATCCGTCTGTCCGGTGAAAATCCCACTCCCCAAATTAATGCGCCACTGGCGTGAAGATGAGTTTGAAAAACACCTACAGCCGAAAGCCGCTCGTTATGGCTTAGCGAGCTGGGCCTTTTTGGCTAAACGTCCGGCTTTGTATAAACCCTATACCCGCATGGCCAGTTGGTTAATGAAAACCTGGGCCGGTAAAAATGGACGACTTAAAAAACTCCCCCTAGCCAGTGGCTGGACGGATTGGCGCGATATGCCTGCACCGCAAGGAAAAACGTTTATGCAAACGTGGAAAGAACAACAAAAAGCAAAAGCGGGAGAACAGCGATGAGCTCAAACAAACGGTCTCAAACCAGCCGCGCCGATATTTTCGCTAACATCCGTCGAGGGCTTAAACATGACATTTCAGAATCGCAGCGACAACAGGCGGTGGCCAATCGACTCTCCGACAAAGCTGACAACCTGATTCCGGCACGCTCACAACTCCCCGCCACCGAGCAGGTTGAGCTATTCAAAGTCATGGCGATAGAAGCCGCGGCAGAACTGATCGAGCTGGAGAGTATTGAGCAGGTACCTCAGGCCTGTGCCGACTGGTTGGCCGACAATCAGCTCAACGAACTGAACAGTGCCAGCAATGCTGAACTTAGCGCACTCGATTGGAGTCCGTTGGCACAGCAGCAGATCACCCGAAGCGAACGAGTCGCGCAGGCGGGTGATATTGCCAGCCTAACCTCCAGCTTTGCCGGTATCGCTGAAACCGGCACGCTAATGTTGCATTCCAGTGCACAAAGTCCGACTACACTCAACTTTCTGCCGGATAATCACCTCGTAGTGCTGCACCGTTCGGCCATTGTCGGTTGCTATGAAGAAGCATGGAAAAAACTGAGACAAACATTTGCTGCGGCACTGCCCAGAACCGTCAACATGATTACCGGCCCATCCCGTAGCGCCGATATCGAACAAACATTACAGATGGGCGCCCATGGCCCGAAAAAACTGATTATCTTACTGATAAAGGATTAACCCCTTCTCTCGCTGGCCAGCACTTGGTCAGCGAGTCACGCATCACAGCATTCGCCACTGTGTGCCTCATCTCAACCGCACGTTAAACGCTCACTTTAAACCTCTAGCCTCTCTTTAAACTAAAAAAATTGAAATGGCCATTGTAATAATCCCTTCCTGTTTAAAACAATTCTGAACAACAACAGCCTTAGCTAGATTTATAAAAAACAGCGAAATTCAAACAAAAAAACCTCTAAATTAGTGTTTCTAGCACACAGATCATGGTTAGCACTCTAAAAATACGTTAAAAAGGCCCTTCGTATTCAAACTAACGACCTGACCAAAAGGATGCCTAGATGCAGGCATTGCAGCAGTACAATCGGGCCATTATTCCCCGTCTGAATTTGAAGAGTATAGCGGTCACACTGTTGCTGCTACATACAACGGTGTCTGCAAGAGATCTCAGCTCAGAACCGATCACGCCTATCTTGCCGGTCAGCAGCCTTAATCAGGCAAAGCTTAATTTGGGTAAAGTTCTGTTCAATGATACTCGGCTATCGAGTGATAACAGTATCAGCTGCGCCAGTTGCCACGACCTGAGTTCTGGCGGGGCAGATAAAGGCGCGTTCTCCTTTGGAGTTAACGGTGCAAAGGGTGCAACCAATACGCCCACGGTATACAACACCGGCCTTAACTTTGTGCAGTTCTGGAATGGCCGAGCAGCGAATCTGCACGAGCAGATTGATGGTCCGGTTCAGAACCCTGTAGAGATGAATACCCACTGGCCGGAAGTGATTAAAAAACTTAACCAAGACACCCCATTAACACAGGCTTTTGAAACACTGTATCCCGATGGCTTAAATGCAGAGAATGTCCGTGATGCTATTGCCGAATTTGAACGTTCGTTGATCACCCTGAACGCCCCCTTCGATCGTTGGTTAAGCGGTGATGAAACCGCGCTCACTGAAGAGCAGCAACAGGGTTATCGTCTATTTAAATCCTACGGTTGTATCAGCTGCCACCAAGGCGCGAATGTGGGTGGGAATATGTATGCCTATTTTGGCGCGGTTAACGATATCTCGGCGTATTTTGACCGTCGAGGAACCCCATTGAGTGAAGCCGATCTGGGCCGTTATGCCGTCACCCATGAACCTATCGACCAATACTTGTTTAAAGTACCGAGCCTGCGAATGGCGGCTCATACAGCCCCCTATTTCCATGACGGCGCCGTTCAAGATTTAAACTCGGCGATCGAAATCATGGGCCGTTTCCAGCTTGGCAGAGAGATTCCAGAAAAACATATCGCATCCATTAGCGCCTTTATCCGCTCCCTGGCCGGAGAACATCCGGAGTTATCTGAATGATCTGGTTCAAAGCCCGTCTCTATCTGACGTCATTACTGGCCATCATATTACTTGGCTGCCTGTTTTTTTTAGTCCACGACGAACACTCAGAGCCCAACCAACAACGTTCAGAAATATTATTACAACTGCAAGCCTTTGATAATGCGCTGGATTTAGAAGTCTTAATCATCAGCTCGATGAGACAACAAAACTACGATGGCATCGTCAAACTCACCCAACAACTACAACAACAGGAAAACAATCCCAAAACGGCCGCTCTGTTTAATGACCTACCAACCGGTCTGAGCAATAAATTGCAGCAATACCGCAATACCCTGCATCAGCGAATGCAACTGGCCGAGCAGATCAAAACCCTTGCCGCCAAGGTCCGTAATGGATTGAACTATATTCCCATGTTGGTCAGCGGCATCGCCGAGAATGACAGCCAATACTTGCTCCCTACCCGAGAGATCGTCAGCCGCCTGTACCATTACCATATATTCAAAAGCGACCTAGATGCGGTCGCGTTAAAGAACGAGCTGAAACAGCTAACGAGCCAGTCCGCTAGCGTACAAGCACTTAAATTTCATATTAGTTCAAATCTAACTGCCCAAACGCAATTGAATCAGCTGTTGAATGACTATAAACAGATACCGAATAAAACCGCTTTCAATCAACTCTATAGCGCTTATCTCAGCCACCGAAATAACGCCACCCAGCAAACAAGCTATTTCAACTCTGCACTCATCGCGCTAACAACCATGCTGATATTACTGCTCACCTTTCTCTATCTACATTTGATTCGTTCCCACAACCAAACAGAGCAGGCACAGAGACGACTAAAAGACGGAGTCGATAATATTCGTGAGGCTTTTGCTCTGTTTGATGCCAACCAGAAACTTATTCTCAGTAACCGTAACTTTACCCATTATTACCCTTGGGTTAGCGAACTACTGCAACCCGGCACGCCAAAGGCGATTATTAAAGCGGCAATCGATGCCCAATGTCATTTCCAGAAAGACACCGATGCTGATCAACGTGTTATCCAGCAAACCGACGATGGCCATTATTTTCTGTGTAGCGATAGCCCCACTAACGAAGGTGGCGAAGTATGGGTACGGGTTGATATCAGCGAAACCCGGCGTAAAGAACAGGAGCTACGCAAGTTCTCTAGAGCGCTGACACAAAGCCCAGCTGCGGTCGTCATCACTGATATCAATGGCGTCATTGAATATATCAACCCGAAAGCTGAAGAGGTGAGTGGTTACTCACTTAGCGAAGTCATCGGAAAGCGCCCTAGCCTATTCAGCTCGGGAGATCTGTCCCCTGTTAATTATCAGGATATGTGGCAACAGATGCTCTCGGGTCAGGCTTGGCAAGGGAATTTTCTTAATCGACGTAAAAATGGCTCGCTTTATTGGGAAGCCGCAACGATCTCGGCGGTTAGAGACGCTCTCGGGGACATCACCCACTTTGTTGCCGTCAAAGAAGATATTACCGAACGACGCGCCACCGAGGAGCAGTTACGCATGAATGCGGCCGTCTTTGAAACCACCAATGAAGGGATCATGATCACCGGCCCAGATACCAAGATTATATCGGTTAACCCCGCCTTTACAGCGATAACCGGTTATACACAGGACGATGTGGTTGGTAAAACACCCAGCATGTTTCAATCTGGCCAACAGCCCAAGACGTTTTATGAAAACCTGTGGTTATCGTTACGAAAAGACGGTAGCTGGTCGGGAGAAATATGGAATAAACGCAAAGACGGCAGTCTTTATCCCCAATGGCTATCGATTGCGGCCGTGCAAAACCACGATGGTCTGCTAGAACAATATGTTGCTGTTTTTTCCGATATGACCCAGCGTAAAAATGATGAGGAGCAGATTCGTCAGCAGGCCAATTTTGATGCCCTTACCTCATTGCCCAACCGCACCATGCTCAAACGGGAGCTGACACAGATACAGAAACGTTGTGATCAGAAAGGTAGCCTGTGCGCTCTGTTATTCATCGACCTCGACCGCTTTAAATCGGTTAACGATACCCTCGGTCATTCAGTGGGCGATCAGATGCTACAACAGGTTAGCCTAAGGTTAAGCTCCGTTATCCGTGAACAGGACCTAATCTGTCGTTTCGGCGGCGATGAATTTGTTATTGTGCTGCAGGATCTCGTCGATGGCGAAGAGGCTGCCATCACGGCTCAACGGGTGATTGATATCTTACTACCGCCATTCCAACTGGCCGGCCGAACACTCTATATTGGTGCCAGTGTTGGTATATCCTGCTATCCCTTTGATAGCGACAGCGGTGAAGTGATGTTGCGCCATGCCGATATGGCGATGTACCTAGCCAAAGACAATGGCCGCAATCAGTATCAGTTTTTTAATGCACAGATGCGCGAAGAGGTGAAAAATCGTTCTGAGCTAGAACAAGCCATGCGGCAGGCGATCAATAACCATGAGTTTGAGCTTTACTACCAGCCGATCAGTAATTGCCAGCAACACAAAGTTGTCGCCGCCGAAGCACTGATCCGCTGGCACCATCCAGAGAAAGGACTGATCAGCCCCGCTAAATTCATTCCATTGGCGGAAGAGACCGGATTAATCCAGCCCATCGGGCTTTGGGTGCTTCGACAGAGCTGTGAACAGATTGTCAAATGGCAACAACAAGGTATCAACGATCTATCGATCTCCGTCAACGTTTCCAGCAATCAGCGCCTGCTCGGCTTTGATGCCAAGGTCGCCGCCGAGATCATGCAAAGCGTGGGTGTCGCCCCCAGTAAGATAATCTTCGAAATCACCGAAAATATGTTCCTGGAAAATTCAATGGAAGCCATTACTTGGCTCAGGGAATTTAAGGCACTCGGCTCTAAGCTTGCCATTGATGACTTTGGCACCGGTTATTCATCCCTAAGTTATCTGAAGCAGTTCCCCATCGATAAGTTAAAGATTGATCAAGCATTTATTCGCGACCTGCCCGATAATCAGGAAGACGCTACCCTCGTTCATGCCATTATTGCGATGTCTAAAAGCCTTGGGCTCGAATTGATCGCCGAAGGGGTAGAAACCGTTGAGCAGTTACACTACCTACATCAGCTAAACTGCCCCAACATTCAGGGTTTTCTCTTCAGTAAACCGGTGACAGCAGATCAGCTTCCGGCGGTTATCCAGCAGATAAAAGCAGACTTTCCTCGGCTGCTTCCCTACGATTATGAAATTTAATCTCAGCCATAAAAAAACCGCCCGAAGGCGGTTTAGAGATCAGATATCGTCCATCAAACGCTGACGTCGATGTTCAGCCCCAACGGGGAACTTGGATCGACCGGCACCACGGCAGCGCTTTCCAGCAGCTGCAATACCATATCACCTTGCAGATCGATATTGTCTTTCGCTTTGCCAGCCACCGCTAATGCAACATCCTGTTGTACCGAAGCTTGCTGATATGCCGACGCTGATGCAGCTGTTAATTCCATAAAACTCATCTCCAACGGGTTTATTCAAACAGGCATAAACTATATATCGGCCAGCACTGCTCAATGTTTACCTTTATCACGCTCAGCAGTCGATACTCTTCTCTTTTTAGCAAACAAAGTCACTCTTATTCGATGAATCTGCGAACGGCAAAAAAGCCAATAAGGGTACCGTTTTGAAATGAAGGATAATGGCTACTCTCTTAACATCACTTCGAAAAAACGTCCGATATTAGTCTTCGCTATCGTTGAAACCACGGCAGTAGCATTTACATGATAAAATACAGCTATTGTTAGCTGTATTTAAAACGCTGTAATAACACCATTTAGCCCACTCTTATTGCTTGTAGGGGTTGTATGTTTACTTCTTTAACGTTCAGCATGATTGCTTTCGGTGTTGCTGCCTTGGTGATTATCATGGCAGGTAGCAAGTTAGCGAAGCTCTCCGATTCATTGGCCGATCAAACCGGTTTAGGTGAGGCTTTATTTGGCGTTTTCCTCTTGGCCGGCGTGACCTCGCTGCCTGATTTTGCAGCGACATTGACGGCGGCAATAGACAACCGCCCTAATTTGGCCATGAGTAATGTTATGGGGAGTATGGCCGTTAATCTGGTGTTTCTTGCTGTGGCGGATATTGTTTATCGCAAAGCTAACTTGGAACATGCGGCAGCCTCTACGGTTAACCTTATGCTCGCAGGTCTGCTCATTGTTTTGTTAACGTTACCCTTGCTGGCGGTCTTTAGCCCCGCGATGACTTTTTTTAATATTCACCCCGTCACACCGGTGATTATTGTCGCTTATATCTCTGGTTTTCACTTGGTTCTTCGTACTAAAGCAAAGCCTATGTGGTTTCCTCGACAAACATGTCAAACCGTTGCAGACCAACCCGATGAGCATCATCAGGGTAACCTACCCTCGGTGTGGATAACGTTTACCTCCATGGCGGCTTTAACGGGGATTGCGGGTTGGGTTTTAATGGAATCAGCAAAACATATTGCAGATCAGACGGGTATTTCTGAAACGCTGATGGGTGGTTTTTTCACTGCACTGGCCACCTCGACACCGGAGTTAGTCACCACCATTGTCGCCATACGTATTAGTGCTTTAACCCTCGCCGTCAGCAATATTTTTGGCACTAACTGCTTTAATATGTTGGTGGTTGCCGCTGCAGATGTGGGTTATACCCAAGGTTCTATCTATCATGATATGGCGCCAGTTCAAGTCACATGGGCTTTGGTGAGTATCTTAATGACAGCGACATTACTGTTAGGCATGTTAAGACGCGAGACGTATGGGATTGGTAAAATAGGCTTTGAGAGCGCTCTTATTTTGGCTATCTATGGTATTACGCTGAGTGTGATCATACTGAATGATTAAAACGAAGACATAACCATGACGCCGTCTATACACTTATAACAAACTAGAATTCACTCACCTCTGACAGAGCGCCACAGCGCTGCTCCAACGCCAACTGAATAAATTCACGAATCCCCGGTAGGCTGCGGCGGTTTTTCATCCACACCACATGCTCAATCACCTCATCGGTCGCCTCAATAATCGGCACCACGATTAAACGTGGGTCGGGACGGATATCCTGCTCCAGCGAAAAACCGATGCCTAACCCATGACTTACCGCTTCAGACATATCCAGACGGCCATCCACCACCACATTACCCGAGACGGTTAGTTGCTGACGACCAAACAACTCTTCTAATAGCTGCTGGGTACAGGCTTCCGGCTTATAGATAATCAATGGCTCATCAGCCAATTCGCTGACCGAGACACAGGATTTCTCTGCTAATGCGTGGTCAGGCCGTAATACCGCCATTAGCCGGTGGGACGAAAATGCCAAACGAGAAAGCTCGCTACTTTCATCCTGCAGCGGAAACAGGCCAATATCCACATCCCGATTAAGCACTAACGCCCGACATTCCGAGGTCGTTACCGAGATGATTTTCAGGGTCGTTTGTGGAAAACGGCGACTATACTCGGCAATCAATGGCATGAAGATAATCGACGAGGCATTCGCGACTTTTAGTGTCATTTTTCCGGGCGATAGGGTCGGGTTCGATAATACCTCGATGGCCGCTTCAAGATCATGATACTGCCGAGTAATCTGATACAGCTGCCGACCTAAATCAGTGGCCTTTACCCCTTTGCTGAAACGTTCTAACAGAGGGGCGCTAAAGCGGGACTCTAATTTACGAATCTGTGCTGTGATGGCTGGCTGACTCACCGAGAGCAGCTCGGCTGCTCGGGTGAAGTTACCGGTTTTAAAAGTGGCATTAAAAGCGCGAATTTCCGCCATCGAATAATCCATATCAGACACCCTGCAACTGACACGCATTGACCGAGTCTTCGGCGATTTGCAGCAGGTCGGGTAAGCGTTGCTGACGCCCCTCGGATGAATGCAGCAGCGGAATTGAGGCAATCAGCTTTTGAGTATAAGCCTGTTGAGGTGCGAGGAATATCTGTCGCACAGTGCCCTGCTCCACCAGCTCTCCCTGTTTCATCACACAAACCCAATCACACAGGTTGGCTATGACACTTAAATCGTGAGAGATAAACATAATGGTCAAACCCAGTTCATCTTTTAGCTCTTTGAGCAGTTTTAAAATTTCGGCTTGGATCGATACATCCAGCGCCGCAACCGATTCATCTGCCACGATGAATTCCGGTTTACACACCAGTGCCCGAGCAATGCTGATACGCTGCCGCTGGCCACCGGAAAATGCATGGGGGAAGCGGCGTAGATGTTCCACCTCAATATGACAACGCTTAGCCACCTCAATCACTCGTTGGTCGGTCTCTTCGCGGCTTTTGGTCAGCTTCATCGCCTCTAACGGTTCGGCAATAATATCCCGCACCGTCATACGGGGGTTCAGTGAGCTATATGGATCTTGAAACACCAACTGGGCGGTGCGTGCCAACCGTTTACGTTTAATCGCCTTACCCGCACCAAATTTCACTTTCTTTTTAGTGTGATGATACTCAACCGTACCGGATGTAATCGGCGCCGCCCCCAACATCGCCTTACCCAGCGAGGTTTTACCAGAACCACTCTCGCCAACGAGTCCGATAATCTGTCCTTCAGGCAGATCCAAACTGATATTTTTAACGGCGGTATACATTTCACGCTTACGACCACTGCCCATGGTTGGGTAGCTAATCGACAGATCGGTCACCGACAACAGCGGCTCCGGTGTGTGCGCCGGCGCTTCCGGTAAATTATCGAGATTAGGTAGAGCATCCAGCAAACGGCGAGTATATGGATGTTCCGGCTGAAACAGTACCTGATCAGCTATACCAGCCTCAACCACCTTACCCCGTTGCATCACCGTCACGTTATCAGCAATTTTGGACACCACACCTAGATCATGGGTGATAAACAGCATCGCCATCCCTAACTGCTCTCGCAGTTCCATCATCAGATCCAGCACTTGTGCCTGTATGGTGACATCCAGCGCAGTGGTTGGCTCATCGGCAATCAAGA
This sequence comes from Amphritea atlantica, assembly GCF_018860855.1. Lineage (GTDB taxonomy): Bacteria > Pseudomonadota > Gammaproteobacteria > Pseudomonadales > Balneatricaceae > Amphritea > Amphritea atlantica_A. The sequence goes on from NZ_JAHKQE010000044.1 coordinate 90,258, forward strand.
GCTTGGGCTGGGTCGATAACGCCATCGCAATCATCGCCCGCTGGCGCATACCGCCGGAAAGTTCAAATACATACTGATCAAAACGCTTCGCTGGATCAACAATCCCAACGCGGTCAAACAGCTCAATCCCCGCCCGCCGAGCTTGATCTTTGTCATAACCGAGATGGATCTGCATGGTTTGAATAATCTGATCGCTAATCGGAATCGCTGGCGCGAAACTCGCCATAGGCTCCTGAAAGATCATCGACACTGCATCGCCACGGACTAAACGTAGATCTCGGCCACGTAGCTTCAAAACATTAACCGCTTGGCCCCGATGATTCAGGGTAATCTGACTGGGGTGCTGAATGATGGCATTCCCCGGCGCTAACCGCATAATGCTCTTCGCCGTGATCGACTTACCGGAACCACTCTCACCAACCAATCCCATTACCTCACCGGGACGGATACTCAGGCTCAAGTTATCCACCGCCCGAACGAGACCCTCATCGGTATTAAAATCGATACTCAGATCGCGGATCTCAAGTAGGTTCTCACTGATTCTCTGATTAATCATCATGTTACTTTTTCTCCGAATAAGGGTCAGCCGCATCGCGTAAAGCATCACCGACAAACACAAACGCCATAATCAACACCACAAACACCAACACCGGAAAAAACTGCCAGACCATATTCTGCTGAATATCGGGGTCTTGCGCTTTCTGCAATAAAACGCCCAAACTATTAACCGGTTCCGTCAACCCTAACCCCAAAAAGCTGAGACTGGTTTCGGCCAAAATCACATAGGGAAAGTTAATCAGCGTGTCGACAATAATATAACTGGTGAAACTGGGGATCAGGTGCCGCCAGATAATCCGCCAGGTACTCGAACCGCACAGTTGCGCTGCCAAGACATAATCCTGATTTCGCTCGGTTAGGATATGGGTGCGCAGACGTCGCCCAAGGGTGGCGAAATCTAACGCACCAATGACCACCGCAATGGCAAAATATCGCTGTATCGGTGTCAGATCAATCTGCGACAATGCCACCGCACAAGCAAGGTAGATCGGAATCGGAGGAATCACTCGCACCGCTTCGGTAATACTCATCATAATGGTATCCACCCGACCGCCAAAATAGCCACTCACCCCGCCGACAAATAGCGAAACGACCAACTTCACCACCAGCGCTACAATCGCAATACTGATGGTCACCCAGATCGCATGCAGAGTACGGCTAAAGATATCTTTGCCATCTTCATCGGTGCCCATCAGATGGATCTGCCCTTGCTCAACCCCAAACAGATGACGGTCCCAACGGATATCCAGATCCAAACCGGCAACACTCAAATCGATCAGACTGTATTCCCAACCCTGAACAAAAAACTGTAGATAACGCCGCTGGGTTTTATCCACCGTAAATTTATTTTGACTCGATGAACTCAACGCGCCGCTGGAGGTTAATGCATCCAGCGCATCCAGCCCGCCTCCCGCCAGTGCTTTAAGATCAATCTTGCTCGTCGCTTTTTCATAGCTATAGCTAAAAGGCCGTAGAGAAAACCCCTGATCATCCCAGAAGAACACGACCTGAGGTTCACCCCGTCGATACTCCCCATCAGCTCCGCCAATAGTGGGGTCGGCCGGCGAGAAAAACGGGGCAAAAAAGCCCATCAACACTAGAGTGCCAAGAATCCAAGCCGCTACCACCCCAGAGGTTTTGCGTTTAAACCGCGCCTTGATTAACGCCAGTTGTCCCGCCGTATAATAAGACTCTTCATTTTTTGCTGGCTTCGCTTTACGCCCGAAGCGGGCTAATAGTGCATTCATCATCAGCTCCCTAACACACTCTTACGTACCCGTGGATCAATCGCGGCCAAGACAACATCGGTGATAAAGTTCATGCTGATCACCACCAATGCCACTAGAAACAGTATTCCCGCCGCCAATTCCTGATCATTCGTCATCGATAACGCTTCGATCAGTAGCGCGGCAGAGTCGGTGAGGCCGATCACCACCGCCACAATGGGTAGATCATTAAACACTCGCTGAAAATCAAAACCGATGGAGTTAAATAGCGGACTGATCGAATGGCGCACCGGATAACCGGCCCAGAGCGCCACCCCATCAACGCCTCGAGCACGGGCGGCATCGACATACAGCTTACTGGACTCATCCACGACCAATGCCCTTACCGTTTGCAACTGTAGAGCCGTTGCGGACCAACCAATAACAAAGATCGGTAACCAGATATGCCCCAAAAAGTCATACAGTTTTTCCATCTCAAACCCGTTAGGCCCAAACCAAGGAACACTGGCCCATTGGTCTGAAAACAACCCGGTGGGCATAGGTTCACCGGCAAACACGTACAACAGAATAATGGTCAACGCCAACAGAAAGTTGGGAAGTGCTAATCCTAAATAACTGATAATCCGTAGTAGTAGATCAAGCACTTTTTGCCCACTGAGCATCACCGTACCAATCCACTGTTCCACTTTGCTATGTTGCGGATTTTTATCTTTCCAAGGTTTATTGATGGTAAAAGCGGACAAAATACCAAATGGCACCGCGATCAGATAAGCAAACAGCAAACCGGCGATACAGAACATAAAGCTCATCCAGAAACGGTCGCCCAACGCCAAATTGACTGATTGGCGTTTAGCGCAACTGAATCCTAGATCACCCCTAAGCGTCAGATTCATTACCCAGCGGCCCCAGCGTTCAGGTAATGATTTATCCAGCCCCATGCGCACTCGTTCCGCTTGAATATCCGCCTGGGTGATGGTTTCACCCTGAGTATTTTTATAGGCGATATACTTTTCGGCACAATCGCCCGGCAACACCTCCATCAGCGAAAAGACAATGCCACTGACCAATAATAAAGTCGCCAGTGCCAGCCAATAACGGTTAAAAACATAGTGGAAATACTGGTTATCACGGCCACGCCACCAGAGCAGACCACCAATACTGAGAAGAATCCACAGCAACCAGGTATTCGAGAAAAATTGAGTGATCACAAACAAGCCCGCCCCAAAACTTACGCTAAAAATAATTAATCAGAACTGGTTAGCCGCGCCACAACCTCTGCTAGCCAGTGCTTACGAAAAATGTTTTGCCTATTGATTAACCCAATATCCAGCACTGGAGATTGGGTTAATCAACGGCGATAAACGACTAAAAAAGAGAGAGACATCGCCCCTCTCTTTTCGTTATCTGTGTTAATTATTTAGTGAGGTACCACTGCGATGGCAGGTAAGGGTACATCCGGTAAAATTCATACGAAGAGGTTTTAGGCACTTCAAAATTTTCCAGTGACTTACTGCGATAGACAGGGGAAACCGCTTTCACCGTACCGATGATAAACAGGTCATCAACCACCTTTTCAGCGATTTGTAGGCCCACTTTATTCGACGCGGCGGTGCCGGCTTTCAGCGTGACAAACTTATCGGTCAGCTTTTTCATCTCGGCAACGGTGGCCGGTGGCGCAACACCCTCAGCACCATTGGTCTCAAGATATTGTCCCCACAGCATCCCAGTACGCAGATCAAAGAAGCTGCCGTACGGTGGCACCAAGGTTTCAGTATTACTGGCGATATTGGCCAATGGACGGCCCATTACCCAACTCAGTACACTCAGATCGTTAGCGGTCTGGGAGTTACGATATTCATCGGAAGTGACCTCTTTGATGGTGGTTTTAACCCCGACATCGCTCCAGCTCTTAGCAACAATCTCGACCACTTCAGACGGTGTTCCTTGGGTCGCGTATTGAATAGTCAGCTCAAATTTCTTACCGGAGGGCAGATCACGTAGACCATCACCGTTCTTATCCACAACACCGGCTTTATCCAGTAACTCAACGGCCAGTTTCTGGTCAAACTGAATCCAGCTATTTTTCAGCTTCTCGGTGATAAACGGCGTAGTATCCGCATCAAAGGCGGTGTACTGAGTTGGCGTACCCAAACCAAAGTAAGCGATCTCGTTGATCTTGTTACGATCCATCGCAACGGACATCGCCCGACGGAAGTTCACATCATTAAAGACAGCCCGTTTTTCGACATCTTTATCCGTCAGGTTGAAGGCAAAGGTGGTTTGAGCGATCGTTGGACGCAGCGCTATCTCGTAATTACCCTGCTCTTTATTTTCCAACAGTACCGGTGCTTGAGGCAGGTTAACCGCTTGAGCCTTGTAATCAACTTCGCCAGAGATCAGCTTAGCGGTTTGAATATCCTCATCACCGATATACACCTCATTGATCTCATTGATATAAGGTAACTGATTGCCCGCAGTATCCACTTGGAAGAAATAAGGGTTAGCCACCAGATGACGTTTTTCCAGAGACTCTTCAACCACTAAATGTGATTCGAGGGTTGGCATAATCGCAGTGTAACCGGCTTTAACCAATCGCTCGCTGGCCGCTTTATCTTTCAGCAACGGTGTTGGAATATCTTTCCAGTCAGATTGACCATAGTAGAAATTAACCAGCGCATAACCGTCATCAAAGCCCAGTGACTTAGCTAGCTTATCGGCATCTTTATTAAAGGCTGGGTGAAACGTTTCTAACAGGTGCTTAGGTAGAAATGGCTGAGCATAATCCTGAGCAAAGTTATCTAGAAAGCCTGGGGCTGGCTCATTCATGGTGAACTGAACCGTGGTGTCATCCAGCACTTCTACTTTAATCGGCTTGCCGCCAGACAGGAAACGGTCCTTAGGCTTTTCGATAACATGGCTATCCATTAGGATATTGTTATACCAGAAGGCGATATCAGCGGCGGTAAACGGCGCACCATCAGACCACTTATGACCTTGACGCAGGTTCACTTTCAACACGGTATAATCCGCATTCCACTCCCAAGATTTAGCGACGTTAGGTACCACTGTCGCCAGATCGTCGCTGAAACGAACTAAATTGACATGGCGTATAGACAAGAAATCCGAGGTACCGGACTCCGTTGCTTTAGAGATGCCATCCAACACACCACCGTACTGACCAATACTCTGATAAGGCGCAATCACCAATGGCTCTTGCGGCAAACGCTGTGCCAGAGGTAGCAATTTAGGATTGCCAGCAATACGGCTATTCAGCTGACCGATCGACGGATTTTCATTGAAGCTCAGAGTACAACCCTGCTTCGATTCAAATTCAGTTTTTTCAAACAGGTGTGGATAAACACCACCTGCTTCAGGTCCGGTAACGGGCAGGCATGATGCCGCCATTACATTACCCGCCATCAATGCCGCAGCACCGGCGATGAAAAGTTTAGACATGGTTTAGCTCCTGTCGTGTTAAAGGTTGGTCTTGGGTTGGGGTGTTGTTCGTCGGCACACGCCATTGCAGTACCGGCCAGCGTCGCTCGATGGCAATTGCCATTAACCGAGAGTCGGGGTTAGCCGCCACTGGGTATTCAACCTGCTCTAACAGCGGCAGATCATTAATTGAATCACTGTAGAAAAAAGCCCCGTCTAGGCTTTCTTGCTGTTCGGTCAGCCAATGCTTTAACCGGCTCACCTTGCCTTCACGGAAGGTCGGTATGCCGTGGATATCGCCGTTATAAAACTGCCCTTCCGTGGCCAGCTGAATGGCAAGTAGGTCATCCACTCCCAGCGCCTCGGCAACCGCCTTAACAATAAATTCAGAGGTGGCAGAAATAATCAGCGGGCGCACTCCTTGCTGCTGATAGTTCGCCAATATTTGCTGCGCCTGTGGATAAATACGCGGGCTGATATAACGCTGCACAAAACGGGGCATTAGCGCATCAATCTCGGTGATCGATAGATGCATCACCGGCCCCGTCAGAAAGCGGATATATTCAGACAGCACCAGTGTTTGGGCGTGATAACGCGTCATCATCTGCGCGTCTTGTTGCAAAAAGTCTGGCGCAGCAATCCCTTCATCCACTAGGAACTGGCAAAACAGGGTGCAGCTATCACCGGCAATTAGGGTTTCATCCAAATCAAAAATAGCCAGACTCATGCGCCCGCGCTCCCGTTATCCAGATGCTCTATCTGCGTCCCGCCACTTAATAACGAGGTAGCCACCGGTTTTGCGTGATCCTTCAATCCCAACAGCTGGCAAACGGTACCGCAGAGTTCTAGTTGCGTCGGTTGCGCCGTGGGATCATGTGAAAAGCCCTCGCCGATTACAAACAGGGGGACATCTCGCTCTTCGGCCAATGTGCCGCCATGGCTTTTATCCACATTCATACCGTGATCGGCGGTTACCAAAACCTGATAACCTTGCTTTATCCACTGTTGCAGATGGGTCGACAGATGAGTGTCAGAATGGCGCGTCGTATTTCGGTAATGGGCACTATCGAGGCCTGCGCGATGGCCAGCATCATCGATATTCATCGGGTGAACCAACAAAAAGTCAGGATCATGCTGCACACGCAACCATTCAGCATCGAGGTAGAGATGGCTATCGGGGTAGTTATCTTGATGATAAAAGATGCCGTGCTGAATCAGCTGTTCTGGATCGTGGGTAAAACGATCCCGTACCGCGTCATAAGGGCTACGGTTATAGAGCTCACTAAACCAATGGTAGGCAGCCGCCGCGGTGGTTAAACCTGCTTGACGGGCCAAGCTGAAAACACTCTGCTGATTGGAATTACGGATAATATGATTATGAACAATGCCACTGTCGACTGGCGCAACCCCGGTTAGAATCGCCTCATACAGTGGTCGCGACATCGACGGCAACTCACATTGCACTTTATAAAGCGTTGCGCGCCCTTGCTCAGCCAGCCCTTGTAAAAAACCCATACACTGCTGTGCGGTCTCATAAGCCAGACCATCGAGCACCACCAGTATCACTTTATTTGACATACCATCCTGCCAGCTAATAATTTCGAATCATGGCTGAACAGATTACGTCCTCAATATGACTACCAGAGGACAGATAAAAGATATTTTTATTACAACTCGATAGAAACAACTGTGAGACAAAGTTTTAGTTATGGCTTTTCATAGAAATCAGAGCGGTGCAGGTCTGGTTTGAGCAGCCAGACTTGCTTCGGGATAGCCGATATTAACAACTGCAATATATTTAACTGAAAACGGCGAGCCTTTTTCAGATACTCTTTTCGGCAAAAGCTTAACGAACAAACACGAATAAACACGAATAAACACGAATAAACAGACATTAACGAACAGGGCTTAACATTGGATGGTTCAGCCATCATTCGTCCAACGTCCATGCACTATGCTAAGTGCCTGTACATATAGTGATTTAGAAGTAGTACGCAGAAGTACAGTTAAGCAGCTCTGGGCTCTCTGGTTTAAAATTGCAGAAATCGAGATGCGACTAAAAGAGGATAATTATCTAATTGAGGTATAGGTCTTCGACGATGACGGAAGAAAGGGTCATCCATATAAAGGAAAAATGATTAAATAAAGCCTATAAACCTAGTTTAGTATGATCGAAATACAAAAAAGCCCCCATCACATCGGTGATGGGGGCTTTTTTAATGTAGCTGGAATTATGCAGCTTCTTTCTTAGCAGGCGCTTTAGCAGGTGCTTTGGCAGCAGGAGTCGCTACAGATTTTTGAGCGGCAGTCAGGATAGCCTGAACTTCATCAAAGTAAGCTTTAGAGCTTTCTGCAGCTACTTTAGCTTCAGCTTGCATCTCTTCGATCTGAGCTTTAGCTTCTTCAGATTTAGCGGTTACAAAAGCAGTGAAAGCTTCAGCATCTTTAATTGAAGAGAAGGCTTTAAAATCAGCTTGTGCTTGAGCAACTTGCTTTTCGATTGCAGCTTTCTGCAATTCAAAAGCTTTTGTGAAAGTTGCAGTGTTTAGTTCGATCAGCTTCTGGATAGGAGCGCCAAAAGCAGAAAAGTCAGCAGTAGGAAGGTTCTTAAACATGATGTATACCCATCTATAAATGTGGTTGATGAAGTGATATTACATTCCGCTATGCTGCAGTGCAACAATTATATTTTAGGTTTTACTAATATTTCGATTAAGCTACTAATTTATAACACTATATATTTAAAAATAATTCTTGTGCGTATGCTAAATACGCCGATTTCAACAGTTTCTTAGCCAACAGCAATCTTGGCCTCTCTTCACGGTCGCGGTTACACCCATGCTGGGGACGAAACCGATCTAGAGCAAACGACTTATCTGATTCAAGCTTATCTGATTCAGACTAAAACCTATTTCTTTGCATAACGCTTTCGCGAATTCAACGCCTATAACGCCCCTTGCCATGATTATTTTTCGCCACTAGGGATCAAACTATCTCAACAACGACGCTAAAAGTTCGCAACGAGGCAATGGTTAAATTTCGCATCTGTCAGACTTCGATTTTATGGGGTAGCACCCTAAGTGGTTAGCCAATAAAGATCATTGTTGAGGCTACTCAACTGGACCTCATCAATTCAACGATAAGCCGGCAGTGAGCCGCCATTCAATCGGTATGGAGCCTGTGTAATGCGAATGACAGCCACTTTCGGCATAAATCAGATTATCAGCCACGGTTTTGGGGTGTTTTTATTTGCCGCACTGGTGCCCTTGATGCAGGAATCAATCGCCATCAGCCATTGGTATCTAGCAACCATAGGCGCGCTGACCCAGCTAGCCTATCTCGGTGGAGCGATGTTACTGGGACTCATTGGGCACCGTATTGATTCGGGCCGCTTAGTGCTGATAACCGGTGCTCTCACCAGTACATTACTGCTGATCATGGCCACCTTGGATGACCCTATGCTGGTGTTACTGGTATTAATCGCTCTGGCGGCCAGTGCCGCCATTAGCTGGGGAGCCATCGTTGAATTGATCACCCGCTATGCCCATCCCACATTTTGTTCCACCAGTTTATCCAGTGCCTCAAGCGGGACGGCGTGGGGTTATGGACTCAATGGCTTACTGATTCTACTCATCGTGCCACTGTTCGGCTGGCGCAGTGGCTGGTTATTGGCGGGAATGCTTGGCTGTACATCCGTCATCTTGACGATATTTCTCTTACGCCACCTTAAACAGCGCACCACCACATCATCAGGTGGTATTCAGGCGGCCCTGCCTGCGGGGCAACTGTTTCGTATTATTGCCAAAGAACGTGCGGCTTTTTTCGCTTGTTTAATCTGCTTTATGATTGGCTTTGCCACGATGCCATTCTCAACCTGGCTAAATACCTATCTGGCAGAATTAACCTTGCCTCCTGCGCTGGGAGGCTATACCTGGACGGTGTCGGGTATCACCGGCATGGTCGCAGGCTTCTTCTCGGGTAAACTGGCCGACAGTAAAGGCCATGGCATCGCATTATTAATTATTTTTAGTGGCTTCTGCCTAGGGCAGCTCGCCTTTATCTACGATCCCGCCTCTTTTGCCGTATTCGCCGGTTTTGGTTATGGCCTAATGTATTTCCCCATGTGGGGCATTATTGCTGGCTGGGTAAATCAACATTACTCATCCACCGCCACCATGCAGATCAGTGGTATAGGTATGGTCACCTTTGGCCTCGGTGGCGCACTGGGGAACCTGTTGGCAGGCTTTATCCAAAGCGCTAGCGGCAGCCTAGCAGGCGTCTATTGGATCATCAGCATTGATGCCGTCTTGTTGGTCGGGGTCGCTATCTATATTTGTCTGACAGAGCTGCCAGCCGTAAACCTAACGGCGCAAAACGATTTTCCCCAACGTCTTCCCGACTGACGGATGTCGACCTCCCACATCATAAACGCCTCCAGACGAATAGAGCGGGTAGACATATATAGACACATACGGGATCGCACAAAATATATGACGAGAAAGAGTAAAGTGTGAGCCCGCCATCGCTGAGCGCATACTGCTAGTAGGGTTTTAAATCGGCACTGGATACTGCTGATTTAACCTCCGCTGCTATTAAACGGAGCCATCGGCTTTTACTGGTAATAAGTGCCGTATTTGTACCGGATGATTCATCGATGAAGTAAATATAGCACCTGATACAATGCCCCTATATATTCTCTGTATGCAGACGATGCCTACGCAGTCTGTGCGCTTAGCGATGGGTTTATGCGGGTACATAGCTCCACTAAGAAAAGAGCTCCACCAAGAAAAGAGTTCCACTAAGAAAAGAACTCCACCAAGAAAACAGTTGAACGGAAAAATCTATGACGAAGAAAATAGTGACCTTTGAATATGAGAAAGAAACTAAAAATAGTGTGCGTTATAAAGAAGTGCCAGACGAGGGCACGGCACCTATCATTGGCTCTCTATATATTCAGAAATGGTTTGCTGGCAATAGTAAATCGATCGAGATAACCATTAATAAAAAGGATTAGGTGCCTTACGAGCACGACTATTGAGTCAGTATGGAAAATTACCAGCGCGTGCAACGGTGTTCGTCAGGCGCGCTGTAAAGCCGTATCACCCAGAGCAACTCCAGTAAAAACGAGCTTCATCATTGTGAACCAAAGCAGTTAATCGCACGTTATAACAAGCCGTTATCCCCTCGGTGGTGCCGGCTCGTAGCAAGAAAAAACAGAATCTTCGCACCCGCTAGCCGGTCAGACCAAGTAAGATAGCAACACTATCGTCCATTCGAGCTAGCTCCCTACTTGAGAAGCACTACCCGCGAAATACCACACACAACAGAGTACCGTTCATTTTTTTGCAAAAAGAACCGCTTCAACAAAACGAAAATAACTTCACTAAAAAACCAATTAAAACACAACAAAAACAGACTAAAATCTACAAAAATCAACTTTAATCGCCGTTGAACTCTCTCTGCAATCCAGCCAAAATCGGCTATTTTTGCCTCACCTTTTTCATCACCATCACCGGCAAGCCTAGACAATAAATTCCACGATAAATTCAATTTTTTTCAAAAAACACCTTGAAAAACAGAAGCACATAAAACTACAATGCGAATCATTCTCACTAACATTCATATTTAGGTTATGCTTTGAACACATCTTCTGACAACAGTCCCGTAGAGCAAACAACCGCAACACCCGACAATCCTGCTCTCCCAGAAACATCGACTGATACAGATGCCGTGACACAACAGATCGCTGATGCGGCCACCGACTTAAACCCGCCACTAGCCACTGTTTCAGGTGCTCAAGCCAATGGAGATATCCTCGCCAACGCCGCCACGGGAAGCAATACCCTCGGCCAAGAGATGAGTCAAAACCTAGCCAGCAACCATCTCGATCAGGTGATTAAAATGATCGAAGTTGGTGGTCCTGTCGTGTGGATATTGATCGCACTGTCGGTATTCTCTCTCAGCATCATTTTTCTCAAACTGTGGCAGTTTTCGGTTACCAAACCAGAAAGCACTGCAGACATTACCGAGAGTCTAAAAAAATGGCGCAACCATGATCCTGCCGGTGCAGTCACAGCACTAAAGACGAACCGCCCAGTATCACAGATCATCGCTTACGCCATGCAAGGGGTAACAGAACAACAAACCCCAGCGCTGCTTCAAGAAGAATTATCTCGCCAAGCTAACCAGTTGATCAATCAACTCAAAGCACTGCTTCGTCCACTGGAGGTCATCGCTAGCCTCAGCCCACTACTCGGCCTGATGGGCACCGTCCTCGGTATGATCGTTGCCTTTCAACAGATGGAAGCGGCCGGTAACAGTGTTAATCCTTCTGTGTTGTCGGGTGGTATTTGGCAGGCACTGCTGACGACCGCTGTTGGACTCGCCGTCGCCATTCCGGTGGCAACCGCTCACAGTATTTTAGAACGTAAAGTCGAGCGGACCGCCAACCTAATCAATGATTATGTGACTCAGGTGTTCACCTGCCCTCTGTATCAAGCCAAACCGGCTCCTGTAACACTGAAGGAACATCAACGTGCTGCTTGAGGTAACCCCACGCACATCACAATCGATCAGCATAACACCGCTGATTGATGTGGTGTTTATTCTCTTGCTGTTTTTTATGCTGTCTTCAACCTTCAGCAAAACCAAGCAACTAGAACTTGAAACAGCGGCCCCCGGCAGTCTGCAGAGCAGTGCGGTCCAACACAGCAAAATACTCTTGTTGGCGGATAATCAAGTTGAGCTAAATGGCGAGCATTACCCGCTGCATAGCGAGCATTTTGCTCAACAGCTGCAACGCATCGTGACAAACAAAGAGTCGGTGACGCTGGCTGCCATCGCAACGGTTAAGGTTCAAGACACCATTCAATTGATCGATATGCTCCGTGCTGCCGGTATTACCCAGCTGAATTTAAGCCCATCAGTGACGCCATGAATATTGTTACCACACACAACCGTTCATCACAGCGGAATAATCTCGATAACAGCATGATTCCGGCGATCAATATCGTGTTCCTGCTACTGATCTTTTTCATGTTAGCAGGGCATATTGAAGCGCAGGATGCACAGCTGAAGATTCCAGCATCAAGCAGCGAGAGTGAGCTAAAGACTTCCGAGCTAGAGATCAATATTTCTGCCTCGGGCAACGTCACTCTCAATGGCCAGCCCAGTCATCAAGACCTAAAGACCGCGCTGCGCAGCCTGACACTGACACCTGAAACGGTGGTGATCTGCCGTATTCACCGGGACCTGCCCTCCTCCGCACTCGATCCGGTACTGCAAGCCGTACAGCAATTCGGTATCAAAACACTGTCGATTGCAACGGAGCAGAGTTAATGATCACGCGCCGCAAAGTCACTGTCAGTATCGTGGCAGCCATCGCCGTACACCTAGGCGCATTAATGATCTGGATGAAGCCACTGGACACCGAAGGTGCCATCGCTGAAGGTCAAGATGGTCTTCAAGTCAGCGTTGGCTTGGCAGGTAGTTTCATGGAAACGCCAAATCAACCCAAAAAAGTCACCGACGAGACGCCTGTAGAAAAACCGTTAACTGAACCGGAATCAGAGCCCGAGCAGGAGCCTGAGCCAAAAACAGAACCCGAATTAAAACCAGAACAGGAGCAGAAACCCGAACCAAAAAGCGAAGTGCAAGTCGTACCGCTGCCTAAACCAAAACCAAAACCCGTGCAGCCAGCAAAACCAGAGCCCAAGCCTGTGCCAAAAACAGAGCCGAAGCCGGAAACAAAACAAAAAACGAAATCTGAGGCAGTATCGACCCAGTCTGAAACAACCCCTGAGTCAGACCAGGAACCGACTCCCTCGCAATCCCAAACAAGAGCAACAGGTGTGGGCGAACGTGTCGAAACTGGCGGCAATCCTGCCGCTCGGCAGAGCTATCTGACCCGAGTAATGGCCAGAATCGCACGTTTCAAACGCTACCCCCGCAGCGCCCGAAAAGACGGTGTTACCGGAGTAGTTGTCGTGAAATTCATTATCAGGAAGAACGGAAAAGTAGCATCATCCGAAATCATCAACAGTTCTGGTGACGCCCGCCTTGATCAGGAAGCGATTGATATGCTGGTGCGTTCCAGCCCCTTCGCATCGATTCCTGATGAGTTAAGCAATAGTCATTTAGAGCTAACTCTTCCCGTGGAATTTTCATTAAATCCAACCCGCAAATTGTTTTAAGGAACATAGATGAACAACGTCACTATGAATAATTCAGTGGTAGCACATGAGGCTATCGTGACAACGCCCAACCAGTCGATACGAAGAAGTAGAACCTCAGGTTTTGCTCCCAGTACCCTAGCACTGGCAATTTCGGGCGCCCTCATGGCAAACGTGGCAACCGCCGATGAAAACAGTATTGCGTTGGATAAGCTTAAGATTGAAGAGTCGGTCACCCCCGACACCAATCCTTATGCTGTTCCCGGTGCTCCTTATTTAGCAGAGCGAGTATCTGACCCTCGCCGAACTCGCTCTTTGGCTGAAACACCACAAACCATTACCGTCTTGACCGCGTCTGAGATTACTGATTCTGGCCGGACTGACCTACGGGACATTCTTGATGGTCAGCCGGGTATCACCCTAGGTACCGGTGAAAATGGTAACGCCTTCGGTGACCGCTATATTATCCGTGGACATGAAGCACGTAGTGATATCTTCGTCGATGGTTTAAGTGACCCCGGCATGACCACCCGTGAAAGTTTCGCCGTAGAACAGATCGAAATCAGTAAAGGGCCAAGTTCCACCTTTGCAGGTCGAGGCACCACCGGTGGCGCCGTCAACTCCGCCACCAAACGTGCCAGCACCGAATATGATTTCAGTAAACTGTCTGTCGGCGTCGGGACTGACAACTATCATCGAGTCACCATCGACACTAACCAGGTGATTAACTACGACACTGCTTTCCGTGCCAACATCCTGCATGCGGAAGAGGATGTACCCGATCGTGATCCGGCTGACAGAGAGCGTATCGGTGCGGCACTGTCGTTAACCCACCAAGCAACCGATAAATTAGAGATCACCGCCGATTACTATCACTTCGAAGGCACTGATAGCCCAGACTTGGGAACCTATATTGACCGTAGCACCGGTAAGGTTGTGAAAGATACTCCCGCCTATGTACAGGATGAAGACTTCCTCGAATCAACGGTTGATACCTTTACCGTACGTATGGGTTATGAGATCGATCCTAAGACCCGTATCGTTAACATGACCCGTTATGGCACCACCGATAATGGTTATGTCACCACCGGTGCCAGCGGCACGACGGCTTATCCAACAGATGCCGATGCCACTGCTGACACAAATGGTTACTCCTCTGTGAGCTTAAACAATCACCAAGGCTGGCAAGAAGTGGAATACTTCGCCAACCAATTAAACCTGATCACCACTCAGGAGATCGGTGGGTTGGACCATGAACTGGTCATCGGTGCAGAATACAGTAACCAAAGCGTTCTCAACGGAGTTTATGACACCACCAACACCGGTGCGACCAACTGCTCAACGAATGGCCGCGGCGGTGTCGGCGGCGCTTACTGTCTAACCGATGCTAGCGGCAACAGCGTGGGTGACATCAATAACCTGATGCAACGGGATATCAGTAAAGGGGATTCGGATTCCGACTGGAATGTTGAAACCATCTCCCTGTCATTGATGGATACCGTTGATCTGACAGATAAGTGGACCGTTTTTGGTGGTATTCGTCACGATTACTACGACTACAGCAACACTGCCAACTTCGATTTTGGCGATGGTAACGGCAGAGTACCGTACGAGTTCAAAGACGATGGCGGTTACTGGAACGGGCATGTCGGCGCTAGTTACGATATTACCCCTCGAGCGAATGTCTATCTCAGCTACTCCACCGCAACCAACCTCAACGGCGGTGAATCCGATGTGGGTACCAGCTGTGGTTATGGCGGCATCTGTGTCGATGACAGCGATCCAACTTTAGGTGATCCAGAACGTACCGAAAGCTGGGAACTGGGTACCAAATGGCGTCTACAAGATGATCGTTTGCTCGCCACCGCAGCATTGTTCCAGATCACCAAGCATGATGTTATAGAAAGCTCGAGTGGTGATTCATACAGCACCGAAGGCAGCTTGAATACCGGTAAAAACCGAGTTGAAGGTATTGAACTAGGGCTGGCCGGTAATTTGACTGATCGCTTAAGCGTGCAAGCGGGTCTTGCCATCATGAATGCTGAGGTGCTGGATTCAGTCATAGCGTCTAACGAAGGTAAAACGTTGGCTAACTTCGCTGATAAATCGGCATCTCTGCAGCTGAGATATCAAGCAACATCGGCCTTTTCCTTCGGCGGTACCGCCACCTACGAGAGTGCCCGCTATGTTGGCCAGCCGGATACCGCTGCCAATGAAGACTTAGGCGTTCCTTCCTACACAGTATACGATGCCTTTGCGACTTATCAGGTCAATCGTGATCTTAAGTTCCGTGCTAACATTAGCAACCTGTTTAACAAAGATTATTATCTGGCCGCCTATCGTTCAGGTTCCTTTGTTTACATCGGTGACAAACGTAGTGCACAACTGACTATGGAGTACAGTTTCTAAAGCAGCCACGGACATCCGTAACAGGGCGGCTTCGGCTGCCCTGATTTGCGTTTAGAAATCCCACAAAGACCATGAATAAGCCCAACAAAAGTCGAGCACCACTGGATTATATTCCGCCGGATATCGCCTGCGCCGCTGATTATGAAGCCTTAGCCCAAGCCTTTATTCCGGCTGACACATTGGCCTATCTTGCCGGTGGTAGTGGTCACGATATCACCCAGCGGAGCAACCAAGCCGCGTTTCAACACTGGGCTATGACACCCCGTATTCTAGCGGATCTTAAAGACGCGAATACCGCGCTACAACTGTTGGGACAGCATTTCCAACACCCTATTTTTATGGCACCGGTGGCCTATCAATCACTGGTGCACCCGCAGGGCGAACTCGATACCGCCCGGGCTGCTGAAGCCACCGATAGCTGTATGCTAACGAGCACCCTATCATCCGTCACCTTAGAGCAGATTGCTGCACGGGCCAACCCGTCACGCTGGTTTCAACTCTATTTTCAAACCCGTCCAGAGGACACATCCGCCCTCGTTCATCGCGCCATCGCCGCGGGTTATCAGGCCATTGTCGTCACCCTTGATGCTGCAGTACAGGCACCAGGTATTCGAGCCATCCGCGCCGGCTTTAAACTGCCCGACTCGGTTAAAGCGGCTAACCTTATCCACCAACGCCCTGACGCGCCCATCCCCCGTAACGGTCAAAGCGCTATTTTTAATCATTACCGACAGCACGCGCCCTCTTTGCAACAGTTACAACAGCTGATCAGCGAAAGCCCCGTGCCAGTCATTATCAAAGGGGTTATGCACCCCGATGATGCCCTGCAACTCAAAGCATTAGGCGCTGCCGGTATCATTGTGTCTAATCATGGCGGGCGTTCCCTCGATGGTGCCCCCGCAAGCCTATCGGTCCTGCCCGCTATTCGTCGCGCCATAGGCGATGATTACCCACTGCTGTTTGATAGCGGTATTCGCAGCGGCAGTGATATTTTCAAAGCGATCGCCCTCGGTGCCGATGCGGTGCTGATTGGACGGCTGCAACTCTATAGCCTCAGCGTCGCCGGTGCCTTAGGTGTTGCCCATATGATCAAACTGCTACGGGAAGAACTCGAACTCTGCATGGCCATGACCGGCTGTGCATCACTCGCGGCAATCAGAGCGACCAAGCTGCAGACTACGTTATCAGGATATTAATATGCTCATTACACTGCCTCAGATTTTAACGCCCGACGAAGTTAGGCAGTTCCGCGAACACCTCGATCACGCGGACTGGCAGGACGGCGTGAACACAGCAGGCACTATCGCCCGTAACGTCAAACAAAATCAGCAACTCGACGATACCCAGGAACCGGCCATTAGCCTCGGCAACCATATCCTAAGGGCATTATCCCGTACCCCCGCCTTTATCTCAGCGGCGCTGCCGGATCGTATCTATCCACCTAAATTTAACCGTTATGCAGAACGGGAAACCTATGGTGCACATATCGATGGCTCGCTGATGCAGATACCCGGCACCAACTTAACCCTGCGGACGGACCTCTCCGCCACTTTGTTTCTCGCTGACCCCGATGAATATGATGGCGGTGAACTCAGCATCGAAACCCAGTATGGCACTCAAACCGTCAAGCTGGCCGCCGGTGATATGGTGCTCTACCCATCCACCAGCCTGCACTCGGTATCACCGGTGACACGTGGGGCTCGAGTAGCCTCCTTTTTCTGGATACAAAGCATGGTACGGGATAGTCAACAACGGGAGATGTTATTTGATCTGGACACCTCGGTACAAAAACTCACCGCAGAACTGGGCGCGGCACACCCTGAAGTCGTCAATCTAAGTGGCATCTACCACAACCTGCTACGCCAATGGGCTAGCCCTTCCTAATCGCTATTCGTTTAATAGGTAACTATATGAAATCTCTAACCCGTACACTTAGCTTCTTATTGGCCACGACACTCTGTACTCCGCTGCAAGCGGCTTCAGAGATCATGGTTTATTCCACCAAAAATGCCACGTACCTCGCACCATTACTGGATCGCTATTCAGCAGAAACAGGCACACCGGTGGGTTATCTAGTAGCCCCCGCTACAGAACTAATCACCCGCTTAGAAGCGGAAGGCGAACAGACAAAAGCCGACCTATTGCTCACCACCGGTGCCGCCTCCTTATGGCTGGCCACCCAGAAAGACCTAACCGCCGCCGTTGATTCAACCACTTTAATCGATACCATCCCTGCCCATCTACGTTCACCCGATAACCACTGGTTTGGTTTCTCAAAGCGAGCACAAACGCTGATATATAACAGTGCGACGCTGGATAAAGATGAATTAAAGGGCTTTAGTGATCTAGCCAACCCCAAATGGGACGGCAGCCTCTGCCTGCGAACTTCACAACAACCCTATACTCAGTCATTGGTCGCGATGATGATTGATCGAGATGGCGAGCAGAAAACCCTAACCACACTTCAGGGTTGGGTGAATAATCTATCGGTTAGACCCTTCGCAGAAGATGCGCAGATATTTCCCGCATTGGAGCAAAACATCTGCGATGTTAGCATCGTCAATGCTTACTACTTTTCCCGCTATCAATATGAAAACCCCGAGACCCCATTGAAATTATTTTGGGCCGATCAAGATAGCAGCGGTGTTCATGTGGATATTACCGGTGCAGCCGTCACCGCCCATGCTCCGAATAAAAGTGGCGCAATAGATCTACTCGAGTGGCTGACTCGCAAAGAAACCCAAGCCCAATACGCCAAGCTGAGTCTCGAGTATCCGGTGAATAAAAAGGTCTACCCTGCCCGTATCGTCGGTCGTCACGGAAAGTTTATTGAAGACCAACACAATATCTCGGCCAGTGGCCGCTATCGTGACCAAGCCATTGCCTTATTAAAACAAGCCGGCTATCGCTAAAGGCAAAAAGATAAAGCAGGACGAGTGAATAACCGCTAAAACAGATCGATCTGAGGAGCGTGCAGCGCTTCGAAACTATCATCTAAAAACATCAGAATACTATCGGCCACCGGTGCGAGCTGCCGGTCAAGATAGTGTTGGTAGTCGATCGGAGAAGAGGCAAACAGCAACGGCTCTGGCCCATTCACGGTGATCAGATATTCGATAAACATCCCCGCTGAAAACGTCCGAGTCTTGCCCTCACGGCTAAACTGCTGACGCGCCTTCAACGCTGACTGAACATGAGGCGGCTTATTTTTACTATAGTCATCTAACGGCCGACGCAAGCGTTTACGGTAAACCAACTCAGCATCTAACTGCCCCGCTTTCAACTGCGCCACAATCTGTTTGAGATAATCCACATAGGGCGCATCGCTGAAGATCAGCCGATAAAGCTCCCGTTGCACTCGGCGAGCCAGCGGTGTCCAATCGGAACGTACCGATTCAAGCCCTTTGAATATCAACTCTTCTTGCCCATCGGGAAAGTGACGGATACCGGCATAACGCTTTTTAGTGCCTTTTTCTGAGTGGCGCATGGTTGGCATCAAAAAACGGCGGTAGTGGGTTTCATACTCCAACTCTAGATGACAGACTAAGCCAAAACGCTGTTGCACCTCATCCTGCCACCACTGATTGAGATACTGTTCTAGCTTGCGCCCCTCTGCGGGGGCGTCTTCAATTGGAAATTCATCTCCTAACCAGACAAACACCGAGTCGGTATCCCCATAAATCACCTGATAGCCAAACTGCTCCTCTATCTTCTCTTTAGTACGGGTAAGAATTTCATGACCGCGCAAGGTAATTGAGCCCGATAATCGCTGATCGAAAAAACGGCACACATCCGAGCCCAACACGCCATAAAAGCTGTTCATGATGATCTTAATCGCTTGGGATAACGGCGCATTATGCTCCGCCTTTGCCCGATCCCTAGCGGCCCATAAACGTTCAATAATCTCCGGCAGAATCGCCCGTTTACGACTAAAAATAGCGTGATTAAAACCCGGTACTAAATCATCTGCGGGACATTCAGTCCCCGTACCTTCAGCAAGTGCATAAGGGTCGACCATAAAGGTGCGAATAATGCTCGGATACAGACTTTTGAAATCCAACACCAAGACCTGCTGGTATAAACCTGGGCGAGATTCCATCACATAGCCGCCCGGCGCCCCCATCTGGGATTCACCGGAGGCATACACGGGAGCAACATAACCTTGACGGTGCAACCGAGGCAGGTATTGGTTATCGAACGAAGCGGCCGAACCACCCACCTTATCCAGTGGCAAGCCGGTTAAACGGCTGCGTTCGACTAAATAATGCAGTAGCTGAGCCTTTTCAAAGATATCCCACACCAGCTTACAATCTTCAAGGTTGTATTCCGCCAGCTTGCGGGGGTCTTCACGGTAAACCTGCTGAATCTCCTCACCGCGGTTCAGCCCTTCATCCATCTGGTGACCTAACAGCTTGCCACGGTCCAGCATCTGATGAGAGACATATTCCAACGAAAAACTTTCGAACTGATAGGTCGCGCCCTTAAGCGTATCAATACCATCCAATACAACCCGACCCGCCATCCGACAAAACCATTTACCATTAGCCGACTGAATCACCTGTATACGGCTACCATCACGGCCTAGATTCAGCGGAACCTGCAACCGCTTGGCACGTTCTTGTAATACTCGAAAATCAAAACCGACCACATTCCAGCCAATAAAAATATCTGGATCACAGCGTTCAACTTCACGTACAAACGCCTGTAACAGTGCCCGTTCATCGTTAACATACTCAAGCCAAGGTTCATTCGGCCCCTCACCGACGATCAATACCTTGCTTAGCTGAGCAGAATAGAGGCCGATAGAGAAAATACGATCCGCACGCATGGTGGTTTCAATGTCCACCGACAACATCGTTAATTGAGGCTCACAGATAATCGGTTGTAACTGGGCGGAATGCTGACTAAAACGCACACGAGCACTATCCTGAATAAAGCGTTCCATCAGGAAACGATCGACGGGACGGATATCCTCTTCAATCATGGGAATGGCGTAAGTCTGTAACAGATCGATCAGTTGACGATAGATCGCCAAGGATTGGCTGTATAAACCGTAAACCGGACGTTGTTGTAGGTCCTTCAGTGGCAATGATTGCAATCGCCATCCCGCTTTAGGTGATGACTCGGCGCCAGCCCCTGACTGTTTTTTTAATGCAGGAATAACCTGAGAGTCGAGTAACGATTCAATCCGTGGAACATCTTCTTCAAGGACAAAGAATACGCTTTCTTGACCCGTCACCGACACCGGAAAAGCCCCAGCCGTCGACTTAAGCCAGAATTGAAAACAGATCCCCTCAGGCGTATCAAGCTGCTGTCGCGTCAGCAGAAAGCCACTGGCTTCGGAGTGCTGACCCGCCTGATCCGGCGGATTGAAGCCCGTTGTCTCAACCAAAGGGAGCAATAACGTCCATATCGGGAAAGTATTGTTTTACGGCGGCTTCATTATCTGCCGTAAAGAGCAGCTTAAGGTTCGGCCCAGCATCCATCGTGAAATAAACCTCAACGCCTTCGGCCCGCGCTTGCCAAATACGCTGCATCGCGGCGACAGAATCGGGCTGCCAATACAATAACGGCGGCCACGCTGCAATCATAGTGGCATGCATCGATAGGGCGTTCTGTTCGGCGGTTTCACCCAGCTTCGTAAAGTTTTTATCGGCAATCGCTCGATGCAAACGCTCAAGATCCGCTGCCGCCTGTAAAGGCCAGCTCTGATACAGATGCGCGGTTTCCACCGTCCGGTTCATTCCCGAACGGGAATCGACTGCTTTTTCCGCCACACTGACCTTAACGAGACCGATACGCAACGCGTCCCAGTGACTATCGAGCGGTAACGCAACACTGTCCATTCCATCTTCCCGAACCCCCATCTGCCACTCAACAAAGCCGGTATAGAGTGAACGACTCGCGCTGCCACTGCCCATACGGGCAAACGCCGACAACAACTGAGGCTCAAGTTTCAGCCCATAAAAGCTATCGATGGCTAACATCAAGGCTGCAAAGCCGGATGCGGAAGACGCCAACCCAGCAGCGGTGGGAATATTATTTTGCGTATCGACTCTAACCGGCAGGCCATTAGCGCCTCGAAACAGGTCGATAAAGGCGATCACCTTACAGGCAAACTTATTATCCGCGGCCACCCGTTGGTCATTGAGCCAAACCTGATCTTCATCGCTGACCGAAATAGCGGTGTGACTACCTAGGTGTGCCAATGAGATCGACAGGCTACTGTTAATCGGCAGATTCAACTCGACATCACGCTTGCCCCAATATTTACACAGGGCAATATTACTCGGCGCAAAGACCGCATCGATACGCTCTGCGATTGGGGCTACTACGGTGGGCAGATAGTTCGCAATGACACTCTGTTTTGTTATCGACTCAGACATACTCAACGGTTACCCCCTGCGCGGACACGGCCACTGGAATCTGTTCATAATACTGTTCATCCGCGCCCTCATACGAACGCTTATAAGAGAGCGGAAGCTGCGTTGGGACACCCAGCGCCAAGACGCAATCCCCCAGTCCCGAGCCAGAAATTTTAGCCCCCAGCACATCGGGTGAACTGCGCAGCGAATAGATAATCTCGGCCAGGCAGGCGTCATTCACACCCAGTGCATCCATCAAACCCTGATAGATATTCATCAGACGACCGAGCTGCGTCCAGTCCGAGTTATCCACAGCACGTTCAGCTTGCTCACAGGTTTGCCCCATAAGCTGATATAAACCAGCATAGAGTTCGGGCGACTGTGCCGCAAACCCTTCCACTCGTTTAAGAACATCTGGGGTTTTCATTTTATAGCCTACGTAATACAAACTAATCGTCGGCAAGCCCTGTAATCGTCGGATCTGCGGCGCCATCTCAGTTGAGGCGATGGTATAACCCACCACACCGCCATAAACAGCCGCGACTAAATCGGTGCCTGACCCACGGCCATCCTGTACCTGATGCACCACCGCCAAAGCTTCCGCAAACAAGGCTTGCGGATCATGATCCCGTTCCGCTCCGCTAATCAACGCCTGCAATGCAGCCACCACGGCCGCCGTCACTGCGGCAGAAGAACCTAAGCCAACCGTATGGGAAAACTCAGAACGAATCCGCAGATCAAATCCCTGAGTTAAGCGTGGTAACTGACGCTCGATGGCCGCTAAAACAAAATTCAAAGCGGGTTCGGGAGGTAGCTGGTCGAGATTGGCAGAGTATTGTGCCAATGCCGAATCAATATTCACTATCCGATCAGCACGAGGGGTTAATAACACGCTGATGCGTTTATCCACCGCACATGCTAATGCCCGCTGACCAAACAGCACCGCATGCTCACCCATCAACATGAGACTACCGGGGGCGGTCACCTTAATCTTCAAGCCGAGCTCCTTGTTTATCTTCCTCAATCGCCATATAGCGATAGCCTGATTGCTGACACAGTTCGGCTAGATCAATATCAGGCAGATAGGCGATTAAGGCACCGCCGGTATCGCCAGCAACAGCACCGGCACCACTGACTTTAGCTGCACCACCAAGGCTTTCCAAATGCGTAATGAAGCGTTGCACCGGCGCCGGAACCACCCCAATATCACTCAGTAAACGGTGATTCTCCTGTATCAACTCGCGCGGATCTACCCCCGCGATAATCGCCGCCCGTAGCTGCTCGGTCAGCTTAGAAAACCCTTGCCAAATCCCTGTGTCACCGCAGCGACGGCGCACATCATCTACGCATTCACCGGTACCCACCGTCGGCGCACCCGTATGAATATAGTACCAATGGTCACCCAACTGCACCGGTAACTGAGCGACCTGCCCCTCTTCAACCTGCACCATACCGCCATAGCTGACGGTGGCTGCATCAATCAACCCACCGCGCCCATGACACAAACGCTCGCAATAGCGAACCCGTTGAAACATGTCGAAAGTATTTAGGGGAGTGGAAAAAAGATTTTGTGCCAAGCTCGTTACCGCAGCACTCAATGCTGCCGAGGAGCCCATACCTGAGCCAAGCGGTAACTCCGAATGGATCTCGAGGACAAGGCCGGTATCCGGATCCGTCTCAGACAAACATTGAGACAGTGCGTATAACGCTAATTGATGGGGAGCTTCAAGGATATCGCCAGCCCCAAGAAGGCCTTGTTCGAATTGCTGAAAGCGCTGATCTAGATGATCATTCAGATAACGTAGCTCCGACCAACCAAGCTGAACCTGCCAATTAAATTCCGGCAGTATTAGAGTCAGATCATGAGTAGAGGTAAATGAACTGTGACAACGAATATAGCGGTTGACCGCCAAAGCGATAGCCGGCGCCCCGTATACGGCTGAATGTTCTCCACTGAGAATCAGTTTACCGGGGGCACAAGCCTTCATGAAAGGAGTTCCTTAGCAGGCGATATATTCACGCTTATGATGGGAGATGCCAGCTAAGCGAAAACGACCGGTGGTACCTTCCGCTTTGGGATGAACCCCACCATCAATAGGATCGACATCGTTATACAGTGCTAGGTACTCATCGTAAGAGACTTCACTACGGGCATCCAGCATCGAGCGATGTTTATCCACGTGAAGGCATTTTTCATAACCATCAACGATTTTACCAGAGAAAAACTCAGCCACCGAGCCGGAGCCATAACTGAAAAAGCCTACCCGGTGACCGGACAAGTTATCCTGACAGTTTTCCAACAGCGAGGCTAAACCGATATACATCGACGCCGTATAGCTGTTACCGATAATACGGTTATAACGCAGAGTATCTTCAACTTGTAGATCGAGCATTTCTGGCGTCAATACACTCTGATTTACCCGCGCTAAATGCTTATGCGCTTTTTGCGCCATACGGGTAAACGGTAGGTGATAACAGAAATGCTGAAAGTCATTGAAAGCAAGAGAGCTGACTTCGCGGAAGTGTTCCCACGCATGTTTCAAAGATTGAAGATAGATTTTGGTGGAGTACTTACCATCCACCAAGGCGGTAGAACGATAATTAGGGCGCCAAAAGTCCATCACATCTTCGGTGTGATTTCCCACTTCAGGATCCAGTTCAACCAAACGGGGATTCGCCGAGATAAGCATCGCGACAGCACCGCAGCCTTGGGTCGCTTCACCAGACGTACCCAAGTCATAACGGGCCACATCCGAAGCGATCACCAGCACCTTCTTTTCCGGTTGGCGGGCCACGAGTCCACAAGCCATCTGAATAGCCGCCGTAGCGCTATAACAGGCCTGTTTCAGTTCGACGACACGACACTTAGACGTCAAGCCAAGCAAGCGATGTACATAAACACCGGCTGATTTGGATTGGTCTATCCCCGTTTCAGTAGCGAACATCACCGTACTGATAGCATCAGTGCCAACCCGCTCAATCAGAGGCAGGGCCGCATTTGCCGCCATCGTTACGATATCTTCATCCGGGGCAGGCATTCCCATTTTCTCCTGCCCGATACCCTGATAATATTTCCCAACATCAATCTCCTGGACCATAGCCAGGTTTTTTAGATCCAAAAAATAGTTGGAAGTGTAAAAGCTGATTTCATCAATACCGACGGACATACGTACTTAAAATCCTCAACGCTCGCCCAGAATGAGAGCCCGATTCATAAATAAACTGTTTACATCCGGCATTCCCAGCAAAAACATCGCTGTGGTGAATTCGCGCCGGCGTTGCTCTATTACCCTGACCACTGAATCGGCGGATTCCATTGCCGGTTTCAGGAACGGTGCGGCCATGCCGCAGAGCGAGGCGCCGAGTATAACAGATTTAACCATATCAATCCCATCCCTGAGACCACCACTGGCAATGAAAGCCGCACTATTTTGATACGGCTGAGCTAATTTTAATGCCTGAGGTGTTGGAATCCCCCAATCTTGGAAGCAAATACCGAGGTCATCACCGCTCTTTTCGCTGCGATGATGTTCGATACGACTCCATGAGGTGCCGCCGCATCCGGCGAGATCAAACCACTGAATACCCGCGACAATACCCGCTTCTATATCCGGCGGTGACAAGCCTGCACCGACCTCTTTCAGCAAGACCGGTTGCTTCAACTGTGCCGCCAAGGAGGCAATCTTCGCCTGTAAACCGACAAAATTGGTATCACCTTCCGGCTGGACCGCTTCCTGCAGTGGGTTCAGATGAAGATACAAACCATCAGCGTCCAACACATCCGCCGCTTGCTGACATTGCTCCAGTGAGAAACCATAGTTCAACTGCACCGCACCGATATTACCCAATAACACCGTGTTCGGTGCATAGGCTCGCAGATCAAAGCTTTCTCGTGCCGAAGGCTGAGTGAACATCACCCGCTGAGAACCCACCGCCAATGCCACACCGGTCCGCTCTGCTGCTTCCGCCAAATTTCGGTTAATGGTTTTGATTAAGGCGTGATCGCCACCGGTCATCGATGAAATCAGCAACGGGAAACTCAGCTTTTTACCGAGAAACTCGACCGAGGTATCAATCTGCTCCAGTGCTCTATCGGGCAACGCCCGGTGACAGAGTTGAATCTGATCAAAGAAACGACCGTCACGATCGGTTAAGGGATCTTTTTCGATGGCTCGAATATGTTCAATTTTACGATCGTTGGTCTGATCAGACATCAGCGTTCCAATTTAAGATGAGATTCCATCAACTCGCCCGGATTGGTCTGCGCCGCCATCAAGGATAACTCGCCACACAACACCGTCGCCGCACAGATCGCAGCCAAACGGCGTGCATTCGCTGCCGGCTCACGATCTTCTTTACACCCTAAGGCCGCTAAATTCTGCTCCACAAAATCGATCCCTTTACCATTACCCACGCTGCCAACAATCAGATTAGGTAGGGTGCAGGAGAAATACAGATCGCCATTACGCACTTCCGCATGAACGATCCCCTGAGAGCCTTCAATAATATTGGCGGCATCCTGTCCCGTGGCAAGATAGAAAGCCAGCAGCATATTGGCATAGTGAGCATTAGCACTGCGCAGGCCACCGGCCAGCATGGTACCGATCAGGTTTTTCTTAATATTCAGATCGACTATTTTTTCCGGCGTGGTTTTCAGGCGACGTTCACACAGGTCGCGGGGGATCAGAATTTCACTGATCACATACTTGCCTCGTCCCAGAATACCGTTAACCGCGGTAGCTTTTTTATCTGAACAGTAATTGGCCGAGATCGAGGAATAACGCAACTGAGGATATTCATTCAGAATCCATGGGATCAGCTTATCCGCCGCATTGGTCACCATGTTATGACCCGAGGCATCCCCGGTGGTAAATTCAAGCCGTAGATAGATCAAGTTAGCCACGATCTGGCTGTTCATATCGATCAGTTTGGCAAACCGGCTCGAGGTGGCGACAATCTCATTCAGCTCATCTTTTCGAGCTTTGATCGACTCCAGCGCTTTATAGGCTTCAAACGCATCATCGGCTTCCAACAGGATGGAACGGCTCATCCGCTCGTCGACCACCGTGGTTTTAATACCCTCTTCAGTCAATACGGAAACCCGAGCGCCGCGCCCTACTGATGGCCACAAAGGCGTTTCATAGGTGGCCAGTGGCACTGAAACTTTCTCATTCAGTATATGCCCACTGATTTTAATGGGCCCAACGGTACGCATTGGAATCGGTGCTTGATGAATTTTATGGGATTTCATAATCTCTCGGCACAATAAAAAAGGGCTGCCGCGATCATAAAAGCATGATCTGCATTGCAACCCTTTAGGAAGCTCGTTTA
Organism: Amphritea atlantica; assembly: GCF_018860855.1. GTDB lineage: Bacteria > Pseudomonadota > Gammaproteobacteria > Pseudomonadales > Balneatricaceae > Amphritea > Amphritea atlantica_A. The sequence continues at coordinate 117,753 of NZ_JAHKQE010000044.1, forward strand.
AGGGGTGGATTTTATATAGCCACTCAGCATTATGCAATCCAAGGGCCATCACCAAACCACTAGCAAAGAAAATCAATTAACGGCATTTGTACCCAAACTGCCAGCCCACACTTGACCCACCCAAAGAATCGCCGCCATACTTAGCTTTATTCAAATTATAATCTGTGGAAGTTTGGCTTATGTTGTATGCAATCAGAAATGAACAGGGACAGGTCACTTCATTGTCCGCACACCCAGCTGAACACGCGACGGTCGCCGATATTTCAGACCCTGATGTGATTCGTTTTCTATCCAGTAATAACAGTACGGAAAGCCCACAGGAGATTCTCGACAAGTCGGACACCGAAGTTAGCCGGATTGTTGAGGATTTGATCGATCTACTGATTGCCAAACAAACAATTCTATTTACGGATCTGCCGGAACCGGCACAACAGAAACTACTCTCACGGAAACTGGCACGCTCGGCCTACCAATCCGATGAAAACAGCTCACTCTCGGATAACTCCATTTTAAGCGATGACGATTCAATTTTACTCTGAAACCAACACAGTGCAGCCGGCATAGCTTAGATCGCCGGCACTCTCTACTACTCTTTTCCGTTTCTCGTTTCCACCATCACCCGAACCATATCAGCGCAGCGCTCCGACAACGAGAGATAACGTTTTTGCTGACGCAGACTCAGTGCACCATAGTTAATACCATAGAGAGCATTATCACAGCGCAACAATAACTCAAACCGCTCTTCACTCGGTGTCCGCGCCTGTTCAAGCGCAGCCTGAACAAGATTCAGCGTCAAACTAGGATTAGCCGGCAAAATGCCATCGGCCTGGACAAAAAAGCCCAACGCCTTTGCATAATTCTTCTTGCGATAGGCCAGCATCCCTTGCAGGTTTAAGCGTCCCCACTCGAGGGAGGCGCTGTCGCGATTAACACGCTGCTTCAATGCCTGAGCATCGGCTTCGACCGCCATCCCCTCCATACCCTCTAGGAAAAACTCAACCCACTCCGCTTTTTCCGTTAACTCCAACTCACAGAATAGATCAAAGGCATTACGGGCAGCTAAGTCGGCCCGATCTTGAGCACCGGCGCGCCGATAAACCTGCGCCACCATTAACCGAGATTTAAACTGCACAATCGCGGCATTAGGAAATGCCTGTATCACATCCTCCAGCGTTCTAATGGCACTCTCTTCAACCTCCCGATCAAAACTATCCCGCGCCAATAACGCCGCCACCAAACTGAAATAATAATCTTCTGACTGAAAGCAGCTTTGCCGAGCATACTGTATCGCCTTGCTATAGGCCTCTACGGCAACATTCCATTCCTGATTCTGAGCCGCGAGGCTACCTAAAGTACCCAGTAACTCCGGCACCGTTGGCTGCAACATAACTGCCTTGCGTAGCAAACTGATCGCCTCACCCCGTTCTCCTAATGAGCGGAATGTGCGCGCTAACCAGGTATAGGCTTCAACACAAAAATGGGATTCATCGATGACGTGCTGCAATACCTCACGCGCATTCAGATAATCACCTTGATGACACAAGGCTGCGCCTAAACCGACCCGCGCCCAAGGCTGATCCCGCTGTGTCACAATCGAGCTAAACAACTGCCCCGCTTTACTAAACAAGCCCTCTTGCAACAGAATAATCCCGCGAAACCGATTCACGTAAAGCCTTAACGCTGGATAGTTCTGTATTAACTGCGCGCACATCTGTAAAGCATCTTGCGACCGTCCCTGATCGAGCAGTTCATCCAACGGTTTTATAACCTGCTTTACCCGCATAATTTTTTCTAACCGAAAGCGCACCCTCGGTTCAGAATAGGGTTTGGAAATATACGTATCGGGTGAACTATCTAGAGAGCCAAATAGCAACTTAGAACGATCGGGATCGACGACCAGCGTAAAAATAGTGGTGAATTGACGGATCTGCTCAACCGTCGCTTCCTGAATTAACTGCAATCCATTCTTACTGTCTTTACCCAAATCGAAGACAACGAAACAGAGATCATATGATGTCTCACGCAACAGCGCCAACGCCATATTGACCGATGAGGCCACCTGAATGTCAGATACGCCCATATTGCCCAAAATCATCTTTAATTCGGCAAGATCTTCTAGGCGGTTATCAACAATCAGTACTTTTTTATCCGAGTAACTGATTTCCATAGGCTTTACATCAGAATAGAATTTATCAAAGTATCATATAAATCAGACAATTATCAAAGTACGACAGGCATAAAAAAGCCCCGATATGGGTACCATATCGGGGCTTTTCCAATAAAGACTACTTAATCGTTAAGCAGATCACGTCCTTTACTGGCTGCAATACGCATCCGTAGGGCGTTCAGCTTGATAAATCCAGCCGCATCTTTCTGATCGTAAGAACCTGCATCATCTTCAAACGTAGCGATACTCTCATCGAAAAGACTGTTCTCAGAGCGACGGCCAACAACGATGACATTACCCTTATAAAGCTTCAGGCGCACATCGCCATTCACATTACGCTGAGAGAAATCAATCATCTGCTGCATCATCTTACGTTCTTCAGACCACCAGAAACCATTGTAGATAGTCTTCGCATAACGAGGCATCAACTCATCTTTCAGGTGAGTAACTTCACGATCAAGTGTAATTGATTCAATCGCCCGGTGTGCACGTAACATAATGGTGCCCCCCGGAGTCTCATAACAACCGCGAGACTTCATACCAACAAAACGGTTTTCAACGATATCCAAACGACCAATGCCGTTTTCGCCACCCACTTTGTTCAGGTATTCCAGTACGGTTGCTGGGCTCATCTCTTTGCCGTCGATCGCAACAATATCACCCTTATCATAAGTCAGCTCAAGATAGGTCGCCTCATCTGGAGCCTCTTCAGGGGATACAGACCAACGCCACATATCCGCTTCAGCTTCAGCCCATGGATCTTCCAGAATGTCACCCTCATAAGAGATGTGCAGTAGGTTAGCATCCATAGAGTAAGGTGATTTCTTCTTATTGCTGGAGAAATCAACTGGGATATTATGTTCTTTACAGTAGTTCATCAGAGTTTCGCGGGAGGTCAGATCCCACTCACGCCATGGTGCGATAACCTGAACACCCGGTTTCAGTGCATAAGCACCTAGCTCGAAACGTACCTGATCGTTACCTTTACCCGTCGCACCGTGGGAAATAGCATCGGCGCCGGTTTCATTGGCAATCTCAATCAAACGCTTAGCAATCAACGGACGGGCAATGGAGGTACCCAGCAGGTATTCACCTTCGTAAATTGTATTGGCACGGAACATTGGGAAAACAAAGTCACGGACAAACTCTTCACGGAGATCTTCAATATAGATCTCTTTCACACCCAGCGCTTCGGCTTTGGCACGAGCAGGTTCAACCTCTTCACCCTGACCTAAGTCAGCGGTAAAGGTAACAACTTCACAGTTATAAGTATCTTGTAACCAACGAACGATTACAGAAGTATCAAGGCCGCCTGAGTAGGCCAGCACAACCTTTTTAATATCGGACATAATAGAGAGGCTCCAACGCAAATCAGCCCATTAAAGAGCGTCGTCGTCTCTAACGGGTACCTAAAAAAAGGAAAGGGCGCAATTGTACCACGATTACGACAGAGTAACAGAGGCAGAAAATCATCAAATCCCCTCTCCGTCGGCGATCATTAATTACGGTCTAAACGGATGGTCACTCGACGGCTTCGATCACGGGTCTGACGATCATTTTTCTGCGCAACAGGGTAACGTTCACCATGATAACGGGTCGTTATACGATCAGGGCTAATCCCTTTTTTCTCTAGATAAGCGGTTACCGCTTCTGCCCGTTTTTTCGACAGGTCTCGGTTAGCCAACCGCCGCCCTTGTGCATCAGAGTGACCATCGACAAAGACCGACTTCACCGAATCATCATTATTGACATAGATGGCAATCAGATCGAGACGCTCTTTAGTGGAGTCAGACAACTGCCACTGCGCTGACGGAAACAGCACCGCTGTTCGGGCAATCTGTCGATAATTCACCGGCAACAGATCAGATATGCAGTCGGTATAAGCGGCATAAGCGGGTGGAAAGTTCGCAGCTGACAGCGCGATACGCACAGACTCGCCGGTATCTGCCCAGTTCTGAGCTAGAAAGGTCGGCATTCGCCCCCGAAACAGACTCCCCAACATCTGTTGCGAATAACCGGTAGGCACCGCTATCGTGCCGTTTGAAGCAAACTTAACCTCACCTATGTGGCGCGGCGCAATACCCGGCTGCCAAGGCGACGCACCTTCCAGTATTCGCACCTGCCCCTTGAGTCCATGTCCCTGCAAGGGCTTCAGCGTAAAGCGAACCGTTTCACCCGCCTCTTGGTTAAACTCACCCTCCCCAAACAGTGGAATTCGCTGCGATAAGCGGCAACTAAATTTAGAGGCTTCCAGTTCCCATTTAGACTGATCAATAGACGCAGAGTAACCTACCGCAAAAACCGGCAGAGAGAACAATAATAGAAGAGAGAAGACAGTTACACGCATAAACGATCGGAATCCAGAAAAATTAAGGGGCTCACTGACCTCCTGTATCGGCCACCACCAAAAGAGCTTTAGTTTATCACCCTAACCACGATGTAACGACAGAGTTATTTGTGAAAACCAGAGCAAGTCTTTACACTAAGCCTAGCTAATTACCAACCTAGGCTGTCGAAATCAGCCATTAAGGATATGCATTGAACAGAAGCGCTCAGTACCAGCACCCAATGTCGAATCGTTTTCGCGGTTATCTGCCCGTTGTTATCGACGTGGAAACCGCCGGATTTAATTCCCAGACCGATGCTCTGTTGGAGATCGCAGCCGTCACCCTCACCATGGATGATGATGGCAACATGCTGATCGACGAAAGCTACGAATACAATGTCGAGCCATTCGAAGGTGCAAATTTAGAACAAGCCGCCCTAGACTTCACCGGCATTGACCCGTTTAATCCATTGCGTGGCGCCATCGCTGAAGCAGAAGCGATGGAAAAAATCTTCAAGCCAATTCGCAAGGCCGTTAAATCCCACAACTGTAAGCGCGCTATCTTAGTCGGTCACAATGCCTCTTTTGACCACGGTTTTGTCACCGCAGCAGCAGAACGTTGTGATATCAAACGCAATCCTTTTCACCCATTCTCAACCTTCGATACCGCGACACTCGCAGGCTTGGCTTTTGGTCATACCGTACTGGCTAAATCCTGTGAACTCGCCGATATCGACTTTGATGGCAAACAAGCTCACTCTGCACTGTACGATACGATGAAAACAGCCGAGCTATTCTGCACTATCGTCAATCGTTGGAAAGATCTTGGTGGCTGGCAGATGGCAGAATCACGCTTCGAATAATCAACTTAACGCTGGATAATCAAGGCTAATCACCTATCGGTCCACCGTTAAACGCAAGCCATAAAAAAACGCGCCCTTAGGCGCGTTTTTAGTTTTAGCACTAGTGCTAAATATTACAGAGTGTCAGCATTTTCGCTCAGGTAAGCAGCAACGCCTGCAGGAGATGCGTCCATACCTTTGTCGCCTTCAGTCCAGCCTGCTGGGCAAACTTCGCCATTTTTCTGGTGGAATGCCAGTGCATCAACCATACGCAGCATTTCATCAACGTTACGACCCAGTGGCAGATCGTTAACAACTTGGTGACGTACCAGACCATCTTCGTCGATCAGGAAAGAACCACGGAAAGCCATGCCGCCTTCAGATTCAACATCGTAAGACTGGCAGATGCTGTGAGTCATATCAGCAACCAGGGTGTACTTAACAGGACCGATACCGCCCTGATCAACAGGGGTGTTGCGCCATGCATTATGAGAGAAGTGGGAATCGATAGAAACACCAATCACTTCAACATTACGCTTTGTGAACTCTTCGATGCGGTGATCAAAAGCCAGCAGCTCAGACGGACAAACAAAGGTGAAATCCAATGGGTAAAAGAAAACAACCGCTTTCTTACCTTTAATGGCTTCAGACAGAGTGAAAGAATCAACGATGTCGCCATTACCCAGTACCGCAGCAGCTGTGAAATCCGGAGCTTGCTTACCTACTAATACGCCCATTTTATATCTCCATGGTTAAATAGTGTGTTAAAGCATTATGTAAATAAAGTATTTACATAATGTGAAAAAATCAAAAGTAGAAGCAGCTTAGTGTCAGTCGCAATAGAAGACTAATTAAAGACAACTATGGAAACGATAAACTGCGTCTATCAGAACCTTGACCCATTTAGAACACTCCAGAGGATATGTTCTAAATGCTTACAGTCTGTTTCAGCTGGCAGCAGAATCGTCTTCAGAAGCAACCGAATCGATCAACTCTTTCAGCTCGCCGTTAGCCGCCATCTCAGCAATGATGTCGCAACCACCGACCAATTCGCCTTTAATCCACAGCTGTGGAAAAGTAGGCCAGTTAGCATATTTAGGCAGCTCGGCACGGATTTCAGGGCTTTCCAGAATATTAACAAATGCAAAACGAGCGCCACAGGACATGATCGCTTCAGACGCACGGGATGAAAATCCGCACTGAGGAAAACGTGGAGTACCCTTCATATATAAGAGGATATCATTAGCTTCAAGTTGCTCTTTAATCGTATCTACAACGCTCATAAACTTACCTATGCTTTAACTGGTCGCCAGATCTCTGGCATTAATCAATATTTGATGAAGAAATCCTAGCATAAACCCGATCAATTTACTCAGGTATTACGTAAAAATAATCAACAAGCTTGCTCGCCATTATCATAAACGCTGATTAGAAAAACGTCATATAAAACTATATGGGGTCAGCTCGTTTAATCTCAAGTAATTTCAACTTTGATTGCCTATCTTGCTTATTGCCGAGCAAGTACATAGAATGGCTGGTTTTTCCGTTCGACGGCCCCATACAGACAGGCGATTTGCGTTGTGTAGAGGGACTGGCAGAGAGACTAACCAGAGGGACTTAAATGTCTACACAGCCCGTTATGAATACTTACACGCGTCTTTCCGTTGCATTTAGTCACGGACAAGGCTGCTGGCTGTTTGATACAGATGGCAACAAATATCTAGATGCGCTGAGCGGCATTGCCGTTTGCGGCCTAGGTCATGCCCATCCAGCTGTTACGACGGCTATCAGTGAACAGGCCAGCCAACTGATTCATACGTCTAACCTGTACACCATCCCTAATCAGGAACGACTAGCTGAACGCCTGACCCAGATTTCCGGAATGGACAATGTCTTTTTCGGTAATTCAGGGGCCGAAGCCAATGAAGCGGCAATTAAGATCGCCCGTAAATACGGTCACTCCAAAGGAATCGAAACGCCTACAACGATCGTCTTTGAAGGTTCATTCCACGGCCGCACCATGGCGACATTGAGCGCCACTGGGAACCGCTCTGCTCAAGCGGGCTTTGAGCCATTGGTTAGTGGTTTTGTCCGCGCTCCGTACAATGATGTTGAAGCGGTTAAAAACATTATTGCCAACAATAGCAACGTGGTTGCCATTTTAGTTGAGCCGATTCAAGGCGAAGGCGGTATTGTTATTCCAGCGGATGATTACCTCAATCAACTGCGAGACATCTGTGATGCTAACGATCTGCTGTTAATGCTCGATGAAGTACAAACCGGTAACGGTCGCTCCGGCACCTACTTTGCCTATCAGCAAAAAGGTATCCTGCCTGATGTGGTCACCACCGCGAAAGGGCTAGGTAACGGCGTTCCTATCGGCGCCTGTCTTGCTCGCGGTAAAGCAGCCGAAGTATTTGTACCCGGTAACCACGGATCAACCTACGGAGGTAACCCTCTGTGTTGCGCCGCCGCATTAGCCGTTGTTAATACCATTACCGATGAAAAACTAGCACAGCGCGCTGCTGAATTAGGCGATAAGATCGCTGATGGCTTTCGTGCCCAGCTAGGTGACGCTGCCTATGTAAAAGAAATTCGACATCAAGGCCTATTATTGGCCATTGAGTTGACCGAGGCCGGTACCGAGTTGGCAGTTCTCTGTAAAGTAAAAGGAGTGCTGCTCAACATCACCGGCGGTGGTAAGGTTGTACGTATGTTACCACCTCTAATTATGAGCGATACCGAAGCGGAATTACTGGTTAACACCGTATCCCGTATCATCAAAGTCTATATGGCTGACGAATAACTGACTCTGAGCAAAAGCTTGCTTAGGCGGACTTTCTAAATTATGACTACACGACATTTTCTCACCCTACTCGACCTGACGTCTGAAGAGCTAAATAAGCTGATTCGCCGCGCAGTTGAACTAAAACAGATCCGCAACAACGGCGAGATTTACGCGCCTTTGTCCAATCAAGTCATGGCGATGATTTTTGAAAAATCATCCACCCGTACTCGAGTTTCATTTGAAGCGGGGATGGCTCAATTAGGAGGCCATGCCCTGTTCCTCTCATCAAGAGATACCCAATTGGGTCGTGGTGAGCCGGTCGAAGACAGTGCACGCGTCATCTCCAGCATGTGTGATGTGGTAATGATTCGTACCTTTGAGCACGAAATTGTGACCAATTTTGCCGCTAATTCCCGCGTGCCTGTCATCAACGCACTGACCGATGAGTACCATCCATGTCAGCTGCTAGCCGATATGCAGACATTCCTTGAACACCGTGGCGACATTAAAGGCAAAACCGTCAGCTGGATCGGCGATGGCAATAATATGTGTCATTCATATATCAATGCCGCTCGACGATTTGACTTCAACCTGCAGATCGCTTGCCCTGAAGGGTTTGATCCTAATCCAGAACTGGTTGCTGCCAATAGCGATCGGGTCAGTATTTTCCGTACACCGGAAGAAGCCGTTAAAGGTAGTCACCTTATCGTCACCGATGTCTGGGCTTCAATGGGCCAAGAAGAAGAGCAGAAAGAACGCGAACGGGAATTCAAAGGCTTTCAGGTAACGCCTGCCTTGATGGATCAGGCCGATCCCGACGCAATCTTCATGCACTGTTTACCCGCCCACCGTGGTGAAGAGGTCAGTGCTGAAATGATGGACGATCCTCGTTCCGTGGTGTTTGACGAAGCAGAAAACCGCTTACACGCACAAAAAGCGCTGTTGGAATTCTTACTGGTTAAACCCGCTCAATAGGATGAGAGCCGGTATTCTTACTGGCCAAACCGCCTCTTCTTGTTATAAGGCTCACCTCTAGGTGGGCCTTATTTCATTCAAATCTGCCGTATGAGCGCAATTCATACTATACTCTGGTTCACATCATAAACTCTGAGGTCTGCCAGCATGATCGAACTTCGACACCTGAAAACCCTTTCTGCACTGAGAGATGCGGGCAGTCTGGTTGAAGCTGCCGAACGTATCCACCTGACACAGTCCGCACTTTCTCATCAGATTAAAGACCTCGAAGACCGATTAGACTGCTCTCTTTTCATTCGTAAAACCAAACCCATCTGCTTTACCAGCGCCGGACAGCGCATTCTAACCCTCGCGGAAGAAGTGCTGCCGATGATCCGTAACGCAGAACGAGATATCGCCCGACTCGCAGGCGGTGAGGCCGGTCGTCTAAATATCTGTATCGAATGTCACAGCTGCTTTGACTGGCTGATGCCCACCATCGATCATTTCCGTCAAAACTGGCCCGAAGTCGAGATGGACCTGACCACTGGTTTTAGCTTTCAACCCTTACCAGCACTAGCCCGAGGGGATATTGACCTAGTTATCACTGCGGCCCCAGAAGAGCGCAATGGTATCGCCTACATTCCCTTATTCACTTACGAATCCGTGCTGGCCATGAGTAAACAGCATCAACTGGTGGCCCGTAAAGTGATTCAACCTCAGGACTTAGAGCACCAAACGCTGATCACCTATCCGGTAGAACAGCACCGCCTTGATGTTTTTAAATACTTTCTTGACCCATCAGGCGTTGAACCCGAAGAGGTTCGCACCTCTGAACTCACCGTAATGATTATGCAACTCGTCGCTAGCGGACGTGGCGTCTCAGCACTTCCCAACTGGGCGATTCATCAGTATATCGAGCAGGAATACATCACCTCTCGCCCTCTCGGTGAAAAAGGTGTCTGGTGTACCCTGTATGCAGCGATTCGTGAGGATCAGAAAGATGCCGACTTTATGGTCGATTTTCTTAACACCGCCAAAGAGATCACCTTTCGCAACTTGAGCGGAATTAAATCAGCCTAATGTGCGCTACGCTTAACTCTGTACAACCAAACACCTCAAGCGGCATGCTGACCGGTGAAGTATTAAAGGGCCAAACACTGGGTAATGTCGATACCGCCACCACATTGCTCTACCTGCCCACACCGCCCATCATCGATCCACAGCACCCGCTGGATTACGAGCGGCTATGCACCTTAAACGGTAATCACTGGCGTAAGATCCTAATTATTCTGGCAAAGCTACAAGCGCCAAACCAGCACTGGCGTACCTATCGAGATCAACAACTACTAAAGCAGCAGGAAGCGATCTGCTTTGGTGACCAATTGCTCGACCATCAACAACTACAGCTCGTCGCAGGCAAAGCCAGCTGGCAAAGATTAGGACTAAACCCACAAGACTTTACCGCTATAGAAACCAGTGGCCGATTATTACAGCGGGATAACATCATTCTCACGCCCTACCCTGATTACCGGCAGTTTCCAAACCAGCTAATCGATCAACTCAGACCGATCATACAAGCCTTTGAATCGGCCTAACCAGTCCCTAGCCCTGCCACTCATCTAACACCTCTTGCGCAGCACGAAACGCCTCCTGTGCCGCTGGCGCGCCACAATACACCACAGAATGCAGTAGCACCTCCTGAATCTCCGCGGGGGTACAGCCATTATTAAGCGCACCCCGAACATGCCCTTTCAGCTCTGCAGGGGCTTTCAACGCGGCCAACATGGCAATGGTGACCAAACTTCGGGTAGAACGAGGCAAACCTGGACGCTGCCAGGTCGATCCCCAAGCATGTTCGTTAATCCAGTCCTGCAGCGGCTCGGTTAATTCAGTGGTATTGGCTTGTGCACGGGCAACAAAGGCTTCGCCCATCACTTGAGTGCGAACCTCTAATCCGTTCTGTTTATCCTGTTCTGACATGATCTCTCACTTCTTATCATCTATCTGCTTAATTTTATAAGGCGTTGATTTTACCAACTTCACTGAAATCTGCGGCCCATCAATAGTCTTATGCCCAACGCCGACGCCTTATCCAAGCATTTTTATCCGATAGCCTTTAGTTAAGTGCTTTTATTTAAGCGCTTTTATCTAACCCAATAAGCCACGCACCCCGCTATTTAACGACACAGGAGCCTCACTCATAGGCCAATCACAGCCCAAAATACGGCATCATTTCAAACAACTCTATTGTGCAATGCAAAGCCAAACCCATAAGATTATGCGGCCATCCCCCACCGCCAACCCATTTTTCCTTAAAATGCCTCACAGCAGTTAACCAAAAGCCCGTAATTTCTCCGTTCAGCCCTTACCTGAAAAGGCGAACAGCGCTAAACTACCCCCTATAGAAGCCCCTTAAATAGTCTCCTTTCAACTTGGTATTTTTTTGATGGATAACTGGTCTCCAGAAAGCTGGAAAAGCAAACCCATTCTGCAACAGCCTGAATATCAGGATAGTGATGCGGTCAAACAGGTCGAAACTGAACTCGCACAACTACCGCCCTTGGTATTTGCCGGTGAAGTACGCTCACTGCACCAACAACTAGGCGATGTCGCGGAAGGTAAAGCGTTTCTACTGCAAGGTGGCGACTGCGCTGAAAGTTTTGCCGAATTCAGTGCCACCAATATCCGCAATACCTTCCAAGTATTATTACAGATGGCGGTTGTCATGACCTTTGCCGGCGGTTGCCCTGTGGTCAAGTTGGCCCGTATCGCAGGACAGTATGCTAAACCCCGCTCTGCCGGAACCGAGGTGATCGGCGGTATTGAGTTACCTAGCTACCGTGGCGATATTATTAACGACATCGCATTTAATGCTGCCGCCCGTCAGCCAGACCCTCAGCGATTGATTCGTGCCTACAACCAGTCCACATCAACACTTAACTTGATGCGTGCCTTTGCTCAAGGCGGCTTTGCCGATCTGCATAAAGTACATCAGTGGAACCTTGGCTTCGTACAAAAAAGCCCGCTGCGGGAAAAATACCAGCATCTATCTAACCAGATAGATGACACCTTGGCCTTTATGCAAGCCTGCGGCATCAGCAGCAACAGTGTTCCACAACTGAAAGAAACCACCGTGTATACCTCACACGAAGCGCTGCTGCTCAACTATGAACAGGCGCTTACCCGCCAAGACAGTTTGACTAACCGCTGGTATGACTGTTCTGCCCACATGCTTTGGATTGGCGATCGTACTCGTCAACTAGACGGCGCACATATTGAATTCCTGCGCGGTGTAGAAAACCCGATCGGCGTTAAAGTCGGCCCATCCATGAAGCCTGATGAGCTGATCCGCCTGATTGATGCACTCAACCCTGATAACCTTCCCGGCCGATTAACCCTGATTAGCCGTATGGGTGCCGACAACATTACCGAACTGCTGCCACCGCTAGCACGCAAAGTAAAAGAGGAAGGTCGCAACGTGGTCTGGAGTTCAGATCCAATGCATGGCAATACTGTTAAAGCCAGCAGTGGCTACAAAACCCGTAGCGTGAGTAATATTCTTAAAGAGGTCAAAGGCTTCTTTGAAGTTCATCGCGCGGAAGGCACTTACGCCGGTGGTGTTCACTTTGAGATGACCGGCCAAAATGTTACCGAATGTGTTGGCGGCGCCTACCAGATCACTGAAGAAGGTTTGGCCGACCGTTACCACACCCATTGTGACCCTCGCTTGAACGCGGATCAGGCTCTGGAACTCGCTTTCTTGATTGCCGACACACTGAAACAGGCTCGTCAACGTTAATGACCGTCTACGCAGAGCTACAACAGCTATTATTAGAGATAGAAGCGGAGATGCGGGCTTGGTCAGTCTGGACCGCCACTCCGCCATCTGCGTCAGCTCTGCAAAGCATTCAACCGTTCGCCATTGACACCCTCAGCTTCTGGCAGTGGGTGCAGTGGATAATGGTTCCACGCTTTCAGCAGATCATCGAACAGCGCCAATCTTTACCACCGAGCAGCAACATGGCACCCATGGCACAAGAAGCGGTCGTCAGTAGTGGCATTAAAAGCAGTAAGCTGATCGACTATTTCACCAGTCTCGATCAACTGTTAACCAACAGCCAATCAATAATCGAATAACGGCTCACACTCTAGCAAGTGCTATTAATCGGTAAGCAAACCATCCAAAACAATCTGATTATAACCGACCAACCCCATCACCTCTCCGCAGCTTAAAACCGGCGCCATCGACAGCCCAAAGTTATCAAATAAACGGGCGCAGTAACGCACATCCATCTGTGGATCGACACCGATCACCGGCTTAGTCATCACCTCATACACATTCACGCGGGCAGGCTCTCTATCCTTAGCTAACACCTTTTTGGCGATATCCGATAACAACAAAATGCCATACTCATCACCCTCATAACGCTTGTTCACCAATAATGCGGCCACTTTTCTCTCTTTATAGATATGAATCGCATCTTTAATCGTGATCAAACCATCAACCATGGCAAAGTTATGTGTCATCACATCCTCCACCCGAATAACAAGACGTTCATTCATAACTCACCCTCAACGACATTGGTCAGGGTTTTAATCTGATGAGCAACACCCACTGCATCTTCAATATCTAACTGAATAGCGATCCCTTGACTGGGTTTTTCATCAAAATCAGCGACCGTCGCAATCGTTTCTAGAATCTTGCGACTCAGATGCTCCTCAACAATAAATAACACGACATCGCGAGGCGTTTCCAACGATAAACCGAAGAATGTTTTCGTTTTATTTACACCTTCACCGCGTGCTTTATTAATCACCGTAGCGCCCGTTGCACCCGCTTCACGGGCTGCTTTCATCACTTGTTCGGTTTTAGAATCTTCAACAAATACTAACAACAGTTTGAAGTGCATCTTTCCGTCCTATTCTTCGTTAAGCTTTTCATCACGTTCCCGCCTACGCTTGTCTCGGGCGGTCACCATCTCAGTCATCTGTGCATACCCCATCACCGTGATCATCGGAAACAGACTGGCAAACGCTATCAAACCAAAACCGTCGATCAACGGACTCCGCCCGGGTACCGTACTCGCTAAACCTAACCCCAGCGCTGCCACTAACGGCACCGTCACCGTTGACGTAGTTACTCCACCGGAATCATAGGCCAGCGGCACAATCAATTTAGGTGCAAAAAAAGTCTGAATCACGACAAAAATATAACCTGGAATAATAAACCAGTGTAATGGATAACCAGTGATAATCCGCCACGTTCCCAGACTGATACCTATCGCAACACCGAAGGCCACGGCGAGACGTAAACCCAATACACCAATCGCACCACCGGAGACCTCATTCGCCTTAATCGCCACCGCAATCAATGAGGGTTCCGCAATTGTAGTACTGGCCCCCACCGTGAAAGCAAAAATATATACCCAGTAATAATCGCCCCAATGTATCGACCCACTAACACCGGTGCCTCGGATAAAATCAGGATCGGTCAGCTGTTGTGCCATCAAGCGGCCAATGGGAAACAGCGCTTTTTCCAATCCCAATAGAAACAGCGCCAGACCGATAATCACATAAATAAAACCAAACAATACCCGCTTCAAATTAGGCACGGGGCGGCGAATCACTAGCAATTGGAAACCAAAGATAATCGCCATTATCGGTATCACATCTTTGATGGTAGACAGTAAAATAACCAGCCACTGCGATAATGTTTCCATCAGATCACCATGCCGTAGGCCATCACAAAAATCATCGGTGTCAGTGAGGCAAACGCGACCAAACCAAAACCATCAATCATCGGATTACGACCTTCAATGGATGATGCCAACCCCACGCCTAACGCGGTCACTAATGGCACGGTAATCGTCGACGTGGTTACACCTCCCGAATCATAGGCAATACCGATAATTTCGCGGGGGGCGAAGCCTGTCATAATAACCACCAACAGATAGCCGATGGCAATCATATAGTGAATTGGCCAACCTTTAAGTATGCGGATAACCCCCACCACAATCGCTAACCCAACAGCAAAAGCGACCGTATAACGAAGCCCGGCGGCATAACTCGATTGCGCGGCATCAGTCGCCTCTATCATGCCCCCTTCCGCCGCCACCGACGCCGCCTCTGCCGCTACAGCAATCAGCGCGGGCTCAGCCACCGTGGTGCCAAACCCTAAACAAAACGCAAATACCAGCAACCATAACAAACTGCCCTTGCGAGCAAAGGCATTCGCTAGCACTTCACCGACAGGAAACAGCCCCATCTCTAAGCCGTAGATAAAGAACGTTAGCCCCGCAACCACACACAGCAAACCGGTCAGCAAACCAACTAGATCAGGCATCGGTTGATGTAAAACCACTAACTGAAAGAAAGCGATAACCAATACGATAGGCAGGAGATCACGTAAACTGCCGGCCATCGAGCGCCCAAGAGCGATAAAAAAATTACTCAATGAAACTCCCTTAAAATGGACAAACAATGACAACACCACAGATTCATTCCTTCAGAATCACTTCTTCAAAATCATCCTGGCAGCGTCATATACCGATTATGATGAGCATGGCCTGATAAGCCTGAGTCCACCTATCACCCGATTAGCGGATATTTAAAGACCAATATCATTATTTAAACATCAATTTAAAATTGCCGTATTGACCCGCGGCACACAAAACGAATAGCGACCGACAAAACTAACGTTATAGATCGTTATTAAGAAATATATATCGTTTTGCACATCCTAAAGCAGATTTTTCGCGCAGCCCTGATGTCAGCCTAGACGTCATTAATAACCGATATTGGTCATCAGCGCTGCTGTATCTGCACTGCTCACACTGTTAAAATAGCAGGCGTTTTTACCTTATCAGGCAGCAGCATGGCACATTTTGAAACACTGACCGATTTTATTCGTCAAACTGAAGCACAGTTCCGTATCTTCGATATGGGCCGCTGTATTAGCAAATTATCTCCCGATACTTTCCGTCAAATTGAAATGGGGCATATCCCTTACCCCAAACCTTTTCTACATCAGGCCTGGATCGCTATTCTGATGTGGAACCCAAAACAGGCGGATGAAAATGTGGTCTGGTTTCTCAAGCTCCCACTGGATGAGCAGGGATTCTTAGTGCAGGCGGCACGGGATGATTTTCTCAATCGACTATTACAGAACCTGAGCAACACCATGGGCAAAGGCCCACTGGATCAGCCAACAGACGCGACAGAATATCGTGATGCCTTAAAGGATAACCCTTTTAGCTTCACCCCTGATCAGGAAAAAATGGCGGCCTTCCACGCCACCGCTAAACTGACAACCCGACAACCCGCATCTTCATACTATGATGCGGCGAAACAGTATTTTCATGGAAAAACAAAGCTTAGTGGCTGGGATACATTGGGTTATCAAGGCATTGCCGATTATGTAATACGTCATCAGCAGGGTAATAATGAGCAAAAACTTGCAGAGATTTTTCCTCAGCTACCGGATGTTCCGCTAGAGGCTGCCTGTACCTTTATCGAACATATCCAACCCGGTGAGGCATTAAGTGCCGCCATTCGTCAACGACTAGACAACACCGTAACCGAAGGCAGCGCATCAGCCAACCAGATCGGCGCCCTATTACGCGCCATCTCACAAACGCCAGAATGTGAACAAAAGGTTTCGGTGCTGAGTGATGTACTGAAAAGCCCCTATGGCCGCGAAGCCGAAGTCATTGCCGCCCTCGCCAGCCGCTGCTGGGCCAGCTTACAGTATCCACAACTACTGCAACTATTTTTAGAAACGCTGGCAAACAATAACGCCGGTCAAGCCTGTTTTAACCGCGTCATGGCCGATTTGATGTTTATTCCTACGTTACGAGCACTCAGTCTGCAACAGTTTCGCTCGCCTGAGCGTAGTGAAGCTCTTAGCAAAGCAATTGGCGGGATGTTTGGTGATGGTTTTCTCTAAAAGCCTGAACTTAAAAATCAGACATAAAAAACCGACATCTCCGGTTAGCAGAACGCTCCCGGTTGATGTCGGTTATCACTGAATGGTTATCCCACCCAGCGCTAAGACATAAAATGCGCCGCACAGATTTTATTATCAGATGGGTCGCGCAAATACGCCAAATATATTTTTTTATCGCCGCCAGCTCGAACACCAGGAGGCTCTTCACAACTAACACCTCCAGCCGCCACACCGGCAGCATGCCAAGCTTCAACCAACTCAGGAGAGCTAGCAGCAAATCCTGTGGTCATACCATTACCGTGAAAAGCAGCTTCCCCATTAATGGGTTTGGTAATAATAAAAATACCACCATCGCTAAGATACAGATAACGCCCCTTTGCATCTAATACGCCGGGCCCATACCCCAACACCCCCAGTATCGCATCATAAAAAACCTTAGATTTTTCAAGATCATTCGCACCCAGCATGACATGGCTAAACATAACTAAAACCTTTTTTATTAGAGGAAGACTAGAATGTGCTTTATTCCATTGAGTTTGTCTAGCTTGAAATCATCTAGGGAAGCAATGAGGCCCAAACAAGCAATCTTATCTCCGTTTGCTTGAGTGTGCCGACGGTAAAAGAGATGGATTACACAAACGAACACAGCGGATAACAAAGGCCCTCTGAGTAGAGGGCCAGCGATGCATCTATAAACAGCAGCAGTGATTTAATGCCAAAAGAACAGCGTTTACTATTGATAATCATCCGGCAGTTTAACCGTTAACCCCCAACTTTCAGCCCGTTGCTGACTGGCCTGACGGAAGCGCTCACGCACATCGGTTCCTGCAGGTTTGGTGAGGTAGAACAGCAGTGTGCTGGCTTTTTCAGGGCTGATATTTTGCTCTTCGCCCCAGCGTTGCATAAAAGCGACTAGGGTATTATCACTTTTATTTTCCAGTGCCACCGGCACCTCAACACTCAGGTCTTCACCGGCACGCACCCGACGACAGATAACCTGATAGTTATAACGGAAGTCAGGATAGACTCGGTCTTCGGTTTCGCTTCTTAGACGGAACCAACCGGTGGCTTTGCCTGCATGATAGAGCGCAATGTGAGTCCACTCATGCTGAGTTGGATGATCCGCATAACGGCACACCTCCTCATAGGCGATTTTCGCGGGCGGCAAACCGAAATCACCACTCTGCTCGTTCAGAATAGTGATAAATTCAGAAATAGTCGGCATCCACGCCAGCGTTTCTTTGCAGCGATTGATCGCCGACACCAGTTCCGCTTCGCTGTAGCCCTGCATACTCAGTGCCCACTCGCGTTTAGCGATGCGGATCTCATCCTGAGTTTCAAAACAGCTTTTAAACTTATGCCCGTAAATCGCCATAAAGCGAGCGAACAGCATATTGATCAGCGTTTTAGTGTCGTTGCTGATTACCGTGGATTCTGTCGGCTCACCAGTCGGTGTCCTTGATGTCCATGATGGCTGCGGTAACCCGCTTGCGCTTTTCCCGATTATCTGGGCGGGTGTTTTCATGGTTTACACCTTTATTTGCTTCGTCTGCCCGCTGTTTGCGCGCATCTCGTGTCTGTTTATTAATCCATTCCCGCTTAACCCAAGCAAGGAATTTTTGATCCCAGTTGGATTCTTTGCGGTCTTTATCCAACCAATAGAGAATAAACTCATCTAGTAACTGTTCCGCAAAAGGCTCGGGGATGCTGTGGCGCGGCAACATATCGAGCAGCGTCCGTGACGGCTTCCACCCCAAAAACATCGCGTGTAGTTTTTGGTTTTTCTCTTCAATCTCATTTAAGCGGCTAGCAAAATCATTCTCAGGCGTGGTCTGGCGACTCGGGGTTACCTGACGGCTTTTCGACCAGCCAATGCTGCCACCAAAAGTGGGCGCGGGGCCGAGCCGGCGCGGTTGTGCCTGCTGTACTCGACGGCTGATTTCATTCCGTTCGGGTGGCTGTTCAACCACCGGTAACGCCTGAACAGTAACCGTTTCAGGGGCCGAGGCCTCTGCTGAAAAATCGGGAGCGGAGGGCTGAGCCATGGTCTGATCAGTATCGACCAGCGCTAACTTAATAGCCCGCCCATGACCAAAGGACGCTTGAATATAACCCTGAGAAACGAGACTGCTGGTTACCATCGCCAACTTATCTTCATCCCAGAAACTGGTCAGTGATAGCCACTCTGAACGACTCAATACCGCGGAGGGTACACCTGATTTATCAGGCAAGCCGTGTAGTTGAATATAATCGTGATATATCGCCAGAAGGATCGCTTCATCAGAGCCTACCGTACGTGCTAACGACGGATAAAACAGTACGGGTTTTTCCGGAAAACGGAAACTCATAATGATTCCAATAATCTAACGCAGAAAATAACAACAGGGCCGCTTTTATAGCCAGTACAGAAGCGTTTCAGCAAAAGTTTCATTCACAAAAGCGTCACTCAACTCAAGTATATGGCAACGTTTCACTCAGTCACGGGTACCCGCGAATACCAGCTAATCAACAACCCTGATACGAAGCAGATCAACCATCTTGAGCAAACTGCCCAACCGCACGTAACACATCGCGGCGACTGATCTGGCCGATCAGTTTACCATTTTTTAGCACCGGCAAGCGACGTCTTTTGTTGGTAATAAACTCTTCTGCCACCGAAATAATGTCGGCATCATGGTTGATGGTAAAGACTTCTGCTGACATATGATCACCAACTCGACCACCCACCTCTTCTTCATGATAGGTCAGTGTCAGAATCGCTTTCAGACAGTCCGCCTCAGACAGCAGCCCAACTAATTCTCCTTCTTGACTCAACACTGGGGCACCGGTAATCCGATGCTCTAATAACTGATCTATCGCTTCAAACAGATCGGTGTCGGGAGTAAAGGTAATCAGTTGTTTCGCCATGTAGTCACTGGCTTTAACAGATCGCAACATCAAGAATCCTCCAACTGGATATCAGATAGTCGTACAGGCCGGTTATGCCGGCGCTTATAGTGACTTAATCTTAGCCTGAGGAATGTAATAAAACACTGTTCGAGATCTATCAATTAGGCGAATATCGATGCATTAGACTAAAAAAAGAGCTTTTCAGGCCCGTTAACGATCAGTTAAAGACAACCGTTTTATTGCCATGCACCAGCACCCGATCATCCAGATGCCAGCGTAATCCTCGTGCCAACACAGTCTTCTCGACGTCTTTACCCAAGCGAATCATCTCCTGCGGTTGATCCCGATGACTAATCCGAACGACATCCTGATCAATAATAGGGCCAGCATCCAGCTCTTCGGTCACATAATGACAGGTAGCACCGATCAATTTTACGCCACGCTCATGGGCTTGATGATAGGGTTTAGCGCCCGCAAAGGAGGGTAAGAAACTGTGATGAATATTAATAATGCGATGTCGATAAATATCGCACACGCTGCTCGGCAAAATTTGCATATAGCGCGCAAGCACGATGGTATCCGCTTCATGCTCAACAATCAGCTGATGCACGCGCTCGAAGTGCGGTTGCTTATTGTCTTTATCCACCGGCACATGGTGATAGGGAATACCGTGCCACTCGACCATGTCACGCAGATCATTATGGTTGGAAATCACACAAGGGATCTCACAATCCAGTTCGCCTTCATGATGGCGATACAGAAGGTCGGCAAGGCAATGGGAATCACGGCTGGCCATCAATACCACTTTCTTCGGTATTGTCATGTCGTTTATCTCCCAGCGCATCTGAAAGGACTGCGCAATCGGCGTAAACTGCTCGATCAGTTGTTCGCGATCGAAGCTTCCTGCTGCGATAACAATTTCAACCCGCATAAAAAAACAACCGGTCGAATTATCAGAATGCTGATTGGCGTCGGCAATAGAACCGCCATGGCTAGATATAAAGTTACTTACCATTGCCACAATACCCAGTCGATCTGGGCAGGCCAATATCAGTGTGAATCTACGTTCCATGGTATCCTGCTTTGTCTGTCTATGTTGAAATGGCAATATTCTATCAGCTATCTAACAACTCGCCACCGTGTAAATTAAGATGTTTACTGCACATCAATAAAAGTGGCAATGGCATGTACAGGCGCTAATATTCTCTGTTATAAACAGACTAAAAAACCATATTCAATGGGCAGCCAGACAGTCACTTATCCGTCTGGATTGGAGCAAAGCAAAGATGATATCTACCCCTGAACGAGCGACCACATTACAGGCACGCCGGCTGGGTATCGACACCCGCCAGGAACCCATTATCTACCTCAGAGCAGACAGTCCAGTATGCCGCTCAGAAGGTTTTTCCGCTCTGTCACGGGTTTTGGTTCACACCGAACACTGTAAAATTATTGCCACCCTTAATATCATTACTGGCGAAATGCTACGTAGAGGCCAGATCGGTTTTTCCGAGTCAGCTTGGCTGAGACTACAGCTGAATAACGATGACAATGTCTGGTTATCTCACCCCAGACCAGTGCAATCCTTGTCGCATGTCCGTGCAAAGGTCTATGGTCATGCGCTGAATAAGCAGCAATTCCAAGAGATCATTAACGATATCGTTGATGGGCGCTATGCCGATGTTCATATCGCCTCCTTTATCACGGCTTGTGGTGATGACAAACTCAGTGATGCGGAAATTATCGCCCTCACCCGTGCGATGATCGATTCCGGTAGCCGGATCGACTGGGGCCAACCTATGGTGATCGATAAACACTGTGTCGGCGGCTTACCGGGCAACCGCACCACGCCGATTGTGGTCTCGATTCTAGCGGCCAGTGGCCTCACCATGCCGAAGACCTCATCTCGCGCGATCACCTCTCCTGCCGGCACCGCTGACACCATGGAAACCATGACTGAAGTCAGCCTGTCACTCGAACGGATGAAACAGGTGGTGAAACAGGAAGGCGCCTGCCTAGCATGGGGTGGATCAGTACGCTTAAGCCCCTCAGATGATATCTTGATACAGGTCGAAAGAGCGCTTGATATCGACAGCGAAGGACAGTTGATCGCCTCAGTACTGTCGAAAAAAATAGCCGCCGGCGCAACCCATGTTTTGATCGATATTCCAGTCGGCCCTACCGCTAAAGTAAGAACACAACAAGCCGCGGATAAACTGGCGGCGTCTTTTATGAAAGTTGGCGAACAGCTGGGGATTAAAATTCAAATCCTCTACACCGATGGCACTCAACCGGTGGGCAACGGTATTGGCCCAGCCCTTGAGGCCAAGGATGTGATGGCGGTATTACAAAATGATACCCATGCGCCTCAGGACCTCAAACAGAGAGCCCTAACGATGGCCGCCACTATGTTGGAAATGGCTGGCGTTGTCGACCCTCATTGCGGTCTCAAACAAGCCACCACGGTGCTTGAAAGCGGCCTCGCATGGAAAAAATTTGTCGCTATCTGTATTGCCCAAGGCGGCATGAAACAACCCGGTGAAGCCCCTTACCGATTTAAGCTCATGGCCGACAAAGCTGGGCTCGTCACACAGGTGGATAATCGTCGCCTTGCACAGGTGGCAAAACTGGCGGGGGCACCTATCGATCCAACGGCGGGCTTAGTGATCCATGTCAAAGTCGGTCAGCAGGTACAACTGCACGACCCACTACTGACGATTCATGCCGAAAGTTCCGGTGAACTCAATTATGCTGTCGAATATCTGGAAAGCCATCCTGACATCATCAGACTGAATACCGAGGAGAGCGTCATTGAAAACCATTCTGATTAACTTAGAATCCGATCCCGCACTCGCCGCCCAGTTGTGCCAAGCCCTCGATGCGCAGCCCGGTGAAATTGAGTTACGTCGCTTTCCCGATGATGAGAGTTACCTGCGGGTACTCACCGACTGCCAAAACCATAGCGTCGTGATCTTCTGCAACCTCTATCAGCCGGACAACAAGATACTCAGGCTACTGCTGCTCAGTTATACACTGCGGCAAATGGGCGCGTTAAAAGTTGGCTTAATCACCCCCTATCTCGCCTATATGCGGCAAGATAAGCAGTTTCATGCCGGTGAATGTGTCAGTTCACGGCCATTTGCCAAATTGATCTCGGACTCCCTCGACTTTATGGTTACCGTCGACCCTCATCTACACCGTTACGACTCGCTAGATGAGATCTACAGCATCCCTTCTCGAGTCGTGCATGCTGCACCGCTCATTGCCGACTGGATTAAAACCCATATCCCTAAGCCCCTGCTCATTGGCCCCGATAGTGAAAGCGAACAGTGGGTATCGCAAGTAGCCGAACTGGCCGACGCACCTTTTCAGGTACTCAATAAAATCCGCCGCGGCGACTATGACGTCGAAGTAACCCTGCCGGAAATCGAACGTTGGCGTCAGCATACGCCGGTGTTAGTCGATGACATCATCTCGAGTGGCCGTACCATGCTGGAAACCATTAACCACCTCGAACAGGCTGGAATGCCTCGTACCACCTGTATTGCAGTGCATGGCATCTTTGCCGCCGATGCCTACCCACAGCTGCAAGCCGTTGCCGAGGTTATCACCAGCCGTACGATTCCCCATCCCAGCAACCAAATTGAAATCGCCTCAGCCATTGCGCTGGCAACCCTGGAACTGCTGCAGGCATGAACAAAACGCATCTGCCACAGGGGGAGCTACAATTCGAGCCGGCATTTATCCACCTTGATGCGGCTCAACAGCTTTACCAGACCTTACTTAAGGAGCTACATTGGCAGCAACCCGAAATCCGCATGTTTGGCCGTGTGGTTAGCATTCCCCGGTTGCAGTGTTTTCAAGGCGAGCCGGGCATACATTACCAATATTCAGGCCTCTCACTACAGACAGAACCCTGGCACCCGCAGATAAAGGCCATCAAAGACCGTATCGAAACACTCAGCCAACAGCCCTTTAATACCGTGTTGATTAACTACTATCGTCACGGCCAAGACAGCATGGGTTGGCATAGCGACGACGAGCCCGAACTCGGCAAAAACCCAGTGATCGCCTCCATCAGCCTAGGGCAGACAAGACGTTTTCTGCTGCGGCACCGTTATAATAAAAATATTGCCCGACAAGAACACTTGCTCAATAGCGGCTCTCTGCTGATAATGTCAGGTCAGTTACAACATTACTGGCATCACAGTGTGCCAAAAACCAGTCGGCAGCTGGAGGGACGTATCAACTTGACCTTCCGGCAGACCTTCGCCACCGATACCCAAATGGAATAACCGATGAACGCCGTTATCGAACTATTAAACAGTCACCGATCAATCCGCAAATTTACCGATCAGCCTATTCCACAGGACACTCTGAACACCCTGATACAAGCCGGACAAGCGGCTGCTACGTCCAGCTTCATTCAGGCCTGCACCGTTATTCAGGTCAATGATCAGGACAAGCGTAACCAACTGGTGGAGTGCTCTGGCGGTCAAGCTTATATCAGTCAGGCACCGGTCTTTCTGGTTTTCTGTGCCGATATGCAGCGACTGAAACTCGCCTGTGATATGAATGATGCCGACATCAACTCAGGCTTCACTGAGCAGTTTATTACCGCCACTGTTGATGTTGGCCTATTTGCGCAAAACGTGACCGTTGCAGCGGAATCCCTTGGTCTCGGCATCTGCTATATCGGCGGTATTCGCAACCAGATCGCCCGCGTCTCAGAACTGCTCGACCTGCCTGAGCTGGTTTATCCGGTATTTGGCCTTTGCCTCGGTCATCCTGACCAGAACCCAGAAGTTAAACCGCGCCTGCCGGTTGATGTCGTGCTCAAACAAGATAGCTATAACGACAACGGCAATCAGGAAACCATCGCCGATTACGACAAATCAGTGCGCGAATATTACCAAACCCGCACCGGTGGCAATAAAGAGATGACGTGGAGCGAACAGATGTCCGGCATGCTGGTTAAAGAAGCACGGCCACACATGCTCGCATTCCTGAAAGAAAAAGGCTTTTTGCTGAAATAATCACGGCGTAAAAACCTTCACTAAAGCGGCCAGTCGTTAACTACGACTGTGCCGCTCGTTAACCGCTCGCACCACCCTTCTAATCCCGCTTTTTAAACAATCTTCGCTCACCTAACACCAGCAAGCAGGGCGTTAAGAACAACGTCAGTATAGTGGCAAACGACAACCCACCGGCAATCGCACTGGCGAGCTGAGTCCACCACTGGGTTGATGGCGCACCAAAACTGATATCCCGATTCAGCAGGTCGATATTCATCGACAACACCATCGGCAGCAAACCAAGCACCGTGGTGATAGCCGTCAGCATGACTGGACGTAAACGCAAGCTACCGGTTTGCAACGCCGCATCATAAGGCGAGCGTCCCTGCTTACGTAGGTCGTTATAGCAGTCGATCAGCACGATATTATTATTCACAACAATACCGGCTAAGGCGATGATGCCCACGCCCACCATAACAACCCCAAATGTTTGCCCCGCCACCATCAAACCGATCAACACCCCGGCGGTAGAAAAAACGATGGCAGATAACACTAACCCGGCTTGGTATAAGCTGTTGAATTGAGTGACCAGTATCAAGGCCATCAAAAACAGCGCGGTACCAAACGCACTGACCAAAAAGTCACCGGTCTCTTTCTGCTGTTCATCTTCACCTTTAAAGGTTAAACGCACCTGAGGATCAAAGGTATGCTGGGCGAAACGTTTTTGCATCGCGACCACTAGATCATTAACCAGATAGCCATCTTGCGCATCCGCCTGAATAGTAATCACTCGGCGGCTATCGACCCGTTTCAACATCCCTGTTTTTGGTGCAGGCTCAAGCGCAATAAAGTTAGACATCGGCACCATGCCAAAACTGGTGCTCAGTTGCATCTGTCTCAACTGATCAATATTGCGCTTATCTTCAGGAAAACGGATCATGATATCCACCTCATCGTCAGAGGTGTCGGGGCGGTAATCCGTGACTTTAATACCGTTAGTAATCAAACGAACCGCCTGCCCGACAAGGGCAATGCTAGCACCATAACGACCGGCTTCTTCCCGATCAACGAGAATCCGCCACTCAATCCCCGGCAATGGCCGATCATCTTCTGCTCCGGAAAAGCCGCCCATCTCCGTCATCATCTGACGAATATCCGCGACCGTTTGGTAGAGCACTTCGCTGTCATAACCACTGACCAATAGCTTAATCGGCTTACCCGAATTCGGGCCACTTTCTGCTTTGCGCGTTTCGACCTTAATACCCGGCAGATCCGCCGTTCGCTTATGTAACAGAGCCAAAATCTCAGACGCTTTTGGCCGCTTATCCCAATCATCTAACTGAAACTGAATCACCCCAATAACATCTTCAGCGGTATCATTAGCGGCCTGATTAAAGCTGCGGGCATAAATCGACTTAAGACCGGGAACATCCATCACTCGGGCTTCGACCTGCTTTAACAGTGCATCTTTTTCATAGATGGATAAATCGCCCCGCGCATGTAAATTAATCAACACCATTTCAGGCTCAACATCAGGGAAAAACTCCACCCCTTTGCCAAACACGGCATAGGCGACATAGCTGCTGCCGAGCGCCATCAAGACCACCAGCAGCACCGTAATTGGATAGTGCAGCAGCTTAGCCATCAATCGTGTATAAACACGGTTCACGGGAGTTTGCGGCAGTTCGTATTCATCACTGGCAATAGTGCCCGCCTGTTTGCGTACACTGATGGCGCCGAGCACCGGAAGAAAAATCAATGCCATAAAGAGGGATGCCGTGAGACACACCACCACGGTCGCCGGTAAGTATTTCATAAACTCACCGATCACCCCCGGCCAAAACATCAACGGCATGAATACCACCAGCGTGGTTGCCGTCCCGGCAATTACCGGCCATGCCATCCGCGATGCCGCATAACGAAAAGACTCTCGGGCACTCAACCCATGACTCATGCGACGCTCGGCCAATTCGGCAACGACAATAGCGCCATCGACCAACATACCAACCACCAGAATCAGGCTGAATAACACCACGATATTAAGCGTAAAACCGATCAAATTCAGCACCATCATACTGGCCAGAAAGGAGCCTGGAATCGCCAACCCCACCAGCAATGAGGTGCGCAGCCCCATCACCGCTAAGACCACGATCATAACCAACACAATGCCACTTAAGACATTATTCATCAGATCTCTCAGCATGGTGCGTGTCTGAGTGGATTGATCCAAAATATAGGAATACTGCAAACCCTGCGGCCAAAACTGGCTCCGCTCTGCCACAATCGCCTGCACCGATTCGATTGTTTCGATAATATTGGCACCGACTTTTTTCTTAACTTCTAGCACCATGGCATCACCGCCACCCACGCGAGCAAAGCCTTCAGGGTCTTTATAGGTTTTACGGATAGTGGCCACATCGCCAACCGTCACAACGGTGCCAGCGTCTGACTTTATCGGCATATTGAGCATATCGTCCAAATCGGAGACCACCCCCGGCACCTTCAATACTTGCCGGCCACTGCCCGTATCAACCGCACCCGCGGCGACCAACTGGTTATTCTGAGCCACAACGTTCAGTACCGTTTCAAAGTTCAGCTGATAGCTTTCGAGCAACTGAGGCTCAATCAGAATCTCCATTAACTCTTCACGCTCGCCGCCAATATCGACTTCAAGCACCCCTGCAACCCCTTCAATTTCATCTTTCAGGTCTTTAGCAACTTTAAGTTTTAGACGCTCAGAAACGGGGCCAGAAATAGCAATATTCAGCACCGGAAACAGCGCGACGTTAACCTCATGAATTTGCGGTTCATCGGCACCGGAAGGTAACTTACCCTTGGCAATATCGACTTTTTCACGCACATCCTGCAGTGCCGTATCACTATCGAACCCGGCATCAAACTCAAGGGTAACGGAAGCATGCCCTTCGGAGCCGACCGAACGCATCTCTTTAATGCCCTCGATCGATTTCAGTTCTTTCTCCATCGGCCGCACCAACAAGCGCACCGCATCATCCGGCGAAATGCCTTCATAACCAATAGAGACATAAATAATAGGAATAGCGACATCGGGCTCGGCTTCTTTAGGGATGCTCTGAAACGCGGCCAGCCCACCAATAAGGAAGAACAGCAGAATAAGAATAGTGGTGCGACTACGGTCTATCGCTGCGGCGATCAAAGCGGCAATCATTGATCAACCCTCCTGCGTCGGCGCTGTATTGGCAGATGTCGGCACCAATTCAGTATCGCTAACCGGTTCAACCTCTTCCCCGACGGCAACGAAGTCTTGCCCGATGGTGATAATACGCACCTCATTATCTAAGCCACTCAGCCAGAAGCCTTCCGTATCGGTGCGGATAATCTCGACCGGCACGATAACGACTCGATTATTATCATCAACCAACTTTACTTGCAGATTACCCGCAGCATCTAATCCTAAGACCGAACCGGGTAACAGGTGACCGAGCGCTTCACCAGCAGGCAGTTGCAAACTTGCCGACAAACCAATAATGCGCTGGTGCGATGGGTTCGGAATTTGCACTTCAACCCGGTAACTACGGGTAACGGCATCGGCAACAGGCGCAATAAAACTTAACGTGCCAGTCATCTCCTGACCATTACTCAGAACTATCTGAACTGTTTGATTTTCGACCAAACGCCCGACACTATGCTGCGGTACTTGGGCGGTCACTTTAACCGTGCCATCGTCAACCAACTCGCCCAGTACATCACCGACTTTCATATAGTCCCCGAGCTCAACCATGCGCTTATTTAGCACCCCCGCAAAAGGGGCCTCGAGGCGTGTCCCCTGAGACTCATAACGTGCTTTTGCCAGCTGCGCTTCGGCTGCCTGCACCGCGGCCTCATCGGCAAACAGTTTACTCTCTGATTGTAAGCCGCGGGTTTTCAACTGGCGACTAGCGGCCAAATCACTCTTACGCTGTGCTAATACCGCTTTGGCTTCGGCCAACTGAGCGGTACGATAATCAGCCGATAATTGCATCAGCTGATCCCCGGCCTTTACGCGTTGTCCCTCATCGACCATCAGTGCCGCAACTCGGCCATCGACCTCGACTTTAAGTTCAATCGTCCGATTCGCCTCGACATGGCCTTGCACCAAAACGAACTGTTGCACTCGACTCGCGCTCGAATGTTCAACTTTAACCTTCATCAACGACTTATCTTGGTCTGATGGCGCTTGTACCACAGGCTCTGCTTCTTTTTGCATACCCGATGCCATCCAAACAGCTATCACGATAGCAACAATAACGGCCATTAAGACTGATTTATTCATCTTCATTTCTGCTCACCGATCGGCTGACGGATAAGGGCGGCGATCATGTAATCAACCACATATTTCATATAGATATTTTGCTGCTCTCTGGTCTGTACCGACGGCTGATAACAACCGCTATCTTCTTGTAGCATGATCATGGCGCCCTCAAACGTCGCTTTCATACCCGCCATCATGACATCGAGTGGCATATCTGGATTAACATCGCCCTCGGCAATGCCTTGCTTAATCGCTTGGCCAAAGGCTGCGGTAAAGTGTTGCTCATTCTCAATGAGTTGTTGTTGATAAGTACGGCTAAGACGTTCACGAAACGCATTCTGAATAAAATGCACGTGCATACGCTGCTCAGCAATATTATCCCGATGATGCTCAAATGCGTATATCAGCATACGACGCACCTGTTGCACCCCCGTTAAGCTTTTATCCGCCGCTATCTGTTGAAAGTGCATCAATATGCGTTGGTAATTATCCAATAATAACCGGGCGTAGATGTCATCTTTACAGCCAAAGTGCTTGTAAACGGTGCCTTTACCAATCCCCGTATGCCGTGCAATTTTATCGACACTGAGGGTTTCCCACTGCTCACCCAATAATAACGCCAGCGTTGCATCGAGAATATCCTGTTCACGGCGCGCAAACTCTCTCGCTTTACGATCATTCATACGCTTTACACATCTATAGACAGAACTAATAGTCAGATTATGACCGATAGTCACAAAACATAATAGGCGTGTTATTAGGCTTTTATTGCTTATGTTTGACGGCTAAAACAGCCCTAAACAACGAGGAAATCGACGTAAAAAATAGGAGGTAATATGAAAGATTTGCACCAAACAACGCCCGATACTCAAAGCGATCACCGATAAAGCGTTAATCACAACAACCCTATTCCAGAGGGGCCGGTCTAGAAATGCAGTAACCCTGCGCGAAATCGACGCCCATCTCTCTTAGATGTTCGAGTATTTCGTCGTTCTCAACAAACTCGGCAATAGTACGCTTACCCATAACATGACCCACTTCGTGGATCGATGCCACCATGGTGCGGCTGGTCTTATCGTGGACGATATCTTTGACAAACATGCCATCAATTTTCAGATAATCGACCGGCAGGATTTTCAAATAGCCAAAGGAAGACATGCCACTACCAAAATCATCCAAGGCGAACAGACATCCCTTCTGCTTGAGCCGCTGGATAAAGTTGAGCGCCAACGCTAAGTTCGACACCGCAGCGGTTTCTGTAAGTTCAAAACAGAACTTACTGGCATCAATTTCGGGCGAATCAAGCTGCGCTTCGATGTAGCGAAGTAATGCATCATCCGACAGCGATTTACCCGATAGATTGATGTTGCACAGCACTAAGGCCTTCATTTTTTCTGGATTGCGCCTAAACCAGTCCATCGTGTGACTCACAACCCAATGATCGACCTTAGGCATCAGCCCATAGCGCTCGGCAGCGGGAATAAAGGCACAAGGAAGCACCACGCTACCATCGGGTTCAATCAGGCGAACCAAGATTTCGATATGGTTTTCACTACTACCTCCCTCTTGCAACGGTAAGATGGTTTGCTGATATAACACGAACCGGTCTTCAGCTAGCGCCGCATTTACTTTACCCAACCAGTTCATCTCACCTTGGCGACCGATCACCTGGTCATCTTTATAGGTGTACACATGATATCGATTCCGGCCTAGTTCCTTCGCCGAATAACAGGCTTCATCAGCCTGTTCAAGCAGGCGCTCAGCATCGGCCGATGTCGGAGTGATTGCCACTATGCCGATACTCGTACCGATGGAAAAGCCAATACCATTCCAAACAAACCTGAAGCGCTCGACCGATCGACGGATCGATTCCGCAATCTCGATACCGAACGACAGCGGACACTCGTTGAGCAAAATACCAAATTCGTCACCGCCAAGCCGAGCAAAAATATCTCCCCGACGAAGCTCGTTGCCGATAAGCTGTGACAACTGCTGCAATAATGCGTCTCCGGCCGCATGACCACAGGTATCATTCACAATTTTAAATTGATCAAGGTCGATATATAACAGCGTATGCTGCTGATCCTTGTGACGCAGGTCTTCCCGATACTGAAACAGTTGCCGATCAAACTCTTTACGATTGATCAGATCCGTCAGACTATCGTGAGCGGCTTGATATTGCAGCTCCCGGGTCATATTTCGGGACGCGGTCACATCATGAAATATCATCACCGCTCCGATGATCTCGCCACTGCGACTACGAATAGGAGAACCGGCCTTATCGATTGCTGATTCCTGCCCGTTCCTGCCGATAAGTAGTGGGTGACTCTCAGGCACGACGGTGTCAATGCCGTCTAAACAGTTACGAATAGTACAGGGTAAAGGCTCTCGGCTAACTTCATCAATCAACCTAAAGACCCTAGCGATAGGCTGACCACAGGCTTCGTTGCTACTCCAGCCAGTTAAGCGCTCACTTACCGGGTTGAGATACTGCACATTGCCATCAACATCGGTGGAGATAACACCATCGCCGATAGAGTGCAGGGTAACTTCGGCAGCTTCTTTAGCCTCGAATAACTCTTCCCGAGCAGACTCAAGTTCCGCTTCCCGCAGCCTCTGCAGCACCAGCGCGTCCGTAAGGTCATTGACCGCATTACTCAGCAACGACAGTTCACGTGAACTGTGGATATCGATACGGCTTTTTAAATTACCTTTATTGAGGGCTAACAGGTGTTGATGAATTTTACCGATCGGGCGAACAGCAAAGAAATGGATCAACACAAGGATAATCAGGGTCAATATTAGCAGTGATGCAATCACCCAGTAACGCATCATATTAATATGTCGCATCACCTCATTATCGAGGCGCTCGGTGCTCCAATCGATTGATAAGACCCCGAACACTTCAGATTCAAAGCTTAACGTCTTGGAAAAGCTGACCAAGTTCTGATCCTCTCTGCCGGAACCTCTAGACAATGATGCCAGTAAAACCCCCTCTTCATTCATGATACGGATCGCATGAATATCGGGTTGGAGCCGAGCGGTTTCGTTAACAATACTGCGAAGTTGCGGAATATCTTCGCTAATAACCGGCTCTAAAGCCGCGGCCGTCAGTAACAGAAAGGTATCTTCGCTGGTTTTGCGTAGACTTGCTGAATAATCTGCCTGAAGCTGTAGGCGCATTAGTTCACCGGCGACCATCACCACGATAATCAACGCCAGCAACAGCGAAAGCATGATTTTGATCCATAGCGGCGGCCGTTTAAGAAAGATCGTCACTTTCTCTAGCATGCTTTGAGGTTGCAACCTTTGCGTAGCAACAGCAATCTTCTGCTGAGACTTAGCCTCTAAAAGATTCATGCTAATAGCCCGTTCGCAGGGAAATAAGGCTACTCAAAAAACTGTGGATTTTGGTCAATAGCTCTCCTTATAATCGCATAGTCGTTATCACTTCCTTCAACAAAACCATCTTTTTGTAGCGCTTCGAGCGCCATAGGGTCTGTTATTTCAAGCAAGCACTCCTTGAGCGCAGACACTATTTGCTCATCAAGTCCCGCACGCGCTATCCAAGGTTTAGTCACATTGTTAAAGGTGGCTAAAACCCGTAATGCGGCACCGTTATCGACTAAGCGCTTATAGGTACTTTGCTTCAGCGCTCCCGCATCAAACTGCCCTGATGCGACCGCTGCGCCAACTTTATCGTGCCGCCCGAGATACTCGTAATAGGCAAGATCACCCGCCCGCAGCTGCTGCTCAAATAGATGCTGTTGTGCCAAATAGCGACCAATGGTGGATCGTTCATCGCCAAAAGCAAAACGCTTGCCTTTTAGATCGGCGATATCGCTGACCGAGCTATTCGTCCCGACAGCAATCACGCCACTAAAAAGCTTTTGCCCATTTTTTGCTTCAAGTGCGAGAATATGGATATCCGGTTGTAGACTCTTTGCTTTGATATAGGAAGCGGGACCTAGACGCGAAAAATCAACTTTCCCTGTACTAATATCATCGATACCACCCGCGTAGGTACTGGCGACTTGCAGTTTAATTTTCACCGGCTCTCCGAGCGACTTCGCCACAGAGCGCTCCAACAGTTTAAGCAATGGTTTGAATGTCTTTACTACAACCGTCGGTTTATCTGCGGTATAAACACCGAAACTCAATTTGATCTCAGCAGAAGCCGTTGTGGACCAGCCTAATAGCCCAAGCAGCAGGCCTATACTCAAGCTCTTCAACATAGCCCGTTGGGGTTTATTCATCTCACACCTGTTCGGAGTAAAGTTTCCCTATACCTGCACCACAATCACATTCATAAACGACGAATATTAGAGAAGAGAATATTAACGAGGGAACCACTTAAACTTAGGTCAATACAATGCCAGTGCAATTTCTGCCCATTCATCAGCAGCGCAAATACTCGCCTTCTGCCTATACCATATGTCTTTATTCCCAACCCCGCCATGACGGCAGCGGCCTAACAGAGTATTAAAGCCCTATTATTGAGGCGAATTTATTGTTTAATAGAAGAGTGAAATACAATACAAGCGCTATCGCGTGATCAATATTCAACCACTTTTCTTTTTAAAAATAGATACAAAACAACGTCTTGATAAATGATAGCGGGGAAAGGTTAAACACATTCGGGAAGGGATTTTATCTTCAGTCACAACGCAAAAAACTTACTACTTAAAATGGTGTATTGGTGATCAGAAAAAAGTGCAAGCTAGACTTAAAGCCATCAGACGGTATTTATCTAGCCTGCTTATTCAATATCGGTTAGAGTTTTTTCGACCATTGATCGATCCAGCTAGCTGCCGCTTCATCCGGATCAGGGGTTTCACAACTATCAATAAACAACGCCTGACCAACCGATTTCGCTCCTAGGTCATGCATCAGTTCATTCATCTGCTTACCGCCTTCAGCAAAGGTTTCATAGGAGCTATCACCGAGTGCGATCAAGCCAAAGCGCACCGCAGAAAAGTCAGGCTTGCGGCTGCTCAAATCATCATAGAGTGGCTGTAGATTAACGGGTACTTCGCCCTGTCCAATTGTCGCCGTGCAGATAAGAATCACATCGGGATTATTAGTAACCTGCTCATAGGTCGGCTCATTCAATAATGTTGCCTGATGGCCAAGCCGCTTTAATTGATCAGTACAATCGTCTGCTATCAGGCTCGCATTACCATATGTTGAACCCACTACCACCCGAATCTCGGCCATTTTTTCCTCTCTATTAATTCAAACATTCAGTTTAAAGTCATAATGCCGCTATATAGTAATGAAAACCAACTGCCGGTAATACGTTGATTTTTTTGAATTCAGCATTTACCCAACTATTTCTGTCAACTATCTTACATAGGACAGTATTAAAAGGGGAACAAGACCATGCCAAACAACCATGTGGCCCATCTTCTGAACACACTGGAAGAACAATCAACCGAAAAACGCAAATTGGTGGATTGTAATTTTGCGATCAATGAAGAGGACAAACTCAAAGTACAGGCATTAGCTGAGCTGTTTCACCTATCTGAAGAAGAACTGGTTGCGGAGCTACTGCATACCGTTTTACTGGATGTCGAAGAAAAAATGCCGTACCGAGCAGGTACTAAAATCATACGAGTTGAAGAAGGCGATCCCGTTTACGAAGACATTGGCCCAATGCCTCGTTATATGGCGATCAAAAGCCGCCTCAGCAAAACCACCAAGTGCGCCTAACCATTACCGATAAGCGTCAATTGAGGGGGTTAAAAACAGCGGGAATCGCTCCCGCTGTACTGATGACTATAACGTCTTCAGGTAAGCGATCAGATAATCCTGTTCTGCTGGGTCGGTTATGGATACATGTCGCATCCGAGTGCCCGGCACCAACTTAGTATTATCGGCCACCCATTGGCGCAATTTATCTTCAGTCCAAGTGATACCAGACTTTTTCAGCCCTTCAGAATAGGCGAAACGAGGCAGTGAAGCTGCCTGCCTGCCGACCACACCGGTTAGACTCGGGCCAAAGGCATTTTTGCTGCTATCAGCAGAGTGACAAGCCTGACAGCGTTTAAAAACCTCTGCACCGGCAGCAGCCATTGCGGCTTCATCTGCCTGTACAGAAGAGACCATCACGCCAGCCATTGCGGCGGCAGATAGCAACTTGAGCATTACTTTCTTCATTTTCAGGTACTCTCATCGTAATTTATACGGGTCTGAAAAGTATACGATTGGAGAGTCCGTAATGACCTACTACTTGTGTGCCCTTTTTTCACGACTAACGGTCTACTTTACGACCTGTCGGACACAAAAAACGCGGCCGAAGCCGCGTTTCATCATGCAGATTAAAGATCAGACCTGTTCGGCGATGATCTTCTTCCACTTAGCAGGGCCCGTGTTGTGAACCGAAATACCGTTAGTGTCTACAGCGACAGTAACCGGCATATCTTTCACTTCGAACTCATAGATCGCTTCCATACCCATCTCTGGGAATGCTAACACCTTGGCACTGGTGATCGCTTTAGATACCAAATAAGCAGCACCACCCACGGCCATCAGATAAACCGCTTTGTTATCGCGGATAGCATCAATCGCCACCGGACCACGCTCGGATTTACCGATCATACCGAGCAGCCCCGTGCTTTCGATAATCTGACGGGTGAATTTATCCATCCGCGTCGCCGTTGTCGGCCCTGCAGGCCCAACAATTTCGTCACGTACAGGATCAACAGGTCCCACGTAATAGATAAAGCGACCTTTAAGATCAACCGGCAGAGTTTCACCCTTGTTAAGCATCTCAACCATACGCTTATGCGCCGCATCACGACCGGTCAGCATTTTACCGTTGAGCAGTACAGTTTCACCGGGCTCCCAGCTCAATACATCTTCAGGGGTGATGGTGTCCAGATCAACACGACGAGTATTTGAACCCACCTCAAAGGTCACTTCTGGCCACTGATCAAGGCTTGGTGGCGTAAGTACCGCAGGGCCATTACCGTTGAGTTTAAAATGCGTATGGCGAGTCGCTGCACAGTTCGGGATCATACACACCGGCAATGATGCCGCATGAGTTGGATAATCCATGATCTTCACATCCAATACGGTTGTCAGACCACCAAGCCCTTGAGCACCAATACCGAGGCCGTTAACCGCATCCATGATTTCCAGACGCAACTCTTCAACACGGTTTTGCGGACCACGTTCACGCAGCTCATGGATATCGATAGGATCCATCAGGGACTCTTTCGCCATCACCGCGGCTTTTTCAGCCGTACCACCAATACCAATACCCAACATACCCGGCGGACACCAGCCAGCGCCCATGGTTGGTACGGTTTTCACGATCCAATCAACAATGCTATCCGACGGATTCAACATCGCCATCTTAGATTTGTTTTCCGAGCCGCCACCCTTCGCTGCCACATGTACTTCAACTTCATCGCCTTCAACGATTTCGTAATGAATGACCGCTGGCGTGTTGTCTTTTGTGTTCTGACGCTTACCGGCAGGATCGGCCAGAATAGACGCACGCAATACGTTATCGGGGTTGGTATACGCACGACGAACACCTTCGTTAACCATATCGGTCACGTTCATCTGCGCGTCCCACGTCACATTCATACCGACCTTCAGGAACACAGTAACGATACCGGTATCTTGACAGATAGGACGTTTGCCTTCGGCACACATGCGAGAGTTAATCAGAATCTGAGCCATCGCGTCTTTTGCCGCGGGGTTCTCTTCCTTCAGGTAGGCTTCATGCACGCCCTGAATAAAATCGATCGGGTGATAGTAGGAGATAAACTGCAGCGAATCTGCAATGCTACTGATGAAATCGTCTTGGCGAATTACGCTCATTATTGACTCCGCAATTTCAGGCTCTTGTCTTGGCCGAGGGCTATCTGCGTAACCCTTAACCCTGTTGAGTAAAACTTATGATATAACACGAAACATAAGCTCTTTATTCGTTGTTCTAGCTATCGTTCGGTAAAACTGTGCACGCCGATCTGTAAACTTCTACATACCGCGCTATAAAGTTGCTGCGAAATTATACACTAATTTAACTGACAGGCATTGTCCGGCCTTAGTATTAAGCCTAGCGCACAGTTAGGCGAGAGGAGAAACAAACCCCAGACGGCTTAGCCGACTATAAGCTAAGGCAATAAAGCAGGCCGAACAGCATAAAAAATCGACCACTGGCGGGCGGCAACATTGCCCTGCCGATATCATCCTGTTGCTTTTTATAGAGTAGCCAGATCATCGGTACACTCGCCAACCACCAGAAACCCGATATAGCCCCAACACTCCAGAGCACAGCGGCGAGAACCACCACACTCACCAGTAACGCCAAATACAACATCCGCGCACGGCGCAGACCTAATCTCACGGTTAAAGTACGAATCCCTTCATCGCGATCACTGGTGACATCCCGAATCTCATTGGCCAGCAACAGCAGTGAACTGATCAGACTGACCGGCACCGAGCGCCAAAAGATCAGCCAATTGATCTCCCCGGCGAGAATATAGTAGCTGCCACACACCATCAGCACACCCATCAGCCAAAACACTAACACCACCGCCAATCCGCGGCGCTTAAAGTTAACCGGCTCAACCGTATAGCCCAGCGCTCCCGCTAAGCCAACCAAGAGCAACGCTAATAAGCCCAGCCCCGCATAACTGATCAGATAGATGCCTATCGCTGCCGCCGCCAGCAAACAGCCTAATCCTAGCCTAAAATTGCGCACGATCTTTGCGCGCACCACCCTATCCGTCAGGTACTGCAGATCAGCATGATCATTAATCAGGTTAACCGAGGCTTGCAGCAACAATGCCCCCAGTAGAATAAGAGAGGCCACCGGGTAGTTAAAGCCAGCTGTATCCGCCGCACTCACAATACCGACCAAACAAGTAATCAGTGCTACCGAAAAAGAAAAAGGCCGCAATGCCCGACCCAGTGAGTACTTATCGTATTTCATCAACCCCAACCGTACTCAAATAAACGATCATCAATGCTATAAAAAATAACGTAAAAAAAAGGTATCTTCGGATACCTTTTCATAATCAAATTTCACTCTTTACTGGCCATTTTCATGGGCAGGCGCATTCGGCAGATCCCGCATCAACAGCGCATATTCCAGATCAACGTCAACATCCAATGGTAAGCGCACTTTATGTCCAGAGCCCGGCGCGCAATCTCGCACCTCGCCCTTAAGGTTTTCCAAGTGTTCCAGTTTGAATTTGCGATTACCCGACGGCGTCATCAATTCCAGCGTGTCTCCCACCATAAAGCGGTTCTTCACTTCGATATCCAAGGTGCCCTTTTGCTTATCTTGGCCGATCACCTCACCAACAAACTGTTGATGCACACCGACAGAGTTGCCGGTTTCATAGTTCTGATATTCATCGTGCACATGGCGACGATAGAAACCTTCGGTATAACCTCGGTTCGCAAGGTTCTCTAAAGTATCCATCAAGCCCATATCAAACGGTCGGCCTGCGACTGCATCATCAATCGCCTTACGATAGGCCTGTGCGGTACGCGCCACATAATAATGGGACTTAGTCCGTCCTTCGATTTTAAGTGAGTGTATACCCATCTCTGTCAGCCTGTGGACATGCTGAATCGCCCGCAGATCTTTTGAGTTCATGATATAGGTGCCGTGCTCATCTTCAAACGCGGGCATAAACTCACCGGGGCGGGTTTCTTCCTGTAACAGATACATCTTGTTGGTCGGCTCGCCTTCACCCAACGCCGGCTGTGGCGCTTCGTTAGGGTCGAAACTCTGTACCGGAATCAAATCACCATTGTCGCCCTGAGTCGCTTCATGGGCGTCATATTTCCAACGACAGGAATTAGTACAGGTGCCTTGGTTTGGATCACGGTGATTGATATAACCGGATAACAAGCAACGGCCAGAATAGGCAATACAGAGTGAGCCGTGAACAAATACTTCCAATTCGATCTCGGGACACTTCTCACGAATCTCGGCGATCTCATCGAGGGACAATTCGCGGGACATAATAATCCGCTCAATGCCCGCCTGATGCCAAAACTTAACACTGGCCCAGTTCATGGTATTACTCTGCACCGACAGATGAATAGGCACATCCGGCCACTGCTCTTTCACCATCAAGATTAAACCAGGATCAGACATAATCAGCGCATCCGGCTCCATCTCTATCACTGGGCGCAGATCATCAATATAGGTCTTCAACTTACTGTTATGGGGCATAATGTTACTAGCCACATACAGTTTTTTACCCTGCGCGTGAGCGATATTAATCCCGTCACGTAGGTTATCCAGATTGAAATCATTATTGCGCACCCGCAGACTATAACGAGGCTGACCGGCATAGACCGCATCGGCACCGTAAGCAAAGGCGTACTTCATATTGCGCAGCGTTCCTGCTGGCGAGAGGAGTTCTGGTTTAAACATGAT
This sequence comes from Amphritea atlantica, assembly GCF_018860855.1. Classification (GTDB taxonomy): domain Bacteria; phylum Pseudomonadota; class Gammaproteobacteria; order Pseudomonadales; family Balneatricaceae; genus Amphritea; species Amphritea atlantica_A. The sequence goes on from NZ_JAHKQE010000044.1 coordinate 157,366, forward strand.
TCACTACGTTGATAATTTAGATTTTGCAGCTGGCTTAGGCCATATCCTGCAAGGGAATTTCAAACAGCGGTGTGTATATCGAACCGCGTTCGCCCGGCCTACTCTGAAACAGGATCACCGAATCAGCCAGACTGAAAAGATCCAGTGACGGCCATTCCGGTGGCGGTATGAACTTATTTTTAGCGGGTAATCGTCCTAAGGTGATATGAGGTTTAAAGTCTTCCTCTTCAAACTCGATACCCGCTTCCAAAGCGATCTCCATCATCGCCCGGTTAAGACTATTCAGCTCTTCATCTTCATGGCCCATGGCCGCAATCACCGATAATTGCTGGCTTACCGCATAATAGCCAGCCGTATCAATGTGCACCTGAAATGAACGAACATCAGATAACTTACGACGGGTAATGTTTTCCAACTGATCAATTTGCGCTAAGGAGATCTCTCCCAAGAAGCAAAGCGTCAAGTGATAGGATTCAGCATCCACCCAGTTTACTTCAATCTGCTTGTCATACTGACACAGGGTATCAGCGTAATCTGCCAACCATCGAGCCACAGAGCCCGGCAGGGCCAGCGCAAAAAATGCACGAATTTCCATTAAAGCGCTGTCTTCCTCGTAAAAAATGACTGACTATTTTGCCCGTCTCGCGAATGGATCGCAATCTCTAACCCGTATAAAAAAAGCCCTTTTTTTATACGGAGTGATAACACCATCCTTTGCGACACGAGTAATCCCTGTATTCATTGATCGGTTTAGCTAATACTAGGGTACGCTGAATCACCACCCCACGCCATTTTCGCTGAAAATATAGCCTCGCAACATAAAAACCTACGATCAACTTATTCCCTAACCGCTATCCCTACTCTTTAAATAAGCCTTTGATACGAGCACTAACACTCTCTACAGCTTTTCGACCTTAAGCTGTAAGTTATTCAGTTTCTGTCTTATTTGCAGTAATTCTTTATTCATCTGTAAACGAGAGCCATCAATCGCTTTCACTGCTTGCTCATTCACTCTGATGCGTCGTTCAAGCCCTGCAGCACTGCCTTGATCACTCTTCAACGCCTTCACCTGCTGAGCCAATGCAGCCATCTCTTTGCTCTGCTCCGCTTGTTGACGTTCAATCGATTCCGTCAGTATCTGAAACTCAGTACTCAACGCAGAAGCACTCTGCCTAACAGCGACAACCTGCTTACTATTGTCACTCTCTTTTGCTGTTGCGACTTTTAACTGCTTTTCTAACTGCGCCACATGGCTACTGACATCGCTCAGTGCTTTCGTTTGCGTATCAACTTGAGCTAGAGCGCCTTTTAACTGAGTTTCTAACTTAGCCAACTTGGGCGTGTTCTGTTGATGTGCAACCACCCACAACTTCGCAATTTCAGACTGAGACTTAGCCACATCGGCATTCAACTTAACAAACTGCTCTTGGTTTGTTACAGCCTGTTTTTCAACCTGACTCTGCAGTGTTTCACCGGTTTGAGCTGCGCTATTACCCGCGACCAAAAATAACTTTTGCAACTCAATGATTTTCTCATCAACCACAACCCGCTCCGCTTCAAGCGCCAGCAGCTGCTGATGTTGCAGAAAGCTCCAATAGGCTAAACCACCAACGGCCACCGCTAATAACAGAATAATCAGATAACTAAGCGCGTTACCGCCTGAGGACTTCTTCTGCGAATCAGCCTTGGCAGTAGGATGACCACTGTTAGCCGATGGCTCAGGCTGGGCATGCTCGCCAGGAGCATTAATATGTAATTCCCGTTCCGCCGGGCCAAAACTCGGAAGCTCCAGATCTTTATCCTGATCGCGCATGTGAAACTCTCTATAAGGCCATTATTTCAGTTCAGAAATGTCGATATTACACTATCTAAGCACTTTTTTGCCAAAAGAAAAGCCCCGTGCAGAACACGGGGCTTTCTTATAAGCGAGGCTTAATTAGGTGGGGAGGATCACATCATTCCGCCCATGCCACCCATACCGCCCATGCCGCCCATATCAGGCATACCAGCACCGCCTTCAGATGGCTCATCAGCGATCATCGCTTCAGTGGTAATCATCAGACCAGCAACCGATGCTGCAGCTTGCAGTGCAGAACGAGTTACTTTAGCTGGATCAAGAATACCCATCTCGATCATATCGCCGTATTCACCGGTAGCAGCATTGTAACCAAAGTTACCTGTACCTTTTTCACGAATGTTAGCAACGATAACTGAACCTTCTTCACCAGCGTTTCCAACGATCTGACGCAGTGGCGCTTCGAGAGCACGGAAAGCCAGCTCGATACCAACAGTCTGATCATGGTTGTCGCCTTGCAGCGTGCCAACATTGTCCATTGCGCGGATCAGTGCAACACCGCCCCCAGGTACAACGCCTTCTTCAACAGCAGCACGAGTCGCATGCAGCGCATCTTCAACACGCGCTTTCTTCTCTTTCATCTCAACTTCGGTAGCAGCACCGACTTTGATCACAGCAACACCGCCGGCCAATTTAGCCACACGCTCTTGCAGTTTTTCACGGTCGTAGTCAGAAGACGTTTCTTCCATCTGCGCACGGATTTGAGAAACACGCGCTTCGATACCGGCATGTTCACCAACACCGTCAACAACAGTCGTGCTTTCTTTAGTGATCGTAACGCGCTTAGCCTGACCCAGCTGCTCAAGCGTTGCAGTATCCAGACTCAGACCAACCTCTTCAGAGATCACAGTACCGCCAGTCAGGATAGCAATATCTTCCAGCATCGCTTTACGACGATCACCGAAACCAGGTGCTTTAACCGCAGCCACTTTAACGATACCGCGCATGTTGTTAACAACCAGTGTTGCCAACGCTTCGCCTTCAACATCTTCAGCAATAATCAGCAGCGGACGAGAAGTCTTAGCCACTTGCTCCAGAATTGGCAGCAGGTCACGGATGTTAGATACTTTTTTATCAACGATCAGCATGTATGGGCTTTCCAGCTCAACACTCATGCTTTCTTGGTTGTTGATGAAGTAAGGAGACAGGTAGCCACGATCGAACTGCATACCTTCAACAACGTCCAGTTCGTTTTCCAGACCTGAACCTTCTTCAACAGTAATGACACCCTCTTTACCAACTTTTTCCATCGCTTCCGCGATGATGTCACCCACGTGGGCATCAGAGTTAGCAGAGATAGTACCGACCTGAGCGATCGCTTTACCATCAGCACAAGGAACAGACATCAGTCGCAGCTGCTCAACAACCGCAGCGGATGCTTTATCGATGCCGCGTTTCAGATCCATTGGGTTCATGCCAGCAGCAACAGACTTCAGGCCTTCATTAACAATAGCCTGAGCCAGTACAGTTGCAGTGGTGGTGCCGTCACCGGCAACATCGTTGGCCTGGGAAGCAACTTCCTTAACCATCTGTGCGCCCATATTCTCGAACTTATCTTTCAGTTCGATCTCTTTCGCAACAGATACACCATCTTTAGTGACAGTAGGAGAGCCGAATGATTTGTCCAAAACAACGTTACGACCTTTTGGTCCCAATGTGGTTTTAACTGCATCAGCCAGAATGTTTACACCCGCTAGCATACGTACGCGAGCATCGTTACCAAACAGTACTTCTTTAGCCATTTTTAAAAATCCTGTGTCTAAAAAAATTCAATCAGAAATTCTTACCAGAAGCTTTAACTCAGCTTTCCAGTACACCGTAAATATCGCTTTCGTTCATGATCAGCAGCTCTTCACCGTCAACTTTAACGGTGTTAGAACCTGCGTACTGACCAAACAGCACAGTGTCGCCAACCTTAACATCCAGAGCCTGAACCTCGCCGGTACTGGTAATACGACCAGTCCCTACAGCAAGAACTTCACCCTGATTAGGCTTTTCAGCAGCAGAACCTGGCAGCACAATACCACTGGCAGTAGTTGCTTCTTCTTCTTTACGGCGAACAACCACACGGTCGTGAAGCGGACGAATTTTCATTGAATCTCTCTCCTGATCCGTTGATCAAAAAAAGTCAGTTTTGTTTTATAAAATGTAGCAACACAGCGTTGCTACAAATCCTTGGATGACACACTAAGTGGGGGCGCCGAAAGACATTTCAACACCCAGAGTGAAAATATTTTTAGTCTTCGCGACGAAAATCACCATCAATAATATCGCCAGACTTACCCGTATCCGAGTGATGCGACGGGTACTGACGATGATCCAGTGCATCGTCCACGTCAGGATTCTCTTGCCGATGCGACATCGCTACGATGGTAAAACGACTCATGGCCTGACGAGCAAGCCATTGACGAGTGAAGGGAATCAAACAAAAAAAGCCGATAACATCGGTAACAAACCCTGGTGTCAGTAATAAAGCACCACCCACCGCCAGCACGAGGCCTTCAACCATTTCGTTACCGGGTACCTGCCCAGCATTCATTCGCTCCTGCGCCCGAGCAAGAGTAGACAATCCCTGATAACGCAGCATATTCACCCCGATAAAGGCGGATAACAGCACCAGTCCAACGGTATACCAAGCCCCTATCGCTTGGCCGACATTAATCAGAACCGTTATCTCAATCACCGGAATTACAATAAAAAGCAGTAGAAGAAAGCGCATAATGCTCCAATCCTGTGTCTGCTAAAGGTAAGGTGAAGCAGTAGAAAGCCCATTGCGTCTACAAAAAGCTATCAATCTTACGCTTCACACCGCCTTAGGCAGTCCATCACAGATAAAAAAGACCCCAGCGATAATTTCAACCGGATGAGGCAATCAGAAAAAACACTGAACATTCAACATAGTTAGGGACTCTTGCTGTTTTTTCAACCCATAAAAACCAATCGCATTTGCAGCATTACGACTAAAAAACCATACAAAAACACTTGCAAAAGCGCATACTTTTACACCTAAGAAACTGACGCCTAACCAAAATGGGACATAAATTTGACATTATAAGCCATTGTTTATTAAAGACTTTAGACTTATCAAAGCTTATTCCAGTAGACTTTTTTGCAGAAGCGTTATAAGTTCTTATTCAAAGCATTTTGCATCGCACAAAAAGAGCCATAATAAAAAAGAAAATAAAATATAGAAGATAAGGTAGTAAAACTGATGGAACTGAAAGATAAAGTAATTGTTATTACCGGCGGCGGCCGCGGTTTAGGTCGCGCCATGGCACTGGAACTCGCAGAAAAAGGCGCGAAGTTAGCCCTCGCTGATCTTGATCAAGAAGGTCTTGATGAAACTATTGCTCTGTGCGCGGAGTTTGGTGTAGAAGCCCGTGGCTACATAGCTAATGTCTCTGACGAAGATTCTGTTGTTAAACTATTCAATGATGTAGCTGCTGATTTTGGCGCTTTGAATGGACTGGTTAACAACGCTGGTATTACCCGTGATGGTCTGTTTGTCAAAGTAAAAGAAGGCAAAGTTGTCAGCAAAATGAGTCTGGACAACTGGAACTTGGTCATGGATGTTAACTTGACCGGTACCTTCCTTTGCGGCCGTGAAGCTGCAATCAAGATGATTGAACTAGGCAACCAAGGTTGCATTATCAATATCTCGTCTATCTCACGCAGTGGTAACATGGGCCAGACCAACTACACGGCGACTAAAGCCGGTGTTCAGGCGATGGCCGTTACATGGTCAAAAGAACTGGCCCGTTATGGTATCCGTGCAGCCTCGATTGCTCCAGGCTTTATCGGTACCGAGATGGTGCTAAGCATGAAGCCAGAAGCGCTAGCAAAAGTCGAAGCGACTATCCCGGCTAAACGCCTAGGTAAGCCTCAAGAGATTGCCAACACCGTTGCCTTCATCCTGCAAAATGACTATGTAAATGGTCGTTGCATCGAAGTTGATGGCGCGCTACGTCTCTAATAGACTCCGTGTTCAGTGTTAACAAAAGCCAGCAGCAATGCTGGCTTTTTTCTTTTTATTAAAACTTAACAAACTATAACGATAGTGCTAAACGAACCTATTTTTAGCCGAACCTACTAAAAAAGATTGAGGCTGACTTAATCTGCATCAACTTATCGATAAGTTCTCGTATTTTAGGTTCTGAATCAATAAATTTACTCAAATTCACCCCTCCCCTTGATGAATCATACTCAGCCACACCATCAAGGCTTCCTCTATGAAATACTTTTATTTCTGCATATGACATGTATAAAGCTAAGTCCCACTTCCAATAAGCAACATAAGTAGACGTCCACTCACAAGACTCAGGTACAGCTCTTTGATTAATAATTCGATACGGAATGTCTTTACTTGTTAGTACAGATTCAAATTCATGTAAAAAACCAGCACGCACATCTGTATTCTCAATAATACAAAGTTCACTTCCATTGGTAAGTTCAGCAGGTTCCACACTCTGTGTAATAGAGCAGCCAGCAACAGTTAGCGCAAGTAAAGCAGTTGTTAATTCCTTAAACATTGTAATGTCCTAATAGTTTTAGAGTGACAGCTACGAAAATATTATTCCCAGCGTTTAAAAATGAGAGAGGTATTAATTCCGCCAAACGCAAAGTTATTGCTCATAACATAGTCGGTATGGATGCTTCGGCCTTCAGCCATTATGTAATCAAGGGTGGCACATTCAGGGTCTACATGGGTGAGGTTTGCCGTTGGACAAAACCAATCATCATTCATCATTTCAATGGCTGTCCAAGCTTCCAATGCACCACAGGCGCCCAAGGTATGCCCGGTATAACTCTTTAATGAACTAATCGGTGTCGTATCACTAAAGACGGCAGCGGTTGCATGGCTTTCGGCGACATCTCCACGATTGGTTGCGGTACCGTGGGCGCTGATATAACCGATATCGCTGGCAGATAGCTTAGCATCGCTGAGTGCCAACCGAATGGAGGTTTCCATTGTTTCAGCATTCGGCTGGGTTACATGCTGGCCATCCGAGTTTGTACCAAAACCTACCACCTCAGCATGAATATTGGCCCCCCGGTTCAAGGCATGTTCCAGCTCTTCAAGAATAAGAGCGCCACCACCCTCTCCGATCACGAGGCCATCACGGTCTTTATCAAACGGGCGAGGTGAATTTTCCGGCGTATCATTCGCAACGCTGGTCGCAAAAAGCGTATCAAAAACAGCCGCCTCGGTTGCACACAACCCTTCGCTGCCGCCCGCCACCATGACCTGCTGCAGCCCATGTTTAATCGCTTCATACGCGTACCCGATTCCCTGACTTCCTGATGTGCAGGCACTTGACGTGGTAATAACACGGCCACGAATACCAAAATAGACGCCAATATTAACTGGGGCAGTATGTGCCATCATTTTGACATAGGAGTTTGCATTTAAACCATCTGACGATTGGTTTATCAGCATTCTACCGAAATCGACAAAAGCATTTGTATCTCCGGCAGACGAACCAAACGCGACTCCGACTTGTCCCTGGCCCAACTCTGAAGAGCCCAACAAACCAGCATCAGTCAACGCTAACTCAGTACTGTAGACGCCAAATTGAGCAACCCGCCCCATACTTCGTAGATCTTTACGTTTATAGTGGGTGGGCATGGAAAAATCGGTAACTGGGCCCGCAAGACGAGTATTTAGGCCATCATAGATATCCCATTCATCCATTCTGACAATACCGGTTTTCAAGCCTTGTAGGTTTTCCTTAATTGTTTGCCAGTCATTCCCTACGGGAGAAAAACCCGCCATTCCCGTTACAACAACACGCTTCATCAATGCATCCCACCATTAACCGAAATCACCTGCCGAGTGATATACCCAGCATCTTCAGACATTAAAAAACTGACGGTACCCGCCACCTCGCTGATACTCCCAACCCGCTGCATTGGAATCATCTTCATCGCTTCATCCAACACCAGTTGCTCGGTCATTTCGGTTTCAATGAGGCCTGGGGCAACACAATTAACTGTGATTTTACGTTTTGCCAACTCAACCGCTAGGGCTTTGGTTGCACCGATAATACCAGCCTTTGCGGCACTGTAATTAACCTGACCACGATTGCCCATTTCACCAGACACCGACGACATCGTCACAATCCGGCCGGGCTTACGCCGTCGAATCATCGACATAATCACCGGATGAAGCACATTATAAAAACCATCTAGATTAGTTCTCAGCACCTCATCCCACTCATCCCCAGGAATCGCAGGAAAGGCATTATCTCGAGCAACACCAGCATTACAGACAACCCCGTAATAGCCTCCAAATGCCTCGGTATCCTGCTCGAGGATTTCCCGCGTTTGATCACGGTTAGCGATATCAAACTGCAACACTCTAACTTGTCGCCCTAACGCTCTAATGTGAGTTGCCACATCTTCGGCATCCTCACGCTGGGTTCGACAATGTAGCACAATATCGTAACCATCTTCAGCGAGTCGCAGAGCGATTCCCTTACCAATACCTCGGCTTGAACCTGTTACTAATACTGTGCCCTTCATTGATTCGCATCCTTTAAAAACTGTTCACCATCCTCAGGCTGAAACACATTCAAGCTCGCACTCGCGCTAACATCATTGCCTTGTAAAAAGCATTCAAATGCACTCAAGCCATTTTCAGCCTGCATATTCCTAATCACTTTCAGCGCTACTCGATCACCCAACAGAAAATAATCAGCACTACACCGATACTTACGGGTGCCCAATAAAAAACCCAACTTAGGCGCTTCGCCTTTAAGCCTTTCTTGTAGACCGGCAAAAGCACCAATAGCCTGAGCTAGGTATTCCAGACCAACCCATGCAGGCACCCCTCGGGAATCTGCAAACATACTGTCTGCATTGATGGCGACCTCTGCGCTCAGCCAATCATCCCCATAACCCGTTATCTCTGTTAACAGACTCATCCTCCCAGAATGGGGCACAAGATCAGCGACCTGATAGCCAGATTTCATCACAACCCTCTCAATATCAGCGATATATTATTGCCACCAAAAGCAAACGAATTACTCAACATATACACAGGCATCTCAGCAAAGCCTGCCTCTGTTACAAGATTGATCGGTGGTAACTCAGGATCGTAAACACCATCCCAATGATGCACTGGCATAAAACCTTCCTGCAGTGCCAGCCAACAGATTGCCGCTTCAAGTGCACCGGCCGCCCCCAACGTATGCCCAGTAAAAGGTTTAGTTGAACTGCAATGAACCGCGGCCCCAAACACCGCGGCGACAGCCCGCGACTCCATCTGATCGTTCAAGGCTGTCGCCGTACCGTGCAGATTGATATAACTAATCTCTTCTGCAGTAATATCCGCATCGGCCAATGCAGCCGACATGCAGCGTACAGCACCGCCACCTAAAGGATCAGGTGCAGAAATATGATGTGCATCCGAACTTTCACCAACTCCAACTAGCTCAACCCCCTGTGCCTCTGTTGTTACCAGAAATAGGGCGGCAGCTTCACCAATATTGATGCCATTTCGGTTGGCGCTAAACGGGGTACAGGGCTGATCACTCACCGCCTCTAGGGACGAAAAGCCCTGCACGGTCAAATGGCACAATGTATCAACACCACCAGCGATCACGGCATCACAAAGACCCGAGCGAAGTAGTCGTCGAGCAGACGCCAGTGCTTTACTACCGGATGAGCAGGCGGTCGATATACCAAAGATTGGCCCGCTCACATTCAATTGCTTTGCCACAAAAGCGGCGGTGGCCCCCATTTCCTGAAGTCCGTAATCATATTCATCTGGCACTTGGCCTGTCTGCGCCCGCAGACTAAGAAACGCTTCACTATCGCCAATACCCGATGTCGAAGTACCTATAACGACACCCACACGGTCCGCACCATAGCACTTAACCGCGGCGTCAATATCACTGCCAATCTGACGCAGAGCAGCTAAAGCAAAACGATTATTGCGACTCTGCCATTTCGCGTCACTAAATGAAACCTCTGGTAATACCCCCTCATACAAGCCGAGCGGAAGAGGTTGGCCAGGGCTGAACCGATCAGTGAACGTTAACTCAGGCAGACCTGATGTCAGGCGCTCACAAACCTGTGCAGGTGAATCACCCAAAGCACTGAGCATCGCCATTGAATTGAGGTAACATCGTTTCAAAGTTGCAATTCCTTCTGTTCTAAGGTCTCAATAAAGACCCTATATCCAGCCAACCGATTATCTATACTCACCTGCTGTCCCGTATACACGACATCCAGCCAAAGCTGACCGTTGTAGGTTAATTGCCGATGATCATCCGCTAATGCGACAGTCCAGCCCTGCTCAGAGCGATAACTACGCTGTAATGCATCATCCGGCCAAAGGGCAAACTGAATTAGCGCCAGTATATCGTTACCCGGCAACTCAATCGAGGGAGCCGCTCGCTGCACTAATTCCTGACCATCAAATTCAAGATAGAGCAGCTGCTGCCCCGTTGGCAGAAGCGCCACCAGTTGAGTCTGTGCATAGGTAAACCGACCGATTGCGATAAACTGCTGTTGCTGCCCTCTGCTGTCTAATGTCACCCGCTGCGTCAGTAATACTGAGGGCGGCCCATCGACGGGTTGAAGCAGTATCATCTCGGCTGAACGGTTGTTAGTACCGATCATACTGCACCCCGCTATCAATAAGAGGATGAGCATCGATACGAATAACGCCCTTATTTTCGACATAACTCAGCCAAGGTTGTCAGGCGACTAGGATCGCGCACATAGGGGTTTTCCTCATCCCAAGCATAACCAGCAAGGATCGAACTGATCATCGCCTTAATCTGTTCACTTTTATCCGCCGCAAAAATAACATCCTGCAACCGACCATCGTACCAGCCTTCCACAAAGGCTCTAAAAGTATTAACCCCTTGCATCAGCGGATCAGCATATTCTGCTTGCCAATCAGGCTTCAACCCTTGCAACTGTCGATGTACCACCTCAGCGGCAAGTGATGCAGATTTCAAGGCAATAGTAACGCCCGATGAGAATACCGGATCAAGAAACTCACCAGCATTACCTAGCAAAGCAAAGTTGTCACCATAGAGACTTTCCACATTACAGGAATAGCCATCGATCATACCGACACGGGTATCAAATTTAGCATCTACCAGACAGTCATTAAGCAACCCACTTTCCGTGATAAAACGCTGAAGTATTTCACCTTCAGTCCCCTCAGCCGCGGCATAGATCTCTCTCGGTAATACCACCCCAACCGATGCCCGGCCATTACTAAAAGGAATTAACCAATACCATACGGCAGGGTGATGCGGGTGAACCGTAATCAAAATTTTATTTCGATCAAAACGGCTATCACTGATATGGTCCTCAATATGAGTAAACAGCGAAACCCGTGAAGCAAGGCTAGAGGACTTTTCCAACTGCATTAGCCGTGGTAAGACTCGGCCAAAACCGCTGCCGTCAAGAACAAAGCCAGCACTCACCTGAAAAATGGAGCCATCATCAGACACAACATCAATTTGCATCCCCTTTTCAATTGAACTAACGGCAACCACTGTTTGCCCATAGCGAATCTCAACTCCCCTCGCACTGGCACAATCGGCTAACACCTTATCAAATCGCTCTCGCTGCACCTGATAGGTCGTCCCCCAACCCGAGGTGAATTTTTCACGAAAATCAAAACAATCATATTCATCAGCACGGGAAAAAGCAGCGCCATTCTTATATTGAAAACCAGCCTCAATGACCGCCTGCAACATCCCTGCTCGCTCAAGGAAATCCATACTTTGAGGCAGCAGGCTCTCGCCGATTGAAAAACGTGGAAAATGCTCTTTTTCCAGCACCAACACACGATAGCCATAATCAGCCAATAGTGTTGAAGCCACGGCCCCAGATGGGCCAGCACCAATAACAACGACGTCGAAACATCCCTGTGAAACAGTCATTCTTTAATCTCCGGTTGTAACCTGCGCATCAGTGGTGCAATTAGCCAGACCAAACAGAGTCCGGGCAGCACAATAACGCCAAAATGATAAAGTACGGGGGTTTGGCTAAAGGTTAATAAACCGAACGCCAATAAACTTGTGATGGCCGATAGGCTAACAGCTAGCCAAGTATGCTCACTGTCTGCGGCTTCATACAGAAAAATACCCATATCAAGGCCGATACCCAACACCAACATTAAAGCAATCAAATTAAACAGATTATAACCACCATCACTCAGTATCAAAGCGGCGAAGGTGATTAAAGAAGCCATCAGTGGTGGCAGAATAATCCGCCATAAATCATAACGATATCGCACAGCTAATAGCGCGATCACCAAACCGTACGCGACCAACAACCACTGAACGATCTGTTGTCGATAATCTGACAATAGGTCAGTGATGTTAGCAACACGATCAACCCAATAAACCCCTGATTCAGCATCAGCCAATAACGTTAGCTGTGCTTTGAGAGCCGGGTTCAACGTGCCCGTAAAACGAATAACACTCGCTGCAGCACCGGAAGAATCACTGACAAGCAGTTGACGCCAGCCTTCGCTGGTCGCTAAATGCCGCCATACCGATGGCGTTAACGGCTGGCTCAGCCCTTGCCTTAGTGCGGCTTCGGTCGCCTCCAGCTGAGTTTCAGAAAAATGTAGCACCGTGGCAAGTTCAGGTAGATGTTGTCGATATAATTCGCGAGCTAATTGACTGTTTTCAACTTGTCGTTGGCGCGAAGGTAGCATTTGCGATAACGCCTGATAGCCGTCTAGCTCAGAAGTATTAACCATGCCATCAAGGTGAGACCGTAACCGCTCTTCAGTTTGCAATACCGCTTCCACGCTGTTTGCTGTAATCAACAAAAACGTAGCACTACTACTGTTACCGAGTAACTGCTGCACCCGACGATCTTCATTTAAGAGTTCAGCCGAAGAGGTTTGCAGCAGTCTAACATCATCCTGAGGCTGTCCATGTCCGATGATAATTAAGCTAATTAGCCCGACAATGACAAAGCCGGCCACCAGTAAAGGCTGAGACTCTAAATGGGGATATCGTTTTCGCCATCGATTTAACAGTGCAGCACAGGGCAACGTTTGATGGGATGCGCCACGGTTAATCAACGGCAACCACAGCAACACCGTCAACCAAGCAGCGATTAACCCCGTCACTGAAAACACCGCCATCTGACGTAAACCGGGGAAAGGCGCTAAGGCCAGACCAGCATAAGCAATCACACTGGATGCCAAGCCCAAAAATAATCCAGCAAATAGCTTTTTCACCACCTTATCAGCAGGCTGCACCTGCCTTTCGCACATAAAATGCAGCGCATAATCGACAGACACCCCCACCAGCCCTGCACCAAAGGCCAGTGTTATTAGGTGGATATTCGCAAAACTTAATAACGTCACAGCGCTGGCCATCAGACAGCCGATTAAGACCGGCAGTAAAACCGCCCCTAAGGCGCTAAAACGTCTAAAAACCAACAATATCAATAAGGTAATACCGAGGATAGATCCCAGTCCAATCGTCGATATTTCACTTTTGGCCTGCTGAGCACCGGCAGCCGCATGCCAGATTAGACCAGAACGGAAAAGCTGAGCGCCAAGCGATGTTAATGCTTGATCAAGCGGATCTACCACTGCTAATACACGCTGCTGTATAGGCAGAGAGAAGGGATCGGGATGTAGATCAAGACGAATCAGATACGCTGGTTTGTCACTGGCGGTTAACCGAAACAATCCCTGTTCTAAGGTTATCTGTAAACTCGATTGACGGCTCATTTGTAGATCGGCATAGAGCGCAAAAGGATCACCAATAGGATCCAGAGCTCGGCCCGATAAAGGGCTGAACAGTTGCTGCAAGGCGGCTTGATATTGCTGCTGCCCCTGCCCCACCAACAGTCTATTACGGACAGCTTCACTTAATACAGTAAAGCGAAAAGGATAGAGTTCATTGCTGACCATCGCTGAATCATTCAAGCGCCAATCAATACTGGCGATATCCGACAGACCCTCCAATCGCTCTGCTGCTATGGCTACAGCTTGACGGGCGGTGTCCCGATCATCAGCCGAAACGACCAATAAAACCTGTCCCGAAAACTCAGCGCTCAGTTGGTCGACTGCCTGACGAATCTCCGGCCGCTGTTCGGTAGCAGGTAACAATGCCATTAGGCTGGTATCAAAGGCGGGCCCTTGCCTTACCGCTGCCAATGTAACCCCTAGCACAACGATGAGCCATAGCAGTGCCATTAACCGTTGCTGCCCCCATCTAATCATGGCTGTAAGTCGAGAAATTTAATCTGCGTTTGATCCCCTGTCGCTTCGAAAAGCAACACCTCTCTCAGCAACTCATCACCCCGCAACTCAACCTTAGCGACGACCTGCTCGACACTGCTATCAATGGGTATTAACGTCACTGTCCAATATTGTTTAGAGCCCTCAACATTCATTTCAAAGTATTCGGCGAGGGTCTGCCACTGAGCGGTCATTACACCAAAAAAGATATCACTGAAAACAGCCACCACTGGATTCTGTTGGCTATCAAGCTTGGATAACACCGTAGTACCTTGCTGATTAGAAATAGTCTGAGGGGTCAAGGTAAGTAAATTATCGATGGGCTCGAGTGTATGCCAGCGGATCGAGCTATCCCGTTGATAGTCAAAATGGCCGGACGATTCAAACCGAGCATCCAAGGCTTTAACCAACTTAACTTGGGTAAACCGTCCTTGTAATGTTTGCGGGGCACTCGTGAGGGATTCCAATAACGTAAAATCCGCAGCTTGTCCAATCATTGACCAGCCCAATAATAACCCTAACACCCAGCCTCGTATCACGATGTCACCCCCAACTTTTGCAACACAATGTCTGGCGAGACATAAAGCATTTCACCACTATTCATATCCACCGCAACTTGAACGGTATAGGCTTTCGTCAGCCTTTTTCCGGTTTCGGCATCACTGATCAGGTAGTTCACTTTCAATCGATGTTCCCACTCGACCAACGTTGCCTTTACCTTAACTTTCTGTTGAAAACGTAATGGCTGAGCATAACGAATACGCATATCGATCACAGGCCATGCATAACCTGATGCTTCCATCTGCGGAACGTTATAGTCAAACTGCTCGAACAACTCACAACGGGCGATTTCCAAATATTTAGCGTAGTGCCCGTGCCAAGCAACCCGCATCACATCAACATCATGAAACGGGATCTCAATGCTAACCTCTGTTTCAATCATACGATTTCCTAAACGACTCTCGTTGCATAAAACCATTAATCCTGGGATTCATTAGCGGGCGACACTACTTGCCAAAAAGGAAAGAAATTAAACCACTGCAGGGGCGCTAGCTGGCAATAATGTTCCAGCCGTTTGGCATATGTCTGTACTGAACTCTGAACTTGTTCACTGCGATTACGCCGATTGAAGCGTATTTGCGCCGCAAAGGGTTCCAAGTAAAGATGATATTGTTGCTCATGCTTCAAGCAAAACAACAAATAAACGGGGCAACCCAGTAATCCAGCAAGAATAAAAGCCCCTTGTGGAAAGTTTGCTTTGGCCCCTAAAAAATCGACCATCGAAGTACGGTCCGCGCCACTCACCGGTGTACGATCTGCGGCAATAACCACATACTCGCCAGCTGCAACGCGCTCGGATAAAAGCATCGCCGTGGCTGGCGTCATATCGGTCACTTGCATCAAATTAATACAAGCATTGCTATTGGTTTGCTGCATCAAAGTATTAAACTTTTCCGCATGGCGAGTATGCACCAGCATAGTGATTTTGATATTAGGAAGTTGGTGAGCCAACGCACTACATACTTCGGTATTTCCCAGATGAGACACCAAAATCACACCACCACGGGTACTTCGGTCAACCTCTTCAAAAGCGTCAGGTGTTGCAAACACAACGTCTTCACGATGAATGCGCCCCATCCAAACCAATAGTTTATCCAGTAATATTTCACCAAAGCACCAAAAGTGCCGAACAGTGCTCAAACCCGCCTGGTGACTCTGGGGGAAAGTCTTTGATAACCGAGCTAAATATTCAGCCGACGCCTGCCTTGCTTGACGCCGAGTAAGATAAAAATAACTTATCACCGGCAGCAAAATCAGCCTAAATCCCCAGCGCCCAAATAACCGATAAACCAGCAGCAAAAATCGCATTCCAAACAAGGAACCTGCCTCTGCGACGCCTGACCAATGTTTTTTCGCATCAGTCATTTAACTTATTCCGTAGTAGTCGTGGGAGGCGCAGTAACATGCCAAAAAATAATCCTGCATGCATCCGCGAAATAAGTATATTGTCTTTTACCGCATTAAAATGGGAGACACCATCAATCGGATAATGCACTTTTGTCGGCAGGTTTTCGACCGCCAGCCCCTGCCACACCCATCTCACAACAACTTCAGTATCGAACTCCATGCGGTCACCACAACCATCTTCTCGCAATAACGACACTACTGGCGCTAACGGATAAACTCGAAAACCACACATCGTATCTTTCACGGAAAATGACAAGGTATTAATCCACACCCAAACATGGGTTAGGTAGCGAGCTAAATAACGGTGCGTTGGTACTGACTCATCATATCGGGGATAACCGATAACCAACGCCTCAGGTGAGGCCTGAGCGGTATCCATAAACAGTGGCATATCCTCTAGATCATGCTGCCCATCGGCATCGACCTGCACCGCATGGCTATAACCAGCTTCAAGAGCCTGCTGAAGCCCAACCTTCACTGCAGCTCCTTTGCCACTGTTGCGGGGTAGCCGTATCAAACTGACCCGCTCAGCATACTGATCACATAGTTTCACCAGCACATCACGACAGATAGCCGAACTACCATCATCCACCAGCATAACGGGATAGCCGAAACGTAAAACATCCACCAACGTAACGCCAATAGCGTCTTCATGGTTATACACCGGAATAACCACTACCGGCTTGAAATCATCTTCAACTAAAACAGATCCGGCCACTGGAGTGGACTCCTTTGTCGGAATAGAAACGAAAATTGAGTTTCCCTTTTTCAGGTTGATATTCAAGCGTCAGATTAATAGTCGATTCAGGAAATATAACCTGCTGAAACTTAACAACCTCTAACCGATCAAATCGCCCTACCAGCGACAGCAACTGACGACCATAATGCTCCGCCCAATGCACCTGCACGATACCAGGCAAGATAGGATTCCCGGCAAAATGCCCATCAAAATAAATAAGGTTGGCGGGTATTTGGCAAACCAGTTCGGCACAATTTCCTGTCATCACCTGACTCGTCAAATCGGGCCATTTAACCTCTTGCGATATAAACATGGCTTGTAGATTATCCATGGGTAACTTCCCTTGCGCGTTATAGGGCATCTGTTGGACAAAACGCCAACGTCGGGGCAACAATACAGGTTCGAAAAAGTTTTGTAGATGCTGTTTGAGTTGCTGCTGCAGTTTTCGCTTGCCTGACAAGCTTAATAGCTGCTCGCCCGCTTCAGTCAGTTCTATCACTAAAGCAACCTCAACTCGCTTACGGTTAAGTGTCAAAGCTTTAGCCTGCTCAACCAGATTGGACTGCTGAACAATCCGTTCCACTTCGGTCAGAGAAACACGCTTGCCTTCTACTTTAACAATCCGATCAACTCGTCCGCGTAAGTGAAACAGCCCTTCAGCAATAAATTCTACTTGATCCGACATTTCAAACGCATTGCCAGCCAACTGATCAGCAGTCACCAGCAATAGCGCGTTATCCGTCTGTGATAGCTGTACGCCAGGTAATGCTTGCCAAGGCTCATCCCCGCTATTGGACTGCTGCCGCCACGCAATGGCTCCGGTTTCAGAACTACCATAAATCTCACGCACCGGCGCTTGTAGTAACTGAGCAACCTGCACACTATCTTTTTGTTTCAAAGGCGCTGCAGATGAAAGCACCGAGCAGCAACGATCAGCCACCTCAGCCCATGCGACAGCAGTATTAAAGCGCCCTAGGTGTGATGGGGTCGATACCAACGCAAACGAGGGATAACGTAACCCGCGGCTAAACAGGTCTTCGGTGTATTGCCACTGCTCCGTTTCAAAACGTTGCCCTCTAGCAAGTGGCCATAATAAACGAAAAATCAAACCATAAAAATGCTGATGCGTCGCGGTTGAAATCACCACAGCCTCATGATCAGTTGGCCATAGGGCTTCCAACGCCATCAACTCACTGTCGAGCTGAGCTACGGTTTTCTGTATTGCTTTAGGTTCACCGGTCGAACCTGATGTATAAATTTCAAGCGCGGGGAAATCTTTAGAAAGAGTTTGCCAAGCAATCCTTGCCCCATCATTATCAGCCGCTGATCCCTGTTTACTGTGAACAACATCATCCAGAAAATCAGCGACAAATCCCTGCACTTGAAGCCGCAACCGCTCTCGGGTCGCAGGCCGATCATCACCGGGTACACAGGCGGTACAACCGAGCTGCCAAAGCGCTAGTAACATCGCTAGGAATTCCGCTGAATCCTGATGATAGAGCGCCCAACGCTGACCTCTTTTAGCCGGCAGCACATTGATCCAATGGAGAATTCGGCTTTCCAAATCAGATTTACTGACCGAGCTATTCGCCGTATAGGCAATAGTGCCGGCTGGAGCTGTGTTTAACCAATCCGCCAGTGATAATAATCTGCTCATCAATTCCGTTTAACTCTTTGCCGGACAACCCATTCAACTACCATCAGTAAACCGATGAGAATGTAAGCGATAAAACCGTTATACAGCATCCATATCTGTTCCGATGCCCAGACCGCCGTCACTGCAGACACCGTGCCATTGAACACAAAAAAGGCGCACCAAACCTGGGTAACATTACGGGTATAGGCAACTCCCTGTGGCGATAAGTCAGGCTCTTTCAGCCGAGCCATTTTTTCAACCACCGTTTGCCGGGCATACAGGCTGCTGGCAAAAATAACCAACATACTGAAATTCACCAACACAGGGTAAAACTTCAAACCCTGCTGTATCCCCCCGATAATAGCGATCAAAGTCACGCCTATCGCACTGGCGACAATCACCTTACGTTCGCTACGCTGCTCCCCCGCCAGCCATCGCAAGGCCAACACCATCGCGAGCAACGGTAACAGTAGAGCAGCGTTAAAACGCTGTAATCCCCAATAAACGATAAAGGGGTACCCTAGTGTCAGCAGCAGAACCCCAGCCTTGAAAGCTATCGACATCAGCCAAGCAGCTTTTCAACTTCGGTTACCACATCCTGCACAGTCCGAACCGATTTAAAGTCTTCAGGTTTAATCTTCTTGCCGGTCATCTTTTTTAACTCGACCACCAGATCAACCGCATCGATACTGTCAATATCGAGATCCTGATACAGATTAGCGCCAGGATGTATCGCCGCCGGATCGATCTCAAACAGCTCAACAAGCACCGCCGAGATTTTCTGATAAATTTGTTCTTGATCAGTCATACCAACCTCTTAACTCGTGCGTTGAGATTCAATTAAAACGGCCAACGCATTGACGCTGGCAAAATGCTCCCGGGTATCTTCCGAGTCCGCCTTAAGCTTAATGCCATAACGCTTTTGCAATGCTAAACCGATCTCTAGTGCATCAATCGAATCAAGCCCAAGACCATCAACAAACAATGGTTCATCATCAATGATCTCATCTGGCTCAATGTCTTCGAGATCCAATATTTCAATGATCATCTGTTTAATTTCCAGCTGCAGATTGCTCATACAGTACCAACTCCTTATTAAAATACTCTGTCAAATCCGCTGTCAGCTTCCGAGCAGCAACCGACGGTGCACTCTCAGCTAGATAAGGTGCCACCGGAATTTCTGCACAGACTTTGATCCGAAAATGAACCTTTTGGGACGGCACATCATACCATCGATTTTCTTTGCTTAATGTCGTCGGAATACACTCGATAAGAACGGGAGTGATGTCGGCAGCGGCTCTAATAGCCACATTCGCAGCGCCACGCTTAAGGCTTAGTGATTGTTGTGGCGTAGTGCGTGTACCTTCCGGAAAAATAATGAGGGCATCATTCTTAGCAAACGCCTCTGACGCAGCAAGAATAACCGCTTCACTATTTTCATTAATGATATAGCCCGCCGTCTTAATCGGCCCCCGTGTAAAAGGGTTGCGCACTAATCCACCTTTCACAACACAGTTGGCATTAGGCACTAAAGCGATCAGAAAAATGACATCAATCAGGGAAGGATGGTTAGCCAAAATCAATTTAGCCTGACGCAACTTATCCACATCTTCTAGTTCATAACTTAAAACACCTAAGCACTTCATCATGCCAATATAAAAACGAAACGAATAATGAATAATGCCCTGAGCTCGACGTTCTCGCTGGCGTTTGGTGCCGGGTATAAGGTACAGCACAGGAACCGCAAGTAATGGCAGAAGAATTCCGCCAAGACCGAAGACAAAAAAACTAAACGCGGTACCGAACCAACGCCAAATATGATTGATACGATTCGCCAAGCACCTCATCCGCGACTGACCCGCCAACCGCTGGAATCTGAAACGAAGCTGGCACTCGCCTCTAAGCCAGACAAAATCCTTAGCAGTCCGGTAAAATCATCGAGGTGAGTGGTATCATTCCGACTGTTTTCACGTTGTATGACAAAATCATCGCCTTCATCTAGCGTTAAAATCATCGCCACCGCACAAGGAAAATCAACAGAATCACTGTAGGCCTGATAAAGCTCAGGCAGCGGCACATCATAAATGACACAGAGCACACGAGGTCGCTCCTGTAATTGGGTGGCCGCTTCAATAAGCGCATTAGGAATAAGATTTTCCGTTGCCGCAATCGCCGTCACTTCGCTCACATCTTTTCGCGCAATCGACAGCAAGCCACTCAGCGCATTATGTACGGCGAGGCTAAAACCCGTTGGCGACATCGACTCACCGTTAGCAATACCTTCAAGCAGAGACAGCGTTAAAGGGGTATCACCATGGCGAGAAGCAAACACCCCGGGAATCGCATCGATATCGCTCAACACAGGTAAAGCGGCACCAGCGGCACATCGGCCCAACGGGGTAAAGCGCCGTCTCAGCATGGGTGGAATTTGCTTAAGTGATGTTTTCCCCAACTCTAAGGGAAGCTCCGATGGATGTAACAGCCATTCGCGCCAAGCATGATGACTCTCAAGTCCTGGGGCAAATGCATTCCATGATTGCAATTTAAAACGTAACAAGCGACTTACTCCGTCAACGACCGTAGCATTAGCCATTTAATCGCATATGTTAAAATATTATCCCTAATTTTCAGGCTGGAATTTTACCTGCTCACCTCAGTGATGCAACCTAAAGATTATTGAAGCGGATCATTTATCTCCCTATAATCCATGCACTTAATGGAAACCACCTTCAAGGAAAAACCTGTGAAACTGTTTATAGCATTGCTAACCTCGACTCTTCTACTGCTCGCCCCAGAGGCTTACAGCCGTGATTCAAAGCTGATGTTCTCAATTGAAGACGCGATGCAATCTGCTGATTTTAAAGAACGCTTAGATCCCACTATTCGATTGTATTTCGGCCACCAAAAACACGCTAAAAAACTAAGCTCTTTCGGTAACTTCACCACCAACAAAAAAACCAATGCTTTTGGCAAAAGTGATGGAGAAGCATGTCGTTGGGTATTCCTATCAGCGCTACTGGCATTACAAGAAAGAGCCAAAGCCGAAGGGGGTAATGCCGTTATTAATATTGTCAGCTATTACAAAAAACAGAAAAACAGCAGTAACAGTGAATTCGAATGCCATGCGGGTGCCATCATGGCCGGTGTTGCACTGAACGGCGACGTCGTTAAACTTGCCCGCTAGCGAAACAAAGAGTGCGCTGCAGTTCTGGTATTCCAGAATCGCAGCGCATCATGACAAAGAAACACAACAATACCTTTCTCTACTGCCTCTCGCGCAACAACGTTATTACAAACAGCTGCAACATCCTCGCAGAGCGCAACAATACCTATTCAGTCGATTGCTGATCTGCACGGCTCTGAGCGAGCGATTTAATCAACCCCTTAACTACTGGCAAATAGAGGAACGGCGTCACTCTACACCGCTTATCCACAATCTTCCAACCGGCTACATTAGTCTGACCCATAGCAAATCACTCATCGGCTTTGCACTGAGCGACAATAACGTTGGAATCGATCTGGAATATAAAAAAAGCACCAGAGATTTTATCTCTGCAGCTGAGCTATTTATGAGCCCTGATGAAATAAGTGCGATGCCTAAAGCAACGTTAGCCAGAAAAAACTATTTTTACCAATTGTGGTGTGCCAAAGAAGCGCTCTATAAAGCGCTTCCCGCTGCACAGCAATCTCAAGCGACTCTTGCCTCACTGTGTTATCAAGATCTGAAAATGGAAAATACCCCGTGGTACCTTTACGAAGCGACCATCGATCAATATCAACTCGCGATTATCGCCAACAGCATATACCCAGAGTCCCTTCACATCAGCGAACTGAAACTTTAGCCCTTAACACCAGCGACACAGTACTCAGCCTATGGTTTTTATTAAATCATTAGGCCTATCAGCCAATTTACACTGTAAGTTAGATCAAATACCGATATTATCTCTATAGAACAGCCGCAAAATCAGCCGCTTAATCATACTTTCACTCCCATATTATTTGGAAACACCATGACAATATACAAATCAACTGACGGTGAGCACGCGGTCAAACAGTGCTATAACGAGGTGCTTAAACTCTGGCCGGTTGCTTTTGAATCGTTAACCTTGCCCACTCGTCACGGTGAAACCCATGTGCTGGCCTGTGGTGATGCTGCTCTGCCACCGCTGTTGCTCATGCACGGCGCTATGTCCAACGCCAGCGCTTGGCTACAAAATATCGAGGAGTGGTCGAAGCATTTTCACATCTATGCGATCGATATGATTGGCGAGCCAGGCTTAAGCGCACAGGTTCGTCTACCCATGGCCGGTGATGCCTACGCTTTATGGTTGGATGAGGTGATGCAAGGGTTATCGCTGTCTCATGTTGCTATCGTTGGTGAATCATTAGGTGGTTGGTTGGCACTGGATTATGCCAACCGTCGACCAGAGAAGGTCAACCGACTCGCGCTTTTAGTACCCGGTGGCGTTGGCCCACAACGGAAATTCCTTCTCAAAGCCCTACCACTGATGTTGTTAGGCAAATGGGGCAAACGAAAAGTACGTGAGATGATCTTCGGCCCTGAAGAAAAAAACCCATCGGCAACCATGCTGAAACTTCGTCAGTTGTTTGCCTTGATTACCCGGCATGTTATCCCCCGCTTTGATAGACTACCGATCTTCAATGATCAAGCTCTACAGGCTATCACAGCCCCGACGCTGGCGATCGTTGCGGGAAAAGATGTATTACTCAACTCAAAAGCGACCCAAGCAAGGCTTGAAGCGAACGTTGCCGATATTAAGGTAATCTACCAACCGGAAGCCCCTCACCTGATTCGGGATAGGGGTGCTATTTTAGAATTCTTATTAAAAACGACAACCTAAAGCATGCCTCGACGGCATACTTACTGTGTTGCCGTCGAAAAGCGATCTAACGCCGCTATCAACTCTGCCTTTCGCTCGGGTGTAGCGAAGCTATATTTGAAGCTGTTACGCGCTAGTTGTATCGCCTGTTCTCGGGTCATACCTAAACCCTTTTCGAGGGCGATAAAATTTTCGGTTAAGTAGCCACCAAAATAAGCAGGATCATCGGAATTGACGGTGACTTTCACCCCCTGCGCCAACATCTGCAAAATATTGTGCTGACTCATATCATCAAAAACCCGCAGCCGAGTATTCGACAATGGACAGACGGTCAATGCGATATTTTCCTCGGCTAAACGCTGCATTAAAGCGGCGTCATCTATAGCACGTACACCATGATCAATACGATCGACTTTAAGTATATCCAGAGCATCAATGACGTTTTGCGCGGGGCCTTCTTCACCGGCATGAGCCACCGTCAGTAGACCTAACTCACGCGCCTTGGCAAACACTCGGGCAAACTTAGCCGGTGGGTGTCCCAGCTCAGAACTGTCCAATCCGACACCGATAATCTTATCCAGAAAAGGGGTTGCCTGTTGCAATGTTTCGAAAGCATCCGCTTCGCTCAGATGACGAAGAAAACACATAATCAACCCTGAGCTAATACCATACTCATGTTCAGCGTCTTCGAGCGCCCGGCTAATACCATTAATCACCGTTTCAAAAGCGATGCCTCGAGCGGTATGGGTTTGAGGATCGAAAAATGGTTCGATATGGATAACATGCTGCGCTTGGCAGTGTTCAATATACGCCCACGTCAGGTCATAGAAGTCCTGTTCGGTTTGTAACACTGCGGCCCCTTGATAATAAAGGTCCAGAAAGTCCTGCAGATTGCCAAAATCATAGGCTTTACGCAGTTGCTCTACCGAGCTGTAGGGCAAGACAACGCCATTGCGCTCCGCCAGCATAAACATCAGTTCAGGCTCCAGCGAACCCTCAAGGTGAAGGTGTAATTCAGCCTTTGGTAAGGCATTCAAAAACTGATCCATTCGACACTCCCCTATTATTTACACTCTCAGATAACGTCAATACGTTTCAAGTAATATAAAGCGTTTTCAAATAGTCAACTAACGCTCGCCAACTTCACATCAATTGCTCTGTGATTTTTGACAGTAAAAATGAAATCTAGCGCTTTTTCAATAGCCTAGCACGGGATTCGTTGCCTAAGAACACTTCTTAAGCAATAGGTTCTTTCGCCGTAGATTCACTCCACGGAGCGACTTTTAATAACAACAGCATCCCCGGTATCGCCAACAGCGCACAGAGATAAAAGAACATATTCCAACCAACGGCATCGACAATATAACCCGTCAGGGCATTAACAAAGGTTCTAGGTAAGGCGGCTAATGCGGTAAACAGCGCAAATTGGGTTGCCGCAAAAGTGATACTGGTCGTACGGGCGATAAACGCGGTAAACGCGGCCGTGCCGAGTCCAACGCCTAGATATTCGAAGCTAATCACTACCGCCAGCACCAGCTTATCTGGGCCTATTTCGGCCAGCAGTGCAAACCCGAGAATCGTCACGACCTGAACAACCCCAAAGATCCACAATGCCCGATTGATACCCAGTTTAATCATCCATAGGCCACCGAGAATTCCCCCAACCACGGATGCCCATAATGCTGACGCTTTGGCGATAACACCTATTTCCGTCAGACTGAAACCCATATCAATATAAAACGGTGTCGACAAAGCGGTGGCCATATTGTCGCCGAGCTTGTAAAGAAACATAAAACTGAGAATTTGCAGCGCACCTGCCCAACCCAACCGGGTGATAAATTCATTAAACGGTTCGACCACCGCTTCTTTCAACGTTTTAGGAGCGCGAGGTGCGGTAATGGGCTCTTTGACGATGAGAGTCATCAACACCCCCACTATCATAAAGCCCGCCACGATCATAAAAACAGTGCTCCAGGGCATCATATCCGCCAGAATAAGCCCCAAAGCACCAGGTACTATTCCTGAGATTCGATAAGCCTGCACATGCACCGAATTGCCCCAGCCCAGCTCCTGCTCGGGTAATAACTCCCGGCGATAAGCATCCAGCACAATATCCTGACTGGCACTGAATAGAGCAACAGCGGTGGCGAGATAGGCAATAGTCATGATCGACATGCCCGGGTCAAACAGCCCCAAACAGGCAATCGAGCCGAGCAACGCCAACTGCATCAACAACATCCACCCCCGGCGACGGCCAAGAAAAGGTGGAATATAGCGATCCATCAGCGGTGCCCACATAAACTTCCATGTGTAAGGAAAGGTCACCAAGGCAAATAAACCGATCTCTTTCAGCCCAACCCCTTCCGCGCGCAGATAGGCCGGTAGTAATTGAAACAATACATAAAGAGGCATACCGGAAGAAAATCCAGTGAAAATACAGATCAGGGTGCGACGGTTTAAGACCGCATCCGACCAGTGCTGTTTGTTCTCAGTAACGTTTACTGGGTCCACTTAATATCCTTGAATGAAGTCTAAACCTGCGTCAGCCTAGCCGATATAAAGTAACGGCAGCTGAACGCTGCCGTGTATAGGAAAGATTAATCCCGAAAGTTGGTATATTGCAGCGGCAGTTCTAGGTCAGCCTCTCGCAACATCGCCATCACACCTTGCAGATCATCACGTTTCTTACCGGTCACCCGTACCTGATCCCCCTGAACCTGAGCCTGCACTTTCAGTTTTTTATCTTTGATCATCTTGATAATTTTTTTACTCAACGGCTGATCAAGCCCCTGCTTTAGGGTAACCAACTGGCGGGCACGCATGTTGACCGTTTGCGCCTCACCGATATCCAGACTTTTCGTATCTATCTTACGTCCCACCAGCTTGTTGCGCAGAATCTCCATCATCTGCTGCAACTGAAAATCTACTTCAGCCTGCAGGGTAATCACCTCACCGGCCAGTTCAAATTTGGCATCGACTTTATTAAAATCATAGCGAGTGCTCAGTTCCCGATTCGCCTGGTCGACAGCATTCGTCACTTCATGCATATCCAGTTCAGAAACAATATCAAATGATGGCATCCAAAATACTCCTTAAAACACTGCGACCGCCCCGCTGGCGGTAAATTCGTTTGATCCTGCCTATCATACCGTTATGATGGTCAGACACATACCCCAATTCAGTACAGGATTCTGACCTATGCACTGGCATATTCTGGGCGCTGGCGCTATCGGGTTGCTCTGGGCAGCTAAATTAGAAAAAGCAGGCCACCGAGTCTCGTTAATTCTGCACACCCCTGAAAAACTAACGCAATACACCGATACAGGTGGCTTTGCTCTTACCGAGAACAACCACACCGAGAGGTTTACCCCATCAGCACAGCTTGCCAACCAGTCTGACCCTATCTCTCATCTATTGATCACCACAAAATCATTTGCCGTTACCGAAGCCTTTGCCTCGATCCAACACCGTCTATCGAGTCATGCCCGAGTACTATTACTGCATAATGGTATGGGGCCTCAGCAGCAACTGACCGAAGCCAACCCACAATTAGAGATCTGGGCCGGCAGTACTACTGACGGAGCTTATTTTGAGCGCCCTTGGCATCTCATCCGTGCAGGCATCGGTACCACACAGGTTGGCCGCCTATCGAACGCGGGTAACGATCAATTATTTGCAGCACTCCGCAGTACCGATGATCAACTCACACTGGCCGAAGATATTCAAAACGTTTTATGGCGCAAACTCGCTATTAATTGCGCGATCAACCCACTCACGGCGCTATATAACTGCCGTAACGGTGAACTACTCAAATACACCGATCGACGGGCAGCCATGGCTCAGTTATGTAAAGAGATCGACGATGTGGCCCACACATTGGGGATCACGCTATTTGAACGAAAGTTAATGGAACAAGCATGGGATGTGGCCGAATTGACCAGCGACAACTACTCCTCCATGCAGCAGGATGTGAGCCACCAGCGGCCCAACGAGATTGAAACAATCACCGGTTATTTTTGCGCAATAGCTGATCAGGCTCATATTGCAACACCGGCGAACCATCTAGTATTAGAGGCTATAAGAGGCTTGAGCACGACAGGCGATCATTAACACCCTGTTTGGTCTACCACGTTTTAATTTTCAACAATGACGAGACTCACAAGGATATTAGTATGGGTAAGAATAAACAGGAGATGAACGCATCTGAAAAACGCCAATCACTGGGCCTAGGGGAGGATTACCCCTACGACAAAAAAATGTCCCGTGATGAGTATGAAAAAGAGAAAAGAAGGCTGCAAATAGAGCTGCTGCAAATGCAGAACTGGATTAAAAAAACCGGTCAGAAAGTGATTATTATCTTTGAAGGCCGAGATGCCGCCGGTAAAGGTGGCGCGATTCAGCGTTTCACCGAGCACCTAAATCCGCGGGGCGCGCGTATCGTCGCACTCGACAAGCCCTCTAGCGTTGAACAAGGTCAATGGTATTACCAGCGCTATATGCAGGAGCTACCCAACGCTGGTGAAATCGTCCTGTTTGACCGTTCTTGGTATAACCGCGCAGGTGTTGAGCGGGTCATGGAGTTCTGTACAGAA
>NZ_JAHKQE010000048.1 GCF_018860855.1 Amphritea atlantica
CTCGTAAATACTTGCCCGACATCGGCATCATCGAGCGTGTAAGTGGCGTTCGTGGCACCGGCCAGATCACTCCAGTTCACCCCATCCACGGAACGCTGCCATTGGTAGCTGAAGCTGTTGCTCAGTCCGTCTACATCGCTGATGCCGCTGGTATCGGCCATTAAAGTTTGGTCTTCTTCAGCGCTGCCGCTAATCAGCGGTAATCCAACAATCGGATCGTTAATCGCGCTAACGGCATCGGTGGCGCTGCTCACCAACGGCCCTTCGGCGAAGCCCTGATCATCGGTGATGTTCACTGCGACTCTTAGATACTGCCCGACATCGGCATCACCCAGCATATATGTCGCGTTGGTGGCGCCGGCCAGATCACTCCAGTTCACCCCATCTACGGAACGCTGCCATTGATAGCTGAAGCTGCTACTGAGTCCGTCCACATCGCTGATGCTACTGGTATCGGCGGTGAGGGTTTGATCCTCTGCGGCGCTGCCGCTAATCAGTGGCAGACCAACGATCGGATCGTTAATCGCGCTAATGGCATCGGTGGCGCTGCTCACCAACGGCCCTTCGGCGAAGCCCTGATCATCGATGATGTTCACAGCGACTCGTAGATACTGGCCGACATCAGCATCATCGAGTGTGTAATTAGCTCCGGTAGCGCCGGCTAGATCACTCCAGTTCACGCCATCAGCGGAACGCTGCCATTGGTAGCTGAAGCTATTGCTGAGTCCGTCCACATCGCTGATGCCACTGGTATCGGCGGTAAGGGTTTGATCTTCTGTGGCACTGCCGTTAATCAGTGGTAACCCAACAATCGGATCGTTAATCGCGCTAATGGCATCGGTGTCGCTACTGACTAATGGCCCTTCAGCGAAGCCCTGATCATCGGTGATATTCACCGCGACTCTTAGATACTGACCCACATCGGCATCATCGAGTGTATACGTCGCATTCGTGGCACCGGCCAGATCACTCCAGTTAACACCATCGGTGGAGCGCTGCCATTGGTAGCTGAAACTGTTGCTCAGGCCGTCCACATCGCTGATGCCGCCGGTATCGGCGGTGAGGGTTTGACCTTCTTCAGCACTGCCGCTAATCAGTGGCAATCCAACGATTGGATCGTTAATCGCGCTAACGGCATCGGTGGCGCTACTCACCAACGGCCCTTCGGCAAAGCCCTGATCATCGGTGATATTCACCGCGACTCTTAGAGACTGGCCGACATCGGCATCATCCAGCGTATACGTCGCGTTAGTGGCACCGGCCAGATCACTCCAGTTCACACCATCGGCAGAACGCTGCCATTGGTAACTGAAGCTGTTGCTCAGTCCGTCCACATCGCTGATGCTACTGATATCGGCGGTGAGGGTTTGATCTTCTTCGGCACTACCGCTAATCAGTGGCAAGCCAACAATAGGATCGTTAATCGCGCTAACGGTATCGGTGGCACTGCTCACCAATGGCCCTTCAGCGAAGCCCTGATCATCGGTGATGTTCACGGCGACTCGTAGATATTGCCCGACATCGGCATCATCGAGCGTGTAAGTGGCGTTCGTGGCACCGGCCAGATCACTCCAGTTCACCCCATCCACGGAACGCTGCCATTGGTAGGTGAAACTATTATTACTTAGGCCATCCGGATCACTGATACCGCTAGTATCAGCACTAAGCGTTTGATCTTCTTCAGCAGTACCATTTATCTCAGGTTGCCCACTGATAACGTCACTTGTTCCACTGATCTGACCGACCCCACTGCTCGACAACGGGCCTTCAGCGAAGCCCTGGTCATCAGTAATATTCACCACAACCCGCATGTATTGCCCAACATCCGCGTTGCCCAAGGTGTAATTCACCTCGGTAGCACCGCTGATATCATTCCAGTTCGTGCCATCAAGGGACCGCTGCCATTGATAACTGAAGCCAGCACTTAAACCGTCATTATCGGAAATACCACTGGTATTCGCCGTTAACGTCTGACCTTCCTCGTGGATGCCATTAATCTGCGGTAAACCGTTAATCGGATCGTTCACGGCACTCACAACCTCAGTCGCCGTGCTAATCACTACCTCATGGGTATCACCGCCATCCATGTAACTAACAACGACATTAATAACAGCACCCACATCAGCGTCGTCAAGCTGATACTGGTTACCCGTGGCGCCCGCAACCGCTACACCATCCCGCTGCCACTGGTAACTAAAAGCGCCTAAACCATCGTCATCGGATAAAGCACTGACATCCGCCATGAGGGTCTGATCTTCAACCGCAGCGCCATTAATGCTTACACCACCCTCCGGATCAGCATTGGTGCCGGCTTGCGCGGCATAAAAACTAATAGCATCAAGGCTATCACTATTTTCCTCTAATCCAATATCTGAGCCATCAAAGAATAGCGAAGCGTTCATCGAAGTAGCTCCATTCATTAATGTTGTTTGCGACACATTCAGGGCAAAAACATCCTGACGTTCACCCTCAACATCATCCGCGGCAACACCATTGTCACCATCCAGCGTAACTAAAATAGTGCCCGCCGTGAGATCAACATCACTGATTGTATAATCATTTTCAACCAGCTCTATGCCGACTAACTTATCCTTAAATAGGTCATCACCAGATAGATTTTCTTCAGTGCCATCAATGAGTGTTGTGACGGTACCATTCGTCGCATTAGTGGACAGATCTCCGGGATTAAAGATATGAATTCCGTAATCATTACTGCCATCGCCTTCAACCGTGAATAAAAAAGAGCCGGCTTGCAGGCTGGTACCCCCCACAACCGTTGACTCTTCAACTAAGGTTAAACCCGAAATATCTTTATTGGATGGGTTGGTAAATAATAAAGAAAAGGTGCCTGCGCTATAATCGCCGACACTGTCTGGGCGGAAGAGAAAAACATCTTCTTTTTTCACATCTAGGTCAGATGAATCTGAACTTTCTAATGTTTGATCATCAGCTAATGAAAGCAGTATATCACCCGCTTTTAGCTCAATCGGGGTTCCAGTACCAATACTAATGTCGGTGGTGACATGATGAATCGCATCAATATTCGTATTTTCGTCATCAATAAAGTTTTCAATATCAAAACCCGTTACGTCGATAATACCGCCAGTAGAAGTACCGAACCCACCAATGGAGGTCGCTGGGACAGTCACCGGTTCGAAATTAACAATATCAGTATCATTCCAAGTAACCGATTGCAATATATTAACAACATCCACATCAGCCTCGGTAGAAAACCAAAAAGTATCGGCCGCCAGCACTCCAGACCAACTCGCCTGATCAGCTAAGTTAATAGCCGTCGTATCGACCTGCCCTATTTGATACTCAAGCTGCCAATCACCGCTGAGAGAAGCATCACCGGTTAAATCATCACTGGCGGCAATATCTGCCGAGGTTAGGCTAGCCAGCGCTTGTACAAAGGCTTCCCCTTCGGCTGACTGAGCAACATTACAACCGTAAATAAGAATATCGGCGCTGTCGGTCAGTGAATCTTGCCAAAGACTAAGTTGATCGGAGTATTGGCTTAGCGTATTGCTATTTAATACGCTACTACCTAATTCAAGCGCGCCATCGGAGCCATGGCTGATCAAGTGAATAGTCTGAATCCCAGAATAACCATGTAATGCGGCAGTAATACTCTCGACACCATCATGGTCAGGATTAATAAATATCGTTAAAGCGTTTTGACTATTCGGGCTGATACTTTCAAGTAAGGTAGCTGAGTCTGCCACTCGACTATCGACGATGATTAGCTCAGAAACGGACGTTGTCGTATTCAAGCCGTCCTCAGGATCGGCAAGCCCGACATCCGGCGATAACGATTGGGGATACTCCGCATCACCCGGTGTAAGGGAGTCCGCGGCAAAGGAATTGTCGGGGAAATCAGTCACTATGACCTGATCAAGATCAACCACAGCATCACTGCCGATATCATCCGAGAAATCCATGGCAACAGACAAGACCGATGTCACCGGATCCGCAGACAATAATAACCGAGGTTCCGCTTTCTCAAGCAGAAGGGCTGCGCTTGAATGCTTACTCGTATGTGGTTCTGACATCAGACCTCCAGTCTACTCTATGCATCAGCATGACGATCAACCTCTCCAAGCTTTTGCTTAAGAAACAACAGGCCTACTTTTTTCATCGTTAACGCCCTCTCAATTGAGGTGCGCAAACGTCATCAGAACTTCATTAATAACGCCGCCCATTTCTGGCGGATGACCTATTCCCAAACGGTGTGTAAATCACACGAAACCAAAGTCACATGGCCCTACAATGCCACTCCATTGTACTCACCATAATCGAGATCTCTGACGTTCTCTACGTCTGTACCTCTCATATTGATGATTGTTTTTTTAGGGGCTCACTCGCCTTTTCAATAAAGGGTAATAATCACCCTTTCTGCGTTTGTATTTACTCTAACGGCGCCGCATCCTGCTCATCAGTCTTGGCAACAACCTTATCCGTAAACTTCAAGTCACATTTGATACCGGCAGGAATTCTCAGCTCAGGATTGTCCATTTCTAACTGAACACCAAATGCACTACTACCAACATCACCCACCGGATCGATTGCAATCACCCGGGCAATGCTTGCATGCTGATCATCAATTTCTGGATACACCTGTGCCGTATGACCAATAGCAAGTTTGCCAAAATATTGCACCGGCACCATCGTCTCGATATGCAGAGGGTTCAGAGCCACCAGCCTAACGACAGGGTCTTCATCCACATATTCCCCTTGATGCTTGAGGTTACGCTGAACAACACCATTAATAGGGCTGGAAATGATCCGCTGCTCAAGCAATGCTTTCGCCCGAGCCAACTCTAATCCTCTTATTTTCGTCTGTTCTTTAGCCTGCTTAACTGAGGCCGACGATAACTTAACCGCCCGCTCTGCCTGTTCTTTATCTTGAGAAGATGCAGCGTGGGTCAAATACACTTCATTCACTCTAGCTGAGGCGAGACGGTCATAGTTAAGATTAACCAATCCGCCATCCAGATCTGATTTTATCGCCGCCCGTGCCTTAGCCAACTGGACCGAAGCAAGCTCTACACGATCATCAAGCCGTGCCACTCGCTGCCCTTTTGTTACCCGCTCTCCCCGTTTTACTAATACCTCGGTTATCACGCCTGGAGAAGAACTACTCAGATCAATACTCTTAGACGGACTGATAATACAATCCAGTGCCGGTAACTGATCATTTTGTTCAGGTTCAGCCATCACGGGGGTAAAGACACTCCCCAAGCAAATAAAACAACAGATCAGTAATCTCAAATTAAACTCCTTTTTATACTTTTGCTTCATACGATCAACCACTAAAAACTAAAGCATTTTTTTAAACCAAAACTCACGCGCCCTGTAAAATAGCTCACTGACTAAGCTGTGAGGGCTATGACTAAATTTCACATAGACCGTTTTTGCCGGTACTCGATCAGTAAACACGCCATCAGCCAAAAAAACCTCACGACTGGCCGTGGGTAGATCCAAATTAAATTGAAACATTGGATGTATTGTTTTTACCTCAGATTCATCCGTCATATCCACTAATATATCACCCCCATAAGCCGAACCTAAGATGGCATCCGGTAAAAAATGTATGGCTTGGGGAATCGCTCTAATGCTATTAACAGCAATACTGTGATTGGGATAACTGGCGAAACGTACCTCTGCTGTAACGCCCTTCCTCTTAAGAAGCTCTGCCTCAGCCACCGACACCACCACCTGCACCTCAAAATTTCCCGGTTGATAGACAAACCCAAGGAGTTCGCCTTTTTCCACATAACGTCCTTCAAGGTCTTGCCAACGATCAATAACCAAGGTCCCCGCTTGAGAAGCCCGAATCGACAACCCATTGATTTCCTCAGTCACATGAACGATCGCTTTATGTAACGATCCTATCTGCTCAACTAGCAATGAAGCTCGTTGCGATTCATCCAACAAGGCCGAATGGCGCAAATTCTCTTTTATGCTCAACTCTGCGTTAAGCTTATCCCGCTTAGCCAATAGATCGGGATTATCGAGAACAAAAATAGCATCCCCTTCATTGACATGTCGGCCTGAAGCATCCAACCCAGTGACAACCCCATCCGTAATCGAGCGTAACTGCGATTGCTCAGGTAAAACAATAACCCCTTTGGCCATGAATGTTGTTTTAAAAGGAATAAATAATATCAACAAGACAGTCAACAACGCCGAGGAGATCACAACCACAGGACGTAAAACGTTCTTTTGACGACGGGCCATACCCCAAAGCTCATAAACAAAAATGCCGCAAGGTTTGAGCAACTGAATCCAAAGAGCCCAAACAGCGATACATAACCCTAGCCACAGAAAATAATCACTCACTAACGCGACGATAACCATAATAATAAATAAACGATAACACAGTGCTGCCGGTCCATACGCCAACAACCACTTCACCTCCCTAGGCTGACAAGCAACGGGGGTTTCAACGTGGAGACCGAACACTCGACTCAACAATACCTGACGAAAATAAAGCTGAGCCCTAGACGCAAGATTTGGTACTTCAATCCAATCTGAAAACAGATAATACCCATCGAATCGAAGCAAAGGATTAGCGTTAAATAGGATAGTGGATAATGATCCCGTTAACGCCACAATAAAGCCTATCTCCTGCAATACGGTTTGTTCACTCACACACCAAACAAACAATCCTACGGCCGCGAGAAACATCTCAGCCATAACACCGGCCGCAGCCACCAGCATTCGCTGCCGTTTATTCGAAAAGTGCGAGCTATCCGATGCATCCACGAAAGGCACAGGAATAAAAACCAGCAACATCAAACCGGCTTTTTTTACCCGCCCACCGCCTTTCCACACAGCTAAACCATGGGCTATTTCATGAACCAGCTTTAACACAGGGTAAACGACCCAAAACCAAAAAATATAAGCCGGATCCGTCGCCCGCATCTGTAGATAGGCATACAGCTCTGTCTTATGATCTAGCCATAGAAAGACGCCCGAGCTAATCACCAAGCACCAGGTCACGGCAAAATAAGGACTAAAAAGCAAAGGGCTCAGCGGTGATAACCGCCGCAATAGTGGATCAGGATTGAAGGTAAAAAAAACGAAACTCACGGGGTTAAATGGCCGTTTAGCTTGATTTGGCTGGCGTTCAACGAGCGTTTCTGTACCGTTGGCCACGGGTATAACAATCCCTAGCTCGATTAACCGAGCAATCTGCTGTGCCAGCTCATGCTCAGAGACGGAGATCTCCTCATTCAGACAGATCTGTTGCAGACTCGTACGACCATTTAAACGCTGTAAAATGGTTCGTGTCAGATCATCAATGCGGTATTGATTTTCAGTATCGGCGGCTTGAATCAACCACCAAGACACGCCACCATCAACACGGTGGCTGAACTTAATACCCTGCACGCAGGTTAACTGGGCATTTTTCAACTGTTCCCACAAACCGTCCGCTGTGGTTAGTCCTATAGTCTGTTCGGTCATGGCAGCCATTGCCACGTTTTAAAGCGAAGCCATTGAAGCAGCGGACCAAACAAAACCTCACCTAACCGTTTGCGGCCTACGGTAATATCAGCAAACCCTTTCATTCCTGGTCGAATATCGGAACTCCCCTCTCCTTTTATATGACCTTCAACACGATAAAAACGTTGTCCTAATTGAGCCGTAAATACCGATGATACCGAATCTAACACAACCGGATAGGCGCGATTCCCTAGGCCTGTTAACAATATTTCGCCTTTATCGCCGCTGCTGACATAGCGAATATCGGCTTCATCTACCTCAAACACGATCCGATATTGCCCCACCGGCGCCATTTCAAACAGTACCTGCCCCTGTTTCACCACAGAACCGATGGCCCGCCCCATATCACCGCTGATAATCTGCCCTGTTATTGGAGCCCGTAGCGCTAACCGATTTAGCTTTTGCTGTAATAGCCGAATATCAATCTTGGCAATATCACTCTGCAGAGAGAACTGCTGTGCTTCTGCATAATTAAGTTGAGATAGCGCTTGGCGATGCTGTTTTTCAGCCACCGCCACATCATTTTTCAGTTGGTCGAGTTGTAACCGAATGTCGGCATCATCGAGAGAAGCAATCAGCTGCTCCTGCTTAACAAGCTCACCAGCCTGCACATCAATACTCTTAATAAAGCCGTCCATCGGAATCGTGATCGAGCGTTGCACACTGCCTTCAACGACGACGGGTGACTTAATTGAATGATCGACTGGCAAATACAAACAGAACATGAGAAAAAGCAGCCCAGCCAACAGGTATAAACGGTAAGATCTAGCTTGACCGTAAAGACGTTGAAATAAAGGATTAGAGGGCTGTTGAACCTGAACTAAAGCGCTCGGAGACGATAACTGAGTATTCACCGGCACTTTGCGAGCCAGTAGCTGGTACCAAACCAGACTCCAATCGATCAGAGAGAGTTGATACCGCGGATTCACATCGGCGCCTTGAAAACAGGCTAAAAAGATCAACCGTTGACCGTCAGGGCCGATAAACTGCTTACTAATGACACAGAATGAATCATCATTCGCATTAAGGTAGCTAATCACTGGGTTATCGCTGTTTGCCGCCAGATCCACCTGCGGGAGAAAAGGATCCAAAGCGTCATCCTTATCCGCAGGCCAACAGCCGATCCGCTCAGGCACTCCCTTTGCAACCGAGAACACCGCCGCCAATTTGACCCCGCTCAACATCAAGCAAACGGTTTTCAGCCAATCATTTAGCATTTAGCTCCCCAATACTATGGATAACAAACAGCATCTACGCAGCCTTCAATAGCCGCATTGATATGAAGCAGTGCAAGCAATACAAATGGCTTAACCTTACATTCAACGGTAAGGGTTCACTTTAACATCAACTAAGATACTTTAAGTATCACCTATTAGCCCAGAGTGGGATATATAAACCCAATACGATCTACCCCTCGATAAGGCCTTATTTAGCTAATATTCGGCTTAAATAGCGCTATCACCGTAAGCCGTTGAGCTGTTAAAGTGCCGCTGATCAAACGAGGATAGGCTTATGGAGCTCGATCTAGCACTCATTTTATTATTTATTCTGACCGGACTCGCCGCCGGCGTCATTGATGCAATCGCGGGCGGTGGAGGCATGATTACCCTGCCGGTGTTGCTGATATCGGGTATGAGCCCCGTAGAAGCACTGGCGACTAATAAACTACAGGGCAGTTTTGGCACCTTTGCCGCTTCGTTATATTTTGTCCGCAAGAAACTCGTCGACCTGACACAGATGAAACTGATGATTATCTGTACCTTTGCTGGCGCCGTGACGGGCACGGTGATCGTGCAGCAGCTCGATACCAGTCTGCTGGCATCGGTTATGCCGTTGTTACTGGTGCTCATCGCCCTATACTTTATGCTGTCCAAGCAGATCGGCGATACCGAAAAAGCACGCAAGATTAGTGACGCCCTATTTGCCTTTGTTTTTACGGCGGCGATCGGCTTCTATGATGGTTTCTTCGGCCCAGGCACCGGCACTTTTTTTGCTTTGGGTTTTGTATCCCTGCTAGGTTTCAGTATGGCCCGCGCGACGGCACATACGAAAATTCTAAATTTCACCTCAAATATTGCCGCGCTGATCTTCTTTGCTATCGGTGGCAATATTCTCTGGTTAGCGGGCTTTATCATGGCGGCTGGGCAGCTTGTTGGTGGTCAGATCGGCGCACAGCTAGTCGTCAGCCATGGGGTTAAACTGATTCGACCACTGGTTGTGGTAGTGACCCTGACGATGTCCGCTAAACTGCTGTTTGATCAGTATCAAAACAGCTCAGGTATGCTGTTTGGCCCTTGGCTTAATCTGTTTAATTAGTACAGACAAAAAAAGAGGGCTCATCGAGCCCTCTGCGCATATAACAACCGGCCTATTCGGCGGTTAAATATCGGTGATGGAAACGCAACTGCGCTTCGATAAAGCTGGCAATAAAGTAGTAGCTATGATCATAGCCTTCATGCAGCTCTAGCTGTAACGGATAGCCCGATTCAGCCGCAGCCGCCGCTAGTTTTTCTGGCTGCAATTGTTCAGTCAGAAAATCATCGGCCAGCCCTTGATCAACCCGTGTTGGCAGATGTTCAGGCTGGTTACGTAACAATACCGTGGTATCGTACTGCTCCCAATTGCTTTCATCGCTGCCTAAGTAGGCACTAAAGGCTTTACGCCCCCAAGGACAACTCATAGGGTTACTGATAGGGCTAAACGCTGACACCGACGTATAGCGTCCGGGATTACGCAGACTAATCATTAGCGCACCGTGGCCACCCATCGAATGCCCAGCGATCGCCCGCTGCTGTGATACCGGAAAAGTCGCTTCGATCAGTTTAGGCAGCTCATCCACGATATAATCGTACATCCGGTAATGTTCGTTCCAAGGCGCTTGGGTCGCATTGACATAGAAACCTGCACCCTGTCCCAGATCATAGCCCTCATCGTTAGCGACATCATCGCCACGGGGGCTGGTATCCGGTGCCACAATGGCGATACCGAGTTCGGCAGCAACCCGCTGCGCACCAGCCTTCTGCATAAAGTTTTCATCACTGCAGGTCAGGCCCGACAACCAATACAGTACCGGCACCTTCT
This sequence comes from Amphritea atlantica, assembly GCF_018860855.1. Taxonomy (GTDB): domain Bacteria; phylum Pseudomonadota; class Gammaproteobacteria; order Pseudomonadales; family Balneatricaceae; genus Amphritea; species Amphritea atlantica_A. The sequence continues at coordinate 10,594 of NZ_JAHKQE010000048.1, forward strand.
CGCCACTCTGCGCCTGGGGCGGCAGAAAGATCGCAAAGCGCATACTGACACCCAGCGCTGCGGAGGGATGGTTATACTGTTTGTGCCAGCCACCGAAGCTCTTCGTCTGGCTTACAAGTTCTAAACTCATAGGTGAATTCCTTAGGATTCGATTAACAACAACCGCTTAGGCTATCGCGATATCCGCGACAGCCCCGGCCACTGATCGTTACTTATCGTAATGAATCACACTGCGAATACTCTTGCCTTCATGCATCAGGTCGAACGCTTCATTGATGTCTTCCAGACCCATGGTATGAGTAATGAAGTCATTCAAAGCGAACTCCCCTTGCATATAGCGCTCAACGATCTCTGGCAACTCAGAACGCCCTTTAACACCACCGAAGGCAGAACCACGCCAGACTCGCCCAGTCACCAATTGGAACGGACGGGTAGAGATCTCTTGGCCCGCACCGGCCACACCGATGATGACTGACTCGCCCCAACCTTTATGACAGCATTCCAGCGCGGAACGCATCACGTTAACATTACCAATACACTCGAACGAGTAATCAACACCGCCATCGGTCAGATCAACAATGACTTCTTGAATCGGCTTGTCGTAGTCTTTTGGGTTGATGCAATCCGTGGCACCCAGTTTACGGGCCAGATCGAACTTAGATTCGTTGATATCGATCGCAATAATACGGTTAGCTTTCGCCATCGTCGCACCGATAATCGCGGACAAACCAATACCACCAATACCAAAGATGGCAACGGTTGCACCCTCTTCGACCTTAGCCGTATTCATCACGGCACCCATACCGGTGGTCACACCGCAACCCAGCAAACAAACTTCTTCCAATGGGGCTTCTTTATTAACCTTGGCCAAAGAAATTTCTGGCAGCACGGTATATTCAGAGAACGTTGAACAGCCCATGTAGTGATAAATTGGCTGACCATCTTTGTAGAAACGCGTTGTACCGTCAGGCATCAACCCCTTACCTTGGGTCTCGCGGATTTTCTGGCACAGGTTAGTCTTGCCAGACTTACAAAATTTACACTCGCCACACTCAGGGGTGTACAGAGGGATAACATGATCGCCCACGGCAACGCTGGTAACACCTTCGCCGATCTGCTCAACAATACCACCGCCTTCATGACCGAGTATCGCCGGGAAAATACCTTCTGGATCTTCACCTGACAGGGTAAACGCATCGGTATGACAAACACCGGTGGCCACAATGCGCACTAGCACTTCACCCGCCTGAGGCGGCATAACATCAACTTCTTCAATAGACAGGGGCTGGTTCGGTCCCCAAGCAATGGCAGCTTTAGACTTAATCATGGTCATTTTCTTCAACTCGTTGCGGGTTAGATTTCAGATTCGGTTTCAAACGAACATAAGATAATAAGTATTCATTGTAGTTGTTTATGAAAACAAGATAATCTACCTTTTTATCAATATACTTTTACGAGAATGTAACAATGAGCCGTTGGGAAGGGGTTTCTGAGCTAATCGCCGTGACAGAAACATCGAGCTTTACTGCCGCTGCCAAAAAATTGGGCATCTCCACCGCTCAGGTCAGCCGCCAGATCAGTGCACTGGAAAACCGCCTCGGCACCAAGTTGTTTTACCGCACCACCCGTAAAGTCACCGCCACCGAAGCCGGCCAGACCTATTATCAATATTGTCGGCAACTTCTAAACGGCTTAGAAGAAGCTGAGCGAGCTGTCACCAATCTACAAAATACGCCCCGTGGCAAACTAAAAATCACCGCCCCCGCGACCTACGGTGAACAAAAAATAATGCCATTGATCAATGACTTTATCTGCCTCTATCCAGAATTAGAGGTACATTGTCACCTAACTAACCAAACCGTTGATTTAGTGGCCTCGGGGTTTGATCTGGCTATCCGTCTAGGCAAGCTAGAAGACTCCAGTATGATTGCCCGACAATTGATTTCTCGACAACTCTACGTTTGCGCCTCGCCCGACTATCTCACGACCCATGGCGAACCCCATGTTCTCAGTGAACTGAGCCACCATAATTGTCTCTTAGGAACACTGGAATACTGGCGTTTCAATGAACAGAAACTGGAACGTAACATTAAAGTGAGCGGCAATCTGCATTGCAGCAGCGGCCAAGCACTTCTGGATGCGGCTTTGAAAGGGATCGGTATCGTGCAGTTGCCCGACTATTATGTGGAGCCCCATTTACAACGCGGTGAACTGCTTCCGTTATTACAAAACTATCAACACTCAGGAGAAGGCGTCTGGGCACTCTATCCCCATAACCGCCACCTGTCCTCGAAAGTGAGAATGCTAGTTGATTATCTTGCCGAGCACTTAAGCTAACAACCCCATTAAAGACGCCTAGCAGCCTTCACGCGCTAAATAATGCCTTTAGCGAGTGAAGCCCTGTTAATCATTAGGCGCGAGGGTTATATAACCGTTGCCACTTTTGAGCAATGCCGCTAAGTCATCAGGCGTCAGAGGGCGACTAAAGAGATAGCCCTGCACCTCTTCACAGGCAAGCTCGTTAAGAAACGCGAGCTGATCCCTGTCTTCCACCCCTTCAGCCGTCACGCTCAAACCCATATTATGGGCCACCGCGATAATAGCCTGCGTCACGGCGGCATCATCAGAGTCCGTTGTCACATGGGTAATGAAGGAGCGATCGACCTTTAAACGATCGATAGGGAAACGTTTAAGATAACTAAGACTAGAATAGCCTGTACCAAAGTCATCAATAGCCAACTGAACACCCAGCGCTTTCAAGCGGTGCAGGGTTTCAACCGAACCTTCAACATCATCCATCAACATATTCTCAGTGATTTCGAGCTCTAAACAGTCAACCGGCAACCCCGTATCCAATAAAACTTGGGTCACTAGTTTGTCAATATGCTGCTTGGCAAACTGACGCACCGACAGGTTAACCGCCACTCGAATGTGCGGCAGCCCTTCTAGCTGCCACTGTCGAGTTTGCCGACAGGCTTCCCGCATCACCCATTCGCCAATGGCGGAAATAAACCCTGTTTCTTCAGCCACCGAAATAAATTCTACTGGAGAAACGAGACCTAGTTGCTCACTGTTCCAGCGTAACAGTGCCTCAACCCCGACGATTCTGCCGCTACACATATCAACCTGAGGCTGATAGTTCAAGGTCAGCTCATTATCTTCAATTGCATGGCGCAGTGCGCTTTCCAATGCCAGACGACGCTTAGCAGCCACATTCATCGACTTTACAAACAGTTCATAACCGTTTTTACCCGCATGCTTGACATAATACATAGCGGCATCGACATTTTTCATCAGACTATCAACATTTTCCCCATGATGAGGGAAAACGGCGATGCCGATACTGGGGGTAATCACAACCTCTTGACCGGCCAAATCAATCGATCGCCCAATCGTATCCAGAATGCGTCGGGCAACCTGTTCGGCATCTTTAACCTGGTTAATCTCTGGCAGCAGCACGGTAAACTCATCACCGCCAAAGCGAGCAACTTGCGGTAGTAATCGGCTCTGCTCAGCGTTACTGGCATCCGGATCTGTCGTTTCACTATCATCGACCCGAAGCGCATCCGCAACACTCTCCTCAAAGGCGGTATCAACATCTGTCACACTGATGCTCTGAGACAGACGACAAGCAACCTCTTTCAATAACAAATCGCCCATCCCATGACCGAAGGTATCGTTGATCCGCTTAAAATTATCGAGATCAAGAAATAACACGGCACCCAGGCTACCATTGCGTGCCGCATGATCCATTGCCAACTGCACCCGTTCGCAAAAGACACTACGATTAGAAAGCCCAGTTAAACTATCAAACCGCGCCAATTTTAACACCTGATCTTGAGCTTGCTTGAGCTCTGACACATCCAACATCGTGCCTGAAATTAGTTGGGCTCGCCCTTGGTTGTCGCAAAACACTTCAGCTTGATGCTGCATATTACGAATATCGTCACCGAGCAAACAGATACTGTGATTAATACCCGACATAAAACCCGAATAATGACAGTTAAGCAGTTCCCGAAACCAGTGTCGCAATTGAGGCCACTCATTGGCAGGAACCGCGCGTAAAAAAGAACGAAAGCTGCGTGAAGTCACACCCAGCTTAGCTCCTTGTAAATGGTAGAACTGATCGGACCAATACACTTCACCAGTGCTGATGTGCCATTCCCAATTACCTAAGCGAGCAATCCGTTGTGCATTCCCCAGACGAGCTTCGCTTTTCTGTAACTGCCGTAGCTGTTCATTGGTATTGCTGGCCCGAATCATATAATTAAGTCGATGGCCTAAGACTTTCCAGTTGAAGGGTTTTGAAACGAAATCGGTGGCCCCAGCCGCATAGGCCTCACGCACCGAATCAATATCATCCTGTCCCGTGGCCATTAATATCGGTACTAATTTTCCATAAGGTATACTGCGTAACTGACGGCAAACATCAAACCCGTTCAGCCCAGGCATCTCTACATCCATCAGCACAATATCAGGCTGAGTCTCCTGAAAAAGCTGAATGGCGGTTAGACCATTATCCGCCAACAACACATCAAACCCTTCTTGCTCTAGAGAGTGTGTCGCCAATATACGGGCGGTAAGATCATCATCTACAACCAACACCCTAAAAGGTGTCGAGACTTTATCAATGGTCACCGGGTTACATCCCTTCTGATTTTCTAATGGCTATTAATACTTGCTTCGCTTGTTCATATTCAATCTTAATCTCTTCCAATAATTCGCCGGCTCGCGCAAGCTCGTTACTTCGGCCTAACTGCTCGAGCTCTTTACATAACTCAGCTAAGGCTAACGCCCCCAAATTGTAACTACTTGATTTAAAACTATGAGCAGCCAACTTCAACATATCTGTATCTTGCTCTGCGAGAGCCTTGTGTAAACAATCTAGGTCTTCAATAGATTTTTCGAGATAAGCATCAATAATTTTGGGCAGAAAAGTACCGTCGTTATCCATCTCAATTAACTGTGAGATCACTTTTTTATCAATCGCAGTGTTATGAATAACAGCTTGAGGCGGCTCATGATGATCACGATCGGCCATTAATACGTTATGGGAGATGTCTGTTTGTGGCAACCAGCGTTTAAGCACCCGTAAAATCTGTCTTTTATTAAACGGTTTGGCGAGATAATCATCCATACCGGCCTGCAGACAACGCTGCCGATCATCTGCCACCGCATTGGCGGTCAAGGCGATTATCGGCAGGTATTCAAGCCCCTCTTTCAGCTCCCGTTTACGAATTTCTGCGGTCGCTTGGTAACCATCCATCTGGGGCATCTGGCAATCCATCAACACCAACTGATAATCCCTCTCACGAAGACACTTAAGCGCCTCGACACCGTTACCAGCAACGTCAACCGTCAACCCTAAACCGTTGAGCACCTGACATGCATACGCTTGGTTCACTGAATGATCTTCGACTAACAATATGTGGCCAGTTAGACCATCAGCCTCCGTCAACGGCTTTATTTCAAGAGGATTCGATAACGGAGCCGCATCGGTTTTTTCCAACGTCAGTGTAAACCAGAAAGTCGACCCTTTATTTGGCTCGCTACGAAAATCAATCACCCCGTCCATCATCTCAATCAACTGGCGACAGATGGACAACCCCAGCCCCGTACCACCAAAGTGCCGGGTTGTAGAGCTGTCTGCCTGAGAAAACGCTTCAAAAATCACAGTCTGATATTCTGGCAATATCCCCACACCGGTATCGACCACGCTCACTTGAAAAGCAATATCCTGTTCTGTTTCATGCAACACCACAGCGGATACCTGAACACTCCCGTCAACGGTAAACTTAATGGCGTTACCTATCAGATTAGTCAATACTTGCCTTAACCGGAGACTATCTCCTAACACCACTCGGTTTAATGCTTGAGGGACATTGCAGCTAAAGGTCAGACCTTTTTGTTGAGCTTGTAAACCCAGAACTGAAGCGTGAGCTTGAATCAAGCCCGCTAAATTCAAAGGCTGGTAGTCCAGTTCAAGCTTTCCCGCTTCGATTTTAGAAAAGTCCAAAATATCATTGATGATGTCCAATAAACCTTCGCCAGAATAACGAATCATCTCAACAAAGCCTCTTTGCTCTGGACTCAAATCCGTTTCCAGTACGAGATCAGCCATCCCCAGTACACCATTCATCGGAGTACGAATCTCATGACTCATGGTTGCCAAAAATTCACTTTTCGCCTGGCTGGCATCAATCGCCGCCTCTTTCTCTTTGCGCACCTGCTGAATCGTGCTTCTAATCGCCTTTTCCATAAACAGAAATGATTCCGCCAGCCGGCCAATCTCATCTGACTTTTTCTGCGCCAAGCGTTTAAGATGACAACTCTGCTCGGCGGGGCGAATAAAATCTTGATCGGGCAACGATTTTGCGTATGCGGCAAGAGTATTAAGCGGCGCGGCCATACGGTAGATAAGAATAAAAGCAGCGCCAATACTGGCTAAGAAGATCAGCCCAATAATGAGGCTTTGCTGAGCGACAACTGCGCGTCCCGGAGCCGCGATCTCAGACACCGGCAGCACCACTGCAGAATACCAGTCGAAGGCTTTAAAATAGCTAAAAAATATCTGTATTTGTCGACCACCGGTAAATTCCCGAGGGGGGCTAAGTGCGTTTTCTCCTCGTTCATACGCTGCGATAATTTGCGTCACAACACCGCTTTCATTCCACCCCAGCACATCCTGATCTAACGACTGTTCAGAAGGCTTAATCAATACGTTCTGGTCGCCATCAAATAAAATGGCAAAGCCACTTTCAGCTACCTGAAGCTTATCAAATGTCAGTCGAAGCGCATCGAGAATAAGGTTCATCTGTTGCTGACTCTCTTGCTCGACCTCAGCAAAATCAACAATCAATGCAACCGTCCAGCCCCAAGCCTCCAATGGCATAAAATAGCCCATATACCGATCATCAGTGGACTTTCCCGGTTTTTGCCAAAAGAAAATAGCGCTATCCCCATCTGGACTCAATCGATCAAACCTCATTACACGACTTAATTCTCGACCTTTAAGGTCGCGTAATCCTTCAATGGAGATATTGGAAAGGTGTTTATCGGTACTACCAACAACAACCCCGTTGGGGTTAAGAAAAAGGAAATCTGCGTTTTGAACGGCCACCACCGACAGCCACTGCCGAGCGAGGTGCTTAGCTGAAGCCTCACTGATGACCCCCTGCTCTGACGCTGCAGCATAGTTCTGTAGCGTTGCCAGCCCCATGCGCGCCAACTGCTGCATATCCGCTTTTGTTTCATTAAGAATCGCCACTTTCTCACTGACCAACTGATTATATCCCGCACGAATATTCAAATCGGCCAGCTGTAAAACGTTACGCGCAGACTTCTGCTCAACAACCAACATGGCGTGACTCACCCCCTGTTGGGTGAAATACATCACGCCAGCGGCGGTACACAACAATACCGCCACAATGAGGGCGATAATTTTAAATTTGAAACTGGACAACATACACAGCACTCAAGGTTGTTTTATCTGCCAATAAAACGGATAAAAGCCGCTAACAAACCAGCACCCCATGAATGCTCTATTTGCGCAGCTATTTAAAAGCTCAAAGCTTATTATCTTGGTTTTTCTCTGCTCTACCCTTCATCTCTAATCTAGACATCTATTGATTAAACACTTTGTGCCAACACTCACCTTTCGGGTTGCCTAAAACCACCCATCCAGAGTCATCATTGGCTAGGAATATCCCGATACACCTCATCCGCCGCGCCTAATAAGAGTAACGGTGGGTTAAAGCCAACGACTTCTGCCGTTTTAAGATTTACAGCCATACGGGGCGGTTCTTCAAAAAACTGCGTGAGCTGATTAGGCTGCGCCCCATTAAAAACCTTAGCAAAGGTTTGTGCATGAAACTCCCCCACATAACGGAAACCCGCTTGAGAAAGACTCAATAGAAAACCCTTTCGTACCTCATCCGACCCCGATTGAGAAAAAGTCGGTATACCGTTGTCATTGGCTATTTTCACTAACGTACCAATACTCTGTTCATTAACACCGCCCTGAACCGTAACGTAAATAGCATCCACTTTGGGCGCTAACTCGCGAAAACACTGCTCAACACTCGCTTCTGCTTCCGCCATATCAGTAACATCACTCACTGTGTGACAGCGCACAATATTAAAGCCCCGTTCAGCACTCAGCTTTTCAATCACATCCATCGCCGCATAGCTTCGGCCATTAACTGAGTCCTCATAGGCAACGCCTAGATTATTAAAGTCGAAAATATCGTGAAAAACTCTCACCTGTCGATCGTACCGATTCGGATCAACCGTCGCGTGTATATGGTCATAGCCTGAGTCTGCAATACTTTTAATAATACCCGCCGTTAACGGGTCACTGGTTGATAAAACCATTGTTGGCGTATGGTGCCGATTATTGGATAACGCCTTACCCGCCCAAGTCCCCATTGCAATCATCAAATCTAAATCATGCTGATTAAGACGTTTTATAACCTTATCAGTCACCGATTCTAAAACATCTTCATTCCACTGCGCAGAGTAGTGTGCATCCGGTACAAATTCGATGTAATCACTAGGCAGCTGTTTTAACCACTGCCATAGCTGCGCCGTCTGCTCTCCTTGTTGCTCAGGAATCTCTGTTTTTTCGATCCAACCGAGCTTCATTAAACCTTTCACCGTCTCGATGAGTACTTTTTGATAGTCGGTATACTCGCCCCCCTCAAAATAGCCGACACGCCAACGTTGCCCCTCATTTAACAATGGAGCAGTGGAAAAAACGCCCTTATCAGGGACTCCTGCAAACGCAAGCGGAACCAACATACAGAGCCACAACACACACAGGCTCTTAATTAATCGCATAACTCACTCCTTCCGACTACATCAACAATACACTATTTTATACAAGCGTTTGAATTTTAATACGAATCAACTTAACCGTCTCAAAACAACTCTATCTAACAGTAACGACTTTTGAGCTATCGTCAACGCCTCTCGGCTCTCAAATGATAGCGTTTGCGGCATAATATCAGCCAACGTTTCGGCCAACGAAGCATAGTGGGCATCAGACAGTGAAATATTCTCGATAAACTCAAGCTCCGCCGGCGTGAGCACCCCGCTAGCCAAAATTTCAAGCACTCCTGCTGGCAATACCCCATTGTTTTGCTCAATCATCACCGTTTGCATCCCAGACAGATAACCGTCCGTACGACACTCGGCAATGGCTGAGGCGACCTCAAAGTGATTGTTACTCAATAACACGGCAGTAATCGCAGCCTGCATCTGCGGCAGATAGTCCGCTTGATAATACCCCCCGAGACAAGTAACGCCTCGGGCTAATGCAGTCACAAGAAAACAACCAAATACTGAAGGAAGCAGCTGCCCCTTGCTGATCGCGTCAATCAGCGCTGCTGAATCTAGATGGAACGCATACTCTTTACCATTATCATCACACCCTTGCAGCATTGACACCCCTGCCACACGGGTCAACATTAAAGGAATTCGACGAAGACGCTCATCCACTCCCCAAAAACAAAAAGTTCCACAACCTGATGTAGTCAAAGATTCAGGCTGCTGCCTGCCTACCCAGCGCCGTTCTAATTGCTGACAATCCCAACAACCGGCTATACCGTTTAGCTGTTGATACATCTCACTGACCAAAGATTCTCCTAATAATACCGACACTAGGCTATGAGGATTCCTCAGGTCTTTCAGCAATAACCCCTCCGCTAATGCTTCAAGTTCAATAGTGATAAGCTCAGGCATCATAGTTGATGGGCAAAATAGACGCTTCCAGATTCGCTTATTTAAGGTCACAGACTGGGCAGAATAACCTGATTGAGATAAGACATCTTCGGCGAGGTACTCCGTTTCTAACAACGCCAACAAACTATTAACCGGTGCAGAGCTCTGCCCCGCCTCAGCCAGACGCCGAACCTGCTTTACCGCCTGCTGTAGCATCGGTTGATCAAGCCCTTTAACCCGAGCAACGGGCTGTCGCCTGAATTTATTAGAGAAAAAGGGGATCCGTTGTGGCCAGTGAGTCTGCCTATCACAGGCATAAAGCAGTGCGCCTCGGGGGTATGTCAGATTATCTAACGGGATATTGGCGCATGAAAACACCGGTATGGTACTCACATTCGGTATCTGCCGCTTCGCCAAACCAAACAACAAGCTGCCTTGTACGGACTGAGCAAAATAGTCCACGCCATGATGGTTTGCGGTCAATGCCACCGGATGCAGCAGTAGATCCAATGCCGTTTTCTGAGCGATTGCCTGACCCAATAACGGCGTTAAGTACTGCTCAACAACCTCTGCGATATCATCACGCGGCTGGAAACTCTCTTCACTAAAACGGCAAATATCATTTAAATACGTCGACAATGGTTGCTGCCCAGCCGTTGATAAAACATGCTCAATAACCGGGGCTTTCGACCGAACGGCTAGAAGCAATGATTCAACACACTGCTTTTTTTGCATAGCACTAGGAGGGTCTTCAAACGCAGGAGTCGCCTCAGTTTTATCGACCAACTCATCTTCGCTATCTTGACTGATCATCCGTTTATTTCCGCCCTGTAACCTGAGGACTCGGTTGAACCGGTACCGCACCTTTCAGAAGAGGTTTCCAAGTCAATAACGCAAACAGTATTGCCGTGACGAGATAGGCCACACCGAACAGTACCACCCCAAACTCGATATCAGTCATAGCAATAATCGCCGCAAAAAGAACCGGCCCAAGCATTTGCCCAATACGGCTGCTAGAACGAAAGATCCCCATCGACTTACCTTCACCATAAGCGCTAGTCACCGGTTGATTTAAGACAAAGGCACTCTGTGCAGAAAGCACTAAACAGTTAGACAGCCCCAACATTAAAATCGCCAGCGTAACGGCCACCACACCATCAAACACACTAAACACCAGGAAAGCTAAGCCTCCCAGCAAACAGCCCAGAATAATAGGCAATCGTTTCGTCTCACTCTGGTCAGCATAACGACCAATCGTCGGCCCGCACAGAGCCAGAACAACCCCAAACAGCATCAGCACTTGACCGATCGTCGCATCATTCACCCCCACCCGATTCAGATAAACCGGGCTAAAGTAATTAAGGAACCCAACCACCGCAATCGAAGCCGGCATACTACTGAACAGGATGGCTGCCAATACCTGACGATCACGGAGAAACGCCCAAAAGGTCGTCGGTTTTTTTGATTTAGCCCCAGTATTGAACCCCACTGGCATCACATTTAACTCGGCCTCTAATGGCTTTAATAACACCACCGCGTAGATAATCACGCTGAACACAATCACAGCCCCCAGTAAAAAAACCGGGCCATACCCAAACTGATCGGCCAAAACCGCACCGGTGGCTGCGCCACAGATACTGCCAGAATAAAGCCCAGCAAATAGATGAGCCAAACCTCGGGATTTATTCGTGTTATCGGTATGACGGATCACATATCCCTGTGATGCCAACAATGTTAGGCCATAGCCAAACCCCAACACCCCACGAGAAAGAATGAACTGCAGCGCATCAGGTGCCAACCAAGAATACAAACATCCCACCCCCGTTAAACCTAGCCCGCAGTAGAAAGGCCCCTGCCAACCACGTCGATCTAACCAAACACCGCAAAAAAGAATGGCGAGACCGACGCAGAAAAACTCCACCGAGATGGGTAAACCGATCAAGATATCAGCGCTAATGCCACTAAACTGTTGAGGCAATGTTTCCATATGTAACGGAATAAATGCCATCGACAGATCGATGCCAAATAAAAACAGAAATATCGCCGGGCGCATCTGTTTATAGCGTTCAGAGCCGACTGGGATCAACCGGCAGCGGCTCTGCTGCAACACGGCCAGTTCTAGTGCGATTAATAAGCTAATGAGCAGAATGCTCGCCAGATCAAACAGACTCAACGCCTGATAACCAAAGCAGAAATGCTGCAAACAAAGCAGAGCAAGTGCGACACCACTCAAGCCCATCATCAACCGACCGACACCTTTACCGCTCAAAGGGTCTCTTTTGTGACGGAAAATCTGAACACCGAGCAGGCATATCAAAGAGATCAGCGCAGCATGACCTCCCCAGCCCAGCATCTCAGTCAAGATCACCGGGACACCCGCCCGCTGATAGGCGGCAAAAAGGAGTAAAACAGCAAGCATCAGAATACAACACAGCTGTAGACTACCAGCCAAAAATAATCGCTGCGCCGAACGGAAAGCCATGCTTCGATTCATGTGATTAGCCTGCTGTGATCATCCACGGATACCACCGTCTGCTCAGCGGCCGAGTGATCCGCTAACAGGCGGTAGACACCATCAAATAGCATCACCGGATGACTAGACAGAGACCAACCATGGTCATTAAACTGGATGCGAATCCGCGCTTGATCGTCATACCACCGGCAACGATGAGGCAAAATATCAATATCGCCCAAATTCGATTGATTAAAGTGACGATAAACATAGGCCACCGCCAGCGCTCCCGTACCACAGGCCAGCGTCTCCCGATTGATACCCCGTTCGAAGCAGCGATTCTCAATCACGCCATCGCTCTGCCGGCGAGCCAAATTGACATTGATACCCGCAGGAAATTGCGCCTGATAATGATGATTCAGATACTGCCCGATATGCTCCACCAGCCAAGTTCCGAAATTTTCACGGCGATCCTTAACCGGCCACTGATCTGAACGGCTAAAAATATAATCTGCCAGTTCAGGTATCGAGAAATCAGTATCAGGAAAGATCACTAGGTGGGGCTCACCGGTAAACACCAGATGGGCTTTCATCTGCAACTCGGTAGAGGGGCTCACGTTGCTAAGGTCGCCAGCTCGAAAACGGATATTTATCTGTGGATAAAAATCAATCGTCTGACTGAAAGGGATGGCTTGCCCGCCGTGCGCTAACTCACCGGGCGTACGCCGGGGGTGACCTAGGTTGACCCAGCCACCAATGGGGTCACTTTCGGTCCCCACCTGAGTCACCTTGGGTTGCAACAAAGGCACCTCGGTCAAGATGGACGCCGACGATATACCGTGTTTGTTGAACAGGTGAGCCGCCACGCAGAGTAAACCATTGCCACAGCAGAGGGCTTCTTCGCCATCGGGTTCAAACATGCGGAACAGATAATCAGCTTGATCGGCATTAGGCGGTGAATGCCAATAGCTCCGAGCATCCGCAATAGACGTTAGCACTTCCACCGTGCAGCGCTGAATAACCAGTAGATTATCGCAGCCGACCCCAAAGCTGGTATTCGTCGCCTGAAAGGCAAAGCGTGACATATCGGTTTCTGTAAGCTGTGAATACTCCGTTTCATCAACAATCACAAAATTATTACCGCATGACGTGTATTTCACAAACGGAACGAGTTTCATAGCAGGCTTCCGATCGTATTGGTTAGATATATCAGAATCTATGATCTATAAGAGTTGACGCAAAAACACGCTAGCTAGATAGCGAACAAAAAAGCGATTCGATACTGGCGATCATGGGGTTAATAACATCAACTCAAAACAACAGAAACCAGACTAACAAACACTTGTTTAAATTTATTTTTGATGCAGCAATCTACCATCGACTTACCTAGTAAATCAAATAAGGACCAGCCAACAAGCTGAAATCACTTTATTTAACATCATATATTGATCGACAGACATCTAAACTATAGGTGATCAATAGCTGCTCCATTCAGCAGATTCATTTAAATCAAACGAACATCAAGACAAAAAGGTTGACCGATAAAAGAAAAGAAATAAATAAATAAATAAAGAAAGGAAAGGAAGGTTTAACTGGACACCTTTTGCTGAATCCGTCGGGCAATTATATCCACCATGATATTCATGATCGCGGCGATCAGAATCAGTAACAGAGCAACATCAAAGCGGATCTCCTGAATCGCACTATCGACAAAAAAACCGATGGTCTGAATGCCTAAAATCCCCAAAATAGCGGTCTCTCGCATAATCACTTCCCAGCGATACAGCATAAAAGACAAAAATGCGGGATAGGTACGCGGCAGTAGCTCATAGCAGTAGCGATCAAACCGTCTAACTGGCGCATCATGTCTCAGTTGAATCTCATTACTATTTCGCCCAGTCAGATAACCAATTAAGGCACCATTATGAATCGCCAGCGCAATCACTGCCGGCAGCATCGAAGGCCCCAGCAACTGTAATAAAATATACGCCAATAGATATTCAGGAGTGGACCGTGCAATCACCAATAACAGGTGGCCCGGCATACGCCCAGCAGCACTAAAGCAGTGGCGACTGATCAGCGGAAACAAACATAATGCAAAGATACCCGTCACGGCCAGTGCTATCTGTGACAGTATCAGTGTATTCCAGATACCCGGCAACGCCTGTTCTAGCAGTATATTCGAGCTCCAGTCGGCAAATGACTGCCATGTGGGATCACTCGCGCGCAGTGGTGCAGGGACAATATCCTGCGAGAAAAACCGCCACACATTACCCCATATAATCGGCATACCTTCCCCCATAAAGAAAGGCGCACCGACAATAAATACAGGCAGCGTCCAGCGTCGCAGCCAGAGTTTTTTCGTTGCCACTAACACATAAAACAGTATCAATAACGCCGCCACTTCAGGGTAATATCCCTGTGAGAACGAAGACTCTAAATAGTACCCCAATGTCGGCAAACCGACGAAGCCAAGGATAGCGCTACTACGAATACCGCATTCAAGACGATAGGAGGTGTAACTCACTAGATGAGGCCAAGCCAACGGTAAGCGAGTGTAAAACAACGCACTCAAATAACCACTACGAGCGGGAAGTGAATAGCCCGGCTGCTTTGGCACCTGATCAAGAATTTCAGCAAACATACGTGCAAAAATCCCGGAATAAGGCACCGCTATCGCTAATAATCCAGTTAACGGATGAAGACCAAAAAACTGTAGAAAAATGAGTGCCCAAAATAGCTCATGCACTGAGCGCATCAGCGCACAGATGCCACGCATTAACGGGTGATGAAAAGCCAACGCCAGTAAAAAACCACAGACGACCGCCAACGATACCCCACCGAAGGCAAAGGCTAAGGTTGCCAATAACGCCTCAATAACAATCTCGAGGTCCATCATCTGTGGCGAAATAAAGCCTTGTAGCAATCGGCCTAGGTCGGTCCAAGGATCGAGACTGGAAACTTCCAAATCAGCAAAAGGCACACAGAGTAATGCAATCAGCAGAAACCAGAGCCCAGTGCGCGCACCGCGAGGCCAGCGATAGGTTGGCATCTCCACCATTTTAGTAGAACGCATTCAGTGTACTAACCGAGAGTCGTGCAGCGGGCTCATCGAGTACCAGAGCGCCATCCTGAATCGCAATAATTCGCTGCCCATAACGCAATGCCCGTTCAACATCATGTAGTGTGATAATAGCCGTGGTGAAATGCTGACCCAGTAATGACATAACCCGATCAGCTTCGGGACCATCTAAAGCGGATACAGGCTCATCGGCCAATAAAACCGATGCGCCCTGATATAACGCTCGAGCAACAGCCACTCGTTGTTGCTGGCCACCCGATAGATCCGCTACCGCTGAGAAGCATTTATCACTCAGCCCTAGCCGTTCCAACAATGGCACTATTTCAGCAACCCTTGCCTCGGCAGGCATCACAAGATTTCGTAGATTATGAAACACACTATGGTGGGATAAGCGGCCCATATAGACATTATGGAAAACACTCAAACGATCCACTAACCCTAATCCCTGAGGGATTAGGGCGCATTCATCTCGATTTTCAGTATAGATATGGTTCAGTAACGTTGATTTACCGCAGCCACTCTTACCTAACAAAATCAGATGCTCACCAGACCGGATATCCAGCCGGAAAGGCTCCAGAACGGTTTGGCCATCATACCCGAGGCCATCGCTCTGTATCGTCAATACAGACATGCGTCTTAATCCAGTAAGCCGACCGCTTTAGCCACCTTACGTACCGGTTCAAAATCTTTATTAGAGGCCGGAATAAAGCCTGAACGAGGAAAACTGCGCAACAACTCGGGATCAGTCATTTTTAACAGTGCCTGCTTCACTCGATCAGAGAAACCCTCACCATAGACCGCATCCATATCGCCTCGCAATGTCCACTGATAATCGGGATAGGTTGGTGTTTCCCAGATCACCTGCACCTTAGACGTATCAACATTACCGTCTGCAACAGCCGCTTCCCATACTTTATAGTTCAAAGCACCTAGCTGATAAGCACCCGATTCAACCAACGCGATCGTACGTGAATGGTTACCGCTGAACCCTACACGGCTAAACACATCATTCGGACTTTCACCAAACTGTTCACGCAAGTAATACTCAGGCATCAGACGGCCGGATGTAGAACCTTTTGAACCAAACGTAAAGGTCATATCTCGCACTGATTCGGGCAAGCTATCAGCCGGCGTGAGTCCTGTACTACTATTGGCGATAAAGAATGACTTAAATTCAGGATCTTCAATTCCCTGAGCCAACGCAACAGAACCCGGCACAAGCTCCCGTGCTTTCACGCCAGACAAACCACCAAACCAAGCTAGCTGCACCTGATTATTCCTAAATGCAGTAATCGTTGCAGCATAAGATTTAACGGGCACAAAACGTACTTCCGTTTGTAACTCTTCTTGTAAATAATCAGCTATCTTCTGAAACCTCAATTTAAGCTGAGTTTCATCCTGATCAGGAATAGCCGTAAAAACAAATACAGGAGCGGCGTTAACAGCACCCGTCAGCAACATCAGTAACAATCCACGCACTAAAATCCTGAACATTTTAACTCCTGAATACACTATAAAATCGGGGCTGCTATTTTCGCACAATACCCCTTAAAAATGCAGCGAGTTTAGTGTGATCTGCTCAAATAACCGCTAGAATTCGTCACTGAAGAGTAACGCCCTCCATCATTCGACTCAATTTTTACGAGATAACGATGTCTTTCGAAAGCGCTATTACCTTTTTTATCGCTATTTTTATCTTTGGTATTACCCCAGGCCCTGGCGTATTCGCCATTCTCGCTAAAGCAATGGTTGAGGGTAGCCGCCGCTGTTTTATGTTGGCGCTCGGCATGGTACTCAGCGATATTCTATATCTCACCCTTGCCTGCCTTGGCTTAGCCACCATTGCCGAGCACTGGGGAGAACTGTTTACCCTCATACGCTGGATCGGCGCCGCCTATCTGATCTGGCTGGGCTTTAAATTATTCACAGCTAAAACGGACACTCAGCCACCAACGCCAGCCGCCAAACGTTCGTCAATGGAATTAATCCAAGGCTTTTTGATTTCGGCCTCCAACCCAAAAGTCATCCTATTCTATATTGCCTTTCTGCCAACCTTTATGGATCTGAGCCGCCTTAATGGCAATGATATAGTACTCGCTGCCGGCTTAACGTTGGTCGCCCTCATGATGGGCTTGATGCTAATTGCCACCGCCGCACACTGGGCCAGTAAACGGTTACAATCCCCCAAAGCGATGCAGCGACTAAATCAATCCGCTGGCGGCATTATGATCGGAGCGGGTGTTTTTCTAGCCAGCCGCCGTTAATTCTTTATAATCAGCAACCAATACCTAAAATCGTCAACAGATAGGATCACGATGGAAACCCTTGCAGTCCCTCAAGGCACTTTTTCACTAGCACGCTACCCCATACGTCAACAGGAAACCCTGCGTGCTTGGGATGCGGCCGATGAGTATCTGCTGAACTATCTGAACGATGAACAACTTCTCAAATCGACCAGTAGAATCCTACTGTTAAACGATAGCTTCGGTACACTTGCCTGTGCACTCGCTGATTATCAGACGTTATCCATCAGTGATTCATTTATTGCCTATCAAGGGATGCGCAATAATCTTAAACATAACCGGCAAGACCCTGATGCCGTTCCGTTCAGACACTCACTGATGGATTATGGCGTTCCTGATCAACCCTATGACTTAGTGCTACTTAAAATCACCAAAAGTCTCGCTCAGCTGGAAGACCAACTCCATCGGATTAGACCTTATATCGATGAAAATACTAAGATTATTGCCGCAGGTATGGTTAAAGCGATTCACAACTCAACGCTGCAACTATTCGAATCCCTGATCGGCGTCACCACCACATCATTAGCACGAAAAAAAGCGCGACTTATTTTCAGCGCCCCAAATCTAACGCTATCCCCCCCTGAAAATAGCTACCCAAAGTCATACACTCTAGAAAATACAGACTATCAAATTCTTAACCACGCGAATGTTTTCTCTCGAGAACGGCTGGATATAGGTACCCGCTTCTTCATAGAAAATCTACCCACAGACCAACGCTATCAACATATTGTCGACCTAGGTTGCGGTAATGGCATTGTCGGACTGATGGCCGCCGCAGCAAATCCGGCCGCCACTATTAGCTTTGTTGATGAGTCGTATATGGCTGTCGCTTCAGCGCAAAGTAATTTTGAAAACGCCTTTCCCGATCGCAAAGCCGAATATTCAGTGACTGACTGCTTAAGTGGCATGCCCTCAGACAGTTATGACATCATTCTCAACAACCCACCTTTTCATCAGCAAAATGCGATCGGTGACTTTATCGCTTGGCAGATGTTCAATGACGCCAAAGCCTCATTAAAAAAAGGGGGGGAATTATGGGTCATCGGTAATCGTCACCTTAATTACCACCTTAAACTGAAAAAACTCTTTGGTCATTGCACCACCGTCGCCAGCAATAAAAAGTTTGTTATTCTGAAAGCAATAAAAAAATAATCGTGGCGGCTTAATCCGAATCGACCCAGATGACGATATCCGGTATATTTATTGGCTTTGTAACCCTTAATTCAGTCCGGCCAGTCACTTATCAGGAATAGATAAACAGAAAGCAGGCGCGGAAAATACAATAAACCGTAGAACATAACGGTTTTATTATCGAAGCTGTCTTAATGGGTGTTTTTATTATTGGGGTTGGTACACGGATTTAATCAAACCTAACAACGGGTACCGTGACGGCCATGGCTTTTTTAAATTTACGCAGAACGCTTAATAGCCTGTGTGTAACAACCCTATTATGCCCTGTAGCGGCACACTGTGTAGAATTAGATGAGCTATCAGAGCTTGACTACCTTAACGACTTACCGATCACATTTTCAGCAACACGACTACCTCAAACCCTGAGTAAAGCACCGGCGTCAATCACCATCATTGACCGACGCATGATCGATGCCTCCAGTGCTACCTCCATTCCAGAACTATTCAGATTAGTGCCAGGCATGCAGTCCTATCATACCGGTAACAACACCTCAGCCGCCGCCTACCATGGTATGAGTAATAAGTTTTCATCACGGATGGAGGTTATGATTGATGGACGATCGACCTATATCCCACTATTTTCAACGGTCATTTGGGAAACACTTCCTATCACCATTGCCGATATTGAGCGCATTGAAGTTATCAGAGGAACCAACACCGTCACTCAAGGCTCTAATGCCTTTCTTGGCGCAATCAATATTATCACCCATACCCCTCTCAGTGATCAGTCCGATGTCATCCAATACACCCACGGCGAATTCAATACCCGCAATATTCAGGCTGAGCATAACCAAAAAACAACTAATGGGCATTACCGCGTTTCAACCGGTATTTTAGGCAATGATGGCAATAGCTTTGCTAATAATGAACAAGATCCATATCTAAAACGATATATTAGCTTTGAAGGTACTATTTCGCCAACATTGCTCGATACTATTACCGTTGATTTAGGTTATTCCGAAGGCTATAGCTCAATTGGTGATATCAGCCCAAAAGCTGACTGGGACTTCAAGCGAAGAGAATTTGAGACAAGCTTTCAGCAAATAAATTGGTCTCACATTCTCAATGGTTCGGATGAACTCAAAGTGAGTTATGCCCATTCTGTCAATAATTTTGACGCTCGACAGCTAACTGCTGAGGAAGTATCTCACAGCCTGCAGCAACCATTATCTATTGCTCAAGAGTTTATAGATGCCAACCCTCCAGCATTAATCACAGAAACCGGTAACATTAAGCAACATGACCTAGAGATAACACTAAAGCAGCAACCCTCATTCCACTCTCAACTGATAACGGGTATCGCTTACCGAGCTAGCAGCGCCAAAAGTCGACAACTGTTGAATACCGATGAGTGGGTAAAAGAGGAAAACACTCGTTTATTTACTAACTGGGAATACTCCGGATTTAACGACTGGACCATCAATACAGGCGCATTGCTTGAGCATACTAGCAACTCGACCCGCGTATCTCCTCGTGTCGCAGCCAATTATCAGTTATCAGAACACAGCTCAATCAGAACATCTGTCAGTCGGGCTTACCGAATGCCTTCCCTCCTAGAGTCCAACTTTGAACGGATTATCTACATTCCCACCCCCTACACAAGCACCTTCGGCGAGGTCTATGACTATGAATTTCTAGCCAATGAAGATCTTTCACCGGAAAAACTCGACTCCATAGACCTCGGCTTAATGATCAGTTGGCCTGAACTGCACTCGCAATTGGATACCCGTATCTTTTATGAAAATATAGAAAACGGTATAACACCGAGTTACCAACTTCTCGATTCGACGATGCAAGCATCAGCTCCTTTGGATAATGTGTATCGCGTCTATATGAACCGCGCACAGTGGAGCAACCGTGGCATAGAGTTGCAATACAAATATCAGTCTGATGGCAGACTCAAACCGTTACTTGTTGTAAATTATGGTTATATTGACAGTAACGGCTATCGCAACGATGGCAATCAACATGGCAGCACAACCGACATTATTGACCGTTTAGAAACTCGTAACCCGATGCATACCGCTTCGGCGCTCGCTAGCATCACCTTACCAAGCAGACTGCAGCTCAGCTTAACCCATTATTATCTAAGCTCCGTCCGTTGGCAGGAGGGGGTCAAAAGTTCGGACGAACCTAATGCCTCCTATCATCGAACCGATCTCAAAATATCTAAAGCATTTAAGCTTTCACCCAAAAGCGACCTAAAAATTGCTGTTATTGTGCAAAATTTACTCGATAAACCCTACTCAGAGTTTTATGCTGCAAATATGTTTGAACAACGAACCTATCTACAAGCCCAGTTAAGCTTTTAATTCGCTGCATAAACGGACGATGTTGAAAACTACACGGGAAGTAGAACCGAGATTAAGACCTTACTATCAGCTTCTCTATTGGCTGATAGCACTTATGCTTGTCAGCAGTAATGTCAAAGCTAGCAATACACTGCTGCTGCTTAGCTCAGATAGTCCCGCATATCAAACTGTCGCTACCTCGATTATCAGTCAAGGACCTACCATTCCCATAGATACGTCATATCCGGATAACCTGACAGATAATGCAGCCACTCACCTTGCCACATACTCACTACTGATCGCCGTTGGCACTAAAGCTACCGAGTTTGCAATGCAGTTCGCGGCCCAAGATAGCGTCATTCTCAGTACGTTTATTCCCAGCCAAGGGTTTCATAAACTATCAGAAGAGTACGCAACAGCCCTTAAAGAAAGAGGTATCAGTACAACCGCTATCTATCTCGATCAACCCTTAGAACGTCAGCTAAAGCTAGCCACCCAGATAAAACCTGATTTAAAGAGGCTAGGGTTCACCCTAGGGCCAGACTCTCAATACCTGCTGCCACAATTAGAAAGTGCCGCGACCAACTTAAATTTAAGCCTCAATTATCAAACTCTGACACTAGAGAGCAACCCCATTCAGAGTATTCAGCCAGTAATGGAAGATTCAGATCTGTTTCTAGTCATCCCAGATCAAAGCACACTCAATAGAACGACGGCAAAATGGTTACTCTATATGTCATTAAGAAACCAGGTGCCGTTATTAGCGTTCTCGCAGAATTATGTCAAAGCGGGTGCTGTGGCAGCCTGTATCACAACACCCGAAGAGATAGGCCGCTACACGGCTGAACAGCTCCATATTATAATTCAAGGGGCACTACCTCTTCCTTCCCATAGCCCATACTTTACAATCATTACTAATCCGCGAGTCGCAAGAAAGCTAGGCTTGAAAATAAAAACAGCGGATGAACTCCAACAAACAATTGTGGAGAGCGAAGCGCAGTGATGAACAGCAAACATTCCCGCTATGGCATCCGCCAGCAAGTACTATTGATCACACTGATTCCGTTAGTGTTGATGACCCTGGTTCTAGCCGGTTACTTTGTTTCAACTCGCGTCAATGATAACAAAACAGCCCTGATTGAACGGGGCGAAACCATGTCCAGACTGCTCGCCCAAGCCTCCGAATTCGGCCTCGTGTCAGGCTTGACACATCAATTAGCGGCACTCAGTCAAGGCCCGATACAGGAAGATGATGTAGCAGACGTCATATTTACCGACACGGCACGCGAGATACTCTACCGCTCTGAGAGCTTCCCTCTTTCCCTCGACCTTAAAACCCAACCGAGTCATCACCTAGGCGACGATATCTGGCTATTCACCACACCGGTTACCTCCCAAGGGATCGTGATCGGTGACTCGCCAGAAACGAAATCAACTCAGGAACCAGAATTATTAGGCTGGGTGACGGTCGCGATGGCGACTACCCCAATGCATCGAAGAGAGAACCGTATCGTCACCAATAGCCTACTCATACTGCTCGGTGGGTTACTCTGCACCTTTATTATCGCTGCACGTTTTGCTGAGAGGCTAGCAAAGCCGGTTATTAATCTAACAGCGGTGGTTAAACAGCTTGAGGAGGGCCAACTGGACGCACGCACCGAAACAAATTCTGATGCCGAGCTAGGGACTCTAGAGAATGGTATTAATCTACTCGCTGAACAGGTACAGAGCTCCAAGCTAGATCTTGAAAGCCAAGTGGCAAAAGCAACAGCTCAGTT
This sequence comes from Amphritea atlantica, assembly GCF_018860855.1. Taxonomy (GTDB): domain Bacteria; phylum Pseudomonadota; class Gammaproteobacteria; order Pseudomonadales; family Balneatricaceae; genus Amphritea; species Amphritea atlantica_A. The sequence continues at coordinate 33,411 of NZ_JAHKQE010000048.1, forward strand.
ACGACAAACCATGCACAACCTAGAAACACAAAATTCAGCATTACAGTTAGCTAGGCAACATGCGGATCAGGCCAATATGGCTAAAGATAATTTTCTTGCTCGCATGAGCCATGAACTACGCACACCGCTGACCTCTATTCTAGGCTTTACCAATATGCTGAGACAGACCGATCTTAGTTTTGAGCAACAGGAACACTGTCGAATCATTAATCAAACGTCGACCATGCTCTTATCCATTATCGATGACATCCTTGATTATGCGAAACTACAATCGGATGCCATCAAGCTAGAACAGATATCGTTTAATCCAGAACAGGTAATATTTGAAGCATTAGAGATGCAGTCCCAAAGCGCCGCCGCTAAAGGTTTGGAGTTAGCCTATCAGGTCGATGAAGCCGCCTACGAAGACGTTTTAGGAGACCCTACAAGGCTGCGCCAGATAGCCACTAACCTTGTTAGCAATGCAATCAAGTTTACCGACTCTGGCCAAATACTCGTCTTCCTACAAGTCGTTAGACAGGATACCTTCCGGAAAAAAATGAGGCTGTGTGTCCGAGATACGGGCATCGGCATTACCGATGATCAACAAAAACTATTATTTAACGCCTTTGCTCAAGCAGATTCATCGATCACCCGCCGGTTTGGAGGAAGCGGACTAGGATTAGTCATTGTCCAGAAACTCGTTCAACTGATGCAAGGACACGTTGATCTTAGTAGCCAATGGGGCAAAGGCACTCAAATTTGTTGCGATTTTATGGTCAAAACAGATCCATTAGCGCAGCAAGAACAGCCCCTCAAATCGTCTCAACGCGAAGTCATTATCTTTGATCGTCATCCAGAAAGCTTAGCTTCTCTCTGTGACATAACCCGCCCACTGACGACTAAGGTACATCCTTGCGCAACCCTTCAGAGCCTAGAAAAAACCTTGGCAAACACCCAGAAAGAGTCAGCAGCACTCATTTTTAGTCTAAGTGCTAATCCTGATATTGCTAACCAGCAGAAACTTAAAATAGCGACGATATTTGCCTCGTTTAAAGGCAGCACGCTGCTGCTAATGCCAGCGCTAACAGGCAATCTCCGTGAATTCACACAACTTGGCGATTTCCCACATCTTACGATCAACAGCAAACCGTTACATCGAGCAGCGCTTAAAAAATGGCTAGACAGTGCAACAATTAACATTGAGGAACAGCAACCATCACCTGACTCACTCTCTTCACTAGCCGAAATAACCGCCGTTATCGCTGAAGATAATGACTTTAACCGTTTACTCTTAAGAAAAATTCTTGAGTCCGCAGGTGCCACCGTATATGAAGCGAGCAACGGCCAACAGGCGATCACCCGCATTCATGAAGTACAACCAGACATCGTTATTATGGATGTCCATATGCCCATCATGGATGGTATCGAAGCAACCAAGGTAGTCCGAAAAACCTTTCCTCAACTTCCCATTATTGCGCTGACAGCTGATGTCATCACCAGCGAAGAACAAGCATTACATCAAGCCGGCGTTAGCCGAATTGAATACAAACCTATTAATGACAGCCGATTACTCAAGCTGTTAGCAATGCTCTGCAATGAAGACAAATCGTTGGAGACCAAGGCGCTTGATAACGAACAAGCCCCGACAAAAGCAACCAACCTCATCAAATATCAATTAAGTAAAGAAGACTTGCATGAGGAGCTCTCAACCCAGATCAACAGCTTGCATCAAGCATTTAGCCGTAACGATATAAAAAGCATACGTGACCACAGCCATCAACTAACTGGTCTAGCCGGCCTATGCGAACTTCCAGAGCTTGAGAACTGCAGTATAGAGTTAAATGAAGCGGCAAAAGCGGGAAGTATTCGAGAGATATGGCAAGTATTATGGCGCTTAGAGCGACTGATAGCGCATCAACAATATTAAAAATCTACCGATAGTGGCTCATTGCGGATAAAAAGATCAAACTCTTCTGCAAGTGTTTTAATATAGTTACGCCCCTTAGGATCATAGAGATAGCCATTTAAGCCTGCTCGTGCCTTAACACCAACAACCTCCCCTTGATCAAACTGATAGCAGCGTATGCGAAACGCCTCTAAATCCATATCATGGGAGATCGGCGTATGGATAAACAGACTCCATGCCTGTTCTGTCGTAGACCGGTCTTCAACGCCTTGCATTAAAGCAAGTATATACGCCCGATCAGGCCGGTAAGTTGGCGCTCGCCCAAACAGAAGCCCCACGACGAGGAACAGCAGCACCAGCAAGCTAACGAGGAAAACAACCACAAATTCCATCTAAACCTCAATGATATCGATTGAAATCCTGAGCTAATAGACTCCTAGCCGCAGTTACAACCTGATCATTATAATCAGATTCCAATGTTTCCATATGAGCCGTAAACTCGAGTTTCTCGGGGCCTTTAAGTGCTTTCCAAGCGGCTAAACGAGGAATATGTTTAGTCTGTTCAAAAATTTCATTAAAAACAATGTAGGTTTCTGATTGAGCAAGCAGTGGATCTAAATTATCTAACAGCACCTTACAGCGGATACTCGCTTCCGTCAGCGGTATCTCTTCATTCAGAATCGCTCGACTAATCACTTGTAGACTTTCAATAAGATGCAAGCGATGTTGACTGACTTCTACCGCCATCTTTTGCAGCTTAACCTCAGCGTCTAGACGCTTTTGTTTCTGTTGCTGCAGCAATCGTACGATATAGACTACCAGTCCGGCAACGATGATTAGATTTACCGCAATTAAAATATAAAGCGTTGTATCAGACATTAATGGCTAATTCCCAGAATAAAAACAAATAGAACACCACAGTATTGCGGCTATTCGCTAATTATCAAACATGGCAACGCCACTTGCCAGAAAAGATTTGCATAACCGCAGGGTGAGGAGAGGAACGAACCGCACCAGAGCGATAACTCGCACGACCCGTGATCCAATGCTAATCCAACGCTGATCACCGAGCTCTTATTTCTGCCAGAGACGGCTCCCACCGTGTCTGCTTGTTGTCTGTTTTTATCCGCTGATCCGAACGCCAAAAACGAAAAAGCCCCGATCAAACTAATGATCGGGGCTGTCTCTTATTTGAAGCTTGGCGATGACCTACTTTATTCAGGCTTCGCCTTCACCCTCTCAGCACTGCGTGCTTCGGGGCCGCCGTCACACGCTCCGGCGTTCAACGCGCTGCGCGCTTTTGTCGCCCATGCTCGATTCGGTCATAACATACCGACATAAAAAAACCCCTTGCACAGAGTGCAAGGGGTTATCTTAT
>NZ_JAHKQE010000038.1 GCF_018860855.1 Amphritea atlantica
GGGGAGGGTCAGCGTGGTGCCATCACTCGCACCGCCCACGACGGTCACGGTCATTGCATCGGTGTAGTCGGTGCCTGCGGTTGCAGAGACAGGGTTAGAGTCACTCAGTCCCAGATCCACATCGTAATCGATGGCAGAAGAGCCTGTCAGCGTCGCTTCAAAGGTCAGCGTGCTGCCCTCTTCCATGCTCGCATCGGCAATGCTGATCACTGGAATATCGTTATCCAGATCGGAGCCCTGGGCCGGTGCCATCATCCACGATGGTAGCAACCGCTTCCGCGTCAGAAATATTACTGCCAGCAGAATTATTTTCGAGAGTGACCGTAAACGTTTCACTACCTTCAAAAACATTATCCTGAGTCGTCTGTACCGTAAATGTTTTACTCGTCTCACCTGGAGCAAAGGTTAACGTACCAGATTCAGGTGTGAAATCATTAACTTCAGCACTATCCCCAGCTTCAATACTCGTCGAAAAATCAACGGACTGTGAACTTTCTGCATCACCGGTACGCGTCACGGTGAAGGTTATTAAGCCGCCTTCACTGACACTCATGTCACCAATACTGAAGCTAGTTGTGTCGTCGTCTGGATTCGAACCGGGGCCCGTGCCGTCATCAACGATGGTGCCAGTGGCTGTTCCATCGACAATCTCACCACCGTTACTCGGATCACTCAGATTAACACTAAAACTTTCTTCACCTTCAAAGACATCATCTTGCGTAGTCTGCACCGTGAAGGTTTTACTCACTTCACCTGCCGCAAAAGTTAATGTACCTGTTGAGTCTGTAAAGTCATTAGTCTCAGCATTATCACTCGATCCGATACTGGTTGAGAAATTAATGGTTTCTTCGCCGGTGCCGCCAGTACGAGTGACCGTAAAGGTCATCAGACCACCTTCACTAACACTGACATCAAAAACACTGTATTCAGAAGGAAGCACAAACAGCTCACCTTCGTCATCAACATAAGGTTCACGCTCCCAGTTTTCGGGATTTGTGTCGTATCCAGCACGAGCTAGTACTTCTTCAGCGGTACGATCGACTGCCTGAAATTCAGAAAAACCAGAACTGGTTGGGGGGGTGTTACCAGCGGCAGTTTCTTCCAGTATCTGGGTAGGATCCTGGCCCGCAAGGATAGCGGCCTGGATATCAGCAACATCCAGCGCTTCAGCATTAACAGAATGGAAAACGAGCGTAATTTCTCCGGTAGTCGGATCCACCTCAAGGATAGCGGTTGTATCCTCTGGCACAGTTTCTGGCTCAGCCTTACCTAGGTCTACTTCTGCTTGACTGTTCGCACGAACAATTAGCATATCACCAGGATTTACTTGCTCACCAGATTGCAAGGCGCGTTCAACACCTTCGCTATCAACGACTACGACTTCACCGGATACACTAACCACTGTTCCTTTGGCTGTCTCTACATTTTCCATAACTTCCCCCCAGAAGATGTTTTCCTGATCTTGAGTACTCTTTGAGCCTCATGCATCAAAAAATGATGTATTTATTGCCTGATGGGGTGGCGCATAACGCTTCTCGCCAACAAAACCACCAACACATAAACTTGTTTAAAATTTTTAAGATATTAGCACAACAACACTTAGCTAAATAGCCATGAAACAAGGTTTTATACCCATTATGGTTAAAAAACAAACATACTAAATATGTTTAAATTTCGACAATAGATAAGCTGAATATAACCTGACCCATTAACTGTTTAAGCTTACCATGACAACATGACAGTTAAAGTTTTAACGTTTTTGCCGTGCTAGAATAACCAGATACCACCCTATTAGTCTAGTGGGTATATCTATATCCAACCAATAACCATACTCATCTTGTGTATTTATTTTACTCTCTCAGTAATACACCACGGTCAGTCTAGATATAAAGTAACAAGCCTAGTGGGGAAACCAACCAATTTCCCTGGCTGTTTTTGGCCCGACAATGACATTGTCAAGAGTTTGCGGCATCAGCAGCCAGCTCGGTGATACTTTTATCCGCCCAGACATTACCTCAGCCCTAGTTTGTGGCAAGAGTGGTTTTTGCTGAGGATCGGCATAGCCATCAGGATAAATCGGCTCATTTGTCTCCAAGTCATACTTATCTGAAGCCCCAAAGGTGTGTAGCAACTCATGGGCAATGACAAAATTAGTCATCCCCCGGTAGTCAACACCAGCAAAACCATTAACCAGCCCTATCATCCCTTTTTGCAACCCTAAAGAATGGGACAACGGGCGATCTTCTTGGGGAGAAAAATAACGTAGATAAATCCTTACATCCGGTTCCAAACCCTGCCAACTATCATGTCGCCATGACCACCAACGCATATGAAGACTCCAGAACACTCTATCCAGTAATCCCGCCCCCACCTCAATTTCAGGCGGTTGTGCATAAAGCTCTGGCGCTAAATAAAACTCTGCTAAAGGATTCTGCTCAACGTGATAGCGAGATGCCTCTCGCTGTAAGAAAGCACCGATTTCGGTAAAGTGATCTACACGCAACGCATCGATGTAAGCCTCAGTATCTGTCCGCCCATCAGCATTAATCGGATACAGCACGACCCAGACCGGCCGCTCCCAGGCCTGTATTCGCACATCCGTTAACCAAGTATTCATGGCGACGACAAACAGCACAATCAGTAACAGGATAATCCGTAATAAACGAAAGCGAGACGATTTCAGCATAGTGCCTCCACTCTTAATGCTGACATTTACCCCCTACACATACATTTAACAACTTAGTGAATGGTGTAACTCGGGGCATAGGCCAATCATATTAGTGAATAGCTAAAACGATTAATAGGTAGCGCAGGGTTTTACCCATGACAATCAACAGCACCGATAGCCATAGACGACAACGAATCCAACCGGCCACAAGACAGAGAGGATCACCAATGAGAGGCAACCATGAAAACAACAGGGTAATGACCCCAAACCGCCTTAATACAGCCAACGCTCGCTGCTGGTTTCTTTTGTGCGGCGGAGGCGACCAGCGCCGACTGATCCACCACCCCATCAAGTAAGTCAGGACGCCACCTAGGCTATTTCCTAAGCTGGCCACCAGTAGCAACTGAATAGGCTGCGCATCCGGCTGAGTTAAAAGGTAACCCAACAATACTTCTGAGCCGCCCGGCATCAATGTTGAAGCAATAAAACTACTGAAGAACAATCCCCATATCGCAGGATCGATAAGCGCGATTAACGGTTCGATTCAAGACGCTCCATATCAGCCCGAATACAGCGCAGCACACCAAATTCATAAAGTCCGTCTAACGCCTCATGGACCGGCTTCAGAGATACACCAAAAGATGCCATACATTCACACATCACATTTTGCACCTGCTCTAGCTGTTCTGCCGTTAGCACTACCACATCCGTCAGCCCCAACTCCCCAGAAGCGATACCATCCGCCAAGTGGTTATAGATTACATTTTCAGACAGGTGCTGCTGTCTCGCCACTTGCGCAACCGTCATGCCGGAGCGATACAGGGCAACGGATTGCTGCACCTGTAGGTCTTTACTCTGTGGCTGCTGCTGTTCGGTTTGGTATTCACGGATAAGTTCCAAAAACTGATCACCGTAGAGCTCCAATTTACGCTCACCGATACCGTTCAACCGCCCCATCTGCTGATGCGTCAATGGGCGATACATCACCATTTCCATGAGGGTTGCATCATGAAAGATTACATAAGGCGGTACATCCTGCTCTTTCGACAACGCCATTCGCAGCGTTTTAAGCGCATTCCACAAGCCATAATCTTCAACATCAAGCTTTTGCTGGGGATCATTACGCTTACTGAACGATTCCTGCTTACGCTTATCTTGGCGCATCTCAATTTGTAACTGGCCTTTTAGTAAAGGTCGACAACTATCGGTCAGATAAAGTACACCGTGGCTATTCGCCGCCACACTAAGATAACCACGCGCCACTAGTTGACGAAAGACTGAACGCCATTGATTACGATCCAGCTCTTTACCAATACCGAAGGTGCTCAACTCATGATGCTTAAGCTCCTTCACCCGATCGCTGCTTTTACCCAAAAGCACCTCGATCACATGATTAACGCCAAAGCGCTGACCACAGCGATATACGGCCGACAACGCTTTACGAGCCGACTCAGTGGCATCCCATACCGGCACTGGTTCCAAACAGGTATCACAATTACCACAGGGCTCCGGCAGTGGCTCACCAAAATACGTCAATAATGTCTGTCGTCGACAACTAGTAATTTCGCACAACCCTAGCATCGCTTCGAGTTTTTGCCGTTCAATGCTTTTATGCAGCTCATCGGCCTGCGAGCTTTCGAGCATCTGCCGCAGGAAGATAACATCTTGCAGACCATAGACCATCCACGCATCAGCTGGCAGACCATCACGCCCCGCCCGCCCGGTCTCTTGATAATAGGCTTCGACGCTTTTTGGTAGATCGAGGTGGGCAACAAAACGCACATTTGGCTTATCGATCCCCATACCAAAAGCCACCGTTGCCACCATCATAATATTCTCTTCGGTTAAAAACCGATGCTGATTATGACGACGCAGCTCAGGATGCAAGCCTGCATGATAGGGCAAGGCATTAAACCCCTGCTCCTGCAGCCACTGAGCCGTGTCTTCGACTTTTTTACGCGATAGACAATAAACAATGCCTGAGTCGGTGGCATGTTCCGCTTTCAGAAATTTCAGTAACTGCTCTTTAGCACGGTGCTTTTGGCCGATGCGATAACGAATATTGGGCCGATCAAACCCTTGAATAAATTTTCGTGCATTCTGCAGCCCTAACCGTTCGCAGATCTCATCCCGAGTGCGTTCATCGGCGGTCGCAGTCAAAGCAATGCGAGGCACCCCAGGAAAACATTCCTGCAGGTAGCTGAGCTGCAAATATTCAGGTCGGAAATCATGTCCCCACTGGGAAACGCAGTGGGCTTCATCAATCGCAAACAGCGCTAACTTGCATTCTGACAGCATTTTCAACGTGCGTGGTTGCAGCAAGCGTTCCGGCGCAACATAGAGTAGATCCAACGTGCCGCTGCGCAGTTGGTGTTCCACCTCCTGCGCCATACTGTAATCCATGGATGAGTTCAGATAGCCCGCACTAATACCCCATTGAGACAATGCCTGCACCTGATCCTGCATCAATGCAATCAGCGGTGATACCACGATGGCAACCCCGGGACGAATCAATGCCGGCAGTTGATAACAGAGCGATTTACCGCCCCCAGTTGGCATCACGACCAGTGCATCACCATCACCAAGCAACGTCTCAATCACGTCTTGCTGCGGATGCCGAAACTGGTCATAACCAAAGATTTGTTTTAAGAGTTGTTGCGCCTTTTCTATCATGCTCGGCATTATCCGGCATGAATTGCAGACTGTCATCCAGATTTATAAGATTCGGGCAGATTAACACTACGATCAAAGCCCTTTCACTGATAGAATCGGCTCACACTTTATTAGCCGGACCCGAACCTATGCAAAATGCGATGCTGAATACACCACTCACCGATGAGGAACTGGATGAGCTTGAAGCGTTTTTGTTCTCAGAAACTGTGTCTGAGGATGCTTTGGATCTGATAGGGACTCATGGCTATTTTTGTGCACTGAACATCAGCCCCGTTAAAATCACTGAGAAACAGTGGCTACAAGAACTGTTTGACGGCACCCCTGAATACCGATCAGAAACAGAAAAAGCACGTATTGAAGGCCTGCTGCGTCGACTCTATTTTAGCATCGGCAGCGACCTCTATAACGATCAAGATATGCTGCTGCCTTGCGATCTGACCCTCGTAGCCGAGGATGACGAAGAACAAAGCGCCCTGACAACCTGGTCACAAGCCTTTATGGAAGGTGTTTTCCTAAAAGAAGACGAATGGTTTAATCATCAGGCCGAAGAGGAAGTCGCTGAGCTGATGCTACCGATCATGATCGCGTCGGAACTATTTGATGATGAAGAGTTCGTTAAAATGCGCGCCGATACACCGCTATGCGATGAGATGTGCCGTACTATCCCAGATCTACTGGTAGATCTGTATTTGCTGTTCCACGCGCCTGCCGATAAAAAATAATCGCCAAAGCAGACGACGCCTCAACATCAAATAAACATATTTAGCGACAACGTCAAAAAAGCCCGCAATCGATTCCTCGACTGCGGGCTTTTTACATTCTAATCCAGATGCTTAATCCAATAAACAGATCACTTTACGCACTTAAACCACAACCGTTAGCCATCGATTTGATTAACGGACGACACGGGCGGTTGAACCTTGGCGCAACACACGTACCCGTTCGCCTGGCTGGAAGAAACCATCACTATCGACTTCTTGAACAACAGAGATCGTCCGCCCATTTTCCAGCGTCACGGTCACTTCCTGCCCCTGTTTGCGGGTAGAATTCTCTTCCACTTTCTGGCCCACAATACCACCGGCAATAGCACCTACCACAGCCGCAATACTGCTACCTTTACCACCACCCACTGTACTACCGGCAATACCACCGACGATGGCACCCGCACCAGCACCTAACGGGCTGTCTGAGCGCCCCTCAATGACAACCGGCTTCACCGCATCAACCCAGGCATATTCAACATTTTGAACCTTTCGAGCCTCGCCTCGAGAATAGGTATCGCCCGACAATGAAGAAGCGCAACCCTGAAGCATCAGCATTGCCGCCGTAAATACAATAATGGTCATTCTGTTCATATCATTCATCCTAAACTTTCGTTGAAAATATTAAATGCAGGTTGCTTATCAACGTCTATCACCACGCACAGCACTATCACTCGAAAACAGCCCAAAACCCGACGTACTAAACAAAAACATAGCAGCTATCAGCTTAACGTATCTTTAACAGTAACTGACAGACTAGCGACCAGCTCACCTCTCGGAGTTTTTGATACCACGGTCGTTGAGACCATTGATCATAACAAATCTCGCAACTTCGTTGCATATCGCTCATCAGCAGCTGTTCGACCGCCGCTGTTAACTTCGGTTCCACTACTTCGAGGTTGGCTTCAAGATTCCAACGCAGATTCCAGTGATCCAAGTTACAAGAGCCAACCGAGACCCATTGGTCACACAAACCGAGCTTGGTATGCAAAAAAGAGGTCTGATACTCATAAATCTTTACCCCAGCCTGCAGTAATCGTCGGTAATAGCGTTTAGAGGCATGATAGACCCAAGGATGATCCGTATTGGGACCTGCAACAATCAAGCGTACATCAATACCCCGCAAAGCGGCCTGCCGCAAACTACGACGCACCGACAGAGCCGGTAGAAAGTACGCGGTTTCCATCCAAACCCGCTCACTTGCGCGATTAACATGATGCACAAAACTGCGTTTAATCTGCTGTATTTTCAGCCCTTCGACTTCGGTAATCCTTGCCAACGCATCCCCGTGACGCACCGAATCAGGAAAGCTAATAGCAGGCATGACGCCGCCACTTTTAAACCATTGCCGAGAAAACAGCTGTACCATATCCGCCACGACCGCGCCATGTACCTGTAACATCACTTCATGCCAAGCAAGCGCGCCATGAACAGGAACGCTCCGAAGGTATTCGTCACTGATCCCCGTGCCGCCAATAAAACCGGTGCGCTGATCGGCAATCATCAATTTGCGATGATCTCTGGCTAAATTACCATCCAGCTTAAATAACCGAATGGGGTTATAGCGCAATACCTGAACCCCTGCCTGTTTTAATCTTTCGCTGTCTTGTTTTTTAAATCGACGACCACCAAAATCATCGATCAGCCAACAAACCTTCACTCCTCGCCGTGCCGCGCCGATTAACGCGGCGATAAACTGATCGGCAACCGCACCAGAGCTAACCATATAAAACTCCAGCAGCAGCGTTTCACGCGCATCATCAATGGCTTGCAACATGCGGGGGAAGAAATGCTCGCCCTGAACCAGTAGCTCAACCCGATTACCACCGGACCAACGATATCGCCCCCTCATAGGTTACTCCCTTTATACCAACATTAGCGCAAACATCAGTGTTGATGCTGGCCATATAACCGAGCGTATAATCCATTCTGCTGTAACAACTCAGCGTGATCGCCCTGCTCAGCCACCTGACCATCTTCAAAAACATACACATGGTCAGCCTGCTTCACGGCGCTTAATCGATGGGCAACGATAATGGTCGTTCGCCCCTGTAAGAAGTGCGCTAAATCTCGGTGTAAGTGATATTCAGTTTCAGCATCTAGGGCTGAGGTCGCCTCATCCAAAATCACCACCTTAGGATCGGTCAACACCATCCGTGCGATCGCTAAACGCTGTCGCTGACCACCGGATAACCTCACGCCTTGGCGACCCACCATGGTATCTAGCCCCTCATCTAACTGACGGACAAAAGGCTCCAACTGCGCCACCTCGAGTGCTTGCCACAGTTGTTGGTCGCTGAAGTCACGCCCAAGTGTCAGGTTGCCCCGAATTGAATCATTAAACAGTGCGGGATGCTGCAAAACGGTGGCGACATTTTCCCGCACCCGGTCAAGGCCGATCTGTTCCACCGGTACATCATTAAATAGCACCTGCCCGCGTTCCGCCTGATAAAGCCCCAGCAACACCTGCACCAATGTCGACTTACCCCCACCGCTCGCGCCAACTAAAGCAATCTTCTGCCCTGCGGGAATTTTAAGCGATAGACCTTTGAGTATTTCCTGCCCGTCAATATAACTAAAATGAATATTTTGTAGCTCGATGGACACCGATGCAGAATCAGAGAAAGGATTTTTCTGGTGCGGATAATCGGGTTCTTCATCCAGCTCCGTCAACCGGTTGATACGCTGCAAGGCCGCTTTCGCGCCATAAAAAGCATACTGGATACCCAACACCTCTTGTACTGGCCCCATCATAAACCAGAGATAGCCAAATACCGCCATCATCTGACCGATACTAAGATCGGAAAACACCACCATCCCCATTGATAGCGCTCGAAAGAGATCAAACCCGACCAAAAACACCATAAAACTAAAGCGGTTGGCCGCCTCACTGCGCCATTCAAAACGGGTTGAGTGATCACGTAACGAGCGAGCATCACCGATTAATCGTTGCAGATAATGGTTTTCTCGATTAGCCGCTCGAATCTGATAGATCGACTCTAACACTTCGGTTAAGCCACCCTGAAATTGCTCGTAGGCACGGTTTTCACGTTTTTTAAGCTCTTTCACCTGCTTGCCGATCAGCATCGTTAGCCAAACCACCAGCGGATTTAACAATAAAATAAACAACGCCAGTTGCCAGTTCATCCAGATTAAGACGATGGCCGTACCAATAATGGTTAACAATGCGATTAATAGCCGACTAACCGATGCCCCCACAAAGCGATCAACGGTATCCAAGTCGGTAATAAAATGAGAACTCACCGAGCCACTGCCCAAGGATTCATATTCAGCCATGGAGATTCGTTTGAGCCGTTGCAACAAACCCGCCCTGATGCGAAAGATAACCTCCTTGGAAATAATCGAAAATTGTCGCCCCTGCCAGACATTAAAAATCAGCGCCGCACCGCGTAGAATAATCGTCAACAACAGCACTGCGCTGATATATAACACCGGCCCGGCCCAATCATCGGGAAACAGTTGGAGACATAAACGCACCAAAGCTCCGGGCTTATCCAGCAACACTTCATCAACCAACAACGGCATAAGCAGCGGCAACGGCACGCTAGCACAGGTAGCAAGCAGCGCAATCACATTGGCCTTAATCAATAACGGGCGGTATTCCAGCGCTACACTGAAAATATACTTCCAATTATAGGTCGGCTGATTCATGCAGGGTCATATCCCTTGGCAGTGTGACGGAGGTAACTATCGATGGATGCGGGCAATGATTTTAAGCATGCCATCAATGGTCGCTTTTCGAGCCACCCATACAGCTAGGCGACTGAGGAATATCGCCATTTTTTTCCTGCCACTCTGCCACGGTATACAGATGCAGCGCCAGCGCATGAATAGGGTTATTCATCAATTCTGACAGCAACCCATAAATCATCTGATGCCGAGCGACAGCCCGCTTCCCCTCAAAATCATCCGCCACCACGGCCAATTTAAAGTGACTTTCGGTGGCAGGCCCACTGTGCATATGGCTTTCATTTTCAATCACAAGATGCTGTAACCCTAACCCCTGGCTCAAACGTTGCTCAATCGCGGTTGCAATACTCATATCGATCCTGATCTGGTTTATTTGGTTTTATCCGCCGAATCGGCAGCTAATTTGCTAAATTTGGAATGAATTCGCCGGGTAAGCAGCGCCACCGTCACAATGACTAGCGGCATGGAGATCCCCAGCGAGAGGCTTTTGTTAATATGCAGCCCCTGATCATATAACACGTCAATGAAGATTTTCACCAGCCCGATAGTGTAATAACTGATTGCCGCGACGGACAGTCCTTCAACGGTATGCTGCATCATTAATTGAATCCGCGAACGACGATCCATCGAACTAAGCAGCTCTTGGTTTTGCCCCTGAATCGACAGTTCGACCTGGGTGCGCAGCATATCACTCACCCGGTCGATACGGCGTGACAGATCTTCTAAACGGTCGGCGGTGGCTTTACAGGTACGTACAGCGGGAATCATCCGCCGCGTGATAAACTCTTGCAATGTCAGGTGACCCGACACCTCGTCTTCACGTAGGTCAGCCAAACGCTGCATCACTAAATCCTGATAGGCATTGGTGGCATTAAAGCGAAAGGTGGAACGGGCACGGTAGGCCTCGACGCGTGAAGCTAAGTGAATCAAGCGACCCAACAGTTCCCGCTCATCCCGACACTTTTCATCATCATATTCCTCGACCGACAAAATCTGTGTTAACTCAGCCAACTGCTGATCCATCAACTGTAGCTGTGGGCCGATGGAACGTGCCATCGGCAATCCCAGCAAGGTCATCAGACGATAGGATTCAATCTCCAGCAAACGTTGAATCAAACGCCCTAGCTGACTGTCACTCATCTCCCGGTTGTAAATCAGAAACCGACCGTAGCCATCCTCATGCATCCGGTATGTCGTCCACACCTGAGCCGCCCCTTGGGATGGCTGGCTACCCACCAGACGCATAGACTCGAAATGTTTTTTGACTTCAGGAATCGCCGGTTCGCCACACCCTCGAACATCTTCAATAGACATATGAAATGCAGCCACCACCTCGCCACTAATCCCTTCTAGCCACCCCTCAGGAAGATGACTAATACCGGTTTCAGCAAAGGGATCACTCGACTTCCCGCCCAACCAGATAAAGGTATAGGAGACAAACTCCATGTGCTTTTCCCAGCGAACCTGAAGATCACCAAACTGATGCTGAAAACAGGGCAGATCCTCCTTAGGAACAGCACCACCCAGAATCCGGCACAACTGTTGTAAATGAGTAAACTGCTCAGCCTTTTGCTGTTCGCTACAAACAACTGAAAGATGGGAAATGCGCGCCGGACTGGGGATAACCTGGAAAGGCCGTGAGTGCATCTCTTCATACAGCGACTCGCGCAATGGATGCATATTAAGCTGATGAGAACTTGTCGACATCGAACTACCTGTTAACCATTAACAAAACACTATTCTCAGGGATTCGCGCGTATTAAAGCAACCATCCTGAAGACCTACATCTAAAAGGTGATATTAATCCACCAAAGGTGCCAGCAGTAATGGCTCCTGTAACAGATCAACCGCTATCACTTGAGGGATAACCTCAAACCATTGGTGAAACAGGCCGAGAGTACGCTGCTCAGGCCAATGATCACCAAACTCATCCCACGCGGCCAACTCATTCTCAAAGATACTGCCATAATGCTGGGCCAGTTGCTCAGTGATATCGCCCTCACTCTGAAACTCTCCCGCTAAATAAACACTACCCTCAGCGCGATGATCGGCAAGGCTCATGACCTGATTCAATTCATCTTGCTGCTGGTTAGCCCAATCGACAAACGGCTGACGTGGCAGCACCGCAAATCCCGAACGGTTAATTAGTTTCATAGAGGCTTCTCCCGACTTCAGCTAAACTAGAGGCCAGCATTATAACCCCAGCCTTTGAGATGTGAATGAATATCCGCTGCCTGCCCCATCTGAATACCAAACAAGCGTGGCTTAACTTCTGTAAAAGAGAGACTTCCTGCTGTTTTACCGAACAGCCCGAGGCGATGGTCGACTTTCAAACCACCTATCTGATGATCACCGTACTGGAACGAAACACCCGACACGGCAAACAGGCGATAAAATATAGCCTTGGTTCTCGCTCCTCGATGGCCCCCGCGTGGAAGTTTATTCAGGCCTGTGACTTTAATCTCGAAATGATGATCGACGGGTTAGCGCAAATCAACTTTGATGGCAATGTGCGTGACAACTCATTATTGAAAGCCCATACCGACCTCACGGTGCGCAAGTTTTTTTCCCGCGACCGCTCAATCATCTCACCGGGCAATCTTGGCCGACTCACGCCGCTGACTGAAGCACCATCGCACTGGGAACTGCGCCACCTAGCTTGTCTGCTGGCCAATCAGCAATACCAAGATATGCGCACCGAGCAACTAGCGCTGCCGGGTAACGATCAGTTTATGGTTGAATTTAGAGGAATACCCACACCGGAAGTGCAGGGAATGTTAGTTGAAATTATTAATCAACCGGACATATGGGCTGTTCGACCGCACCCAAACGACTCTACCCGTCTGATTATTTTGCGCCAAGACACGCCACTGTGTAGCTTCGAGCCAAGTTTTCGCCCCCCAAAACCAAAAATTGCCCAACGGGGAACCCGCTGGACAACATCGACGAACACTTAACCCATCACTAATGAAAATGACAAATCAAAAAAACCTACTAGCTGTGCATTAAGCAGGCATTAAATCATCCTCTTCGCCCTCAGTTTTTTCGATCAACCGATAAGGGTTATCAGAATTGAGTAGCTCCTTGCCGTTGGTGGTTGGGAACTCCACATCAATATCCACAATCCGGCCATCTCGGCAGACATTGATAATGGTATCCATGGTGGTCGCCATCAGCGAATACTTATCATCCGGCGCCGCAATCAGCGTCTGCAAGCCTAAATCGCTCATAAAGCCCAGTGAAGTCACGGTGTTTTCTGCATCCAATTTATTGAAGGCTTCATCGAAAACCGACAGGCTAATACCGCCCAACGTGACACCATCTGCGCTATCCCGAAGACGATAGGTCGCCCCCATTGCAGCGGCAATTGCCACATAAAATGGCACCTGGTGCTCACCACCAGAACCGGTTTTAATCCGCTGAGACAGGGTTGTTTTGCGGTTACCGTCTAGGTCTTTAACCACCAATTCAAAGTTGTAGAAGTTACGGTAATCCTGCAGCAAACTGCTTTCACCCTCATCCTTCAACACTTCATGAATCTTAGCCAGCGCGTCTTGGTGCGGACGTTTTTCATCATATTTGAAGTCAAACAGTGAACCGACATTCGCCTGATCCATGCGGGTATAGGCTTCAACCAACTCAAGAATGTCTTTCAATTCAGGGTTAGGCATCATTTCAAAACTATACATCTCGCGATGGAATGGACGGTTTTTAAGGTGCGCATTCAGTTCGCGAATCAGCTCTTTAATCTTATCGATCTGATCTTTAAGGTGCGCCACAAAGTCTGAACGGAATGAAGTTTCAGCCTCTAGCCTAGCGCGCTCAGCTTTTTCGGTGTATTCCGCCAGTTCACTATCACGCAACGACTGAATCGTGTCATCAACAAACTGTGCTAACTGCTCATGGGATGAATCTTCACTCACTTTATCCAAGTCCTGATGACTCAGGCCTGAACCATGGTAGCGAGCCTTATACTGAGCCACACCATCACGGACAATATTCTTTTTACGTTCTACCAAGGCCAGCTCGGATTGCGCTTTCTTGGCCGACTCGAAGATAATCCGGTCCAAATCGCCAGAGCAGGACTCGTCCATATAGTCGCGTTTTTCTTGGGCCGACTGGGCATCAAAGTTTGCATCCGCTTCGCATCGAGTACGCGCGTTTGCATGCTCACCCAGCTCATTATCCAACACCTCAAGAGAGGCATTGTCTTTAATCAAACTAGTGCGGGTAGACTGTAGCTGATCCATCAGTTTTTTCTGGGCAAGCTGGGTAGCTTTTTGTGCCTCGACCAGATCACCAATCCGCTTCTGGATACCGCTGTCATCTTGGTTACGCAGGTCGGTAATACCTTGACGATAACCTTCGATCTCGGTTTGCAGCATCTCCCGCTGATTTACTAGATCAAAGGTGCGCTCGGTCACACCGGTCAGTGCAGCGGTCATGCGGATCAAGTTTTCTCGCAGGCTATCCAGCGCTTCATGATCTTTATTCAACGCACTGAACTCAGCCATCATCTGATCAACTTGACGATCCTGCTGCTGCAACTGGTGCTGACGTCGACCGCCACCACTGCCCATCATCGGCGCCTCTTCACGGATCGAAGTGGTGGTGCCTTCGGTTTGCAGCATGCAATCGTAGGTTAAGGCACGCTCTTGCTTCAGCAGCTGGCTTTCGGTTTCAACCGCCATCACCCCGCCCAACGCACGGTTCATATAGGCCAGGGCATCGTCGCTCTGACAATCAACAAACTGCGCTAACGAGCCAGGCTTAGAACGGTTAAGCCACTCATGGGACTTAGTGGTATTAACGACTCGACAACCTTTCAGATGACGACCCTTGCGACGATAGAGAGTGATCGCTTCTTTTACTCGATCAGGATCTACAATCAATGCTTCACGTCGCGCCCCAAGAAAACTTTCGATCGCAATGCGCCATTTCTCATCATTGATATCGACCAACTCACAGATAGGCGTGGAATCGATGCCATAATCTTTTAACAGCTGCATCAATTCACGGGTATTACGGCGCAAAGGCGCGCGCCCCTCTTTTAGCTGTTCAACGGCACTTTTCTGATTCTGAATCTCACTGCGCAGCTCATTCATACGAATTACCGAGGATTCAAAACGGCGCGCAATCTCTCGCCGCACGGAGTCCACCGAGGCTTTCAGCTGGTTCAGATTGTTATCCACATCCACCGGTGCCTGAGGCCAGGTTTCGGCCATCATATCTTCACCGGAGCGCCATAGCTCAACCGAATCTTTAACCACCGGAATAAAACTATCCGGCAGGTATTGCTCATAGTTAGCAAAACTCACAGCCGAGCGCAGCAATGAATACACATGCTGGACTTTCTCTTTCACCACATTCAGCTCATGCTGACGCGCATCGATGGAGTTTTCCAGCGCTTTGACTTTATGCGCACTGTCGGTGTTATTCAGTTCGGCACGAGTATTCGCCAGCGACTGCATAATCTCGTTGAGCTCTTCACTCTTCGTTTCAAGATTGGTTTGCAGCGTGGTCTCTTTGACCTGATTAACCTCAAGCCGCTCTTGCGCTTCCTCTTTTTTCAGATCGGCGTGTTCAAAGCGGGTTTCATGCACCACCCATTCATACTCGACCGAGTTCTTAACGTTACGATCGATCCCTTTACACTGCTCCTGAACCTTCTCCAGTTCATCAATGCGATTTGAGACTTCGCGGGTTTTCTGCTCCATCGCTCGATATTCATCCAGCGATTTGCGAAAGCCGCCTACATGGACAATATTTTCATCGAGGACAAATTCGCGAATAAATCGAGTAGGGCTGTTGATCGGTATAAATTTCAACGCATTACGAAAGTTTTTCACAAACTTTTCATCATCGTTGGGCATCTGCTGATCGTAACTAAGTTCTGTCACCAGCTCGCGAATAAACCGGTTAGCCCGTTTCTCTAACTTCATCTCGGGGCACTGTTTCAGCAGACTTTCTTTAACCACCGGCCACTCTTTCGGCAAGCGACCACCATCCTGCTTAACGGTAAAATCTTCGAGGCTGACGGAAAAGTCAGGCAGAATAAAACGCCCTAAAATATCTTCTTCAGGAGAAGATAGCGATGCACTGATCGCCAAGCCTACGCAGGTCTCTTTACCGGTTTCGGTATCGAAGAAACTGAGTGCCAGATAACTAACGGAATCCTGCCGAGCATTCTCTTTTTTACCCAGGTCATCCATAAAGCCAAGACAGTAGGTACGCAGGCTACGCTCACTCTTCTCACCGGCACTGGCGTTAAAGCTAAGAAACTTTTTGTTGCCGCCCATCAACACCGTCTGGATCGCATCCAACAATGAGGATTTACCCGAACCGTTCGGGCCAATCACCGCCACATTGCCCTTAATCGGAATTTCGACGGCGCCCAGTACATACCAGTTCACCAGCACCATTCTATTGAGCTGTTTCATGAGCGGTTCTCCTCGGCGGCCGTATCGGTATGATTGACTTCGGTTGCCGTTTCTTCAGCGGCGCTGTCGGCATTTTCATTTGCTTCAGCGACATGGTTTTCAGCGGCATGGGTTTCAGCAACAGGCTCAATCTCAGGCGTTGGCGCGTCTGCATCATCAGTCGCGCTATCAACCGCAGTATCGGTTTGCACCTCTGGCTGCGTTTGATCATCCTCTGTTGCCGTTTTTGCGGGTAACTCATCATCCCGCTCTTCGCACAGTGCTTCGAGCTGCCCGATAAAGTCCTCCACCACTACCTGACGAATAGATGGATTAATGGTTAACGGAATATTCTTAGGATCGGTTTCATGCGGCTTGCCCCGCTCAATCACCCCGTGCCGGCTAAACAGCGACAACAGTTCTTTTAACCGCGTCTCATTAGGGATTTCACGCCCAGTGAGGTTTTCATATAGCGTCAGCAAATCATTGGTGGTGATATAAGCTCGACCGGCTTCTACATCAAAGGCTTCCAGTTTTTGCTCATACTGTTGACGCAAGCACAGCAGAAACAGAGACTCATCCAACTTCAAACGCATAAAGCGCTCTTCACCTTTAGGCAGGATGCCTAAATAGGCTTCATCCGGTTGATAAATCAATGACCAGCCAATTGCCGCAAACAGATTAGTAAAGTAATCGATATGGGACGCCACAAGGAAATAGCTATCGCGATGCCCAGAGCGTTCAGAATAGAGGAACTGATTTACCAGCAGCATATTGGCCGCATGGACGAAATCTTCTTCCTGGTACTGATCGCTACGACCGATGATTTTCTGCAGATCACCCAGCATTATACTTTCCTCTGAATACTGAAATCGCGACACTCAACCATATCCGCGACATTGACATAATTATCTTCAAACTTAATTTCATACTTATTGGCCGTGCCCCGCCCTTTCTTACCCAGCGAGCGCATATGCCGCAGATAACTGAAGCAGATGTAATCCTCAATACACTCAATGGTGAAATCGGTAGCGCAGATCACTTTTCTATCTAAAAGATGGCGCTCGACATAGAGCTCGATATTTTCCGGCTTCACTTCGCGACGCGCTTTATACTCTTTAAACAGCTGGCGCATCTCCAGCACCCGCGGATCGATCTCTACGGGGCGAATCACCCGTGGCTTAGTTTCAACCCGACGCTTAATCGGTGAACGCACACTACCCGGTGCCAAGAACGCCACACCGTCAAGCGTATCAACATGCGGTATGACACGATCATCGAGCTTAGATACATCGGAGATCAGCCGCGACAGCCGTGAACTCATGCCCGGTGTAGTCTTATCCATATAACGAACCGTATCCGCCACTCGCTTCTCGAGACGGTAACGGAAATCATCGATCGTGGCTAAACGCTGATCGACCGACTCAAAAATACGGATAATCCGATTGATATGGCTATGCACCATCGCTTCGGCATCGACAAAGTTCAGTTCAAACTGTTCCTGATAATGCTTAGTGAGCTTCTCGACCTTGAGCGGATCAAATTGCAGATCCCGCAGCATAGAGAGGATCTGCCGCCGAAAACGGAACGGGTTGTTCTTGGTTTTCAGGGTTTTGTAGTCAGATACCAATATGTGGGCAACAAAGCGATCGAAGAAACTGCGGACGATCTCCTGTGGATTCGAGGTCGCCGCCAAACTGATCTTTAGCTCTCGTAAACCCAGCATCATATCGGTCAGGTGAGCGCTGAAATCAGCCGCGGTTTGGGCCGCTTCCTGCAAGGTAATACCACGCCCCGAGGGGTCGCTGATCGCAGATTCCAGAGAGCTCAAAACGTTGAGAACCGCCCCACCATAACTGCGTTTTTCCAGCTCATTAATGCCGACTAGCGTCCGTAGCAGATAACTAATCGCTGGCGACAGCAGCACAAAGGTGCGATAGATCCGCTGCTCCTCTTCAAGCCAGCCGGTATCCACCAACCGGCGATAAATACGGTTGGTATATTCCGCCGTTGAGCGAGGAAGCTCTTGCCGTTCCGCCTCGGACTCGCCCTCTTCTGGCTCCCAGCGCCGCACGCCAAGGCGCACTACGGTATCCTCGATACAGGAACGAATCAGATCTTTAGGCACGAACGGATCAACCAGATCTTCATCGAAGAACTGATCAGCAAGATCCAGAAGAACCGCCTCGTAGATATGTTTATTTTGCCCCGATAAAGGAACAAATATTGTTTCGGGAAGCTTTTTAAAAAGCATCTCAGCTAAAATCTCCGGGCACGCTGTCGGGGAAGGTAGAAATAAGTCCAAATGAGTTCTTTACGGACCACTTCCTTAATAAGGTTACCGATGATAGCGGAAA
Source organism: Amphritea atlantica (assembly GCF_018860855.1). GTDB lineage: Bacteria > Pseudomonadota > Gammaproteobacteria > Pseudomonadales > Balneatricaceae > Amphritea > Amphritea atlantica_A. Next base: position 18,590 of record NZ_JAHKQE010000038.1, read on the forward strand.
TAGCCACACTGACCAAGTGGCAAAAAAGGCTGCTCAGCAGGAGTCAGCCTTTTTTTAAAAACTGCTTTTAAAAGTCCTTTTAAATCAAAAAGATAAAATACTGATTAATGTTTAATCAAGCGCTTTTATTAACATTATGTAAGTGAGTGTAAACCGACACCATAGCCAAGTGTGCCTTAAAAGCCTCCAGCGCTAGTGTGGATGAGGTGAATCCAGCAAAGACATCCTGACCATCAATCATCTCCAGCACCTGAGTGACCCGCTCAACACCATAAATCTGATTCAGTAGGCCATGGTATTGCTCTAATGACCGTTCAGCATCAAGACGGAACATCAAACACTGATGCAAACAGCGGTATAAAGACTCAAGATCCTGATCTTTTGGCCTGCATTGCTGTATCCACTCACTCCAGATCAGCGCTTCATCAAGTTCACCTAACCGTAGGTTTAATAAGCATTTAAGCTCGCCGACCCGCAGACATCCCCAAGCACTATCCTCGTCAGGCAAAATGCCGATGATCTCAACGACCCGCTGCCCATCATCAAAACCGCCTTCTTCAAGTGCTACTAACAATCTCTCGATTTGCTCATCACTCAGAGATGACAGGTTCAATAATGGCTCGCGTAGTTCAGCGCCCGCATTATGATTATCTCGAATCAATACATCCACAGGGCATATCTCAGACATACCCGGAACAATAATACGACAACTGGGCACACCTAAATGATCGTAATCGGCAATGTAGATATCCATATCCACTTTATGGATCAAATAACACAGGCGCTCAAATTCCGCCTGCGCATCACCGTCGATATTCCACTCGGTAAAATCATAATCGGTTTCGGTAGCAAACAGATCCCACGCCACTGAACCACTCGAATTCATCCAATGTGCATCTAAATTATGCTGATCGGCTACCTCAGCTAGATCAAATGACGGCAGTGAAAACCCAGACAGGTCATCTAGGCTGCGCCCCTGTAGCAGCTCCGCCACCGCCCGCTCAAAGGCTCTTTCAAATTTTGGATGTGCACCAAAAGCAGCACAGCAGCCACCATCAAGAGGGTTAATTAGCGTGACATTGACTAACGGAAACTGCCCACCCAAAGAAGCATCCTTAACCATCACAACCAAACCATGATGACGAAGGCAATCTATCGCTTCCATCATCGCGGGATAACGGTTGAGCACTGAATCGGGAATATCCGGCAAACTAATCCCAGATGAAATAATGGTGTTTTTAATATGTCGCTGAAATATCTCTGACAACGCGAGAACCCGCGCCTCGTAAAGGCAATTTCCCGCGGCCATACCACTATTTGCATATAAGTTGCTGATGATATTAACGGGAATCCACACCTGATCACCACTACGCTGACGCTCAAATGGAATAGCACAAATCGCATGTTGCCGATGAGCCGCATAAATCTCCATCAGCATAGACGGTTTCAACTCACCCGTCATGTTGTATTGCAGCCTCGTTGGCTCATCCAACAGGGCATCCGGTAAAGCATCATCGCTGACGGAAAACCACTGCTCATTCGGATAATAAATATACGGCTGGGTCGCAACCTTCTGTCCAAGATAGTACTCAGCAAAAAAATAGTTATTACTTAAGCGCGCAAAAAAAGCAGTGAGTGCACTCGCTTGCGCCGCCTCCCGAGAGGTGCCATGACCCTGCGCACAAAAAGCAGCATAACAACGATCCTGTAACCTCACTGACCAAATATGCGGCACCGGATTTAACCAATTAACCTCAATCTCAAAACCTAACGCCTGTAACTGAGCATACATCAGAGTGATCGTATCCTGCAGAGAGCTATCTTTAGTGGGAATCATAGTCATAGGGAGAAGGATCCTTGCTACCCATCTTTAGAATAAAAACAGCGGCATCCAGAGAAATAAACCTGCCATCCGACAGGTACCGCACAATTATAAGGCCTGTGATATCGACAACACGAAACAGGCAAAAACATAATGGTCTGCATTATCGCGCCATAGGCAAAAAAAAGAAAAGCGAAATACAACAGATCGTTATTTAAGCACTTAATAAAACAGTAAAATATTTATCTTACCCACTTGACGCATACCCACCTCATCATTAATATACGCCGCCACGGTTGAGACGTTCCTTGATAGCTCAGTTGGTAGAGCAGTAGACTGTTAATCTATTGGTCGCTGGTTCGAGTCCAGCTCGAGGAGCCAACCTTTTAACCGTACTGAATGACATTCCTTGATAGCTCAGTTGGTAGAGCAGTAGACTGTTAATCTATTGGTCGCTGGTTCGAGTCCAGCTCGAGGAGCCATTCACTCAGAACGGGGCATAGCGCAGCCTGGTAGCGCATCTGGTTTGGGACCAGAGGGTCGTAGGTTCGAATCCTGCTGCCCCGACCACTTTAAAGTTACCCTAAAACTTTAAGTGGTTAGATTCTGAGACACGCTTGAACATTTCGTGTATAAATACCGTTCTTCGTCGGGGCATAGCGCAGCCTGGTAGCGCATCTGGTTTGGGACCAGAGGGTCGTAGGTTCGAATCCTGCTGCCCCGACCATCTTTCTAACACTTATGAACGTAGTGTCTAATCAATGTTCACCCTTCGTCGGGGCATAGCGCAGCCTGGTAGCGCATCTGGTTTGGGACCAGAGGGTCGTAGGTTCGAATCCTGCTGCCCCGACCACCTTTCCAACACTTATGAACGTAGTGTCTAATTAATGTTCACCCTAGTCGGGGCATAGCGCAGCCTGGTAGCGCATCTGGTTTGGGACCAGAGGGTCGTAGGTTCGAATCCTGCTGCCCCGACCATTTATATGATGCAATTCATGTGCAAGATCTAGGTCATTCATTTCGATTTATCTATCTCGACCCATATCTGAATCACATTATTTTTCTTTTGTATGATCTATTCATACGGACAACACTGTTTTTCAGCACCTCCCCTTCGCTGAACCTTAACGAAGTTATTTCGTTATTCACCGGGGTATACATTACCGTCTGTTTTATCATGTATACAGCTGCTCCGGATTTTTTCTTCCTAACGCCTCAAACCTTCAATTCAGCGCCCTATCCGTAACCTTATCGATCAACACCTGACCATACTGTCTAAAGTTTTAAACTACTTATTATCGACAAGACTAAATCCAACCTTCCCAATAAGACTATCCAAGCACTCAGTATCATCAGATAACAAAAAAGAGGGGAAGATTGAAATGCATATGATAAAATTTAACACTTAGTTGACCATTTCCTATCACGCTGCAGAAACAATACCACTAGGGCTTTCGGCTTTTTTTGAGTCATTACAATGCTGTCGCAAACCGATGAAGTAAACACTTTGACACAACAATGCTGATGATAAAGACGTTTGCACACTTTATACGGACGTTACAAAACGGTAAATCTGCTCAGGTAACGATTGCCCTTCCAAATGCTATAACGGAGTATAGATGACGACTGAGCAGAACTACTTCCTGACCGTCGCGATTATCAATCTAATTTTGGCTTTCTCAGGCACAAGAATTAAAGACCCAAAGGGAAAACAGAAGTGTACTGCGTTCTTCATTGCTGCTGTTTCAGCAAACTGCCTTAGCTGGTTTTTATATGTGTTTGATATCGGTGTCATATTAAAAATCATATCGGCGATACTATCGGCTACCTTCATTTGGGGCATGGTCGTTTTCAGCTATCGCCGCTGCGAACAGCCATTACCCATTACCCCTATATCCCTTATTTTCACACTCAACTGCTTGGCATTGGGATATTTCACTTATACGAGCCACCCCAATAAAGCGCTTCACGTTAGCGCGTTTTTTGTCCCTTTAGCATTATTTATGATTGCTTATCTATTTCTTAAAAAGAAACAAGACAAAAACCCATCGGATCTCATCTTTGCTTACGCCTGCTGCGTGATGGCGATTGTTGTCGTTGTCCGTTCACTATTATTGGAGATGTCCCCTAATATATTTAGCGTCACTATCGTTTCTTCACAAATCATCTGGCCCGCATTCAGCGTTATCTCCGGTGTGTTTACCCTGTTAAGTTTTACCGAGGAGATCCAATTCAAGTTACAAAAAGAATCTAACACCGATCAACTCACCGGCTTAGCGAATCGGCGCAGCATGGACTACCTGCTACAACAGGAATGGGCCAAAGCTGATCGCCACCAACGAACCTTAGCCTTAGTTATGCTCGACATTGATTTTTTCAAGAATTATAACGATCACTATGGCCACCAAGCTGGCGATGACACACTCAAGAAAGTGGCACAAGTACTCCTCGACTCAGTACAACGTGCTGGAGATGTCGCCGCACGCTACGGAGGGGAAGAGTTTCTACTTATCCTACCTGACACTGATGCCTTAGCGGCCCAGAGCATTGCCACTAAGATATGTCAATCCGTTGCAGCGCTAGATATAACACATCAAAGCTCGCCCTTCGAAACGGTTACCGTGAGTGCCGGTATCGCTGTGTTCAAGCAGCAAAATTACAGCACCGTAAGGGATCTACTGATGGCCACTGACGCAGCCCTTTATCAAGCCAAAAACAATGGCCGCAATCAGGTTCAAGTTATTCCGCTCGAGACAAAATAAAATAGATTACCCGACGGTCATACACTATAAATGGGCGCGTCCTAATGATGCGTAATTTTAGCCTACTACCGAAAGGAACTTGTTCAAGATCAGAGCGATACCCAATATCGCATCAATAACCGAGCAGTCCCAAGCAGACACTAAGGACCACAAAGGATTCATTGACAAAGCCTCAAAACTCTATATAGTGATATTTAGCTTAGAAAAAGTCTATTCTTTAACCATTTGTTGTCGTTGTATTACTATCGTTAGTTTATTTAAGTATTCTCGTCCCACTGTTTTAAATTCCAGTCTTATTTTTCGCTATCAGGACAAACCTGCCCTGCATTTGAGCATCAGTCGTACGTCTGCCACTGAATCAACTTCGAATACAGCCGTTTCAATTCTAAAGCCAGAGTTGTCCCGATCATTACTTGCGGCGTAATATCGCTACTATATCCGTAAGTATTGAGTGTTCCCGATGTAACGTCATCGGATCACAAATTAAAGTAGTCCGCTGACGCGAGTACTGACAGTACTGCACAGCAATACATAGTTTTGTCATCTGTCAGAGATAGTATGTAAACAATCTCTGCATGACTTTTTTGGTTATCAGGCGGAAGTTGTAACGACTCAGTTTCAACCTCGCGCTAAATATTCGGCTAAACAGAGCCGTTCTGACAACCAGCCCAATTTAATTCACTCAACAGAAATGAGTGATACCCGTTATATACCTTCCCGGTAATATCCGAGCTGCCATAGCAGTGAGTTGATGTGTTCAGGGACAGCCAAGCGCGGGTCTATTTGAGAAAAGAATGAGTAATAATATTAAAACAGCTATCAATGCCGCCGATTTTGAAAAATACAGCAACCCTATCCCTGGCCGGGAATACATTATGGGCCTGTTCGATGAACCTGGAAAATACCTCAATCGCGAGCAACTGGGCAAAACCCTCAAGTTGTTTGAAGATGATGAGAAAGAAGCACTCCGCCGCCGTTTGCGCGCGATGGAGCGAGATGGACAACTCAATTTTGATCCACGTAAAGGCTACAGCTTACTCACCGAAGACGATCTAATTGAAGGTACGGTTATCGGTCATCCCGATGGCTTTGGTTTCCTATCGATAGACGGTCCTGGCGATGATCTATATCTACACGAAAGTCAGATGCTGAAAGCCTTCCCCGGTGACCGAGTACAGGCACGCATCAGCGGTGTCGACCGTCGTGGACGCCAAGAAGCCCAGATCATAAAAGTGCTTGAACAAAATATGACTGAGGTGGTTGGCCGCCTGAGAGTTGATGATGGCGAATACTTTTTACAGCCTGAAAACAGCCGCATGCGCAATGAGATCGACATTCCCGATGACCAGTTGAATGGTGCAGAAGCGGGCCAATATGTCACCGTTGAAATCACTGAGTACCCTTGCAATCGCTTTAATGCCGAAGGCAAAGTTATTGAACTATTGGGCGACTCTATGGCACCGGGTATGGAGATCGATGTTGCCATTCGTAACCATGACATCCCTCACAAGTGGCCTCAAGATGCACTTAACGCCGCCGAAGCCTTAGGTGATGAAGTCACCGCTTCCGATAAACAGCACCGTGCGGATCTTCGTACACTCCCCTTCGTCACCATTGATGGTGAAGATGCACGAGATTTCGATGATGCGGTCTATTGTGAAAAGCGTAAATCTGGCGGATGGCGTTTGTTTGTCGCGATTGCCGATGTATCCCATTACGTGATCCCCGGCAGCCCCTTAGATGTCGAAGCCGCTGAACGAGGCACCTCGGTTTACTTCCCTGGTCATGTGGTACCCATGTTGCCTGAAGCACTGTCCAATGGTCTGTGCTCATTGAACCCCAATGTCGACCGCCTAGTCATGGTCTGCGAAATGTCGATCAATAATGCCGGCAAGATGACCAGCTATACCTTTTCGGAAGGGATTATTCACTCCCATGCCCGCCTAACCTATACCCAAGTTGGCGCATTGGTATCCTCGTCTGAAACTGAACTCGGTAAAACCGTCGCTCACCAGCATGCCGATGTCGTACCTCATCTACATGCCCTGCACCATCTATATGCGGTGCTAAGAAAAGCGCGCACGAAACGCGGTTCAATTGATTTTGAAAAACAGGAAGTACAGTTTAAATTTACCGAAGATCGTAAGATCGATAAGATCGTGCCGGTTGTACGTAACGATGCACACAAGATGATTGAAGAGTTTATGCTTTGCGCTAACGTGGCAACAGCTCAATTCCTCGAAAAGATTAATTTACCAGCCCTCTATCGTATCCATGAAGGTCCGGTCGAGAAGAAGCTAACTAATCTACGGGCATTCCTCAGTGAAAGAGGCTTAAACCTAGCGGGCGGTGATAAACCCACACCAGCTCATTACGACCGTTTATTGAAGAGCCTTGGCGACCGTCCGGATGCGCAGATTATCCGTACAATGATGCTTCGCTCACTGAGCCAAGCAGAGTATAGTTCTGACAACCAGGGCCACTTCGGCTTGGCTTACCCTGCCTATGCGCATTTTACTTCACCGATTCGTCGTTACCCTGACCTACTGGTTCACCGAGCTATTCGTTCGGTTATTCGCCGCAGTGAAACAGGTAGCATTCTAAGCCGAACACTGAAAAAGATTACCGGTGCAACTGACTCGGTTCACCGCGTAAAAAGCGCCGCGCCGCTTGAGCAAACAAAAAGCTACCCTTACGATCTGACCGCAATGAAAAACCTTGCAGAGCATTGCTCGCTGGTATCTCGTCGCGCCGATAAAGCCGGCTGGGATGTTGAAGCTTGGCTGAAGTGCGAATACATGCAAGATCACGTCGGTGATGTCTTTAGTGGTGTAATCAGTACCGTAACTAACTTCGGTCTATTTATTGAACTCGATGACACTCAAGTTGAAGGTCTGGTGCATGTCACTGCCCTAAACAACGACTACTACCAATTCGATGCGGCACAGCAACGCTTAGTAGGCGAGCGCACCCGCGTTAATTTCGGTATTGGCGACAAGATCGAAATCCGTGTGGTACGCGTCGATATGGATCAACGTAAGATCGAATTTGAACTAGCCTATAAAGATGATGCCGCTGCATCCACAAAACCTAAAGCCCGTAAAGGCCGCGGTAAAGGTAATCGCAAATACAGCAAGAAGTAATTCAATTCTGCTAAGGAGGTCTATTTAGGCTTCCACCGCTCATACTTAGCGATGCAAGGCTGGTATGACCTTATCGGGTGCGACCTACAACAGCAACATTACTGCAGTAGGTCGCCCTGATCATGATGCCCCATTCGATAACCAAACACTCTGGTACGGGGCTAATTCGATCATTCCCTGCAGATCCTTATAGTGTTGACCACTGAGTAGATCTGACCAATCTTGGGTACTAATCAAGTTCAGGTCGGATAATGACAAGCTCGTCGGCTCGGCACTAATATTATTCAAACAGAATATATTTTGTGTCCGATCAATACTCTGCCGCCAAAAACCAAAGATTTGCTCACCCAGATGCAGGGTGAACTGCGTAGCATTAGGATGAAACGCTTTCTGTTTAATACGAATAGCGATTAAATGCTTCAGCTTACTAAATACCCGGTAATGATGACTTGTTTCATCGGTTAATAACGACTCTAGGGCGGTGTAATCCCACTGGTGCCGATTGATCGAGCGAAACTGTCCGGTCATCTCTACCCTTTCATGATCATTCAAGGTACCGAGCAAGCTATGCAGATAGATCCCCGGAATGCCTTCCAATGCCAACATAATACTGTGCGCACAGAGAAAACGCGCCTCTCCCCAGCTATCTTTACCCTCTGTCGTCCCCTGCAGCGCCTCGAACAGGGCGATATTAATCTCGTAAGGTTTTTTGCCGCCATCATCAAGCGCACGCCAAGAGACATGACCACCAAAGTTTTGCATCGTCTCGATTATCAGGTCCACTTCACTATCAGGTAAAATCCCCTCCACCGGTCGTAAACCAATACCATCATGTGAAGCGATAAAGTTGAAAAAAGAGGTGCCATCCTGTGCTGGCGGCATACTCATCATCCACTGTTTCAGATAAAAATTCTGACCGGTAATCAGAGCGTGTAACAACAACGGGGGCAGCGAAAAGTTATACACACAGTGAGCTTCATTAGCATTACCGAAATAGGAGAGGTTCTCCCGACTAGGAATATTCGTTTCAGTAATGATCATCGCATTCGGGCAAGCATATTCAATCAGAGTTCTAAAGAGACGCACCACCTCGTGAGTCTGATCGAGATTTAGGCAGCGGCTACCCGCTTCTTTCCACAGAAACGCCACCGCATCTAGGCGAAAAATATTCACGCCTTGATCCAAATAAAAACGGAAGATCTGAACAAACTCTTTCAACACAGCCGTATTACGAAAATCAAAATCAACCTGATCATGACTAAACGTACACCACACATGTTTCAGTCCATCCGCCGTTTCAACCTCGCGTAGCAGTGGGCTGGTACGGGGCCGGACAACCTGAGAAATATCATCATCAGGGCTCGCGGTGAAATAATAATCATGGCCGATGCCTTCGCCTTTAACAAAGTTTTCAAACCAAGCACTTTCACCCGAACCATGATTAATGACTAGGTCGGACATCAGGCGATATTCCGAAGAAAGCCGCTGAATATCCTGCCACTCACCGACCGATTCACGCACCTGATAATAGTCGCTTACCGCAAAACCATCATCAGAGCTATATGGGAAGAACGGCAGCACATGTACACCGCTGATAACCCCATCACACTGTTCGTTGAGAAAGTGATGTAGGGTACTCATCGCCCGCTCATCCGAACGATACAAGCTATCACCATAGGTGATCATAATAATATCTTGCTGACTCCAATGATTCTTATACGGTGTGGGTAACTGCTCTACACTCCCCAGACGCATAATCGAAATAAGATCGGAGACCAGTTGGGTGACCTCCTCCGTTTCAAACGAGCAGTAGATATTATGTAGGTGGTTTTCAATCTGGCTGGCTAGCTGCGCGCTAGCGTCATTTAAAACACTATCCATATTATTCCGCCATAAACTCTTGGTGATCCAGCTCAACCGCCTCGATTAAGCGATCAAACACATCGGGCATCGCACTGGAAACACGACTCCAGCTCGGGATAAACGGCGTTTCCATTGGATTATTCAAAAACTGCTCACCGGCGGTAATAATATTGCGAGAGAACATCTCAACCGCCATCTCTTCAGCATGAATATCCAATTGCAGACCATTCATCACCGCATCGTTGTGATAGGTTTCAACAAAATCCAGAGCAATGCGGTAATAGGTCGCCTTAACCGAACGGAAAGTTTCAGTATTAAAGGTATGCCCTTGAGTGGCTAATTTACGGAATAACGATTTAGTGATATCGATCGACATCTTCGACAAGCCCGCCTGCATATCATCGAGTGAGAGGTCTTGATGTTTATGATCATACTGATCGGCAATATCTACCTGACAGAGTCGGTTGTTGGCATAATTACGGTGCATCTCTGATAGCACCCCAATCTCTAAGCCCCAATCACTCGGTATACGGATATCGGTTAGCACATCACGTCGAAAGGAGAACTCGCCCGCTAAGGGGTAACGAAAGCTATCAAGAAACTGTAAATATTCGATTTCACCAAAGACCTTCTTCAGCGCTCGCAGCAGCGGCGTCACCAGTAAACGGCTCACACGGCCATTAATCTTACCTTCCGATACCCGGGCATAAAAACCTTTACAAAACTCATAGTTAAACTGTGGATTAGCCACCGGATAGATCAACCGAGCCAACATCTCTCGGCTATAAGTGGTGACATCACAATCATGTAACGCCACAGACTCAGCCCGACCAGAAGCTAGAATATAACCCATGCAATACCAAACATTGCGACCCTTCCCTGCCTCTTTAGGTGCTAACTTAAGTGCTTGTAGCTCTGCATCCAAAGCTTTTAGCCGTGGGCCATCATTCCAAAGAATACGATGATGCTGCGGCAGCTTGCTGAAAAACTGACGGGCATAGCGAAACTGCTCTTCATTGGCTCGATCCAGCCCGATTACTATTTCAGATAGGTAAGGCACCTGACTAATCTCATCAATAATATGACTCAGTGCTGGCCCTTCAAGCTCAGAAAACAGCGAGGGAAGAATCAATGCCAACGGCCTCTTACGGCCAAAACGGGTTAACTCCTCTTCGACCTCTTCGATCGGCCGGTCTGCAAGATGATGCAAAGTCGTAATAATTCCATTCTGATAAAAATCACCCATAAAAATTACTCCTTAGCTTCTTCCGAAGGTATTCAATTGAATTCATCTCTAGCGGACGCTCAGCGGCACCTAAAAACCAGCTAACCCCCTCAACCCAGCCATCCGGGCCGGTTTGCTGAGTCCGATAGATGTTCTCATGCTCGATTTTCAGCGGCTCATGTACCGGTGAGCGGATCACTACAGCACAATCAGCCACCTGCAACATATCCACATCGTTATCTCCATCACCGGCAGCAATCGTTAAAAAACGGCCACTTTTACCCTCACTAGGGGTTAAGTTCTGATACTGTTCATACAACCACTGCAACGCCTTACCCTTATTACAAGCACCCGTAATATGCAGAAACCGTCCGCCCTGAAGCACCGTAGCCCCTGCCTGCCTTAGCTTTTGCACGAATAATAGTTTGCGGCTATCCGAACCACGCCATTTAACCGGCTCACTAAATTCGCGAATATTCGCCAACTGTGCAGCGTCATCTGAGAGTCCGGTACAGGCTTTTATGCCCTCAACCCCTAAGGAGGTGAAGCTTTCAAACTCACCATCAAACTCAACGCGTAGTTCTGCTAACAGTGTTAGCCAATGATCGCGAGATAGTGAAAATTGAGCACAATAATAATTATCGACGCTTATACAACCTGACGGAGGGGTCGCAAAGTAATCTTCAGGGACAAAAACAGCAGCGCCATTTTCAACCACAAAAGGTTCATCGCTATCCAACTCCCGACGTAAAACAGACAACTCCGCTCGGGTTTTACTGGTGACCGGAATAACCGGAATATTCATCTCTTTTAGTAGCGCCAATAACGGCTTTGCTTTATCAAAGCTATAGCTAAAATGATCCAGTAATGAGCCATCAAGATCTGTAAAAATTAAAACCTTTGTCGTCATCGCATAATCCTCTTAGCAGCAACGGTGCAGCCCGATCGAAGCAACAATAAAAATGCACCAAAATCGATCACACAACAACCTTTTAAGCAAAATACTTTATCCATATACCGGATACTGCAGGAAACATACCGATTTATAAAAACCAACGAATAGAGTGCAATTATAAAAACGCTGTCTATGCTATATCTACGTCAATAAACAATTTAATCATCGCTACAGCCCAGTTTCACAGATGAATAAGACTGTCATATCAGCTTGATGACCATTAATCATCAAAAAAACAACCAAAAAATAATGGGTTACAGCAACAGAGTAAAAAAGCCGAACAATATTGCGACTGACGTGAAATAGAGCTCTAGACACCAGGGTAGGATTAAGCGCTCATCAGTGGGGAAGAAAGCCACCTCAGATTAAACCAGAATGGGGCACAGATTTTGCGTAAACAAATAAGAAAGATAAGAAATGGACGGTAGACTTAATGATACGCACTGAATTAAAGCACGTTGAATTTGACTACTTTGAAGTGATTAGCGAAAAACTGAATCAGTGAAATGTCGCAAATAGTCAATAATCGTAGATAAATTGACGATTTTTAAACATCAAAACAGAGCAAAAATACTTAATCCTCAGTTTTGAAAGGTAATGTTTGCACTCACGCTTCAAATTATCGTAGGGTATAAACAGACACGAAACAGTAACTAAGCAATAACAAACGACAGATTTTAAACTTGCGGATCACAACCCATAAATTGTAGAGAGGCATAAGAACAAATGGAAAATTCAGCTTCCAGTGAGGCTTTTGTACGGTTTGACGGAGTTCAGAAAAGCTACGATGGCAAGGTTCTCGTAGTCAAAGACTTGAATATTGATGTCCCACGCGGTGAATTTTTAACCATGCTTGGGCCATCCGGCTCAGGAAAGACCACATCGCTGATGATGTTGGCCGGTTTTGAAACAGCGACCCATGGTGATATCTATCTGGATGGCCGTTCAATCAACAACGTAGCACCACACAAACGCGGCATCGGCATGGTGTTTCAAAACTATGCACTCTTTCCCCATATGACTGTGGCGGAAAACCTCGCCTTTCCTCTTAAAGTTCGCAACATGGGTAAATCAGAAACCGAAGAGCGCGTTAATAAAGCCTTGGATATGGTTGAACTCGGTAGCTTCGGCGATCGTCGTCCGGCACAGTTATCCGGTGGTCAGCAACAACGAGTCGCCGTTGCTCGGGCACTGGTATTTGAGCCCGATTTGATTCTGATGGACGAACCACTTGGCGCACTGGATAAGAATCTGCGGGAGCAGATGCAATACGAAATCAAACATATCCATGAACGCCTAGGTGTTACCGTTGTTTATGTTACCCATGACCAATCTGAAGCATTAACGATGTCGAATCGAATCGCCGTTTTTAACGACGGTATCATTCAGCAACTGGCCCCTCCAACCGAACTCTACGAAAAACCAACTAACTCATTTGTTGCCCAGTTTATTGGCGAAAACAATAAGTTATCCGGCATTCTACAATCAACACAAGACGGTATCTGCACCGTTCGACTGCCTAGCGGTGAGCTAGTGACCGCCCTTGATATCAACACCGACGATATCGGTAAAGAGAGCACTCTGTCACTACGACCTGAGCGAGTCTTTCTTGATCCCGTTGAAGGCCAATGCGACAACGTATTCACAGGAAAAGTTGAGGAGGTTATCTACCTAGGAGATCATAAACGGGTCCGTATGAATGTCTGCGGCCACGATGAATTCATCGTTAAAGTACCGAATTCTACAGACCATAAAGGATTACAAGTCGGAGGCACAGCGCCTATCGGCTGGTCATCTAAAGACTGCAGAGCCTTGGATACGATCTGATCAGGATCAAAATGTCATTGCTACTGAAAAACAATAAAGGCTACATCATAAAGATGATGAGCGAATAAACAGCGTCTTCATGAAGAAGATGTCATGTCATTAAAGCCCGAGAGGAAATGCCAAATGAAGAAATTTTCCAAATTATCATCTGTCCTAGCACTAGGTGCTGCTGTCTGCGTGGGCTCTGCAACTGCAGCCGAGCCACTCACGGTCGTATCATGGGGTGGAGCGTACACAAAATCCCAACGGATGGCCTACAGTGATCCATTCACTGCAAAAACGGGCATTAAGATCGTCGATGAAGATAAATCAGGTAATGGTCTGGCTGGGCTTCGAGCTCAAACGGAAGCCGGTAACGTAACCTGGGATGTACTGGATATTCTGGAAGGTGATGCAATTCTGGCGTGTGATGAAGGTATTGCACAAGAACTGGATTATGAAAAAGATCTTAACCCAGGTGCTGACGGCACACCGGTAATGGAAGACTTCATTGAAGGTTCTCTTTCTGGTTGTTACGTTCCTACCATCGTTTATGCCACACTGTTCTCATTCAACGACAAAGCGTTCCCAGGCGAAAAACCTAAGACCATTGCTGATGTATTCGACGTCAAAAAATTCCCAGGTAAGCGTGCGTTTGAGAAAAAACCCGATGCTAACCTAGAGTGGGCTCTCGCTGCTGATGGCGTACCTTACGATGAAGTCTACGATGTCCTCGGCACACCTGAAGGTGTAGAACGTGCTTTCGCTAAGCTAGACACCATCAAAGATTCAATCATCTGGTGGGATGCTGGTGCTCAACCACCACAACTACTAGCTGACGGTGAAGTCGCCATTGCGTCTGCTTATAACGGTCGTATCTTTAACGCTCAAGTGGTCGAAAACCAGCCATTCACTATTATTTGGGACGGTCAGGTTTATGAGCTAGATGGTTATATCATTCCAAAAGGTGCTCCACATAAGAAAGCGGCCATGGACTACCTGCGTTTCGCCACAGACACGCAACGTCTAGCCGATCAAACTAAATACATCTCTTACGGTCCTGCGCGTAAATCTTCTGCACCACTGGTTGATAGCCACGCAGAAACAGGTGTAAAAATGGCGCCACATATGCCAACTACACCCGTTAACTTCAAGACACCTATTAAGAAAGATGCTGAATTCTGGGCCGATAACGGTGACGAACTACGTCAACGCTTTAACGCTTGGTTAGTACAATAAGTACGTAAATCTCGGGGGGCTGCCAAGCCCCCCTTTATGAGTTAAAGGCTGATTTACGAGTCATGATTTGATCGATCATCTAACAACACGATCAGATGATGATTCATCATTATTAACGGTAAGACGCACAATTAACCGCCATTTTAATTCATCTTCATAAAAGGGTTTGTATTCCTCATGATGGCAAATACTGTCGAGGCCGAAGGCCAATTAACCCCGGACGAACAGAAACGACTTACCTCGGATATGCATCGCTCACTGCGCCGCAAAAAATTCCGCGCTCTGTTTCTGGTAGCACCACTGCTTATTTTTATCATGGTCACCTTTGTTTCACCTATCGCAACCATGCTATTCCGTTCGATAGATAACCCTCAGGTCTCCGAGTATATGCCGAACACCACAGCAGCATTAGCTGACTGGGATGGCGATAACAACGAACTACCAGATGAAGCAACCTATGCCGCACTGGTTGAAGACTTGGTAGTGGGACGTAAAAACCATACCATTGGTAAAGCGGCTACCCGACTTAACTATGAAAAAAGCCAGATGCGAAGCCTCTTAACAGGCACCGCACGCAAAGCTGGCAGACTTAAACCGCCTTACAAAGATCAACTGATTAAAATCAACAAAGGTTGGGGTGATATTGATAACTGGCGTGTCATTAAACGCGAGTCAAAACCCTATACTGCCTCCTATTACATTGCTGCATTTGATATGGAAACAACGCCCGAGGGCGAGATCAAAATGCTGCCGGAGAATCAGCGTGTCTACCTGAAGATGCTCTGGCGTACTGTCTGGATGTCCGTGGTCATCACATTATTGACCCTGCTCTTGGGCTATCCGGTGTCCTATCTACTGGCATCACTGCCCATGCGCGTAGCCAATACTCTGATGATCTTAGTGTTACTACCCTTCTGGACATCTTTGCTGGTACGAACCTCATCCTGGATCGCGTTACTTCAGGGGCAAGGTGTCATTAATGACATTCTCGTCTGGTTCGGTCTGGTTAATGATGAGAGCCGTCTCAGCATGATTTACAACGCCACCGGCACCGTCATCGCCATGACTCATATACTACTGCCGTTTATGATTCTGCCGCTTTATTCGGTGATGAAGACGATTCCGCCAAGCTATATGCGGGCCGCCCGCTCCCTTGGTGCAACACCCTTTACCGCATTCGTTAAGGTTTACCTACCTCAATCAGTGCCCGGTATTTCTGCTGGCGCCATCCTAGTCTTTATTCTAGCGATCGGTTACTACATCACCCCAGCATTGGTGGGTGGTCAAACCGGACAGTTTATCGGCAATATGATTGCGTACCATATGCAAAGCTCGCTTAACTGGGGTCTTGCTGCCGCACTCGGTGTGGTATTGCTAGCACTCGTCTTAGGTATCTATGCCCTTTACAGCCGTCTCTTTGGCGGAAACAATCAGATGACGTTGAGGTAAGATTATGGCTCTTCCATCATATGCCGGCCCCTTAGAAACATTCTGGTACTATGCGTTTCGTGTTTTTTGCGGCATGGTGTTTATTTTTCTGATCACGCCGCTGCTGATCATTATCCCATTGTCATTCAATATCGAGCCCTACTTCAGTTTTACTGAAGGGATGCTGGCGTTCGATCCAGATGCCTACTCGTTACGTTGGTATGAGGAGTTTTTTGGCAGTGAACGTTGGATGGCTGCGATCAAGAACACCTTTATTGTGGCGATCTGCTCGACCTTCCTCTCAATGGTGCTAGGTACCTTAGCAGCATTAGGCTTGAGTCGTTCAGAACTACCCTTTAAAGGTCTGATCATGGGATTGCTGATCTCCCCTATGATCGTACCGCTGATTATTTCAGCGGCAGGTATGTTCTTTTTCTACTCATCGATGGGTGTATCACAGAGCTATCTGGGCTTAATCCTCGCTCATACAGCACTAGGTACTCCTTTTGTGGTGATTACGGTGACAGCGACGCTAAGCGGCTTTGACTATAACTTAGTCAGAGCAGCTAACAGCCTTGGTGCTTCTCCAACCTATGCGTTCTTTAAAATCACTGTGCCACTGATTATGACCGGTGTTATTTCAGGCGGCTTGTTCGCCCTGATGACTTCGGTTGATGAGGTGGTGGTTGCGATCTTTATTGCGGGCGCTGAACAGCGAACTGTACCGATGCAGATGTGGGCAGGTATTCGTGAGCAGATTAGCCCAACGATCTTGGCTGTTGCAACCTTGCTGGTTTGTATGTCTATCTTGCTGCTAAGCACCGTTGAATACCTACGTCGTCGCTCCGAAGCGATTCGCGGTATCAGCGCGCATTAATCACTGATTTCAGCTTGAACCAAAAAAGTCACTGGCAGCTCTCGCTCCCAGTGACTTTTTTATGTCACCTTCTTAAATGACTATTTCGTCAAACGCGCTAACACAGCCTTTGCCACTAGCGTCGAAGATGCTGGGTTCTGGCCGGTAATCAATAAACCATCTTCAACCAGATAGGGCCCCCAGTCTGGTCCCTGAGAATAAACACCACCGCGCTGCTTCAGCTCGTCTTCCAACAGGAATGGCACAACCTCAGTTAAGCCTACCGCCGCTTCTTCAGTATTCGTAAAGCCTGTAACCTTCTTGTTCTTAACCAGCGGTTCGCCCGCTTCATCTTTGGTGTTTAACAAAACACTCGGTGCATGACAGACTGCTGACACTGGCTTACCCTGACGAGCAAAGGTTTCAATCAAAGCAATAGAAGTTTTATTCTGAGTCAGATCCCACATTGGGCCATGCCCACCGGGGTAAAAGATTGCATCGTAATCATCGGCAGATACACTGCTTAATGGCAGCGTATTGGCCAGCTTTTGTTGTAGCTCAGTATCTTGATCAAAACGACGAGTATCCTCTGTCTGAAAGTCTTCCAGCGCACTTTTAGGATCGATCGGTGGTTGACCACCTGCAGGTGAAGCCAACGTAATATTAACGCCAGCGTCCGCTAGAACGTAATAAGGCGCAGCGAATTCCTCAACCCAGAACCCCGTTTTCTCACCGGTATTACCCAGCTCATCATGTGAGGTCAGTACAAATAAAATATTCATCGTAATCTTTCCTTTCTGTCGGGTGCTCAAACTTCATCTCAACCCGCACTTTAATTAATCATCGAATGCTCAATTGAGCCACTGTCTGCCTAAGCGAGTTTTACCAACATCTTGCCGGTATTCTCACCCTTAAATAGGCCAATAAACGCATCGGGCGCTTGTTCAATACCGTTATAAACCGTTTCTTTCCAAGTGATTTTTCCGGCTTCGATCCACTGCATCATCTGCTCAACAAACGCGGGATAACCATCCCAATGTTCAAACACAATGAAGCCCTGAACTTTGAGTTTTTTAATAATCAGCTGAGATAGATTTGCCGGGCCCGCCTGCGGCGTCGTAGCATTGTACTGATCGATCATGCCGCAAACAGCGATACGGCCATGATCATTCATAAGATTTAAAACCGCCTCTAAGTGGGCGCCACCGACATTCTCAAAATAAACATCGATCCCTTCTGGGCAAGCCTTAGCAATACTCCCCTGCAGATCGTCAGTCGTTTTATAGTTGACCACCGCATCGACACCCAATTCATCAAGCAGATAACGGGCTTTAGCCTCTGAGCCTACACTGCCAGCAACATAACAACCTTTCAGTTTAGCGATCTGACACACCATTGCACCGACAGCCCCAGACGCCGCTGAAACAAAGACTCGATCCCCTGCTTTGAGTTCGGCAATCTTAGTTAATCCGGTAAATGCTGTCATACCCGTCATCCCCAGCACACTCAGAAAAGCCTGATCCGCTATCTCAGTTTGCGGCAACAACTGAATATCATCACCTGGGGAGGTGAAATATTCCCGCCAGCCATTCATGCTAGACACCTTACGGCCCACAGGAAAATCAGCGTTACGAGATTCAACAATTTCACCTACCGCACCACCACCGAGTGCAGTATTCAGGGCGAAAGGTTCGATATAGCTTGCACGCTCCATCATCCGGCCACGCATATAAGGGTCGACTGACAGCCATAGATTCTTAACCAACACTTCACCCTCTTTTAACTCGGGTACTGGGTGGCTAACGAGTTGAAAATCATCCTTAGTCGGCATACCGACGGGACGACGAACAAGTTGGATTTCACGATTAGATTCAATATACATTTAGCACCTTACGTAGAGCATTGTCTGATAATGCTAATTAGTCTATGCTCCCTAGCTACATGCATCCAATGCATTAGGTAAATACCTAACATAAACAGAAATCATGAATGAATATAAACAACCTAACCACCACCGACCTCAATCTTCTGCCTGTTTTTCAAGTGCTCCTTGAAGAACGCAGTGTCACTCGAGCGGCAGGCCGATTAAATCTGACCCAACCCGCTATCAGTCGCAACCTAGCGCGGCTGCGAACACTCTTTAACGATCCGTTATTTACCCGTACTCCAAAAGGCTTAATCCCAACACCCCGCGCAGAGATGCTCGCATTGCAATTACGCCAATCGTTACAAGACCTCAGTCATCTAATCAGCCCCGCCGTTTTCACCCCTGAGAGCGCGACCAAAAATTTCAGATTAGCCACCACCGATTACGGCGCACAGGTGCTTTTACCACCGGTCATAAAACGGCTGCGCACTGAGGCACCGGGGGTCAATTTAGAAATTGTGCCCTGGCAAGAGAGTCTGTTACAGGAACTGGATCAACACGATATTGATCTGGCCACCTGCACCGTTGAAGATGCACCGGCCGCGATTCATGGCCGTGGTGTGGGAAATGATCGGTTTGTCTGTGTCGTGCGAGACAGTCATCCAGCCGCTGAACAACCTCTGGATTTAGAACGTTACGCTAACTACCCCCATGCCTTAATCACCATGGGCGGAGCACGCAAAGGCGCTATCGATTATCTATTGGAGGAACGAGGACTAAAACGGCGTATCGCCCTGCGGGTGCCACACTTTGTCGCGGCGCTAGCCATCATTTCACAAAGCGACATGATCCTCACCGTGCCCTACGGCTTAGCGATCAGCTTCGCCAAGCAATATCAGTTAAAAATACTACCCTTTCCGATGCCGCAAAAAGGTTTTACCTATTCGATTATCTGGCATGAGCGCTACATCAAAGATCCAGCGCATATGTGGTTAAGAAATTTGGTTTTTGAAGAGCTAACCCACACTTTAGAAACCCTCAATGTTGGGTTTAGAATCTAATGCATGAAATGTAGGATTTAGAGCTTACTAAACAAGCAAGCGAGGAGCCAAACGTTTATTGCACAGCGTAAAATCATTTACTCCCCGCTAGAAGCGGGGAGTAAATCAACTGATTAGAGCGCTGCTAACACACCAAAAGCGGCCATGCCGATACCCGCTAGACGGGTCAGCATTCCCATACGGTAGTGATCAGCCAGCTGCCCTAAACGAGTGCCCACAAATAGCAATGCAGAGGTGCTGATCAGGAAGCCGGCAATATAAGCGAATGGGCTGGCAGCCAACGGCAGCTCCGCACCATGTGCCAACCCATGAAACAGCGCGAAGCCTGCCGCAACGGCGATGCCGGTCGTTAACGAAAGGCGCACGGCAAGGCTTAACAAGATACCACCCGCGATGACAGAGACGAGGATTCCCTGCTCGACTAAAGGTACCGCAACGCCGGCCAGCGCCAGCAAGGTTCCACCCACCATCGCTAACAGAAACGCGCCGGCAATCGCCATACCGGCGCGGTTATGGGTCAGGCGAGTGCGACCTGCCGCCAGCAAACCAACCGCTAACATGACCAACAGATGATCAGCGCCAGTCAGAGGGTGCAGCATGCCCTGTACAAAACCAGACACTTCATGGCCGGTATGCGCCATCGCAGACAAAGGTACTAGACCAGCAGCCAAGGTTAACAGACGTAACTGATTGCGTTTATTCATGATGTGATCCTTAAACTTTTGAGTAACAATTAAACTTTTTAGTAATAATTAAACATTCTAATAACAATCAAACTGGCTGATATCAACCAAGTTTTCTACTACAGTTAAGCTTTCTAATGCAATCAAACAACCGCCTTAACCGGTGGTAAGGGTTTCGAATCGAGCATCCCTTCGGAGACGATAAACTCTATGATTTGTTGCAGCCCTTCGGCTTTTTTAAGATTGGAGAACACAAAGGGACGCTCACCGCGCATCCGTTTCGCATCCACATCCATCACCTCAAGTGACGCACCCACCAGCGGTGCTAGATCCGTTTTATTGATAATCAGCAGATCTGAACGGGTAATACCTGGGCCACCTTTACGGGGAATCTTATCACCGGCAGACACATCGATAACATAGATCGTCAGATCCGACAGTTCTGGGCTAA
This sequence comes from Amphritea atlantica, assembly GCF_018860855.1. Lineage (GTDB taxonomy): Bacteria > Pseudomonadota > Gammaproteobacteria > Pseudomonadales > Balneatricaceae > Amphritea > Amphritea atlantica_A. The sequence continues at coordinate 39,751 of NZ_JAHKQE010000038.1, forward strand.
AGGTTGCGCTGAGATTATCCCCACCGCTCTCAACAAACACCACATCGAGTTCGCCATGGCGTGCGATCAGCTGGTCAATCGCGGCAAGATTCATCGAGGCATCTTCACGAATCGCTGTATGTGGACAACCACCGGTTTCGACACCGATAATCCGATCCGCATCGAGCGCTTCATGTTCGGTCAAAAACTTAGCATCTTCTTGAGTATAAATATCGTTGGTCACCACGGCGATATCATAATGCTCACGCATCGCCGAACAGAGTGAACGTAACAATGCGGTTTTACCCGAACCGACCGGGCCGCCAACGCCCACCCGCAAAGTTTGTTTTGGTGTCGCTATCTGTGTGCTCACTGTCACTCTCCTGAATTTCACCACTCGCCCTGCGTTTCGATCAGGAACGAAATAATCTTGAATACTGTGTTTCATGGCCCGCACTGGCAATTGCCAATGCCTGTAGCCCATTACCTATATCATCATCGACGATCAGCGCCGCCTGACTCACCGCTTGGGGTAGCAGTGGCTGTAACTCAACTAATAACTGCTGCGCCTGCGTCTGACCGAGTGGCACTAGCTTCGTGGCCGCCGCCACCTGGTTTTCCAACCATGACCAAAGAAACCCTAAGGCGGTGGTTGGATAATCTATCTGCCAATTTTGCGCCGCCACACCAAACAGCACCACAAAGCTGACATCTTCTGCGGTGGGAAGTGGCTGAGGTTGGCCGAGACTAACGAGTAAGCGGTTCATCGCCTCACCCATCGCGCTATCGGTCAACCGCAGTTCACGGGTTTCTCGACATGCCAAGGCTAGATCATTACACCATTGCAACCGTTGATAATCCTGCTGCTCAGTCGCCAACATCGCCCGTTGTAACAGCGGCAGATCGGTTTGCGCTACCGAATAAAGTAACTGCTGCTCTAACCATTCAGACACCTGCGCGGCTTTACGAATCCAGCCACGTTCAATGGCGAATTCCAGCCCTTGTGAAAAAGCATAACCCCCCACCGGCAGACTGACACTGCTTAGCTGCATCAGCCGTAACAGCGATGTATCAGTGGTGGTGATGGCCGCCATGACTATAGGCCCCCGACTCGGGTACAAACACCGCTTGTTGATGGGTCAATTTAAGTCCCAACAATACCAGCATCTCTTCCAATACATGATCGGGCTGCATCTTTAACCAGCGATCGCCCACCTGCAATTTCACATGGCGATTACCTAAGTGATAACAGGCCCGAGCGAAGGTCTGCCAATCGTCACACTCCGCATAGGTGACCGCCTCCACCGCGCCCTCCACTTGGATATATTTACCACAGCTGGTTTTTAAATATTCGCCCACCTGTAACGGCTTGCCCCGTTCCAAAAACAACCGAATTTCTTCGCCATTCTCACCGGTCAACTTCAGCCGACCACGATCACGTTGCTCTTGACTCAATATCACGGTGGTATACACCACACCATGACAGTGATCGCCTAAACGCTCATATACTTCAAGCATCCGATCTCCTTACTGCTAATTCGCTTAAAAACGGTATTCATCATTAAAACAGGTTATATAGCTGGGCCAACGGCAACTCGTCGGCAGGTTCACAGGTGAGTAACTCACCGTCCGCGCGAACCTCATAGGTTTGCGGATCAACGGTAATGGTCGGCATCCAACTATTGTGAATCATATCTTTCTTACCGATATTGCGGGTGTTACAACAGGCCACCAGCCGACGACTCAAGCCCAACTGCGTACCAATATCCCGTTCCAATGCAGCACCCGATACAAAGGTGACTGAGATTTTCGCCGGTGCCTGTCCATAGGAACCAAACATCGGCCGGTAATGTACCGGCTGAGGGGTTGGAATCGATGCATTAGGGTCGCCCATCGGTGCTGCAGCAATCATACCCCCTTTAATAATCAACGAGGGCTTCACACCAAAGAAAGCCGGTTTCCATAGCACCAGATCCGCGAGTTTACCCGGTTCAATAGAGCCGACTTCATGGGAAATACCGTGGGCAATCGCCGGATTAATGGTGTATTTAGCAATATAGCGACGCGCGCGAAAGTTATCACAGCCCCGCTCTTCATCTTCGGGTAACAAACCAAACTGGGTTTTCATCTTATGGGCTGTTTGCCAAGTACGGGTCACGACCTCACCCACGCGTCCCATCGCCTGCGAGTCCGAGGAGATCATGCTAAACGCACCGCGATCATGGAATAGATCTTCAGCGGCGATGGTTTCTTTACGAATACGGGAATCGGCAAAGGCCACATCTTCGGGGATATTACTGTCTAAATGGTGACACACCATCAGCATGTCGAGATGTTCATCGACGGTATTTCGGGTAAAGGGCCGGGTTGGGTTAGTCGATGACGGCAGCACATTAGGGTAGGCGCAGGCACGGATAATATCCGGTGCATGACCACCGCCCGCCCCTTCGGTGTGATAGGTGTGGATAACTCGGTTTTTAAAGGCCGCCAAGGTATCATCTACAAAGCCTGACTCGTTCAGGGTATCGGTATGAATCGCCACCTGAACATCATATTTATCGGCCACCGATAGGCAGTTGTCGATCGAGGCCGGCGTGGTGCCCCAGTCTTCATGGAGCTTCAAACCACAGGCACCCGCTTCCAACTGATCTTCCAGTGGTTTTGGTAAACTACCATTACCCTTACCAAGAAAACCAAAGTTCATTGGCATCGAATCAGTTGCCTGTAACATCTTGCCGATATTCCAAGGCCCCGGCGTACAGGTCGTCGCATTTGTGCCGGTCGCTGGGCCAGTACCGCCACCGAGCATAGTGGTAACACCGGACATCAATGCCTCATCGATCTGTTGTGGACAGATAAAATGAATATGGGCATCGATACCGCCGGCGGTGAGAATACTACCTTCTCCAGCGATCACTTCGGTGCCTGGGCCAATCACAATATCGACGTTGTCCTGAGTATCCGGATTACCCGCTTTACCGACTTTAAAAATACGGCCTTCACGAATACCGACATCGCCTTTAACGATGCCCCAGTGATCCAGCACCAGCGCGTTAGTGATAACTAGATCGACGCAGATATCATTACAAAACTGGCTCTGCCCCTGCCCGTCTCGAATCACCTTACCGCCGCCAAACTTAACCTCATCACCATAGGTCGTGAAATCTTTCTCGACCTCTATCCACAGTTCGGTATCCCCAAGTCGCACTCGGTCACCGGTGGTAGGGCCAAACATCTGTGCATAAGCCGCCCGATCAATCTTAGTCATACCTCTGTCTCCTCGGCATCCAGCTTACCCATCACTTCACCACGAAAGCCATAGATCGTGCGGCTACCCGCATATTCGACGAGCTCGACATTGCGTCCCTGCCCCGGTTCAAAGCGTACCGCGGTGCCGGAGGCAATATTGAGACGAAAGCCTCGAGCCTTAGAACGGTCAAACTCCAATGCGGGGTTGACCTCAAAAAAATGATAGTGAGAGCCGATCTGCACCGGACGGTCACCGCGGTTTTCGACCCGCAGAGACACTGTTTTACGCCCCTCATTAAGCTGAATATCGCCTTTAACAGACTGAATTTCACCGGGAATCATCATATTCTCCTATCAGCAGATCGGGTTGTGTACGGTCACCAACTTGGTACCGTCGGGAAAGGTCGCTTCCACCTGAACTTCATGGATCAACTCCACCACGCCGGGCATCACCTGGTCAGCGGTCAGTAGCGTTTTGCCATACCCCATCAACTCGGCAACGGTTTTACCATCCCGCGCGCCTTCTATGATTTCCATGGTCAGATAAGCCATCGCTTCGGGGTAGTTTAATTTCAACCCCCGGTTCAGACGCCGTTCGGCCAGCAATGCCGCGGTAAAGACCAGCAGTTTATCTTTCTCTCTTGGAAGCAGTTCCATAATCTATCCTTTTTAACCTATCTCATTGATGGCGCAACTAACGTCTCTTGCATTCAGGTTGCCCAGATACGGGGTTCACACGCCTCACGCCCGAGCAGTAACGGCCTGATTACCTGCCAGCAATGAATAAACAGTTGCATCGCCTGATCGGTTTGCTGTCCCAAATAACGAACCGTTATAAACTCACCGGTCAAACTGACGGACGCCAATGCACCGCAATCGCTCACAATCTGACGTAACTTATCCACCAACGCACTTATTTGGGTATTTTCCGCCTGTATACCTGCCATTTCAAAAGGCCCAGCAACCACCAAACCATTCACAGGGTGCCCGCGCAGCCCTGCTGGGCCCTCTAATAGGGCACGATTATGATCGTCGATCTGAAGTCGCTCACGCAACAGAATTCGTTCACCTCGATTAATCTGCAACGTTTGCGCCAAGTTACCGGTGCTAAACGGCTGATCACGGTTGGGCATACCTAAACTGGTGACCTCCCAGCCAATATAGTGGGCGTTGTCAGCCAGATTGACATGGGTATCTAGTCGCGTGCAGGCATCGGGATAAAGAATCGTTTCCATCGGCAGCCACTCGATCGAGCCGCCGGCACTCACATTGAGGGTATTGGTTTGATGTTGCAGGCTGCGGTCAGGCCTAGCCCGATAAACCCGCCCCGCCCCCGGCGTGGTTAACAGTGCGTGACTGTCCGCGGTACACTCAACCGTGACCTGTAAACGATCGCCGGAGACCATACCGCCCGGTGGATGGAGTAGATAAACTTGCGCCAGATCTGGCCCTTCGGGATAAAACGCTTTTTGTACATAGAGCGGCCCCTGATGTTCGGCCCGCTGTAGCACCGTGCCTCGGACTGTGCGTGCAAACTGCAGAAATAGTTCGGCGTTCCAAGCAGAGGCGGAGCCTGGTGCTTCAATCTCGGTTATCGGTTGTGCCAAGGTCATCATCTACACCGCCAAATATTGACGGATTAACGCCTCGCTGAGGTTGTCCATCCGATCACTGGCGACCACCCGTCCCCGCTCCATGAGTCGAAACTCTTCACCTACGCGGCGGGCAAAGCCCAATTTTTGCTCAATAAGTATCACGGTCAAGCCCTCTTCTTTATTGAGCTTTAGAATAACATCGCCGATCTGTTTAACAATATTTGGTTGTATCCCTTCATTGGGTTCATCCAAAATAAGAACTTTGGGATCAATCACGAGTGCCCGACCAATAGCCAACTGTTGTTGCTGACCACCGGAAAGATCACCGCCGCGACGCTGCAGCATCTCTTGCAACACCGGAAACAACTCAAAGATCTTATCCGGAATCTCTTTCGCACCATCTTTGCGCACTGGCAAACCGACCTTTAGGTTTTCCTCCACGGTCAGCAGCGGAAAGATATCCCGCCCTTGCGGTACATAACCGATCCCCGCCGGTGCTCGGTATTCCGCTTTTTTGCTTTGCAATGGTTCGCCCTGCAACAAAATTTCACCGCTACTGACCGGCAACAACCCCATCAAACACTTCAACAGGGTGGTTTTACCCACGCCGTTACGACCCATAATGCAGGTGCACGAGCCCGCTTTAATCTCTAGGTTAAGATCCCAGAGTATCTGCGTGCCACCGTAAAACTGATTAACGTTCTTAATGCTGATCATGGTGCTTCTCCCAGATACACTTCAATAACATCGGGATTATTCTGAATCTCATCCATACTACCCTCCGCCAGTACCGAGCCTTGATGTAACACCGTCACGGTGCGGGCGATACTGCGCACAAACTCCATATCATGTTCTACTACCACAACGGTGCGCTCGCCGGCCAAGGAGGTTAACAGCTCGGCGGTGCGCTCACCTTCCTGCACTGTCATGCCCGCCACCGGCTCATCCACCAGCAATAAGCGCGGATTAGCCATCAGCAGCATACCGATCTCCAACCACTGTTTCTGACCGTGAGATAGTGAGCCGGCCAACATCATCCGTTCACCTTTCAAGCCAATCGTTTCGAGTACCTGATCCATCTGGTCATACTCTTCACCGGTCAGGGTGGCCAGCAGAGTCGGGATCACCGATTTATTACTTTTCAGGGATAACTCAAGATTGTCCATCACCGTATGGGCTTCAAACACCGTCGGTTTCTGAAACTTACGGCCAATACCCAGCTGTGCGATCTCCGCCTCATCTTTTTCCAGTAAGTTAAGTGATTGACCAAAATACACCGTGCCACTATCGCACTGGGTTTTGCCGGTAATCACATCCATCAGGGTGGTTTTACCGGCACCGTTAGCGCCGATTAAACAGCGCAGTTCGCCATCATTGATATACAGGTTCAGGTCATTCAGGGCTTTAAAGCCATCAAAGCTCAGATTTAAGCCTTCGACATAGAGCAAGACCTGATGGGAGATATCCACCGTGGCGGTATCGTCCTGTAAAAATGGCCAAACCTGATCTCGGCGCATCACTTCACGGGTGGTATCGAGTAAGCTCATGCGCGGCCCTCCTCTGGGTTATGACTTGCCGACGTTTCATTCGGCGGATTAACCGGTGTCGGCGCGACAGCTTGCTCACCTTTAAACTGCGACCACAGTCCCATCAACCCTTTGGGTAGATAGAGCGTCACCAGTACAAACATCGCCCCCAGTGCAAACAACCAACCATCGGGCATGATGGCGGTAAATTTCGTCTTGGCGTAGTTCACCAAAATCGCACCGATGACCGCGCCAACCAAGGTGCCACGCCCACCCACCGCGACCCAAATCACGATCTCGATCGAGTTAATCGGGGAGAACTCACCGGGGTTGATAATACCCACCTGAGGAACATAGAGCGCTCCGGCGATACCGGCAATCATGGCGGAATAGACAAACAACCAGACTTTATAGTTTTCCGTACGATAGCCAATAAAGCGAGCTCGGCTTTCACCATCACGGATTGCCACAACTACCTTGCCGAAGCGGGTCTGCATGATTTTTTTACTCAACACCAGCAAGCCAGACAACATTAACGCGGTGATAATAAACAGCGTCACTCGGGTGTTATCCGATTGCAAATCAAAGCCAAGAATATCTTTAAAGTCGGTTAAGCCATTGTTGCCACCAAAACCCATCTCATTACGGAAGAAAGACAGCAACAGCGCATAGGTTAGCGCTTGAGTCATGATCGACAGATACACCCCAGTGACCCGAGAGCGAAACGCCAACCAGCCAAACACATAGGCTAATAATCCAGGCACCAGTAATACCATCAGCATCGCCAGCCAAAATTGATCCATCCCCTGCCAGAACCACGGCAGCTCATTCCAACTCAGAAACACCATAAAGTCGGGCAGTTCCGGGTTGCCATAGACACCCCGATCACCGATCTGACGCATCAGATACATCCCCATGGCATAGCCGCCTAAAGCGAAGAAAGCGCCGTGGCCCAAGCTGAGAATGCCGCAGAAGCCCCAAATTACATCCACCGCCAGCGCTAACATGGCATAGCAGAGATATTTACCTAACAGGGTGATGGTGTAGGTGGAAACATAAAAGATAGAATCCTGCGGCAGCAACAGGTTACAGGCCGATGCCAGCACAGTGACCACCAGCAGCAACACCACAAAGGGCGCCACCTTACTTTCGCCGTTAAGCCGGGCAAAGCCCTTGGCGTTGCCGAATACATTTTGCAACAAGGTGCTCATTCTGCAGCCCTCCCTTTTTGTGGAAACAGCCCTTTAGGCCGTTTCTGAATAAACAGAATGATAAACACCAACACCAGAATACTGGCCAGCACAGCACCGGTAACCGGTTCCAAAAACTTGTTTGCGATCCCAAGGGTAAAGGCTGCCACCAGCGTGCCCCATAAATTACCTACCCCACCAAAGACCACCACCATAAAGGAATCTATGATGTACGCCTGTCCTAGGTTTGGCCCCACATTGGTGAGCTGGCTTAACGCCACACCAGCGATACCCGCAATACCCGAGCCCAGCCCGAAGGTCATCGCATCCACACGATCGGTGCGAATTCCCATCGCTTTTGCCATATTTCGGTTTTGCGACACCGCCCGCACATTCAGCCCTAGCGAGGTTTTCTTTAACACCAGCAGCAACAACATAAACACCAGTAGCGCAAAGGCAATGATATATAAACGGTTGAGGGTAAGGCTGAGCAATGGATTAATCTCGATAGAACCACTCATCCACTCGGGCGTTGCCACCTGACGATTCAGCGGCGAGAACACGGTGCGCACTAACTGTTGCAAGATCAGGCTAATACCAAAGGTAGCCAACAGCGTTTCTAAAGGACGTCCATGTAGATGACGAATCACTAAGCGTTCCAGCAGCACACCGGCAAGTCCGGACACCAAGAAAGCCAGCGGTACCGAGATCCATAGGGAATACTCAATCATCTCCGGCAACAACAGCTGCACCACATAGGTGGTATAGGCGCCCAGCATAATCATCTCGCCGTGGGCCATATTGATCACGCCCATCACGCCAAAGGTGATCGCCAAGCCGATCGCCGCCAGCAGCAACACAGAACCGAGACTCAGACCAAAAAACAGTTGATTGATAAAGCCATACATTTCAGCTTGTTGAGCAATTTTATCCAAGCCTTTTTGCGCCGCTTTACGGACACTACGGGCCGGATCATTCGCCACCAACAGTGTTAACTGATTGCGCACCTCAGGCTCTAGGCTACCTTGCAGCGCATTCACGCCTTCTAAACGTTCGGTGGCGTCTTCGGCATGTTTAACGCGATACAGTGCCAGCGCCACATCCATCACCGCCTGCACCGAACGGCTCTGCTCATCTAGCCTAGCAGTGCGAATTAACTCAATGGTCGGCTTATCAAGATCAGAGAACAGTGAACGCACCGCCTCGACACGCACTTCTGGGTCGGTGTGATGCAGTTGCATCCGCGCAATAGATTCACGCAGATACCCCCGCAGTTTGTTATTCACCTTGATCTTCTTAACCTGCTTTTTACTCAGGTCATGCCGCGGTTCCGCCGAGAACAGATCGCTATAGCGCGTCTCGCCCGCCTCTTTAGAAACCACGATCAGGCTGCGGTCCTCTTTCACATAGTACAGTTTACCGGCCAACATCGTCTTGAACAGAACCATCATATCGGCGCCGGTTGATGTTTCCAGTTGCTGCAAAACCGGTAACGCTTTGCTCAGTTTTACCTCTGTCAGTTGCATCAGTAGAGGCTGCTGAGCCGTGGATGGCGGCTCGGCCAGCGTACTGGTACTCACCAGTAAGCTGAACAAAAAGCCACCGATGGCCATTAAATATCTCACAGGCGTTCTCCGTTCACATTAAAGCGGATAAGCACTCACAGTGCTTGAGTCCGTTCTGACTTTTGCTCATTAAAAGCGCTTATAAAAAAGGCTGTTAACCCACATCAAAGGCAGCGCCATTCATCTAGGTCAGCTTTTTTTATAAGCTCTGTTGATTCACGCTTGAAAAAGAGCAGGCTTCTATCACGAAGCCTGCGGATGAAGACGTTTAGCGCTAAAAATTAATAGGTCTGACCTGAACAGGTCTTAGTAACAACATTGTAGTTACCGCAAGAGATCGGTGCGGTCCAATCAGCCATAAGATCTTTAGAGCCCGGCAGAAAGTCAGACCAAGCATCACCGGCCACTAAGCCTTCGGTTTCCCAAACCACTTCAAACTGACCATCTTCCTGAATCTCACCAATCAATACTGGCTTGCTCAGATGGTGGTTTTTGTTCATATAAGCCATACCACCGGTGAGGTTTTCCGTTTCCTGACCGATCATCGCTTGCTCAACTGAATCAACATCAGTCGTGCCAGCTTTCTCGACCGCTTGAGTCCACATTTTGAAACCGATATAAGTGGCTTCCATAGGATCGTTAGTCACGCGTTTAGGATTACCCGTGAACGCTTTCCACTTAGCGATAAAGTCAGTATTGGCATCGCTTTCAACACTTTGGAAATAGTTCCATGCCGCTAGATGACCGACCAAAGGCTTGGTGTCTAGGCCGGATAGTTCCTCTTCACCCACCGAGAATGCAACCACGGGAATGTCTTCTGCCGAGATACCCTGGTTACCCAGCTCTTTGTAAAAGGGAATGTTTGCGTCACCGTTGATGGTTGAAACAACCGCTGTTTTCTTACCTTCGCTACCGAATTTTTTAATATCCGAAACGATCGACTGCCAATCAGAATGACCAAACGGTGTGTAGTTGATCATGATATCTTCTTCAGCCACACCATTGGCTTTCAGATAGGCTTCTAAGATTTTGTTGGTGGTACGCGGATAAACATAATCGGTACCTGCTAACACCCAACGCTCAACCCCAAGGTCATCTTTTAGATAGTTAACCGCAGGAATCGCTTGTTGGTTTGGCGCCGCACCGGTATAAAATACATTTTTAGAGGATTCTTCACCTTCATACTGCACCGGGTAGAACATCAAACCGTTTAGTTCTTCTAATACCGGTAAAACCGATTTACGGGAAACCGATGTCCAGCTACCAAAAATGACGTCTACTTTTTCTTGGGTTAAAAGCTCACGGCCCTTCTCAGCAAACAGAGGCCAGTTAGAGGCAGGGTCAACCACCACCGCTTCCAACTTTTTACCCAGCAGACCGCCTTTTTTATTCTGCTCTTCAACCATCATCAGAACTGTATCTTTCAGTGTCGTTTCACTGATCGCCATGGTGCCGGACAGTGAGTGCAACACACCCACTTTGATCGTATCTGCCGCGATAGCGCTGACACTGAATACCGTTGCACCCATCGATAAAGCAATACCCGTAACCAGATGTTTGATCTTCATATCCACTTCCCTTATTAAGAGTTGTCATTCTTATTGCCGAGCTAAACTCAAGCCCCGAGCATCTTTGAAGCCACGGAACCATTATTGAGAATTACGGCAGAATTAGGTATGGGGTGATTGACGCACCCCTATATGTCAAATGACACACCCCTATACGTCAAATGACGTATAGGGGTTGGATTCGTCATTCAAGGCACGTGACTGGACGCTTCGCTTGCTAGAAAAGGCACGTGACTGGACGCTTCGCTTGCTAGAAAAAGTAAAGCCGATTTTTTGGGGGAGAATCCAGATAACACAGGTAAGTGCTTTTTATAGAATTATTGAATGAAACCGTCATCCGCGGGGAGATACAGCCTCCGAAAATATTTAAGAGGCTGTGTGAGTCGTCATAGAAGCATTGCACCCTATGCTGAATTAGTTACAAGATCCTATTTACAGGGTCAGGATCTCATAACCCCACTCTAGTCTCCAAAAAGTTCGGAGAACAGATCGATAATCTCATTGATCTGATATGCATCACCGCCGACATCAGGTGGAGACATATTATCGCCTTCGCCATTCTCATCGCCATCTTTAGATTCAAACTCTGAATCAAAATTATCATCGACAGTGCTAGCATCGCCGCTATTGTCATCTTTACTTTCAAACTCTGAATCAAAATTATCATCGACAGTGCTAGCATCGCTGCTATTGTCGTCTTTACTTTCAAACTCTGAATCAAAATTATCATCGACAGTGCTAGCATCGTTACTATTGTCGTCTTTACTCTCAAACTCTGAATCAAAATTATCATCGACAGTGCTAGCATCGTTACTATTGTCGTCTTTACTCTCAAACTCTGAATCAAAATCGTCATTAGCGCTGTCACAACTGCCCGTATCCTCACAGGCCTCACTCTCTGGAAACGCTTCACGAATAAACTTGATGACCAGTTTTTCTCCAGTATCTCTAGTGAGCGTAAATTGAGTACCTTTCCCTTCCGTTAAGGCTTTGATAACAGCATCAGGGATAACCGTGAGTTTAAACTGACTAAAGTGAGATTCACCGTAATCAAGAGGTGTGTTGGGGTTAACCCAAAAAGTTGACTCGGCCGACTTATTCGTTGGTGCTACTGGGCTATGAGGCATTCCGCCGTTTACGCCGGGAGGAAGATCAACCATCTTAAAGTAACACTCAATAGGTACACTTAATTCTAAATGGTGCCCGCGTGGAATTGACTTAAAAGGAGGTATTTTTTGCGGTTTATCCCTATAGATCAAACTCAACCACGGCTCTTCGTACAACGAACAACCATTCGTTGTATAGGGTCCGGTAGTGATTGATTTAAGCTCTGAGTTAACGACATCATCCAGAAACATGGCTTCACCCCATATAATCTCCGAATATGGAGCGCCAGGATAGGCGGTCTTAAATGGAACGGTTATAGGGTAGCCTTCAGTATCGATAGGAAATTGATCGTCACCGAACTGACCGGCAAAAAGCACCCACTTGTCATTTTCGACAGGATCAATGGTAACGTGCTTCCACTGCACATGGGCAGCACTGAGAAATAAGTGGTTGGGGCTGCTATATCTAACATCAACGGTGTAAATTGGATCGAGTTCAATCTCTATATCGCCAACATCCATCGCGGTACTAGCGGCTTCACAATTTAAAACAGATTTAAGTTTTAGATCCCGGTGAAATATTTCGTAACCACCTTTAGGTACATCCTTGAACTCAAAATGACCATCACTGTCCGTTTTGACTTTTTCAACTTGCCCCATGCATTCATCAGCATCTTCACAAGCAGGTTTAAGCATCAGTTCAGTATTTTCAACAGGAAAGAGCTCTCCAGAAAGATTGCGGGCAACAAGCCGACCTTCTACTGTCGCCTCAACGAGTTCAGGAAGTTGAAATATAGCCTTGTTACTGCCTTCACCTTTATAGGTATCAACAACATGGTCATCATTAAGAATATAGGAGCAGCCACAAAAGGCATTGGATAGCTTAACAAGGTAATCACCCGTGATAATATCGGTTATTTCATCGACACCTTTATTTTCGATAATTGGAAGGACGATGTTAATATCGGTTTGACCAACACCTGGCCCTAGTCTATCTAAAGTTAGCTCTCCCGATGTCACTCGATTATCACTAGAAGTCACTTTGATCTCGTGAAGAGTCTCAAGCTTTGTACGAATATACGAGTAAATTGTGAAATGGACTGTTCCATTAATATTAAGATAATATTTACCTCGTTGAACATTTTTATTAATAGGAATTCGATCACCAATTAATTCACTATTAATTGGGTCATAGGGTTCATCCTTGGTTGTACCTATATATGCTCTAAAGCCTTTTACATTCGGTGATATCTTCGATCGAATAGATGTTTTCAAACTGTATTTAAAGGGGATTTTAAAAAGTTCGGTTCCAGCCTGCTCAACTTCGCTTCTAAAGTTGCTATAAGGAAAATCTTGATTCAACACCTTGGTACACAGATGAGCAGTGTGATAGGGCGGATTAGGGTTTCGTACTTTCTCGCATTTATCAATTGAGTATTTCCCTTGAAAGACAAACCCAACTTCTCCGCCCGTTAAATATTTAGCCATATTATCGTTCAGATAGCTTAACGCGACAGCATCCCCAGCCTTACTGACCGCGGCTCCGATTTCGACAAGCGCTATCTCCTTGAGTTCTTTTACTTCGGGTGCTTCGGGTGCTTCGGGTGCTTCGGCAAAGGAAGGTAGTGGTAAAAAAATAATTAATAAAACTAAAATCTTTTTAAACATAAACTTCTCCATATCGGGGAAAAGAGGCTGTAAAAATTGAGACTTCAAATTCTTCAATGTGAGTTAAATATGTAGCGAAGGGAACCCGAACAACGGTTTACAGCTTCCTACTTCAAATCCTTTTATGTTTTAGTTACCACATAGCAGAAATTTTATTAGTAGGAGCCTTATCTTTTAATGCTTGTGCTTTAATTTTCACATTAAAATTTGAAAGTCTTGATTTTAGTTTGAACAAACACGGCAGGATGTCGTCGACCTGAAGAGCACCTTTGAAGTGAATATTAATAAGATTCATTCTCATTATTAATCCGTAGTTTTGTAATATCTATCCCTTAATACCCATATTCACATAGAACTCCTTTCTATGGAATACTGTTTATAAAAACAGCAAAAGAATATGCGGCATTACTGACTAGTGATAACCGTCAGCGGCGCCCCCTAGGATGTGCCCTTTGGGTATTAGTTAATGTTATATCACCATACACTCTTCATTTTTTAAAAGCTTGTGACGCGGCACTAAGCCTGATCAGTCTATGAGAACAGTCTGTTACTCATCTAATAATAGCCGTTGAGTTGTTTTTCCTGCTCGGTGTTGGACAATAGAGTGATTCAGATACCCAGCTTTGGCATGCTCAACATCTCTTTCGAGCGACTACTTGTTACTCATGACTGGCAATCAACCGCAACGCCACGCCCGCCGCGGCGGTGCGGTTTTCAACACCGAGTTTAGGGAATATCTGCTCTAGATGTTTGTTAATCGTGCGCGGCCTGATCTCAAGGATCTCGGCGATCTCGCGATTGGTTTTACCGTTTGCTAACCAGAAGAGAACCTCTGCTTCCCGCTCGGTCAGTTCAAGCTCTTGCTTTAACAGTTCGGCGCCCGTGGGCTTTCGCCCATCGATTAGCTGCATCAGCACTTCACCGCTACTTTGATAACCAATCAACTTGAGCGTTAAGGGGTAGTCTAAGTCACGCAACTTCATGCGTTCTTGCTCTACGGGGTTATGATCCAGCCAACGGTTAATCTGAGGCAGCAAACACGCTGCCTGAACCGCTTCCGTCACTTCAGCCCGATGCAGCAGTGAATAGGCTCTGGGGGTTGCCCAGCGAATCTGACCATTACCGACGGTGAGCAAATGTTGGCCGGTACTATCCAAGGCGCTGTGGACACTGCTGGTCTGGCGAGCATTACCTAAATGCACCCGAATACGAGCCAACAATTCATTGGGACTGATCGGTTTGGTGAGATAATCCACCCCGCCACTATCCAGTCCTCGAACAATATCATCGGTGTCGGTCAGGCCGGTCATAAACACCACCGGAATGGTGGCCAGATTGGGATCGGCTTTCAGCGCCCGACAGGTTTCAAAACCATCCATCACCGGCATCACCGCATCCATCAAGATAATATCTGGGCGAATTCGTTTACAGATGGTGAGCGCTTGCCGACCTTCGAGGGCGACCAAAATATCTAACCCAGCCCCCTCTAGTGCATCATTAATCAGGCTCAACGCATTGGGTGAATCATCCACCACTAACACCACATCGTTACGCATGGATGCTTTTTCTCCGTTTATGTCATCAGGTTTATCCGCGGCGCTAGCGCCCGCCTTGTCACTCATCTTCATTGATTCTGAGTCTCCAAACAGCTGACAAGTTTATCAAACAGGAAGTTATCACTCAGTTGTCGCAGATGATTCAGCGCCCCTAGCGATAGAATATCCAATCCTTCGATCTCATTAAGACACTGTATCACCCCTTTACGATAACCAAGCTCGGCGCAGTTTTTTAATTCCAGTATCAAGGGATGGTCCGGCTGCATGATCATAATACTATGATCTATCGCAGTGACCGTCGATTCAGTGACTGCTGTGTCGGCCTTAGGTTGTGGTTCAGATTCACCCCGGTAGATCCATTTCAGTTCTAGATGACGGCCCAAGGTTTCTAGTAAGCGACGATTTGCCACCGGCTTAACCAGATAGTCATCATAACTATCGTGCCCCTCAGCGCCAGCGGATAGCTCTCGCGCATCCGCCGATAACATCACAATACGCCCCCCAACATTGCGTTGGCGAAGCAGTGCAGCCAGCTCTAAACCCGACATTCCCGGCATGGAGATATCCAGCAGAAAGAGGTCCGGCTCACTGTGCTGCAACAGCTCTAAACAGGCCTCGGCATCCTGCGCTTCGAGAATGGCAAACCCTAACGGCACCAGAATATCCGCCAGCAAACCGCGCAATACCGGATCATCATCCACCAAGCACAGCGTGCGCTGATAACCTTCAAAACCGATAATCCGCTGTTCCTGTAATATCGGCGTTAGTGCTTCGCTGCTAACCCAAGGCAGCATCATCGAGACACGAAAACAACTACCCTGCCCTGGGTGACTGTCCACCTGCAGATCGCCGCCCATAATCTCGGTAAGCAGTTTAACGATAGTGAGCCCCAATCCAGTACCCGGCAGGTGTGCGGTATCGCGGTTACGGATGCGTTCAAAGGGTGAGAAGATACGCTGCATCTGATATTCATCGATTCCCGGTCCAGTATCTCGAATCGAAAACTCGGCCACCTGATTACGATAACGAATATCAAAATCCACCTGCCCGTTAGGCGTGTATTTCACCGCATTGGAGAGCAAGTTAATCAGAATTTGCCGTAAGCGTTTTTCATCCGTGACGATTCGTTGCGGCAGCGGATCGGCAATATGACAGTTAAACAGGATACCTTTTTGTAACGCCTGCAAGCGGAACATCTCGGCTAACTGCTCAATCAGCTCCGGCAGATTAACCTGATTGCGATAGAGGTCTAACCGCCCCGCCTCGATCTTCGATATATCCAACAAACCCTCGATCAGATCAGTTAGATAGCGACCGCTGCGATGAATAATATCCAGCCCCCGCTGCTGATCTTCCTGTAGATCCGAACGTTCTCGCAGCAGTTGGGCATAGCCCAGAATCGACTGTAACGGTGTGCGCAGTTCGTGGCTGATACCGGATAAATAACGGCTCTTAGCGGCATTCGCCCGCTCGGCCAGTTCTTTTGCCTCCTGTAACTCCAGATCGGTTTGTTCGTGCGCTTCGATCTCACGGGTGAGTTTCATCGTTTGCCGGTTGGATTCTTGCTGCGCCACCAAACGGCTCTCATGGGTGAGCAAAAATAACCAGGTCACCACCCCTGAGGCGATAAAGAGGGTAAAAAACAGTGTCCAGATGGTCTGCAAGACTAACGCAGTTTCTTCAGGGGTTGCCGGTGCTAACTGACGATAGATAACCGCCAACAAAGCCCCCAATACCAAATTCACCACCAACAAAAGGGCGATAAACTTACCCAAACGGGAACTGACTAGCTTAACCCCGCGGCGCGGTAAGAACAGGTGCAACATCTCCATCACCTGACGGGACATCCGCGCCTTCGGCTTACAGCTATCGAGACAGCGCACATCTAACGAGCAACAGAGGGAGCAGATCGGCAGATCATAAGCAGGACAGTAACTCATATCCTCCCGCTCAAAATCATTTTCACAGATACCGCAGTTCACCACCGAAACATTACGCGCCTGACCCGACACCGGCACCAAGCGAATATACTGATTCACCTCTTCATTGGTGCGGGCGATATAGTAGCGCCCACCCGTTAGCCAAGCGATCAGCGGCACACAGACAAAGCAACTGGCCAAACTGACAAAATGGCAGAGATTACGCGCCACCTCACCGAACAGTCCGAGATAACTGAGCATTCCCAAGCCAGTAGAGATCACCATCGATCCCATCCCCACCGGATTGATGTCGTATAGATGACCCCGTTTAAATTCGATCTCCGGTGGGCTTAACCCTAGTGGTTTATTGATCAACAGATCCGCCGACAGGGAGGCCAACCAACTGATAGCGATAATGGCAAAGATCCCCAAAATCGCTTCCAATGCCTGATAGATACCCAACTCCATCAGAATCAACGCAATGGTGACATTGAACACCAGCCAAACAACCCGACCAGGGTGACTGTGGGTTAGACGGGAGAAGAAGTTCGACCAGGCGATCGAGCCCGCATAGGCATTGGTGACATTGATCTTCATCTGACACACCACCACCATCAATGCCGCCAAGAGCAAGGCGATCTCTGGCGAGCCGGTCAGCCGCTGAAACACCCGCTGATACATATAGGTAGGGTCAGAGGCTTCCTGTAGGCTCATCCCTTGGGTAATCGCCAGATAGGCCAAAAACGAGCCCAATAGCATCTTAATCAGACCGGTAAACACCCAGCCCGGGCCCGCCAGAATCAACCAAAACCACCATTGGCGCTTATTCTCTTCGGTTTTTTCTGGCATAAAGCGCAGATAATCCACCTGCTCACCGATCTGGGCAAACAGTGCAAAAAACACCGACACCGCCGCGCCAAACATAATGATGTCGAACTCGCCGCTGGCCGTTGCCGCCATACCCGGACTAAACTCGCTCCAGCCTTCGAGGCTATCAAACTCATACCACAGCACAGCAATCACCGCTGACAACTGTAGCCCTACCCAAAGATTATGGGTGCGCACCTGAAACCGACTGATCGCCGTGATGCCGTGGGTTACTATCGGAATCACCGCGACGGCACAAAAGAGATAACCCAAGGCTAATGGAATGCCAAATAACGCTTTCAGCGCCGAGGCTAAAATAGCCGCCTCAATGGCAAAGAAAATAAAGGTAAAGGATGCGTAGATCAGCGAGGTTAAGGTGGAGCCCAGATAGCCAAAGCCTGCCCCTCGGGTGAGCAGATCAATGTCCAAACCATGTTTAGCCGAGTAATAGACAATCGGAAAGCCGGTGATAAACAACACCACACAGACGGCCACCATCGCCATGACGGTGTTGGTAAAGCCATAACTTAAAGTAACCGCCGCCGCCAGACTTTCTAACGCCAAAAATGAAGCCGCTCCGAGTGCGGTTTTACCCACTCGGGAGATGCTCATGTGCCGTCCTTTACGCGCGGTAAAGCGCAACGCATAATCTTCCAGCGTCTGATCGGCCACCCACTTATTGTAGTGACGTCTTACTTTAAGGATTTTCTGAAACCCTGACATAGCTCACCAATGCGCACAATCTCAGTGCAATAAAAGACATGAAGTGCACGCATTGCACTACTTAAAGGCGAGATAACGCTAATTCGTACGATAACCCCTAAGGCTTATTATTTGCACACTTTGTGCCAGCGGCTAAAACAAACCTTTCAGCTGAATATTAACCTTGATCACAGCGGCGATTCACAGCAGATAAAACTCACCCATTAAGCCTGAATTCCAAGCCAATAATAAGCAGGAATTAATTTCATTCAAAGAACAAAAAACCTTTGTTTATAGACAGTTATCGTTGTTTTAATGGACTTAGAAAAACCACTCGTTTCACACTCTGACAATAGCGCTTTAATCCTTTTTTGCGGTGCCGAAGCCTCATATTGCTAGCCTCCACAAGGAAGCATTTAAGCAACTTTAAAGACGGCTGGCATATTAATTGCTTTTCCTGAGAGGAAATATTATTTCCTAGTAGTTTTTTTATACACCGATAAAAGGGAACGCAACATGGCAAATTCGTGGCGACATTCTGCACTTGCTGAGAAGCATCGAGCTCTTGGTTCAAAATTGGAAGATTGGAACGGTATGGGAACTCCTTGGAGCTACGATAGCGATTTATCGCTAGCTCATGAAGCGATCCGTACTAAAGCGGGCTTGATGGATGTATCCGGCTTAAAAAAAGTACACTTCGTTGGCCCCCATGCAGAAAACTTACTTGAGTATGTCTGCACCCGAGATATCACTAAGCTGTACCCTGGCAAATCTGTCTATGCCACTATTCTGAACGAATCCGGTAAATTTGTGGATGACTGCGTTATCTACCGTACCGGACCCAATGCGTTCATGGTGGTGTTTGGCGCAGGTAATGGTTATGAAATGCTGGTTCGTGCGTCTCAAGGCCGTCAGGTATCCGTGTTGTTTGATGACGACCTGCATGATCTATCATTACAGGGCCCTATCGCGGTCGATTTTCTGGCTGAACATGTACCGGGGATTCGTGAACTCCCTTACTTCCACCATATGCAGACCCGCCTATTTGGTCTGCCGGTAATGATCTCCCGCACCGGTTATACCGGCGAAAGGGGTTATGAAATTTTCTGTAAAGCCGCCGATGCCCCTGCCATCTGGGACACCATTTTGGAACTCGGTGCACCACAAGGCATCATTCCTTGCGCCTTTACTGCATTAGATATGTTACGTGTTGAGAGCTATCTGCTGTTCTTCCCTTATGACAATTCAGAAATGTATCCTTTTGCCGATGAAGCAGCAGGCGATACCCTTTGGGAGCTGGGCTTAGACTTTACCGTTTCAAAAGATAAAACCGACTTCCGCGGTGCCAACGAGCACTTTAGATTAAAAGGCCAAGAACGCTTCAAGATATTTGGCGCACTATTGGAAGGCGATCAAGCCGCTCAAGAAGGCGACACCTTATGGGCTGACGGCAAGCAAGTGGGTGTGATTACCTGTGCAATGTATTCACGCTTGACTAAAAAATCGATGGCGCTAGTCCGTTTTGATACCGACTATGCCGTGCAAGGTACACCACTGGAAGTTAAAGGCAGCTTGAGTGTTTCTGCGATTGCTCACTCATTACCCTTTGACGATCCCGATAAGAAAAAACGTACCGCCAAAGGCTAATCGTTATACTTCACGGCACAAAGGGTGCGGTTCATTCTTCACCGCACCCTTGTAAGGTGCTGGTGAGCCTGCGAACCGCACCGATGATATTTATGCAGTCTCAGCTTTTATCCCGTAAAAACGGAGTCGATAGAGACCACCTCCCCACAATCATCCGGTGAATACCCTGGCAGTTGCTGCACCGCCGCTTGGAAGGCTTCGCTGCGGATACTGGCTAACAAACGCACCATTGCCTCCTGTTTAAGGGTTTTATGGTGGCACACAAACAAATAATACTCAGAAGATAACGGTATAAAATCAAGACCAAACTGGCTCGCCGCCGCCTTCACCCCCATGCCTACATCCGCCATTCCCGCACCGACGAAAGCTGCCACCGCTGAATGAGTGAACTCCTCATCAGCAAAACCATTGATCCGCTTGCTATTAATGCCCTCGCGGACGAGTAACTCATCAAGCAATGCCCGGGTGCCAGAGTCTTTCTGCCGATTGATAAACTTAACGTCGTTACGTACCAAATCCTGTAGTCCAGCAATCTCTTTAGGGTTACCGGGTTTGATCATCAGTCCCTGTTGTCGGGTAATAAATTTAACAATTTTATGTACCCTCGGTTTTAAGTGCCGACTGTAAGTTTCATACAACGCATCACTCATACCGCCGGCTCGACCATTGGCCGGCACATGAAACCCTGCCACATCACACACACCCCGATTGAGCGACGCTAAGGTGTCCTCTGCACTTTTATATTGAAGATCCAACTGAATATCGCTACTAAAACTGGGTAGCAAGGCCACCGCATAACCATAGCTGGCATGTAATCTTAGTAACGGATTCACCCCTTCCAGCGCCCGATGGATTTCTAAATTAAGCTCTGAAGCCAAACTGTCTAATTGTGGTTCAAGTCGAGCCAACACACGCTGCTCGGCCCACAACAGTTTTTCCCCTAACGCCGACAGTGTCGCCCCTTTGCCCTTTTGCATATCCACCAGCGGTAGGCCAAAAAATGCTGCCCAAGTATTCAACAGATTCCAGCCATGGCGATAGGAGATGCCTATTTTTTTAGTGGCTTCGGTGAGCTTGCCAGTCTCATGTATCGCACCCAATAATGAAAATAACTGGGGATTCAATTGGTTACCACCGGAATCACGGAATGACCAACTAGGAACAACCTGAATTCGCTTCATATGCACAATATTTCATATTTCGTAGATGACCAACTAATGCTACTTTAAACGTTACTATAAAGCACATAGATTAAGCTTTTCAGACACCAGAACAGCAACATATGAATTCTATTTCATATGTTATACGAGAATAAAAAAATGACCGCAGCCAAAGAGCAGTTATTACCGGTAGTGAGCGATGTCATTGCCGATCTGAAGCATAAACCCGGCGCGTTACTGCCGATTCTTCATGAAATCCAAAACCGTCTCGGTTATATCCCCCCCGAATCCGTACCGCTGATTGCTGAATCACTGAACCAATCCCGTGCAGATATTCACGGCGTCATCAGTTTTTATCATCAATTTCGCAGCACCGCGCCAGGCAAACATACTGTTGAAGTTTGCCGCGCTGAAGCTTGCCAAGCAATGGGGGCACGCCAACTCGAGGCTCACGCCAAAGCGAGCCTTGGGGTCGATTATCACGGCACCACCAGCGATAACAATATCACCCTTGAAGAGGTCTACTGCCTCGGTAACTGCGCTTGCTCCCCTTCAGTGCGGATTAACGATGAAATCATCGGTCGGGTGACCCCAGAGAAATTTGATCAGCTAATTGACGGGCTGCGTTCACAAGCGCTGGAGGTACACTGATGAGCGTAACCAAAGTATTTATACCACGGGATACCACTGCACTGGCCATGGGGGCCGATCAACTGGCTCGCGAGATAGCAGCAGAAGCCGCCAACCGCGGTGAAACCATTGAGATTATTCGAAATGGCTCCCGTGGTCTGTTCTGGCTGGAACCTTTAGTCGAAGTTGAAACCAACACTGGCCGTATCGCCTATGGTCCGGTTACTAGCCAAGATATCGATAGCCTGTTTGATCAAGCTTTTCTCAGCGGTGCGACCGATCACCCGTTGTGTCAGGGATTGACCGAAGAGATCCCTTACCTGAAAAAACAACAACGACTGACGTTCGCTCGCGCGGGTATTACCGACCCCGTTTCGCTGGATGATTATCAGCAACTGGATGGCTTCAACGGACTGAAAAAAGCACTACAGATGGATGGCCAAACGATTGTCGATGAAGTGAAGGCCTCCGGTTTACGAGGCCGTGGTGGCGCAGCCTTCCCCACCGGCATCAAGTGGCAAACCGTATTAGATGCAACCTCTCCCAAGCAGCAAAAGTATATCGTCTGTAATGCTGATGAGGGCGATTCCGGTACCTTTGCCGACCGTATGGTGATGGAGGCCGACCCCTATATGCTAATTGAAGGCATGACCATTGCTGGCCTCGCTGTGGGTGCTGACCAAGGCTACATCTATCTGCGCTCCGAATATCCCGTCGCCTATCAGATTCTCAATGAAGCGATTGCCAAGGCAGAAGCGGCAGGGTTTCTTGGCGAGAACATTCTCGATAGCGGTAAGACCTTTAACCTTGAAGTACGTCTAGGCGCTAAAGCTTATATTTGCGGTGAAGAAACCTCGCTGCTGGAAAGCCTCGAAGGCAAACGCGGCATGGTGCGGGCTAAGCCTCCCTTACCTGCGATTGTTGGACTATTTGGTCAGCCGACGATTGTTAATAACGTGCTGTCGCTCGCAGCGGTTCCTTACATTCTCTCCAACGGCGGTCAAGCGTATGCGGATTATGGGATGGGGCGTTCACTTGGCACCCTGCCTTTCCAGCTGGCGGGTAATATTAAACGCGGCGGTCTGATTGAGCTGGCCTTCGGTGTCACCTTGCGTGAACTGTTAGAAGAGTACGGCGGTGGCACCTTCAGTGAGCGGCCGATGCGGGCGGTGCAAGTAGGTGGTCCTCTATGTGCCTACCTGCCTGAAAGTCAGTGGGACACGCCGATGGATTATGAATCCTTTCAAGCGGTCGGTGCCGCACTCGGACACGGCGGTATCGTGGTATTTGATGACACTGTGGATATGTCCGCCCAAGCGCGCTTTTCCATGGAGTTCTGCGTCGCGGAATCCTGCGGCAAATGTACGCCTTGCCGTATCGGCTCAACCCGTGGGGTCGAAGTGATTGACCGGATTCGTAACGATGAAAACCGCGCAGCCAATATGGAACTACTAAGCGATCTATGCGACACCATGATCGACGGTTCATTATGCGCCATGGGCGGCATGACGCCGTTCCCTGTGCAGAGTGCCGTTAAGCATTTTCCGGAAGACTTCAACCAACCTGCACAAAATAATAATGGGGCTCGGTCATGATTCAGATTTTTGATCCCAACGTCGATTACAACAAAGATTATGGCACCCCAGCGAGTGTTTCCGAAAACTTGATCACCCTCGAGATCGATGGTAAATCGATCACCGTGCCTGAAGGCACTTCGGTGCTGCGCGCGGCAGCTGAAGCCGATATTAATATCCCCAAACTCTGTGCCACCGACAACTTGGAAGCATTTGGTTCTTGTCGTATCTGTGCGGTTGAGATTGAAGGCCGCCGAGGCACACCAGCGTCATGCACGACGCCTGCTGAAGCCGGCATGAAAGTCACTACCCAGAATAAGCGCTTGGGTAAACTGCGTCGCAATATTATGGAGTTGTATATCTCCGATCACCCGCTCGACTGTCTTACCTGCCCTGCTAATGGCAACTGTGAACTGCAGGATGTGGCGGGTGAAGTCGGCTTACGTGAAGTACGGTACGGCTTCAGCGGTGAGAATCACCTAGACGCAGAGAAAGATAACTCCAACCCCTATTTCAGTTTTGATCCGAGTAAATGTATCGTCTGCTCCCGCTGTGTACGCGCCTGCGGTGAGGTTCAAGGCACTTTCGCTCTGACCATCGATGGTCGCGGCTTCGATTCCAAAGTATCCCCCGGACAGAATGAAGCGTTTCTCGATTCCGAATGTGTCTCCTGTGGTGCCTGTGTGCAGGCCTGCCCGACTTCAACCCTGATGGAAAAATCGGTCATTGAAGTGGGCCAACCGGAACACAGCGTGGTCACTACCTGCGCCTATTGTGGTGTCGGCTGTCAGTTTAAAGCCGAAATGAAAGGCGCTGAAATTATCCGTATGGTGCCCTATAAAGGCGGTCAGGCGAACCATGGACACTCCTGCGTCAAAGGCCGCTTCGCTTTTGGTTATGCCACTCACGAAGATCGCATCACTAAACCGATGATTCGCGATTCTATTGATGAGCCTTGGCAAGAAGTCAGCTGGGATGAAGCACTGAATTTTGCCGCCACGAAGCTGCGCGGTATTCAGGAAAAATATGGCCGCGAAAGTATCGGGGGTATCACCTCATCCCGCTGTACCAATGAAGAAACCTATCTCGTACAAAAACTGATTCGCGCGGCCTTTGGCAACAACAACACCGATACCTGTGCGCGGGTTTGTCACTCACCGACCGGCTATGGACTCAAAGCAACCTTGGGTGAATCTGCCGGCACACAAACCTTTGATTCGGTGATGTATGCCGACACCATTATGGTGATCGGTGCCAACCCTACCGATGCCCATCCGGTATTTGGCTCACTACTGAAGAAACGTCTGCGTCAGGGCGCCAAACTGATCGTTGCTGATCCACGTCGTATCGACTTGGTGAAAACCCCGCATGTGGAAACTCATCACCACCTGACACTGCGTCCAGGTAGTAACGTTGCCTTTGTGAATGCGATGGCCCACGTCATCATGAGCGAAGGTTTAGAAGATCGGGACTTTATCGCTAAACGCTGTCAAACCGAAGCCTTTAACGCTTGGCGTCACTTTATTACTGAAGAACGTCATTCACCGGAAAACACGGAAGCCATTACAGGCATTCCAGCAGCTGAGCTGCGCAGTGCTGCGCGCATCTATGCCAACGCGAAAAATGCGGCCATCTATTATGGTCTAGGCGTCACCGAACATAGCCAAGGATCAAGCATGGTCATGGGTATCGCCAACCTAGCACTGGCGACCGGCAATATCGGCCGTGAGGGTGTCGGCGTTAATCCACTTCGTGGCCAGAACAATGTGCAGGGTTCCTGCGATATGGGCTCCTTCCCCCACGAACTGCCGGGCTATCAACACGTCTCCGACGATGCAGTTCGGGCGCGTTTTGAAGCCGTCTGGGGGGTTGAACTCGATAATGAACCGGGCCTGCGTATTCCTAATATGTTTGATGCCGCGATGGATGGCACCTACAAAGGGATGTATTGTCAGGGCGAAGATATTGCCCAGTCAGACCCTAACACCAACCACGTTCATGCGGCCATGCGGGCACTGGAATGCCTAGTTGTACAGGATATTTTCCTAAACGAAACCGCTAAATTTGCCCATGTATTCCTACCGGGTTCCTCTTTCCTTGAGAAAGATGGCACATTTACCAATGCTGAGCGACGCATCAACCGCGTCCGTAAGGTCATGCCACCGCTGGCGGGTAAGCAGGATTGGGAAGTCACTCAGGCGCTGTCCAACGCCTTAGGCTATCCGATGAACTACAGCCATCCATCCGAGATTATGGATGAGATCGCCCTGCTGACACCGACTTTCAGTAATGTTAGCTATGAACGCTTGGAAGAGATGGGCAGCTTACAGTGGCCTTGTAACGATAACACGCCTGATGGCACGCCGATCATGCACCTGGATAGCTTCCCGATCGGTAAAGGACACTTTGCGATCACCGAGTATGTCGCGACTGAAGAGCGCTCTACCCGTAAATATCCATTACTGCTGACCACCGGCCGCACCCTGTCGCAATACAATGTTGGCGCACAGACCCGACGCACCGAGAATCAGGTTTGGCATGATGACGATGTGTTAGAGCTGCACCCGCAGGATGCCGAAGATCGTGGTATTAAAGATAATGACTGGGTGGGAATTACCAGCCGCTCCGGCGAAACAGTGATGCTGGCTAAAGTCTCTGACCGGATGCAACCGGGCGTGGTTTATACCACCTTCCACCATCCTCACAGTGGCGCAAACGTTGTTACCACCGATAACTCTGACTGGGCGACCAACTGCCCCGAGTATAAAGTCACGGCGATACAGGTGATCAAAGTCAACGAGCCTTCCGAATGGCAACAGCGCTATCATGAGTTCCATCAGGAGCAGATAGGCCATCTACATTCCGCCCGAGGCGAAAAACGCTCAGGATCAGTGGCCGGAGAGTGAGATGGCGTTGAAGCAGCCTAAACCAAACCAATCTGAGGGTAGTTTAACGCTATCCTTGGATGACTGTTATACACAGTCGGGCGTGAGTCGTTGGCAAGCGGATCAAACGTTAGACGCGTTGGATCAAATTGCTGACGAAATTCCAGTGGCTATGGTTTATAACGGCATATCCCATGCGGTGATGATGGCCAGCCCCTGTGATCTTGAAGACTTCGCGCTGGGCTTTAGTCTCAGCGAAGGTATTATCAAAACAGCAGACGAGATCTACGGGCTGGAGTTGGTGATGGCTGAGCCGGACAACTTAGCCGCAGGAATCGAAGTTCAATTATCGATTACCACTCAACGCTCGATGCAGCTCAAACAGCGCCGTCGTAATCTTACCGGTCGTACCGGCTGTGGATTATGCGGCACTGAATCACTGCAACAGGCCATTCGACCGGTCAAACCAGTGCCTTGCCTCTCCTCCCCATCATCAACGGCAATCGAACAGGCTCTGCATCAACTCAAAGCGAATCAACCCCTGCAATCCATTACTGGCGCCTGCCACGGCGCCGCATGGTGCAATCATCAGGGAAAGATTCAACTATTAAGGGAAGATGTTGGCCGACATAATGCGTTGGATAAATTACTCGGTGCACTGCAACGGGCCAAAACCGACCTTAGCGAAGGCTTTGTGCTGGTTTCTAGCCGTGCCAGTTATGAAATGGTGCATAAAGCAGCCAGCCGTGGTGTCAGCACCTTAGTCGCCGTATCGGCCCCCACCGGCCTAGCACTCACACTGGCAAAACAAGCAGGGCTCAATCTAATCGGCTTCGCCCGTCCAGGCCGGCACGTTATTTACAACCAATCGGTCACGACGGGTTTAACTCAATCCTCCGATGATTCAAAGGAATTATAAACATGGGAAATCATCAACTCACCAGCCTCATCAGGATGGCTAATCAGATCGCCGCCAACAACACCCATATCGGCGATGATATAGCCGAAGCTGAAATGGTCGCCGATCATATGACCAAATTCTGGGCACGCTCCATGAAAGCACAGATCCGCGAATATCTAGAACAGGATGGTAGTGAACTAACGCCGATCGCCAAACAAGCGGTGTCGCTGCTAAAACATTAACAACCTTCATTGGCTCAGCCTCCTAATCAAGGAGGCTTCCTTCACGCCGATAGTGGCGTAATTTTTCATCGGCACGAAGACGTACCTCAATTCAAATTGATCTATATGTAGGGTGCGATGAAGAATGAATCGTACCGATGCCTCGTATAAAAAATCGATTTTCATGGCTTTGATCGGTGCGGTTCGCAAGCTCACCAGCACCCTACCGATGCAATGATTTGGGGTGCGACGAAGAATGAACCGTACCGATGAAAATATGTAGGGTGCGATGAAGCATGAATCGCACCGTTGCCTCGTATAAAAAGTCGATTGCCGTGGTTTTAACCGGTGCGGTTCACAAGCTCACCAGCACCCTACCGATGTAATGATGTAGGGTGCGATGAAGAATGAATCGCACCGATGCCTCGTATAAAAAATCGATTGCCGTGGTTTTGACCGGTGCGGTTCGCAAGCTCACCAGCACCCTACCGATCCTCGGCTAACCACTCGCCTTCGCTCTATATCGCCACCGAACCAAAACTAGGCTCTGCCTGTGCCGAATTCAGCACCGCAACTGAACGTTTCATACTGGCAAAGAAACCATCATTAAGCTGTGGCTCTGTAGCAGCCTCCTGCGTCGTCACCGGCAATATCCCTTTACGTTCATCTCTGGGCGAGATACCAATATGCTTACGGTAACAGCGACTAAAATGGGGCGTCGATACGAAACCACAAGCGGTAGAAATCTCAACAATCGGCATACTCGATTGTTTCAACAACTGCCGTGCCCGATCAAGGCGCAGTTTGAGGTAATAACGCGATGGGGAGCAATTAAGATATTTAAGGAACATCCGCTCTAACTGCCGACGGGAAACGCTCACGAATGCTGCAAGCTCATCGAGCCCGATCGGTTCTTCAAGATTATTTTCCATCAATTCGATCACATCAACCAATTTTGGCTTGCTGTCGCCACCATTATGCAGCTGACGCAGAGGCACCCGTTGTTGATCGAACTCACTGCGGATGCGATCGCAGATAAACATATCGGATACCGCCATAGACAACTTAGGCCCATGCTGCAACGACACCATATGCAACAACATATCCATGGGCGAAATACCGCCGGATGAGGTCATACGGTTTCGATCGATACTAAACAAACGGTTATTACAGTTAACCTTAGGGTAATGCTCTTGCAATGACGCCATACATTCCCAGTGCGTACTGCAGTCATAACCATCTAGCAGACCGGCATGAGCAAGCAAATAAGCGCCGGTACAGATACCACCAAGGGTGACGCCACGGCGGCTCATTAACTGCAACCAGCTCACCTGTTTCGGTGTAAAGCTGCGTGTAATATCTACGCCGCCACAGACAATTAAGAGGTCCAATTCCGGCATATCGGCAACCGAGAAATCTGGGGCGAAACTAAGACCATCGCTGGCACTCACCGGCGCACCGCTCTCCGAAATCATATGCCAGCTGTAAAGTTCAAAACCAGATAGCTGATTCGCCATTCGCAGCGGTTCAATCGCTGAAGCCACCGCAATCATAGTGAAGTTGTCTAGCATCAAAAAGCCCACACGGGTTACTTTTTGATAGTCCTTAATAGGATCGAATGCAGTCGATGAAATCATAATAGTGCCCCTATTAACGCGTAATCATTACTAAATGCAAAGAGCTAAGCAGCGTCGCACCGATGCTAATTACTCACGTTATTTTTTGTTTTTTTGGACATTTAAGGATGGCAGATGAAGCGCTTAGGCGTTATTTCATGAGCCGATATTATCGTTATTATTCAGTATTACTTTCGACTTAAGTCGTATTTTTTTACTGATTGATGGAATCAATATTATTTGATTTAAATCAAAGGAAGAATACCTAAAAACGACTAAATCGCATTTTTATTTATCTCTGAGCGACGCGCTCATCATCGAAAAACGACGTTCCCTCTCAATGCCCCATGAGGTGGCCATTTCAGCCATTATTTAACCCCCATGCACCAATAAAAGGCTGTTAATCATGTCGCTTCTGATCAACTCCTGCGCGGTGGTAGGCAGTCGCAACCCTTAGCACTGGAATACTATGGCCTGACACCTATTAACGGGTGATATAAATACAAAAATAATAGGAGTGTGACCATGTGTAGCAATCATGCCAACCGTGGTGTTGTTTATAAAGGTGCGGGCGAAGTTGCAGTTGAAGAGATCGCCTTTCCAGAACTCTCTTTAGGTAAACGTAAGTGCAACCACGGCGTTATCCTACGGGTACTAACCACCAATATCTGTGGTTCCGATCAGCATATGGTGCGAGGCCGTACAACCGCTGAAGCAGGTTTGGTACTCGGCCATGAGATTACTGGGCAAATAATCGAATGCGGTAACGATGTCGAGTTTCTCAAACCCGGTGATATCGTTTCAGTACCGTTCAATATCGCTTGTGGCCGTTGCCGCAATTGTAAAGAGGGTAACACTGGCATCTGCCTCAACGTTAACCCTGCCCGTCCCGGTGCCGCTTACGGCTATGTGGATATGGGCGGCTGGGTCGGCGGCCAAGCAGAATATGTCATGGTGCCTTATGCTGATTTCAATCTGCTGAAGTTCCCCGATTCTGATCAGGCGATGGAGAAGATCCGCGATCTGACCCTACTATCCGATATCTTCCCTACCGGTTTTCATGGCTGTGTCACTGCGGGTGTCGGCCCGGGTTCAACCGTCTATATTGCTGGCGCTGGCCCCGTTGGACTCGCGGCAGCCGTATCGGCCCAACTACTGGGTGCCGCCTGTGTCATTGTGGGTGATATGATTGATGAACGCTTACAACAGGCACGTAGCTTTGGCTGTGAGACGATCGACCTCCGTGAAGAAGGTGATATGGCCGACAAACTGGAAGTGATTCTCGGCGAGCGTGAAGTCGACGCCTTTGTCGATTGCGTCGGTTTTGAGGCCCACGCCTGTGGTTGTAACCACGGTGCTGAAGCACCAGCAACAGTTTTGAACTCGGCGATGCAGATGACCCGTGCCGGTGGCGCGATTGGTATTCCCGGTTTGTATGTGACTGAAGACCCTGGCGCCATCGATGATGCAGCTAAACAGGGTGCGCTGAGTATGCGCTTTGGTTTAGGCTGGGCGAAATCCCATTCGTTCCACACCGGTCAATGCCCAGTGATGAAATATCATCGTCCACTGATGCAAGCGATTCTGTTTGATAAAGTGGATATCGCTAAAGCGGTCAATGTGCAGATGATTTCGCTGGATCAAGCGCCCGATGGCTATGCTGATTTTGATGGTGGTGCTGCGAAGAAATTTGTTATCGACCCACACGGTAGTGTTGCCGCTTAATGATGCGAATCATTAACAGATAACTAAAACATCAAAACCACCAGATCCTCTGGTGGTTTTCTCTCATTTAACGATTGATCACCGCTCTCTCTAACAACCACCGTAGCCTTTCAATCATTCTTAAGCGGTTTCTCAATCGCTCGTCCGTCCATAAAATAGTCAATCAGATCCAAAGTTCACTCAGATGTGTCGCTTCACTGTACCGGTGTAGAACCTGTGCTTGCAATAACTCAGCCGTGGCGATGGCGTCGGTCAGCGCATGGTGTTGACCATAGTGTGGCAGGTGATAACGCAACCGACTATCGCCTAAGCGAATCGATTCTAGCCGCCAACCGATCAAGCGTTTCAATCGATTCAAGATACCGCGACGATACAGCATCGCCTCCAACTCCATGGTATCGATCATTGGAAAAATGATCCCCTCCCCTAACCGTTTTTTAATCGCGCTATCGAGGAATTCCCGTTCTATATTACGGTAATGCACGACCACAATTTTTCCGGCAATCTCGTCTAATACCGATTCTAATATCAGATTTAGATCCGGTGCAGCAGATAACTGCGAGTGGGTAATGCCATGAAAAGGTACTGAGGTTTCGGTCAGGCCGTCATTCGGTTTTAGCAACCAATAACGACTTTCACGCAGTCGTATCCGATGTAGATCAAACGGAACTAGGCCAATACTGATGATCTCATCCTTGGTGGCATCCAACCCCGTAGTTTCAAAATCTAACGCTACAAAAGGGACATCAACCAATGCGGTGTCGGCAGCGACCACGCCCTGTTGATAAAAAGACTTGAGCCGCTCATCGGTCGATTTTTCAGCCTGCTGTTGAAACAGTGCGGGCCAATTGACGCTATGACTACCTATCATAGACACCTCTAGCGCCCCGAGAAGGGATAACGGAATTTAAGAAAGCGCTGGCTATTACTCAATACCTTAAAAGCCTCTTTCAGATTACGCCGATCAAAATCTGTCAGCGTCTCCGGTTTAACACTATTAGAAGGCTCTCGACCCGCTTCCACATCCGCCGCCTGATGGCGAATACGTACCATCGAAATGAATTCCAACGCATCACGCAGATCGGCGGCGCGACCCGGTGGTAGAATCCCCGCTTCGGAGACATCATCTAAACGTTCAAAAGAGTTTTGCACTTTGGAGCCAACCGCTAAAGCATGCACCCGGATCAGATCGGTCAGCGGTGCTGTCCCCCGACGTTTGAGGTTGATTGCATTACCATGCTGCCCATCCTTCTCCATCACGAAGTCTTTAAAAAAGCCCAGTGGCGGGGTTCGATTCAAAGCATTCCGAGCCAAACTGGCCAAAAACTTAGGCGAGCGCTGCGCCTTATGCGCCACAAAACTATTCAGCTGCGCCGCCCAATCGACCTTGCCCCAGACACCATCCAGATCAAAGAAAATTGAACAGTTGAGTAATGCTTCCGGTAATGGATTCTCGATCCAATCGGTAAAGGTTTGTTGCCACTCCTTGCGGGTTTTACGCCATGTTGAGTTGGTTGCCATAATATTGCCGGTACAATAAACATAGCCACAGCGATTCAACCCATCACTGACAAACTTGGCTAGCTGAGCAAAATATTCGCCATGTTGTTCAGGTTTATAGCGGTTATCCAAAATCAAAGCATTATCCTGATCGGTCACCACCAGCTGTTCATCCCTCGCCATCGATCCCAATGCGAGAAAGCAATAAGGCAGTGGTGCGGCTCCTAACTCAGCTTCTCCTAATTCCAGCAAACGTTGCTTAAAAGTACGGCCAATCACCGACATCGCACTGCCGATCATATGTGAATTAGCGCCCTCGGCTACCATACGGACAAAACAGGCGTTAATCTGCGGCTGTAACTCGGCGAGTTCATCAACACTGGTTTGACGCATAATAGTGCTGACCATATAGAGACTGCTTTGCGATTCATAGCGAATAATATCCGAGGTCGCCAACACCCCCACTGGATAATCATCTTCGAGAATCGGCAGATGATGCAGGTTATAACGCAACATGGTCAGCATCGCCTCGAAGGCATAGGCATCCACATCCAAGGTCACCGGCTCCGTGGTCATCACCTCCGTCACTGGAGAATCCAGATCCAACCCCGGCGCGACCACCCGAGTACGCAGATCCCGATCGGTAATGATACCGGCTAGTAGTCGATCTGAGGTATCACTCAACTCATCATCGTCAGGCGACACCGGTCGATTTAGCCGACTCTCGGGCGACATAATCAACAGAGAAGAAACCCCTGCCTCGGTCATCTTCTGCGCCGCTTGGCGAATCGTCGCTGACGTATCAGCCATCACTGGGGTGCGTGAAATTAAGGTTGTCACTTTAGACACCATCAGATCACTTTTTTCCTGCTTATCGGATACGGCCTGATGCAGCAAGTTATCATCCACTTCAACAAAATAAGCAAAGGAATCAAACCGCTCACACAGTGACATAAAGAGCGCTTCGGGAATAAAGTAGATCAGTGAATCTTCGATCGTCCGCGCTGGCAAGCGAACTTT
The DNA here is from genome assembly GCF_018860855.1 of Amphritea atlantica. GTDB lineage: Bacteria > Pseudomonadota > Gammaproteobacteria > Pseudomonadales > Balneatricaceae > Amphritea > Amphritea atlantica_A. The sequence goes on from NZ_JAHKQE010000038.1 coordinate 73,120, forward strand.
CTGATTCATCAGTAGACTTAACTGACCAAATACCTCCCCCTCACTCAGCCGGTTATAGAGATCACCATTACGCCGATAGATCTCAACCGCCCCGCTGCGTATCACGCTCAGCTCATGAATCTCATCCCCAAAGAGATAGATATCACTGCCCGCCCGAAAATAACTAATCTCTACCTGACAGGCGATCTCATCCACCTCCGCTTCCGGTAACTCATCAAAGGGAGGGTATTGTTTCAGAAATCCTGCAATCTCAACCTGTTCTGCCTGCATCGGTCATTCCATTTAAGTCTGATAGAACAATTATGGGCTTATAAAGAAAAAAAATCGCCCGTAATGACCCGATAAAAAAGCCCCTGCAACGATATTTACAGGCGCCATTCACACAGATTTTACGGACGATTTTAACGGCGTACGGGACGCTTAGTAATCAATTACAACATCGGTCACGGGTACACTGCAACAGGACAACACATAGCCTGCGGCAACATCCTCCTCCGTAATACCACCGTTGTGTTCCATATTGGTTTCACCGGATTTTATCAGCACTTTACAGGTACCACAGATCCCCATACCGCAAGCTTTCGGAATCAACAGGTCAAGCTTAGATGCTGCGGCGTGCAACGTTTCACCGGGGGCGATCTGAATACTCTTTCCTTTACCGGCGAACTCAACCCGCAGCATATCCGCCTGAGTCAGTGCATCGGCCTCTTCCTGAGCAATTTCAGCACTTTCAATAGCGTCTTCTTCCACCTCAACCGGTGTCGAACCAAACGACTCCTCATGATAGTGGGACATATCAAAGTTATTATTCTTTAGCAGTGCTTTAACCGCATTCATATAGGGCGCTGGCCCACAGCAGAATACTTCACGTTCCAGAAAATCAGGGGCGATAATATCAAGTTTAGTCTGATCGAGATAACCCCGATAACCATGCCAAGCCTGACCGCTTTCAATTTTCTCACTGATCAGGTGCAGGGCAAAGTTACCCACTCGGGAGGACATGTGGTCGAGCTCCCGTGGATAGATTATGTCCTGAGGTGTGCGCGCACTGTGCACAAAGGTGATATCCACATCGGCATTGGTATCAAACCACCAGCGCGCCATCGACATCATCGGCGTGATACCCACACCACCTGAAAGCAATAGCACTTTTTTAGCCGGGAAATCGATACAGTTGAACAAACCGACCGGGCCATGCACCGCCAGCTCATCGCCCTCTTTCATGTTGTCATGCAGCCAGCTTGACACTAAACCGTTAGGGTCTCGCTTCACCGTTATGGAAAAGCTGTATGGCACCGAGGGAGAACTGGAAATGGTATAAGAACGCATCACCATCTCGCCGTTAATCTCCAACTCAAGGGTGACGAACTGGCCTGGCTTGAAGAAGTACATCACCGGCTGTTCTGACATAAAGCAGAAGGTACGCACATCCCAAGTTTCTTGAATCACTTTTACACAACGGACATTATGACGGCCATTCACCCAGGTTTGGGTGTTAACCGGAATAAAGCTCTCAGAACCAACAGTAGCAGGAATGGTTGTAGTCATGGCGTATCTCTCATCAGTGCGCGGTAATGCATCGGTTCAGTTATCTGGCTCAACTGCCTGCCTCTTCATGTCATTACACGCCGACAACAGAAACAGTGACCCATCAATTCATATTCATTCATTGCATTGTCTGCCGACACAGCTTTGCGCTATTAACCATTAACGACATTTTTTTGCTTATTGCGACCATATCAGTGCTAAGCATGACGTTAGCGGTATAACAGAGGCTGCAATAGGTCGAAAAATGTACTTAATTCTGTCGTTAACGGTCAACCTCGGAAACACGCCGAGGTAGAAGATGGATCCATGCAATACCACTATTCCGATCAGGGTTAATCCTGATCACCTATTTAAGCAGCACAGAGTGCTTTGAAGGAAGATCCAACTGATGAACCAAAATGACCTACTCAATACAACCTGCGCGACGATCCATGAAGCGCGTGAGGAAATGGCGAATCTGCTTGAAGCACGACCCGCAAATTACTCTCTAGCTCAACCACTGTATAACGATCCGCTGATGTTCCGGATTGACGTGGAAGAGGTGTTTCAGAAAGAGTGGTTGTTCGTTGGCATGACCAGCGAAATCCCTACCCGCGGCGATTACTTTACCGTTGAAATAGCACAAAATCCGGTATTAGTTGTACGGGATGCCGACGGTAGCATCAATGCCTTCCATAACACCTGTCGCCATCGTGGGTCACGCATCTGCTCTGAACATCGCGGTAAAGTCGCCAACCTAGTGTGTCCTTACCACCAGTGGACCTACGATCTGAAAGGTAACCTGCTATTTGCCGGTACCGAAATGAATGAAAACTTTGACAACAAAGAACACGGCCTGAAAAAAGCATTCTGCAAAACCGCCGGTGGCTTTATCTTTGTTTGCTTAGGAAAAGAGGAGCCCGAAGGCGACTTCGATGAGTTTTTAACCACCCTTGAAGAGTACATGGCCCCCTACGATGTTGAAAACACCAAGCTAGCAGTGGAATCCAACATGTATGAACAGGCTAACTGGAAGCTGGTGCTGGAAAATAACCGTGAGTGCTATCACTGTGCCGGTAGCCACCCCGAACTACTGAACACGCTGCTCGAATGGGATGACACCAATGATCCCCGCGCATCACAAGAGTTTATCGATCACTGTAAAGAGCAAGCAGCCCAATGGGATGCCGAAGGTATTCCTCACGAACACCGTAGCTTCGGCCCAGGTCTGCGCAACCGTATTGTGCGTATGCCACTGAAAAAAGGCACCCAAGTGATGACCTTGGATGGCGAAGCCGCCTGCACCAAACTACTCGGACGCATTAAAAACCCTCAGCTTGGCTCTATGCGTATTCTGCATCTGCCAAACTCTTGGAACCATATGCAATCGGATCACTTTATCGTGTTCCGCGTACTGCCGATCTCGGCTCAGGAATCGATCGTAACAACTAAGTGGTTTGTCCATAAGGATGCCGTAGAAGGGGTTGATTACGACCCTGAACGTCTGCGTCAGGTTTGGGATGCCACCAATGATCAAGACCGTATTCTGGGTGAAGAAAACCAGCGGGGTATTAACTCTGTCGGCTATCAACCAGGCCCATACTCAGAAACCTACGAGTTTGGTATTGTTAACTTTATGGAATGGTATAGCGACACCGTGCAGGGCAATTTGAAGCAGCGTTAAGCCTTTAAATTAAACCTTTACCATAAGCCTTTACGATAGACCTTAACGATAGGCCTTAACGATAGGCCTTAACGTTAGCAATAAAAGCCGTTTATCACCTCCTCACAGAATACCCGCATCAGCTGCGGGTATTCTGTCGTTAATCGAGTCACCTGCCTGTTTGCTTAATTCACTTAGCATAGGCTGAGACTACCGCCACCATCCGAACCCAATAAGCAACCGTTTGCGCTCCATCCGCTCTCCCGTTTTGCGTTCGGCTAACAGGGCTGAAGCATTCCACGCCAGCTCACTAATACCTTCTAGGGGTTCATACGTGGCTCATGCATGGTCAAATAAGAAGTGCCGCCCAGCAAGTTGAATTAACAGCGTCATTGAGAATAACAGGTTAAAAACGGTTGTTCCCACTATGCTTCAGAGCAGTTTATGGGGTTGATCAAGCGTGTTCCTTCTGGCCTCAGCGGCTAATAAACCCCTTAGCCAAGACGAAACCTTCGTCAAAAAATTATTGATGACTTTTTCGATCACGTCGATCACGTCAATAAGTTTTTCAATTTTTAGCAGCGTTAAAACAATTCGCTTAGAAAACCCTAAGCATTATCAAGTAAGCACAAAGCCTCTTGTACCGCTGGCAACATGATCGGACGCTTCTCGTTAAACTCAGCAACAGCAACCTTAAACTGGGCGCGTATTCCATCATCCTGAGTCTCAAGCCAACGTAGGGCTGCCTCGCTACACTGAATAGGAGAATCGCTCTCTGCCAGTACAGGCACGCCAGCCTGCATCAACCAGTCACGATAGTCGTCCTGATCGATTAATTCGGTAATCATCATAGGGAATCTCCCATTAAACTCGATTAAAAAAGGTTTATAACGCGCTATTAAAACGAAAAAAAGCTGGCATGTCGCCAGCTTTTTGAAGGATTGAATCAGACTAACAAAAAACCAACTTAGAGTTCGGTTTTCAGGCCTTTGTAGATGCTATAACACATCAATAACAGAATCGCGGTGAACGGCAATCCTGTGGTGACTGCACCGGCTTGTAACGCTTTGAGCGCTTCGGCACCACCGCCATACAACAAGACAGCGGCAATCAAACCCTGCAATATCGCCCAGAAAATCCGTTGCGGCACAGGTGCATCCACCTTACCACCGGCAGTAATCGAATCGATCACCAGTGAACCGGAATCCGACGAGGTGATAAAGAACACCAATACCAGAATAATCGCCAAGGCTGATGTAACCGCCGTAAACGGCAGATTTTCCAACATCTGGAACATCGCCAGTGACACATCGGTCAAACCGTTAGCCAAAGCACCTGTACCACTTTGTACCTGATCCAGCGCCAGTGCGCCAAACGCTGCCATCCAGATGGCGGATACAATCGTCGGGATCAATAAGACGGCGATCATAAATTCACGTACCGTACGGCCTCGAGAAACCCGCGCGATAAACATACCGACAAAAGGAGACCAAGAAACCCACCAAGCCCAGTAGAAGACAGTCCAACCGTTATAGAATTTGTCATCTTCCCGGCCCACCCAATTACTCAACGGCACAATATCCGTAGCATAGTTAGTGACCGTCAAGACCAAATTACTAAAGAACCCAGTCAGAGAACCAGCGAGGATCACAAACAGCAACAGCACACCGGCGATCCCCATATTGATATTACTCAATACTTTTACGCCACCTTCCAAACCACGAATAACCGAGAGAATGGCAATCGCAGAAACCGCGGCAATAATAATAATCTGAGTGGTGATATCGTTATCGACCCCAAACAGAAAATGCAGACCGGCAGAGGCTTGAGACGCGCCTAACCCCAGTGAGGTCGCCAGACCAAAGATAGTCGCCAACACCGCCACAATATCGATGACATGGCCGATAGGCCCCCAGACGCGTTCACCCAAGATTGGGTAGAAAGCAGAACGGATGGTCAGCGGCAATCCTTTGTTATAGGTAAAGAAGGCCAAGGCCAGTGCAACAACACCATAGATCGCCCAAGGGTGTAGACCCCAGTGAAACAGGGTTGCGCCCATCGCAGCCGCGGCGCCTTCAGGTGTATTCGGTGCCACATTTAACGGCGTACCCCACCAGTCGGTGTAATAAGCAACCGGCTCAGCAACACTCCAAAACATCAAACCGATGCCCATACCCGCAGCAAAGAGCATAGAGAACCATGACATGCGATTAAAATCAGGTTTAGCATCATCGCCACCTAAGCGTATACGGCCTACAGGCAACACAATCATCAGCAAGCAGAACAACACAAACACATTGCCACCGATCATGAATAACCAGTCGAAGGTTTCTGTTGACCAAGTACGTGCGCCTTCAAGCATCACTTTCGCATCAGCAGGGAAAACCAGGGTTAGCACAATAAACACAATAATAGCCAACGCACTGGTGGTAAATACGGGGTTGTGGATATCCATTCCCAACACCTGAACGTTATCCTGACCGGCCTTATAATCAGAGGTGTATTCCGCAGATTTCGGACCGTTTTGAACTTTTTTGTTCATAGAATTACTCCAGATTCTTTTTTATAGAACTGTCAAACAGGGTGCAGATTACCAGTAAACCATCAGAGCCAACGGGTTTCATACTCAACAACCTCACGCAACAGTGCCTGTATCAATTCAGATTAAGAAGATAGTCATTATCTCCAACGAAAAAGAGATCGCAGGTTGCATCGATAGTACGAGTATTGGCCGATTGACAACTGACTCGTTACGACAAAAAAAACGACAAAATGCCTGTTTTCGACAGCGCGTTATACTAACGGAAAAGGGGGAACAATAATTATGAATAGCCAAAAAAAAAACCACTTCGAAGCCGTGAATCTTCGAAGTGGTGAACAATTACCTGATGATCAAATTCAATGAAAGAATCAATATTGGGTCAGGCGGCTGTCAAAAAAGCACATGTAATGAAGCATGTTCATCATATAAAAGTCGTACTCAAGGCATCCCTCTTTTAGCGGCACCTTTTGACGCATTAACGACATTTAACGGTTTATTGAATGCTGATAGCATCACGAGAATTAGCGTAAAACTCCCTCCTCTACTAACAGATCAAGAATAGCCTGCGCTTGCTCACCCGCGGATTCCTGCTTCATTATCCGGCCCCCTTCAGATTGTGATTTAGCCGTTGCCGCTTTAAATCGTTCAGCCGCCGTTTTAGCTTTAATCACTTTCAGTCGTTTAGGCCGTTTTTTGGCAACGGCTTCATGCCACGATTGACGTAACGTATCCGTTTCAGCATTGACAACCGTCACGGTCATTGCCGCTCGTTGAGCCGGACCGAAAGCGCTTTGACGTGCCATCGGTGCGGCCGTATCAATGCTAGCAATAAACGGCAGTCGAACCTTGACCGCACGGCGCTGGCCCCGAGGTAACGCCTGTAATACCTCGGCGACGCCCTCTTTAACAGAGACAATATCCGCGACGCGAGGGACGATAGACCAACCGAGTTTTTCTGCCAATTGATAAGGCAGCATACCCGAGCCTTCACCGCTTTCGGCACGCACACCGGTCAAGACAATATCCGCACCGGACTGATGCAGCTGTTCACCCAAAGGAGCGACCGCATCCGCCGCCGGATCAAGCTGCAAAACATTAATCGCGGTCAGCCCCATGCCAGCATAACTTCTCAAACTTGGCTCGTTGGGATCACCCGCATGCAGCACCACCAATCCATCGGCTTGATCCGCCGATAGTCGCAGGCCTAATTCGACCGCTCGACTGTCTTGATCGGCACGCCGCACCCGACCGGATTGTGGATGTTTTCCCACCGACACTAAGGTGACAATTTTTAGCTTTTGTGATGAATTAGGCTGCATCCTGATCTCCCTCTATCGATGGCTGTGCACGAAACGCCTGCACCCGCTTTATCAGTTCACCTAGAATCTCTTCACTATCACCGATAGCACTTAGCGAAGCGCGTTTAACCATATCGCAACCAGCATCGGTATTGATCGCAATGACCTTATCGCACTGCCCAATACCCTGCATATGTTGAATCGCACCGGAGATACCCACCGCCAGATAAACCCGCGCGGTCACCCAAGTACCGGTCGCGCCGACCTGGCGGAAACGTGGCATAAAGCCATCATCCACCGCCACTCGGCTGGCACCTTCTGTCGCACCCAACACCGCTGCCGCCGCATGAAACTGATCCCAATCATGGATGCCGTTACCAGCCGACAGAATAAATTCAGCCTCAGCTAATGCAACCGCATTAGGATCGACAGCCACGGGACCTTGATCTTGCAACTGAGAAATAACCGACACCGGCGTCAATGTCACCGGCAGCGCTTCATGGCGGGTTTCATCAATCTGATCCGCACACTCCTCAGCTAACATCAGCAACCGTGGCGTTTCACGGGTAATATCCATCGTGCCACCGGCACCACGACACACCGCTGTTTGATGATCCACCTGCCAAGCTTGCACCGCTGGACGCTCATGCAATCGTGCCGCCAATCGGGACCCCAGATCAGTGCCACCATTGACGCTATCAGGGAATAACCAGTGGCGCGGCTGATACTCGTTTTCGACCTGTAGCAGTGCCGCAAGACGCTGCTCTGGGCAATATCCCTCATAAATATCGTCATCGAGCACTAGCAGTCGATCCACACCAGCGGTGTCGAAATGTTCCTCTTTCGCACTCCCAAAGCCGACGGTTAATACTGCGCCGGCACCTTCAATGCCTGCGGCCAATTTATGTGCTTGGCCAAGCACATCTTTATCATGGCCCGTGAGCCGGCCGCCCACCATATCCGCCACAACGACGATATAGAAATCAGGATTTTCAACTCGGTGTAACGGCAGTTGAACCTCTTGGGCAGCACTACGCCGCCCTTTACCAGAGGCCGCGGCATTACCTTTAAGCCGATCGATACGTTTAATACCGTTTGGCCCGATAAAACCGACGCGATGAGGGTATTTACGTAATAAACCACTCGGCCCACGTACCTCAGCGGCATCATCATCCACAAGAGTGCCATGTAACGGATGCAACCGGTTACGGGCGATCCATTCAGCCCGCGGATCACGTCGCACGATATCTAATAAGTCATGAGAGGACATCAGTGCACCTCCTTAGCTAAGCCGTTGGCGGTTGGATCAACCAATTGACCCACTAGGATCTCAGCAATATCTTTCACCTGCGGACGCGGTTCAACCACCCCTTCCAGCATCGCGGTACATTGCTGACAGCCAACCGCGACTAACTCCGCGCCAGTCTCATTGGCATCTTCCATCCGCATATCGGCAATACGACGCTCACCTGGAATATCTGTTATCGGTGCGCCACCGCCGCCGCCACAACAGCGGGAACGGAAACCGGAACGCTCCATCTCCGCGATTTCAATACCCATCGAACGCAGCAGTTCACGAGGCGCTTCATATTCACCGTTATAGCGTCCCAGATAACAGGGATCGTGATAGGTCACTTTGCCACCGATGAATGGATCTAACTGCAAGCTACCCTGCTGCACCAGTGAATTCAGGAAGGTCGTATGGTGGAACACTTCGACACCGTTAAGCGCATCAGAACCAAAGTCGTTATATTCATTACGTAGACAGTGATAAGCATGCGGATCGGTGGTAACAATTTTGCTGAACTTATATTGAGAGAGTACCGCCAAGTTACGCTTCGCCAGATTCTGGAAAGTCGCATCATCGCCCAAGCGACGGGCCACATCACCACAATCCAACTCTTCGTCACCCAGTACGGCGAAATCAACCTTAGCCGCCTTAAGCAACTTAACGAAGGCCCGCAGAATACGCTGGCTGCGCATATCGAAAGCACCATCCGACACCCAAAATAGCACCTCAGCCTGTTTCACATCGCGCATCAATGGCAAGTTTTGATCCGCCGCCCAGTGCGTCCGGCTTGCAGGGGCATAACCGTTCGGGTTATCCGTGGCGATAATGTTATCCAGCACTTCAGCCCCTTTATTGGGTGTGCTGCCCTTTTCCATCGTCAGGAAACGGCGCATATCAACAATCGCATCGACATGCTCGATCATCATCGGACACTCTTCAACACAGGCGCGACAAGTCGTACAAGACCAGAGTGTTTCCGGGGCTAACAAACCGTCAGTAATAATCTGATTCGGGCCGCCTTTAGCATTACCCACTTCTATCCCTGGATAAGGGCTACCGGCATACTTTGCATCGCTGCCACCGGCTAAACCAACCACCATATCTTGAATCAGTTTCTTCGGATTCAATGGCTGACCAGCCGCAAACGCTGGACACACAGCCTCGCACTTACCGCACTGCACGCAAGCATCAAAGCCAAGCAGTTGATTCCATTTAAAATCAGTGGGTTTCGCGACACCCAAGACACCACCGACTTCCGTGGCCAAGGATAGATCAAGCGGCTTTAACCCCGTTGAACGACCGCCGCCAAAACGCTCTTGCCGGCGATGAAACGCCAGATGCAATGCGCCGGCGAAGGCATGTTTCATCGGGCCACCCCAGGTCATGCCGAAAAACAGCTCGCCCATACCCCAGATAATCAGCGCCGTGAGCACTAGCGTTAACAAAACGCCACCGACTTGTGACATAAAGCCGTCAGAGAGTACACCCGCTGCCGGTAGCGTCAGCACAAAGAAGCCTACCGCAAAGGCCAGCAAGCTTTTCGGGAGTCGCATCCACGGACCTTTGGAGATCCGGCTAGGCGGATTCAAGCGGCGTTTAAAGACAAACAGCGCGCCGACAAACATTAACGCCAGCGATGCTAACAGTGCCCATGCCAAGATCTGACTATCAATACCCAGCAGATGCACCAGCATAATCAGCAGCGCAGATAGGACAAAACCGCCACCGGTGGCCGCATGGGTTCTGGACATGTATTTGTCACGCTCAACAATATCATGCAGATCGTGCAGATAGCGTCCTGGCATTGCCATTAGACCCGCCATCAGATCAACCTGATCCGGCTGACCCGCGCGCCACAACTTAACTCGGCGTACAGCACCGATCACTGCCAGCAGCAATGCCGTTGCAATCAGTAAAGGATGTAACCACTCAAAAATCATAGGGTACCCTCATAACAAGGTATCGGGCTTATAGACGCCCTTTTGGCTGACCGACCTGTCCAACTTTTCAAAGCGGTTAGGACAGGCTCGAGAGTTCATTAATACAACAAGCTGAGAAGCTCTAACTGATAAGACCTGTTTGATAGAACCTGCGCGTTATGGCCGCAGACAGCGCAGATAACGGGTGCAGATAAGTGCCGCGTAGCGACACACTATCTACCCTACAACCGTTTAACGATGCCATAACAAGCACAATCATTCAGGTGCCATCAAAGATCTTTACAGAGGCGTAAGGCGTCATACATCGCCGCATGTACGTTGCGCTGCGACACACAGTCCCCCAAGCGCCACAGAATCATGCCGTCGCCAGACTCACTCAACACAGGCTGTGGTTTGATATCAAACAGCGCCTCATTATTGATCTGCCCCTTGTTGCGAGACGCCTCTTTCAGGTCGTAATACAGCTCTTCATTCGGGCGAGTACCGTTTTCAACCACTACCTGATCGACCACACGCTCTTCACGCTGTCCGGTGTATTCGTTCTCCAACACGGCGACTAGGTTATCCCCTTCGCGGTAGACTTTTTCCAGTAAGAAATCAGAGGTCATAATCACCTCTTTCTCATACAAAGAACGGTAGTAAGTGGGGAAGGTGGTACCACCAATGCCGACACCCGGTTTAATATCGTCGGTAACGATCTCCACTAACGCGCCTTTAGCTGACAGATAATCCGCCGCAGACAAGCCTGAGAATTCGCAGATAGTGTCATAGATCAACACATTCTTACCCGGCTCAACTTTGCCACTGAGGATATCCCAGCTAGAAACAACTAAGCCCTCTTCAGCACCCCATTCAGAATTCTGATCGATAAATGGACGACCGCCGGTCGCGATGACACAAACATCCGGCTTCAGCTCATTAATTAGCGCTTCATCGGCGGCGGTACCCAAACGGACATCCACCCCAAGACGCTCAAGCTCCATCCCTAACCAACGGGTAATACCGGCAATTTGATCTCGCTGAGGTGCTTTAGCCGCCAGGGTGATTTGACCACCCAGTTCGTCTGCTTTTTCCAGCAGAATAACTTCATGGCCACGTTCCGCCGCCACACGGGCAGACTCCAATCCACCCGGTCCACCACCGACCACGACGACTTTGCGAATCGGCCCAGTCGTTTTCTCGATAATATGTGGCAAGCCCATATATTCACGTGACGTCGCCGCATTCTGGATACAGAGCACATCGAGGCCCTGATATTGACGGTCGATACAGTAGTTAGCACCGACACACTGACGGATCTGATCCACCTGATCATTTTTGATTTTGGCGATAATATGCGGATCGGCAATATGCGCTCGAGTCATACCGACAAAATCGACATAACCGGCTTCAATGATACGCTTGGCCTGATTTGGGTCTTTAATGTTCTGGGCATGGATCACCGGTACATCAACGACTTCTTTAATACCGGCGGCCAAGTGCAAAAACGGCTCCGGTGGATAACTCATGTTCGGGATAACATTGGCCAAGGTATTGTGCGTATCACAACCGGAACCGACTACACCGAAGAAATCCAGCTCGCCAGTCGCATTGTAATAGGCGGCGATCTCTTTCATATCATCATGATTCAAACCATCGGGATGGAATTCATCACCGGTGATACGCATACCCACAACAAAGTCACGGCCCACTTCGGCCCGTACTGCTTTGAGTACTTCCATACCGAAACGCATCCGGTTTTCAAAGCTACCGCCCCATCGGTCGGTGCGCTTGTTTACCCGTGGCGACCAGAACTGATCGATCAAATGCTGGTGTACCGCAGACAGTTCAACACCGTCGAGGCCACCCTCTTTAGCACGTCGAGCCGCTTGAGCGAAATCACCCACAACCCGCCAAATCTCTTCTTCTTCGATCACTTTACAGGTAGCGCGGTGAACCGGCTCACGAATACCAGAAGGCGACATCAGGTTTGGCCAGTTTTCACCATCCCAGCGGGAGCGACGACCCATATGGCTAATCTGAATCATGATCTTACCGCCGTGCTTATGCACAGCATCGGCTAGATTCTGAAAATGGGGGATAATCCGATCGGTAGACAGATTAACCGAACTCCACCAGCTTTGTGGACTGTCGATAGACACCACACTAGAACCACCGCAGATACAGAGGCCACAGCCACCTTTGGCTTTCTCCTCGTAGTATTTAACGTAGCGATCCGTGGTCATACCGCCGTCGGTGGCATACACCTCGGCGTGAGCGGTACTGACAATACGGTTGCGAATAGTCAGATTATTAATCTTTAAAGGCTCAAACAGAACATCAAACTGGGACATGATATCTCACCCCGATTACCATTAATTAGGAAGGATTAGCTAGCCCATTGGCGGACTAAGCGATCCCTTATGCTATGCATAATCATTGTTATAAAAAGCAGGCAGAAGGCCGATCAACTCAGTGCGGTCTGTTGCACTTAGCCGATCTCGTTATTAACCGTTATTTACAGCGGTTTAACCTCAAAATAACCCACCTCGCAACCCTCTTCGGCGGCGCACTGTGTTTGTTCAGATTGCGTGCGAACCGGATAGCCTAAACTCTCAGCAACCTGATCCAGCGCACCGGCAAACCAACCGGTAAACATATAATCCACTTTGCGATTCACCTTGCCGTACTGATAAACGAAGCAAGAGTTTTCTAACCGAACGGTGGCCGTACCCGCTTCAACATCCAGCGCTTCAGTGATAAAAAATCCCCAACCCCGCTGAGACAGACGTTTCAGGTAGTGATGCCAGATATCCGCACCTTCGAGACCATGCTCTTCGGCTTCTTTTTCACACCAGTAGTAAGCTGATTTATAACCGGCTTTATAAAGGATATCGGCATAACGTTCGGCGCCGATCTCCTCTTCTATGCCCATATGATTGTTAACAAAGAAGTGACGTGGCACATACAGCATCGGCAGTGCGTCGGTGGTCCATACACCGGTTTCATCATCAACAACAATTGGCATTTCGGGTGCATGTCCACTCATGATTCTCTACCTCAAAACTCTCTATCAATTCTGTTTATCTCAGCCGATCAAATCGGCTGAAAAGTCTAATAATGGTGTCGATTGGGTAAGGTCAGCCAATGGCTAACCTTGGATACAATTACTCGCCCCACACATCTTTCAGCAGTGTCACCCAGTTCTCACCCATAATCTTGCGTACTTGGGTTTCAGAGAAACCGTGGCGTAACAGCGCTTCAGTCAGATTAGGA
>NZ_JAHKQE010000031.1 GCF_018860855.1 Amphritea atlantica
AGCACCCCGATCCCGCAGCCGAAGCAGCACACATTATGACTATTAAAATCTCCCTCTCTTCGCACCTTCAATGCAGCTGAAGCAAGCCCATCAACAATGGTCATTCAAAAATTAAACATAAGGCTAAAAACCTATCAGGTCTGACTTTTTTGTAAGTATTTCTTGATACCTTCGCTTGGATCGATCTTCAGTACATCGCAATACTGAACATATTCATAGACATCTAGCTTTCGTTCAAGCGTCTCTACCTTCTGTATAAAGCTGTGTGGCTCGCCTAATAACTGCGCCATAGCGCGCATACTCAGCCCTTGGTGCTGACGAGCAGATTTTAACCAAGTGACTAATTCGAAATAACGCTTACTTGAAATTGTTTTGTTCATTGTACCGATTATGGGTACAATCCTTCTTGTACCCAATTTAGGTACAGCCTAAACCTCAAATATTTTGGAGATAAGATGAAGACAACCAAAGAAGCGCTTAAAGACATGAAACAAATCATAGATATACTTGAAGACAAAGGAGAACCCTTTGATTCTGGCTGCTCAGAAGACGAGTCCGTCACTATGATTGAAAGGGCGCGACGTAAGAGCCCACAAAAGCCTATACGTATCGTTAGCGACTGGATCTGGTGGCAGATTGAATACCCGTTAGCGGACTTAAGTCGTTTAGCTGAACGTCACCTGCAACCAGTAAAAATCAGAGCAGATCAAATACTACTAGATGAAACCAATACATATGGAGGTGAACAAACACTTATCTCAACCCATTTAGTCGACATTCGTTATGACTGCGTATTTGAAAGTGAAGACATTACTTATATTTTATGTGGCCTAGGGACACGTAAGAACGTCACCCCAGAACAACTAGCATTCTTTATCGGTCTATCCTAGGCAACGAATGGCCTCAGCTAAGCCGTAAAACTTCATTTAATTAATTTTCATCAAAAAAAACACAAGGCATTGAAAAATAAGCACTATACTCTTTTGTAGCGACAAGGATTGTCGTCAAAAACACAATGATATGGAGTGTCATCATGAATGAAAACACAAAGGAAGAATACAGAAGACTAGCAAAGCATTTCTATACTAAACACGGAATAGTGAAGCCTACAGCCAAAACCGTTTGCGATGCGCTTAAGGACTGTGCAACCGACTACCGTCCGGATTACTGGAGACGCTTACGCACGGCTCTAGCTTTAATGGCTGAAGAAAGCGGTTTTTACAAAGCTGCAAATAAGATTAAAGCAACAATTAACCCTATCACTGCCGACCGCAACAAACGCAGCCAAATAAAGCCTAAGCAAAAAAGACAGAAAACCGTTAATACCGCCGATCAAAAGCAACTTCTAGATTATTTAGTAGATAAAAAAGAAAGAACGGTTTTTGCCGGAGTGGAGCTCGTTAGTCACCTTGGTTGTCGCCCAGCTGAGCTCAGAAACCTCCAGTTCGTAGGGAGCTGCTATATAGCAATCTCTTCCGCTAAAAAAACCGAGGATGGTACAAGAGGGCTTGATCGCATCCTTGAGATAAAAGACAACTCAATTTTTAACAGTCTCAAAGAATGTCATGAGATGCTAATAAACGCGCCCTACTCAGACCCCATTCGCTATGTGCAAAAACGACTAGACACGTTGACCCAACGATTATGGCCTAAACGCAAAGTACGCCCGTCACTATATTCATGGCGACATCAAATGGGCGCTGATTTGAAAGCCAGTGACCTCCCCTCAGAAGAAATTGCTGCGATTATGGGACATCAATCTATAAACAGCGTACAAGTCTATGGAAACCCTCGTAGCGCTCAGCACTCAAGAAATTATTTGAAGCCCGATAAAGGTATTGTTAGGCAAGTTCAAAAACGTAACCAACATCGTCTGACGAAGCATAAAGATGAACCCATCACGCTCAACAATATAAGTCGATGGATCAAGCAAAACCATCATGCAGCAAGAGGCCGGCCAAGGCCTGACATAGAACCGCATTGATAAATGATTCAGTACAGAAGATCTAAATTTAAGTCGTTAGACCGGCTCTCAGAGCTTCTCTTCGATAAATAAAATGATTCGTTCGTGCAGAACAGCTTTGTGGATAGATTACGAGGTAACCCTACTTCTGAGCGCCGTTATTTTTCGGGGGGATTACCCCCTCCTCTGGGCGAAAAAACTATCTCTTTGAAAGCAGCATTACCATTTGCAACCTTTAGAATAAGATTGAGATCATTAGTCCGTTTCGGATATAACACACATTGAGGAAAAACTTGATAAACACTATTGTCAGTTGAATATGTAACACGATCAGCGTATTGATCTCCCAAATCCCCAGAAAAACCAGCTCTTTTAAGGGCTTTAAGGTAGCTATTTATCACCTTAGTTGAAACCAGTGACTGCTGAAAAGTCGGCATATACTCTCCCGAACACAATGAATTTTCTTATATTAATTTCTTTCTATTACATCACCGTATATAATTTATGTAAATTTAATTATATGAATGAATTATTAATATATGACTAACAATATAAACATTCGTCACCTTCGCGCATTCATTGAAGTAGCTAGAGAATCAAGCTACAGAAGAGCTTCAGAAACGCTTTGCCTGACTCAAGCCTCCTTAAGCACAACAATCAATCAACTTGAACAACATTTAGGTGTTAAGTTATTTAACCGTACAACTCGCAAAGTCTCATTAACAAATGAAGGAGAGCTTTTCCTGATAAATGCTAAACGAACTCTCTCAGAGTTTGACTTCTCTTTATCCGATATGCAGTCGAGAGCAAAGCATAAAAAAGGCCATGTAACTATTGCTGCGGCCCCTGCAGCACTCGCATATCTGCTACCTAATGTTATTGATCAGTTTATTCAGCTCTACCCACAAATAAACTTAACAGTTAGAGAGGAAACTGCTGACAACGTTGAATACTTACTCCGGAGTAAAAAAATTGATTTTGGACTACAGGGAAAGCACAATCATAACAGCAACTTTCAGTATGAACTGGTACATCAGGATTATTACGGCATCATTTCAGCAGACGAACAAGCTCAAGAATCTGGATCAATTGAGACCACTGATAAAGTCAGCTGGGAAGTAATTAAAGATCACAATTTACTATGCATGACAGAAAACACGTCCATACAAAGCCAACTTAACGCGCTTAAACACTATAAGACACACTCTGAAAATCGAATTATTGAGTCCAATAAACCCGGATTCATTGTTGACATGGTGGAGCGAGGGGTAGGTATTGCAGTGCTGCCTTTACTCACAATATCCAGCCTCATGCATAAAAACATTAAATTTCAGCGTTTGGAGAAGCCTGAAGTTTACCGCGATTTTTTCCTCATAAAAGATAAAGATAGAACATTATCACCTACCTCATCATGCCTGTATGAGATGATCATCGATAGCCTTAAATTTGAAAGTCTATGATAAAACCGGGCTATAGCAACACACTTTATAAAGTGACCTCGTGCTCTGCCTCAAACTAAAAACCTACGCATAAGCCATTTCCGCCTTAGCATGTCCCCAGGGTAACTGGATTTATGAAATACAAGGAAATAAGGGCTTATCCGGAGGACATGCTATTTACAGGCATACCGCTTGTACGCTGAAAATTTCTAATGTTAGATCTAGTCTTCGTGTAAGCACCGAAGAGCGACCTCTAGAGTTCCAGCTCTGTTTTTGTAAAGGGTCTTCAAACAGGTAAAAAGGATGCGTCATTTTACTTCTCTTTCTTTTCAGCTCTAGCGAAGAACAATCTGACCACTCCATAGCCCGCAGAGAGCACATTTTGGCTTGTTCTCTAACTTTCTAGATGAGGATAGAATTAAAGATTTCAACAACATTCCCGTCAAATCCTTGTGAACGCACTCTGGGGCAGAGGGCTCTATTGTACGGAATCTTGATGATCTTTCAGCCCGTGGGAGATCATAATACTTAGCTGTTTGAAGTTCAGATATATAGACTTCGCATGCCTGACACTAGCGCAGTTTGGGCCTTTTACCCAGAGCTAAACTCGAATCCACGTGCTGCCTTTCTGTTTATGATAATGGTACATAGCTGCCACAGCATGTATGTCTGCGGTAAGTAACCACATGAACCGAAAATATCGTGAATTTCTGTCATTAAATTTTTGATAGCTTTACTTTCGCCCACTAGCGGTAGAAGTTCAAAGCTAAAGAAGTAAATGGGGCTGCCTGCAGTACCGAGAAGCATCCACTCCACTAGAGGAGTAATGTAGTAATCTCTGGTTACACAAAAAGACTCAGTGGAAAATTAGCGCTTTAATATACACAGCCTGATAACTGTTTCTCACCTAAGGAATTACTTCCTTACTCCCCCCCCATTCTTGCGGGAAGAAAGCTGTAATAAATAGCCAAAAACACCGCAAAGCTCCGACAATAGTTACCAACCGTTGATGCAGAATGATAGCTTCCGTTCATTAGAGAGAGCGTAATGAACCAGTAATATTACTGCTATAACGACCCCAACACAGAAAAAACCAAATCATGTTAATTATCATTGTTAGCTTAACCATTAAAGGCAACCTGCGCATTACTGGTGGTAATTATTTAGCTTTCATACACCATCTGTTTCATAACGAGGCGATAAGATCATTTCGATTCAGGTCCAATTTTACTATAGTAGTGACACGAATTTACGAAAAAACACCAAGAATAAGCAGAACAAAGGCCGCACTACATAGTATGCGTCGCACAGCCTCACTCTAAATGTTCTAAGATAAGCAAAGAGCTTTAGTTTGTGTCATTTCAGCCATGGAAAACTTGACGCCTTCGCGACCAATTCCACCAGAGCCAACCCCACCAAATGGCATACCATCAATTCTAAAATCAGTCGAATCATTCACTAGAACCATACTGGCATCTAAGCACCGGTATGCTTTCATTGCTGATTGTAGGTTTGATGTGAAAATAGACTGATGTATAGTCCCTGGAGTTCTGTTACAGCGATCAACGGCCTCATCAAGCGTATCGATTGCATGTAATATAACCACTGGACCGAAAATCTCATTTTTATCAGCCCAGCATTCACTGCTAGCACTAGCCAGTACTGTTGGCTCATAAACAGAGCCTGACCGCTTGTGCCCGTGTAACAGAGTCGCACCCTCTGCAATTAACTGATCAACCTTCTGCTCAACCGCTACAGCTGCCTGCTCAGTTATCATGGGGCCTATGTCAGTCTCTGGAAATTGCGGATCACCGCTAACCAAAGTCGCTGTTTGAAGAACAAATTCCTTACAAAAACTCTCATAAACAGAGCGCTCTATAAACACATTTTGTACACTGATACAGTTTTGACCTGCAGCCGAAAATGCTCCATCTACACATGCTGAGATAGCCTTAATCAAATCAGCATCCGCCATCACTATCGATGAACCAACCCCGCCTAATTCAAGTGAAAGCTTTACCATACCAGACATTTTTGCGATCTTTTTACCGGATTCTACACCACCAGTAAAGGAAATCATCCGGATAGCATCGTGCCTAAATAAGCTATCGCCCAGCTTAGCTCCGTAACCCGTCACAACAGAAATGCACTCTTCAGGAAGACCTGCCTCCAGGAATGCGTCACAAAGCATAATAGCTGATAAGGGAGTCATTTCTGAAGGCTTCAAAATAACACTATTACCAGTCGCAACAGCAGGCCCCAGCTTGTGGGCAACCAAATTCAAAGGGTCATTATATGGAGTGATGGCAAGAATTACTCCGAGCGGCTTGTTCTCATAAAAACCGAGTTTACCCGCTCCAGATTCCATACTATCGAATGGAATTGTTTCACCATTAAACTGTATTGCCTCAGCTGCCGATAGCTGAAGAGTATTAATACAGCGCATCACCTCGCGCTTGGCACTCGAGATTGGCTTACCGGCTTCCCTTGTTATACATTCGGCAAACTCTTTACCGCGCAGCGCTACAAGCTCAGCAGTATTATTTAAAATTTCTGAGCGCTGCCTAGATGTCAACACTGCGGCGAGTGAACGTCCGCGAATTGCTCTTTCAATCGCTCCAGCGGCATTCTGCGAGGTAAATTCAGGCACCTCAGATACCAACTGACCATCAAAGGGGTTATTTACTTTAATCATATTGGTAAAGGGACCAGCTTCTTTCATACAATTCACGGGCGATTTTCCTTGAATTAAAACTTATTCAGCTTCTAGAGGGCAAGTCAACTTCATACCCGGTACCACAATACCTCCGCGATTCTCACCACGTGCTATCGGACCATAACGCTCTTCAAAAACCGGAGGAAGCTCCCACCCATGATTAACAGATAGCCATAAACGTACATTATGACGACGCCGCTCCAACTCTGGAAAATCTTCATAATCGGTACGCGCATGAACAGTTTGGTGATTATTGACATACCCCATGTCGCCCGGAGCCCATTGCAGATCCAGATACATATCCTTGCGGGCAGCTATTTCATCAAAGTAATCAAGCGCTTCAACTTGCATATCAGTTAAAGGCGGAACCTCTTCACGCTCGAGGGCTGCATCAATAAAGCTACGATCGTGCATTGTTAGCATACGGCCTTTATGGTGCATAAATATAGGCATCTCATAGGTTGCTTCTTTACCGGAAGGAATTTCACCTTTACGGTCAAAAGTGAATGGAGCTTCGAGGACGTCCACTAAATCAGGTCGAGTTCGCAGCATCTCATTGTAAATACTATAAGTGCTGGTTATAGAGAAGATACCACCGGATTTACAAGGTTTCAGGCACAGCAAAGAAACAACATCAACACTATCTGTATGGTATGGTTGACGTATTGAAGTCGCATAAATACGGTTCTGCTTATTCTTAGGGTCGGCGCCAATATCTTTTACGTGACCAACAATATGACCCTTATGATTTTGAGAAACCGGATTCCCCATCCAGGCACCTACACCTATATATGCACGGATAACCTCCTCACGAGTGTATTTCGCCTCATCCACTGGCATACCATGCAGCACAGCAAAACCACGACCATGCAGGACTTCATCATAGATACGAGTCATCTCGTAGCCTAAGGTAGGTAAGGGAAAGTTGTCCTGATTAATCTCTGGAATGGTAATTCCCAGCTCAATGGTGTTACGAACTGCCGCTAGAATTTCAGCAACATGCACATCTGTAAGCTGAGTGCGCCAAACGTCAGTAGCTTTTAACTCACTCCCCTTCCAGCTAGCCGGACTTGTAAGATATTTATTGTTCATCATCTCTCCAGAAAAATAATTAATGATTAATAACATTTAACTAATAATAACCAGTATTGATTATTAAAAATTTAACAGTCGACATAACATTTATCAACATATTTTTAAATTTTCATATATTTAATCCAGATCCAACAAGAACAACATAAAATTTTCTTAACCTAATAATAAGAATTATTGCTTTTTAAAATCCTTCCTCTCGCACTAGAATGAATAATCAAAAGCAGTATTTATCGTATATTGGGGAACTAAAATATGACTTTGACAGGCGAGAAGCTGCTCAAGACTAGGGCTTATATCAATGGAGAATGGGTTAACTCCGCTTCTGGATTAATGATAGAAGTAATCAACCCGGCAACGGGTGATTTAGTTGAAAGCGTTCCATCTTTGGATGGCATCTCAAGTAAAACAAGCCATTGTGTCTGCCGATAAAGCTCAAAAGTTATGGGCTGCACGAACAGCACACGAACGAGCGGTCGTTTTACAGAAGTGGAGCCAAATAATTCTTGAGAATATTGAAGAATTAGCCTTAATTCTGACCCTAGAACAGGGTAAACCCTTAGCTGAATCTCGTGTTGAAATCACATCTGGCACAGCATTTATTGACTGGTATGCAGAAGAGTCCAAGAGGATTTATGGAGATATTATTCCTTCCCTCCGTAATGACCTGCAATTTCAGGTAACTAAAGAGCCAATTGGTACAGTTGCTGCCATTACCCCTTGGAATTTCCCATTCTCGATGATTACCCGCAAAGCTGCACCCGCTCTTGCAGCCGGATGCAGTATGGTATTAAAACCGGCAGAAGCGACACCTCTAACAGCACTCGCTTTAGCAGCATTATCCCAAGAAGCTGGCATTCCTCCAGTGGGTTTTTAACGTTGTAACCGGTCAAGCCTCAACCGTTGGCGGAGTACTGACAAGCCATCCCTTAATTAAAAAACTCTCATTCACTGGTTCAACTTATGTCGGCAAGCTATTAATGGAACAGTGCGCTTCAACTGTTAAAAAAATGTCACTGGAGTTAGGCGGTAATGCACCATTAATCGTTTTCGAAGATGCCGACATAGATGCCGCGATAAAGGGAGCAATCGCTTCGAAGTATCGTAATTCAGGTCAAACTTGTATATGTATAAATCGCATGTATATTCATGATGCTGTCTACGATGAGTTTGTTGGAAAACTCGATAAAGCAGTATCACACTTCACTGTAGGCAATGGTAATGACGCCAATGTAGATGTTGGTCCTCTCATCGATACTAGCTCCGCTCAAAGAGTTTCAAAGCTGGTAGAGCGAGCTCAAGAATAATGTGCTACAGTACGTACGGGTGGTAACTATAAGAAAGAGGACGGCGCGTTTTATCCACCAACTATTCTTACAGGCGTTACAGCAATAATGGATATTTGCAATGCAGAAATATTTGGCCCGGTGAGTTCAATCATTCGCTTCTCAAGCGCTGATCAGGCTATTCAATTAGCAAATGACTCGAACTACGGATTAGCTTCATATATATACACTCGTGATCTCAGAACCATTTCAAAAGTTAGTCGCGCTCTTGAATATGGAATGGTTGGAGTAAATGAAACAGCAATATCGAACCATGTCACACCCTTTGGTGGTGTTAAAGAGTCTGGAGTTGGCCGGGAAGGATCTAAGTATGGCATTGATGAATACTTAGAAATGAAATACGTTTGCATTGGAGGACTAAGCTAGCAAACTTGCAATTAAGACGGCTACCCATTCTTAATAGGCGATCCTCAGCTTAAAGTAGTAAAAAACTCGCTAGTTCGTTACTACTTTTTCATGCATGCCAACCTACTGGCATGCAGATGCATTGATCCGATATTTTTATCTTCCGACTTACCCTGACTATATTGACCAATGCAAAAATCGCTGCCAACTTGCTGTCATTTCCCTTATGGACTGCCCAGAATTTCATTAGCACTTTCCAGCCTCAATTTGAGGCTGTCTCAAATACTTCAGGACTCACTCCGCCTAGGGAAACTACGATTAAGAAGTCGCAAAACACTCAACCTCTCTCTTTCGAATAAAAAAGCACAGGATGGTATCTGTTTTGATGTTTTTCACCACTAAACAAGCTTATTTAGCCTTGTTTAGTGGATTTTAAACGGATTAACCCCTTGCCGCCCGTATCATCTGGTCAACCCTAAACACATTGGCTAAGGCAAACAGCATCGCCAACTTGTTATCGTTTTTAGCCAATCCTCGATAGATGGCTTTCCTAAAACCAAACTGACGTTTTATGATCCGAAACGGGTGCTCTACTTTTGCTCGGATACTGGCTTTGAGGTATTCCGTTCGGATAGGTTGCTTGTTTATTCTCGGGTGCTTCTTGAGAAGACACACCTTGCTTGGCCCTTTCTTTTTATAAATAGTTCAATCAGCCAATCCGCCTCGATGTCTTTCAGTTCTTCTCGCTTTTGTGCGCCTCGATAACCAGAATCCGCTGAAATAAAGGTTTCCTCACCATGAAGCAAATTTTCTGTTTCTGTGATGTCATGTACGTTGGCGGCTGTTGTGCTTAGGCTATGCGTCAGGCCGGTTCTCGCGTCCACGCCAATATGAGCTTTTAGACGAAAAAAACCATTGCTTTCCTTTTTGGGTTTGGTGCATCTCGGGATCGCGAGCTTTCGCTTTATTCTTCGTTGAGCTGGCGGCTTCAATGATGGTGGGTCGACAATCGTGCCTTCTTTTAAGCAAATCCCTGCGCTGGACAACCATTTATTGACCTCTTTAAACAGCAGACGGGAGAGCTTATGTTTTTCCAGCAAGTGCCTAAAATTCATAATAGTAGTGTGGTCAGGGATAGCGATGTCCAGCGACAACCCAGCAAAAAGGCGCATCGACGTGATTTCATAAAGCGCATCCTCCATGGCAGGATCACTCATGTTGTACCAATGTTGCATACAGTGAATGCGAAACATGGTGGACAATGGATACGGTCTTCTTCCTTTTCCGGCTTTTGGGTAGAAAGGTTCAATCACCGCTTCAAGCTGATCCCACGGCATCAGTTCGTCCATTCGAGTCAAGAAAATTTCTTTGCGTGTTTTACGACGCTTATTGTTGAATTCACTGTCGGCAAAAGTAAGTTGATGTGACATGGTCAAGCTCGAAGGTTAAAAATTAATTGTCTCATGGGAAGGACTTATTCGCATATTCCTTATATTTACTTAATAGTCATTAGTCTACACCTATCACCCCTTACATGACGACAGTAAAATTATTAAAAAAGTATCCGATAAATCCAACAAAATCAAAAACTTAAAAAACAACTTGAAAAAACAGCATTTTGAAAAAAATCAAATCTAGAACATCTTAATATCGACTTAAATTTAAGTTAAATACGACCATCTTGCTTCTTTAATAAAAGTTCGGGTATGGTTAAGACATGTCTAATTTCGCTTTACCATTGCACATGTTGCATTTGAAAACGATGTTCAACATATAATTTATGTGCTTATTTTTTCACGAGGTGTAAATGTCTCTAACATCTATTAAAACAATACTTTGTACCACTAACCTAGATGATCACACCCGGCCGGTACTCAGAGAAGCGGTTAATCTTGCTTTGTCATTTAAAGCACAACTAATTATGTTACATGTCATGAAGCCAATCGGAGAAATAGGACATAACATTATTATTAATAACTTTTCCAAAGATAAAGCGCTGTCTATCTATCGACACGAACTCAGTGAGATAAGAGACAAAATGATGAAAAGGTCTCTGGACTTCTTCGAAGAGGAATTAGGTGATGATATCGACTATTCATCATTGAATATGAAACAGGTTGTTCTTGATGGGGACAGAGTTAAGAATATTTTAAGAATGGCAAAAAAATCCGATATAGTCGTGATGGGATCACACAGTTACTTTGGATATTCAAGCAATACTACAAGACAGGTTATTAAGAGATCCCCCTGCCCTGTTTTTGTAGTACCCACTAAAGTCAGTTAATTATTGGTTATTTCAGTTTCACGTATTTAATAAATACTAAAATAGGAAAAGGTAGTTTGTGATTATGAAGATGAGTATTTTAACAAGCGCTCTTGCGCTCGGCGTGTTATCTGCAGGTATTGCAACCACGACAGTGGCGGCAACCAAAACCCATGTATCGATCGGCACCGGCGGTCAGACAGGCGTTTACTACGTAGTAGGCCAGTCGATATGCAAGATGGTAAACCGTACCAGCAAGGAACATGGCTTGCGCTGCTCCGCCCCCTCCACTGGCGGATCCATCGCCAACCTGAACTCCATCCGTGATGGTGGCCTGGATATGGGTGTTGCCCAGTCCGACTGGCAATATCATGCTTATAACGGCACTTCTAAGTTCGAGAAAATTGGTGCCAACAAATCCCTGCGGGCGGTGTTCTCGGTCCATGCTGAACCTTTTACTGTCGTCGTCCGAGCAGATTCCGGGATTAAGCACTTTGATGAACTGGAAGGTAAGCGCGTTAACATCGGCAACCCAGGTTCCGGCCAACGTGGCACCATGGAAGTGATGATGGGTCTGAAGGGTTGGGACAAATCCAGCTTTAAGCTGACCGCCGAGCTGAAATCCAGCGAGCACTCTCAAGCTCTGTGTGACAACAAGATCGATGCTTTTGTTCACACTGCCGGTCACCCGGTCGCGAACATCAAGGAAGCCGCCTCAAGCTGTGATGTGCGAATTGTTCCGGTCACCGGCGATTACGTCGACAGGTTGGTCAGCGAACATGCCTACTACTCAGCAGCGCAGATCCCCGCCGGCATGTACAAAGGCACCGACATAGACATCGACACTTTTGGTGTAAGCGCTACCTTTGTGTCATCCGATCAGGTTCCTAGCGAGACCATCTACCAACTGGTGAAGGCCGTCTTTGAGAACTTCGATCGCTTCAAGCGTTTACACCCTGCTTTTGCCAACCTGAAACCTGAAGACATGATCAAAAATGGTCTCTCTGCCCCTCTGCATGACGGGGCTGTGCGATACTACAAAGAACGCGGCTGGATGTAAGCGAATTAAAACAAATATAAAAAGGGCTCTATAGCCCTTTTTTTTAAAACCCTATGCTGTTTCTTTAGGTATAACAATATGGCTAATAAATTACAAATTACTGAAGTCAATGTAGAAGAGCTGGTCGCCGCTGCCGACTCCGGTGGTCGTAAGGCCACCGGATATACAAATTCATTTATCCTTACTGTGGCTTTTATCTGGTCATTATTTCAACTTTGGATATCCTCGCCTCTGCCTTACATGGTTGATATCGAGTGGTTACGAGTCAATGGCAACCAGGCAAGATCTATCCACCTGGCATTCGCCGTTTTACTTGTATTCTTAAGCTATCCCAGATCAAGAACCAGCCCTCACCATTATGTGCCACTCACTGATTGGATTTTAGCCTTTGTTGGTTCTGCAGCGGCTGCGTACTACTACCTGCAATACGAGCAGATATCTGATAGGGTTGGTGCACCTATTTTGATGGACATCGTTGTTGCCTGTATAGGTGTAGCACTCCTGCTTGAAGCAGCCAGACGAAGCTTGGGGCCAGCCTTACTCGTTATTGCTGTGGTCTTTCTGGGTTATTCATTTTATGGCAACTTCATGCCTGAAATCATTCAGCATAAAGGCTACAGCCTATCTGAAGTAGTAAATCACCAGTGGATAACAACTGAAGGCGTATTTGGTGTAGCGCTGGGAGTATCGACTGATTTCGTTTTTCTATTTGTTTTATTTGGTGCGTTACTCGAAAAGGCTGGGGCAGGAAACTACTTTATAAGTCTTGCTTTTTCATTGCTGGGCCATTTTAAAGGTGGGCCAGCTAAAGCTGCAGTGGTCGCTTCAGGATTAACCGGTGTTATCTCTGGCTCATCAATCGCTAACGTCGTTACCACCGGCACATTTACTATACCTATGATGCGCAAAGTTGGCTTTAGCGCAGAGAGAGCGGGCGCCGTAGAAGTAGCTTCATCAGTTAACGGCCAGATCATGCCGCCCGTAATGGGGGCTGCCGCTTTCCTCATGGTTGAGTATGTCGGTATCAGCTATATAGAAGTTATCACGCATGCTTTTCTACCGGCCCTAATCTCTTATATTGCTCTAGTATATATCGTTCACCTTGAGGCGTTAAAATGCAACATGAAGGGCTTAAAAAAGCCCAAAAACTCCAGGGTTTTTTTTCAAAAACTATCCGGGATAGTGTTCGGCTTTCTTGCTGTATCCTCGATTGCGGCGGCAGTTTATTACGGTTTGGGATGGATAAAACCACTTGCAGGTGAGAATAGCGGCTGGGTAGTAACTCTTATTGTTATGGCTGTATATATCCTCCTCATTAAATTTTCTGCAAAACATCCTAACCCCGATACATCCGATGCTGACGACCCTGACTATGTACTCCCTGATCCGGGTGAAGTGTTTAAATCCGGGATCCATTATCTGCTACCCGTGGTTGTATTAGTCTGGGCATTAATGATAGAGCGTCTATCTCCGGGCCTGAGTGCATTTTGGGGCTCAGTTCTATTGATAGTGATCATTCTCACTCAGAAGCCACTGATAGCGTTCTTTCAGGGAGAGTCTTCGCTTGGTAATTATATCATGCAGGGTGTCATGGATCTTTGGGAGGGCTTAGTTGGTGGTGCCCGAAACATGGCAAGTATATCCATAGCCACGGCTACTGCAGGAATTATTGTAGGATCCGTTTCACTGACAAGTGTCGGAGCCGTTCTCGCTGATCTTGTGGAGATCCTGTCATTAGGTAATGTCACTTTAATGCTCGTCCTGATCGCATTTCTTTGCCTGGTGCTTGGAATGGGATTGCCCACAACGGCTAACTACATAGTTGTTTCATCGTTATTAGCAGGTGTTGTCGTCGAGCTAGGTGCTCAGAATGGGCTGATAGTTCCTTTAATAGCAGTTCACCTGTTTGTTTTCTATTTTGGATTGATGGCTGATGTAACCCCTCCGGTGGGTTTGGCATCTTTTGCCGCTGCGGCTGTTTCTGGAGGATCACCAATAAAAACCGGAGTGATTGCTTTTATGTATTCCATGAGAACAGCGATCCTTCCATTTTTATTTATTTATAATACTGACCTTCTTCTCATTGATGTTACCTGGTATGAGGGAGTGCTTATTTTCATAGTAGCCACTATAGCAATGTTGGCATTTACAGCCGCTACACAGGGCTATTTCGTCACTAAGTCCAAGTGGCTAGAGACGGCTTTACTCTTACTGGCGGCCTTCAGCTTATTTAGACCGGGGTTTTGGATCGATCAAGTTTATGAACCTTATCAACAGGTTACGGCCAGCTCTGTTATTTCCACTCTCAACTCTTCTGATGAAGGACTCTATCGACTGAAGTTACTGGGTGAGGATGACAAGGGTAACCCAAGAACCTTTATTGCAGCAATTAATTTGCCTGAAGCTAATACTGCTGAAGAAAAGTTTGCTCAGATAGGCGTTACACTATATCAAACTGAACAGGGTGTGGAAGTGGATAGCGTGGAAATAGGAAGTGCTGGTTCCGACGCTGGCTTACAGCCTTTCCAGGTTATTGTTGGAATGGAATTGCCTAATGAACAACCACCAAAGCAGCTAGTGTATATTCCTGCTCTTCTTATAATCCTGTTTGTGTGGCTTAAGCAGAGAGGCAGAGGTAGAAATGCCAAGATGCCACCTAGTCGTATTAAAACCAGACAGGAAAACGCATGGAACAATCAATATATTAACGATACTTCTGTTTAATTAAAAAGCACTGCCCTGTATTAATTAAGTTATACAGGGCGGTGTGTTGTTTTTAAAAAAATTACAACCCTGCGTCAATACATACTTGTTATATTTTCAATATTAATTTATCGGTCTACAAATAAAATAAGTTCACTATTTCTTTATTGATGCGTGTTTAAAACTCTAATCTATACTTGGATTTAATAATGTCATTTCTTTCTGAAAGAATGCGTACGGTGCAACCCTCCCCTACAATGGAAATATCAACAAAAGCACGGGTATTAAAAGCTGCTGGCGAGGACATCATAGGATTGGGTTTAGGTGAACCAGACTTTGATACTCCAAATCATATAATTGAAGCAGCTACAACAGCAATGCACAACGGAGAGACTCGTTATACCGCTACTAATGGTACTCCACAATTACGCGAAGCGATTCGTGATAAATTCAAACGTGATAATGATCTTGAGTATTCAATTGATCAGATTCATGTGAGTTGTGGTGGAAAGCCCATCATTTTTAATGCAATGATGGCAACTCTCAACCCCGGCGATGAGGTCATTATACCAGCACCTTACTGGGTCAGTTATCCTGACATCACCAGACTATTCGGGGCAGTGCCAGTCATTGTCGATTGCCCCCAAAGCAACGAGTTTAAAATTACTCCTGAGCAACTTGAAGCAGCTATTACAGATAAAACTAAATGGTTCATATTAAATTCTCCATCTAACCCGACTGGCGCCGCTTACTCTAGAGAAGATCTCGAAGCACTCGCTCAGGTTCTACTCAAAAAACCTCATGTATTAATTTTATCCGATGATATATATGAGCATTTAATTTACGATGACTTTAAATTTTATAATATAGTCAATGTTGAACCACGTTTATACAACAGAACATTGACCATGAATGGTGTGTCTAAAGCATACTGTATGACGGGATGGCGATTAGGCTTTGCCGGCGGTCCCGACGAATTGATTCAAGGTATGACAAAAGTCCAATCCCAGAGTATTTCACATACATCATCAATTAGCCAAGCAGCCGCTGTGGCAGCGTTGAATGGAGATCATTCGTTTATTTCTACAAACAATATGGCTTTTAAAGAACGTAGAAACCTGGTAGTTGAAAAATTAAATAACGTAGTTGGTATTTCTTGTGCCATGCCCCAGGGTGCATTCTATGCCTATCCTTCTTGCAAAGCACTAATCGGTAAGCATACACAAGATGGAAAGGAGATTAGAAATGATGAAGACTTTGTCTCTTTTCTTCTTGAAGCTGAAGGAGTATCGGTAATGCACGGTAGTGCTTTTGGGTTGAGTCCACATTTTCGTGTTTCCTATGCAGCATCAACAGAGTTACTAGAAGAAGCCTGTGCACGTATCCACCGGTTTTGTGAAACTCTAGTCTAGGGAGACTGAGATTAAGTTACCAAATGCGGTCTAACTTCGTTTTTTTCTTAAATCCCGAAAAGAAGCTGAAAATTCCTCTGATTTCTCTGTCTGTATGCTGGTTTCCCAGCATACAGACGGATGATCCTGTGCTCTTAACATCTGATCAACTCGTGCAATGCTGGCAAGAGGGAACAACATAGCTAATTTACTATCGTTTTTCATCAAGCCACGATAGCGGGCTTTCACAAAACCAAACTAGCATTTGATAATCCGAAACGGGTGTTCTACTTTCGCTCGGATACTGGGCTTCAATGATGGTGGCATCGACCAATGTACCTTCTTTTAATCAGATCCCAGCATCTGACAGCCACAGATTTACCTCATTGAATAACTTACGAGACAACCCCTTGCGTTCCAAAAGGTGACGGAAGTTCATGGTGGTTGTGTGGCAGGAATTGTTTTGTCTAGAGACAAACCAGCAAATAGGCGCATAGAAGAAATTTCATATAACGCATCTTCCATTGCTGGATCACTCAGACTGTAGCAGTTCTGCATGCAGTGAATATGCAGCATTGTAGAGAGAGGGTATGGGCGACGACTATTCCCTGCCTTGGGGTAATGGGGCTTAATGATTCCCTCCAGACGCTTCCAGCGGGATGAGTTTATCCATACGCCCAAGAAAGATTTCTTTACGGGTTTTTCTGCGTTTCTGAATGAGCTCGCTATCGGCAAAAGTGAGCTGATGATCCATGACTTATCTCGGTGAAAGTTGTTCCGCAGATTGTCTCAAGTTAAGGGACTTATTCGCACTTCCCTAGAACAACCCATCAGTTGAATATAGTGGCTTTAGTTGTTTAAGCCAAATATATTTTAATCCGAGTTAAATGCTTTATTAGCCACACCGTACATATCTAAAATCTTTTGCACTACAGTATCGAAATCTTTGGGGTTTTCCGATAAGTATTTTGCTATCTGATGAGGAGCTCCTGCGACAGTTAAATGCTCGCATCGCCGAGCTCGGGTGGCTGAGGAAATAAGCCTTTCTGGAATTTCCTTGGGGATCACCGTGTCGTTTTCGGACTCTATAACCAATAGTGACCCGGTAAACTTAGAGAGTATCTCCCATGCATCCGATTCGGACCAGCTACGGTCTTGTCGAATGATTCGGGAAAACTCCTTTCCGAAGGGAGTTCTGTACGCCTCAGGCGAGTATATCCCGGGCACGAATAAAATCAGCATATCCACGGAGATCTGCTCTGTGATTTTAATAGCATTGTACGCACCCATACTGCTTCCAATAATTGATATCAGAGATTTTTGATCTTGGGAAGTTATTAGGGCAAGCGCCTGTTCAGTGCGGCTTGCTAAACTCGAATCACTCATCTGACCGCCTGTTTCTCCGTGTCCCAAGAAGTCGAGCGCGGTAGAGGTTATGTTGGATTCGGCTAGACGCTCCCGCAGCGAAAGGAAGCGCCCTCGGGTTGCGCTGCCTGCACCGTGAAGCACAAAGAGCGTACTGGTATTCAACGGACCAATTCGGTCAGCTTGGAGAACATGACCACGGTAATCAATTTTAAAGTCCATGATGTAAGATTCCTAACGCAGACAGGCTAGCTAATTCGCAACCTGTCTCCAGCCTATAAGTTAAAGTTGGTGTCGATTACTTCGTTGGGATCGCCGTGACTCTAGTATAGGCTGAACCGTGTACTCATCAGAGAATCATATCGTTTCTCTGAGCCTACCCGACAGCTATACAGCAACTCGCCTTTGACTACCGAGACCGCTGCTTTTGGTAACTCGATAACGAATTGATCAAGGAGGACTTAAATTATCACATTCCCCCCCTCTTCAACCTGATTTTTTTCACAAATAAGTAATGAAAAGGATCTGTAGCCCTCATTTCATTCGGGCTCTGTGATGTATTAGGGAAGGTACGATCAAGTCGCTTCTTTCCAGTCAGGCAGTCCCATCTGGCTATATCAGCCAGAAAAACCATGGTTTCTGACCATTTACTTCTGCCTGAATACCCATTTCACGGTATTCAGACAAATTTGTCCTACGCACGTAGCATCTGACCTACTCTGACGATATTGGCTAGAGCAAAAAGCGTCGCCAACTTGCTGTCGTTTTTCATCAGCCCACGATATCGCGCCTTGGTGTCCTGTTATATTACATAACAGAACAACGTAGAGCCCTGTGTTACTCAAAGGCTAACACAACCTAATATCGGTTTAATTAGAGACCATCTAATAACAACCAAGTACCCACCAGCGTGGCTAAAAACAGCGTATTAATCACCATCAACAACATAGGACGCCACCCCATCTCAGCCAATTCCTTGAATGAGGCTTTCATGCCCAAACCAACCATGGCAATAATCAGACACCAGCGTGAAATTTCAATCATCGATTCAGTAATAATACCTGGCAAATAGCCAGTACTATTACAAAGTACAACGACAACAAAGGCAATTAGGAATCCCGGCAAGGGCAACCCTGCGCCCTTCATCGGCAGGCTACCTGATTTTTGGCGAGTAACAATGATTGAGATTATTACGACCACTGGTACTAACATCGCGACCCGAAGCAATTTTGAAAAAGTAGCGACATCTCCAACATTATCAGAGACCATATAGCCAGCCCCCACAACTTGGGCGACATCATGAATGGTAGCCCCTAAGAAAATACCACTTTCAGCTTCATCAAACCCCAACACACTAATCATTAAAGGATAAGAAATCATCGCAACGGTGCTTAACGCAGTCACGGTAATCACCGTGAAAATTAAGTGCTTTTCAGAGTTTTTATCTTGAGGTAATACCGCGGATACCGCTAGAGCTGCTGAAGCGCCACAAATGCCGACAGAAGCACCTGATAGAATCCCTTGAGTGCTGCCTAATTTTAGCCATTTTCCACACATAATACTGCAAAAGATCGTGGCTGGAACGCCCACTAGCACAATGGCGATCGGCGTAAATCCTAAACTTAAAAGCTGTTCAATCGTAATTCTCGCCCCTAGCAAGGCGATACCAAAGCGCAGTACCGCTTTAGCAGAAAAAGCAATGCCTGCAACACAGCGACCCTCAGCAGATAGGTAATTAAATGCCATCCCCATCAATACTGCGTAAAGAATTGTAGGGCCACCATAATGGTCAGAGACAAATGCTGCGGCCATACCAACGACAAAACACATTAAGAACCCAGGTAGTATCTCTACGACCTGTGAACGTAAACCTGAAACCTTTGATGTAACCACGTACTCATTTACTGAACCCATTATTCTATCCACTTATATTGTTATCATCAGGAAATAGTTGTTAGTTATCGCAGCAAGCTTGGTCATCAAGCCTGCTTTAACACCAACATCTGGGTTAGCTACCTGTACCGCCAATCGGGCTCCAAGATTCCGGTATCAGTATTTTATTTTCAATACTTTGTACTAGAGGACGCATCTGCAAGGCATATTTCAACCACTCTTCGCTCGCCTGTAACTCTAAGCGCCGCTGATAACGATCATCCAGCGACTCATAACCCCACATATGTACCACTTGATTCAACGGCCCTATATCGGTATGAAAATACCCCACCATATTGCCCAAAATTCTCACTTGGACATCTTTTCCTAGTGTTTCATAGAGTTTAAGAAATTCGCCTAACTTGCCATTTTTTAGCGTATAAATACGTTCATCTACAAACATCTCTATCTCCTAACTATATTTTCAGACAAAAAGAGCTTTTCCAGCGCGAGTAAATACACGCCACCTGATTTATGAGTCAGGTAGTCTTGACTGAAATAAAACGATAAAAATAAAAAAGAAGGGGAGAGCCACACAACGAAATGACCCATCACCCAATTGATCAGAGCGAACTCTGTGCCGGTGAATACCCTAAGACATCCACCGACAGAATCATCTCACCCTCCCCTTCTAGCTTGCTGGGTTGCTACTTCATCGTAGGCATTGAAAACTGTGATTGACTCTTATTGGCCTGCCAGCGCGACGTCACTGTTTTAAGCTTGGTGAAGAAGCGAAGACCTTCCATACCATGCATATGATGATCACCGAACAAAGAACCTTTCCAGCCACCAAAGCTGTGAAATGCCATGGGTACTGGAATCGGCACATTGATACCGACCATACCCGCCTGCACCCTTGTCGCAAATTCACGCGCAGCATGACCTTCCTGGGTGAAAATAGCCGTTCCATTGCCATATTCGTGTGAATTAATCAGCTCCAGCGCCTGTTCATAATTATCAACACGCACGACAGCCAATACAGGACCAAAAATTTCCTTCTGATAGATCCGCATGTCAGGCGTGACATTATCAAACAAACAGCCTCCCATGAAGTAACCATCACCATGATCAGGATGATCTATTTGTCGTCCATCCACGACTAAGTCGGCACCTTCTTTAACACCGCTATCAACAAAGCTACGCACGGTATCGAGGTGTTGTTGGGTAACTAACGGCCCCATGTCTGCTTCAGGGTTAGTGCCGGGCAATACCCGTAGGTCTTTTAGCTTTTCTTTCAGTGCAGCAATCAGTGGATCGGCAACATCGCCAATGGTGACCACGACAGAGATCGCCATACAACGCTCCCCAGCAGAACCATATGCGGCCCCCATCAACGCATTGACGGCGCTATCAATATCGGCATCCGGCATAACAATCGCGTGGTTTTTCGCACCACCTAATGCCTGAACACGTTTGCCATACTCAATGCCTGTTTTCTGTACATAACGTGCAATCGGCGTAGAACCAACAAAGCTAATGGCACTCACCCTTGGGTGTGTCAGCAGCGTATCAACGGCTTCTTTATCACCGTTAACCACGTTAAACACACCGTTTGGCAAACCCGCTTCAGCAAAGAGTTCGGCCAAACGCAGCGTACTGGTTGGGTCTTTTTCAGACGGTTTCATAATGAATGTGTTACCGCAAGCAATTGCGATGGGGAACATCCACAATGGCACCATGACCGGAAAGTTAAAGGGAGAAATACCCGCACACACACCCACCGGTTGACGCACCGACCAACTATCAACTCGGGTGCCTACATCTTCGCTGTATTCACCTTTGAGTAAATGCGGGATACCGCAAGCAAACTCAACGACCTCTATACCTCGGGTAACCTCACCTTTGGCATCATCTAACACCTTACCGTGTTCCTGGGAAATCAGCAGCGCCAGCTCATCAACATTGTCGTTCAATAACTGTAAAAATTTCATCAATACACGGGCACGACGAACAGGAGGTGTTGCGGCCCATGCTGGCAAGGCATCACTAGCGATCTGAATCGCATTTTCAACTTCACTTACACTGGCTAAACTCAGTTGTGCGGTTTGCTCTCCCGTTGCAGGATTATAAATAGCACTATTACGTGAGTTTGATCCGCTAACGGCTTCGCCGTTTATAAAGTGTCCTAACTGATTCATTAATCTTTACTCCGTTCGGTTGGCATCGCATTGACGATTCTAATGGGTTGGGTATCTGGCTCACCGATGACTTCATCGGCGCGACTAGTGGTTTCGCCATAGCGCTTAAGCGCTGGCGGTTTCAAGCCTTCATATAGCTTTTCAAGTTTGGCGTTAACGGCATTCTCATGTTTAACGAACAAGCTATTGCCCTCTCGGTCGTTATCCACGATAAAAGGACCTATTTCATCAACCTCGAAGATCCACATCGCTTGGGCAATACCGTTTTCGGCCAACCAGTGAACGTCCTTCACCTGTTTGATACCGCGTCCGAGTAGTGCGCCGGCGCCGTAACCAACGGTTGAAAGATAGCGAGCACCGTTAGGTACAAAAACATCACGATAGGCCTGCTCTGGCATGCCACCCTTACCGATGATGATTTTGGCACCCGACACTTCAAACCACTGTTTCATCCATTTACCAAAACGGAAACTGGCGGTTGCCGTCACCGCGCCTACGTCATATCCACCCTGTTCATTTGGGCTGGCCGCAGGAGAGCAATGGAAATTGACATTAGAGATCGAACGAATATCAACTGGTAACTTCTCACCACTCTCCAACACCTTTTTATAGACCCCTTCACGAGCCGTATAGATGGTGCCGGTGAGGTAAACAATATCGCCTTGCTCTAACTTATCCACGTCTTCTTGGGACACTGGCACTTTCAACTTAACAACATTCATCTTGCTCATTCGATACCCTCCCTACGGTAGAAATCAGTAAACCACTGTGGATCATCTCTAAACTCAACTCGGCCATCACTGTGGATGCGAGCAGCAGCTCGTCGTGAAGAGTGACAGAATGAATGAATACTCATCGGCATACCGCCGGTATGGGTATAAGCCACCTCAACATGGCAATCAACAACCAGCGTTTTACCTTCAAATCCCATAGGCCCCATGCCGATGTTGTTACCAAGGTCTTTAAGTTCTTGTTCTAGCTTGGCAACGTCTGGATCGGGGTTAACATCACCCACAACACGCAAACAAGCCGCCTCTTTACCGATACGCATACAGGTATCTTTGTTGCCGCCCAAGCCAATCCCAATAATCGCCGGCTGACAGGCCAGACCTCGACGACCAAATGAAGCCATCGTATCGAGGAAGAAACGTTTAATACCGTCGATACCATCACCAGGAAACAACATCCGATAGTCAGTACCAAACAATCCGCCTTTATGTACCGTCACCAAGTCAATCCAGTCACCACCCGGCTCAAAGGTGTATTCAATCTCAGGGGCATGGATGCCTAAGTTATTGTTATTATCTTTACGTGTTAGTGGGTGCACACGATTTGGACGTAATGGAATTTGTTGGGTGCCAATCGCAACGGACTCACGAATAGCATGCTCTAATGCGATAAACCCACCTTCAACAACCGCCTCATTACCCGCTTTAACATAGAAACGAGGTAAGCCTGTATCGGCACACATCGGCCGGCGGTCTTCTTCAGCCACATCGTAGTTATCCAGCATTGTTTTAATAACAAAACAGGATAAGTCTTCGGTTTCTTTACTCGCCGCAGCCTGCAACGCTTTTTTATAATCCGGGGGGATATCGATGGCCGCCCGTGACATTAGCTCAGTTGCCGTTTCCAGCACTAACTGCTGGGGGATAGGTTTTCTACTCATAATGAGGCTCCAGTTTTTTGTTCTATTTCTTCAGGTATCAGGGTCTGCCCAGGCTTCACTCGGGTAAATTCAACAGGAATTTCGGTGACGGCAACATCATCACCTTCCTGCCAAACGCGAACATAGGTGGATGTATCAAGATCGCCTTTTTCAGGATAATCATCGCGGAAATGTGCACCACGTGAGTTTTTGCGCGTCTGGGCAGACTTAATAATGGCCAGACTAACGCTTATTTGAGAGTGGAGGTTTAGCCAGTCATGCCACGTTTGGTTGTACTCTTTGGTTGTATTACCAATACCGGTTTGCATTAACTCTTCACGCAATGCGATAACATCTGTATATGCACGCTCTAAGCCTTCTTCAGTACGAATAATGCCGGCGTCATCCCACATTTTGTCCAATAAACGGTAACGAAGATCTGTTAGATCCGCTGCTTCAGCACGGAAAGGCGTTTCTATAAAGTTGAGCGCCGCATCAATCGCAGACTGATCAGGATTAGCAAAACTCCCTTCACGGCCTACCCATTCAGCCATCACATCCCCTGCGATACCGCCATAGACCGTGGAATTAGCCACACCATTACCGCCCAAACGGTTGCCTCCATGTACCCCCCCAGCATCTTCACCAGCGCAGAACAACCCAGGCAGAGCGGTTTCACAATCAACACTGACCTCGACCCCGCCCATCATGTAATGCGCGGTCGGGACGACTTCAACCAACCCTCCGGCTAGATCAGCACCGACATCCTTACAGCGACTCACCATGCCTTTGAATTTCTGCCGAACATTATCCGGCCCCAAGTGCCCCATACTAATATGAACACCACCACTCTCAGTGGTATGCCCTTTACACATCTCGCGATAAATTGAGCGAGATACAACATCACGGGTTGCGCGTTCACCACGCTCATCGTAATCATGCATAAAGCGCTTACCTTTACCGTTGAGTAGGTGCCCACCCGCACCGCGCAAGCCTTCTTCCAATACGGTACCCGTCAGGCGTGTGCCTTCACCCGCCAACAACCCTGTTGGGTGAAATTGCACCATTTCCATATCTCGCAGGTTAAGTCCCGCACGCAGCGCCATAGCAAGCCCATCACAGGATTTTTCTCCCGATGGGGTGTGATAGCGATACATCGTTGGTCCACCACCAGTGCCTAACATGACCGCTTTCGCTTTAACGAATAATGGTTTACCTGTCCGGATATTCAGCATCAAAATGCCAGAAATACGCTTGCCATCCTCAGAAGGAATAATTTCGATAGCACGGTGATCCTCCAACCGATCAATCGGCTTAGCCCATACCTGTTCAGCCAAACGGTTAATGATTTCAATACCAGTCAAATCACCTTTATGAATAGTCCGGTCAAATGTCTGACCCGCGAATGCTTTACCATGTAAAGAGCCGTCTTCAACACGATCAAAAAAACAACCAACTTCGTTTTCAAGTTCCAATACACGCTTGGGTGCTGTTTCAACAAGACGCCATGCTAATTCTTGATTTGGAATCCAATAGCCGCCATTGATGGTATCCATAAAATGACGTTCGACAGAATCACCTTGGTTGAGTGCTACGTTGTAACCACCCTGCACCATGCGGGTACAACCACACTTGCCAAGCAAACCTTTTACCGCGACAGTGATTTTCAGATCCGGATTACCTTTATAGGCATGTAAAGCTGCAAACAAACCCGCGCCACCTGATCCCAGAATTAGTACATCTGTCTCTTTCTGCTCAATATTCATATAATCTCCTGCGTACCTATGCATCCACCAAGACACAATCAGATACTTAAAATGCTCTCAGTAGAAACAAGCAACCGGTCGCTGTTGCACCAACACCCGCGATGGATATCAAGTACCCTTGCCACTCTTTCCAGGCAAAAAACTCAATCACCAATAAGCGAAAACCACCTAATAAATGCACCGCTAACAGCCCCACAAGACCCGCTTCTGCAAACTTAACTAGTGGCGCATCAGCCCAGTAAAGAAAGCCATCCAATACATGTTCGCCCTGTAAAATGAGACTCAATACCACAAAGTGGAATGGCAGAAACAAAGCGAGCGCAACACCGGACCAACGCTGAACAAAGGATGCCCAATACTCTTTCTTGTCACGATTCGTCTTCATAGAACTAAGCCTCCCACCGCTGAAATGCCCATCGCACATAAAAATAGAAAAAAGATGATCAGGAAAAAATTTGCACTGATACCACTCCAGCCGATCACTTCACGAGCAACGGTTCGTAAACCGATGGTTGAATGAGTCGCCGCCGCAATCGTAAAAAGGGAATAAAATACGCCTAGCGCATAATTACCGCTGGTTCTTTGGAGAATTTCAGCAGAGGACAGACCTCCCTGAATGGCGATAATCATGCCGGCGAGATGTACGACAACAAAGAGCCCTAACGCCATACCGCTGAGGCGGTGCGCCAACCACAATTTAAATTCAATTCGATTACTCATATTTCCCCCTTCAGCGTCGCAAGGGAAACCGCTTTTTTCAGACCCGCAATAGAACGAGTAGGATTAAGCTGTAAAGGACAGCGCGCAACACATTGAGAGTTGGTATGACAATTCTGACAGCCGCCATCACCACTCACCGCCTTAAGACGTTCAGGGTTAGCAAAATCTTTAGCATCGTTGATCAATGACCAAGCACGGTTAAGAGCTGCTGGCCCAAGGTAAGCAGGGTTAGACTCGACAACATCACACGCTGCATAACAACAACCACAATTGATACACTCAATCGCTTCATCCGCTTTTTGGCGCTGCTTATCATCGGGTTTAATAGGGACAAATTCTGTTACTGGAGAATCCGATGGCTCAAATCGCCCCTTGGCCTCCTGCCACTTCTCGAAGAATGGCTCCATATCGACCACAAGATCTTTTACCACCGGCAGGTTCGATAATGGCTCAAGTTTTAACTCATCATTTTGAACCACAGTGCTCACCAACGTACGGCAGGTCCAACGCGGCTTTCCATTTACCCGCATTGCACAAGACCCACACATACCCACACGACAAGCAAAACGATAGGACAAAGAATTATCAATTGTACGTTGCACGTGAGTCAGTAAATCGAGAATAGTTTGATCCTCAACAAAAGGGACCTGGAAGTTCTCAAAGTTACCGTCTTCACCACCTCGCCAGACTGATACCGTTATTTTTTTTTGATTATTTTCCATACACTTTTACGCCTCACCGAATATGAACTACTGCGGTTTCCATCGCAGTTATTTCGTTAAAACATAATACATCTACAGAAGATCTTATTAATAACGATATATATTTAACAATAACTTAAGATCTGATTAAGTTAAGGCTAATTAAAGCGGTAACAAAGCGATTGAGCTACTTTCTAGCCACGATAAAAAAGAGAATTAAAAATATTAATTCACCCAGGCGGGTTCATATAATAAGAGGAGACTCGCTTCTAACGAGCTGTGGAGGTCTTATAACTTGGTAATATCAGATAGACATACACACGTCTTCATATACATGAAGATAACGAAATATGAGGAATAATAAAGATCCGCATGAGCACAGCACAACATCCAGGTACTCGAAATATCGGGTTGAGTTAGGCCTTCAGATTATTATATTAAGCACTTCAATCAGTTTATTTTGGCACAGAAGCCTCTAGCAACGATTCACGCTCTTTCTTTAACCCTCGCGCCATATCTCGAAA
This sequence comes from Amphritea atlantica, assembly GCF_018860855.1. Lineage (GTDB taxonomy): Bacteria > Pseudomonadota > Gammaproteobacteria > Pseudomonadales > Balneatricaceae > Amphritea > Amphritea atlantica_A. Next base: position 27,113 of record NZ_JAHKQE010000031.1, read on the forward strand.
CATATTCATTAAGAAAATAACAAAATCCTGATGGCTTTGATTATAGAGATCATGAAAAACAGCAGAGCCCACCCCCAATTCCTCACAATCGATGCTCGCTATTCCATCCCCATGCCGTGGATTCAGTGTGATCATCGCAGAAACACCAACCTGATCTCCTGGTAGGTACTCCCTGACGAAGCGATTCTCACCCGAACTGCTCTGGAATAGACGAATGGAAGCCGTAAGCACAATATAAAATTCATTGGCTGAATCGCCACAGTGAAACAGATGGTCACCGGCCTTTAGCTGAATGGCTTTACCATGAGTTACCAAAAACTTGATTGTTTCTTCTGACAGTGCACCAAACGCAGAAATAGTAGACAGTTTAGCCACCTCAATAGAAGAGGAGAGCATATCGCCAGACATATAAACCTCAAATATCAGATTGTTTCATCATACACGGTGTAGCACGCATCCCAGCAGCTTACCGAAGGGATAAACGATAGCATATATCACATAATCATAGGCAAGCCTCATATTCACGCTGAACATAAGATCGAACCGGACTGAGCTCAGCACGAAGCTAGCACGCTATAGCAGCGACAATAGAAGCAAAGCCCTAGACACAGGACGGCATAATTCAAAGCCTCTTAAACGGTTGTCGAATGACCTCAACGCCTACAACGAAAAGCTCCAAGCCAACCGTGCCGCTAATACACACCCGAACAACAACAGAAACAGCCAAATAATTCGCTGAAATGCTGCTGCATCAAATTTACTAGTTAACCTTTGGCCAATGATTGACGCAAGAATAGCAGCGGGTAGCAATAACAGATACAACCCAAATAAACGCTGAGTGATCAGCCCTGCCGCTATATATGTTATTGGGATAAGTACCCCGCTAATAATATAAAACCCACTAATGGTACTTTTAAACTCACTTGCCCCCCAGCCTCTGAGATTGCCATAGATGCTGAACACGATACCCCGTAATGCATAAGCAGAGCCTAGCATCCCGGCAAGACCTCCAAATAAGTAGCTCCAGCCATCTCCTTTTAATCGAAAGTTCGAAGAGGGCAACAGTTGCCAAGCAGCGATAGTGATTAATAGAAAACCAAGCAACCCTTTAGCAATATCTTCATTTCCAAAACTTAATAACAGCACACCTAATGGAATACCTAATATCGCCGAAAATGATGTTCGCTTTAATGAGCCAAGCTGTAAGGCATGCCTATCTTTCCATAAAGTAAAAAATGAAATCGTTGTAGAGAGTAATAAAATTAATGGTACCGCCTCACGCAATTCAATAAATACGGTCAACAATGGCACTGCAAGCAACCCATCACCAAACCCAATGGCCGCCCTCAATAATAGAGCCAAAAACAGTATTAAAAAGATATAGCCAAGACCACCGATATTGAGTGCAAGCCGTAATGACTCTGTAATATATTCCACTCTTATTTCCTTACTGAAAACACACAAAGACAAGAGCCATATAGTAGCCTATGTAAACACGATGGCTCTCTGGAGCAACATGCAGATCTATCCAGTGATATATAAGACCCCTGCCTTATAAATAGGCCTGTAGAAAAATGCATGAGTGCTTCTTAGCTGAACAAAATATCAGAGACCGCCATACCAGCACTTAGAGGCATCAAGGTACAGCAGCCGTTCTGCTCAATAAAAAATCACTTTTTGCTCAGCTTGCTGGTTCAGTCTCCAGCACCCTCTTTTTAGCCGCACTTGTCTTCTTTGTATCCCAGTGACTCTTAATCAAACAGAATAGTGTGATAGCACTCAACGTCCAGAAACCCCAAGTGATCCAGCCTCTGAAGAGGATATCGAGACTACCGTTAGACATTAACATCGACTGACGAAAATTATCTTCGAGCAACGGCCCCAAGATAAAAGCGATGAGAAAAGGTGCCGCAGGCATTTCAAGCCGCATCAGGAAGTAACCTAACCAACCCAAGGCAAACATGACCATGACATCAAACATAGAGTTGTTAATAGCATAACTGCCAAAAACACATAAAATCAGCACTGCCGGTAAGAGAATCGACTTAGGTACATCCGCTATATACTTGAAGATTCTAATGGCAAAACTACCAAAAAACAGCAGGAAAACAGAGCTTAGAATCAACCCCATAAATAACGCGTACACTAAACTCCCATGGTCTTGGAACAACAGCGGTCCAGGTTGAATACCATGCACCATGAATGCACCGATAATGATGGCCGTGACCACATCGCCGGGAATCCCAAGTGCTAATAATGGTATTAATGTCGAACCACATACACCGTTGTTACCCGCTTCCGATGCAGCAACGCCTTCAATTTCACCTTTTCCAAAGTTATCTTTATTAGGCGATTTACGCCGTGCTTCACTGTAAGACAAAAAAGCCGCTGGCGCTGCCCCAATCCCAGGTATAGACCCTAAGACCGCACCAATCACACCTCCTCTAAAAATGGTTCGAAAGCAGCTTTTATACTCTTGAAAGGTAACATGCGTTCCCCCTAGCTGCCGTACTTTCCCATGCTTATCAGAAGGGCTCATAGCAAAGGTAATAATCTCAGGTAATGCAAATAAGCCAATCAGTACAACAATAAAATTGAGCCCACCCATCAGATTAACATTGCCCATAATGAAACGGTCAGTACCGTATACCAAATCAAGCCCAACGGTCGCTAGCAGTAAACCTAAAGCAGCCGAAACTAGACCTTTCATAAGCTGATTACCAGAGATTCCAGCGATAATCATAAGCGAAAAAACCATCAGCGTGAAAAATTCAGGCGGGCCAAAACCCATAGCAAATGAGGCTAACCAACCCGCAAATAAAATCAGTGCTAAATTAGAAATAATATCCGCCGTACAAGAAGCGTATAGCGCCATCCCTAAAGCCTTACCCGCCTGCCCTTTCTCAGCCATCGGGTAACCATCAAGTATCGTTGCACTCGATGCTGGAGTACCGGGCGTTTTAATCAGAATAGCCGGAATCGAACCACCGAAAATCCCCCCCTTGTAAACACCAAGCAACAGAAGAATACCCACCACTGGCTCTAACGCAAAGGTAAAGGGTAGTGTTAGCGCCACAGCCATCGTTGCTGACATGCCAGGAATGGCGCCACAAACAACACCGACAACAACACCAATAGCAAGCGCGAGTATACTGCCTGATTGAGTAACTAAAGAAAGAGCCTCCAATAACGTATCTAAGAAATTCATGGTAACCTCATAAAATCACTTTGGGGTATATCCACACCCGCAATATGATAAAAAAACATATACAGGGCTATGGGCAGCATCAACCCAACACAGACCGCAGCCACTCGATGTTCAGTTCGACAGATCAACAGAGAAAAGATGAGATAAGCTAAACTTCCTCCCCAAATCATCCCTAATTCAGGCAACAGCAGATAGAAAGCGGCTAAAAAAGCAGCAAACACGGCTAAACGTAGCCACTTACCAATAGCGATCCCCGTTGTCGCTTCTCTCTCTTCTCTGTATAAAAAGGCTTTAATCAGCATGCCTCCACCGAGTAATAACAACATCCATGCAATAGCATTAGGCCAGAACTTAGGGGAAAGGACTGCGTGAGCAACATTATTTGGCGTCATTACCGCAAACGGAATGATATAAAACATTAATGCAAGCGCAGCAAAAAAAAGACAGAAGCCAAAAGATAGATCTTTTTTATTCGTCAACATAAAAACCTCTATGCATAAAAATATAAGCATCTATTCAAGATACTTATACAGAATTAAATTCTCTTAGTTTATTTGCATATCTAATTTTTCAACGATTGTTCGAAAATCAAGATACTGACTCTGAATAAAATCAAATGATTCCTCAGGCCCCATATAGACAACCTGAGATCCAAGCTTCGTCATCGTTTCGACAAACCCAGCATCACTTGTCGTTACTTTAAGCCACTTTTCCCATGCATCTACACTTTCATTACTCAACGACTTAGGTCCAGCAATTCCCGTCCAGCCAACTAACTTTTCTAATTCTGGATGGCCTAGCTCAGCAACGGTAGGCGCATCAATACCTTCAACTCTCTCTTTGGTTGCCACCATTAAAGGTGTCATTTGACCATTTTTGATAAACCCTGCCACGCTAGAGGAATTGGCACATTCAAATGTCGCCGTACCATTCAACACAGCCGTTGCCGCGGCACCACCACCATTCATGGGTAAGTGAATAGCCGTTTCCAGTGGATTCTCAACTCCGAAAGCATTTAAGACCATGACCCCAGCTAAATGCTGTAGCGCACCAACACCCGCTGAACTAAAACTCACTGTTTTTGGCTTCGAGTTAACCAAATCAATAAGCTGCTTCATCGTTGTGATACCGCTATTACTGTTGGTAACACAAACTACTGGATTAAGTTCGTAAATACCCACAAATTTAAAATCGGCTAATGTATAAGGCATGTTACTTTTCATTGCCAAACTAACTGATTGTGAGCCTGTACGTGCTGCAAGCATTTTATAACCGTCACCACGGGCATGAGCCACGGTAACAGAGCCAACCGCGCCACCGCCACCCGTTTGGTTCACGATAACAATAGGTTTTGGCACTTTATCTGAGAGTGTTCGAGCTAAAGCCCGAGCAGAAATATCGGTAGGCCCACCTGTACCAAAAGGGATAACCAAAGAAATAGGCCGTTGCGGATAATCAGCCAGAACAGGGCCAGTAAATACTGAACTAATACCCAATATCAGTGCAGTTTTAATCATTGTTTTTTTAATCATTACCTTAGGGCTACTTAATATCATTTTTATTCTCCTTAAGTAAATAGCTATCACTTCTCCCCTCTCAGTATCAAAACTCAGCGGTTAAAATAACAGAGCTTGTTCATTACAAACTTCTGCCGAAAAGCATAAGCACACAAAGTAACATCAACCAGATTAATGTAAATCTACATTTATTTAACAACGACGTAAGATTTATTGAATATATCATTTATAACGATGCTCAATAAATATCGAAGCATGGTGCCTATTGAGAGTCGATATAACACACAGCCAAACTACTAATATCTAGTTATATCAATTCGAGCACTAATAATAGATTCACCCGAGTTCTCCATAGAATCAGGGACCAGCATCTATAGTTAAGGTATTCAGGAGAGATCTCCAACCCGTACAAGTCATACGAGCATGACCGCTAAGGCATGCCTTTCAGGAACATAGATCTGAACTAGCACTAGGGAGCCAGAAGAAGACATGCACCAAGTTATGCTGATGAGCATAGGTTGACCATAAAGACAGAAAATCTAATTATAATTCCCAAAACGATGCGCTTTGTAAATTTTATCTGATGATAGTACCATCCCTAGATAAAAGCTTACGCTCAGCAATAGGAAATAATAAAAAATGTCTATTCGTCACTTAAAAACCCTCGTTGCTATTGCTGACAAAGGATCATTTATTGAAGCCGCAGAAGCTGTCTTTGTTACTCAAGCAGCCGTGAGCATGCAGATGAAGACGCTGGAAACAGACCTCAATATGCAACTCTTTGACAGAACCCGCAGACCCCCAACACTCAATGAAGCAGGGATGGCCATAGTCCCCAAAGCCAGAGAAATTGTTAGGCATTATGAACAGTTTATGGAAACGCCTGCGATGATGGACAAACTGTCTGGCCAGCTGTCTCTAGGCTCGGTTCCTACGATGTTGACGGGAGTATTACCGACAGCACTCGCCAGTCTTCGCAGCTCTTTACCACAGTTACACATCTCTGTTTCTAGCGCCCTTTCTAGCTCATTAATTACTCAGGTTGATCGCGGTGCTATTGATGCGGCGATTATCAGTGAGCCGCCCTCTGAACGTCCAGGACTTCTTTGGAGCCCTTTTGGCATAGAACCATTAATCGTCATAGCACCCATTGACTCACCAAATGAGTCTGCTGAATGGTTATTAGAAAACAACCCATTCATTCGCTATAGCAAAGCAGCATGGGTGGGACAGATGATCGATAAATATTTACAAGAAGCGGGTATCGTCGTGAACGATACGATGGAACTGAATACACTTGAATCAATCGCCACGATGGTTTATCACGGCTTAGGCGTCTCAATTATTCCACAACGTAATATTCAGTATCCAGGTTCTCTTTCATTAAAACGAGTTCCTTTTACAAACAAGGCTCCCCACCGAATACTTGGACTCATTGAAAAAGAAAATGGCAATAAATCTCATCTGACGAAAGAGTTAATTGCTGAACTCGCACTAGCCATGGGCAAAAATCGCCTATAATTTCAAATGGATACCCATCGTATACATGAGGCTATCGAGGATTCATATACGCTGCCTAGGGAACCTGCGAATAAGTCCCTCCGTATGAGACAATACCTGCCATAGTGTCAGCCAGGATCAGCACATGGAAAATCAGCTCAGCTTTGCCGATTGAGAGTATCGACAGAAGCGCTACCAAACCTGGAAGGAAAAGCTCCTGGCACGGATGGAAACGCTGGTTCCTTGGCAACGGACCGAAGCCGTCATTGAACCCTATTATCCCAAACAGGGTAACGGTCGACGGCCTTACCCACTGACGACGATGCTGCGCATTCACTGTCTACAACAGTGGTACAACCTGAGTGATCCGGCAATGGAATATGCCCTTTATGAAATCGCATCGATACGGATATTTACGAGTCTCTCGCTCGATAAACCAATCCCTGATCACACGACGATTATGAACTTCAGGCACCTACTGGAACGCAATGGACTTGGCCGGCAGATCTTCGAGGAAGTAAACACTGGCTGACTGAGGCTGGTGTGCTGGTCAAGGAAGGCACCCTAATGGACGCCACCATTATTGAGGCTCCCAGCTCAACGAAGAACAAGGCGGGTGAGCGTGATCCGGAGATGCACCAAACTAAGAAGGGTAATCTCTGGCATTTCGGCATAAAAACTCACATTGGAGTCGATGCCAGAACAGGTCTGACGCACAGCCTTGAAACCACTGCTGCCAATGAACATGATTTGAACCAAGCAGACCGATTACTGCATGGTGATGAGCAGTTAGTATTCGCTGAGGCGGACTACCGAGGCATCGATAAGCGGGACAACCTAAAAGACAAAGCCGTTGACTGGCATATTGCGGAGCGGCAAGGAAAAGTCAGGGCTCTTAAGAAACACCCGAGAATCAACAAAGTTCCGATAAACATCGAATATATGAAGGCCAGTATTAGAGCCAAGGTCGAGCATCCATTCAGAATCATAAAATGTCAGTTCGGGTTTACCAAGGCGCGATACCGTGGGCTGATGAAAAACGACAGCAAGTTGGCGACGCTTTTTGCTCTAGGGTAATCCCCCCGAAAAATAAGAGTGCTCAAAAGTAGAATTTTCTCGTAATCTATACGCAGGAAGCATGAATAGCTAAAAAACATTTAACAGAAATCGACTGAAATCGCAGGCCTGCTTAGCGTAATCGGCTACATCCGTGTAGAGCCGTGAGTCACGATCAGCACGATAAATTGCAGCATATCGAACCTGAGGGAGTTTAGGGTGGATGTCTAAGGTTCGAAGCTGCCCTTGCTCAATTAATGAGTTCATGGCCTTTAATGGTAAATAGGTAATACCGAAACCGGATAATGTCAGACCAAGCTGTGCAACTAGATTACTGCTAATTAATGCCTGGCTGGCTTGTACTTTATTTTGTGAAAACCACCGATCGTAGATAAGTCCTGTACCAGACCGCGCACCCTGCATAAGCACGTTAAACTGAGCAATATCTTGCAACGCTATTGGCGCCTGAATATCTGTGTAATCAGGTGTACACATCCAAGCATTTTCTACGGATCCGAGTGGTTGCACCTTAAAACGTGCATCCTCATGAATATCAGGGACAATAATAAAGTCTAGTGAATCATCGCTCATCTTATCGAACAACACAGAACTCAGTTCAACTTGCGGCTCAAGAATTAAGCGTGGATAGTTCTCTTCTATCAATTTTACCAGTTTTGGTAACCACGTTAGTGCTGTCAATTCCGTAACACCAATCCGGAAACGCTTATGCAGTACTTGCGGATTAGCCATACGCTCAAGCATTTCGTCTCGCATCTCAATTAGATCTTTTGCCATCAGCAATAGCTCACTACCTTTTTCTGTAAGCCTGGCATTGCGGCGGGAACGATCAAATACTGACATACCGAACGTCGTTTCTAACTCATTGATTCTTTTTGAAATTGCAGACTGCGTCGTATGTAGTTTTTCAGCGGCTGCTGCGAAATTACCCAACTCTGATATCCAGAATAGCGCTTCAATTTGTTTGAATGTAATCATTATCCGATCGCCTTTTTCTCTAAAAACCCCACTGCGCAACGAGGATCAAGACACTGAATATTTTGGTATATGTCTCAATATTATGGAATCTAGCTATAAGTAGCAGTTCTTTTCCCTAAAGAGATACTTAAGGATAAATATATATCACTTTTTTCGATGATTAGTCTAAGGCTAATTGTAAGAGTTATAGGCAAAGGTGATATTACAAAACCAATATATGAAAAAAAAGACTCAAAAAACATTCTAACTATTCGCTTTTTTTTATGCATTAGCTTTTTTAGACTGATTACCAAGGTTATACAGCATTCGGAAAATCTCAGTTGAGTACTTGCTTTATATCCACCATATCAGTCAGCAGGGTTTATCCATGAAAAACATCCACTCGAAAACTAATGAAGAACTTTATACCTCTCCGTTAAACGCCGACCTGCTAGAGCAGATTCGTTCCCAATTCCATTATGTTGATCATTGCCCTTATGCCGGTAAACGAGTCTATTTTGAAAGCGCGGGCGGCTCCTTAACCTTGAAGTCTGTCATTAAACGTACGACTGAGATAGGAGCAGTACCGGATAATGAGCACCGGAACAATGCAGCCTCAAAAGCGATGAGTACTACTGTTGAGGAGGGGCTAGATAACCTTAGAATGCTTTTTGGTGCAAAAAGCGGCGTCGTCTTTGGTGGGGAAACGGGTACAGAGTGTCTATTCCGGTTGATACGAAGTGCAGCAATTGCCGCTGCCGCTGGAGGTTCCATTCTATCCAGTCCGGTCGAGCACCCTTCAACTTATAGTGCGACACAGCTCTGGGCCGAGAATACTTCACGAGAATGGATTGAGGTCCCGTTTGATACACAAACCGGTGTTGTCAGTGCCCAAGACTACGCCTCTTGTGTAAGACCCGATACTCGTGTTGCCACAGTTATCCACACTAACCCGGTAACAGGAGTGGTAATGGATGTTAAGTCTATCATTGAGGCGATTCGAGCCACGGCCCCTGAGTGTTTTGTGATCGTTGATGGTATACAGCATGCTCCCCATGGCTATCTAGATGTGGAAGATTACAACGCTGATGCTTACGTCATATCGCTATACAAAGTGTACTCCAAATTTAATAACGGATATGCGTGGCTCTCCGATCGAATGAGCCACATTCCTCATGATCGGCTGATAGGCAAACCAGATAATGTCTGGGAGCTTGGTAGTCGTGACCCGTCTGCTTTAGCGGCTATTACAGAGGTCGTTAAATATCTATCTTGGTTAGGCAAACAGTTTACCCAATCAACAAATACAAGAGATCAACTTCGTGCTGCGGGTAAAGCAATGCTCCAGCATGAGCATGTACTTATTTCGACGCTTCTGCACGGCAATAAAAAGCACAAAGGTCTTTTAAATATAGAAGGCGTGACGGTCGTTGGCACCACCGATATTAATCAACGTGAAGGGGTTGTTTCATTTGGTGTCGAGGGCTGGGACGCTGTCAGTCTTGTCTCCGCACTGGATAAGTGTGGGATACGTATCCACGCACGATCAAATGATCTCTACTCCGGAAATATTCTGCGGCCCCTAGGCCTAGAGTCTGTAGCTCGATTTTCCATGGCTCACTATAACACCGAAGAGGAGGTAGAGTTTTTTCTAGCACAGCTTCTAGAAATTATAAAAAAATAAAAACACATCTTTTTTTGTTAATAATAAGGATAAATTTCATGACTACAAAAAATAAACTTTCAAAACTAATCATCTCAACCGCTATTAGTTTAACCGCCGCTCTCAGCACTACGACAGCCAACGCTGAGCAGAACTACATGACTATTGGTACGGGTGGTCAGACCGGCGTCTACTATGTTGTTGGTCAATCAATGTGTCGCTTGGTTAACCGAGGCACTGAAGATCATGGAATCAAATGCACAGCTCCATCAACTGGAGGGTCGGTTGCAAATATAAATGCTATCCGTCAAGGCCAACTAGATATGGGGGTAGCCCAATCAGATTGGCAGTTTTATGCCCTTAACGGCACTAAGCATGACTCTTTCATTGAACAAGGAAAGTTCGAAGATCTACGCGCCTTATTCTCTATTCATAGCGAACCATTCACCGTAGTTGCTCGTGCAGACTCCGGTGTTGAAACGTTTGATGATCTGGTAGGCAAGCGAGTTAATCTGAATAACCCAGGATCGGGCACTCGCGGTACGATGGAAGTGATCATGGCGAAAAAAGGCTGGACCCGCGATTCTTTCAAGTTGGCGGCTGAGCTGAAATCATCTGAGCAGTCACAGGCGCTGTGTGATAACAAACTCGACGTCATATTATCAAATGTAGGTCACCCATCCGGTATCATCAAAGAAGCAACAACGTCTTGTGATACAAAACTGATTCCAGTGACGGGGCCGATCATCGATAAACTAATCGCTGAAAATGACTTCTACGCTCCAGCCATAATTAAGGGCGGTCTTTACAGAGGAAATGATGACGATATACAGACCTTTGGCAACGCTGCAACAATGGTTTCTTCAGCAAAGGTTGATCCCGATACTGTTTACCAGATAGTTAAAGCGGTCTTCGATAATTTTGATAAGTTCAAACGCCTTCACCCTGCGTTTGCCAACTTAGATCAGAAACAAATGATAACAAACGGTTTGTCTGCACCTTTACATGAAGGCGCAATTCGTTACTACAAAGAACAAGGCTGGATGTAATTTATAACTAGCCAAAGAAGGGGTTCCGCACCCCTTTTTTCTTGTTCCTGATTCCAACGCTGGGAGATGAATATGACGAATTTGAACAAGCAAAACAGTAATATGCAAACAGCTATTGATGAAACAGAACTGCAAGAAATGGTGGCAGCTAATGATACCGGCGCACGTGTTCCGCACGGCTGGCAGGGTAAAATTCTGTTAGGAACCGCGCTGGCGTGGTCTCTTTTCCAGTTATGGATAGCATCACCACTTTCCTTTTATGATTGGCCATTGATTGGTAGTTTTGGTATTTTCAACGACACAGAAGTCCGTGCCATTCACTTAGGCTTTGCAATATTTTTAGCCTTTACAGCCTACCCGGCCTTCACCCGCTCGCCACATCACCGCGTACCACTCAACGATATGATACTCAGCCTAGTGGCTGCTTTTTGTGCTTCCTATATCTTTCTGTTTTATGATCAGCTCGTTAGCCGCCCAGGCCTTCCGAATACACAAGATTTAGTAATCTCTGTCGCTGGACTTATCTTATTACTCGAAGCTGCACGCAGAACGCTGGGACCACCATTAATGATGGTGGCTGTTGTATTCTTAACCTATTCGCTGGCCGGCCCTTATATGCCGGATATCATTGCTCACAAAGGCGTAACGCTTAAAGAACTTATCAACCACCAATGGCTAACCACTGAAGGCGTTTTTGGTATTGCACTCGGTGTGTCTTCTGGTTTTGTATTTCTGTTTGTTTTGTTTGGCGCACTGTTGGATAAGGCGGGTGCCGGTAACTATTTTATACAGGTAGCATTTTCCTTATTAGGACACATGCGTGGTGGCCCAGCCAAAGCGGCGGTCGTTGCTTCAGGTCTTACTGGCCTTATATCAGGTTCATCCATTGCCAATGTGGTAACCACCGGCACGTTCACCGTTCCGATGATGAAACGTGTTGGATTTTCTGCTGAAAAAGCCGGCGCAGTAGAGGTTGCTTCATCTGTTAACGGACAGATTATGCCTCCGGTCATGGGTGCCGCTGCATTTTTGATGGTTGAGTATGTAGGTATCTCTTATGTAGAGGTTATTACACATGCATTTTTACCAGCACTCATTTCATATATCGCGCTGGTCTATATTGTGCATTTAGAAGCACTAAAATTAGATATGCAGGGTCTACCCCGTCGCAGCGCGATCAAACCTTGGCACCTTCGCGTTATCGGCTTATTAACAGGCTTCATGGTAACGGCCGCCCTCGCCGCTGTCGTATATTATGGCATTGGCTGGATCAAACCAGTCTTTGGTGAAAATGCGGGATGGATAATCGCTGCATTATTAGCGATAACGTACCTTTACTTGATACGCTATGCCGCAAAAGTGCCCAGCCTAAAATTAGATAGCCCTGATTCGCCTATGATTGAGCTCCCAGAAGTGGGGCCGACGGTTAAGTCCGGTCTACATTTTCTACTCCCCGTGGTTGTGCTGGTATGGTGTTTGATGATTGAACGCTTGTCTCCAGGGCTATCTGCTTTCTGGGCAACGGTATTAATGATCCTTATACTCGTGACTCAACGACCTCTCATAGCTTACTTTCGTCAAGAAGGAGCGTTACTTGATCAACTAAGGAAAGGCGGTAACGAACTTGTTGATGGGCTGATCGTAGGGGCTCGCAACATGATTGGTATTGGTATCGCGACAGCAACGGCCGGTATCATTGTGGGAGCCGTATCACAAACCGGCGTTGGTTCTGTGTTGGCCGACTTGGTTGAGATTCTTTCGATGGGTAACTTGTTACTCATGTTGATACTGACCGCAATATTAAGCCTGATTCTCGGGATGGGATTACCCACTACCGCTAACTACATTGTGGTTTCAGCATTATTAGCACCCGTTGTTGTTACCCTAGGTCAAGAGTCTGGTTTAATCGTTCCGTTAATTGCGGTCCATTTGTTTGTGTTTTACTTCGGTATTATGGCGGATGTTACACCGCCAGTCGGCTTGGCCTCATTTGCTGCAGCAGCTGTTTCCGGTGGTGACCCGATTCGTACAGGCTTTGTTGCCTTTAACTACAGTATGCGCACCGCAGTTCTACCTTTCTTATTCATTTTCAACACCGATCTTTTGCTGATCAATGTGACATGGTCTCAAGGAATAATGATCTTTATTGTTGCCACAGCCGCCATGCTGATATTTACCGCAGCCACTCAAGGGTTCTTTCTTGTTCGCAGCCGTTGGTATGAGTCGATGGCGCTAATGTTAGTCGCATTTTCTCTTTTCCGCCCCGGCTTTTGGATGGACCAGATAATACCGCCTCATAAACAAATAGCGCCAACAGAACTTATTCAAGCGGCTAACTCGATGGTAGCAGGCACTGAATTACGGCTATGGGTTCAGGGTGAAGATGACGTGGGGGACAACCGTTTATTTATGGCTAGCATGGCATTAGGTAATGGAATAGATGGCGCAGCACGGATAGAGTCATCCGGATTAGCCTTGCTCACCAATAATGGCAAAACGGTAGTTGATTACGTCGGTTTTGATAGTCCTGCAGAAAAAGCTGGGCTGGTCTTTGACCAAGTCATTACTTCAGTGGATATACCCCAAGTACAGCCTGCTAAAGAGTGGATCTACATACCTGCATTAGCTTTATTTGCATTGATTTTTTTGCTTCAACGTCGCCGTAAAACATCTAGAGTAGTGTTCTCCAATACAGTGAATGCTAACTAAGGTTTAACCATCCTGACAGATAAGAAATCTGATAACCAGCTATCCACGCTAGGTTGTCAGGTTTGTAGGAGATATGAACGATGTTTAAAAAAGTACTCGTTCCCATTGATTTAAATGAACCCGAATTTGCAGAACATGCATTGAGGCTAGCACTACGTGAAGTAACAGAAAACGGATCTGAGCTACACATGCTCACCGTTGTACCCGGCTTTACTAACTCATTTATCGCAGCCTATTTTAGTGAAAAAGATCACATCAACGCAGTTAAAGATATCGCCCGTAAATTACAGGATTATTCGCATAGAGTGATACCAGAAAGTGTTCATCCCGTCCTCCGTGTATACGAGGGCTCTACAGCAGACACTATTATCAATTACATCACAGCTAAAGAGATTAATCTGGCGATTATGGCGGCTCATCATCGCCCAAAAATCGATGACTTTTTCTTGGGCTCGGTATCTGCCAGAGTGACAGAGCGGGCTAAGTGTTCGATCATATTACTTCGAGATTAAAGACAATCAAATGGACTATACAAGGTCTATCAACGTCGTATATACCCTTAAATCCCAATAAATTCGTATGACTATTGTGCTTGGAATCTAGAGCGTATCAATGATGTGAGAAGGATAATCACCTTTAAGTTACTGTTATCCAGGATAAATAATGAAGATCATAAATACTGAAAATGCGGAGCGCTATAAATGGGGAATTAACTCCATTGGCTGGCACTTGCTTAAATCTGATAGTTTAAGTGTAATCGAAGAGGAGGTGCCTCCAAATGAAAAAGAAGAGCGACATTATCATAACGAATCCCAGCAGTTCTTCTACGTGCTTTCGGGCGTAGCCCATATAGAAATATCAGGTAATATTGTCGAGATCAATTCTGGAAGTGGTATTCACGTTCCAGCTCAAGAGCCTCATCAATTAATGAATAATGGTACTGAGAGCTTACGTTTCTTGGTGATATCACAACCCAAAAGCCATGGAGATAGAGTCAATGCAGAACCTCCGACCCTGTAAATAATTCTGTGTAACTGCTAAGTTCAAATATAATCAGTTAAGCGGTCTTCAAATTCAATCATAAATCGATTCAATGCGGGCTTCCAGTTTCTAATGGGCATCGTCCATTTTTTGGAAGCATCCAGAATCGCCAGATAGATCACCTTTCGTGCGGAGTCATCCGTCGGAAACAGCTTCCTCTTCTTGATCGCCTTACGGATAACGCTGTTGAGAGACTCGATCGCGTTGGTCGTATAGATCGCTTTGCGTATGTCCTGAGGGTAATCGAACAAGGTGTTCAGATTTTCCCAGTGTGCACGCCAAGAGCGGCTAATCTGGGGGTATTTTTCGTCCCATCGATCAGCAAACTGCTCCAGTGCCAGCAGGGCCTCCTCTTCCGTGACAGATTGATAGATTTGTTTGAGATCGGAGGTAACGGCTTTATAATCTTTCCATGGGACGTACTTAACCGAGTTGCGAACCATATGAACGATACAGAGCTGAACCTGTGTTTTGGGAAAGACCGTATTGATTGCATCGGGAAACCCCTTCAGGCCGTCGACACAGGCGATTAGTATATCTTTGACGCCTCGGTTCTGGAGCTCCGTGAGCACATTCAGCCAAAACTTGGCACCCTCATTTTCAGAAATCCACAGGCCTAGCAATTCCTTATGGCCCTCCAAATTAACCCCCAAAGCTAGGTAAATAGCCTTGTTGATGACCTGTTTGTCCTGGCGGATTTTAACCACGATACAGTCAAGATAAATAATAGGGTATACCTGATCCAATGGCCGTGACTGCCATTCAATCACCTGTTCTAATACTGCGTTTGTGACCTTTGATATGAGACTGGCAGAGACATCAGCATCGTACATTTCTTTGAAGGTAGCGACGATTTCACGAGTAGTCATGCCTTTGGCGTACAGGCTCAGAATCTTATCGTCCATTGACGTGAAGCGAGTCTGCTGCTTTTTAACTAACTTCGGTTCAAAGCTGCCATCTCGATCCCGTGGAGCATCAATCTCAATCGACCCATCTTCGGTACGTAAGGTCTTGCTGGAATAGCCATTTCGGCTGTTATCTGAGGAACTTTTAGCATACCTGTCGTAACCCAGATGTTCATCTAGTTCGGCATTAAGGGCCGTTTCAACGGTGACTTTGGTTAGCATCTGCCGGAAGTCATTGAGATCACTTTCAGTTTTAATGCTTTTAGCCGCTTCGCGTGCGAAGGCTTCAGTTGCTTTTTATCCATGTTGCCTATCCTTAGCCATTACTGGCTCTATGATAGGCAGTTACTACATCTCAATAGCTGAGGTTAAAGCACTAATATAACCAAACCGCATGCTGGGTGATTTCTGACGGAAAACGGTGACGTTTGTAGTGGCAAGTTAGTTTATTCAGAAGAGGATTGTTACCCGTTGCGCGTAACTTGTCAGTACTGATCCCCCTCCCAGAAACGCCACTAAAGCCTCTTCAGGCTACATCCTTTCGCCTAATGAGAATCATCAGTAGCGGAATCGTCATACTCATGATCAACATTCGGAACAACTGATGGGTGGCAACAAACAATGCATCGACATCCTGATTCATCGCAATGGCGATCATCACTTCCATGCCACCCGGCGCATAGGCCAGCATGGCCTGAGTCCAGGGAATGGCGGCAACATAGTGAAGAATAGCCGCGAATCCTGCAGAGACCATCAAGGTAATAAGCAAGCCGACTGAAGCGGCCTTAATCTCCGCGATTGACTCATGGATATCAATATTATTAAAACGTGACCCAATTGCACAACCAAGAAACACCATTAAGGAAAGCAGAATCATATCAGGGAAACGCCAGTCCCAATCCATACTCTGTCTCAACAGCAAGGTTGCAACAATCCCACCCACCAGCATCGGCGCGGGGAGCTTAATATGCTTCAGAACCCAGCCAATCAAGGTGGCCAGCGCGATAGTGATGAGCATTCTTTCGGGATGCTCAATATGGAACCCCTGCAGGGAGACGCGGCGTTCTGCGACAGGCAAGAACAGCGGTATACAGAACACTAAAAATAATAAGCGTATGCCGTGTATCAGCGAAATACGGCGTACATTGGCATTCATTTCAGCGGCCATGCTTAGCATAATGGCCAGATTTCCAGGCACTGAACAGAACAGCGCCTCATCTCGACGCCAGCCATGCTGAGCCGCATAGAACCGATATAATATCCACAACAACGAAGCCAGCATCAAACACATCAGTAAAATCGAACCGGCCCAGTGTAGCAACTGATCTACCAAACCACTTTCTATATTGAGTGCGACAGAGATCCCTAGAAATAGAGTAATTACCGAGGAGGTTGAGGCGGGCATCACCACCTGAATATTAGTCACCCCGACCAGAACGACTGTCAGTAGAGCGCCAATCAGCCAAGCCGATGGCAGTCCGAGCCAATAGGCGACACAGCCACCTAGGGCACCAATAATTATCGTTCGAATAACGAGCAACATATTGATAACGTCCAAAAAAATGGGGGGGCCGTAGCCACCCCCGAATATTACATGTTTTACCTAACAATCATGCGTAACTCAGCAAGCAGGTTCAATCCTCAACCTCATTAGCTTTTGCCAGCAGTTTACGCATTTTGATTGAACGCATCAGACTCGGTGCAACAACCGCAACGACCGTGGCAATGGCCATGACATAAGTTATCGGCCCATCAAGTAGTACTGACCAGTCTCCGCCTGAAATAGACAGCGCACGACGCAGATTTACCTCCAACACCTCCCCAAGAACTAAGCCCAGAATGACAGGGGCAAGTGAGAAATGAAGCTTACGCAAAAGAAAGCCAACCACGCCCAGCAGCACCATAAAGAACAGGTCAAAACTGTCGCCATGAATGGAGTAGATACCCACAAAAGTCAGCATCGCTATCACGGGTACAAGGTACGCCTGCCGAATTGACAGTAAGCGAACAAATAGTCCGATCATAGGCAGATTCATCACCAGCAACGCGATATTACCGACAAACATCGAAGCGATCAGACCCCAGGCAATGTCAGGCCGCTGCTCGAATAACAACGGTCCCGGTGTGATATTGAACATCATCAGCGCACCCAGCAAAATCGCCGTCGTGCCACTCCCCGGAATCCCCAGTGTCAGCATCGGCACCATCGCCCCCACCGCAGACGCATTATTGGAAGCCTCCGGTGCTGCCAGACCGCGGATATCGCCTTCACCAAAATGTTCGTTTTTACCTTCGGCAAAACGCTTCTCGGTGCCATAAGCAACCGCACTGGCAATCGAAGCCCCCGTACCTGGCAATACGCCAATCAGGAAGCCCATAACCGTAGAACGAAATACCACCCACTTAACCGCCAGCAGATCAGCGACTGTTACAAAGCTTTTACCAAGCGGACGGACACCGAGGTCATTACGAGCCCAAGATTCAAGCAGAACAAAAATTTCACTGATAGCAAACATACCGATAACCACGACTAAAAAGTCGACGCCATCAAAGAAGTTCGGTATCCCCATGGTGAAACGTAACACGCCACTGCCAGAGTCAATGCCAACGGTTGCCAGCACCAAACCGATGAGCACGCCCACAATGGTTTTAGCCGGTCGAGAGCCGACCATCGTGGCAAGACAAGTAAAGGCAAAAATCATAAGCCAGACATATTCTGATGGCCCAAATTGAACCGCAAACTGACTCAGAATCGGCGCGCAAATCACCATCATCAGCAAAGCGCCCATACTACCCGCAAAGGAGCTAATCGCTGACAGCGCAAGTGCACGACCACCTTCCCCTTTACGTGACAGCGGATAACCGTCAAGAGTTGTCATGATTGCCCCAGCGTCACCAGGAACATTAAGCAGAATACTTGAAATACGGCCACCATACTCAGCGCCATAATAGACGCCCGCCAACAGAATCAGTGCAGATTCTGGTGGTAACCCGAGGGCATAAGCCAGCGGCAACAGAATCGCCACACCATTAATTGGACCGATCCCCGGCAGAGAACCAATCAACGTACCAATAAAACATCCCAACAAAACCAGTAACAGGTTAAGCGGGAGGAAGGCAACACTAAATCCGGTTGCCAGATGACTGAAAACATCCATAGATCTACTCCCTAAAAAACGCCGGCCCACCAGGTGCCAGAAGGAACATTAAGCTGTAGCAGCAAGGTCAGCAGAAAATAGCTGATGACGCTCATAATCAGCGCAAATAACGCAGCCCGCTTCGGCGTTTCGCCAAACAACCAGCTAAAGACACTCCCCACCAGAAAAGTGGCCAGAATAAATCCGGCGCCTTCAAATAGCGCAGCATAGACAATCATTAACACCAGCCCGGCCAGCAATTTCTTCATAATGTCGGCGGTCGGATGCCAGCTGTTTTCATCAGGCTTAATGATTAACCGGACGGAGAAAATCGTTAGCAAAATTCCCAGAATAACGGGGAAGGCTTTTGGCCCCAGAGGCTCATATTGGAAGGGTACATCAAACTGAAGGGCTGCCCAGACGATCAGTCCAGACAGCACCAGCAATATACCCGCAAGAATACGGTCATACATTGCAAATCTCACTTAATAAGGCCTGATTCTTTTGCCAGATCACGCATGTAACCGACACGGTTTTTAACGTAGGCGTCGAACTTATCACCAGACATTTTAAAAGGTATCAGTCCTTTTTCATGCACAGTGTCTAGGAACGCTTCGTTTTCATACGCCTTATCAAACTGCCCTGCCCAATAGTTGTAAGCATCGTCAGAGACATCTGGCCCCAGATAAAAGCCACGCAAAATGGTCCATTCAGCATCAAAGCCCTGCTCTTTCGCAGTCGGAATGTCAGCAAACTCGCCTTCCAGTCGTTCAGGCGCCATAATCGCCAGCATTTTCAGCTTACCGGCCTCCATCTGTCCAACCATCTCACCGACATCACCGGGATAGATCTGAATATGATTACCCATCAGCGCAGCAGTCGCCTCACCGCCACCTTCATAAGGCACATAACGCATCGTTTTTGGATCAACGCCGGATGATTTCATCAGAATAGCGGCTTTCATCCAATCCTGACTGCCGACACCTCCGCCCGCACCGAGAACATATTTAGTCGGATCAGCTTTGACTGCAGCCACTAGCTCAGCCAGAGTATTCCAAGGCGCATCGGCTCTCACAATCACGGCACCGTAATCGACACCGGCAGCACCGACCCAACGGGCAGCGTTTTCATCAAGATTTTTACCAAACTTACCTTGAGCGATATTCAGCAAAGAACCGGAGCTAAATGCCACCAGCGCATTGCCATCATCACGACGGTTAGAGTTGATATAGTTGTACGCTACGGCACCAACACCACCCGGCATAAAGGTAACTGCCATCGGCGTACTCAGTAGATCCGCACTTTTGAAACCGTTAGAGATGATACGACAGGTTAAATCAAAACCACCGCCTGGTTTTGCAGGGGCGACACATTCGGGTTTAGATGGTTCAAATGCAGCAGCGTGCATTGCAGTTGCCAAACCAGCAGCCAGTGCTAGTATACGAAGCTTGAACTTCATGGGGCTCTCCAAATCAGATTTTTTGTTATATATTTTTTTAACAGCGCTCCTAAGAGCCAGTGAAATATAGCCCTGTTAACTGACAACGGTCTGACACGAGCAAAAAAAGCACGCAGATAGATTGCTTGTTGTTACCTCCCGACAGAGATTATTAGCGTTATGCGCATACTCCTTATAGAAGATAATGAAGCGCTGGCCGATGCTACTCAGGAATACTTTCGACAGATAGGACACCCCCTTGACTGGACAGTGTCAGTCGAGATGGCAGAACGCACCCTGTCATGGGATGACTTTGATATGTTGATTCTGGATATCAATCTGCCCGGCCGCAGTGGTTATCAGCTATTACAATCGCTACGCCAGAAGGGCCGGACGATTCCTGTATTGATTTTGACGGCCCGTGCTGAAATTGATGATCGGGTCAGTGCCCTCGATCTAGGCGCCGATGACTACCTAGTCAAGCCGGTAGATTTCAGAGAACTGGCCGCCCGCTGCCGGGCTTTATTACGCAGAGAGCGCGGTGCTGCCAGTAATACAATGGTCTGCGGCAATCTGATTTTTAATCTGGCCACCCATCAGATAACGGTCAACAATCAAGCTGTCGAGTTACGCCTGCGGGAACGGCAATTGCTCGAACTGTTTTTGAAAAATCTTGATCGCGTATTAACCAAAGAGGATATTGCTAATAAGTTATATACCTTTGATGAAGCCAATACCCCCAATGCCATCGAGCAAACATTGACCCGACTGAGAAAAAAACTCTCGGAATCATCCCTGCATATAAAAACGATTCGCGGCCTTGGATACCTAGGTCACATCGATGACTAAAGCCGTTTACTCTCTGCAGCAACACCTAATTACCCGCACCGTACTATTAATGATCATTGTATTTTCAGTACTGAGTGCAGGGGTATGGGATTACGCCAGTCGAGCTGCCGATCTTTCTTATAACCGACTCCTTAACAGCGCCAGTTTATCAATTATTGAAAGGATCTCTGTTCAGGAATCGCAGATCGACCTTGATCTGCCGTATGCCGCCTTATCGATGCTGGAGTTAGCCCCTGATGACAAAGTCTATTACGAAGTCATTGATCACACGGGACAACACCTGACCGGCTACCGCAAAACTCCCTCGCCAGTCGATTATCAGCCTCACAGTGATCCTCAGTTTTTTACCGCAAAGTACAAAGGCGAAGTGGTTAGCTGGGTTGTCCAGAGCAAATTGTTGATTGCACCTGCCGCCAATGGCTGGGTGGTGATTAAACTAGGACAAACCCGAAATGCCCGTAACGAGCTATCTGGTGAGATCTTTTTCAGCTCGCTGGCGACACTGTCTGGCATTTTATTGTTAACAACCTTACTGGTGTGGCTGGGTGTCAGGCGGGCTTTACAACCATTGAGTATCATCTCTGAAAACCTGAAAAACCGCTCGCCAAACGACCTACGCCCGCTAAATACCCCTGCCATTAAGGAGGTTGTCCCGTTGGTAGACGCGATCAATAGTTATCAGCAACAACTACTGCACAATCTGGACACGATGAAAGTCTTTATTGCCGATGCCTCCCACCAGATACGCAGCAGTTTAGGCGGTATACAGGGGCAGTTGGATGTAACGCTGCAGGCCTCTGATACTGAGGAGATCAGAAGCCGGTTAATCAACATTCGCCAGCAACACAAAAAGCTGACACGCCTGACTAATCAATTACTGGCGCATGCATTAGTGACTCACCGAAGTGACAGCATTGAGCCTCGTTTGATCTCACTAAACGCGCTTGTCGAAGCGTTATTAACGGAGACGGTCAGAGATCAGGCGCATACTCAGATCGATTTTTCATATACTGCCAAGACTGACGACATCCGCATTCCGGGCGATAAGGTCAGCTTGAAAGAAGCGCTCAAAAACCTACTTGAAAATGCGGTGCGCTATGGCCCTGACATTAATCAGATTGATATCACCCTGAGCCCCTGTGATGGAAACCTAGTCGAAATTATCATTGATGACAGCGGCCCCGGTATTCCGGGTCATCAACGCCGTCAGGCGATACAACGCTTTTCTCGTCTGAGCTCCGATGTCTCCGGTTCAGGTCTTGGCCTCGCCATTGTCGAAACCGTTATTCAGGCGCATCAGGGCACCCTTAAACTTGAACGCAGTCCATCCGGCGGTCTGCGTGTCCTCATTCGCTTACCCGGTGCACCTCTATGAACTTGCTGTTGCAACGCCTTGCCCTGATTATGGCCCTGATTCCCCATGCAATGCTGAGTCATGCAGAGGAAGCGACCGACCAGCCGTCATCACTGGTCATCTTCAGCGCCACTGACACCTCCGCCATGCAACCGATCATTGATGCATTCAAACACATTTCGCCGGCGATAAAGATTCACTACCACGAGTTTCAAACCAACGAACTATTCAATGCGATTCAGCAGTTACCGGAGGACCAGTTACCGGATCTGGTCATCAGCTCAGCGATGGATCTACAGATCAAACTGGTGAATGATGGTTATGCTCAGCCATTTACTGACCCAGTCACCGAAACGCTCCCCCACTGGGCTAACTGGCGAAATGAAGCCTTTGGCTTCACCTATGAACCGGTGGTGATGGTCTATAACAAACCCGCTTTTCAGGGTATACCTCTGCCAAACACCCATGAAAAGCTGGCACTGGCGATTCGCAGCAACAACGATTTTTTCATGAATCGCATCGGCACCTACGACATTCGGTTATCGGGGGTGGGCTATCTGTTTGCCTCACAGGATGAAATCAACTCCAGTATCAGCAGCCGACTGAAAGAAAACTTAGGTCGCGTCGTCACTAACTTACACTGCTGTAGCAGCAACATAATCGAAGAGACCGCATCGGGAAAACTCGTATTTGGTTATAACGTGATCGGATCGTACGCCATAAAGTATGCCCAAACAGACCCGACAATCGGTATTATTTTTCCAGAAGACTACACCCTAGTGATGAGTCGAGTCGCCTTCATCACCCGGCAGGCGCGTCATGCGGAAAACGCTCGGTCATTTCTGCGCTACCTGCTATCACTGGAGGGACAGCAAGTCATCGCAGACAAGAGCGGCCTGATCGCTCTCCACCCCAACGTGAAGGGACCATTGACTTACAGCCATCTGCAACGGGACTATCCGTTGCGCTTTAAGCCCATCCCTTTAGGCCCTGCGCTGATGGTTTATCTGGATCACCTGAAACAACGACGCTTTATCAATGAGTGGAATAATGCGATCTTATATGATGTATTTGTTCCCTAAGAAGCCGTATCAATAATACAAGAAAGGTGCCCGTCATCTTCATAATAATGGGTGATATTGGCTCCCGAACTTAGGTAGAAAAATTAAGTGTGCCACTACACGCTAATACTGATTATGGTGTCTCCCAAACCTATAACTTCTAAAGCTCTTGATAAGAACCTCAATATTCCGCCTACACGATTTTCAAATTTCAACGAGATTACTTCTCTTATTTCTTTCCGGCCTGAGGACAACTCGCGTTTCGCGACTGAGCGCGATTATGAGATTAATGATGATAGAGTTATGCACAAACACACCGACAACCCTTTAATAACAATAACTATTTGTTTTATTAATGACATCTATAAGATAAATATAATTTATCAAAAACAGAACACTCTCTATATTTTAAACATCAGAAAAAACCTGATTGAAACCGGATAAAAATATAAATTCACCTAGGTTCCATATAAAGAGTATTAAAAATGAAATTTAATTGGTTAGCCTCAGCTGCTCTACTTGTTGCCACATCCTCCCTACAAGCTGCTGAAGTATCTGGCACTGTAACCTTCACGAATGATTATCGTTTTAACGGTATATCACAGACGTCTGGAGACCCTGCATTACAAGGAAGTCTTGACCTAGGCTTTGAAAATGGTATCTATGCCGGTATATGGGGAAGTAACATTAACTTTGCTGACAATGACAATACCAATTTAGAAATAGATTATTATATCGGCCGTTACGGCGAGATCACTGATGATCTTTCTTACGACGCAACCCTTTATTACTTCCAGTATCATGGCGAAGATTACGATATCGATTATGCAGAATTGGACCTAAGTCTGTCTTATAAAGATTTCACAGTGCTATATGCATACGCTCCTGATTACATCAACGAGAGTGATGATTATCATTATATTGCTCTAGACTACAGCACCGCTATTACTAATTACGTCAACCTAGATCTACATGGCGGCTACACCTTTGGTGATGCTTATAAACATGCAGAATATTCTGACTATTCCGTCGGGCTTTCAGGCAATGCAGTAGGTTTAGATCTGTCTTTAGCTTACCTTGTCAACGATATTGATGGCTCTACGACTGACGATTATGATGACAACGCAGTTGTCTTCAAAGTATCGCGTACTTTCTGATCTGTCTCCCCTTCAGGACAGACAAGACCGGTCATTTGACCGGTTTTTAGGTTTCACTCTGCAGATAAAGCGCCGTGTACTTACTAAATATTTCTGTCGAAGTAATACTCTAGTCCATCCGATCAGGTGACTGCAGCAGCAATGTAAGCGATCAGTTAACAA
>NZ_JAHKQE010000010.1 GCF_018860855.1 Amphritea atlantica
GGGGATTCATATAATAAGTGCGACACTTTTTGGTAAAGGTGGAGAGGAGGTCAACTGCTGACCGTGGTACGCTTCTTCTCGCCAAAGACAAAGTGTATCACTATGACATATCAACAGTTGACCGAAGGGAAACGATACCAGATATCGATTCTTCTTGCGCAGGGTTATCGGCCTGCTTTCATCGCTAAAACAATCAATGTACATCGTTCAACCGTTTATCGAGAACTCGACCGAAACGGCTCAAAGGGTGGTTACCATCCTGAACCGGCTCAGCAGAAATCTCAAGAGCGAAGGACTTTGGCAACTAAATACAAAATTCCGGCGTTAACGGTTGAGTATGTTGAATTTGGGTTATCACTTCACTGGAGTCCAGAGCAGATTAGCGGTGTTGGGCATTTAATTGATATGCCCGTTAGTCACGAGTGGATCTACCGCTACATCGCCGCGAATAAAGCCGCTGGCGGAGTGCTTTACAAAGCGTTACGGCAAGGACATAAACGCTATCGACGAGGCGTGAATACCAAGCGTTGTGTGATACCCGATCCACGTTCGATAGATGAGCGACCTGAGGTCGTCGATAATAGAGAACGCTTTGGCGATTGGGAAGTCGATACAGTTCTAGGTAAGCAAGGAACTGGGGCGTTGGTGACATTAGCGGAACGTAAAAGTCGCATGTATCTGGTTCGAAAGGTGGATGCTAAGCGAGCGGTTGACGTACGGGATGCCGTGATAGATATGCTCAAGCCTTATGCTGCATCGGTGCGAACAATCACTGCCGATAATGGCTCGGAGTTTGTCGAACACAAAGCGATAGCTGATGCGCTCAATATAGATTTTTACTTCGCACATCCCTATTCATCATGGGAGCGAGGGTTAAATGAAAACTTTAATGGACTATTGAGACAATACATTCCTAAGGGGATAGATCTGCGCCTGGTTACAGATGAGGATGTACGACGAGCAGAGCAGCGATTGAACCTAAGGCCAAGAAAGTGTCTTGGGTTCAGGCAGCCAGAAGTGGTCTTTCGAGAGTTACTTCAGGCAGCATAGGGGAGTGTCGCACTTGGGAGTTGAATTCGCGGCTCCCTTACATTACCCGGCCAACGATGCTGTTGTATTGCCATTAAAGCCTGCTGAGAGAAACCTTTAAGACGGCCTTGTCCTTCTGAAACAAAGTGCTCGAAAAAGAAGTTTGTTAGTAATTCAATATCGCTTCCTCGATCCCGCAATGCCGGCGTTAAAATTTGCAGTACATTCAATCGATATAGAAGATCTTCGCGAAACCTACCCTGCTTAATCGCCCCATCAAGATCAACGTTTGTGGCAGAAATCACTCGAACATCTATCGGTATCTCCTCATTTCCGCCCACCCGCTGGATAACCTTCTCCTGAAGAAAACGTAATAAATTAACCTGCATATCGTATGGCAGGTCTCCAACTTCATCCAGAAAGAGAGTCCCACCAGATGCCATCTCAATTTGACCTAGCTTCTGCTTATTTGCCCCTGTAAAGGCTCCTTTTTCATAGCCAAATAGCTCCGACTGAATCAGGTTTTCAGGAATGGCACCACAGTTAACGGCAACGACAGGTTTGTCGCGACACTCACGTGCGATATGAAGACACTGCTTATCCACACAACTTGAGACTATGAACAGCCCCAGACAGACGGTATCTCTTGGGTAGCTCGCATAAACAATCACGCTTATTCGCTAAAGATCTATATGCTGAGAGAGTAAAAATCACAATAAAGTTACAACTGTACCGTCTGCTATTTAAAAGGACCTCTATGCCTCTTTTTAAGAAAATAGCATCGCAGCACGAAAAGGTTCGTCCATCACCTCTTGCTAACGATCATCGCTGTCCCGTTATGCGGTAGCAGAGCAACTCATCAATAGCTTTGCTCTGCTACAGCGACAGTCTTATACAACGTCACAACCAAGATTAGTAAACACTCACAATCATCCAACAACAGGACAGAGAAAGAACTCAACCTTCAACCAAGAAGTGACCGCATCAATATTACTCTAAGAGATCGAGTGCTTCACAACCGTCTCAACAACGACACTCTTGGCCAACTGATGGGTTCACCGATGAAGTTAATTACGCTGTTATTGAAGCACAAACGACCTCTTCATACTTTTTCAGCTGAATGCTAATCGTAGCCTGAGCCCGATGCAAAGACGCTGCGCCAATAGCCGAAGCTACGTCATTGTACTTCTAGCGTTTCTACAACGACAACTTAGGCTGTATAAAATCAATAAAGGCAGAGATACGCTTGGCCACCGATGATGATTTATAGAATACGGCGCTGATCTGCTCTCGGCCGGTATTGATCATTTTTTCGCTCTCAAGCAGAGGAATTAAGCGCCCCTCGACAAGATCTTTCTTAATCATAAAGCCCGATAAACAAGCGATACCATTTCCTGCCAAGGCCAGTTGCCTCACGGTTTCACCATTGCTGGATGTCAGTGTCGGCGTTAAGGCCTTAAAACCTTTCAAGGGCCAATCGTTAAGCACCTTAGCGCCTGAAAAACCAATGGTGTCATGTTTAACAAGGTCACTGATTTTCTTGGGCAAACCCCGTCTCGATAAATAATCGGGAGCCGCGACAATGTATAACAAACTTCTCCCGAGAGGCCGAGCATGAAGACTTGAATCGCTCAACGTTCCAATCCGAATCGCCAAGTCGGTTTTCTTTTCGAGTAGATCAACAAACCCTTCATTGGAGGTCAACTCCAATTCGATATCGGGATACTCGTGGCTAAATGCTTGCACCAGTGGGACTAACTGATGAAAAACAAACGGACTGGCAGCATCTACGCGTAAACGACCTTTTGGCAACTCACCTCGTGAAATAATATCCTCTTCCGCCTGCTGAATTTGGATTAGCCCCACTCGAACCGCTTCAATAAACTGACGCCCTTCATCGGTCAGTTCTATCCGCCGCGTGGTTCGGTTGAGTATAGAAACACCGAGTTGATGCTCAACCTTGCTCACCGCCCTCGATACCCGTGCCACTTGAATATCCAGCACCTCTGCCGCAGCCGAGAACCCACCACTATCGACTACCGTCAATAATATCTCTAAATCATCAGATCGCGTCAGCATCTCATTATCCTAATATCCAGTATTCCTGTGTTTCGTCTCACTAATATATTTATTTCATTTATAACAAATATTATTTGTTAAAACCTCTATTCTTAACAAATAACTATCAACGCATAATGCCTCCTATCAAAACCCAACACGATATGACGGATGACAACCCCGATATCGTGCCGTGAAACCCAAAACATAGTGAGTAATCGTATGCCCTTAGCACTTTTCGCATTGACGCTCAGCGCCTTTGCTATCGGGACCACCGAGTTTGTCATCGTTGGCTTAATCCCAACCATGGCCGCCGATTTAAGCGTCTCATTACCCTCCGCCGGACTATTAGTTAGCCTTTACGCACTAGGTGTTGCCATTGGCGCCCCGGTCTTAACAGCATTAACAGGAAAGTGGAACCGTAAACACGTACTCATTGCGGTGATGTCACTGTTTGTCGCAGGTAACCTATTGGCGTGGCAAGCCCCAGGGTATGACACCTTAATTGTTGCTCGTATCTTAACCGGCCTAGCCCACGGTGTATTTTTCTCGATTGGCTCAACGATCGCGACAGGGTTGGTGGCTAAAGAGAAAGCCGCCAGTGCCATCGCCATTATGTTTACGGGTTTAACCGTAGCATTAGTGACCGGCGTGCCACTTGGCACCTATATCGGTCAAGCATTTGACTGGCAGGCAACGTTCCTTATTGTGGCATTACTCGGCTTGATCGCACTGATCGGTAGCGCTATTCTCGTTCCTTCCAACTTAAAACAAGCGGCAGCGGCAACGCTATCTGAACAGTTAAGCGTACTAACTCAACCAAGATTGCTATTGGTATATGCCATGACAGCAGTGGGTTATGGCGGTACGTTTGTCGCTTTCACTTACCTTGCACCAATCTTAGAGCAGGTATCTGGTTTTGCCTCGAGCTCAATCGGCTTGATCATGCTGGTCTACGGCGTATCGGTTGCTTTCGGTAATATCTGGGGCGGTAAATTGGCGGATAAAATGGGACCAATAAAAGCACTCCACATTATTTTCACCGCCCTCGCCTTAGTGTTATTAACCTTCACATTCACCGCAGGCAATCAAATAGGCGCTATATTAACCGTACTGATTTGGGGAGCCTTTGCGTTCGGCAATGTACCCGGATTACAGGTCTATGTCGTGCAGCTGGCTGAGAAATACACACCGAATGCGGTTGATGTGGCATCTGGACTCAATATTGCCGCTTTCAATGTCGGCATTGCTATCGGCTCTCTTCTTGGTGGTATGGTAGTTGAGGATATGGAGCTGATGGACACAACTTGGATTGGTGCACTGATCGTCGTGCTCGCGATCATTTTAACAAGACTTTCCGGCTTTCTAGACTCACGCGATCAAGCTAGAACAGCCTAATAACCCATATTATTTTTCGGGGAGATTACCGGTCACCGCCCTATCCGCTCTATTACTAAAACAGAGGTTGAGCAATGGGCGGCGATCTATCTGAACAATCTTAAAAATAAAACCATTAATGAAGTGATGATCGTGTTTAGAGGCATTTTTAAAGATGCTCCGCCGATGGCGAATATGATTAACAAGATAATGGGGTTTTCAAATCAGACTGTCCCATAGATGCCCCAGAAAAAGAACAAAACACCATAAATTATTGAAATATAAGATAAAAAATGACGGTTAGGGGATGACACGTCGTTTCAATCCTTGCCCTACGGGTTGTCGTGGCAAGCTCCGACACTGTCTCGCTTCGCTCGGCTCGAACCCACGAGGGATCTCACCCTCCCTTCACATTTCAGACACAAAAAAGCCCAGTCGTTAGACTAGGCTCTTTCATTTTGAATTAAATGGCGGTGAGGGAGGGATTCGAACCCTCTTAAAGCATTTTTCACAAATTAATTTAACACCACCAAATACCTTAATAAATCCTTTAAAAACATATAGTTATATTTTTAACATGTAGACTATAAACGGTATTAGCTGGTCATAAATAGTCTTTAAAATGCCCCAAAAACGCCCCAAATCTGCCCCAAAAAACACCACTGGGAATTCATATAATAAATGCGACATTTATTACTAAAGAGTGAGAATGATCAATCGGAAAGAAAAAAGCCGATACCCAACAAGTGGGTACCGACGATGAAATGCTAGTAGGTTTTATAAGGCAGGAATTTACCTGAAAGAACCACATTAACACGGTCACCTTTAGGGTCTTCTTCTCGATTAATATCCATAGAGAAGTCGATCGCACTCATAATCCCGTCGCCAAACTCTTCATGAATCAGCTCTTTGATTGTAGTCCCGTAGACACTCACAATCTCATACCAGCGGTACAGCAATGGATCAGTGGGTACAGCTGTTGGTAAGGAGCCTTTATAAGGTGCAACTTGCAGCCAAGCGATCGCTTCATCAGATAACTCAAATAGTTCACCTACTTTCTCTGCCTGCTCTTTATCAAACGTCATCTGGCCTAAACATGCCGCAGTGGTCCACTCTTTTGAAAGGCCAACGACGTCAGCCACAGCGCCCCACTTAATACCTTTACGTACTTTTGCGGACAAAATCAGTTGTGTTACTTCTTCTCGATTACTAATCATGTTGTTTTCCTTCAATAAAGATCGATGTCATTGTTTGCAGAGCGGCCTCTTGTTACCGCTCTGTAATAAAAAATTATGCGGCTTGGGTCTGAGAGCCTGATCCCACTTTTAAGTGAGCGACGATGTGGTTATCCACCTCTTGCTCCATAATCAGGGTTTCAGCGTCCTCATAAATCAGCGTCCACTTCACGCCAGCCACCGGAAGGCCATTCATCACTAAAGGCAGTGAGCGGGTTTTCAAACGTATCACCGGTGCACTGTGCTCATAGCCACTGGCATCCTGCTCAAGAATGGCATGGGCTATGGACTTAGCCTGATGTTTAATCGGTTCGATGAAGCGGCAAGGTGTCCCCTGAATACTGATACAGTCACCCAGCGCATAGATATCGGGTTCACTTGTCTGCAGAGTGTTTGGATCCACCTGAATTCCCTGCTCAAAATCCAATCCAGCATGGCGGGCGATACGATTATCAGTCATTAAACCCGTGGCAGCTAAAACTTGATCCACCTCAAGTGAGTCACCCTGTTTAAAGCAGATCTGCTTCTGTCCATTCGACAACTCAGTAATGCCTGTAATCTCATCTTCTCCCCGATAATCAACCCCTAAACAGGTCAGACTTTCCGCCAACCGTTTAGACGCAAGGGGGGGCAATAAACCGGCCAATGGAAATTCATTACGATCCAATAATGCAACCTGATGTCCTGCGCGAATAAAATCTTCCGCAATTTCGCAGCCAATCATTCCTGCTCCGACAATCGCGATCTTCTGGGGACCTTTTGCCAACGCTTGCTGCATACCAGACCAACTAGTCAAATCATTCACTCGCCAGCACAGACCAGGGGGTAGCTGTTTAGGCAGAGCCGGTTTAGCGCCCTGAGCTAATATCAATGTTGTGTAGGTTAATGAACCTCTGGTCGTACGTAACTGATGTAATTCAGAGGTAATACCCACAACAAAGGTTGCTGACATTAGCTGTACACCTAGACGACGTGCGGCATCAATACCCGTTTCTTTGATCAAAGCAGCTTTATCTAAGCCTCGACTGATAGCAATGGATAACTCAGGCTTATGATAAATATCACCCTGACAAGCACTGACGAGCGTGATCGGCACCTGTTGATCTAATTGCCGAATCGCTTCAACAGCCGCCCAACCTGATAGCCCAGCACCCACAACCACAATACCCGGTTCACTGCTAAAATTTTCTGTTTGCTCAATAACGGTTACGACTGGTTTTTCAAATAATTCGAAATCTATTTTGGTCACACCGCAAAGAGGGCACTCCCAATCATCGGGTATATCTTCGAAACGGGTACCGGGTGCTAAACCACTATCTGGGTCGCCCTGCTCTTCATCATAAATAAGGCCACAGGCACGACAGAGGTACTGTCTCCATTCTGGGAACTCGCTACTCATGCTGGCACCTCCTCTCGCATCTGTTTGGCCATCTCCCAACGTAAGTGTTTAATGGCCGGTGTTACGATAGCGACAAAGTGGGCTTCGCGAATACGACGTTGCGGCGAAGCACTCATTAAATAACCTTTGGCACCTTGATGTAGCAGAGCAGACTGGGAGGCTTTAAGACATAACTCTGCCCCTTGGGAGCGCACATCTAACACATCAAGGAAAAACTCTTTGCTACCCTCATAAGGTGTTTCGGCCAATACCATAGTACGGGCAACCAAATCGTCAAACTCCGCTTGCAGTTCATCCGGACGGTTGTGGAGATATTGGTTTACATGACCCAAGGTGGGTTCGACATCTCGCATATCGTCGATAGATCCCTGAATAATACCGGCGGCGATGCCTACCTGTAGTAAAACAAAAGCACCGCGAATACGTTGTATAAAAGGTCGTGCAGGATCAGCAATCATCTGATCTTCACTGACAAAATAATCGACTAGCGTAATAGCCCATGTACTTGTGCCTTCCATGCCGGAAAACTCAGGACAAGCGCGCAAACTTACCCGTTCATCTAAATCCAGTAGGAACATAATCTCGTGGGAACGGCTGCCGTCACTACGGTCAACAGCAGCAACTGCACCACAATATTGGCCTTCGCCGATATGACTAACCCAAGGCAGTGTTCCACTGACACTGTAACCTCCGGGTACTTTTTTAGCCTTAAACGCCATATTTTCAATGCCGGCCAACGCTTTCATCGGATTCGATAACCCCGTACCGCCAAATGTTCGGCCTAAGGTATGGTCACCTAGCCGTGCGAGCAATGCGGGATTGCCTGATTGCTCCATATATAAGCCACACACATCGTGACACCAGGTCATAAAACCTGTTGCTCCACACTGACGGCTGATCTCACTCATGGCTGAAATGGCCAAATCAAATCGGCAACCATGCTGATCTAAATGACCAGCATAAGCGCCTGCCTGACCGAGGCTTGCCATGATGTCGAGCGGGTAGTACCCCTCATCAATCCGCTTGGCTGCCGGCGCAAGTTGTTGCTGCGCGACCAAACCGACATCGGCAAGCACCTTGGCATCATCGTCCCAGGGAGCTGTAATTGAAGAAACTGCAACGCTATTCATGGCATACCTCTCAAAGTCAGTTAATGCGTTAATTAATCCATCAAGCTAATGCTGAAAGGAATCGGGTTACGCATCGTATTAGCAACCGGCGAGAAGTAGTTGGCGCGGGTTACAATCTCATCTAACTCTTCCCGTGACGCATCGCCTTCGATTAGGACTTTGACTCGAATCTCCTGAAAGCCCATCTGCTCAGGCTCCATCTCTGCACCACCGGCACCCCATGCAGCTGGATTACCGATATCACCTTCTAGAAAAACTTCTAGCTTGCTCAGTTTCACTTGCTTCCAAGTGGCTACTGCAGTGATCCCGACACACAAACAACCACCTAGACCTGAGAGTACGATTTCACCCGGCGCAGGCGCTGTATCTTCACCAAATAGGTGTAACGGCTCATCAACAACTACTTCGTGCTGATTGATATGACTTACCGTACGGTACTGGCCATCCGTGATGGTATGTACTTTGTTAGTACCACGGTTACCTGGGTTGTTAAGTCCCTTTTCTGCAAATGCCATCAAACCATCACGATCAATCGAACGTAGGTGGCTAGAAACAGTTTTTGGTGTCATTGCTGTATTCATGTTTTTCTCCAAAAGATTTAGCAGGACTGTATATTTTGTTATAAACACTTCAGATGTTTCTTAGATCATTGCAGTAACAATGCCAAAACAAAATAATCACATAGAATCAATAAGTTAAAGTAAAAAACGCTTTTAATTTTCTTACGAAGAAAGGCATTGTCAATGAATGTAATACTTACATTGTCAGACAATGCTGCCGTATCAATAATTGACTGAAGCCCACTTAATAGCGCTTCATATCTATAAGCTCTAGGTCTATATCTTGGATGCCAGAAATAAAAAACCCCGAACCAAAGTTCAGGGCTTTAAGGATCAAAAGTGATTATTTAGCAGGCATAAGGCAAGCCGGTTTCAATAGGTAGAGACGCATCCTCTGCCCACTCATTCCATGAGCCAAAGTAGAGTTTTACATTTTCAATACCTGCAGCTTTTAATGCCACTAGGGTGTTCGATGCCCGAGCGCCCTTAAAGCAGTAGATATAAACATGACTGTTTTTGTTAATACCTACACTGGCGCAATCTGCTAGCACCTCCTCTGAGGATTTAAACACGGGCACGGCGCCGGGTTTCATCAATCGGTACCATTCAAGCCAGCGTGCACCCGGTAAGCGACCTTTACGGGAGGAGTAGTCTCGGCCATAAGGCGATGAACTAGTGCCCACCCACTCATCCACATCCCGAACATCAAGCAGTACAATCTCATCATTACCAAGTGCTTTGAGTACATCATCTTTATCAACCATTAACCCATCGGCACTATGATCTAACGGGAATTCAGCGGCGACCGGTGTTAAAACCTCCGCTGTCTCCGCTAAGCCCGCCGCTTTCCAGGCCTGAAAACCACCATGCAAAATTGACACTTTTGGGTAACCGAGATAACACAATAAAAAGTATCCGCGGCAAGACTGACCAAACCCTGAGTTCATTGAATCTTCATATACAACAGCCGTTTCTTCACCAGAAAGCCCCGCCTTACCAAATACACCCGCAAACTTACCTTTTAACTCAGCAATCCCTTCCGGTGTCGATGCCGCCAGAAAAGTAAAAATATCATGAATATTCACAGCACCAGGGATATGGCCTGCAGCAAACTGCTCGGGATTACGAGTATCAATCAACACGACTTTTTCGTTATCGATCTTTTGCTGTAACTCTTGAGGATCCAATAGAACTGTTGTCATTTTCCAACTCCAGAAAGTATCATTTATAGGTATCAGTACAACATTATTTATCTTCCTTTAAATACCTATCAATAATTATTCCAGCCCACATACTTCCCTTATAAAACAATCAGATATAGCTAATAAAAATAATTATTCCATCATTCATTACTACAGAATGATTGACATTGTAAGTCAATGTCATATGACTTCCTCATGCATAATGTCTCTAAATTATATTTCACAATTTCATAACCACCCTTGTCACACTAGCCCCCACAATATTGCGAAATATAAAACCATCTTGACAAAGATACATTCCGTCCTGTATCTAATATATAGCGAATAAGGAAACCGTATAATGACCGTGAAAATGAGTACGCCAGTACAGCTACCAAGAACACAAGCTCAGCGTAGTGCCGAAACGCAAATGCTGCTGTTAGATGCCACAATAGACACCCTCATTGAAGTCGGCTATACACGCGCTAGTACTATGGAAATAGTTAAACGTTCAGGAGTATCCCGGGGAGCACAAGTACACCACTACGGCAGTAAAACAGGTTTAATCACTGCGGCAACGAAACATCTATTTAGTGGCTTTATTGATGAACTCGAAGAATTAGCTCTGCAAGTTAGGTGTTCCGATAATCATTTGGAGGCATTTCTCGATGGCACCTTGGAAAAGTTTTTCCATGGGCGGTTCTTTTTTGCATCTCTGGAACTCATTATTGCAGCGCGAACAGATACATCGTTAAAAGAGAATTTAATCCCCCTCATCAAAGAATTTCATTATCGATTGGACGAACTATGGGATCGCTTTTTTGTATCTACTGATGCATCTCCCGCTAATGTCGCTACCCTGTTAAATATGACTCTTTGTCTTTTACGTGGAATGGCTGTGCAATCAGTGCTACGTGAGGATCCGGATTACTACACAGAGATAATCAACACTTGGAAAATAATTTTATTATCATTCTTAACTAAACGAGATAATTAAATCTATCAGCATCCATGATTATTTCCCATCTTAAAGAATAATTATAACAACCAACCAAAAAGTTAGTGACACATACTAACTAAAACTTTTTAACTTACACACAAGGAGATTTAAACCTTAAAAATCAAAATAATTTTGACTGACATTAATTTCCCCTCAGTCATACGAAGTGTTTGCTCTACTGGTTTTTTAAAATAGTTTTCATGCTTTACATTTTTCAATAAAAATTAGTTAACCCAACAGGATCTATGCTTATGAAAATTAAAAATTCAATAGTCGCCGCTGTTATCGCAGTCTGCAGTTTAAGTACGGTATCTAGCGCAAGCGCTGAAAGTGTAAGAACATTAAAGTTTCATAGCGGACTGGCGCAGTCTCGCCCTGAAGCAGCATCTATCGACCACTTCGCTGAATTAGTTAAAGAAAAATCAGGTGGCAACCTACTCATCAATGTTTATCACTCAGGCTCTCTAGGGCTTAAAGAAGCAGACATGCTACGCATCCTACAAGCAGGCATGGTAGATATCGGCCTCATGTATGGCGAATACTATAAACGAGATGCGCCAGCGCTAGCCTCTGTTTATGCTCAAGGCGCCATAACAGAAAGCAGTCAGCATCTGGATGTGCTTCCTACCTTGCGAGATATCTATAAGAAAGCCTATGCAAAGTGGGATATCACTACAGTAGGTGGCGTCGTAGCACCCGTATTTGATGTTGGCTTACATTGTAAAGAACCTATCAACTCCCTTGAAGGCCTTCATGGTAAAAAGGTTCGTGTGTGGTCTGGTCACCTTGTTGACACCTTCAAGAACTTGGGAATTACCGCGCAGGTGATCCCGCAAAATGATATGTACCTTGCTCTTCAAACAGGCGTAGTCGATTGTGCTTATTACCTCTCAACCGTTGCTAAAACGGTCTCACTTCAGGAAGTAACCAAGTATGAATCTTATCTTCACCCTTGGGCAGCATCCCCATGGATGTTTGGTGTCAGCGATAAAACGTGGGACTCACTAAGCAAAGAGAATCAAGCAATTCTAGTTGAGGCTGGTAATGAGATATGGGACGAAACCAAAGATAAAGCCGTTGACCCTGTACGAGAAGAAAAAGCCCGTGAAGAACGGGTAGCTCTCGGCATAACAGTTCTCCCTAAGTTTAGTGATGCCGACGTACAAACATTTGTTGCAGCGTCGAGTAAAGCTTGGAAAGAAATGGCAGAAGAATCCGGTGAAGAAGGATTGGGGTATTATGAAAAAGTCTCTAGCTTAACTAAGTAAATTTTATCGGCTCTGATATTTCATATCAGAGCCGATATTTTTATCTGTCTAAAAACTATAAGGAACACATTAAATGCTCCTATTTTCTAAAGTTATCGACTTTATTGTAAAAATTGTTTTTTATATTGGTGTGTCATCAGGAATAATAATGACATTATTAGTATTCGCAAGCACCTTACTTCGATACCTTGCTGGTCAGCCTATTTCATTTTCTGATGAACTCACTGGATTACTATTTTTAACGATGGCATTTACGACCTTTCCATATGTATCCAATAAATCTGGACATATTAGGCTAGATCTTATTACCAACAAAATGCCACCCACAATTCAGAAAATATTTATCCCCATTGCCTCAGCAATATTTATTACCTTTGCCGTTATCTTTGCTTGGCAGTCATGGCAATTTCTAGAGTTTTCTAAATTTATTAGTTCCCGTACCGATGTTAGCAGAATCTTACTCTGGCCTTGGATGGCTCTGATGCCTATATCGATGATACTTTGTGTTTTAGTCGAGATTAAAAAACTACTAACAAAAGGCAGTCATTCCATGTTAGAAGAGGCTTCACTATGAGTTGGCTTATTCTGTGTTCCAGCCTCGCACTTCTATTGAGTACCGGCGCGCTTTTAGGCGCAGGGTTAGGACTAACCGGCTTCATACTTCTCCATTTTCAAGGCAATGGTGCCTCCGCATTAGCAATCAATTCCGTATGGAATTTACTAACAGAATTTACGCTAAGCGCTGTGCCTCTTTTTATTATATTAGGTGATATATTGCTAGCTAGCGGTGTATCTCAGCGCGTCTACAACGGATTAACGCCTCTGTTTCGCAAGATTCCAGGACAGCTATTACACACAAACATTGCTGTTTGCACCCTTTTTGGGGCGGTAAGTGGCTCAAGTACAGCCACAGCCGCAGCAATTGGATCTGTCAGCTACCCCGAACTTAAACAACGTGGATACTCTCCTAGCATGGTTGTGGGGACACTAGCTGCAGGTGGAACCCTAGGGCTACTCATTCCTCCTAGTCTAGCTCTGCTTATATATGGAGCGACTCAAAACGTTTCAATTGGCAAGCTTTTTATGGCGGGCTTAATACCCGGTGTAATTATTGCTGTCTGCTTTTCTGCATGGATTTTTATACGTGCAAGCATCGGCACCAAAGTGGCACCACCCGCGACTGAGCCGTTTTGCTGGAAAGAAGTAAGACAGGGTCTGATGCAAGTCTGGCCACTCCCCATTCTTATCTTTTTTGTCCTTGGTACCATTTACATGGGCATTGCAACCCCTACAGAAGCCGCTGCATTAGGCGTGGCAGCCGCCATCGTTATCGGATTTAGCTGGGGGGATTTAACAATAACAACATTATGGAAAGCATTTCACAATGCCTCTTTTATGTTCGGTGCTATTGCACTAATTTTGGTTGGTACATCGATTTTGGCACAGGCCGTCAGCCTACTGGGGTTACCTAGGGCTGCAGTCGAAATGATCAGTGACTTGGGATTTGGCCGTTATGGTGTGTTAGTAATGGTCATACTAGTATACCTATTATTGGGGTGCTTTTTTGATGGCATATCACTTCTCCTCATGACATTACCCATCACATTCCCAATGATAACAAGCATGGGCTTTGATCCTGTTTGGTTTGGTATTATTGTCACACTACTTATGGAGGTGGGAATGATAACACCACCAGTAGGACTCAATCTTTTTGTACTCAGCGCTATTACAAAAAATGAAGTCAATGTGACACAAGCGGCTAAGGCTTCATTACCATATTGGCTGATTCTATTAATGGCTGTTGCATTGTTAACGATCTCGCCATCAATCGTTTTATGGCTCCCTAACACGATATTCTAATCGGACGTTAAACATTGTACATAAAAGCCGAGACCGAATAGTAACCCTCTTCGGTCTCGGCAAGCACTTCATCATCAAATACAAAGGGCATGATGGTCAGCGGCAAACCTGGTGACTTCTTCCTTAAAACGATACACCAAACCTTCCTTTTTTAATGACGTGTTATTCCTATTCACGACAGAGGTTCATCGGTAACCCAAGCTTTTCAAGACGGTATCTAAACTGTCGTGGCGACATCCCCAACATAGCTGCCGCACGGGTTTTGTTGCCCCCCGTATGTTGCAGAGCCTCCGCAATTGCCCCCGCTTCATCTTTACGCACCCAGCTATAAGGCCGATTTTGAACAGATGAGTAAGCCTGTGACGGTGACGCAGACGGCGTTGGCGGTTGAGACTGCAAAACGGGAACACCTTCCGAGCGATGAGCAGGAAGGGAAGGCCTTGGTGAAAAACCATCTAATGACTGGCCGGCCTCTAGATGTTCATTAATAGCGGACTCCTGCCGTAGAATCATCTCAATATCATTGATGGTAATCGTTCCCTCTAAGCTGATTAATACAGAGCGCTTAATCACATTTTCAAGCTGACGAATATTACCGGGCCAGTTATAGGTTTCTAAACGCTCCATAACCCCCTTATCAAACACGGTATGGCGGCTATATTCGGTGTTGGCGCTAAGTAGAAAATGACTGGCCAATATTCTCACATCCCCAGCCCGCTCTCTTAACGGCGGCAGATGAATAGGGAAAACATTGAGACGGTAAAAAAGGTCAAGGCGGAACGTTCCTTTATTAACCGCCTCTTGTAAGTTCTTATGGGTTGCCGTAATGATCCGTACATCAACAGAGATATCCTTAACCCCACCCACTCGCTGAATAACCTGATTTTCCAGAATACGCAGCAGCTTGGATTGTAGCTCCATATTCAGATCACCAATCTCATCAAGAAAGAGAGTGCCCCCGCTGGCGAGTTCAATCTTACCTTTTTTACTCGCAGACGCGCCGGTAAACGCACCTCGCTCATGACCGAACAGCTCCGATTCTAATAACTGTTCAGGTATAGCTGCACAATTGATCGCCACAAAGGGTTGATCCCTTCGCGAGCTATTCAGATGCAATACCTGAGAGAAGCGCTCTTTACCTGTACCCGATTCCCCTGTTAGCAATACAGTAACCACTGTATCTGCTACTCGGCTGATCTGCTTCAAAGCATCGCGAACCGCTTGGCTTTCCCCTAAAATACCGTGGTTATTTTCTCCGCTCTGATTTTGTAGCGCATCTTTTAGCTCCCTATTCTCCTCTTGTAGATAGCTAGTGCGCTCCTCAATCAAATTGTTGATACTGATAATCTGTGCAATAAAAGTGGATAGAATACGTAAAATCATTAGATCACTATCGATCGCACGGGGGCGCATTCTTAAACGATGAGCAGCAAGCACCCCAATAGTGGAGTTTCCATCCATAATTGGCACCGCCATATAAGCAACAACACCATCAGGCAAGGTCTCTCGATCAACCGCTCGGAATAGATAGTTTTGTTCTTCATCTATATTCTGAATAACGGCAGGCTGACCACTTTTCATAACACTGCCCGTGATGCCTTCACCTATTTTATAAAGACCTGATCTACGCTCTTCGTCGCGCAAGCCATAACTATAACGAATCTGCAGTGTTTCATTAGTCGCCGAAGGCAGTAACACCCGACCTCGGTTTAACCCTAGCATTTGTGACATCAGCCGTAATGTGCCAGAAATAGCTATCTCTGGAGTCGCCGACTGCCCAATGAGTTTTGCAGATTCATGTAATACCGTCAGATCTGATGCACCAGCGCCAGCATCATTCTCAGAACTCTTATTACTATCTGTTGAAAAATCCATAGGCTTTAACCTCTGCAAGCAGAAAAACCTATTGCTAGCAATAGGTCTGTTTTCAGAAAAGTTTTAACGGCCGCCTTAAACCCGGCCCTCTAAAATGGTGATCCCGTACTATGGGATCCGTAGATCCTACTCATTACTCCACATGCCAGTTAAAGCGCTTTATCAATACACTACAGACCGTATCCAAGCCATAGCCGATAATGCCAATCACAAGAACGACGGCCGCCAGGTAGTCATAGGCAAGCGTATCTCGGGCATCATTGATGGCATATCCTAATCCACTGGTCACGCCTAAGTATTCAGCTGGAACTAGAACAACCCAAGCCACTCCGACCGCCAAACGAATTCCCGCCATAACATCGGTCATAATAGCGGGAAGAATAATTCGGCTAAGCATTTGAAAACCTGAAGCACCTAGGTTACGAGCTACCTTAAACCAATTCGGGTCTATACGCCGAACTCCATGGGCCGTAGAGAAAATAATCGGCCATACGGTGGCCATTACAATTAGGAAAATAATAGCTGAGTCCCAGCTATCAAATGCCAAAACAGCAACCGGCATCCACGCTAAGGGACTGATCATTCGTAAAAATTGAAATGGCACATTAGTCACTTTAAGTGCGACACCAAAGTAACCCACCGTGACACCAACTGGCACGCCGATGGCGATGCCCCAAACCAGCCCTGCCAGAATACGATAAAGACTCGAACCAATTGGAGCCCAAACCTCGCCACTACTGACCATATCCACCAATGCACTAAAGGTCGGCGCTGGTGCAAACGCGGAAAACGCACTCAGGTCAGGATTAGCTTCAATCATATAACCGCCTACCCACCAAAGCGCGAGCAAGCACGTAATACCCAATGCAGGATACTGCAATGATTTAAACAAGCCCAAAAAACGACTCATATTAGGCATCATGTTCGTCACAGGGATTGATTGACTATTGCTAGTGCTCATATCTTAATCACCTCTTCACGTTCAAATGGATTCTCGGCATTAAAGCCTGGCGCATTCTCCCAACCTGGGTGTTTTTCCATTGCCGCTTTCACAAAGCGATAATCAACTAGATCTTCCGCGACAAAGTCGGCATCTAACGCTTGTAAAAATGTTGTATCACCGCTCACCAAGGTATGTTTCAGTTCATTGACGATGAGCTTAGTGGCCGATGGGAACGGCCATGGTTGAAAATCGATACGACCACTTCCCCACTCCGGATTCTGAATAGCATCAGGGGTGGCATAATCCTCTTCGTCATAAAGCGTCATTGCTCGCTCAACCACATTAGCCTTCATAGGCAGATAGCGCTTGCCATCTCTAGACATCATATGGGCGACTTCTTTCTTGTTCTGCTGAGCATAGATCTGCGCTTTGACAATGGCGTTCATTACTTTCTGAGTCCATTCAGGATTAGCGTTCACCTGTAATTCGTTCATACACACAACACAGCAGGGGTGGTTACGCCACATATCACCGGTAAAGCGCAACATTTTACCGCCCGCTAACAACTCACCCGCAGCATTGAAAGGCTCAGCTACAATGAAGGCATCAATTTTTTTAGCGGCCAACGCTGGCGGCATATCAGGTGGTGGCATGATCTGAAGATTGACTTCATCTGCAGCAATAGTCTCACCCTGGCCTTTAATAACAGGCTTAAGGCCTACATGACGCAACGCCATTTGTAACACAATATTATGCATTGAATACCAGTAAGGTACGGCAACCTGCTTTCCACCTAGATCAGCAAAACCATCCGCTTTAACATGTTTTCCCACTACCACACCGGACCCATTCAGATGCGCCCAAGACATGATCTTGACGGGAAACCCATTGTTGTATCGCATCCAAATAGGAATAGGCTTAAGGAAGTGCACAAGGTTAAATTTACCTGCGGCAAAGCCTTCAACTAGAGGAGACCAGCCACGAATCAAGGTCGGCTTTTCTGATTTTAGCCCCTCTTCAGCAAAGAACCCTTTTTCATGGGCGACTAATAACACCGTCGCATCCGTAATTGGTAGATAACCAATACGCACCACCTCATCCTCCGGTGGCTGAATATCAGCCCAAGCAGGCATACTGGCTGAAAGTCCAAACATCGCTGCCAGCCCGCCCATAGCCAGACCATCCATCATAAAGTCACGGCGACTCATCTCATACTTCTGTAAATAATCCTGATCGATATCGGAAATTTCATTCTGTATAGGTGTATGCTTTTTCATTGTGAAATCCTCTTAAAAGTGAGCCACGCTTAGGCTGCGGACTTAGCCACATTCGATTCATCTGACTCGACAGCATTACGCCCTGCCAATCCGGTATCGGTACCTTTAAACTGCTGCATTAACTCATCACGCATGGCCTGAAAACCCGCATCCATATGACGCCGCGGCCAAGGAAGACCAACCTTTTGCTCACCGACAATACGTCCAGGATTTTGAGACATGATTAATACACGATCAGCCATCGCAACCGCTTCATCAATATCGTGAGTTACAATCACCATGGTTATTCCCCGTTCGCGACAGATATTCGGCACTTCTTCCTGAAGCTGAGTCCGGGTAAAAGCATCAAGCGCAGAAAAAGGCTCATCCAACAGTAGTACTTCTGGATCTGTCGCCAATGAGCGCGCCAACGCAACCCTCTGCTGTTGACCACCTGACAAGCTTTGC
The DNA here is from genome assembly GCF_018860855.1 of Amphritea atlantica. Taxonomy (GTDB): domain Bacteria; phylum Pseudomonadota; class Gammaproteobacteria; order Pseudomonadales; family Balneatricaceae; genus Amphritea; species Amphritea atlantica_A. The sequence goes on from NZ_JAHKQE010000010.1 coordinate 18,640, forward strand.
ACATTGGCATTTTTCTTATCACTCAACCCGACCATATCCAGCAAAGTATCGACCCGTTCTGCCGCTTCAGCTTTTGGTACACCATCAAAAAGTAATCCTAATGCGGCATTCTCTTTAACGCTCATCCAAGGATAAAGTGAGGCTTTTTGAAACATCATGTTCCATTTTGCACTCGGCTTAGCGACTTGATGGCTATTGATACGTACACATCCTTCTGTCGGTATTAATAACCCCGCCATCATGTGAAGTAACGTAGATTTACCACAACCACTTCGCCCAATTAGGGCAACCAGTTCGCTCGGTTCAATTCGATTTTCAATATCTTTCAGCGTTGGTTCTGCTGAAGCACTGAATTTATGTGAGATGAAATCAAGTGATATAGACGCACCCATACGTTGGCTCCGATCAATTCATATTATTTTAGATATAGCATTTTTCAGGCCAACATAAAAAAACCTACAAAAACATAACTTTAGTTAATTTTACAAAGCAACACCCATATACAACAAAGACCGACAATGTCGCACAATGTTATATTTTGTCTAAGAATTACCGTATTTTGGTGCGTTATTAAATCAGTGAGTATGAAATGTCAGCTATACCTAATAACCGATTATTTCAACATTAGAAGCCACATATTTTAACCTAGGGAATCGCGAATAAATCTTTCGTTCTGAGACAATTCGCGATGAAAGCTTCTCAGAGAGAAGTCATGGATCATCAACTTACTCTTGTCGACAGTGCAATATCACTATGCCTAACACGAATGAATGGATGGATGTATCTTACGGTTATGATTGACGTGTATTCACACTGTATCAGGGCTGATATATCCGGTTCGATTAAAACCCTACACCGGATGAGATACATAGAAGGAGCAGGATCAGTAGTAATAAACAGCATAATAGAGAGGGTAGTTAAAATCACAAATCAGCACCCCCCCTCGCCGGCGAAACTGTACAGGTGAGCTCCCCATATACTTTTTTATACCATAGGGATAAATGCGAAGTGTAGCGGCATATTTAATTCCTCCACCTAATTACAGGTGCAGCAATTACCAAAAACAGATGATTAACTTAGAAACTCAACACTTGATCATATATCTGTAGCTTATCGACAAGCAGGTTAAAGAAATAAAAAAAGGGGGCTTTCGCCCCCCAAAAAACACAATATTTCAAGCAGACAAGCAATGAAGCAATCGATGCTGATCACAATAACCTCAGCACCTATACACTAAAAACAGTTAAATATTCGGGTCAACCAACGTCCGTCCTCGCACCTTACCCGCCAGAATATCAACCGCGGTCTGAGGTACCTCTGATAAACCAATCACATGAGTAACATCACCCAATGCTGCCAGTGGCAGATCGCTCAACAGACGACTCCATGCTTCCATCCGCACATTGACTGGGCACATGACCGAGTCAATCCCCTGCAGTCGTACATTACGTAGAATAAATGGCATTACTGTCGAAGGTAAATCTAGGCCACCAGCTAAACCACAGGCAGCCACCACTCCGCGATAATCAGTTTCAGCAAGCACTCGCGATAACATAGTACTACCAACAGTATCAATGGCTCCTGCCCATCGTGGACTTTCTAACGGATTAGGCACCTGTTCCATATCTGCACGAGACAGCAATTCATCTGCGCCTAAATCCTGTAAATAAGCGTGACTGGATTCACGGCCTGTAACCGCGGCAACCTTGTACCCCAGTTTATTTAATATAGCGACCGCTAGACTGCCAACACCGCCAGACGCGCCAGTCACCAAAATAGTGCCTTTATCTGGGGTAATACCGCCTTCTTCCAACGCCATCACGCAAAGCATCGATGTTAGTCCTGCGGTACCAATGGACATCGCCATTTTAGCATCCATTCCTGCTGGCATTTTCACCAACCATTCGGGTTTAACGCGAGCATATTTACTGTAACCACCCCAATGATTTTCACCAACACCCCAGCCAGTGAGTATAACCTCATCACCTGGGCTAAATTGTGCGCTGGCGCTCTCTTTAACTACACCAGCTAAATCGATGCCTGGCACCATCGGGAACGTACTAACTAGCCCAAGCGTGCCAGTCACTGTTAAGCCATCTTTATAATTCAGCGAAGAATAAGTAACTTCAACCAACACCTCTTCTTCTGGTAGATCTGTCAAGTTCAGAGACTGAACTGCTGCAATAGTTTTTCCTTCGTCTTGCTCAAGCACTAACGCATTAAACATATTTAACCTCTCACCTACCCGTTGGGTAATTTTTTTGTTGTTCTCTAGTTTCATTGCCCACCGCTAAGAGTGTCTTTAACGGATACAAGCGGGATGTAACAAGCGGTAACCTCATCCCTTGTAAAGTTAAAACTAATGCCTATTGAAATTCCATACACCACTCAAAAGGATGGTTATCACGCCCCATCATGCCGTTAAAATAATTATGACTGCCGAGACCCTACTAGAAAATAAATCAGAAGATAAATCCTGCTCGATAGCTAGACGCGATCAACTTATATCATCTAATTTGAAGCATTAAGAAGCTGACCGATTGCACATAAATCAATCAACATAATGAGTACCGAATGATGACCAAACATCAAAAATGCTGGATTATCAAACATTACGCTAGCGGTGATCTTAAAGGCACTGAACTGGAACTGATTGAACGTCCGATTCCCTCCTTGACTAAGGGACAAGTCCTAATCAAAACCATTATCCTTAGCCTCGACCCATCTAACAGGATCTGGCTTAGTGAAACAGAAGATTATCTACCTCAGCTAGCCTTGGGCGATGTAATGCGCGGACTGGTGATCGGACAGATAGTTGAATCTCGGCATCCCCACTTTAAAATCGGTGACTACCTGCATACCCTCCAAGGATGGCAGGAATATGCTGTGGTAGATGGTGATAGTCTGACTCCAGAAAAAGGCACCATTCGGTTCACTCCTCACCCAGATATTCCTCTAGATGCCTACGCCTCCGCTCTGGGCTTAACTGGCTGGACCGCGTTTATAGGACTCAGAGAAATCGCCCAACTTCGTGCTCATAATAATCTCCTCGTATCGGGAGCCGCCGGTGCCACAGGGCTATTAGCCTGCCAGTTAGGCAAAGCTATGCATGCCAAGGTGGTCGGTATAGCAGGAGGAGCACAGAAATGTCATTTATTGGAAACTCAATTTCAACTGGATGGCAGCATCGATTACAAAGCAACAGATAACCTATCGGAAGCCATGGCACAGCAGTTCCCAAACGGCATCGATGTTTTCTTCGATAATGTCGGCGGGCCGATGCTCGATGCCGCATTAGAAAACATGGCAATTGGTGGAACTATCGTAGCATCGGGGAGCATCTCTCAATATCAAAAGCTAGGAGATAAAACGCAACTCTACGGCGTGCAAAACACCCCCTTGCTGATAACTAAACGTTTGAAGATGCAAGGCTATCTGATTCTTGATCACCTCAACCAAATAGATCACATCCTTCCCTCGCTCGAACGTTGGTTACTAGAGGGAAAAATACAGTATCGCAACACCGAAGTAATAGGGTTAGAGAACGCCCAACAAACCCTGCCCCAACTATTTTCGGGACGCAATACCGGTAAGCTCGTTGTGAGCGTTAGCTAAAAGGTTGGCCTCCGTTTGCTACTCTTAAGGCGTAGCAAACAGTCATTCGTCCGATAGCTGGTCACATTACTTTCTAGCTACCTTTATACTGTCACTCTATCACCTTACCGAACAGTTGATTTAACAGCAATATTCTCTTGAGCTTGTATACCATCTGTTTCCAATAAGCTCACACACTTCAAACATATCGCCATCCCCACTAAGTCAAGCACCAGTAAAGCACCTTAAAACAAAAATCCTCGGTTGTGATCGACAACCGAGGATGTGCTAACCAACGACGTTAGTAAAACGCTTAAGCAACCTTTGAACGAGGGTGTAAAAAGGAGGCCAACGCCGGCAGCAAGGTTAATGCGCCCACCATATTCCAGATAAACATAAAGGTTAGCAATATCCCCATATCCGCCTGAAATTTTATCGGTGAGAAAGTCCAAGTGCCAACGCCAATCGCCAGAGTAATACCGGTAAAACCAACCGCCTTACCCGTCGTTTTCAGCGTGTTAAAATAGGCTTCTTCAAGCCCCAATCCCTGATCAAGGTAACCCTGCATCTTCGAATAAATATAGATACCATAATCCACACCAATACCCACGCCCAGTGCAATCACCGGTAATGTGGCCACTTTAACCCCTATACCGATCTGCGCCATCAACGTCTGACAAAGTAACGAAGTGAGACTCAGTGGTAACAGAATACAGATCACTGTACGCAGTGAGCGAAAGCTCAACCAACACAGGATAAAGACCACACCATAAACCCACGCCAGCATTTTATACTGTGCGGTTTCGATTACCTTATTGGTGGCCGCCTCAATGCCAGCACTACCGGCAGCTAATAAAAACTGTAACTCTTCAGTCCCATTTTCATGTGCAAAACGTTCAATTTCACCGGTTACTTCGGTTAACGTGCTCGCCTTGTGATCATTAAGAAACACAATCAATGGTGCCAAACTACAATTACTATTAAAACTACCAGGCGGTGCCTGAACAGACGCCGCATTCAATAACTGCTGATTACGGTTAAGTGCATTCCACTTGAGGCTGCCTTCGTTCATTCCAGATAAGGCAATCTTAGTAAAGTTCACGAGCGAATAGGTCGACTGCACCCCAGGGACACCTTCAAGCTGCCACTGCAAACTATCGAGTGTATCCAAGGTCTCATAGGCCGAACATTGATCGGCGGTGGTCTTCACCATCACCACCAGAATATCGGTGCTGGTCGAGTAATTTTCGGTAATAAACTGATTATCCAAATTATAGCGAGAGTCCGGCCGAAGCTCAGGTGCACCCGGATCAAGATCACCGATTTTCAAATCACCGCTCTGAGTAAAACCGACCACAAACAAACCGGCTCCCACTAGCAGTACAATGGCAGCTCGACGACGCTGGGTGAAGTTAGCCATAAAGTGCCAGAAGGGGTGACTATGACCCTCTTCTTCGTCCACCAGCTTTTTAATCGCACGCGGACTAACACCGCTATATGAGATCAAAATAGGTAGGAGAATCAGGTTCGTCAGAATAATCACCGCAACACCGATACTGGCTGTCAGAGCGAGCTCTTGAATCACGCCAATCTCAATCACCATAAGGGTGGCAAATCCGATTCCATCGCTAATCAATGCTGTTAAGCCCGGTATATACAGGGTCCTAAACGCATTGCGAGAGGCGGTTAAACCATCGGCACCTTTAGCCACTTCATGCACAATGCCATTAAAGATCTGGACGCTATGACTCACGCCAATAGCAAAGACCAAAAAAGGCACCAGCATAGAATAAGGATCTAAACCTAACCCCATGCTATGTAAAATACCCAGCTGCCAAACCACGGCCATTATAGAACAAGACAAAATAATCAAGGTACTGCGCAAACAGCGCGTATAAAACACCAGCATTAACAGGGAAAAGACTACTGCAATCGCGAAAAACAGGGCAACTTGAGTCACGCCATCAATTAGATCACCTACCACCTTGGCAAAGCCCGTGATGTGAATAACTACCTTATCTGATTGATACTTATCCCGTATCCGCTTTTCCAGACGGTCAGAAAATAACTTGTAATCCAGCGCCTCTCCCGTGTCTGGATCAAACTCCATTAAGGGAGCATATATAATGGCCGATTTAAAATTGTTGGCAACCAGCGTCCCTACCTTGCCAGACTTCAACACATTGGCACGTAACTGTTCAATACTGGCGCCTGAACCATCATAGGTATCGGGAATTACCGGCCCACCGGCAAAACCATCTTCAGTTACTTCGGTCCAGCGAACACTGGCGGACCAGATAGATAACATGGCGGTTCGGTCTACACCCGGAATATAAAAAACTTCCTCATGAATCTGTTTTAATGTGTCTAAAAAATCAGTGGTGTAAATTTCACCATTCGGATTTTCAACCACCACCCTAACCGCATTCCCCAACCCTTTGAGCTCGTCTTTATGCGCTAAAAAGTTTTCGATATAGGGATGAAACGTCGGGATCATCTTTTCAAAACTAGCGTCGGGTTTAATCTGTACCGCCTGAAATCCCAACCACAGCGTGGTCAATAAAAACAGACTGACAATAATAGCTCGCCGACCAAACAATGTTTTTTCAATGAATGCCTCACCCAACCGGCTAACCAAGCGACGTGGCTTTGTCTCCATTGGCGTATCTTTCTTAGAAAAAGTCATCGAACCTCCCACTGCATCTGTGGCAAATTAATGTGAGTCATGCCATTAACACCTACCAACAACAGATCATCAGAGGTGGTCATCAAACCGCTGCTCAACGCACTTCGATCTTGTGTCAGGCCTCGGCCTTTCAACTCACCATCATCACTAAACTGATAAAGCTCGCCACCATTGGTCAGTAAAACGATACGATTACCATTGAGCTGACTAACGCCCAGTACCGCAGCATCACTATCGACATCAAGTTCCGACCAGTGATCTCCTCTATCGCTAGAGATAAACGCATGCCCACGAAGACCATAAACGACAACACTTTCCTCTCCTGAAGGAGTCTGAGTGACAGCTACACCAAAGAACGGGCCATCGTAGGGTGAAGTTAAGGTCGACCAACTGAGACCCTGATCATCGGAACGATAAATTGAACCGGCTTCACCGGCCATATAGAGTTCATCGCGCCCCTGTGTCAGAGCGTTAATATGAAAGTTATCCGGGTTGGCTAGATTAGCCACCCACGGTTGCCAGTGTTCGCCACCGTCTACCGTCCTAAAAATGAGACCATAGGCACCCACGGCAAAACCCTGTCGCTCATCCAAAAACTGTACATCTAAAAAGGGACGACTAGCACCCTCTTCGCTGAACAACTCAGCATCTTCTAATAGATATTCCAATTCTTCGGTTTGGTATTGCACACCCTGTTCGAGACGCTCGTTATCGGACAAGGCTAATAATCGTTTAAGTTCATCTTCAATCGCTTGGTTAGCCTGATAGCCATCCAACTGTTTTTGCCAACTCACACCACCATCTTGAGTCGCCAAAATGACTCCATCATGCCCCACGACCCAACCCAACTGGGCGGTAGCAAAATCGACCGCCGTCAACGTCACTCTGACGGGAACTTTTGCTTGTTGCCAGTGTTGTCCTTGATCGTCAGAGTAGAGGATATGCCCTCGCTCTCCCACGGTTACCAGCCGCTCCGCCGCTTGGGTAATATCAAGCAACAACCCCTGTTGAGCCCGCTCACTTTGCGGAGCTCTATCCTGAAGGGGATCGATGACAGCCCATACCTGCGAACTGATCAGCAGCAAACTTAAACAGATCATCAGGCGGTGTATCAACTGGCCCGTTAGATCATAAAGCGGGCGATAAAAGTAATTGATTTTACGCATACTGAAAACTCAACAAAAAACAGGTCTGACATATCATTTAGAAGGGGGAAGTGAACAACATCCCAGACCTGAAGGGTGAGAGGGGTAACAACGCTACCCCTGAGGACGTAAACTTATCGACGACTCAACTTACGTACGTTACTCGGTGTGTAGAAACCATGTTCTTCACCCTTGTAAAGCTTAATAGGCTTAGTATCGATCTCGTTAAAGGCATAAGCACCATTTTGCAAATCAGTATGCCAGTTGCCCCGTATCAACGTACCCGGTAGATCATAAGCGTTTAACATGCTGGCAAAACCAACACGCCATAGGTTACCGCGACCATCGTAGATATCCGTGGCAACGATTGCCCAGCTATCTTCATCAAGGTAGAAACGACGTTTAGCATATACATGGCGTTTACCCTCTTTTAGCGTCGCATCCAATACCCAAACACGATGTTTTTCCCAACGTTCGTAATCAGGGTTAGGGTGATGCGGTGTGGCTATCTCACGGATTTTGCTATCACCTTCACTAAAAGCCTGAATCAGATGGTTGTTGTTATACGGGATATACATCTCTTTCTTACCGGCCAGCGTCCAGTCATAGCGTTCGGGCGAACCATTAAACATAAACGCATTGTCATAGGTTGCCTGACCATTGAACTGTGCATTCGGTGTATCAAAGGCAATCGTTGGAGCTCGACGCACCCGACGCTGCCCAGGGATATACTGCCATGCCTGACGAGGGGTTGATGCCTGATCCATAGGGTCCTGCAACAAAATAACCTCACCCTTACGGCGTGTCGGTTTATTGTAGATCAGCAACAACTCAAGCAGGTTGCCATTAAAGGTTTCAATACTGCCATCCTTAGCGTAATAGGGATAAGTTTCCCAAAGATCGCCACCGCCATGACCCAGCGCGCCATTATCTTGTACTGTCACGGACACATACTCTTTAAAAGCGCCCTCACCTACCCAGCGTAAGAGGTGGTTCCAAACCACTTCATTACCATTTTGAGGTACCGGGAAAGGAATACCACCATAAGCATTGTCGACACTATTACCGGTGGCATCTAATTGAGCGCGGGTCGCATTTTTGAAGGTATTGTCATACACATACTGAGGTGCCGCATGGGTACGATGGGTAGGATAAACATCCATACGAAACGTGTCAGGATACTTTTCAAACAGAGCTACCTGTCCCTCGGTCAACTGCTCTTTATATTGCTGATAATTGGCCGCGGTAATCTGAACCTGCGGCTTTTCACCGGCAAACGGGTCAATACGGCCACCGTTTTCAGCCAACTCAGCATTAACAACTTCACCAGTCCACGCAGGAATAGAACCGTCCGCATTCGCCGCACGAATAGCGCCTAAAGGCGTTAGATCACCGTTTAAACGGGCTGCTGTATCGGCATCCACCGCAGCGAAAGCCAAGCTACTACAGCATAAACCCGCTGCTAGTCCGGAAACCAATAGCCATGTTTTAGTAAAAGGGGGTGTATTTGTTTTTATCATTGTCATATACCTTTATGTATCAAAAGACAGCAGCCGCTATCAGCACAGGCATCGGCTGCCGTGCTCAATCAGAAACTGTATTTCGCGCTAATAGAGACAAAATCTCGGTCAGCTTGTGGATCTTCGTCAGCACTCCCAAGGTAAGAGGTGTATTTAATATCGGTTTTGAAGTTATTCAGGTAGGTAAATTCTGCCCCCACACTGACAACATCTTTACCCTTATCAAAAGTGGCTAGCACCGCCGAATCGCCGCCGAGATTACCCGCCAAGTCATGGTTCCAGATAATCGGGATATTCATATCAATACCGGGCATCACCTGTTGATATGCCAAGTCAAACTTGGCAGCAAAACCCCAACCATCGGTATCATTTGACAGCAGTTCGCTGGCTTTAACACCATGTACCTTGTTGTAACCCAACTCACCCGTAAAGGTGGTATCGTCTGCCAAGAAACTTGGGCCAAAAACATGAATCGCGGAAAGTTGAACAGTACTCAAATCGCCTTTGATCGGCATCGTCGTACCCGGAGTGGAATCTAAGAACAGCATTCCGTCACGGTAGCTGTATTCACCGCTGACGTTCGTATCACCAATAACGGTACCGAAACTAGCACCATAAAGTTTGATATCCTCAGCATATCGTAAAGCATAAGTACCATCGCTAAACGCCTTACTCCAATCAAAAACCGGCAACTTATCGTGATAGTTAAGATAGTAGAAACCAAATTCCGTATTGTTAAGATCTTCGGCTAGGTAACGAAATGCCACACCATACTGGCCACTATTATCCGCAGCGGTATCATCGCCTCGAGTCAGCGTTCCCAACCCAGTAAATAGCTGTTCACCACCTTCATCGAAATAATCATCGGCGCTGAAGTAACTACCGGCAGCAACTAAGCGTGTTTTATCCCATTCAAATTGATAATAACTCTCGACCGACATTGTCTCGCTCAAATCCAGCTGCATATACAGCTGCTTTTGCGGTAAAAAGATATCTTTCAATTCAACCCCTGGCACACCTAATTGGGTGGCATCCAGAGGACTCTGTGCCGTAGAGATACCACCAACAACGAATACACTTTCACCCCAACTAACCACCTGACTACCAAGACGCACATTAAGATTTTTACCAGACAAATCGAAGTTGCCGTAGACAAAATAATCCAGCATCTCAATTTCGTCGCCATGACGTTTCGTGGTCTCCTCATTAAACTCGTTGTAGTTATGCGAAGCGCCATTAAATGTGCCTGGAGAGTCGTTATCCGTCTTCTGGTGATAGACATCATCATAGTAAGCACGGCCACGGAGAAACATACCGTAATCATTACGGTAATTAATATCCATTTCAGTGGTCACACTGATCCTATTGGAGATCAACCCCTTATCAAAGTTGCGATCGCCATCATCTTTATTGACATTAACACCCCCATTAATAGTTGGATCAACTAACCGTTCATCTCTGTCTTCTACTCGCCAGCTGGCACCATAATTCAGCGTGGTATCCCAATCAATATGTAACTCTTCTGTCGGTTCGAAACTCAATGCATACGCACCTTGAGAAAAACATATAGACACCGCGGTGGCCGTCATAGCTTGTTTTAACAGCCGGTAAGACTGCTTTCTCCTGCTAGGGAAGTTCATCATATCGCCTCTTTTTTATGTTTATTATTAAGCACTGCCAGATCTATCTTTCATCAACTTGTTAATGCGTTATCAGCCTGATCTGATCCAGTAGGTTTATTCAAACTAACAAAAGGCCACCCATCAAAAACCATCCCAAAGGATGGAAAAACCACCCACCCACTCAGACAGTCAGTTCTATCCTTTCGGGTGGTTACCCCCTCATTTTTCATAGCTAACCTGCAAGACATAAACCCGAAAAACAGTGATAGGTCTCTGCTTTTGCTGCTAAGAAGTCACCAAGCAAACAGAGCAACATACGTTAGTTATAAAAACAATAATGAGGTTCTTAGTAATGCCATTACATCATCAAAATATTCACGGTCCTCAACTTCCGCCAACTGGTTTGGAATCTGGTTTAACCGAAGAAGAATTAGCCGTTCAAGAAGGCGTTCGACGATTCGCCAAAGAAGTACTCCGCCCTATCGGTATGGAACTAGACAAAGTGACACCGGAAGAGATGATCGCTGAAGGGTCAAAGCTCTGGAGCGTATTAGAGCAAGCAAAAGAGCTAGGCCTTTCCGTCACCGCGATGATGGACATGGCACCAGTAGAGCGGGCTAGAATCATGGCCATTGCATCAGAAGAACTCTCTTGGGGTGACGCTGGCCTAGCCGGTGCCATTCTAGTTAATCAGTTTCCCGTACTCTACGCGGCAATAGCGGGTAATCACGACATGGTCGCATTTTGTGATGGTAAACGCGGCTGCTGGGGTATTACCGAGCCGGATCATGGTAGCGATATGCTCGATACCGATGGCACGATGCAAGACTCCGCAGGACAGTATGGCCGACCAAACTGCACCGCCCGAATTGAAGGCGATAAAATCATTATTAATGGTCAGAAATCCGCTTGGGTATCCGGTGCGATGACAGCTGAAGTCTGTGCCCTGTATTGCCATTACGATGATAACGGCACCACCCGTCCAGGTATCTCTATGATTGTGCCGCTAGATTCTAAGGGGGTCACTCGAGGTAAACCCTTAGACAAAGCAGGCGTTCGTGCGCTCAATCAGGGTGAACTCTATTTCGACAATGTCGAGGTTCCCCTAAGTCACCTGCTAGCAGGGCCTGATACTTACGCTAAGTTTCTCTATAGCACGCTTGCCGAGGCCAATGCCCACGTTGCCAATATGTATATTGGTGTGGCCCGCGCCGCCTATGAACATGCCCTCGCCTATGCTCATGAACGTAAACAGGGCAGCCTGCCAATCATGCGCCACCAAAGTGTTAAAAGCCGGATGTTTCATATGTTCCGCAAGATAGAAGCCGCCCGCGCTCTACTCCGACGTACTGTGGAATACAATGCCTCCGCATCAGATCACGCCTTACAAGGCTCTATTGCCGCTAAAATCACCTGCACACAAACGGCCTTTGAAGTGGCCAGTGATGCCTTACAGATTTTCGGTGGTAACGGCATGACTAAAGAATATCCCATGGAAAAGCTACTACGCGATGCTCGTTCTGGACTAATTGCCGACGGCTGTAACGAGATACTCGCCATCAAAGGCGGCAACTTGTTGATCAATCCGGAACTGCTCTAAAACCGCCTGCTCCTGACTGATAGCCCAGAGATAACGCAAGGATAATAAGATGAAACAGAATGCATATATTGCAGGCGTAGGTATGACACGGTTTGGTAAACACCTAGACCGAGGCCTGAAATCACTCACCATCGAAGCCGTAAACCAAGCATTAACTGACGCAGGATTAGACGCTAAAGACCTGCAAGCTGCCTATATGGGTAATGCTGCCGCAGGCATCATCGTCGGCCAAATCTGTGTACCCGGCCAGATGGCCTTACGTGAAATAGGTATTGGCCAGATTCCCGTCATTAATATCGAAAACGCCTGCGCTTCGGCCTCAACGGCCTTTAACCAGGCCTGCACTATGATTACCAGCGGTCTCTATGATGTCGTGCTGGCCACCGGTGCGGAAAAATTATTTCACCCTGATAAGCTAAAAACCTTCTCGGTTTTCAGCGGCGCAGTTGATGTCGAAAACTATGACGCGGTTGAGCAGCAAATCGTAGCTCGCGCTGAAGCCGCGGGTATGAAGCTAGACATGGATGGCGCCGGTACTAAGCGTTCGGTTTTCATGGACATCTACGCTTCAATGGCGCTGGAGCACATGGAAAAGTATGGTACCACTCAGGCTCAATTTGCCGCCGTTTCAGCCAAAAACTCCTTCCATGGCAGCCTAAACCCTCGCGCTCAATATCAAGATCTGTTAACCGTCGAACAAGTATTGTCCGCACCGGAAATTGCATATCCGCTTACCCTACCTATGTGTTCTCCCATCGGTGACGGTGCCGCAGCGGTGGTATTGGTGAGCGAACGAAAAGCCCGTGAAATGGGTTTAAGTGATCCGGTTAAAGTGGCTAGCTCCGTACTACGCAGCGGCTGGGACCCACAATCGGAAGATGAAGCCGGTGTTACTGAGACCTGTGCAATGGAGGCTTATGAAGAAGCCGGCGTAGGACCAGAAGACCTTTCTTGTATCGAGCTACATGACGCCTCCGCGCCTTCTGAGCTGATCTATTACGAACAACTCGGACTCTGTAACAAAGGTGAAGGTGGGCGTTTCGTGGAAGAAGGCCATAGCAAGCTAGGTGGCCGCGTACCGGTTAATACCTCCGGCGGACTACTCCGTAAAGGTCACCCTATTGGCGCCACCGGTATCGCCCAAATCGTTGAACTAACCGAGCAGTTGCAGGGCCGTGCTGAAGGACGTCAAGTCGAAGGCGCGCGTATTGCCTTAGCTGAAAATGGCGGTGGCTGGATCAATACCGACGCTGCCGCTGTGGTCGTTAGTATCCTGACAAAATAGAAGGTCTGCTATGAGTATTAGAGACGAGCTTATTCTTGCCAACCTGATCGAAAATTGGGTGGACCGCCAACCGAACCTGGATGTCCTAACCTTTATCCATGTGGATGCCGAGGGCTGTATTCAGGAACAGGTGCGCAGCTATCAACAACTCTGGGATAACGGACAGCGTATCGCGGCGGGGCTGAATGCCCAAGGCCTCAAGCCTGGACAAACGTTTGCTCTGCTAATGCAAAACCATCCAGAATTTGTTGAAGCGATGATTGCTGCATCCATTACCGGTACCGTATTTGTGCCGATCGACCCTCGGGTTCAGGGTGCCAAATTAAAATATATGTTGGAATTTTCAGAGTGCCGAGGAGTGATCTGTGCCGACTACGCCCTCGACAACCTGTATTCGATCAAAGCTCAACTACCCGAGCTTGAGTGGATAATCCAACTGAATACCGACTCAATGGCGACCGCGGGCAAAGGTACGTTGGATATTCAAACGCTGCTAACCGCTAAGGTACCAACATTACCCGTGATCTCTCGAGATCCGGATGCGCCGATGCAAATGCTATATACCTCGGGCACCACCGGTGACCCTAAAGCAATACTCTCCTCGCACCGCCGCTTTGGCGATGTTGTCAGTCAGGGAGAGTTTCTCGGTATGCGTCAAGGAGATCGCCCCTATACAGGTTTATCACTCACCCATGCCAACGCTCAACTGCTAACCATGGGCGTGGCACTGAAAATGGGGCTCAGAGCAGTCATCAGTCGTAAATTTACTAAATCACGTCTGTGGGATATTACACGTCGTTATGGTTGTACCGTATTCAATTTGCTGGGGGGAATGACCACTGCACTTTATAGCGTTCCCAAGCAACCCGATGATGCCGACAATCCTGTACGTTATGTTCTCAGTGCGGGTATGCCGGCAGCGCTTTGGAACGACTTTAAAGAGCGTTTTAATGTTGATATTTACGAAATTTACGGCGCAGCGGAAGGTGGTCTATCACTTAATCCAATGGGATTAGGCCCCGTAGGAAGTATCGGTAAAGCTCCTGCATCATTGGAGGTTCGCATCGTCGATGAAAACGATACCGAATGTCCTCCCGGTACACCGGGCGAGATTATCTTCCGCAATGCCGATGGCAGCGTGCCTAAGGTAGCCTACTTCAAGAACGAGGAAGCTTCTCGAGAAAAGATTCGTGACGGCTGGTTACGTATGGGCGATATAGGCCATATCGATGCGGAAGGTTGGTTATTTTTTCACTACCGTAAGGGAGGCGGAATTCGCCGTAACGGCGACTTTATTAACGCTGCTCATATTGAAAAAGTGGTTGCTGAAAATCCTCAGGTTTCCGATGTCTATGTTTATGGCGTCGCGGCAAGCTCTGGCGCCCCAGGCGAAAAAGATATTGTGGTTGCCGTCGTGCCACAGCCTGGCATTAACTTCTGTGCTGATTCTCTATTCAGTGATTGCAGAGCAAACCTAGAAGCTAACTTCGTACCCAGCTATGTGCAGTTAGTGGATGAAATACCTAAAACCGCATCCGAAAAACCCCAAGAACGTTTCCTATTGGAACTATTTGATACCCAATCGGAAAGGGTTTTTAGCTAAATAAGATGTGACTCTTTTTGCACTCACTAAGAGCTGTGATAACAAAAGGGCCGCAGACACAAACAGAAAAATCTTAGCCTATTAATAAACATAATAAGAGGTTCACCTCATGAGTAGTAAGCGAAATGTATTGATCTATGGTGCCAGTGGTTACACAGGTAAATTAGTTGCCGAATCTCTGGCGCAACGCAATATACCCTTCTATATGGCAGGCCGAAATCAAACTAAACTAGAAGCCGCCCGTAAAATCGTAGAAGAGCGTTTTGGCGCGCCCATCGATGCTGAACTCATCGTCACCAGTAATGCCACAGAAGAACTGTTACCACTACTTGAAAATGTGGATGTCGTCATCAATGTCTCCGGTCCCTTTATGCAGCTCGGTTGGCCCATTGTAGAGGCTTGCCTACAAGCCAGTTGCCATTATTTGGATACCACCGGCGAGCAAGATTGGACAATCGCTATCCAAGAAAAATATGGCGCTGCCTTTGCCGCCAAAAATCTATTACTCAGCCCTGCAAATTCCTTTATGTGGCAAGCCGGAGCACTCGCCGCTGAAGTCGTTTTAGAAACCAAGGGTGTCGATAGTCTCGACATCATCTACCAAGTCGATAATGCCCAACCTTCCGTGGCGTCGACCAAATCATTTCTCCGAATGCAAGGTAACCCTGATACGCAATTCTACCTTGAGGAAGGCGAATATAAATCATGGCCCAATGACAAAGCCTATACGGTCAATCTTCCCCATCAATCATTGCCCAAGTTGGCCATTCCTTGGGGCGGCGCTTGCGAACCTGTGTGGTTCAAGATGGACGAACGCGTCCGTAACTGCTCCGTATTGACGGCTTTCGGTGACGAGATCATCAGCAATGTCATCGTAGCTATCCAAAACTACAATGAACGTTCTCAAGGTATGACGCAGGAAGAAAAGGAACAGCTGACTAATCAGATGGGTGATGAAATGACAACCTCTGAGCCCGCCAAGGATAACCATAATCGCTTCCGCAGCGTTATTGTATGCCATGGCCAAGGCAACCAAGTAACCACCACCTTTTCATTATCCCTTTGGGCACCTTACACCTTTACCGGTGAAATCTGTGCTGAATCCGCTAAGCGTATTTTAAACGGCCAGCTCAAAAAGGTTGGCTTCCAGTCGGCCGCCAAAGCCTTTGGCCATCACGAACTGCTTGAGTTTTTCCATGAGCAAGGCTTTTGTAACCTGCCAGCTAAAACGGCTCAATAACAGCCTATTAAAACGGTCAGCCTAAGCTGATATTAAGGGGGGTAATGCCCTCCTATTTTCTTGTTGCTGTATAACACAAGGTGACCTGCAATGAACAATAACAATAAACACCGCTCATTTTTTTTCACCGCGGCCCTGTTCAACTGGACAGTCGCGATCATCTTTTTGTTTGCTTATCAGCCTGTCTTTAACCTGATAGGCCTGAGCCCTGTGCCACAAAATCCAATCTATCTGCACCTGTTTGCCTGCTTGGTCGCACTTTTCGGTCTGGGGTATTACTGGGTGAGTTTGGACTTCGACAAAAACCGTAATATCGTTTACCTCGGCATTGTAGGAAAACTCGCTGTGTTTGCGCTACCTGTCGGGTACTATTTTGCAGGCAGTATCTCCTGGCAACTACCAGCACTCACCTGCGTTGACCTTGTGTTCGCTATGTTGTTTTTAAACACCTTACGGCAATCATCTTCTTCATAATTCAACAGGCCTTAATAAAACACACTGTTCATCAACCAGCGACCCTGAAGACTAGTCCTCAGGCCGCTAAACAAGCGATGGAAGTCTGTACTGGGTTTATTCCGCTTTCCCTAATAAAAACAAACGAAGGAAATATCATGAACGTTAATCCACTCAACCTTGAGAATAAAGTGGCGTTAGTCACCGGTGCAGCTACCGGTATCGGCGCCAGCTGTGTCGAGTATTTAGCACGTATGGGCGCTCGAGTGATGGCAACTGATATCCAAACAGAGCTTGGTCAACGAACCGTCAATAACTTACGTAAAAAAGGATTAGAGGTTGCTTTTCACACCCTCGACGTATGTTCAGAAAGTGATTGGGATAAAAGCGTGAAAGCAACATTATCACAGTTCGGTGGGCTCGATATTTTGGTCAATAATGCGGGTATCTATATCGGCGGCACTCTTTTAGAGAACTCTCTCGAACAGGTCCGTCACGTTCATAAGGTCAATGTTGAGTCTATTTTCTTAGGCATGAAATCAGCGGCCGAGGTAATGAAGCCAGGCGGTGCAGCAGGTAAAGGCGGCTCTATTATTAACCTATCTTCCATCGCAGGTTTAATTGGTGTTCCAGGGCATAGCGCCTATGGTTCCACCAAAGGTGCAGTGCGTCTGTACACCAAGCACGCGGCTGTTGAATTCGGCAAATTAGGCTACGGCATCCGCGTCAACTCAGTACATCCTGGTGTTATCAGAACAGACATGGGAGCTCAGGCATTTCAGGACTTTGTGGATATTGGTTTAGCTAAAACTACGGCGGAAGCAGAAGAACTAATCATCGGCATGACGCCAATAGGCAAGCTTGGTGAGGTCGAAGATATCGCACAGATGATTGTCTTCCTCGCATCGGACGCAGCTGGTTTTATCACCGGTGCTGAATTTTCCGTTGATGGTGGGATGGGCGCGCAATAAGCCCTCCCTCAAGTGTCAATCACGTCCCAGATAATGGGTGTGTTTAAGCAATGAATCGATTTAGTCTGGAGATTTACCCATGCGTTTACATAATAAAGTCGTTTTAGTCACTGGTGGTGCTTCCGGTATTGGTAAGGCAATCTGCGAGCGTTTTACGCAGGAGGGCGCCAAGGTGGTTGTCGCGGATATTAACCATGAACAGGGCCAAGCCCTTACACAAGAACTGGGGGATCAAGCACTCTATATCGATTTAGATGTAAGGGAGCCAACAGCTTGGGCAGAAGCCACCCAAAAAATACTGACCCAATATGGTCGCCTAGATATTCTGGTCAATAATGCCGGTATTGTTATCCCTGCCAATGTCGAAAACTGTACTCTCGAAGACTGGCAATATACCCATGCCATTAATAACGATGCTGTTTTCCTCGGATGCCAAGAAGCAATAAAAACCATGAAGGTTGCAGGAGGTTGCATCATTAATGTATCTTCGATTGAAGGAATTATTGGTGAACCGAAATTAGCGGCTTACAATGCGAGCAAAGGAGCCGTTCGTATCTTCACGAAATCCGCAGCTCTCCATTGCGCGAAGGAAGATTATAATATCCGAATCAACTCTCTCCATCCCGGTTATGTAATTACTCCCCTCGTTAGCAAAGCAATGAAAGATCTTTCAGAAGCGGATGCAGCTGAACTCGAGCAACGAGTTTTAGCCAACATTCCCATGAAGCGAATGGCCCAGCCCGAAGAGATAGCCAGTGCGGCTCTGTTTTTGGCTTCAGATGATGCTCAATATATGACTGGAGCAGAACTGATTATAGATGGTGGATATACAGCTCACTAAGCTGCCAGCCCCTATTATGAGCCCTTCTAAATACCATTTCCTAGGACATAAGCTATTGTAGTATGACGAATAACAATAATAATATTCTCATAATAGAAACTAAGCTGTCCCCGCCCCTCCCTTGGGGTCGGGACATGCTTGCACGCCGACAACTTCTTGATCAACTCGACCTGAATCGAGATAAACGCTTAATCCTAATCGCGGCCCCAGCAGGCTACGGAAAATCAACACTAATGTCACAATGGCAACATTCGCTGACTCAACAAGGGGTCACGACAGCTTGGCTGACCCTCGATGAAGATGATAATGATCCGGGCCGACTATTCACCTATTTGCGCTATGCACTGACTGGTAACACACATCCTGTTGGATCAATAGACCTGCGTCGATCGATACTTAACCACGCCACCTTACTTGCTGATTTTTTTAAAGAGCCCGACGCACCATCAGTGCTTTTTATTGATGAACTCGAAACGCTCAATAATGCTGAATCGATACGCCTATTATCGATGTTGCAACAACAGTTGCCTCCGGGGAAGCTTATTGTAGTCGCCTCGAGAGAAAAAAAGACTGACTGGAGCCTCGCTAAACTCAAGCTACAAAACGAATTATTAGAGCTGAGTGATTTAGATTTACGTTTCAGCACTCAAGAAACTACACGTCTTGGTGAACTTCGACTGACTGGACCCTTTAGCGACGCCATCACGCAGGCACTCACCGACAAAACCGAGGGCTGGATTGCAGGTATTCGTTTAGCGATGCTATGTTTCCCCCGCATGGATGATGCACAAACTTGGGTACAAAATCTTACCGGTGAAATGGATGAAATTACCGACTTTCTCTCCGAAGAGCTATTTCGCAAACTGGGTACAGAACAGCAGATATTTCTACTCAAAGTGTCTGTTTTAAACCGTATGAACGCATCGCTCTGTGAAGCACTAACCGGAGAACAAGGCGCACAAACGCAGTTGGAAAGTTTCTGTGAAAAAGGCCTTTTTCTTCAGCCTTTGGATAAACAGCGCCATTGGTTTAGATTGCATGGACTCGTACGACAATTTTTATTAAAAAGATTAACCCAGTTAATCCCTCAAAAAATAGCTGCACTACATGATAAAGCTGCCACATGGCATGACGACCAAGGCTATAAGTTAGAAGCCATTCATCACGCCATCGCCGCGAAAAACCTATCGTTTGCGACAGAGATACTGGAAAGCTTTAGTAAATATTTGGTCACTCAGGGGCAACTCGGAACATTAATTACACTCACCGCTGAAATCTCATCACAATACCCTATCAATACGCCGACTCTGCTATCCAGCACCTGCTGGGCCAGCCTCTTCCTTCATAAGCAAGAAAATGCAGAAACCCTACTTCAGCGCTTAAGAATCATCAAAGCTGAGCAAGGATTACCCGAAGAACTACTCTCGCTATTCTTCACCCTAGAGTCACTATTGCTCATTATGAAGGATGATGTCCCCTCTGCCGGTACGTTAGCTTATGAACAGCTGCCATTCATCCGCGAAGATGATCACTTCGAGCGAGGCGTACTCGCTAATATAATTGCTCTCTACAATATCGGCGCACAAGAATATCAACTCGCGCAGCAGTATATTTTAAAAGCCCGCGCCGCCCATATTAAGTCCGGTAGTTGTTTTGGTTTAGCCTACTCCGACACCCTTGCAGCCCTAAGAGAGTATCAGTTGGGTAATCTATTATTGGCCAAGGAACGTTTTAACCAGATAGGCTACGATGCGGATTACCAAAATTTTGATGACCCATCTCTTACTAAGCAGGTATCTAAAGCGGTCTGTCTCGGCTTTCAAGTCGGCTTATTGTTCGAACTCAATCAGTTTGATGAAGCACAGCAACTTCTTGATGAACATTTCGCTGATGCGATCAACAATACGATTCCACCAGATATGGTGATTACTGGCTGCTTAACTCGGGCTCGCATTGCCTTTATTAACGGCGACCTAAACACCGCCTATTCCTATCTTGAGGAGGGTGAAATTGCTGGGGTCAGTGCATCGCTACCACGGTTGGTCAAGGAGATGCGCTGGGAAAGGGTTCGCTTTGCTATTCTTCTTGACGATTTAGATTCAGCCAAAACATTTGCCGCCCAAACGGATATCGATAAAGTCCCTAACTACCCTCCTGGCTTTCTCAATCCAGCTGATATCCGAGGCTCACAGGATATTGCCCCGCTACGCTATGACATTCATACCGGCAATACAGAACGCGCCTTAACGCAGATTCGTATCTTTATCGCTGATGCAATACACACGCCCTGTCGAGCGCTAACACTCTTAGTATTGCAGGCCATTGCTCATGCTTTACGTGAAGATGCCCATAACGCCCATCGCAGCATGATTGAAGCACTTGATCTAGGGCTTAAAATCGGTTCAGTGCGAAGTATTATTGATGAAGGTCCACAGGCAATTATCTTGCTCAAAGCGCTCTATATTGAATGGAACAAACACCCTAATATTGCCAATAATAAACGCATAACCTACTGCGATTCATTACTGGTATTAGTCGGTGAATCATTAGCCGCTGATGTCGAAAATACCCCCCTAGTGGAAAACTTATCTGACCGTGAACTTGAAATTCTCAAGCTCGTCGGCGGAGGCTTGAAGAACGATCAAATCGCCAATAACTTATTTCTATCGGTCAACACCGTGAAATGGCATCTCCGACGGCTCTATGAAAAGCTCTGCGTTAAATCACGCACTGAAGCGTTAGCAGAAAGCCGTAAATTAGGACTTATCGATTAACACTAAGACAGTCATTAATTTTTTATCGATACAACTAGCATCCTATTAATAGGGGTATGAGCAGATCTTGTTCTACCCCTTCATCACAATCATTTAAAATAATCGCTTGCCTCATATGTTTACCCCTCACCCAAGTTTGAACGACTGCTAAATAAACCATCCCTAATGATGGCGGCTAATTAAAGTCTATTTGCTAGATTTAGTAGGGGCCTTGACCCGCCCTTCTCTCTTTAATAAAAATAAACAGGATGAGCCTAGCATGATAGAGCTTTATACAGCAGCCCAAAACGGCTATGAAATAAATATGACTCTAGAAGAAATGGAGCCTTACTTAATATCGGCTTTAGATTTAGCAAACGATGAGCAAAAAAGCATTTTGTAACCATAAAGCCGAATGACAAGATTCGATAATCCATCCAATCCAAAACAATAACAAAAATCCAGATAGGTTTATCAAAACAACCCAGCTATTCTAGTTAACTAATAATAAAAGGAACCTTCAATGAAACTTTATGACTGCACTTCTGCGCCCAACACTCGCCGTGTTCGAATGTTTATGGCTGAAAAAGGAATCGTTATACCCCGAGTTGAAATCGATATTGCTCAAGGCGAAAATCTACAATCGAACTTTCTCAGTAAAAATCCACGGGGAGTACTGCCCTTATTAGAACTCGATGACGGTAGTTATCTCGATGAAAGTGTCGCCATCTGTCGGTATTTTGAAGAAATTCAGCCTGAGCCTGCACTAATGGGCCACGATGCAAAAAGCAAAGCAAAGATAGAATCGTGCCAACGCCATATTGAGTTTGACGCACTACTACCACTGGCAGATGTACTGCGAAACTCGGTGCCACACTTCAAAGAAAGAGCCCTAGCGGGTACTTCGGGTGTTATTGCTATCGACGCGTTAGTCGAGCGCGGCATTACCAGTTATCATCGTTTTCTTGAACGACTAAATAAAAACCTGGAAGATCAACCTTATGTTGCAGGAAAAACCTTTTCGATCGCGGACATTACCGCCCTGTGCGCACTCGACTTCGCCAAATGGGCCAAGCTAAAAACGCCAGAGCATCATACCCATACACTCCGCTGGTACGCTCACGTCAGTGCGCGCAGCAGTGCTAGCGCCTAGATGATCAATCTTCATAATACAGCGGCTCCGGAAAGCTCAAGGTTGAGAGGACCCACCTAAAATGCCCCAAATTTGCCCCAAAAAATACAACTGGGGGATTCATATAATAACTGCGCCATTTCTGACTAAAGGGAGTGTGGTGATCAACTGTTGATAAAAGATAAAAGATGCCAGAGGTAGGTACTGCTGGTGCAGGGTTATCGGTCTGCCGAAATAGCCATGAAACGCCATGGAAGCAGCTGATCTACTTCCTACATTCTTAATCCTTGTAAGCGGTCAGTTAACTGCATCTTGCAAAGTTACATCCCAAGGCAACAGAGCCTTGATTTGATCAACGCTATTCGCTTTAGGCAGTTGTTCAAAGACATAACGGAGATACCGATAAAGCGCTTGTTGATTAGCCGTCGCCGTTTCAATCAGACTGTAAAAGTTGGCGCTAGATTTTGCCCCTAGTACCGTGACACTAAAGTGCCCGCTTTTCGGCCAGTCTCCTGAGAAGGACTTATTCGCATATTCCCTTAGTCTTTTCCCTTAGAGGCGTTGGCGTTGACTCAATGACTATTAGCGATTACCCAAGTACTGTAAGCAAACAGAGACAGCAGTAGTTCTATTTTCGACCGATAATTTTCGATAAATCGGTTCAAGGTGTTTATTGACAGTTCGTGGACTCATAGACAGTATCTGGCCCATCTCTATATTAGTTTTCCCACGGGATAACCAAAATAAAACTTCAGCCTCTCGTTCTGTGAGCTCAAAGCGTTTTTTAAAAGCAGCCCGCGCCACAAGCTCGTCATCATCAAGGAGACGCATTAAGTACTCCCCTAGCGAAGGCCTTCCCAAGAAAGTAACCTGTAAAGGCGTTATAAGCCCGCTCAATTGCAAACTGGTATGCTTTTCAGGGCTATGTTTTAGCCATGCTTTAAGTTGCAGTGGTAACTGCAACTCCATCCACTTAAGGTCATCACTGCGCGAAGCTAACAGCTGCCTCACATGTTTTGTAGACCACGTAATTACACCATTAAGATCACAAGCAAACGTTAACTGCCCTACTTCGTCCAATGCCACTCTGGCATTTTTGGTCATACGAGAATTATTTAAATGAACTTTAACTCTAGCCAAGAGTTCATCGAGTTTTATCGGTTTATTGATATAATCAACGCCACCCGCTTCCAAACCTTTAATGACGTCTTCAGTCTCGCTAAGCCCCGTCATAAAGATCACAGGTATATCAGCTAATTCGCTATTTTGCTTTAGTGCCAAACAGGCTTCAAAGCCATCCATATTTGGCATAATCGCATCCATCAAAATAATATCAGGTGTCATAAGATCAGCAATAGCTAACGCCTGTAAACCATCTAATGCGACTAAGACCGTATAGCCTTCATTGGCTAACACCTCATTGAGCATACCTACTGAATCAAGGCTATCATCTGCGATCAATACAACCCCTTTATTCTTATTGTTGATCATCTGTTATTGCCTGCTTACAAATAGAAATTATTTCTGAAAATTGATAACTACCTAAATGGGAACGCAAAGAGCTTACAAATTCATTAGCTACATTGGCAGCTTCCATGCGTATTAATACGTTATCCATTCCTGAAACAAATCCAAGCTCAGCCATCGAAATAAGCTCTCTACAGTCATCATCACTGACACCGTGGTAAAAGCTCTCATCATTCAATTTATTTTTTTTGCTTTCATTTTTGACACTCTCTTTTTTTTGAATCTGCGAAGTATCAGACTCATAACACCACTCTATGTTGAGCGCTGTAGCAACCTTATCGAGTAAGGCATTATCTCGGATAGGTTTAGTCAAATAGTCATCATTGAGCCGCATGCCACTTTCGGAGGACTCTGCATGAACTGAGTTCTCAATCGCGTCAGCGGAAATCATAATAATCGGGACTTTTATATGCCGTTTACGCAGCAGTCTAACCAATCCCCACCCATTCATACCCGGCATCGAAATATCTAACAAAAAGAGATCAATATCCCCGAGACTATCAAAACCTAAACATTCATCGCCGCACGTCGATTCAAAAACAATAAAACCCAAAGGCGAAAGAATCTCGCTGATAACACCCCTGTGTGCTGGTTCATCGTCAACCACCATAATCGTGCGTTGTTTACCTACATATGACTCAATACGTTTAATAGGTTCCGGGCGTATCTTGGGATTTTCGACACTGGGCAACATGAGCGATAGCGTGAAGGTGCTACCGACCTTAGGGGTGCTCTTCAACTCAATGTTGCCTCCCATAATTTCGCTCAGTAGTTTACAAATAGTTAACCCTAGACCTGTGCCTGACGTCTGCGGGGATCCCGGTTTTCTAATTCGTTCAAAGGGCTTAAATATGCGTTCTAATTCATGGGACTCTATACCTACCCCCGTATCACTGATCTTAAACTCCGCTACCTGATTTCGGTATCGAACCTCAAGAGTCACCTGACCAACCTCAGTAAACTTAATAGCATTTGAAAGCAGGTTAATTAAAATTTGACGTAAATGTTTTTCATCTGCCGTAACGACCAAGGGGAACGAACTTAGGGGAATATACTCGAAACGAATTCCTTTTGCGGCCGCCTGCAGACGGAACATCTCAATCAATTCGACTATAAGGCCTTGGAGCGACACTTGATCGCGCATTATATCTATTCGTCCGGCTTCAATTCTGGAAATATCCACCAGCCCTTCAATTAAATCAGCGAGATGGTCTCCACTTCGTCGAATCACACTAACTTTATCGCGATGTTCAGTCGTTAAAAGACGATCTTTTTCTAATATCTGCGCATACCCTAACATAGAGTTAAGCGGGCTTCTTAACTCATGGCTTATACCTGTCAAGTAACGACTCTTTGCCTGATTTGCGGCCTCAGCAACTTCTTTGGCTTTTTGCAAAGCAAGGCCAGTATCTCCATGGGCGCTAATTTCTTTTTTTAGAAGGAGGGTTTGACGTTGTGCCTCGTCTAATGCAAATTGTCGACTTTCATTGGCCAAGACGAACAACCAGATCAAGACACCTACAATAATCATTAGCAACCAAAAAAGTTGCTTCATAGTCGACTCCACAGCGACTATGAGCTCAATATCACCTATCGGCACTTGCATATAGACCAGCCCAAATAGCGAAGCAATGGCGCCAGCAATTAGAATAAGTAATCCTGAAAATTGCAATATACTCGTATTAAGTCGCGATGCGAGCTTGTGAGGCAACATTGCTCCTATTAAGGCAACCAACTGTTCACCAAAACGGGCATTAACTTTACATTGATCGTGGCAACGTGATTCAAGCGTGCAGCACAGAGAACAAATGGCGCCACCATAAGCGGGACAAAATGCCATATCTTCAAACTCGAATGTATTTTCACAAACGGTACATTTTACCTCTGCGCTTTCCACAGATAAGTCCTCACCTCCTTCAAGAGAAACCAGCTGTATTCCAAGCGTATTAGGACGAGCGATATAAAATCGCCCTTTTGTGGCGATAGCGATCAACGGTGAAACAATAAACGCTGTCATTAACGCAATATAAGGAGACATTGCTTGCGCAAATTCGCCCATTTGGCCTATGTAAGCAATAATACCCACAACAGAGGCACTCAACATCGCACCCACACCAACAGGGTTAATATCGTAGAGGTGTGCCCTCTTAAATTCGATATGCTTGGGACTCAACTTCAAAGGCTTATTGATAACCAGATCCGCCACCAATGCACCGACCCAAGCGACCGCCACGTTGGAATATATTCCTAAAATATTCTCTAGAGCCCCATAAATGCCTAATTCCATCACCAAAAGCGCAATAACAACGTTAAACACCAACCAGACAACGCGCCCGGGATGGGTATGAGTTAAACGCGAAAAGAAATTAGACCACGCGATTGAGCCTGCATAGGCATTGGTGCCATTAATTTTTAGCTGGCAGATGATAATGAATATACCAGTCATGGCGAGCGTCGCTGTAGCTGACTGATTTAAATATCCAAAGGCAATCAAATACATATGAAAAGGATCATCAGCCAGTACTTCAGAGGCTCCGTGATTGATGGCTAACACCGCTAGAAATGATCCTGCCAGGATTTTCAAACTACCCGGAATAATCCACCCAGGACCTGCTGCAATAAGCGCTAGCCACCAGCGAACCCGGTTGTCAGATTTTTTTTCGGGTAAAAAACGCAAAAAATCTACTTGCTCGCCTATTTGTGCGATTAGTGCGAATAACACTCCCGAAGCTGCACCAAAAAAGAGCACGTTAAATCCTTCGCCCTGAATCGGTGCTGATCCGGAATACCCTACCCACTCATCCACAGAAGACCACTCATACCATAGAATAAAGACAAAAGGCGTTAATTGAAGGACTAGCCAAAGAGGTTGGCTCCAGAGCTGAAATCGACTGATAAAGGTGATGCCGTAGAGAACCAGCGGGATTATGACCAACGCACTAATCAGATAACCCATACTCAGAGGCAAGCCAAACAAGACTTCGAGTGCCGACGCCATAATGGCCGCTTCAAGCGCAAAAAATATAAAGGTAAAGGAGGCATAAATAAGCGAGGTAATAGTCGAACCTACGTAACCAAAACCAGCCCCCCTGCTAAGCAGGTCGATATCTACGCCGTAGCGTGCCGCATAGTAGCTAATAGGCAATCCAGTGAGAAAGATAATAAGCGACACCACAATGATGGCAACGATAGCGTTATCAAACCCATAGCCGAGAGTAATCGCTCCTCCTATTGCTTCTAATCCAAGCATTGAGATACCTCCCAATGCCGTATTAGCAACTCTGCTGACCGACCAGCGCCGAGCGCTCTTTGAGGTAAAACGAAGAGCGTAATCTTCTAAAGTTTGATTCGCCACCCAGCGATTGTATTTACGCCGGGCCTTGAATACATGCTGATCACTCATTTAAGTGCTACCTCAAGTAAAAAAATAGCACTTAAATTACCGTGTGCTTAATCGCGATCCCTCATATATCTAACCGTTGTAAATCAATTTTTGCTGGCCCTTTAATCCTTGAAATAGAGTATCACATAGGAGTAGCACGAATCACACCAACAAATGTACGTCAAATAACGTAGACAGGTAGTGCGATTAACGAATTATCCCCCCCCTCAATTCAACATAACCTTTAAAGCACGACAACACTGTCTGATTCAGTAACTTTAAAAAGGCTATCTCATGAGAAAAACTAGCAGTTCTCTTCTACCCAATACAATACGTAGACGTATTGCAAAAGGCTTGATGGCACTTCCTGCTGCCATTCTTCTATCCAGTATAGGCATGTCTGCATCAGCAGCAGACGTCAATACAACTGGCTTAGCAGTCACTGATGATACGGTCACAGTCGGCATTTTACACTCGCTAACCGGGACTATGGCAATCAGTGAAACCGGTGCACAAGAAGCTGAAAAATTGGCTATTTCGCAAATCAACGCAATGGGCGGCATTCTCGGGCGACAGATTAAAATAATCCAGGAAGACGGTGCTAGTGACTGGCCTACCTTCGCCGAGAAGGGCAGAAAGCTCTTAGTGCAAGACAAAGTAGCCGCTGTGTTTGGCGCCTATACATCTGCATCACGTAAAGCGGTACTACCCGTTTTTGAAAAAGAAAATGGCCTTTTATATTACCCCACCTTCTACGAAGGACTGGAGCAATCAAAAAACGTCATCTACGCCGGACAAGAAGCCACGCAACAAATTCTATCTGGCTTGGACTGGGCGGCTAAAGAGAAAGAAGCCAAGACTTTTTACTTGATCGGTTCTGACTATCTATGGCCTAGAACGGCGATGAAAATTGCACGCAAGCACATTGAAAACGAGCTTGGCGGTACAGTAGTCGGCGAAGATTATAAGCCTTTAGGTAACACACAATTTGGTTCTGTCATCAATAAGATCCGTTTGAAAAAGCCTGATGTCATTTACGCGGCGGTAGTGGGTGGCAGCAATGTTGCTTGGTTTAAACAACTGAAAGCAGCCGGCATCACATCAAAAAAACAGACACTGATGACAATTTCAGTAACAGAAGATGATGTGTTGGGAATTGGGGGAGAAAACCTTGAAGGCTTTTACTCCGTCATGAAGTATTTCCAAAGTCAAGATAACCCTAACAACAAGGCCTTTGTTACCGCATTCAAAGAAATGTGGGGGGAAGACAGTGTCATAGGGGACGGAACACAAGCGGCCTACCTTGGTCCGTGGTTATGGAAAGCCGCTGTTGAAAGAGCAGGCTCTTTTGATATTGATAAAGTGGTTGCTGAGTCCGAAAAAGGCGATATTGAGCTAACAACAGCTCCTGAGGGTTACGTAAAGCTTCATCAAAACCACCATTTGTGGAGCAAGACCCGCGTGGGCGAATGGGGTAAAGATGGTCAGGCGACAGTGGTATACACCTCAGAGTTGATCGAACCCAACCCATTCCCTGCTGGTTATCAATAAATGTCAACCGCTGGTGTAGCAGACAAACATCGTTCAATAAGCCAGTAAAATACAACGTAAATATCGCTAACAAGGATGTTCGCGTCTCTATCCAAAGATTAACGTTATTACAAAAATTTAGTCAGAGACGCGAACAAAGTATCAACTTGATTGTTGTGTCTCATGACTAAATTTGGGGAATTAATAATGGACGCATATACAA
The DNA here is from genome assembly GCF_018860855.1 of Amphritea atlantica. Classification (GTDB taxonomy): domain Bacteria; phylum Pseudomonadota; class Gammaproteobacteria; order Pseudomonadales; family Balneatricaceae; genus Amphritea; species Amphritea atlantica_A. The sequence goes on from NZ_JAHKQE010000010.1 coordinate 47,747, forward strand.
GTAGTGAATTGATATCAATCTTTGCTATGCAAGGTTTCTCTGGCATTAGTTTGTTCAGTGTTCTTCTGCTTATGGCTTTAGGGTTAGCCATCATTTTTGGTCAAATGGGTGTGATAAACATGGCCCATGGCGAATTTATGACCGTCGGGGCTTACACAACCTATTTCATGGCAACCCTGACTGAAACTTACCTCCCATCATTCATGCCTTATTATTTTGTCTTTGCCATCATCATGGCATTTATTGTAGCGGGAATATTAGGCTACCTCGTAGAGTTTGCATTCATTAGGCACCTCTACAAAAGACCGCTTGATACCTTATTAGCCACCTGGGGCTTAAGCCTTATCATGCAGCAATCATTTCGGTCACTGTTTGGCGCCAGAGAAGTAAGCCCAACGTTACCTGAGTGGTTGTTAGGTTCATATCAGCCCACAGAGACGATTTACATACCGATCAATGGCATGTTTGTACTCGGGTTAACGACGGTAATCACCATCGGCACTTACTATCTGATGTTTAAATCAAGATGGGGACTGCGCGTTAGAGCAACCACGCAAAATAGGGCGATGAGCGGTGCTGTCGGTATTAATACCAAAAAAGTTGACCGTTATACGTTTGCTTTAGGCTGTGGTATCGCCGGCATAGCCGGAGCTGCATTTACCACTATCGCTTCAACTGGGCCAACGACCGGCACTTTGTATATTGTTGATACGTTTATGGTGGTTGTCTTTGGCGGCGCTATGAGTTTATTCGGCACTATTGCATCAGCGTTCTCTATCGCACAAACACAGTCGATCCTTGAATTCTTCATCAGCGGGTCTATGGCAAAGGTATATACCCTTTTCGCCCTAGTACTGATTTTAATGTTTAAGCCAGAAGGGCTGTTCGCCAGTAAGGTTCGCCGCTAGAGCGAGCCTTACTCTCAACTTAAAACATAGCAGCAGTCAGTCACACACATCATTTACATTGGCTTTAGATGTGTCTTGGAGAGATTTATGAGTTTTGTATATGACAAAATAATGGGCGGAAAAAAAGGCCTCACCGGCCTTATTATTCTTGCCACATTAATATTGATAATATTCCCACTACTTCTAGACTCGTTCCGCCTTAATTTAGTAGGAAAATATCTCACTTATGCCTTTGCAGCGGTCAGTTTGGTGTTGCTATGGGGCCATGGAGGAATACTCAGTCTTGGCCAAGGGATATTCTTTGGTTTAGGTGGTTATGCCATGGCGATGTTTTTAAAGCTTGAAGCCTCATCGCCAGAAAACACCACTATACAGTCTACGCCGGGAATTCCTGACTTTATGGATTGGAATCAGTTAACAGAGCTTCCCTGGTTCTGGGAGCCCTTCTCCAGTCTTACCTTTACTGTGCTTGCTGTATTGATCATACCTGCAGCGTTTGCCTACATTATTGGTTCTGCCATGTTCAAGCGGCGAGTTGGGGGCGTTTACTTTGCGATTATCACCCAGGTTATCGCCGTCATACTCACTGTCCTTATTGTGGGCCAGCAAGGTGTCACAGGTGGCATTAACGGCATTACCGATTTGCGTACACTACATGGCTGGGACATTACGTCAGATAGCGCCAAGACTATTCTTTACTTCATCAATTGCGGCCTGCTACTGACCGTTATATTAGCTTCAAGATTTATTCTTACGAGTAAGTTCGGGCGCATATTATTAGCGGTTCGAGATAAAGAAGATCGCGTCAGGTTTTCGGGATATGACGTCGCTAATTTCAAAATATTTATCTTCTGCTTTGCTGCCATGATCTCGGCCATCGGTGGTGCGATGTTTACGCTGCAAGTAGGCTTTATGTCTCCGTCCTTTGTCGGCATTGTACCGTCTATTGAAATGGTCATATTTGCCGCTGTAGGTGGCCGTATGTCATTGATTGGAGCGGTCTACGGAACGCTATTAATTAATTTCGGAAAAACCGCTTTCTCGGAATCGTTCCCAGAGATGTGGCTATTCTTGGTTGGTGGATTATTTATCGCCGTTGTCATGTTATTCCCGAACGGGCTCGCAGGCCTTTGGAATGACCATGGTCACCACATCACCAAGAAGTTTGCTTTCATAGCAAAAATATTTAGCAAGTCGGCACCTCAGATATTTGAAAAGAAAGTAGAGGATGCGCGCTAATGAACATGCAAACGAATACTGATTTCACCTTAGCAATAGAAGAACTAACCGTTTCATTCGATGGATTTAAGGCAGTCGATGATCTCAATTTCTATCTCGATAAAAACGAACTCCATGTAATTATCGGACCTAACGGAGCAGGCAAAACAACCGTTCTTGATCTGATTTGTGGCAAAACAAAAGCGACCTCCGGCAGCATTAAGTTCTTGAATAATGAACTGATAGGGTTATCTGAACACGCCATCGTGCGATCAGGAGTAGGCCGGAAATTTCAAACACCGTCAATTTACGAGAACCTGACCGTACTTGAGAACCTGGAAGTATCCTACCCACATAGCCGCGGTGTGTTCGGCTCGTTACTGTTCAAACGTAATAAAACGGTGCTAGATAAAATCCATGAAATAGCCCATGAAATTATGCTAGAGCAGATGCTGGATACCGAAGCAGGGCTACTAAGCCATGGCCAGAAACAATGGCTAGAAATAGGAATGCTACTGATTCAGGATCCACAATTAATGATGCTTGATGAGCCGGTAGCGGGAATGAGTGTAAAGGAGAGGGAACAAACCGCAATACTGCTCAATAAAATCAGTAAAGGACGTTCTGTTTTAGTCATCGAGCATGACATGGATTTTGTCGCCAGCATCGCCCATAAAGTAACCGTGCTCCATCAGGGAAAAATTCTAGCCACAGGTAATATGGACAAGGTGCAGAACGACCCCAAAGTGATTGAAGTATATCTAGGCCACTAGAAAAGAGCCGTGTTTTTACCCGTTACGGGTCTGTGATGTCATACATTATTAATAGGTGAGTATATGTTAAGTGTTTCTAATTTGAAGGTGTGTTACGGACAAAGTGAAGTAATTAGTGATCTGACCTTCAGCGTACCCAAAAACGAGACCTTGGCCATTATGGGCCGCAACGGCATGGGTAAAACCACGTTATTTAAATCACTGATTGGTATATTGCCCTCCTCTGAGGGTGTGATTCAAATAGACGGTGTAGACATCTCCACATTGGAAAGTTACCAGCGTGTAGAGAATGGCATAGCGTACGTGCCTCAAGGCCGCATGATTTTTCCAGACCTAACGGTAAAAGAAAATATTGAAACCGGCTTGGAGGTTTCAAAACTTAAAGAAATTCCGGACGATATTTATGCCCTCTTTCCTGTACTCAGGGAAATGCGCAACCGCAAAGGAGGTAACCTTTCTGGCGGCCAGCAGCAGCAGCTTGCCATAGCTCGCGCGCTGGTCACCAACCCGAAAGTATTGCTACTGGATGAGCCGACTGAAGGCATACAACCATCCATCATTAAGGATATCGCAAACATACTGAATGAAATCAAACAACTTAGAGACATCACCATCATTGTTTCGGAACAGGTATTGAGTTTTACCATGGAGATAGCAGATCGAATCATCGTTATTGATAAAGGTAAATTTATTCATGAAAACATGCGAAATCAGGTCGACAGTCATCAGATCAAAAAATATCTCTCGGTTTAAGAAAGTAATTTTTAACCAAAGAATATAAAACGGCTAAGCCGACACAGCATTATTAATCAGATAATTAGTAACACTCTGGGTTAAATTAGGAGCCTAAAATGACTGAAACAATTATTAAAGTTGACCTTAAAAAATCAGCCTATGAGAACGAAAATATACATAACCGCTGGCATCCTGATATTCCTATGGCAGCCATGGTTAAACCCGGTGATGACTTTATAATAGAGTGTGTCGACTTTACTGGCGGGCAGATCAAAAATAATGATGACGCCTCTGATATGAGGGACGTCGACTTAACGCAAGTTCACTTTTTATCCGGCCCTGTCGGCGTCGAAGGCGCAGAGCCAGGCGATCTACTCGTTGTTGATATTCTGGATATTGGTACTTTTGATGAGAGCCAATGGGGGTTTAATGGTTTCTTTTCTAAGAACAACGGCGGCGGTTTTCTAGATGAACATTTTCCTGAGGCACAAAAATCGATATGGGATTTCAATGGCATGTTCACCAGCTCTCGGCACGTACCCGGTGTTGAATTTGCAGGCCTGATTCACCCAGGCCTGATTGGTTGCCTACCCTCAAAGGAGTTACTCAAAGACTGGAATACCCGAGAAAAATCGCTGTACGACACCGAACCGGATAGAGTACCAGCACTTGCAGCGCTACCTTCTGCCGGATCTGCCCATATGGGTAGAATGAAACCTGAAGAAGCAAAGATAGCAGGAGCAGAGGGCGCCAGAACAGCGCCTCCCCGTGAGCATGGCGGAAATTGCGATATAAAAGACCTGTCCCGCGGATCAAAAATGTACTTCCCCGTTTATATTAAAGATGCAGGGCTTTCAGTGGGCGATCTTCACTTCAGCCAGGGCGACGGTGAAATCACTTTCTGCGGTGCTATTGAAATGGCTGGATGGATTCACCTGCGCGTTAACTTAATCAAAGGAGGCATGGAAAAATATGCCATTAAAAACCCAATTTTCAAGCCTAGTCCTATCACTCCTAAATATGATGACTACCTGATATTTGAGGGAATATCCGTTGATGAGCAAGGCAAGCAGCACTACCTTGATGTAAATGTGGCATACCGACAAGCTTGCTTAAACGCCATTGAATATCTTAAGAAATTTGGTTATTCAGGAGCCCAAGCATACTCACTACTAGCTACCGCGCCAGTTCAAGGCCATATTAGTGGAGTAGTCGATATGCCTAACGCTTGTGCTACTCTCTGGCTGCCGACCGATATATTTGAATTTGATATCAAACCTAATGCTGATGGACCGACTAAATTTCTTGATGGCAGCGTAAACATGCCTTTGGCCCCTGATATCAAAAAATAAGGAGAGGTCAATATGCCCGTCTACGACTATAAATGCACTGAGCACGGTGTATTTTACGAGCTGGCCAGTATCGACAATCACGCAGAACCGATGCCCTGCCCTGAATGCCAGAGCCCCTCTGCACGTATTATCATTCTGTCTCCCGGCATTCTTAACATGCCTAAAGAGAAAAAACAGGCGATTGATCGTAATGAAGCAGCTAAACATGAACCCCAGCACTCTACCGTGGACTCCCGTGAAGAAAATGCCGATAAATTAAAGCATGGTTGTGGATGCACTCATAACAAACGCAGCTCTAAACTCATGTATACCGCCGACGGTAATAAAATGTTCCCATCAATGCGGCCTTGGATGATTAGCCACTAACTAATAAGTAAACTCGCCCCACAGAACGACCGTGGGGCTTTTTTCTTTAATAGCACCTCAGGTCATATCACTCATATTCCTGCTGAACCTTAAATATTAGAGATATCTAATTTAATTAAGTTATAATAATCTCACTTTGTGTTACACCAAACTATTCAACATCTGAAGACATCCTAGGTAATAGAAAATAGTTTATCGACTCTGCATGGTAAACAACAACACGAACTTTTATAGATCAAATACTTAAATATTTACCCTTCACACTCGCTGATGATTTTTAGCGCACCACCACACATCACTAATGGTCATTCCGGTGCCCTTCCACTCTGTTATCCGGTTTCATTGGCCGGAATTTCATCGCTACTACGAGATCATCTGTCATCCTGCATGCCATTAATGGCTACTGTTAACTGTGACGCCTTATTACAAATATTTGCTACATTACCTGCAGGGGTAATCGCGCTGCAAAACCTCTCGCAAGAACGTGATCACCGTCTTTACGCGGGGTGTAAACTGAAGGTCCTTGTGAACGGCTAACCAGAGCTCTCGGGAGACAGCCACTTGATCCTCTAGCACAGGAATCAGTCCGAACCGTTCCGCCCGGGCGAATTTCGGCAACATGACCAATCCAGCACCGGCAGCCGCGGCGAACATCTGCGCTAACATGCTCGTGGAATGGAAAACGACTCGCAAATCGGGTGCTACTTCTTTCAACCAATAAACAGTGTCAAGCTGAACCAGATCATCAATATAGGAGGTAAATACGTGATTGGAAAGATCACTAACGCTTTTAGGTGTCCCATGGTTTCGGAGGTATTCAGGAGCACCATACAAATGAAGAGAAAATTCTCCGATAGCTTCTACTTGGAGACCTCGCCCCTCAGCATGGAAAAAACCTAGAAATAAATCAGCCTCGCGTCGATTCACGTGTACCATGTTAGTCGATGTCACCAGTTCGACCTCTAGGCTTGGATAACGTTCGCGCAGTTCCACAAACTCACCGGCCAAATAAAGGGAGGCGATTCCCTCCATCGTCGCTAATCGCACACTCCCTTGCAGCTCGCTCGAATCTTGTCTGACCGACTCGGTAATAGCCAACGCACTGCTTTCCATTACCAAGACACACCGAAATATTTCATGCCCTTTCGGGGTCAGCTCAAAGCCTTGCGGGCTACGGATAAACAAGGCCTCACCGATGGAGCCCTCCAAGCTCGCCACCCGCCTACTCACGGTGGTGTGATCAATATCCAGCTGACGCGCAGCGGCCGAGAGTGTCTTGTGGCGAGCAACCTCCAAAAAGATGCGAAGTTCGTCCCAACTGTATTTGATGTTTTGTAACGCCATAAATAGAAAACCCTGGTTAGGTACACGACTCCAAGCAAGGATAGTGACTCATCTGCTCTGCGGATACTATCGGCTATATTACTAAACAGTATGATATCGAGAGCCCCAACCGGCTGGCTACCAAAGTCAAACTCCTCGGCTGCCGAACTCATCCAATATGTGTGTGACGCGACATCGATCCTCAGTCGCTTGCACTCCGCAGCGAGGCTGGGCGCTATGGACTCAGCGGTATCTAGACATTTCTGGGGGGGGCACCGAGCACAACGCTGTTAGCAAAGGTGAGAATCGCCACCACACATCTGGTGATTTCACACAGATGCTCGATCGCCGCAGGCGCAATACCACTAACCGACAACAGAGGCGCCCTGCGAACAACGATCCATTGCAGTTGTACGGCGACAGGCAAGATCAAGTGCCGCCTCGGCATTTAAAGCTGCCAACTCTCCCACACTATTAACCTGCAATGACCGCTGGAGCAGGTAAGGCGCGGGTAACCGCTCTCCACCCGCCAAGAGCTTGTGACGGTCAGCAGGATTTGCGTTGCTATTGGCTACGGCCCATTGCTGATCGGCCAAACTAGCACTCCAGCCGGTAACACAGGTTACGGCATGTGTCGGTGAACAACGCGCTTTCACCGAGCGAGGAAATCATCTCGTGATGTTGCATACCCTGACCTGAAACAATCAGCGCGTAACTCATATCCGGCCACACATGCCCACAATCAAGCAGGCAGCAGCCAACGTGTCGGCTAAGCCTTGTGCGACAAAATCGTCGTGAATTGACTTGCCGTATCAATCCCATCCGATCTGGCAACACCGGCGGCCAGAAAGTCACGCGCTTACATGCGAATAATGCAATCCCTGAAGACCACCACGAAGAGCTAGATTGCAATCATCCATCACCGACATCACGTTAAATAGGGTCTGCAGCCCCTACCGGCGTTAGCAGAGCCTCTGACTCATTTATACCACCCGTGAAAGTCGCCGGAACCAGCCGTCGACGATTAATCGACAGGTCAAATACGTCAAACCGATTGTAGTACCCCACAATATCATGAAACTGCTTCGGCTCGATACATTCATCCAAATCGAAGGTCGCATACGCAATACCTTCTTCTTCTTGTAGCATGTCGCCGATAGCCGCTCCAGTGGGATCTAAAAACTCCGTCGCCGCGCGCGGGGTCTTTTCCAGCACTTCTGCAGCCTGAGGATCAGCACCTTCGAGGAGGCAATCCATCATCGCACGATCCATGAAACCTGCACAGAGGATGCCGAACGCCTTAGCTTCAAAAGAGGCTCCTCCAGCGCGGATTCGATTGGCTGCCAAGTTGTCAAAGTTCTTGCCGATCCCCGGCTCCCTCGTAGGCCAAATCGCAGGCCATGCGGAGATATGAATCTGCTCGCCTTGTGCAGCGAGTGAATAGCGAGCCAGAGGGTTGGTGTTCTCACCGCAGATTAGTGCGCCGATCTTGCCGATACGAGTGTCACTCACCGTTAAACCATGACCGTCACCCGGTGCCCAAACCATCTTTTCGTAGAATGTCGGCATCAGCTTGCGATGATGGTTGAGGATTCTGCCATCATCGCCGATCAGGACGTTAGAGTTCCAGATGCAACCCACGCTGACACGGCTCGCCTCACTAAAACCTAGCGAAACGAACACACCATTGCGCTTAGCCGCTGCTGCAATCTCAGCCATCTCGGGGCCATCGACGAGGATGCTATTGGCGACCATTTTCTTGAACCATTCATGGTTATATATTGGCGCCCACAGCGCCGCCCAGATAGGAAATCCAGGGATGAACGATTCAGGAAAGACTACCAACTCGGCGCCATTACGGGCTGCCTCATCGATAATGGACAAGGCCTTTTTAACTGTGGCAGCACTATTCATGTATACCGGTGCAACATGGGCTGCTGCGACCTTGGTCGTTGTCGTTGTTACTGTCATTTAAACCTCTACTATTAAGAATATATAAATGTTTGGCAAAGCGTTTTTTAGAACTTTGATTCAGAGTGAGAGTGCTACCGCCTTGGCGGTGGCACACCATACTCTTGAGCGTTTGCTTAGTGGGACACTACCTCGACAGCGCCGATTCCTGTCTCCCTGCGTACCAACGTCTCTGCCCACAGCGTTTCCAGTACAGCGTCAGCAACAAAGCTGGAGGTTGCATAGCCTAGGCCGACAAGATGAGCTACGTTCTGGCCTTTCGCAGCCATGCCTGCAATGATGGAAATGACAGCCATAGCCAACGTGGCAATACGCGCCGCATTAACCTGTTCCCGCTCTGTATGCTCGAAGAACTTTTCCCAAGAAGATCCTGATGTTGCCATTGAGTTTCATTTGTATAGCAGCTTCGTGACTGAAATTTATTATATTCACGGAACTTTCAGTGCAGCAATGCGAGAGTTTGCAATCTCTTCTGCAATATTGCAGAAGGCTTATTTTTGGCTCTGTCTGAATTAATTATTGAAATGGCTGCAAGCCTTATCTCCCAGTCAGCTGCATCAGCTTCGATCTCAATTTCAGGGCTACGACTCCTCCTCAACGAAAGCGCTGGTTACAGCATATAAACACCACTGCCCTCATTGTCATTCCGCTGATGTTCGGCCTTGAGGATCAAGCCATAACTTACCTCGTTATCGCTGTGGTTGCTGCGATCGCACCAGCAATCCTCTCACCGGTACGCCTTTAGCACGATTACCTTCTGTTACAAAATCATCTAACGCTTCGGGGATGAAGGGGTGCCCATCGTCAATAACTGGGTGGAAAACCAGATACGCCCGGGGGCGCTGGGTCGCTCGAACGGGCTGTTCGCGGGTTCACTGAGAAGTGGTCAACGTGCGGCGGCGGTGATGACGTTGACCCAGTCGGCCAAACTGAATGGGCACGATCCATATGCCTACCTGAAAGGCGTGTTGTCGAGGCAGCCAACGCAGAAAAACAATGCCATTGGTGAATTGCTACCGCACAACTGGAAGTCGGCGGTTATTAATTCGCAAGGTGTGATAACCGGCCGCTTACCCTTCAGTACCAAAGCGGTCATAAGTATCTTCTGATCTCGATAAAGACTTTAGAAACACTTCAATACTTCGCCTTCTTTTAACCTGTTTGTGTGAGTCACGGCACTCATGCATTTAAAGATTATTATTAGTTCTACACTCAGCAATACAACTGAGTATCCTAGGATCACTTTCGCGACTTGCAAGACATACCATAGAGATATCTTGCTTAATATCTCCTAAGCCTTTGAGCTTAATAAGTTTGATTTTGTTCTCAAAAACGGACTCGACACGACGAGGAAGAATGGCGTACCCCATACCGGCACTCACCATATTGATAAGTGAAAATATATCGGAAACCTGCATCACTATGTTAGGCCGGAACCCTGCTCGATTAAACGCCATCACGCTGTCTCTATGTGTTGCAAACTCTTGAGTTAACGTGACAAAAGTTTCATTTTCTAATGATGTTAAATCTATCTCGGTGGCTTTGGCCAACTCACTTTCGGCCGGTACAGCCAAGAGTACATCATCACTAAAAAGCTTGAGCGATATGTAGTCTGGATTGTGAAAACCTTGATCAAGAGAGACAAGGATAACGTCTAACTCTAAGTTGTTTAGTTTTTTAAACAGAACAGCGTTCGAGTCTATTGTTAACTGTATATTTAAGTCTCCTTTCCTTAACTTAAGTCCGGCAATTAGTCGTGGCACCGTGTTAAGTGTTAGCGAGTAAAGCGCTCCTAAGTTGAACATGCTGGAAAAAAGACCTGCCGCTTCACGTGTGGAAGCAATAGCCTGATCAATATCGGCCAGTATTTTCTCTGTTTTTTGTTCAAGAATACGAGCAGCAGGCAAAGGGACTAATAGTCGCCCTTCTTGGCGAAACAGAGGACACTTCAGTCCTTCTTCTAAGGAGTGAATCGCTCGATGGATACTCACGGTGCTCATATCCAACTGAGCGGCAGCTTCTGCAAGCGTACCTGTTTTAATAAAAGCGAGAAATATCTCTAGCTTTTTTAGCGTCAGAATATCGTCAAACATCGCTTACCCATTTATATTTTTTGTTTAAGTACTTATTTTATCATTACTCTAAGAGTAATGGTAAATCAGCTTTATTAATTGATAGCTAGTGATATTAGGATTACTTTGTATACAAAATAATATACAAGAAGGATCGCATAATGAATGCCGCCTCCAAACCTACCATCAACTGGTCAACACGCAGAGACGAAAAACATAGTCGTATGGACTCGCTTAAATCCATAGTCGACGGTTCAATCATCCCGACTGAGAAAATTAAAGAAGCGCTAGAATGCCTTATTAAATCAGGCGATAAAGTTGTTTTAGAAGGAAATAACCAAAAACAAGCCGATTTTCTATCTCGCTCTCTTGCTAGCGTAAATCCAGATATTGTCAGCCAACTACATATGATTATGCCGAGTGTGGGCCGTCCTGAGCACTTAGACCTGTTCGAACAAGGCATTGCACGTAAGCTGGATTTCTCCTTTTCAGGCCAGCAAAGCTTGAGAATCGGGCAATTAATAGAGGACGGTTTACTCGAAGTAGGCGCAATTCATACTTACATTGAGTTATATGCACGTTTGTATGTAGACCTTACCCCACGAGTCGCACTTTTAGCAGGTTTTAAAGCTGACCGTGCAGGTAACATCTATACAGGACCCAGTACAGAAGATACTCCCGCATTAATAGAAGCCACTGCGTTTCGAGATGGAATTGTTATCGTACAAGTTAATGAAATTGTTGATAATGCTTCTGATTTACCACGAGTCGACATCCCCGCCTCGTGGGTCGATTATGTGGTCCAAGCCGATAAACCCTTCTTTATCGAGCCTCTCTTTACACGTGATCCTCGCTTGATAACTGATGTGCATGTGCTTATGGGCATGTTGGCTATTCGAGGTATTTATGAACGACATAAAGTTCAATCACTTAACCATGGTATCGGCTTTAACACCGCAGCTATTGAGCTTTTACTGCCGACATACGGCGAATCTTTGGGATTAAAAGGAAAAATCTGCCGTCATTGGACGCTTAACCCTCATCCTACTCTTATTCCCGCTATCGAATCAGGTTGGGTAGAAAGCGTGCATTGCTTTGGTACTGAATTAGGGATGGAGGAATATGTGGCCGCCCGTCCGGATGTATTCTTTACCGGTAAAGATGGCTCTATGCGTTCAAACCGTGCCTTCTGTCAGCTTGCTGGTCAGTATGCAGTAGATATGTTTATTGGCTCAACCTTACAAGTAGACGGTGATGGAAATTCATCTACCGTTACCCGTGGGCGACTAGCCGGATTTGGTGGCGCACCGAATATGGGTCATGATCCTGGTGGCCGCCGTCACCCTTCAGCGGCATGGTTAGATATGCGTCCAAATGATGATCTGCTAACCAAAGGTCGAAAGCTGGTTGTACAGATGGTCGAGACTTTTCAAAATAGCACCAGCCCTACGCTAGTCGAAGAGTTAGATGCCTTAGCAATGGCGCGAGATTATAAAATGCCACTGGCTCCTGTGATGATTTATGCCAGTGATGTAACCCATGTATTAACCGAAGAAGGCATCGCCTACCTCTATAAAGCTGAATCTTTAGATCAGCGCCGAGCCATGATTGCAGCAGTAGCGGGTGTAACACCTATTGGTTTAAAGCGTGATCCCGAAGTTACAGCAAACTTACGTGCAGCGGGCTTAGTGGCTTATCCAGAGGATTTAGGTATACGCCGCAGCGATGCCACACGTGATTTATTAGCCGCAAAAAGCATTGCCGAATTACAAGATTGGTCTGATGGGTTGTATCAACCACCGGCTAAATTCAGGAGCTGGTGATATGCCTAGATTAAACCCATTGTCCGTTAGATCGGATACCGGTCCAGTTCACCTTCCTCATTTAGCACAATCGGTTACTTGGGCATTAGAGCAAGAAGCACGTCTTAGCCCAAAACCTGCGCTGGTCGATAGCCGAGGTTCGGGAGCACATCAGGATATGCATTTGGCACTCATGTTGGCGTCTGCACAAACGTTAGAGCCCTATTTTCTACGCATGTCTGAAGCGGTTTTATTGGAAGCATCAGACGCAGCCTTACGTGCAAAAATAGGACTCATTGGCCGTGAAGCTGAGTCAGCCATGCTAGCTGTTACGCAGGGTGTTAATACACACCGAGGCGCTATATGGGCTATGGGGTTGCTTGTTGTTGCCTCGGTTACCCATTACAAGAATCTTGACGACTTACTATCGAGAGCGGCTTCCATTGCCTCGATCCCAGACCCCGCAGTTAAAGCCGAATTATCGCTTAGTAAAGGGCAGCAAGCTTGTCGAGACTATCAAGTTCTAGGTGCACGTGAGCAAGCTCAGCAAGGATTTCCTCATATCAAGCATCACTCCCTTCCGATGCTCTGGAAGAGTCGTAAAGCGGGTGATACTGAATCATCGGCTCGTCTTAATTCACTGTTAGCCATTATGGCTGCTCTTGATGATACCTGTGTACTGTCCCGATCCGGTATGGAAGGACTAAAAACCATGCAAAGTGGCGCTTCAGCAGTTCTTGCGGCTGGCGGCTGTAATACCTTTGCTGGTCGTGGACAGCTTCGCCAGCTTGAACGCGACCTTCTGGTATTAAACGCTTCAGCAGGTGGTGCGGCTGATTTACTTGCAGCCACACTCTTTATAGATCGCTTATTTCTCGGCGATCCCACTAATAATAAATATCAAAAGTAGGAGTCACAATGGAGACTTTACATTTTCAAAGACGGGCTCAAGAAAATCACGTACAGCCAACCTTAGTTGGGTGTGTAGGTTCGGGTGATCTGGAGGTCATGATTGAACCTAGCGATAGTGAGTTTTCCGATATCTATATTCAAACATCGACTGCTGGAAGCGAAGTGCGTTGGCAGCAGATTATTGATCAAATCACTCCGGTTATCCCACTGCCCGCTATGCGTATGGATATCCATGACTTTGCGGCCACACCTGGCGTTATTCGATTACGCATCGAGCAAGCGCTTGAACAAGCTACGTCTGTTGGAGGTGATAAGCATGAGTAATTCTCCTGTCGTAAAAGATAATAGCTTTGTTGAGCAAAGTGCACGTCAGCGGATTAAGCGATTATTAGATAAAGACACTATGCGGGAGCTGATTAGTCCTTTTGAACGCGTCACCTCCCCATGGCTAGCAAAGCAAGGCATTGTGTCTCAGTTTGATGATGGTGTCGTGATTGCTCGCGGCAAAATCGACGGAGAAGAGACCGTTGTAGCGGCTATTGAAGGTAGCTTTCAGGGCGGAAGCTTAGGTGAAGTGAGCGGTGCTAAAATTGCGGGCGCCCTAGAACTGGCTGTAGAAGAAAACGCAAAAGGCAATCCTATGTCTGCAGTGCTGATTCTTGAAACCGGCGGCGTACGCTTGCAAGAAGCCAATCTTGGACTAGCCGCCATCGCCGAAATTCAGTCCGCTATTATCTCCTTACGTAAGTATCGTCCTGTTATTGCATTGGTAACCGGCCCCGTGGGCTGTTTCGGCGGAATGTCTATCAGTGCAGCTTTGTGCAGTTACATCATCATGACCCGCGAAGGACGCTTAGGCCTGAATGGCCCACTCGTTATTGAGCAAGAAGCGGGCATTGTTGAATATAACGCCAGTGATCGTCCTTTTATCTGGAGCCTGATCGGTGGCAAGCAACGTTTTGAGAGCGGCTTGGTTGATAGTTATATCAATGACAGTCAAAAAAGCGTACGCGAAGCTGTGGTTGATCATTTAAATCGCGGCGTGCCTAGCGTACACAGAACGGAGAAATACTGTGATTTATTAGAAGCTTTCTTACATCTGGATACACAAGATCAAATAACGCCTGAGAATGCACAGCAGCTATTAATGGAAGGAGGTGGTCATGAATAATTCAATTCACTCGATTAATGCATCGAGTACAACCGATATAACATGTCGCGGACTTACTTGGTTTGAGTTGTTGACCAAACAACTAGATAAACACAGCACCCAAGTCCCTTCTGTTCAGGTGGCTGATGGTGAATTAGCAGGAAGAGCCTGCCGTTTTATCGCTGTCGTGCCTGATCTTAATAATCATTTTCCGCGCGCGAAAAATGGTGAAGTAGGCCTTTTAGAAGGGATAGCCCTTGCGCGAGAAGTGCAAGCGGTTATAAAAGCTGATGAGCAACAAAGCGACAAGCGGGCACTCATTCTCGTGGTCGATGTCCCAAGCCAAGCCTACGGGCGGCGTGAAGAGACTTTGGGCATTCATCAAGCACTAGCCGCGGCTGTTAGTGCTTACGCTAATGCTCGGCAAAGTGGCCACCCTGTGATTGCGCTACTCGTCGGTAAAGCAATGTCGGGCGCGTATTTAGCGCACGGCTATCAAGCAAACCGTATCATTGCGTTATCTGATGAAGGTGTCATGGTTCATGCAATGGGTAAAGCTGCCGCCGCGCGAGTTACCCAACGAACTGAAGCTGAGCTTGATCAACTAGCGAAAGAAATCCCCCCCATGGCATATGATCTTAAAAGCTATGCGTCATTAGGGCTTATCGATAATCTTTTAAGCGTGGAGTCCGCTTGCCACCCCACAGAAAACGACAAGCAGTTGGTTGAACAGGCATTAACGGCCTCTCTTTTAGATATCCAGCCAAATGACATCGGTATTGCACGTAGGCTTAATGGCGAAAACCGAGAAGCTTCCCGCCATGTTAGAGACTTACTGAAAGCCCAGTGGTCAGGAGACTAATATGATGTGGCATGCGCATGATCTACTTTGGTTATCAAACCGGGCAGAACTAATACCCCTTGCTGGCAATAGCGATAAACTGCCTTTTTGGGTAGTCAATGGCGCGGGGCCTGTTGTCGTTCGTCGTGCGCATTCTTTAAGCAATCACTCACAGGAGTTTGTACCTGTTGGTGTACGCGGGCGTTGCAAGGCTGAACGTTGTGCAGCATTTGTTCCCACTACTTGCATCACTAAATCCATAAGCCCGTTTGGTTTAGTGCAAACAAAGCCTTGGATGAACCACCCGCTCCGAGATACACACCCTGTACTGAAAACGTTAATCTATTTGTTACCACTACTCGACTCATTGCGTCGCCCATGGGGAGTTACGGGAAGCTGCGGCTATGAGCTAGCAACGGGAACTTCCCAGTTAGGACCTGCAAGCGATCTCGATTTGGTAATTGATGGCACTCAGTTTTGGTCAAGGGAGGAGGCAGCACAGTGGTTATCACAAATAACTCAGATAGATTGTCGGTTAGATATACAGCTAGAAACACCCATGGGTGCCATCGCGCTGAACGAGTGGGCAACGGATAGAGACCAAGTCATGGTGAAAAGCAATCAAGGCCCTTTTTTAACGACCAATCCATGGGAATTAGTTAAGGAGAGCGCTTAACATGCTGACCGCATTTACCTTTCCCGGTCAGGGATCTCAATTCCCTGGCATGTTAATGGATAATTTACCTGATGATGAGATAACGCATCGTTACCTTCATGACGTTGAGATGATCTTACAGCGGAAGATCACCAGCATTGATACATCGGAAGCACTTAAAGAAACGGCTAATGTCCAGCTGGCGCTATTAATTAGCGGCGTAATTTGGGGTGAATACTTAGTCTCTCAGGGCTGCGAACCTGATTATGTTTTGGGTTTGTCGGCAGGTGCTTATCCTGCGGCCGTCGTTGCGGGCTGTTTGTCGTTTAACGATGCACTAATGTTGGTGACCATGAGAGGACATTTAATGCAGACCGCCTTTCCACACGATTACGGCATGTTAGCGATATTAAATGTGAATCGATCTGTTGTTGAGTCTGTTCTCAATCAGCAATCATCGCAGACTGAAAGCGTTTATCTGGCCAATATTAATGCAGAAGATCAGTTTGTACTGGCTGGATATATCCCGGCTTTGGTTAGTACCGCTGAAGCTATAAAATCAAAGAGCCGTTGTACCGCACGTTTATTAGATGTAGCCGTGCCTTCTCACTGCTCGTTATTATCCTCTCAGGCGGACATCTTGTTGGATACATTAAAAAGCATATCGATTAATAAGCCTAAGTACCGTTATGTTAGCGCATCAAAATCACGTGTACTCAATAATATAGATGATATTCGTCAAGACCTTTCCCATAATATGGCGCGACAGGTCCATTGGCATGATAGTAGTCAATTATTGCTAGAGCGTGGTGTTGAACGAGTAATTGAAATGCCACCTGGGTCAACTTTAACGGCTTTGTGTCGCTGCGTTTTAAAAGATGGGCGGTGTTTGGCTGCACAGGGCACTCACCTTGACAGCCTGTTATTTACAGGTACCTAAACAGCTTAAAAGAAGGTTATGAATTAAAATTTATAATCGTGGTGTGATCAGGAATTTACCTAAAAGAAGGCCTACCTAATACTCTCAATAACGCCCAATTCGAGAGATATAGAATCAGTCTTGATTACTGTTAGTCTAGTATAAAGTCTAACCTCCCCACGTCGCACTCTCACCTCTCGATCTATCAACCTTTCAAGATGATTTTATATAACTAGCAAAGGTACGGAATAGCGTATATTTTGCCGTTTTTTCAGCATCTGTCTCCCGCGTCGGGTCCAGAACAACGTAAATCTGATAGTTGTTCTTCCTCTTGTCGACCTGTAGGCCGACAATTTTTAAAAGTAAAGTCAACACTGTCGACCTGTGGGTGGACAACCTTTAACGATTTCGAGAAACCGGCCTCGATTCGCCCCCCAAAAGTCGACACTGTCGACCTGTGGGTGGACAACCTTTAACGATTTCGGGAAACCGGTCTCGATTCGCCCTCCAAAAGTCAACACTGTCGACCTGTGGGTGGACAGGATCTCATATAGAACGAATTACATTACCGCTTGAGGCGTTTAAAAAATGCGAACGGCGCGTCAATAGCCAAACTCAATAAAAATAGAGCTATCACCCGAGACGGCACCAAGTAGATACAACCTAGATCATAAGCTCAGACGCAAACTGACCACTTCTTTAACAAACAGAAACGATCGAGTTTGTCATAGATCTTTCTGACAAGGACGTGGCAGTTTGTAAGAAAAGGCAAAGTCACGAAAAATTAAATGAGCACATAATTCGCCTTAAAGAAATTAATTAAACGAGTTTGTCAGAGATTCTGGAAGAGTCGATCAGATTGCCGCGTGAAGCGTCAAAAAAAGGCGCACGGCGCGGCATTAGCTGGCGCTACCCAAGGTAGGATCATAAGTTCAAATGTAGTGGTCAAGTAAAA
>NZ_JAHKQE010000036.1 GCF_018860855.1 Amphritea atlantica
TTGGCCTGCTTACCGTTTGCGTGATACCAAGTGCTACCGATGTTGGCCTGCTTACCGTTTGCGTGATACCAAGTGCTACCGATGTTGGCTTGCTTACCGTTTGCGTGATACCAAGTGCTACCGATATTGGCTTGCTTGCCGTTTGCGTGATACCAAGTTTTGTTAGAGTCAAGCTTGTCGAAAGGAGGTATCCCTAAGAAATCTAATAGATTCTTTGTGGGAATTTTATCAGCAGGCATAGCTAATTCATTTGGCATAACAAGAATTAGTTCAGACGGTTTTCCCGCTGCAAATGCAGCCGATGAAAACAATGAAACTAGCAACAGAATTAATATGGTTCTCGAATATATTGCTATCAACTGAATGATCTCCTTGCTTGCTAACGCCGTTTTAAGCGCCTAAAAATAGTTGGCTACAATTTGTGAGGAACGAACAAAGCCAACTGTTTTTTGTCCGACTTGAAAACCCTTGTTATATAGCGTTATCCAACAGCTCAATCATCGACAAACAAAATACTTTATGACTAACTACAACTTGTTGCTCTAATGGTATCTGGTTACGCATTACCAATGCCAAAGACAAACCAGAAAAATATTGCCAAAAATAATCATTTTCATCAAAACTTGTATATTCCGATAGTGCTAGAATTCTTTCTTTTATTGGGGGATGTGTATCTGTTGCCCCCCATTTTTCTCGTGGAGTAATAACAAACAAGAAAAATGATGATAACGCTATGCTCATTGCTCGTTTTGAAGAAACAAGTTCTGAATTATAGCCTTCACTCATAGAGTACTCTGCAGTTCCAGATAATAGAAACTCCCTAGCGAATCGGTCACATTCCATTTCTTCATCATGAATTGAAATTTGAGTGTTAGACTTACCAAACATAATATGTTTGATTTCATGAAGGAAGCAATACGCTCCTGACATGCAGATAAGGTCAAAAACCATACTTCCATCTACATCAGTAGGTTTTCCATCGTATGGTTTGGGGGTATTATCTGGCCACAAAAAATCTTCAACTCTCTCAACAGACTTTAGTTTTAGAACACTATCTACAAGTACATTAAAATCTTGTGAATATTTCAAATATAAACTGTTGGGTGCAGATGAATTACTTGATAGCTCACCTAGAGCATGTAATGATTTTTGTGCCGCAAAACCAAGCAGCCACATTTGACACATTGTTTTGTGATCAAACACAACAGAATCAAAAATTACACTCATCGAGAAACCAAGTGAATCCCCTTTTAAGCTAAACGTTGGCTCGTACTTATCCCAAAGACTTAGGAGTTCACTTTTCTTCTCTGGTGCGGAAGCTATTATCAGACTTTTAATTGCATCGGATTCAGTAATATCATTAAGGTTCAAATGCGCCTCCTATATTGAGAGCTATATAACAGTTTATTCGTGTGCGTGCCTGATATACTGGCGAGAACTACTGGGCTTCTGCTTGTAAACAACTGATTTCATTCTGAAACCTTCCATAGTTTGACTATTCCCTTCCAGAAAAGCGTGCGTGCACACTATTTCGGTGACGAGTGGCACATAAACTTGCAAACCAAATCAATAACCTATTGATTTTATTGATGATCAAAGTATCACCAACCGAATAAACAGGTAACCACGAAAACTAAGTGTGTCCCCTTTCCTAGAAAAATTCAAATCATACTGCATATTTCATACAGAAATGCCTATAAAACTATAGTGTTTGCAGCGATCACACTGGTTAGTGACTTATAACGGCCCGGTTAGAGTCAATAACACGCGAGCTAAAATTGGAGTGAAGCGACTGAGCCCACGTGTTATTTTCCCAGCGAGTTTGCGAGCGACTACAGTGGATTATTATGGCTCCACCAATTTAGATTCTTCAAAGCCACAGGTAGAACACATGTACTCCCGTTCTTTAGCACCCAAATCGCCAAAAGTCGGATGTGGGCGTGTAGATATAATTTTAAAGGTTCTGTTATTACAACTGGGACAACACTCACCGGTAGCACTAGTCACTTCGTTCAACATTTCTTTCAATGAAGCATTTTCTGAAACTAGACCGGCGATTTTTAGTTTTGCATCAGCAAGTTCGAGGCTTAAATCAGCCAGCAAATTTTTGAACTCGGCGTCCTCAATATTCTTGTCAATTTCTCGAAGGCGAGTGGCTAGAATTATTGCCGTTGATACTGTTGTTAAAATATCTGCCATAGAAACATCCTTTTTCTTAATTAAAGCTATAACGCCCAGAGCAACGGCGGCGAAGCCGTCCAGCCCGAAGGGCGACGTTGCCTTTGCTTGTTATGCACACTTATCTGACAACCAAGAATCAAACTCATAAATTCCACTGTCGACACCAGCAACAAAGTCACTCACAGAGCTATACCTGTAGTTCATCAGCTCGCCTGACTCGTTCGGAATGAACACTATAGGTTTACTTAGGATTTCACTATATAAATCGTGAATAGAGAGCGATTCTATCTTTTCTTTATAGTATTCTAAGTTGTTAAAATTTTCCTCGGAATACAGTTCATCTGGGCCTACACCAGACAACCTTAAAGCTTTTGAAGCTGAATTTCTGACATATATAGCGTAGCGATGTGACATATATCGAGAAACTTCACTTAGGCTTGAGAAAACCAAAGGTCGTCCATCAAATGCCCCTCCGATACGTTGGCTTTTCTTGTTTTTCCCTAGGAATCCATTTCCAGTGAAGAAGGAAGAGAATGTTGATGCAATAGTTGTTACTGTTTTAAATAGCCTTCCGTCAAAGTAGTTTTTTTGTGAATTTAGAATTATTGATATTTCATCCGAGCACACTACTGCTGCTAGGAAAATATTCTGAGCATCAGTTGGAGCCTTTCTGCGTAAGACTTGATACGTAGACTCAAATGCTTGCCACATAGCACCATCGAATTTCTTATTCGAAAGCTCATTCTTGAGGTACTTCTTACTCAAACCTATGCCATCTAAACGGATACATAGATATTGGCCATCATTAATTTTTCCAAGACACTCTGATAGATCTTCATTCTTCTTGAAATAATCTTCAAGGGAACAAAATTCAGAAAGCATATTAATTTCTTCCAAGTAGTACTCCTATGTATGGTGCATAACAGCTTATTCGTGTTCGCGCCTGATATACTGGCGAGAACTACCTAGTTTCTGTTTGTAACCAACTGATTTCATTCTGAAACCTTCCATAGTTTGACTATTCCCTTCCAGAACAGCGTGCGGGCACACTATTTCGGTTACGAGTGGCATATAAACTTGCAAACCAAATCAATAGGTTATTGATTTTATTGATGATTAAAGCATCATCAACCGAACAAACTGGCAAGCACTGAAAACTCAGTGTGCCACCTTTTTTTAAAAAGCCAAAATAATACTGTATATCTTTACATTTGGTGATCATTATGAACAAAAATGCACGATGCGAGACCTAATCCCTTTATTTATGCGTACTCAATACATTGAATTACTGTATAAAAACGACTTCCCTATGGTAAGCCAAATACGTCTTTTTACGAGCTGATAAGCCACTAATTTTTACTTTAAGGTCGACTCTCCAATGCTCCAATTGTGCTTCAATTTCAGTACTTGAGACCATTAACTCTCCATTATCTGAGACAGAGATGTAGCCTTTATCAAAGAGAGTATCAATATGAGGCGCAAGCAAGAAACCATTTTCTGGATCTAATCTTTCTTGGTTAGTCGACACTCTCCACGGTTTAATATGGCTAGCAATAAGAAATCGCGGATCTGTCGTGCCAGTAATAGGACAACTTGAAGATATTTTGAATAGGTCTTTTCTATATCGACCTTGACCTATACGTGAAGACGCTAATGCTATTCTTTCTGTTGACTCAGTTACCGAAGCCTGAGCTGCAACATCTAGGTTTGATTCATGTGCTTTTAGCAGTTGGACAGTACACAGACCATCTTCATGAGACACAACAAACTCACCATGTAACTCAAGACTATTAAGGTAGGATGCAAGAGCCTTAATTCTTGACGGAAAGCGAGTAATATCTGAACCTGAAAATTCACATAGAAACCAGTTATCTTCGATTACAATAACACTTTCTCTTAATGCATAACCACGATCATTAAACTTCACTTTGAGAAGTTCGCCAACTAGTAAAGCACTTAAATCTAGCTGTGACTCTAAAGCATCATAAAACTTTGATCTTCGTTTGTTGTAGCTGATTTTCCTCATATTTTCGCCAAATTTCCCTCAAATAATTTAACGCTTCAAACACCGGCGGAGCGTAGCGGCGTCCGCGTGCTTTGACTTGTTACATGCTGCTTTCTTGGTTGTCTTTGAACGTATTGCCATTTTCATCAATCCATCTTATGGGCCCAGGAGATTGGGCGCCCAATATAGTTGACGAGGCTGCGCTGGGTGATGAAAAAAGAACGTCTTCTAGGAATACACCGTTTTCAGCAGTCGAATCAACCAACCCTTCATCTATCAGTTTTGCCCTGAGCTTTTTCCAGCCCTCTGCTATTGAGTCTGTTTCTTCAAGGGCGAATTGGCTACCAGCTCGAACTAGATAACCCTCCGAAACTTCGACCATGCTTGCATTCAGGCGGTTGCTTTTCAAACTATATAACTTTCCACTCTCGGATTTTGTCTTTGTTTCCTGGCTTGCCACAGAGCTTATTAGTGATCTAATCCCGGCAACAGGAAGAATCAATGCAAGTTGATCAATGAAATACTCCATATCCGAGATATCAGCTTCGGATAGCTTAGAGAGCGTTGGTTGATTTGAATTCAATACTTCAGAGCTTTTGGCTTCTTTCGCAATAGTTACTAGTCTCGACTCAAGGTACTTAATATGTGCCTTGGTTAGCATATCGTCCTTTGAATAGAAACAGATAAATGAGTCGAAGTCTTTTTCACCAGACAAATGCTGTTTTATTCTTATACCTAATGATTCAGCTTCCCCGATATAAATAGCATCATCATAATCTGAGGAGCCAGCAGTCGATCGAAGAAAATAAACTCCCGCGTTCTCAAATTCTTCGCGTAGTAGAATGGATTTAGCATTAGAGCGAGGGCAGGAAATTGCCTTACCTGACCAATTCCCAATCTCATATGTTTTGGCGCCTTCCGGCACGCCATCAATCATAAATATTGTAATTTTTTTACCCACTCTCAATCCTCGTAGGGCATGTAACAGCTTATTCGTGTGAGTGCCTGATATACTGGCGAGAACTTCTGGGCTTCTGCTTGTAACCAACTGATTTCATTCTGAAACCTTCCATAGTTTGGCTATTCCCTTCCAGAAAAGCGTGCGTGCACACTATTTCGGTAACGAGTGGCATATAAACTTGCAAACCAAATCAATAACCTATTGATTTGGTTTATGATTAAGCTATCACCAACCGAATAAACAGGCAAGCACGAAAACTAAGTGTGTCCCCTTTCCTAGAACAGTTCAAATCATACTGTATATTACATACAGTACAGCGATCACACTGGTTAGCCAGACAGACAAAAGGCAGCAAATGCCGCCTTAAATACGGATTTTAACTATATTTCAGGTAGCGTTCGTTTGGTTCTAGCTATGGCTAAGTGTCGATTTTTAATCGGCTGACCTTTGCATTGCTGGTAAGGCAGGTAGTTAGCAAAATGAATATGGGATAAGTTAACCCCATAATCTATGTGCTCTATGATCTCTTTCAGGGTTTCAAGCTCAAAGCCATCGCCATACTTACCGGTCATTGAGTTCGGCTCATGCCCTACCGTCGCAGCTATCGCTTCGTTATCAAAGTGCTTACTTCTTAAAGCTTTAACACAGGTATGGCGAAAGCTATGAAAACACTTTCTATCTCGGTTTTTGATCGAGAAGTTGTCTAGATACCCTTTGAACCCCGTTTCACCATTAAACCACCGCCCCACCGCACGAGTAGCATTCACATCTTTAGACTTATCAGGACTCAGAAAGAGTGGCTTGGTTAAATTGCCCTTCTCTTCCTGTGTTCGTAGTGCAACAAATTCAAGAAATCCGGCTTTTAAAATAGCGCTATGTATCGGGACTTCTCGCCGTGACGATTCTGTTTTCAAAGCCTGAGCGAGTTCTTCATCGTTTAACCAGAAGTACCAAATCCGGCCTTTAACATGACCGTTACTATCAACCACATCTCTGACATTGATATCGCCAATGGTTAACTGACAAAGCTCGCCTACACGCGCACCTGAAAACATTGCGATGAAAGGCTGCCAGAAGAACGCATCAATCAAATCTCGCTGCCGAGGAAGCTCCTGACGACTATAGACATAGCCGTTGAGCATCGCTGCCACTTCTTCTTTCATGTAAGGCAGATAGGACAACTTGCTCGTTGATGAACCTGATAGCTTCAAAAAAACATCTGCCGCTATATTTGTTTCAATGATGTCTTCATCCGATGCATAAGCGAACAAGGCTTTACAAATTTGCATATGGCTTTTAGCCGTATGCAATGACATTTTTCCATCTTTCGGCGAACGACGTTTTCGATCAGGTTCAATTAAACTGCGGATCTTTTTCCTAACCTCAAGGATATCTTTTCGCTTAAGGCTTGTTATATCTTTATTACGCCCTAGCCAGTCGACAACCCTTTCTAATCGACACACACGAATAGAATATGTCTTAGGATTACTCCAATCATCACGCTTTTTTTCTTCTTTAAACTGTGCCGCAACAACCTCAACTGAAGGCCCACCCAACGAAGTCCCGCCGCCAATTCCCCCGCCCGTACCGCCAAGCTTAGCGCTCATCTGTTCAAATTGAACAAGCTCAGCATTAGCAGCAATAGGGTCAGTTAAATCCGAATACTTTCTCCGACGCCCATCAGGAAAATCTTCGATGATGATTTTATTATCAGGCGAGTCTGTCGGTAATGAATTGCGCTGCTTTGAGATAACGGTGGTCACTTCAACAGCGTCTGTCGGTACTGGATTACGCCGCTTTGAGGTAACGGTGGTCACTTCAACAGCACCTGCCGGTAATGGATTGCGCTGCTTTGAGGTAACGGTGGTCACTTCAACAGCACCTGCTGATGAACTTTCTTCAGGTGTCGATGAGGAGTTAGTCGCTACATTGGGATATTCGAACTCCTTCATAACCATGTTTAGATACTCCTGCTTCTGACTTCTTAGATAAAGAATGACATAAGTCAAAAACCTTGATGGGTTAGATAACGACGCGCCATTATATAACAAATCAGAAAGCGCACCAATCAGCATATAATAATTCGATCTAACAATAGCCGAACGACATCTGGCCTCAGTCTCATTAGCGGTGCTGGTTGAGAAGCGAATTAAAGGGTTTGAGAGGTTAAAGTGCTTGCACAGCTCGGCAGGCCATCTAAAACAGACATAGTAAATGCCATTTTTACGACGGTATGTATTGGGAATTTTTGCGCTCATAAACAACCTCAGTATCACAGGTTGGTTGCACAAAAGGGGATTTACCAAATTACAGTACGCTGAAAGCCGCGTGAACCGCGGATCTACGTTGGAATTGGTGGAGCCTAGCGGGATCGAACCGCTGACCTGTTCGCTGCCAGCGAACCGCTCTCCCAGCTGAGCTAAGGCCCCAAAACCAAGTGGCAGCTATATTAATGATGACCCTACCTAGTGTCAAGCAAACTTCATGCAATTTCATGACTAAAAGCTAACGCTATTTCAATCACTTAGCCTTAAACGCAAAAAGCCCTGCAGTGCAGGGCTTGAGATGCTCGGTGAACGCGGTTTAAGCCAGCGTATCAGCTAAAGCACGATATTCTTTATCCCAGCTTTTGGTCTCTTTCTTAGAAGGGCCGCCAACGGTATTGAGTGCATGACGAATACGGGCGCGACTCATATCTGGGCCGAGGATCTGCATAGAATCCACCACCGAGACACTGGCACTCGTGCCGGCAATCGCAACAAACAGTGGGAACAGGAAGTCACGCACCTTATAACCCATCGCATCGCCGAGGGCTTTACACTGGGCGAACAGGTGATCTTTATTCCAGTTCTGCTCGGTATCTAGCATCCAAGAGGCGAATTGCAGAATACGGCGAATATCATCTTTCTGTAGACTCTTATGAGCAAAGCTTTCTTCGGTGATCGGCAACATACCGGAGAGCAGGAAACCAGCAACGGGCGCAACATCGGAGAATTTCTCGATACGCTGCTTAATCAACGGAATAATCTGCATTAGATACTCCGGATTCAGTGCCCACTGTTGAAACGCTGCGGCAAACTGCTCATCCGACAGCTCTTCACGAATCCACAGCCCGTTAAGCCAGCTGAGTTTTTCCTGATCGAAGATCGGACCACCGAGTGATACACGATTGATATCGAAGTGTTCGATCATCTCATCGAGACTGAATTTTTCCCGTTCATCCGGCATCGACCAACCCATGCGGGCAAGATAGTTGAGCACCGCTTCGGCCATGTATCCCATACGCTGATAATAGATGATACTGGTTGGATTCTTACGTTTAGACAACTTCGATTTATCTGGGTTACGCAGCAGTGGCATATGACACAGCTTAGGCATATCCCAACCGAAGTATTTATACAGCAACTGGTGTTTCGGCGCGGAGTTGATCCACTCTTCACCACGCAATACATGGGTGATCTCCATCAGATGATCATCCACCACGTTAGCAAGGTGATAGGTCGGCATACCGTCAGATTTCATCAGAATCTGGCAATCAACCTGAGCCCAATCCACTTCGATGCTACCGCGCAACATGTCGTCAAAGACGCAAACGCCCTCTTCCGGCACTTTCATACGTACCACATAGGGCTCACCCGCCGCTTCACGCTGAGCGACTTCGTCATCTGGCAATGCCAAATCACTCTCTTTCAGAGCGCTTTGCAAACCTTCAGCGCGACGCTCGTTACGCAGTTGATCCAGCTCTGCAGAGGTGCGATAACATTTAAAGGCATGGCCACTATCGAGCAAGATCTGGGTGTACTTCTGATAAATATCACCTCGCTCGCTTTGACGGTAAGGGCCAAAAGGACCCGGTTTATCCGGGCCTTCCGCCCACTCAAGACCCAACCAGCGCAATGAATCAAGAATCATCTGTTCAGATTCTGCCGTGCTGCGGGTCTGATCAGTATCTTCGATACGCAAGATAAACTCGCCGCCGTGCTGACGAGCGAAAGCCATATTAAACAGAGCGATGTAGGCGGTGCCTACGTGCGGATCACCGGTTGGAGACGGTGCGATACGGGTACGTACGGTCATCAGAAAATATGCATCCAGACTGATTTAGGGGAAATTGCGGGCATTATACCTGCTTGACGGATAAGCGCCTACCGTAATCAGCAAACCCGCCCACGGAAACAGCCCAAGCTTCAAGGTTAAGCAATCACATCAGCATGGAATCATCTGATCCTTCAGCACCCAATGCACTATGATAGTGCAAAACACACCCGCCACCAGCACCACCGGTCATCTATGTGTCATCAGGCATCCAGAATCCCCTTCCCCTTGCTACATCACGGTTTCGGCGTAGCCGCCCTCTCATTAATACTCTTTTTTCACCGTTTTATTGGCGGGCTGGCACGCTAAGTGCACTATCGTGGCTACCTTTTATAAGAAAAATCCCTATGACCACGATTCAATCACAACCAGAACGGGTGCTCGTCATTGATAAGGACACCTCCCGCTCTGCACTGCTGGAACAGGCCTTGACCGATCAGGGCTATGAGGTTATCTGCCGCCTACACGATACCGAAGGGCTGATCGCTCGGGTAGAGCAGATCCGTCCGGATATCATTATTATCGAATTAGACTCCCCCGACCGTGACGTACTGGAACACATGGCCACTCTCAACAGCCATATCCCCCGCCCGGTGGTGATGTTTGCCGAATCGGGCGACAGTCAGACGATTCAAAAAGCAATTAAGGCGGGTGTCAGTGCTTATGTTGTCGACGGCATGAGCCCCGAGCGAATTCAATCAATTATGGATGTTGCCGCCGCTCGTTTTAGAGAATTTCAAGCCCTACGCAACGAACTCAATGATGTCCGCAGTGAATTAGAAGACCGAAAACAGCTAGAACAAGCTAAGCGCCTGATTATGAAACACCAAAAATGCACCGAAGATCAGGCTTACAGCGCCATGCGTAAAATGGCGATGGATCAAGGCAAAACCATGACACAGATAGCTAAAAATATAATCTCAGTACTCGAGATGCTGAGTTAAGCAAGGGCAACCATTATGACATTAATACACAGCCCAACACTGGACACGCCGGAAAAATCTGACCTGACCCTGGGCTTTCTACCACTGATGGATTGCGCGCCACTGGTGATCGCCAAAGAGAAAGGTTTCTTTAGTGAAGCTGGGCTAAATGTTCAGTTGAGCCGTGAAGGCTCTTGGGCATCCATCCGCGATAAAGTCATGTTAGGGCTTTTAGATGGTGCGCAAATGCTCGCCGGTATTCCGCTGGCATCAACACTAGGACTAGGATCACCTAAGGTGCCGATGGTAACGGCCTTTAGTATTGGTTTAAACGGTAACGCCATCACGCTCTCCCGCGAACTCCTAGCGGAAATTGATGAACTTGGTCACCATCCGAGTGACAGCTCGGCGGCAGGGTTAAAACAACTCATAGCGTGCCGTAAAGCCAGTGGCCGGCCCAAAATAACCCTAGCGATGGTGTATACCTATTCAGCGCACAGTTATCTACTGCGTTACTGGCTCAGTGCGGCGGGGATTAACCCCGATACCGATATCAATCTAACGGTTGTGCCACCGCCACAGATGGCCGTGACTATGAAAAAAGGCTTAATCGATGGATATTGTGCTGGCGAGCCTTGGAACTCCGTTGCCCAAGAGATGGGCATCGGTAGCCCGGTCATTTCCGGTTATCAGATCTGGAATAACTGTCCCGACAAAGTCTTCGCCGTATTAGAAAGCTGGCATGATGCTCACCCGGCCACCCATCAGGCGCTGATCTGCGCGCTTATACGCGCTTCAGAATGGCTCGATAAGCCACAAAACAGTGACGAGGCATTGGAAATTTTACTCGGCAACGCCTATTTAGGCCCTGCGCTATCGATGCTATCGCAGCCAAAATTGAAACAGGGCAACCGCCACTTTTACCGTTATGCCGCTAGTTACCCATGGCGCTCGCATGCGCTTTGGTTCCTCAAGCAGATGCGCCAATGGCAGCAATTAAAAGAGCCTCAAGCCGATTTAAAACAGATCGCCTGCCAAGTTTATCGCCCCGACCTATATCGTAGTGTGGCGGACAAAATGAAGATCTCTCATCCGACGATCGATTTTAAACCCGAAGGCTTTCATGACGATGACTGGCTATTACCCGGCTCCGCGGGGGTCGTCACGATGGGCAGCGATCGATTTTTCGACGGCGGCACTTTTGACCCTAATCAGGCGTGAGCTTAATAGGGCTCACACTCAAGCGCTGTTTGAGTGCCAAACGCCGCAAACAGCACCGTTTGAGTGCGATTAATACCGTCCAATGATTAATCTAACGGCATAAATATTAATAAGTACTTGTTAATAAAGTATTTTATAAAAGCTGGCACAGTGTCTGCTTTATCTATGTCAATAAATATAATACCCATGAAGCGCATCACTCGCGTTTCACACATGACAACGACGTCTGCTCTTACTGATAGTTTTATCGGAAGGGGCAGGCGTTTTTTTTTGATTAGTTTTCGTAAACCCAGGAGCCACAACATGACTCGTACACTGCTTTCTAAAATGATGGGACGCCGCACACTGCTAAAACAGGCGGTTAATACCCTCGGTGCTGCCGCGGTCGGTAGTTTGCTAACCCTGAGTTCTGCCCAAGCCACCGTTGGTGAGCCAGAGAAAGAAGATTTGAAGTTCGGCTTTATTAAGCTCACGGATATGGCGCCACTGGCGGTTGCCTACGAGAAAGGCTATTTCGAAGATGAAGGCCTATATGTTCAGCTTGAAGCACAAGCTAACTGGAAAGTATTGCTCGACCGAGTGATTGATGGTCAGCTCGATGGTGCCCATATGCTGGCCGGTCAGCCATTAGGTGCGACTATCGGCTTCGGCACACAAGCACATATTATTACCGCCTTCAGCATGGACCTGAACGGCAACGCAATCACCGTGTCCAATGATATATGGGAACAGATGAAACCCTATATCGACAAAGGCGCCGATGGAAAACCGGTTCACCCGATCAAAGCGGATGCGCTTAAACCGGTTGTCGACGCTTATAAAGCCGAAGGTAAGCCGTTTAATATGGGCATGGTTTTCCCGGTCTCAACACATAACTATGAGCTGCGTTACTGGCTCGCGGCCGGTGGCATTCACCCCGGTTTTTATGCCCCCCATAAAGGCGACTCTTCTGGCCAGATCGATGCTGATGCACTGCTATCCGTGACCCCTCCGCCGCAGATGCCAGCCACTATGGAAGCCGGTACGATCTATGGCTACTGCGTCGGTGAGCCATGGAACCAACAAGCCGTATTTAAAGGTATCGGCGTCCCCGTCGTGACCGATTATGAGATTTGGAAAGATAACCCAGAGAAGGTCTTCGGTGTTTCTAAAGGCTGGGCTGATAAATACCCTAACACCCATATCAGAGTTGTGAAGGCGATGATTCGTGCTGCCAAGTGGCTAGATGAGAACAATAACGGTAATCGAAAAGAAGCGGTGGAGATTCTCTCACGGCCGGAATACGTTGGTGCAGATTACGAAGTGATTGCCAATTCGATGACCGGCACCTTCGAATATGAAAAGGGTGATAAGCGAGAAGTCCCCGACTTCAACGTATTCTTCCGCCACAACGCGACCTACCCTTATTATTCCGATGCTATCTGGTATCTCACCCAGATGCGCCGCTGGGGCCAGATTGCTGAACCCAAGTCGGATGAATGGTTTATGGAGACCGCGAAAAAGGTTTATCGCCCTGACATCTATGCCCAAGCCGCTCAAGAACTGATCGCCGAAGGTAAGATCGACAGCAGCGAATTTCCTGATTTTGCAGCGGAATCCGGCTTCAAACCGCCGCAAACTCACTTTATCGATAACATCACCTACGATGGCACACAACCCAATCAATACCTGACGAAGTTTAAAATCGGCCTAAAACCCGATACTCAGCTTTAAACGTTCCTAGCGTGGCCTAGTGCACGAAAACATTCGATAAAAACCAAAGGGTTGTCTTTGGGCAACCCGTTGGAGATTTACTATGAGCAGCATCGCACTAAAATTATTAAAACCACTGGGGTTGCCCGAAAAGCTGAGCCTAGCCCAGCTAGTCAAAGCCCTAGTGGTTCCCTTGAGCGGCATTTTGATCTTCCTGTTTATCTGGAATATCGCCGCCCGCAATATCCACACCTCTCTGGGCGAATTCCCCGGCCCCACACAGGTCTATGAGCAAAGCCTCAATCTGTTATCAGAGCATAACCGCGAGCGGCAAAAAGAGGTGGCCTTCCATCAACGCCAAGAGGTCCGTAATGCGGCAAAGTTGGAGAAAAACCCCGACGCCGTGGTTAAAACTCGCCCTTACACTGGCAAACCCACCTTTATCGATCAAATTGGCACCAGTCTGATTACCGTGTTAGCGGGCTTTTTTGCCGCCTCGCTCATTGCTATTCCGGCGGGGATAGTGATCGGCCTCAATAAAACCCTTTATAGTGCGTTTAACCCAGTAATTCAGCTGTTTAAACCGGTTTCTCCACTGGCTTGGCTACCATTAGTGACCATGGTTGTCAGTGCCGTGTATGTCAGTGATGATCCGATGTTTGCCAAATCCTTTATTACCTCGCTGATCACCGTATCCCTGTGCTGCCTCTGGCCAACACTGCTCAACACCGCGGTTGGCGTATCAACAATCAGCGCCGATCTTAATAATGTCAGCAAGGTGCTGCGACTCTCTTGGCTAACACACGTTATCAAGATTGTTATCCCCTCAGCCATTCCGATGATCTTCACCGGTCTTCGACTCTCATTGGGTATCGCATGGATGGTGTTGATCGCCGCCGAGATGCTGGCGCAAAACCCAGGACTTGGTAAATTTGTCTGGGATGAGTTTCAAAATGGTAGCTCTAACTCACTCGGCCGCATCATGGTGGCGGTACTAGTGATCGGTCTTATCGGCTTTATGCTTGATCGCATCATGTTGATGCTACAGAAAAAAGTATCTTGGGATAAATCTGTCGAACTACGCTAAAGGCAGCATTAAGGAGAGCAATGATGACCACCACTAAACACCTTGAGCTCACCGGCGTCGATATCGACTTCCCGACGCCCAATGGCCCCTTTAAGGCGCTCAGTAATGTCAACCTGAAGATCGATCGAGGTGAGTTTGTTTCATTGATCGGACACTCTGGCTGTGGCAAATCCACCGTTCTAAACATTGTTGCTGGTTTATATCAGGCGACTAAAGGCGGAGTTCTGTTAGATGGCAAAGAAGTTAACGAGCCCGGCCCAGAGCGCGCGGTAGTATTCCAAAACCATTCGTTACTGCCTTGGTTAACCGCTTATGAAAACGTCGAACTGGCGGTCAAGCAGGTTTTTAAAAAGACCAAAACCAAAGCGGAAATGAAAGAGTGGATCGAATACAACCTACAGTTGGTGCATATGGATCACGCTATGCATAAACGCCCAGACGAGATTTCCGGTGGCATGAAACAACGTGTGGGTATTGCTCGCGCCTTGGCGATGGAGCCAACCGTGATGCTGATGGATGAGCCCTTTGGCGCACTGGATGCACTAACCCGTGCTCACCTGCAAGACTCACTCATGGAGATTCAAGCGGATCTCAATAACACCGTAATTATGATTACCCACGATGTTGATGAAGCCGTGTTATTGTCAGATCGCATCGTCATGATGACCAATGGTCCCGCGGCCACCGTCGGCGAAATACTCGAGGTCAAACTGCCACGGCCACGGCATCGATTAGAACTGGCCGATGATCCGCAATACAACCATTATCGCGCGGCTGTTTTAAGCTTTCTTTATGAAAAGCAGCGAACACCTGGTGAAGCACCCACTAAACCCACTAAGCAACATACCTCGACTGACAGCACAACAACTGATAGCCCCGAGGCAACCACGCCAACCACTAAAACAAGCTCCACGGATGAGCAAGCAGCCTAACCCTCTCACCTGCTGTCCCTCTACCCGGCTTCTGCCGGGTTTTTTATCGCTGCTCGTACACAATCATCAAATTCAGCGCGGCCTCAAGCAACAGCAAAACCCATAAAGCAACACTAACCACAACTAGCACGACGAGCGATCACAGAAACAATACTCACTCTCTTTAAGCACATATTCAACAAAGACTCCTTAATGTGCATCTACGTAAAAATAGACGCCATATCGCCCCAACGCAGTGCAAACAAACAGAAATAGAATATATAATCCCAACAAAAATAAACGTAACTAATTGAAAAATAACATAATTTAAATTTACGGCACACTCCCTGCTATATACTACGTGCCTATCTTAGGCTTCTCATATTTTTTTTGGACAATGGTGTTCATCCTCCAGTACTTCGCACTTGTACTGGTTGATGAATGCCATTTTTTTTTGGATTTTTTTATGCCTAAAGCTCATCTCATCATTATCGGTAACGGCATGGCTTGTGGTCGTTTGCTGGACGAGATTCTAAAACGGAATCCGGATCAGTACCGGATCACCGTGTTTGGCGCAGAAGGCTATGCCAACTACAACCGCATTATGCTCTCCCCCGTGCTTGCGGGTGAAATGCAGGCGGACGAGATAATCACGCATTCAGAGCAGTGGTATCAGCAACACAATATCACCCTGCATAGCGGCGATCCCGTGGTGGGCATCGCGACAGAGGATAAAACCCTCACCTGTCAGAGTGGTCAGACGTTTAGCTATGATGAGCTCGTCTTCGCCACCGGCTCCAATCCGGTGATGCCGCCCGTGGCGCAAGCCTGTGAACTCGATGGCATTCTCAGCTTTCGTAACCTCGATGATATTGATCGAATCATGGCGCGAGTTTCAACCATCAAGCATGCGACCGTGGTTGGCGGTGGCTTACTCGGACTCGAAGCCGCTTGGGGTTTACGTCAACAGGGTTTAGATGTAACCGTTATCCATCGCGCTGGCTGGTTGCTGAATCGACAACTCGACCCAGCCGCCGGAAAACTCCTACAACAATCACTAGAAGCCCGCGGCATCCAGTTCAAACTAAAGGCGCAAATCAGCTACTTTAACGGCGAGCAGCGGCACGCCTCTGACACAACCAACGCTCTTCGCACAATTGTGCTTGACGACGGTACAACGCTCAACACCGGGCTGGCCGTTATCGCTATCGGGGTCTCCCCGAACCACGAACTAGCGCAGAACAGTGGACTTGCTTGCGATAGAGGCATTCTGGTTGATGATCAGATGCAAAGCTCTCATCCGAATATTTATGCACTGGGCGAATGCACCCAGTTTGGTAAACACACCTTCGGACTGGTCGCCCCACTCTGGGATCAAGCCAGCGTACTGGCCAACCGGCTATGCAACCTACCCGGGCAGCGCTTTAGGGTTCAGCCCTGCGCCACCAAACTCAAGGTATCAGGTATCGACCTATTTTCAGCCGGTGAGTTTCTTGATGACCCAGAAAGCGAGTCCGTGATCTGCCAAGACCCAACCAACGGCGTCTATCGCAAGCTTATTTTCCGCCACCAGAGACTCACCGGCGCTGTGTTGTTTGGCGCGGTTAACGACGGTAACTGGTATTTCGAACTGATTCAGTCTCAAACAAAAGTACAACAGCTAGTCCCCGACCTCATTTTCGGTCGACGTTACTGCGATGGTGACGCCATCGCCCAATTAACCCCTGCTGGTGCTGTCAACACTGACACGGCAGCCCCATTAAGCTTGGCAACAGGAGCGACCTCATGAATAAAACAAAACTGATAATCGCCGGTAACGGTATGGTTGGCCATCAATTTCTGCAGAGTTTGGCAGACAGTGATCAACTGGATAACTTTGAGATCACCGTTTTCTGTGAAGAGAGCCGACTGGCCTATGATCGTGTTCACCTCAGTGCTTACTTCTCAGGCGCAACCGCCGAAGATCTGGCTATGGGCAACGCAGAGATGTACCGCAGCTGGGGGCTCAATGTGCTCACCAGCGAAACGGTTACCGCGATAAACCGTGCCGATCAATCGGTGACCACCGATAAAGGTCAAACACTGCCCTATGACAAACTGGTGCTGGCCACCGGCTCTTATCCCTTTGTCCCCCCCGTGCCCGGTCATGATCGCCAGCAATGCTTGGTATACCGCACCATCGATGATTTGGACGCGATCGCAGCAGCGGCCAAAAACGCCACCGTCGGCACGGTGGTCGGCGGCGGCTTACTCGGGCTGGAAGCCGCAAAAGCACTCACCGATCTCGGTCTAAAAACCCATGTAGTTGAATTTGCCCCACGGTTGATGGCAGTACAGCTGGATGATGGCGGCGGTGCGATGCTACGGCAAAAAATCGAAGCGTTAGGCGTTAGTGTTCACACCGAAAAAAATACCCAACTGATCGATGATGGTGAACACTGTGTCCATAAAATGAACTTTGCTGATGGCGAGGTTTTGGAAACCGACCTGATTCTGTTTTCCGCCGGTATCCGCCCGCGGGATGAATTGGCCCGTCAAAGTGAACTCGAGGTAGGTGAACGCGGCGGTATCGTTATCAATAACCACTGCCAAACCTCAGACCCATCGATCTATGCGATCGGCGAATGCGCTCTATGGAATAAACAGATTTTTGGCTTAGTGGCACCGGGTAACCAGATGGCTAAAGTCGCCGTTTCTCACCTAACCGGCGGTGCTGATAGTTTCACCGGCGCCGATATGAGTACCAAGCTCAAACTCATGGGCGTTGATGTTGCGAGTATCGGTGATGCCCATAGCCGTACGCCCGGTGCGCGTAATTACAGTTTTGTCGATGAACGGGAAGAGGTTTACAAAAAACTGGTAGTCTCGGCCGATGGTAAACAGCTGCTCGGCGCCATTCTGGTGGGCGAAGCCGAAAACTACGGTACCCTGCTGCAATATATGCTTAACGGCATCCACCTGCCGGAATACCCTGATACGCTGATATTGCCCAATCGGGGGGATGATGAACAAACCGGGCTGGGCGTTGCCGCGTTGCCGGAAACCGCGCAGATCTGTTCTTGCCATGATGTCAGCAAGTCCGACATACGCGCCGCACTGGATAGCGGTTGCTGTACCTTAGCCGATGTCAAAGGCAGCACCAAAGCGGCCACCGGCTGCGGCGGCTGTTCAGCCCTATTAACCGACCTCGTGAACCATGAGCTCGAAGAGATGGGCATCGATGTTAACCGTGATCTATGTGAACACTTCCCTTACACCCGTCAAGATCTGTACAACATTGTCCGCATCGAAGAGATCCGCAGCTTTGATGAGCTGTTAGAAAAACATGGTAAGGGTCACGGTTGTGAAATTTGCCGCCCTGCTGCGGGCAGCATACTGGCCTCTTGTTGGAACGATTATATCCTCACGGAGCAGAACGTCAGCCTGCAAGATACTAACGATACGTTTATGGCCAATATGCAAAAAGATGGCACTTATTCAGTAGTGCCACGCGTCGCGGGCGGTGAGATCACCGCTGACAAGCTGATCGTCTTAGGTCAGGTGGCCAAACAGTACAACCTCTATAGCAAAATCACCGGCGGTCAGCGGGTCGATCTCTTTGGTGCTCGCTTAGAGCAGTTGCCGGAGATCTGGAAAATTCTGATTGAGGCGGGGTTCGAAACCGGCCACGCCTATGGTAAATCGCTGCGTACCGTTAAATCCTGCGTTGGCAGCACCTGGTGTCGCTTTGGCGTCGATGATAGTGCGGGGCTCGCAATTGATCTAGAGAACCGTTACAAGGGCCTGCGTGCGCCTCATAAAATCAAGTTTGCGGTGTCTGGCTGCACCCGCGAGTGCGCCGAAGCTCAAAGTAAAGATATCGGTATTATTGCCACCGAAAAAGGCTGGAACCTCTATGTCTGCGGCAATGGTGGGATGAAACCCCGCCACGGTGACCTGTTTGCCACCGACCTCGATCGCGATACCCTGATCCGTTACATCGACCGGGTATTGATGTTTTATATCAAAACCGCCGATCGCCTACAGCGCACCTCCGTTTGGATGGAAAATATGGAGGGCGGATTAGATTATCTGCGTCAGGTGGTGATCAACGACAGCCTGAATTTAGGTGAAGAGCTAGAACAACAGATGGCACAAGTGGTATCGAGCTATCAATGCGAATGGAAAACCACCCTTGAAAACCCCGAAGCTCTCAAGCGCTTCCGCCATTTCGTTAACTCCGATGCGCCGGACAACAATGTCGTTTTTGTCGAAGAACGCCAACAGATTCGCCCAGCGACAGCCAGCGAAAAAAGCAGCCTGAAGGCCGAACCGATCAAGCTGGTTAGCTAAACAAGAGGATATCACCATGACAACCCATACCCAATGGACCCCCGTGTGCAAACAGCAAGACCTCGTTGCCGATTCGGGTATCTGTGCACTGATCCAAGACACCCAAGTAGCCCTGTTCTATATCAAAAAAGAACAGGCGGTGTTCGCGGTGTCTAATCACGATCCTTTCAGCCAAGCTAACGTACTGTCACGGGGATTAGTTGGCTCTAAGGATGATCAACTGTTTGTCGCCTCACCGGTGTATAAACAGCACTTCTGCCTTAAAACTGGCCGCTGCTTAGAGGATGACAACACCCAGATTCAAGCTTGGCCTGCCCGTATCGAAAAGGGTCAAGTTGAAGTGCTGTTTTAACCTCACTTTAAACATATTGATATCACAGTCAAACAGGAAGCCTAGTCCATGACCCATACAGCCAACCCGGAAACCTGTCAGGTAAAAACCACCTGCCCCTATTGCGGTGTTGGCTGTGGCGTTAACGCCACCG
This sequence comes from Amphritea atlantica, assembly GCF_018860855.1. Classification (GTDB taxonomy): domain Bacteria; phylum Pseudomonadota; class Gammaproteobacteria; order Pseudomonadales; family Balneatricaceae; genus Amphritea; species Amphritea atlantica_A. The sequence continues at coordinate 19,894 of NZ_JAHKQE010000036.1, forward strand.
TCAGTCATAATCAACTGATTGCGGTCAGCGGCGACAAGGACCACCCTGCCAACTATGGGCGCCTTTGTGTTAAAGGCTCCACCCTGCATGAAACCACCGACCTAACGGGACGGCTACTAGAACCTCAGATCAACGGTCAAACCGCTAGCTGGGATCAGGCTATTAACCATGTCGCGCAGGGCTTTCGTAACACCATTGAACAATATGGACCCAACTCGGTGGCGTTGTACCTCTCCGGCCAGATTCTCACCGAAGATTATTACGTCGCCAATAAACTGATGAAAGGCTTTATCGGTTCCGCCAATGTGGATACCAATTCACGCCTCTGTATGTCATCGGCGGTGGCGGCTCACAAACGCGCCTTTGGTGCCGATCTAGTGCCGGCTTGTTATGAAGATTTAGAACTGACCGATCTGTTGTTACTGGTGGGCTCCAATACCGCTTGGGCGCATCCCGTGATCTATCAGCGCATCTTGGCGGCGAAAAAGAAACGTCCCCACATGAAAGTGGTCGTGATCGACCCCCGCCGAACCGCCACCTGCGATATGGCAGACCTCCACCTCGCCCTCAAACCCGGTAGCGATGGTTATCTATTTACCGGCTTACTGAGCTATCTAGCTGATCATGACGCGCTGGACAACGACTATATTACACAGCATACCGAAGGCTTTGAAAACGCTCTACAAGCGGCCAACTCACTCACCGCCAACCTGTCACAAACCGCTCAACTGTGTGGTTTAAACGAACAGGATCTCAGTCAACTGTACCAATGGTTTAGCCACACCGACAAAGTGGTAACACTCTTCTCTCAGGGCGTTAACCAATCATCCTCCGGTGTAGATAAGGGCAACGCCATTATCAACTGCCATCTCGCCACCGGCAAAATCGGCAAACCCGGTGCCGCACCTTTCTCCATTACCGGCCAACCCAATGCCATGGGTGGTCGAGAGGTCGGCGGCTTGGCTAATCAACTGGCTGCGCATATGGATTTTAGTGATCCAGCTAATATCGAGCGGGTGGAAACATTCTGGCAAGCGCCGCATATGGCACGTACCGAAGGCCTAAAAGCCGTGGATATGTTTCAAGCCATCGATGAAGGCCGTATCAAAGCGATCTGGATTATCGGCACCAATCCAGTGGCCAGCATGCCCGACGCTGATATGATCCGTCGCGCCTTAGATAAATGTGACCTAGTGGTCGTCTCCGATTGCATAGCAAAAACCGATACCACCGCCTGTGCTGATGTTCTGCTCCCCGCCACCGGCTGGGCAGAAAAAGATGGCACGGTCACCAACTCCGAACGGGTTATCTCCCGCCAGAAAAGCTTTCTCTCCCCCGCCGGCAACAGCCGCCACGATTGGCAGACAATCTGTGCCGTAGCACAGGCGATGGGCTTTGCTGAGGGGTTTGCATTTACCTCGCCGAGAGAGATATTTGCCGAGCACGCAAAGTTGTCAGGCTATCAAAATAATGGCCAGCGTTTTTTTAATATTGAAGGGCTATCTGAACTATCAGAAACAGAATATAACCAACTACAACCCGTTAGATGGCCCATCGCAAAAGGGCAACAAAACGGCCCTCTTCGGCTCTTCACCGATGGCCGATTTAACACCCCATCCGGCAGAGCACGCATGCTGCCCATTACCCCTCAAGCGCCACTCAATCAGGTCTCAAAAGCATACCCATTAGTGCTTAATACCGGTCGGATACGCGATCAATGGCACACCATGACCCGCACCGGCAAAGCCAGTCGCCTGCTCAACCATATAGATCAACCCTATGTCGAACTGTCGATACAAGATGCTAAACATTATGACATCGAGGAACACGACTTGGTTGAGATCAGCAGCCCACAAGGGCGCTGCCTCGTAAAAGCCAAACTCACCGCAGACCAGCCAACGGGCTCACTCTTTATGCCGATTCACTGGACCGCACAGTTTGCCTCCGCTGCCCGTGTTGATAGTCTGTTTGCCTCTATCAAAGACCCAATTTCAGGTCAGCCGGAAGCCAAACATTGTCCCGTCGCACTGCGTAAGGTCGACACCGCTTGGCGCGGCGTACTGATAAGTCAGAATGAATTAACCAGCCTACCTTGTGAGTATTGGTGCAAAGTGCCACTGTCAACTGGCTTTCGTTATGAACTGGCCGGATTACAGCAGCCAAAAAGTTGGCCGTTATGGCTGCAACAGGTCATACAACCCGGTGATGACCGGATCGAACTGAACAGCGCATCAAACTATCGCTTGATTAGTTTTCAGCAACAGCGTCCCGAGTTACTCTTTTTTGCCAGCACAGATACCCTGCCCAGCAGCACCTGGCTGAGTAAGCAGTTTGAACAATCAATCGATTCAGCCGCACAACGGATGTCACTGCTCGGCGGCAAACCGATGGATAACAGTGATGACGGTGGAGCCATTATCTGCAGCTGCTTTGAAGTGGGCGAAAACACCATTCGCCAAGCGATCCGTCAGGGGGCAAACAGCACCGATGCACTGGCCACACAACTAAAATGTGGCAGCAACTGCGGTTCTTGTCTGCCTGAAATCAGAAGCATGCTGAGATAGGTGGGTTAAAAACGCAGCTAAAATAATGCTCGGATAAAATCTAAATAACCGTTATCCCAAGCAACACCGGCCCACACTACCCAGGTCATATTCAACATCATAAACACCGCGGCGGAGCCCATATCCTTGGCCCGCCCCGCTAGCTCATGATATTCAGGCCCCCAACGATCCACCACGGCTTCAATCGCCGAGTTAACAATCTCAAACGCCAATACCAGAAAACAACAGGCTAACAACAAGGCTAACTGCATACCCGATTCTGCCAGCCAGAAAGCCGCCGGCAGTAACACAACAGCGGCCGTTGCCTCATAGCGAAATGCGGGCTCCTCTACCCAAGCCGCTTTGATCCCCTGAAGTGAATATTTAGTGGCAAAATAAAAACGTTTAACACCGGTTCGTTTAATCTGATACATCGATACAACTACTTTTGATTTGCGAAACAAACATTAAAACATGAAAATAATGACCATACTACGACAAGCAGCACCGCTTAACAAAGATGCAAAGAAGCCTAGCTTTACTCTTACTTCACTGGGGCTAGAGACAGGCTCGCAGCCGCAACAAAACCCTCGAACCGTATCGGTTTTCAGCAAAAGGCCGCGCCGAAATCGCTTCGGTGATAGTACCCCACCGTAAAAGCGGCTCTAGAGATCTCATCGCAGCATTAACCGCTTAAAAAGCAATCCGTTGAATGCTATAGTTAGTCCCGCACAGGCCACTCAAAGCGCACTTAGCAGCAAGTGAAAGATTGACTCTGTCAGCGGTTGTGCTGTCGACAATGGATGTAGTTATAATCTGCCTTCACCGCAGAATCGTAGGGATGAATCGTTTCTCTCTGGAAAATTATAATATCCGCTGCTGAGCAATAAAGCAGATGAACTTGCTCAGACTGGAACAATTAAATAATCTGCTGAAAAAATTTGACCCAAAATACCGCAGATAAAAAGTAGGCCATGAAAACGGCCTGTAAACTCCCCGCACTCAAATTGATATTCAAAAACTGGCAGAACTGCAGGAACTGGATCTCAGCAGTCTGATGCGGGAAATATCCAAATGCTGACCGTTAATTTAGGCCCGATGCTCAACATGACTGTAGAAAAACAGACTCCACAACTTAACCGAACATTCACCGTTGCGCCGATGATGGAGTGGACTGATCGACATTGTCGTTATTTCCACCGTCTCATCAGCGACAATGCTGTGCTTTATACCGAGATGGTAACCACCGGCGCACTGATTCACGGTGATCAACAACGGTTCCTGCGCTATAGCGAGCCGGAACACCCCCTTGCCCTTCAGCTTGGCGGCAGTCAACCGGAAGAACTGGCGCTCTGCAGTCGAATGGCCGAAGATGCCGGCTACGATGAAATTAACCTCAATGTCGGCTGTCCCAGCGACCGGGTACAGAACAATATGATCGGTGCCTGCCTCATGGGACACCCTGAATTAGTCGCTGAATGCCTCGCAACCATGCAAGCCGCCGTAACGATACCCGTCACCATTAAGCACCGCTTGGGAATCGACGATATGGATAGCTACGAAGCGCTTCATCAATTCGTCGCAACGGTCAGTCAATCTGGCTGCAAAACCTTTATAATCCACGCCAGAAAGGCGATACTGCAAGGCTTAAGCCCAAAAGAAAATCGGGATATACCGCCGCTAAAATATGAGTGGGTCTATCAGATTAAACAGGCATTTCCTGAACTGGAAATACTGATAAACGGCGGCATTAAAACGCTGGCAGAAAGCCGTTCACACTTACAGCATGTTGATGGTGTCATGATTGGCCGCGAAGCCTATCACAACCCTTATATGATGACGGAAGTTGATGCCCTTTATCAGCCTGATGCAGTGGTAAAAACCCGCTTACAGATTATCGAGCAGATGTACCCCTATATCGAAGCCGAATTAAAACAGGGTTGCTATCTAGGACATATCACTCGCCATCTACTAGGGTTGTTTCACGGTCAACCCGGCGGCCGTCAATTTCGCCGCTATCTGAGTGAGAATGCCCATAAAGCCGGTGCCGATGTCGATGTGTTAAAACGTGCCGTTGATAAAGTCATATCTATCTAAAAGATTAAGGAATACTAAACATGGAAAGCCAGCTGGATCAGCTCAAAAAGATGACCACCATTGTTGCCGATACTGGCGATATCAATGCGATCAGAGATCTGAGACCCGTTGATGCAACCACTAATCCTTCACTGCTACTGAAAGCCAGTCATGATCCGGCTTACCGCCCCTATCTTGAACAGGCCAAAAGCTGGGCACTGAGCCAAGGTGGCAGCGAAGCCGAACAACTGGCCAATATGACCGACAAGCTGGCGGTGTTAGCCGGGTGTGAAATTCTCTCTCTGATCCCTGGACGCATCTCCACTGAGGTCGATGCACGACTCTCCTTTGATACCTCGGCAACCATCGAAAAAGCCAAAAAACTCATCGGCCTATATAACGAGGCAGGCATCAGCAATGATCGAGTGCTGATAAAAATGGCCTCAACATGGGAAGGCATCGAAGCGGCTCGACAGTTAGAAAAAGAGGGTATCAACTGTAATCTAACACTGCTATTTGGTTTCGCTCAGGCGGTTGCCTGTGCCGATGCCGGCGCCTTTTTAATCTCGCCTTTTGTTGGCCGTATCCTTGACTGGCATAAAGCGCATAATCCTCAAGGCACCGACTTCAGCGGCGCGAAAGACCCTGGCGTCCAATCCGTTAGCCGTATCTACAACTACTATAAACATCACGGTTACAACACTGTCGTCATGGGTGCAAGCTTTCGCAATAGTGAAGAGATCCGCCAACTGGCAGGTTGCGATCGCCTGACCATTAGCCCAGCCTTGATCTCAGAACTGGCCGATACCCCGCTACCACTGGATCAGAAACTGTTTGCCAGCAATCCTCTATGCAATGAGGCCAAGCTGGAAAATAGCGAGCAAGCGTTCCGTTGGGCGATGAATGAAGATGCCATGGCAACGGAAAAACTTGCCGAGGGAATTCGCAACTTTGCCGCCGATCAAGTGAAGTTAGAAGAGCTCCTCAGCCAGATCTAAAATTTGCTTCGGCTATAAACAAAAAACGCCTCCAATAATCATTGGAGGCGTTTTTTTACGGCACCGATATTTAAGAAGCAAAGAATTTAAGAAGCACCAGCGGTGCGGTTCATTCTTCACCGCACCCTACTCATCGACAATCCATGCTCTCAACCGCAATAAAAACGTGCCAACCTGTAGGGTGCTGGTGAGCCTGCGAACCGCATCTATATTGGCACAGCAGTTATAATGAAAGCTGTAATGAGAGTTCTGATGAATAATCGATACCCATGGTGCGGTTCATTCTTCACCGCCCCCTACTCATCGACAATCCATGCTCTCAATCGCAATAAAAACGCGCCAACCTGTAGGGTGCTGGTGAGCCTGCGAACCGCACCTATATTGGCACAGCAGTTATAATGAAAGCTGTAATGAGAGTTCTGATGAATAA
>NZ_JAHKQE010000034.1 GCF_018860855.1 Amphritea atlantica
TCTATTTGCTGCGAAGCGATTTAAAACGGCAAAACAGGTCGCGGCCTATATGGGGCTAATCCCGAAGCTGAAGGAGTCAGGAAAGATCAAGGGGTATACAGCTTTGAGCAAAACAGGCCCCTCACATCTGAGAGCCAAGCTCTATATGGCGACAGTATCAGCCAAGCAGCATAATCCGGATATTCGAAGGCAATATGAGCGACTACTGGCGGCGGGTAAAGCGAAAATGTCCGCTTTAGGAGCGGCAATGAGAAAGCTGGTTCAGATATGTTTTGGCGTGGTTAAGAACCAAAGTGAATTCCAGGTTCAAACAGCTTAAAAAACTGTTTGAACCCGGTGGTGAGAGATGGTATCTACGGGAGGTCCTGCGGCGATTGGTTAAGAGGCGTATGTTCGACCGCCTTAGTACGGTTGCCAGAGCTGTGGAGTCAGCAATTAATACAGGTGACGTGCAACTAGTCATAGATTGAACTAAGTCGCTGTAAATTGCCACACGTGAGGCCCCGTTAGCAATAAAGACAGTTCTGTCATTGCTTATGCTTTATCAAAAAGTTCTTCTGCATGATCTTAGTAAATATAGTTTAACTGTTACTATTTCTGAGAGAACTGCTGCAGTAGTTGCATCAAGCCATTACTTGTATGGTCAATTTGGTGGGCATGTTGTTTATTATTTTTAGCTTCCAGTGCCGATTCTTGAGAGTAGGCGAGAGTCATGTTGATTACTTCTGAAATTTGATTGGTGACCGCCGATTGTTCTTCTGTTGCTGAGGCGATCATGCTGCTCATGCTATCGATTTCACTAATCGATAAGCGGATCTGCTCAACGCTGTGACGAGCATTTTCAGCGAGTGTCACGGTATTATGTACATGTCCTGCTTGTAGCTCGATTTTCTCGGACATTTGGTCGATGGCGCCATTTAGCTTTTTTATAATTAAACCGATATTGTCTGCTGCCTTTGCCGTGTTGAGTGCAAGGGAGCGTACTTCATCGGCGACAACTGCAAATCCGCGGCCACTATCACCCGCCCGAGCGGCTTCAATGGCAGCGTTCAGGGCGAGTAAGTTGGTTTGTTCGGCAAAGTTTTGGATAACATGCAGCGCCGAGCCAATCTCTTTACCATCATCTTTTAGTTGTTGGAGTGTTATGTTGGTGGCGTCGGTTTCTGCTTCAAGTTGACGGATACTTTCACTGGTATTTTGCATTTCGGTTACGCCGTGAATCGCTGTCTCGGTCGCGCTTCGGGTGGCGGCTGATGTTTTAACTGCGTTTTCGGCAACTTCCTGATATGAGCAACTGAGCTGTTGTATTTGTACCGAGGTTTGTTCCGTTGAATGTTGTTGTTTGGTTACTATGTGGGTGAGTGTGTCAGCACTTTGGTTCAAGTTTTTACCCAGTTGGTCAAGGGTTCTGCTTTCGGTATTGATTTTTTCGATCAAGGTAGTGAAGTAGTTTCGTAGGCTATCGATGGAGTTGTTAAGAATCTCAATTTCGATGATACGGCTTGCTTGGGGGTTGTTGTCAGTTAAGCGTCCCTTAGCCAAGGCGTCCAGTTGTTGGCAGGTTGCGCTAATAACGCGACTAAGCTTGGTGTTAAGAATACTCATTACCAGTCCGATGATCGTGATGAGTGATAGGCTAATAATTAATAAGATATTGACCAGGTGGGCTGTCACGTCATGGTGCTTTTGTAAGCGGTTTTGGTTTTCCTGTAGCCGGTTATTGAGTTGATCAATAAGTGTTGTGGTTGTCTTTATGGTGTCGGCTCTGCGCGCATAGATCTTTTCGATATTGATGAATTCTTTGTTGTAACGTTTAACAAGGGTATTTAGCTCTTGGATATATAGATCGCCAACTTCATCCTTAGGGCGTTCTGTGTCATCTATAGCATTGCCAAGTAATGCGCCAAGCGTATCGTCGTTGTCAGTTGCTTCATAAATGCCAAAGCGAGGGAGCGAGGTTAATTCATCCGCCATCGCGGCTAGTGCAGTTAGACGGTGATCAATGTTCGATTTGTTGGGTTGTGCAGCGGAAAAAAAGTGTTGCCGACTGTGGGCTAGTTCAGCGATAACCGGGTTTATTTTTGCCAAAATTGTTGCGTAGCGTTGCTGCAATACCGCTTGTTGTTGGCCCCCTTCGAGGGCGTAATCGTTCAGTTGGCTGAGGTTGCCGAGTAGTTCACGTTCATTATTAATTAACAGTTCTTGTGGTTGGCGTAGTTTACCGGCGGCGCGTAGTTTGAGAAGAGCGGCTGTTTGTAGCTCTATGAGCGTGTTCTGTACAGCAGGCATCTGCCTATCGGTTAACGCTTTGACTCGTGAATCCTCATGTATTAACCGAGTGAGTGCACTGTCAATCTCGCTTAACAAAGAGGCATCACCTGAACTCAAGTAGGTCAAGGTTGGGCGGGTTACTTGGGTATCTATTTCCTCCTGAAGTTGTTGATAGTTTCGGGTTTGATCGAAACTATTATTTAACCGGTCAAGGGACCAGAGCATTAAGCTAGCCATAACGATAACAACGAGGAGTAGCGTTGCGCCGGCCATTACATTTATCTGAGATATTTTCATCGTTTACAGCATCGAATGTTTAAAGGGGTTATTTATATGTCTTTTTTGTTACAGGCGTGTTTCAGTGTTTTCTGCAGATACTCATAATGGGAGGTCGGGTTACATAGACAAGCTAGACGAGATGGATTAAAATATCGCCGATTTGCATCCTAGATATGCGCAATAAGAATTCTCTATAAAAAAGCGAGGTGGGCATTTTGTTCTACCTCGCTTTTTTGCAACTTACAGTTTATTAATTCTGTTTAGATTTTCGCACGAAGCGGGGAGGTTAATTTTGACAAGACCAGCCATTCTGGCCCTTGAGGACGGCAGTATCTTCCGGGGAGTAGCGATTGGCGCGGATGGCCAGTCCAGCGGAGAAGTCGTATTTAATACTTCCATGACTGGTTATCAGGAGATTCTGACGGATCCATCGTACTGCCGTCAGATTGTGACCCTGACCTATCCACACATCGGTAACGTGGGAACCAATAAAGAGGATGAAGAGTCCTCTCAATCATGGGTTGCAGGTCTTGTGATCCGCGATCTGCCACTAGTAGCCAGCAACTGGCGTAGTGAGCAGAACCTGGATGAATACCTGAAAGCGAATAATATTGTCGGTATTGCGGATATTGATACCCGTCGTCTGACTCGAATTTTACGTGAAAAAGGCTCGCTGAGCGGCTGTGTGATGGCTGGCGATATCGATGAAGATAAAGCACTTGCCGCAGCTAAAGCCTTTCCGGGCTTGAAAGGAATGGATTTGGCAAAAGAGGTTACGACTGACGCCGCCTATCCGTGGACATCAACGACTTGGCACCCTGTTAATGGGCATCAAGAGCGTGCAGAAGCCGAGCTCCCACACCATGTTGTAGCCTACGATTTTGGCGTTAAACGTAATATTCTGCGGATGCTGGTTGAACGTGGCTGTCGCTTGACGGTTGTACCGGCGAAAACCACGGCGGCTGACGTTTTGGCGTTGAATCCTGATGGTGTTTTCCTATCGAACGGCCCTGGGGATCCAGAGCCTTGCGACTATGCTATTGATGCCATTCAAGCGATCTGTAAGACCGATCTGCCTGTGTTTGGGATCTGCTTGGGTCATCAGTTGCTTGCGTTGGCGTCCGGTGCTCAGACGATGAAGATGAAGTTTGGTCATCATGGTGCAAACCACCCAGTACAGGACCTAAACAGTAAGCAGGTTATGATTACCAGCCAAAACCATGGTTTTGCGGTCGATGAAGATACCTTGCCGTCGACGTTACGGGCGACTCATAAATCGTTGTTTGATGGGTCGCTACAGGGTATTGAGCGAACAGATCGCGCGGCCTTTAGTTTTCAGGGACACCCTGAAGCAAGCCCTGGCCCTCGCGACGTTGCGCCACTGTTTGATCGCTTTATTCGCGACATTGAAGCGCGTAAGGCTTAACGGGCCTGATTTAAGATCAATACGTACTGCCCGTGAGATATCTCCGGGTAGTTTTTAAAGAATTAAATTTTCGATCGGTTGTTTACACATGCCAAAACGTACGGACATACAAAGTATTCTGATCCTCGGTGCGGGTCCTATCGTTATCGGTCAGGCCTGCGAGTTTGATTACTCCGGTGCCCAGGCCTGTAAAGCTCTGCGAGAAGAGGGCTATCGCGTCATTCTGGTTAACTCTAATCCAGCCACCATCATGACGGATCCATCGATGGCTGATGCCACTTACATCGAGCCGATTCAGTGGAAAACGGTTGCTAAAATCATTGAGCAGGAGCGCCCTGATGCGCTGCTGCCAACGATGGGTGGCCAGACCGCATTGAACTGCGCCCTCGATCTCGAACGCGAAGGCGTGCTTGAGCAGTTTGGCGTAGAGATGATTGGTGCTAACGCCGATACCATTGATAAAGCGGAAGACCGTGATCGGTTTGATAAGGCGATGAAATCAATCGGCTTGGAATGCCCTCGTGCTGCGATTGCTCACAGCATGGAAGAGGCGTTGCAGGTTCAGTCTCAGCTCGGTTTCCCTTGTATTATTCGCCCCTCTTTCACCATGGGCGGCACCGGCGGCGGTATTGCTTATAACAAAGATGAGTTTATTGAGATTTGCGAACGTGGTCTCGACCTGTCGCCAACCAGTGAGTTGTTGATCGATGAGTCTTTGATCGGTTGGAAAGAGTATGAGATGGAGGTGGTTCGTGACAAAAACGATAACTGCATCATTATCTGCTCAATCGAAAACTTTGATGCGATGGGTGTGCACACTGGTGACTCTATTACGGTGGCTCCAGCACAGACCCTGACCGATAAAGAATATCAGTGGATGCGTGATGCTTCTTTGGCGGTATTGCGTGAAATCGGCGTTGAAACCGGTGGTTCAAACGTACAGTTTGGTCAGTGCCCCGAAACCGGTCGATTTGTCATCATTGAGATGAATCCACGGGTATCTCGTTCATCTGCTTTGGCTTCTAAAGCGACTGGCTTCCCGATTGCTAAAGTCGCAGCGAAGTTGGCGATTGGTTACACCCTTGATGAGTTGCAGAACGACATCACAGGCGGTGCTACACCTGCTTCCTTTGAGCCGGCAATCGACTATGTTGTTACGAAGATTCCACGTTTCACTTTCGAGAAATTCCCGCAAGCGAATGACCGCCTGACCACGCAGATGAAGTCTGTGGGTGAAGTGATGGCGATTGGCCGTACGCAGCAAGAATCTCTGCAGAAAGCGTTGCGTGGCCTCGAGGTCGGTGCGTCTGGACTCGATCCTATCGTCGATCTGAAAAGTGAAGATGCCCGTGCTGAAATCGTCCGTGAGATGAAACAGCCGGGTGCTGAGCGAATTTGGTATCTGGGGGATGGATTCCGCTTGGGGATGTCCGTTGAAGAGCTGTACGAGCTCTCCGGTATTGATCCATGGTTCTTGGTTCAGGTTGAAGATCTGATCAAAGATGAGCTGCGGGTGTCTGAAATGACTCTGTCTGAGTTAGATGCGACCGAACTTTATCGCCTGAAACGCAAGGGCTTTTCTGATACTCGTTTAGCAGTGTTGCTGGGTGTGTCTGAGAAACAGGTGCGCAAGCAGCGTCATAAATTGAATATCCGTCCGGTGTTTAAGCGTGTTGATACCTGTGCGGCTGAATTTTCTACCGATACGGCTTATATGTACTCAACCTACGAGGAAGAGTGCGAGGCGAATCCGTCTGATCGTGAAAAGATTATGGTTATCGGCGGTGGTCCTAACCGTATTGGTCAGGGTATCGAATTTGACTACTGCTGTGTACATGCGGCTTTGGCGGCTCGGGAAGAGGGTTACGAAACCATTATGGTTAACTGTAACCCCGAAACCGTTTCAACCGATTACGATACCTCCGATCGCCTCTATTTTGAGCCGATCACTTTGGAAGATGTGCTGGAAATTGTGCATGTCGAGAAGCCTAAAGGGGTCATCGTTCAGTACGGTGGTCAAACACCATTGAAATTGGCCTTGGCGCTAGAGCAAGCGGGTGTGCCGATTATTGGTACTTCGCCAGAAGCGATCGACCGTGCGGAAGATCGTGAACAGTTCCAGCAGATGCTTAAGCGTCTAGGACTGAAGCAGCCTGAAAACGCTACAGTACGGTCATTGGAAGAAGCGGTGATTGAAGCTGATAAGCTAGGATATCCGCTGGTCGTGCGTCCATCTTATGTCTTGGGTGGTCGGGCGATGGAGATCGTTTATAAAGAGTCTGAACTGCGTCAATACATGACCTCTGCGGTTAAGGTCTCTCACGATGCGCCAGTATTATTGGATCACTTCCTGAATGCTGCGATTGAAGTCGATATTGATGCTGTTTGTGATGGTGAAACCGTGGTTATCGGCGCCATTATGCAGCATATCGAACAAGCCGGTGTTCACTCCGGTGATTCCGCCTGTTCTTTGCCGCCTTACAGCCTGTCAGCTGAGCTGCAGGACAAGATGCGTGACATGGTGCGTAAAATGGCACTGGAGTTGGGTGTAATCGGTCTGATGAATACTCAGCTGGCCTATCAGGACGGTGAAGTGTATGTCATCGAAGTGAACCCGCGTGCTTCTCGTACCGTTCCTTTTGTGTCTAAGTGTATCGGTGTGTCCCTAGCGAAGATTGGTGCACAGGTGATGACTGGCCGAACGCTGAAAGAGATCGGCTTTACCCAAGAGATCGTGCCAACACTGTTTAATGTTAAAGAAGCGGTGTTCCCGTTCAATAAATTCCAGGGAGTTGACCCGATTCTTTCACCAGAAATGAAATCGACTGGTGAAGTGATGGGGGTCGGCGAAACCTTTGGCGAAGCCTTTATGAAAGCTCAGTTGGGTGCCGGTGAAAAAATGCCAGCAACCGGTAAAGCATTTATCTCTGTACGTGATGTTGATAAGCATAATGTGCTGCCAGTTGCCCGTGATCTGGTTGGTCTAGGCTTTACGCTAGTCGCTACCCGTGGCACTGCTGACTTATTGAAACAGGATGGGCTGGATGTCCAGATCGTCAATAAAGTGATGGAAGGTCGGCCAAATGTTGTCGATATGTTGAAAAACGACGAAATTGTTTACGTTATCAACACCACGGAAGGACGTAAGGCGATTGCAGATTCTGCTGAGATTCGTCGATCCGCCCTGCAGCATAAAGTGCCGTATAGCACGACGCTGGCGGGTGCTGAAGCGATGACAAAAGCGATGCAGTATGGCGAAGAGAAAGTTGTCCGCCGTCTGCAAGATCTTCATTAAGGAATAGTATTATGCAAAAGTTTCCAATGACCGTGGGTGGTGAAAAAGCATTGCGGGAAGAACTGGACGATCTGAAAACCGTTCAGCGCCCAACTGTAATTGCTTCTATCGCTGAAGCCCGTGAACATGGCGACCTGAAAGAAAATGCGGAATACCATGCGGCACGTGAGCAGCAGGGGTTTATCGAGGGACGGATTCAGGAGCTGGAAGGCAAACTGGGTTCGGCTCAGGTAATTGATGTCACGCAGATTCCGCACACCGGCAAAGTTATCTTTGGTACTACTGTTGAACTACTCAATCTGGATACCGATGAAACGGTCACTTACCAGATTGTTGGCGATGATGAGGCCAATATTAAAGGTGGAAAAATCTCGATCAGTTCCCCTATTGCCCGCGCATTAATCGGCAAGGAAGAGGGCGATGTGGCGGTTGTTCAGACCCCCGGTGGCGGTGTTGAATATGAAATTGATCGGGTTCATCATATTTGACCCTGTAGGATAAAAAAAACCGCCTTACGGCGGTTTTTTGTTGTTGATCTGTTCCGGCTAGATTAACGTAGCAGGTTAGATAGCTTAGGGTCTGGGGTTTTTGCCGCCCGATAGAGCAGGGCGACATTACCGATCTCTTGAACGATGGTGGCTTCTACGATCTTAGCCATTTCACTGATCAGTTGTTTCTTTGTCTCGCGGTCGCCCACGGCAAATTTAATTTTGATCAGTTCGTGGTCTTCTAAAGCGCGATCAGCTTCCAGGAGAATATTTTCACTCAGGCCATTACCGGCAACAGTGATGATTGGGTTGAGGCCGTGACCGATAGTTCGGAACTGCTTCTTTTGCGTAGGGGTTAAGCTCATACTAAAATACTTGACCTTTGAATTTTGGAGCGGAAGACCCGCTCAGAATCATAATTAACCGATTTTACCTGAGTTAGTGTGCAGAAAGTAGACATTGACTCAAATTCCAATGGGGTTGTTGGTGGCAAGATCAAAAAGCAGCGGTCGTTGGCTGCAAGAACACTTCGACGATCAGTATGTAAAGAAATCCAGAGAACTTGGATATCGCTCCAGAGCAAGTTTTAAGCTGCTGGAATTGAATGAAAAAGATAAACTAATTCTCCCAGGCATGACGTTGATGGATCTTGGTGCTGCGCCTGGAGGGTGGTCTCAGGTGGCGGCAGAACTGGTGGGTGATGAAGGTCGGGTGGTTTCGTCGGACATCCTGCCAATGGATCCATTACCCGGTGTGCAGTTTGTTCAGGGCGATTTTACTGAGGAGTCTGTGCTCAACGAAATCTTAGAAACATTAGGAGATACGTTAGCAGACCTTGTAATTTCCGACATGGCCCCCAATATGAGTGGTATGAATGCTGTTGATCAGCCGGCGGCGATGTATCTTGTAGAGTTGGCGTTGGATATGGCTCGTCAGGTTTTGAAGCCCGGAGGTGATTTTGTCGCCAAAGTTTTTCAGGGTGAAGGATTTGACGAATATATGAACGATATGCGCAGCAGCTTTACTAAGGTATATACCCGTAAGCCGGACTCATCGAGGGCCCGTTCGCGTGAAGTCTATTTGATTGGACGAAATTTTCGTCCTTGATATAGTCAACACGGTATAAGTACTGTAGCTTTGTTTGTTTTCGGACGGACACTAATTTTGAGAAAACAGAGGGTTTTCCTTTGAACGATATGGCAAAGAATTTAGTACTGTGGCTGGTTATCGCAGCAGTGCTGTTAACCGTTTTCAATAATTTTAACAGCGAAGACACCTCGCAGAACCTCAATTACTCTGAGTTTATCAGCGCGGTGAAGAGTGATCAGGTTCGGCGTGTTGTTATTGATGGTTATACTATTGAAGGCGAGCGACTCAACGGCGAGCACTTTTCGACAGTGCGTCCTGCCCTACAGGATCCTAAACTGGTAGATGACCTGTATAACCACAAAGTGGTTATCGAAGGCAAACAGCCTGAAAAGCAGAGTGTCTGGACTCAGTTATTGGTTGCTAGCTTCCCAATCTTGATCATTCTGGCCATCTTTATGTTCTTTATGCGGCAGATGCAAGGTGGTGGGGGCGGTAAAGGCGGCCCGATGTCATTTGGTAAGTCTAAAGCCAGAATGATGAGCGAAGATCAGATTAAAACCACCTTTGATGATGTGGCTGGCGTAGAAGAAGCTAAAGAAGAAGTTAAAGAATTAGTGGATTATCTGCGCGACCCGGGCAAATTCCAGCGGCTAGGTGGGCATATTCCCCGTGGCGTGTTGATGTCTGGTAGCCCAGGTACCGGTAAAACTCTCTTGGCGAAAGCGATTGCGGGTGAAGCAAAAGTGCCGTTCTTCACCATCTCTGGTTCTGATTTTGTGGAGATGTTTGTCGGTGTCGGTGCATCCCGAGTACGGGATATGTTTGAGCAGGCGAAGAAAAATGCGCCTTGTATCATCTTTATTGATGAGATCGATGCCGTAGGTCGTCACCGTGGTGTTGGTATGGGTGGTGGTAATGATGAGCGTGAGCAGACGTTGAACCAGTTGCTGGTTGAGATGGATGGTTTTGAAGGTACGGAGGGCGTTATCGTGATTGCAGCGACTAACCGACCTGATGTACTTGACCCTGCATTGTTGCGTCCGGGCCGTTTTGACCGTCAAGTACATGTTGGCTTGCCTGATATTCGAGGTCGTGAGCAGATCTTGAAAGTGCATATGCGTAAAGTGCCGCTGGGTGATGATGTTAAACCTGATCTCATCTCCCGTGGTACGCCAGGCTTTTCTGGTGCCGATCTAGCTAACTTGGTGAACGAGGCGGCACTGTTTGCTGCTCGCTCCGGTAAGCGGACTGTCGGGATGGAACAGTTTGAGCGCGCTAAAGATAAAATCATGATGGGCGCTGAGCGTAAATCGATGGTTATGTCGTATGAAGAACGCCGGAATACTGCTTACCATGAATCCGGTCATGCGATTGTTGGTCGCTTGATGCCTGAGCATGACCCAGTTTATAAAGTATCGATTATTCCTCGTGGACGGGCGTTGGGTGTCACCATGTTCCTGCCGGAAGAAGATCGTTACAGTCATAGCCGTAAGTTGCTAATCTCCAATATCTGCAGCCTATATGGTGGCCGTATTGCTGAAGAGATGACCTTGGGTAAAGATGGTGTGACCACTGGTGCATCTAACGATATTCAGCGGGCAACTAGCCTGGCACGTAACATGGTGTCTCGCTGGGGCTTGACCGATGAGCTTGGCCCTATCCTGTATGATGATGAAGAACAGGATCCGTTTAACCGGGGTTATGGGCAGCCAAGTAAAGTGATGTCTGAAGAGGTGCAGCGTAAAATCGATGCTGAAACCCGTAAGATTATCGATGAGTGTTACGCTAAAGCTTATAAAATGCTGGAGGATAATCGCGATATTCTTGATGCGATGACTGAAGCGCTGTTGAAGTATGAAACCATCGATAGCAAGCAGTTGGATGAGCTAATGGCGCGTAAGCCAGTTAGCCCGCCAGAAGGCTGGCAGGAATCCGATTCTAAAGCTGCTGAAGAAGAAGCTGCCGCTGCGAAAGAAGAAGAGTTCGAACTCAATGAGGAGCATCAGAATGAGGCTAAAGATGATGACAAGCCGTCATCTGATTCAGATGCTGACACTGATGCGCCGGATCAAACTCCGCGTTGATCCATTGATTTGATGTAATGCCATAAGGCCGGTCTCTGACCGGCTTTTTTAATAATCTGTCTGCGATGGGCTCTGCAGTGATCGATTTATCTAGCTACCGTTTTGGTTCCCATACCCTTGATTTAAGTCGTCCTCAAGTAATGGGGATTGTGAATGTCACTCCCGATTCATTCTCTGATGGCGGCACGCTGTATGAGACTCGTAATCTCTGTGTCGATCAGGCGGTTGAGCGAGCAAGGCAGATGGTTCTTGATGGCGCTGCGATTATTGATATTGGTGGTGAGTCAACTCGTCCAGGTGCGGCTGCGGTCTCGTTGCAGGAGGAGTTGGATCGAGTTCTGCCGGTAGTGGAAAGAATCAATGCAGAGTTGGATGTTATTATCTCGGTGGATACCAGTACGCCAGAAGTTATCACTGAGGCGGCTTTCTTAGGCGCAGGCCTAATTAACGATGTCCGTGCTTTAGGTCGTGAAGGGGCATTAGAGGCAGCCGTAGCGACCGGTTTGCCCGTCTGTCTTATGCATATGCAGGGTAGCCCAGCAACGATGCAGAATGCGCCAGAATATGACGATGTATTGGATGATGTCAGCCACTTTTTGCAACAGCGCATTGAGGCTTGTCACAGCGCGGGTATAACAAGTGATCAGATTATTTTGGATCCAGGTTTCGGTTTTGGTAAAACGGTAGAGCATAATCTGCGTCTGCTTAATAATTTGCGCCAACTGCTTAAGTTTGATCTACCTTTGCTTGTGGGCACGTCGCGTAAAAGTATGCTGGATCATGTACTGAATCGATCAGTGGATCAGCGTTTAGCCGGTGGTTTAGCGACCGTCGCGATCGGCGTGCAGCAGGGCGGCCATATTTTCAGGGTTCATGATGTCAAAGAAACAGTCGACGTGGTGCGGATGACCGAAGCGATCTTGAATGAAAGGAAGGTTGATAATGACTAAGCGGTATTTTGGCACGGATGGTATTCGCGGCAAAGTTGGCACGGCGCCGATCACTCCAGACTTTATGTTGAAGCTGGGTTGGGCGGCAGGGAAAGTCTTTGCTCGGGAAGGGCGTAGTAAGATTATCATTGGTAAAGACACGCGAATCTCTGGCTATATGTTTGAGTCAGCACTGGAGGCGGGGTTATCGGCGGCTGGTGTTGATGTGTTGTTACTTGGACCTATGCCGACACCTGCGATTGCTTATCTAACACGTACCTTTAGGTGTAATGCGGGCATCGTTATCAGTGCATCACACAACCCTTATTACGATAATGGGATTAAGTTTTTCTCTGAGCAGGGTACTAAGCTGCCAGATGCCATTGAGCATGCGATTGAAGCGCAGATGGATATGGCGATGACGACGGTGGATGCCGCTGAGTTGGGTAAGGCGCGAAGAATTGAGGACGCCGCAGGGCGTTATATCGAATTTTGCAAAGGCACGGTCTCGGGTGATCTCAGTCTCAAAGACCTGAAAATTGTAGTCGATTGTGCCAATGGTGCTACCTATCATATAGCGCCTAAAGTGTTTCGTGAGTTGGGCGCGTTAGTGGTTGAGATTGGCTCATCACCCGATGGTATTAATATTAATGAAGCTTGTGGTGCAACCTCGACTGCGTTGCTGCAGCAAACGGCTGTTGAGCAGCAGGCTGATCTGGGGATTGCACTGGATGGAGATGGTGATCGCCTTATTATGGTTGATCACCTAGGCCAGCAAGTCGACGGGGATGAGTTGCTGTTTATCATAGCGATGGCCCAATACAAAAAAAATCAGCTTAATGGTGGTGTGGTAGGCACTCTGATGAGTAACTTCGGCTTAGAGCAGGGGCTGAAACAAGCGGGTGTTCCTTTCATCCGGGCGCAGGTTGGCGATCGCTATGTATTGGAGCAGATGATTGCTAATGATTGGTTTCTCGGCGGCGAATCGTCAGGTCATCTGATCTGTCGTCAGTTGACCTCAACTGGGGATGGTATCGTTGCGGCACTGCAGGTGCTGAAAGCGGTTACCGATGAGGGGAGTTCATTACATGTGCTTAAATCGGCGATGGGTAAAATGCCGCAAACAATGATTAATGTGCGTTTGACTAGCAAAGTCGACGTACTTTCGCTGCCTGACGTGCAATTGGCTGTAACTGATATTGAGTCTCGCTTAGGTGATCGTGGACGGGTATTATTACGTCCTTCGGGCACTGAGCCGTTAGTACGAGTGATGGTGGAAGGGGATGATGAGGCTTGGGTTGAGGCCTTGTGTCAGGAGTTAGCCGAGGTTGTGCGACAAGCACTCTGAATTTTTATCATTTTGTGCGCGCTAGTTGCTTGTAACTTATCAGGAAACTCGTTACTATGTGCGCCGCTTTGCACAGAGGGGAACTCATGCGTAAGACGATAGTCGCCGGAAATTGGAAGATGAACGGAACCAGTGAGTCGATCAAGACGTTGCTGGAAAGCCTCACCGCAGGTGTGCCTGCTGTTGATGGGCTGGTGACATTAGTCTGTCCGCCTGCTGTCTATCTGTCTCAGGTTAAGCAGTTATTGGGTGATGCGCCGATCGCATTGGGTGCGCAAAATGTTTCTTCGCAGCCAGCAGGTGCTTTTACCGGTGAATGTTCGTTGGCGATGCTGCAAGATCTAGGATGTGAGTATGTTATCCTTGGTCATTCTGAGCGGCGTAGCCTGTTTGCTGAGACAAATAGTGATGTGGCCGATAAAGTAGCGGCAACACTAGCGGCAGGATTGATTCCAATACTCTGTGTTGGTGAAACTCTGGAGCAGCGTGAAGCGGGTGAGACGCTAAAGTTGGTTGCTGCGCAGATAGATCCAGTATTGCAGCGAGTGGGTGTTAAAGGTTTTGCCTCTGTGGTAATTGCATACGAACCTGTCTGGGCTATTGGTACAGGTTTGACAGCAACCCCAGAGCAGGCGCAGGAAGTACATGCTGCTATCCGTGCGCAACTTGCTGAACGTGATGCTGACATCGCTGATCAGCTATCAATTTTGTATGGCGGCAGTATGAATGCTGGCAATGCAGCTGAGCTTTTGGCTCAACAGGATATTGATGGTGGTTTGATTGGTGGCGCATCGCTGAAAGCTGACGAATTCCTGACGATCTGCGCTGCGGCGACAGAGAGTCGTAAGTAAGTGGAAAAATAGATGGAAACTCTGGTTCTTGCTGTACATGTTCTGCTGGCTGTTGCCATTATTGCTCTGGTGTTATTGCAGCAGGGTAAAGGCGCTGAAGCCGGTGCTTCGTTTGGTGCAGGTGCATCTCAGACAGTATTTGGTAGTCAGGGATCTGGTTCATTCCTGAGTCGTATGACTGCGATTATTGCAACCGGTTTATTTATTACCAGCTTTGTGTTGGCGGTATATGCAAAAGATAAGGCAGTTTCAGTGAATGATGCAGGTATTCCTTCTGCTGCGCTGATTCAAAGTGCCGCAGAGCAGGTTGATCAAGTGCCTGTTTTGGAAGAGCAAAAGTTACCTACAGGTGATGCGGACGTACCGCCTGCAGAGTAAACCTCGTTTTATGCCGAAGTGGTGGAATTGGTAGACACGCCATCTTGAGGGGGTGGTGACCTAATGGTCGTGCGGGTTCAAGTCCCGCCTTCGGCACCATATTTAAAGAAGCGCTCTATGAGCGCTTTTTTTTCGTCTATGCCTTGGCGGGACTATCGTCCCGCGTTGGTTCATCTGCGATGAAGTCCTTCGGACCGCCGTCGCAGGCTCCTGCGCCCAATGAAGAGCGCATAGTCGGCACCTTGTTTAAAGAAGCGCTCTAGAACGCTTTTTTTCGTCTATGCCTTGGCGGGGCTATGGTCCCGCGTTGGTTCATCTGCGATGAAGTCCTTCGGACCGCCGTCGCAGACTCCTTCGCCCAATGAAGAGCGCATTGTCGGCACACTGTTTAAAGAAAGGCTGTAAGTTTTTTTCGTCTATGCCTTGGCGGGACTATCGTCCCGCGTTGGTTTATCTGCGATGAAGTCCTTCGGGCCGCCGTCGCAGGCTTCTTCGCCCAATGAAGAGCGCATTGTCAGCACCCTGTTTAAAGAAAGGCCGTAAGTGTTTTTTGTTTATGCCTTGGCAGAGTCGTACTTGTTGTTTCTAGCCCTTCCGGTTGGTGTTCGAGTTGGCTGTTGTTCTTTTTTGAGTGGTGATAACGGCTTTTCACTGTTTGTTGGGTAATCAGTACAAGCTGTCCTTGAACTAGAATGGTAGCGGGAGTATAATTCACCCCGATTTCTGATGCGGGGTGGAGCAGCCTGGTAGCTCGTCGGGCTCATAACCCGAAGGTCGTCAGTTCAAATCTGGCCCCCGCTACCATTTTTTAATGGTCAATCAGAAACAAGAGTTTTATTACGAACTCTTGAAGGTTATAAGGAATCTGATCAGGTATAGCTTGCCTGTCAGTCTATATCCTTCGGGAAGGGTTCCCGCTACCAATTTCAGAAGACTGTTCAATCAGTGATGGATCTGAAATTGTCGATCAAGTAGTACGTTGATTGGCCCCTTTTTAGGGGCTTTTTCGTACTTGCGGCCCAGAGGTCGTATGTGGAATGGGTCTTTGACCCATTTTTTGTTTGCCTAAAAAGTAGGTTTAGAGGTTTTTGCGTGTCAGCAAAGTTGAGTGTGTTACAGGAACTGATTGAGCCATCCGTGGTGGCTCTCGGTTATCAGTTATGGGGTATCGAAATGGTATCTCAGGGGCGTCACAGTATGCTGCGGATCTATATCGATGCTGAAAATGGTATCGGTGTCGATGATTGCGCCAATGTGAGTCGTCAGGTGAGCGGTATTCTGGATGTGGAAGATCCGATTAGCGGAGAATATACATTAGAAGTGTCCTCGCCGGGGATGGATCGCCCGCTGTTTACGCTGGAACAGTACAAGGCGTTTGTCGGGCATGTTTTGCAGGTGAAATTGCGAATGCCATTTGATGGTCGCCGCCGGTTTAAAGGCGTCCTGAAAGGCTTTGAGGATGAAGATATTGTGCTGGTTGTCGATCAGGAAGAATACCTGTTACCGATTGACCATATTGAAAAAGCAAACATAGTTCCTCAGTTCTGAGCGTAAAGAATTGAATTTTGAGGTTGGGGCAGTTGTATGAATAAAGAAATTCTACTGGTTGCAGAAGCAGTATCTAACGAGAAAGACGTTTCTAAAGAGGTCATCTTTGAAGCGATTGAATTGGCGTTGGCAACAGCGACAAAGAAGCGCTATGACGAGGAAGCGGATATCCGTGTTGTAATCGACCGAGCTACCGGTGATTACCAAACATTTCGTCGCTGGGCTGTGGTAAGCAATGAAGGTGTTCCTTTGTTGGGTACCGAGCTGACAATGCAAGAGGCTGAAGAGATTGATACCAGCTTGCAGCCAGGCGACATCCATGAAGAAGAGGTTGAATCCGTTAAGTTTGGCCGTATTGCTGCTCAAACCGCTAAACAGGTTATTGTGCAAAAAGTACGGGAAGCGGAACGCGCTAAAGTTGTTGCTCAATACAGCAGCCGTTTAGGCGAACTTATCTCGGGTACCGTCAAGAAAGTGACACGGGACAACATTATTATTGATTTGGGTAATAACGCTGAAGCTGTTTTACCCCGTGATCAGTTGTTGCCGCGGGAAACTTACCGCATGGGCGATCGAGTTCGTGCCGTACTGAATGAAATTCGCACCGAAGGACGTGGCCCACAGCTTGCGATGAGCCGTAGCTGTCCTGAGATGCTGATTGAACTGTTCCGCATTGAAGTGCCTGAAATCTCAGAAGAAGTTATTGAGATTCGTGCGGCATCTCGTGATCCAGGTTCTCGGGCTAAGATCGCTGTTAAAACCAATGATGGTCGTATCGATCCTGTTGGTGCCTGTGTAGGTATGCGTGGCGCACGGGTTCAGGCGGTGTCTAATGAACTGAGTGGCGAACGTGTCGATATCATTCTTTGGGATGATAACCCTGCACAGTTGGTCATCAATGCCATGTCTCCAGCTGAAGTTGCATCGATTGTCGTGGATGAAGATTCCCGTTCGATGGATGTTGCAGTGGCCGAAGAAAACTTGCCAATGGCGATTGGCCGTAGTGGACAGAATGTTCGCCTAGCGTCTGAACTGACGGGCTGGAAACTGAATGTTATGACCGAAGAAGACGCGGCTGAAAAGCAACAGTCTGAAACCGGATCCATCCTTGAGCTGTTTGTTAAGCACTTGGATGTTGATGATGATATTGCTGGAATATTGGTAGACGAAGGCTTTACCTCGCTGGAAGAGGTTGCTTACGTACCGGCAGATGAAATGCTCGAAATCGAAGGTTTCGATGAAGAGATTGTTGATGAACTGCGCACCCGCGCGAAAGATGCTCTGCTCAACCTCGAGCTGGCCAATGAAGAGGCGCTGAATGTTGAGCCTGCTCAAGACCTGCTGGAAATGGATGGTATGGAGCGTCACCTGGCCTATGTTCTGGCTAGTAAAGGTATCGTGACCATGGAAGATCTAGCTGAACAAGCAGTTGAAGACCTGCTTGACGTTAAAGAGCTGGATAAAGACAAGGCTGCAGCGCTAATTATGACTGCGCGCGCCCCATGGTTTGCGGACGAAGAATAAGTCAACGGAGGAGATAAACCCAGATGGCAGAAGTCACAGTAAAACAGCTAGCCGAAGTAGTTGGCGTTCCCGTTGATCGTTTGCTTACGCAGATGAAAGAAGCAGGTATTGCAGGAAAAAATGAAGTTGCTTCCGTAACAGAAGATGAACGTCAAAAGCTGCTAAACCATCTTAAGCGTAGCCACGGTGAAAAATCCGATGGCGAACCTAAGAAGATTACGCTTAAGCGTAAAACAACCAGCCAACTTAAAGTGTCTGGTGCTGCAGGTAAGAAAACTATCAACGTAGAAGTGCGTAAAAAACGCACCTATGTTAAACGTGCGGATGTTGAAGAAACATCCACCGCTAACGCAAAAGTTAACAATCTTCAGGCGGAGCTAGATGTCCAAGCCCGCCGGGATGCTGAACTTCAGGCGGCGCAAGAGAAACAGCGTGAAGAAGCACGTGTGAAAGCTGAACAAGAAGCGAAAGCGAAAGCGGCCCGTGAAACGAGTACAGCTAAGCCGGCTAATTCAGGTAAACCGTCTGAACCAAAAGCGGCCGTATCTAAGCCGTCAATGGCAAAACCTGCAGCGAAAAAAGCAGCGGCACCTCGTTCTGGCGCCGCCCCAGCAAATGCTGCTGCGCCTGCTAATGCTAATCCAAATGCACCGAAGCAGGATCGTAAGCCAGCACGGGAGAAAAACTTCCGTAGCCAGGATAAACCTGCAGCGGGTCGTAAAGGTGGCGATAAGCGCCTGTCCCGTAAACCAGGTGGTCGTGATGGTAATCGTCGCGGTAAGCCAGTTCAACGCGGCATGACCAGCTCAAACGTACAAGCGTTCGAGCGTCCTACTGCGCCGGTTATCCATGAAGTTGGGATTCCTGAATCCATTACCGTGGCTGAATTGGCGAAGAAAATGTCCGTTAAGGCGGCTGATGTGATTAAAGTCATGTTCAAAATGGGGGCGATGGCGACCATCAACTCTGTGATTGATCAGGACACTGCCACTCTGGTTGTTGAAGAGATGGGTCACACCGCTGTTGCGATGCAGGCTAACACCGTTGAAGATCAGTTGATCGAAAGCGCGGGTGCTGCAGAAGAGATTGCTGGTGAACAGGTTGAGCGTGCGCCAGTCGTTACCGTTATGGGTCACGTTGACCACGGTAAAACATCACTGCTGGATTATATTCGTAAAACTCGTGTTGCCGCGGGTGAGTCCGGTGGTATTACCCAGCATATCGGTGCTTATCACGTTGAAACTGGCCATGGTATGGTTAGCTTCTTGGATACACCGGGACACGCAGCCTTTACGGCGATGCGTGCCCGTGGTGCACAGTTGACCGATATCGTTATTCTGGTTGTCGCGGCGGATGACGGTGTTATGCCTCAGACCGAAGAAGCGGTTAACCATGCAAAATCTGCTGGCGTGCCATTGGTTATTGCGGTTAACAAAATCGATAAAGAAGACGCTGATCCAGAACGTGTTAAAAACGAATTGGCGCAGCGGGATGTCTTGCCGGAAGAGTGGGGCGGTGACGTTCAGTTCGTCAACGTTTCAGCTAAAACCGGTGAAGGTATTGATGCGCTGCTTGATGCGGTCTTGATGCAAGCAGAGTTGCTCGAACTAAAAGCGATTCCTGAAGCGCCGGGTCGTGGTGTGGTGGTTGAATCCCGTCTGGATAAAGGGCGTGGTCCTGTGGCAACACTGTTGGTTCAGAATGGTACCTTGAAACAGGGTGATATCGTTCTGGCTGGACTGCAGTATGGCCGTGTGCGGGCGATGCTCGATGAAAACGGTAAGCCGGTTAAAACCGCTGGACCTTCTATTCCGGTCGAGATTCTAGGTTTAGATGGTACGCCGGGTGCAGGTGATGAATTCACTGTTGTCTCTAACGAGAAGAAAGCCCGTGAAGTGGCGTTGTTCCGTCAGGGTAAATACCGTGAAATCAAACTGCAGCGTCAGCAGCAGGCGAAACTTGAGAACTTGTTCGAGAACATGCAAGCGGGCGATGTTAAAACACTTAATATCATCCTTAAAGCGGACGTACGTGGTTCTCTAGAAGCACTCACGAGTTCGTTGATGGACCTGAGCACAGACGAAGTTAAGGTTAATGTAGTCTCCGGCGGTGTCGGTGGTATTGCTGAAACCGATGCTAACTTGGCGGTTGCCTCTAGCTCAATCATGATCGGCTTTAACGTCCGTGCGGATGCGCAGGCGCGTGCTATCGTTGAGCGTGAAGGTATCGAACTTCGTTACTACAGCGTTATCTACGATATCATCGATGATGTTAAGTTGGCGATGACGGGTCTGCTGTCTCCTGAGTTTAAAGAGCAGATTGTTGGTATTGCTGAGGTTCGTGATGTCTTCCGTGCACCGAAGATTGGCGCAGTTGCTGGTTGTATGGTCACTGAAGGATCTGTATTCCGTAACAAACGTATCCGGGTTCTGCGTGAAAACGTGGTTATCTATGAAGGTGAGCTGGAATCTCTGCGTCGCTTTAAAGATAACGTGGCTGAAGTTCGTCAGGGCATGGAATGCGGTATCGGCGTTAAGAACTACAATGATGTGAAGGTCGGCGATCAGATCGAAGTCTTCGATACCATTGAAGTTCAGCGTACCCTTTAAGAGTGTTTTGACAGGCTATTATGGCAAGAGAATTTAGTCGTACACAGCGGATATCTGACCAGGTCCAAAAGGACCTGGCTCAGTTGATCCAGCGTGAAATTAAAGACCCCCGCTTAGGCATGGTGACAATCAGCTACGTCAAGATCGCTAAAGATCTTGGCTATGCTGATATCTACATCACCGTCATGGCGATGGGTGGTAAAGATGAAGCCACTGCAGTGACAGAATCCCTTAAGGTTCTTAACAGTGCATCCGGTTTCCTACGTGGACAGCTGTCCAGCAAGATCAAACTGCGGGTGATGCCGCAATTACGTTTTCACTTTGATGAAAGTGTGGACCGTGGCCGCCGTCTGAACGACCTGATTATTAAAGCGACTCGGGAAGATGGTCAGCACGCTCAGGACGACGAGGAATAACCTTTGGCAAGACGGGCAAAAGGCCGGTCGGTCAATGGTATTTTTCTGCTTGATAAACCGGGTGGAATGTCGTCAAACCGGGCGTTGCAAATTATAAAACGGATCTATGGTGCGGCTAAGGCTGGCCATACCGGGGCATTGGATCCACTGGCGACTGGGATGCTGCCGCTTTGCTTTGGTGAAGCGACTAAGTTTTCCCAGTTCCTGCTGAATGCGGATAAACGCTACATTACCACCGCTAAACTGGGTCAAAGAACCGATACCAGCGATGCGGATGGTGAGGTGGTTGAAGAGCGGCCTCTGCCGGAGAACCTCAGCGCAGCGCAGATTGATGAGCTGTTGCAACGGGAGTTTACCGGCTTAATCACCCAAGTGCCGTCAATGTTTTCGGCGCTTAAGCATAATGGGCAACCGCTCTATAAGCTGGCACGTCAAGGCATTCAGGTTGAAGTTAAAAGTCGCGAAGTAACGGTCTTTAGCATCGAGCTACTGGACTTTCGTGGTGATGAAGTCGATCTGGATATTCGTTGTAGCAAGGGCACCTATATCCGCTCAATTGTTCAGGATATGGGCGAGATGCTAGGCTGCGGTGCACATGTTAAAATGCTCCGCCGGCTTGATTCTGGCCCCTATAAAGCTGAGGCGATGATGCCATTGGCTGAGCTAGAACAAAGGGTGGCTGATCTGGGTAGTGATGCGACTTTAGAAGACATACAAATGTCTTTGGATGCGCTATTATTACCCTCTTGGAGTCCGGTCGCGGATACACCTGAGGTGTTGTTGTCTGATAGCCAAACCCGTGCCCTATGTAATGGTCAACGGGTGATGCTTGAAGCCTTTGATGTAGAGCCTTTGGTGCGCATTCGCGACAGCGCCAGTGATAAATTTCTGGGTATTGGCGAGATCGATGTGTATGGGCAGTTACTGCCTCGTCGCTTGATGAATACTCAGGATATATAATTGATATGTCTGTGCGGCTTCGGCGGCACGGGCGATATGACGTTGAACTGATAATATGCTCGGTACAACGCGACTATTAATCCACCACACTTATATCTGTGGTGTGCATATTAATTTTGGAGTTATTTAAAATGGCATTATCTGTTGAAAAGAAAGCTGAGATCGTTGCTGAATACGCACGCGTTGAAGGCGATACAGGTTCTCCTGAAGTTCAGGTTGCACTGCTGACTCACAACATCGTTGGTCTGCAATCTCACTTTAAAGGTCACATCCATGACCACCATTCTCGTCGCGGTCTGATCCGCATGGTAAACCAGCGTCGTAAGCTGCTGGATTACTTGAAGAAGAAAGATGTAACTCGTTACGCTGATCTGATCAAGCGTCTCGGCCTGCGTCGTTAAGATAATGTTCCGGGGTCATCTTTGATGGCCCCGGTGCTTTTTAAGGTCTGCTAAAATAGAGATCTCTATATGCGTCTGTACTACGTTTTACACCAACCAGCCTGTACTCTGGTGTGTTCTGACTCTATTCAGAGCCCAGCAGAGTACTGGCTATAAAGAGGCCGGTGTGACGTTGCACAGACATTTTTTTGTTTTGCATAAAGATAAGGAATTGTATCGTGCCACAAGCAATTACTAAGACATTCCAATACGGCAAGCATGAAGTCACTCTTGAAACGGGCCGCGTTGCCCGCCAAGCGAGTGGTGCTGTGCTGGTTACCATGGGTGGTGTACAGGTGTTATGTACCGTTGTGGGTGCTAAATCAGCCCGCGAAGGTCAGGATTTCTTCCCACTGTCAGTTCATTATCAAGAAAAATACTACGCTGTCGGCCGTATCCCAGGTGGTTTCTTTAAGCGTGAAGCGCGTCCGTCTGAAAAAGAAACGCTGACGTCTCGCCTGATCGACCGTCCTATCCGCCCGCTGTTCCCTAAGGGCTACATGAATGAAGTACAGGTTATCTGTACGGTTATGTCTGCGGATAAGATCAACGATCCTGATATCGCTGCGATGATCGGTACTTCTGCTGCATTGTCGATCTCTGGAATTCCATTCCAGGGGCCAATCGGTGGCGCACGTGTCGGTTACACCGAAGCGGAAGGTTACTCGCTGAACCCAACTTACGAAGAACTGCAAACCTCTATGCTCGACATGGTGGTTGCGGGTACATCTGATGCAGTTCTGATGGTTGAGTCTGAGGCTCAGGAACTATCTGAAGACGAAATGCTAGGCGCGGTTGTTTTCGCTCATCAGCAGATGCAAGTGGCGATCACTGCGATCAACGAACTGGTTGCTGAAGCCGGTAAGCCTCGTTGGGAATATGCACCAGAAGCGAAGAACGAAGCACTGATCGAACAGGTTCGCGGTGTTGTCGGTGAAGATATCAACGCTGCTTACCAAACGGCTGACAAAATGGAGCGTCAAAACGCTCTGGGTCAAGCACGTAGTAAAGTGATTGAAGCGCTGTGTGGTGAAGAGGGTCAACCTTCTGCCGGTGAAGTCTCTGGTATCTTCAAATCACTGGAAAAAGAGATTGTTCGGGGTCGTATCCTTGATGGTCAGCCACGTATCGATGGCCGTGACAGCAAAACTGTTCGCGGTATTGATGTTGAAGTTGACGTACTGAGCGGTACACACGGTTCTGCACTGTTTACCCGTGGTGAAACTCAGGCGATCGCTACCTGTACGCTGGGTACTGCGCGTGATTCACAAATCATCGATGCGATCGAAGGTGAACGCCGCGATCCATTCATGCTGCACTACAACTTCCCTCCTTACTCTGTAGGTGAAGCGGGCCGTATGGGTTCTACTGGTCGTCGTGAGATTGGTCACGGTCGTCTGGCTCGTCGTAGTGTTGCTGCTGTTCTGCCGACACAGGAAGAGTTCCCGTACACTATCCGTATCGTGTCTGAGATCACTGAATCTAACGGTTCAAGCTCTATGGCGTCTGTTTGTGGTGCGTCTCTGTCTATGATGGATGCTGGTGTTCCATTGAAAGCGCCGGTTGCGGGTATCGCAATGGGTCTGGTTAAGGAAGGCGAGCGTTTCACCGTGCTGACCGATATCCTAGGTGATGAAGATCATCTGGGTGACATGGACTTTAAAGTAGCCGGTACTGAAGCAGGTGTTACTGCATTGCAGATGGATATCAAGATCACCGGTATTACCGAAGAGATCATGGATATCGCGCTTGAGCAGGCTTATGAAGCCCGTGCTCACATCCTGAAAGAGATGGCTAAAGTGATTGGTTATGCACGTCCAGAACTGCCGGACAACGCACCTGCCATGACGCTGTTGGAAATCAATCCTGAGAAGATCCGCGACGTGATCGGTAAGGGTGGTGCAACCATCCGTGCTCTAACTGAGCAGACTGGCGCGACTATCGATATCGAAGATAACGGTACAGTTCGTATCTACGCAGCCGATAAAGCAGCAGCGAAAGCCGCTGTGGATAAAGTACGTGAAATCACTGCTGAAGCTGAAGTAGGTAAAATCTACGAAGGTAAGGTTGTACGTCTGGAAGAGTTCGGCGCGTTTGTAAACATCCTGCCGGGTAAAGATGGTCTGGTTCACATCTCTCAAATTGCTAACAAGCGTATTGAGAAAGTGACCGATTACATCAAGATGGACGACACCGTTAAAGTTAAAGTGATGGAAGTCGATCCACGTGGCCGTATCAAGTTGACCATGCGTGATCTAGAACAAGATGAGTCTGTAGAATAAACACTCATTAAGTGATTGAAAAAGCCCTGCCGATGCAGGGCTTTTTTGTGTCTGCTTGGTTTACATTAGGGCAATCTTTATTGCCGAGGATTAATATGAAAAGATTGATAACGATAGTGTCTGTTTTATGGCTAGCCGGTTGTGGCGGTGATGAGGTTGGCGATGTATCGCTTGGATTACTAACCACTAAAGATATTA
This sequence comes from Amphritea atlantica, assembly GCF_018860855.1. GTDB lineage: Bacteria > Pseudomonadota > Gammaproteobacteria > Pseudomonadales > Balneatricaceae > Amphritea > Amphritea atlantica_A. Next base: position 24,416 of record NZ_JAHKQE010000034.1, read on the forward strand.
AACTGAATGTGCTGGTAGATCCGGTCGTCACCGGTGTTACTTGTCATATTGCCAGCATTGAAGCAGATCTGGATTTTGCGGACCCCAGTGATTCATCGATTGCTTGTCGTCAAACGGGGCCGATTACAGCGCAGATGATTGCCGCCATTGATCGCTCAAAGGATGGCGAGGTGGTGTTTCGAAAATCCAAGAGCGTGCTGTTCAAAACCATGAAAGTACGGCGTATTTTTGATCCACAATCACAGACCTTAATGTATCTTTCATACTCAACCAAAGAGATTAATGGCAGCTTTAAACACAGCCTTTCTACGGTACCGTTATGGGGAACTTCAGCTTATCAACAGCAACAAATCCCCACTCAGTAGAGGATTATACGGCTGATTTGTATTGTTCTAGTCCGGCAATGGATGGTTGATAAGCCCGCTGATCACTTTTGGCTAGCGCACGCAGTAGGCGTCCGGTAATGCAGTTAAAGCACTGTGGCCCATTTTGTTGACAGAGAGAGTTAGCGCAGGCGTTGAGCAGCAGTTCGTGAGCTGCTTGTTGCTGTACGCTACGGGTGTTTGAAAACAGTTCTCGGCAGGTGACTATGCCTAGTTCAAATAGCTCTGTTACTGCGCTGCCGCGCCATTCGGCAATGAGGTGATTAGATACTCCGCTGTGTAGTTTTATCACCGGTTCTTTGCGTTCTAGCCATGCATCAATTCTCAGGCCATTCATTATTAACTCTCCATTTTTTGAATGATAATGATTCTCATTATGATTATTTGAGTTATTAATGCAATAGCTTTATCAGCTTATTTTTTATTGTGTATTTATTACCCCAACGGCTGAAGCCTACGAGGGCTGAGGCTTAGCGTAGTTGTCCCAATGTTATGCACAGGCTTGTGCCGCTAAAGCTGGGGATAACATCAGTGGATAACGTTAATTTATTCGCTTGGTGTAACGCTGTTTTGGCTTTGGCGTGTCAGTCTCCTAATAGGCTTAACTCATAACGCTAATTGTTCATACATCGCTGCTGATTCTGCTTGTCTGTTATTGTATGCGGCTGAAAGCTAGGTCATGCTTGCGACTCCGTATCTATTCAGTTGATTTTGGCGGTTAAAATGATCCAAGATTTAGAGGCAAACAAAGCCAATGCGATAGCCTTCTATCGGACAGCCTATTTAGGTGACCCAAGTGCAGCGGTCGAGACCTATGTTGGTGCGGAATACATCCAACATAACCCAGTTGTTGCGGGTGGTAAGCAAGGGTTTATCGATTATTTTGATGAAATGGCGCGAGACTTTCCTGATAAAACCATCGAGTTTGTGCGTGCGATAGCACAAGAGGGTCTCGTCGCATTACATACCCATCAGATTTGGCCGGGTAATGATCAATATGTAACGATGGATTTTTTTCGCTTTGATCAGCAGGGCAAAATCGTTGAGCATTGGGACTCTATACAGCGTGTTCCCGTTGACACTAAAAATGGTAATCCGATGTATTGATTGACGTGGCGAGGCATACGGAATGTTTGTCGCCTTATTGAGTAAGGGAAGCGAAAGCTTCCCCACTCACGACGAGTCTTCAAGTGATTAGCCAGTGACACGAAGGGCCTAGCTACTTTGCTTTTCCCGCATCACGCAATAGAGGCGAAAGCCATAGATCGTATATAGGCAGTTTAAAAAGCCAAACACGATATCAAATAGGCTGCGCAGTATAAGTGATTCAATGCCCATGGTCTGAAGTAAGGTTTCGATCAGTAGGTTACTGCCGAGGAGTATAACAAACAGCACGGCCAGACCATTAAGCAGCGGCCAGAAGTATTCAGAGGTATCTTGCCAGCTGTTTCTTAACGCGTCGGTGGGGCTCGCTTTTTCGATCACGCTGAAGTATTCGGCAAATCCCCAGCGGGTCATCACATAGACACCGGGAATAAAAAACAGTAATAGGCCGAGGGCGATACCAAAGGCGCCAAGGAGCTTGGTCAGAAAGAGCGGCCCCCAACGTTGTAGACCGATCTTTAGAGCCTCTATGGTACTGATAGGCTCTTTGTTGACCACCGACTCGAGGTAGGCGATCGTTGCGCCAGCATAGAGTGGGAGAAAAACTAGGCTGGCGAGGTAGAACATCAAGATCGAATCGTTCATCTCGGGGTTTTCTGGATCGACCGATTGCATGGCGGTCATGCTAATCAGTGTGATCAGAATAATAAAGGGTAGCTGTATCCGCATAATAGGCTGCATATGGGCGCGGAAGAAGAACCAGGTTTGCTTTAGGTAAGTGGCGATCATGCTGTATTTGTCACTCGTGTTTAGTGCGGTTGGGCCAGTAGTATCAACTTAAAGCTACCGTTGTCGGCGATAACTTCTATGGTTGAGAACAGTTTTTTGGCTTTTCGTTCAAGCGGTATATGTAGATTCACCACAAAGCAGGCGATGCCGTCAGATTGTAGATGTCGGCGTGCTGCATTGAGGAAACGGTCGGTCATATCGCCTTCAACACTGAAGCCTTGATGAAAAGGCGGATTACAGAGTATCAGTGGATAGTGCTGGTCGATCTGTTCGGCGCAATCGGCCACAATCACGTCGCCATTAATGCTGTGCTGACGAAAGTTTTCTTCGCAGGCCAGTAGGGCTCCGGCATTATTGTCGGTCGCCGTGATCTTGCAGCCTAGCGGGGCGCAATTCATCGCCAGATAACCATAGCCACAGCCGAGATCGAGAGCGGTTTCCGGTGGTGTTGCGAGTCGTTCAGTGAATTGCGCGAGTTCTGAAATCAGAAAAGCACTGCCTTTATCGATCTTATTCCAACCATAGACACCAGGCTTACTGCGGTAGTTGAAGTGCTCATCGCTGGCCACTTCACGTAGCTGAGTGTAATCCTGATCGTCCAGTAATTCGCTATCGGCAGCGCCCGGTGATTGCAGAATTCCCATCCAGGTATTTTTGTCTAACTTGGATAGCTCCATCTGCCCAGCGAATAGTTTTTTCGCTTTATCCAGATAGGTTTTAATACCTTCGTTTTTCAATCCCGCGATGCTCAGTGTTCCGCCCGGTTTAAGGATGCGAATCGCTTGATTGATCACATGATGAACCACGGGTTTCTCTTTCGACACTCGGTAGATAATGTTATCCACACTGTGATCCGCATAAGGGCTGAAATCAAAGTCGGAAAATTGGCTATGCCAACCGGCGCTGTCTAGTTGCTGACACAGATCGAAACGGTTACTAATGACAGTGACCGCCGGATTTACCTTGCTGGTTTGATTGAGCAGGTTTTCATCGGCAACCCAAAGGGCTATACCGCTGGCATTATCCAGTTGTGGTTTTAAGAGGGCAAAGGCTGTATCAGTCATCAGAACGATTTCGCTTCGGCTTCAGTGAGAAAACGGTACTCACCCGGTTCTAGGTCATCATCTAAGCGGATCTGACCAATCTGTTCCCGGTGCAAGGCGGTGACTTTGTTACCCATGGCGGCAAACATACGCTTAACTTGATGATAACGGCCTTCATGCAGGGTGACTCTCGCCTGAGTAGCAGACAAAATCTCAAGTTCGGCCGGCAGCGTCGGTTTATCTTCGTTACGCAGGGTAATGCCTGTCGCAAACTGCTCGGCATACTCAGGGGTGATCGGTTCTGCAGTGCTAACGAGATAAACTTTATCGCACTGATGCTTAGGTGATGTAACTCGGTGCGACCATTGGCCATCGTTGGTGATCAATACGAGGCCAGTGGTGTCGATATCTAAGCGTCCAGCGGGATGCAGATCCCGTATGGTAACTTGGTCCAAGAGGTCGATAACAGTAGGGTGATCGCTATCTTCAGTCACGCAGACAGTGCCTTGAGGCTTATTCAGCATCAAATACTTCGGGCCAGGGGCCGCAACCTCATGACCTTCGAGTGTCACCTGATCATCGCTGAGAACTTTGTAGCCGTGATCCTGGCAAGGCTGACCGTTCACCTCGACATTCTTACATTTGATCTGCCGTTTAACTAGGCTGCGGGGTAAACCGGTTGCCTGACTTAGATATTTATCCAGTCGCATTGAATTTCATCTGCCTGTTATCTAAAAAGAGCTAGTATACCGGTACTCGTCAGAATGCAATAGGGCTGGTAATCAGCTAATATACGCCGTTCCGATATCGATCCATTGCCATTAACTGTGTGACTGCCTGTGAAGCTTTTTGTAGATAACCTTACCAATGTTGATTTTTCTTACCTACACCCTCAACGCGGCTTGCTGGGCGAGTCCTGGCTAGTGCAGCTAGTGCTCGATGGTGAGCTGAATGAAGAGGGGATGATTTGCGATTTTGGTATCGTTAAAAAAGCCGTTAAACATTGGTTTGATAATAGTATCGACCATGCGTTAGTGGTGCCGACCGAGATGGCCAACCTACATTCAGAGCAGCTGAATGGCGAAACAACGGTTAATTGGCGCTATCCAACAGGTGGTGAGTTCTACTGTCGTTCGCCGGAACAGGCGATCGTGCTGGTGGATATCGATGAAATTAATGAGCTTAGCTTGGCGGCTTGGTGTAAGGCCCAGCTCTTGGCGCTATTTCCCGATGAGGTGAAAGGGCTCGAGATCAGCTTTGTACCGGAAACGATCAACGGTGCATTTTATCATTACAGCCATGGCCTGCAGCAGCACGATGGCAATTGTCAGCGGATTGCGCACGGTCATCGTTCGCGTATCGAAGTCTTTTTAGATGGACAGCGGGATGCGGCGGTTGAGCAGCAATGGGCTGAAACCTTTAACGATATCTATATCGGTACTCGCGGCCACCTCGTGAGTGCAACCGATGATGAGCATCACTATTGTTATGATGCACCACAGGGAGAGTTTGAAATTCGTTTACCTGCACGTCACTGTTATCTAATTGATACTGAAACAACGGTGGAGCAGATCGCCTGTCACCTTGCAGCGCAGGTTAAGTTGTCTCATCCCGATCGAGAGGTGATGGTCAGAGCATTTGAAGGCGTGGGGAAAGGCGCGATTGCGACGGCCTGATTTGGGCCTAGCTAGTGGTGAATATCTGACGCATAAAAGCCTGAATGGCAGACATAAAAAAACGCGGCGAGCCGCGTTTTTTTTGTTACAACGGTTTAGCTACGTTCGATCGCAAGGGCCGTACCCATACCACCACCGATACACAGCGTTGCCAAGCCTTTCTTAGCATCGCGGCGAGCCATTTCATGCAGCAGTGAAACGAAGATACGGCAGCCTGAAGCACCGATTGGGTGACCCAGTGCAATCGCACCACCGTTAACGTTAACCAGCGTGGTGTCCCAGCCGAGTTCTTTGTTAACAGACAGAGCCTGAGCCGCGAAAGCTTCGTTCGCTTCAACCAGTTCTAGATCATCAACAGTCCAGCCAGCTTTCTCAAGGGCTTTCTGAGTGGCACAGATTGGGCCTGTACCCATGATAGATGGATCAACACCCGCAGAGGCATAAGCTTTGATGGTTGCCAGCACGGGCAGACCCAGTTCAGCGGCTTTCTCTGCAGAGCACAGAATCACGGCCGCAGCACCATCGTTGATGGTAGAAGAGTTACCAGCGGTTACGGTGCCATCTTTTTTGAAGGCTGGACGCAGTTTGCCCAATGCTTCTGCTGTGACGCCAAAACGTGGCTGCTCATCAGTATCAAAGACAATGGGGTCGCCTTTACGCTGCGGAATGACAACCGGAATAATTTCATCTTTGAACTTACCCGATGTAACGGCTGCTTCAGCTTTGTTCTGAGAGGCGGCAGCAAAAACATCCTGTTCTTCACGGGTGAAACCATACTTGTCGACAATGTTTTCAGTGGTGATACCCATGTGATAGTCGTTAAACGCATCCCATAGGCCATCTTTGATCATCGTATCAACCATTTTCCAGTCGCCCATACGGGTACCGTGACGGGAGTTTGGTAGGATATGGCCAGAGATGCTCATATTTTCCTGACCGCCAGCAATGATCATTTCAGCATCGCCACAGCGAATAGCTTGAGTCGCCAGTTGAATAGATTTTAAGCCAGAGCCACAGACCTTGTTAATCGTCATGGCGGGTACTTCAATTGGCAGACCAGCATTGACCGCCGCTTGGCGTGCAGGGTTTTGGCCACAGCCACCTGTCAACACTTGGCCAAGAATGACTTCGTCAATTTGATCAGCCGCAATACCGGATTTTTCCAGCAGGCCTTTGATAACAATCGTGCCGAGCTCGCTGGCAGGAACGGATGACAGAGAACCATTAAAACTACCTACAGCCGTACGGCCAGCAGCTACAATAACAACATCACGCATGATTATTCCTCTTGCTTATAAGATTGCTGCAGAAGTGTAGTCACATAGCGTGACGAATTTATGGCAGGTCAGTCAGTAACCTAACATGGAGTACTCTACAGCTATTTTGGTAATCATTTTTATTTGTGCAGTGCAGTACATCATAGACAAAAGGCTACTGCAATGGGGTTAGCCCTAGGAGGTGACGTGAAACATAAAAATTGCCACCGGCCTGAGAATTTAACAGGAGTTTTACCGATAGCCAAGCAGACTAAAGGTGGAGAAGGTCAGAGAATGGTGTTTTGAAGTTCGAGTGCCGCTTTGACGCGGCACCCGAGAATGGCTCAGAGATCGAGCATCATATTGTCGATCAGGCGAGCCTTACCTAGGTAAGCGGCGGCAATTAATACCAGCTCGGTATCGTCGCTGTCTGCCTGTTGCAGATCATCACGTTTAGAGATGCAATAGTAATCGCGTTTAAAGCCGGCTTGCTCTAGGGCGACCTGAGCTTCTTCCTGTAGATTCAGGTAATCACGTCGCCCCTCCGCTATTTGAGCGATGGTCGCGCGGATGGTCTTATTCAGAACTGGCGCGATAGCCATCTCTTCCGGTGTCAGATAGGCGTTACGAGAACTCAGCGCCAGATTGCTTTGGGCACGGGCAATGGGAGATCCTTGAATCTCAACAGGTAGGAATAGATCTTCCGCCATCCGGCGAATCACGAGTAACTGTTGAAAGTCTTTTTCGCCAAAGATGGCGACATCAGGCTGCACAATGCCGAACAGCTTACAGACCACGGTAGCAACACCGCGAAAATGTCCCGGTCGAGTCGCACCGCAATGAATATCAGAGATGCCCGGCACTTCGATCAGCGTTTGTATTACCTGGCCATTGGGGTACATCTCTTTAATGGTTGGGGCGAACAGATAATCGCAACTGGCCAGTTCGAGTTTCTCTTGGTCGGCTTCGAGTGTCCGTGGGTAAGCATCGAGATCTTCGTTCTCACCAAATTGCAGTGGATTCACAAAGATGCTGGCGACAGTGATGTCGGCATTATTATTCGATTGCTGGATCAATTGGATATGACCCGTATGGAGATTGCCCATCGTTGGGACAAAACCGATTCGTTTGCCCGCACGACGCTCCGCGCCGATAGCTTCACGCAGTTCGGCGATAGAATGGATAGTTTTCATGATTACTTGAATCCGTGTTCCGGTCCGGGGAAGGTGCCCGCTTTAACTTCTTCAGCATAGGCTTTAAAAGCGCCGGCGATATCGTTACTTTGCGCCATAAAGTTTTTCACAAACTTCGGACTGCGCCCCGGAGTAATACCCAGCATATCGTGCATAACGAGCACTTGGGCATCTGTGTCAGCCCCCGCGCCGATACCAATAACCGGAATCTCAACGGCTTGAGTGATTTCGCTGGCTAACAGTGAAGGCACGCATTCGAGCAGCAGCATTGCTGCACCCGCCTGTTCTAGGCGTACGGCGTCTTCAACCATCTGTTTAGCGGCATCATTATCGCGCCCTTGAATTTTATATCCGCCGAGTACGTTAACCGCCTGAGGGGTTAGTCCTAGATGGGCGCAAACGGGAATACCGCGTTGTGCTAGCAGGGCGATGGTCTCGTCCAGCCAAGCGGCGCCTTCTAGTTTGACGATATGGGCGCCCGCTTGCATCAGTGTAGCAGCGCTGTCCATCGCCTGTTCTGGCGTACCATAACTCATGAAGGGTAGATCAGCCATGATCATTGAACCCTGATTGCCGGCCTTTACGGCGGCCGTGTGGTATGCCATCTCTTCGACGGTAACCGGAAGTGTACTATCGTTGCCCTGCAGTACCATGCCCAGGGAGTCGCCCACTAACATCACCTCAACACCCGCGGTGCTGATAAGGTGAGAGAAACAAGCGTCGTATGCGGTTAGAACCGCAAACTTTTCACCGGCCTGTTTCCGCGCCATTAGTGTATGAAGGGTAATGCTGCTCATAAGAGAACCTGCTTATTTATTACTCACACGGGTGGGGATTATACCTAGGCCTTTTCGGATTAACTATTATCTATTGAGCATAGACAGCAAAAACGTTGTAACTGTTTGTTTTGTAATAGAGTTTGTTTGACTAAATTCGTTCGAGAGATCCGCTTTCACAGTTTTTAAGGCAGCTTGCGAGGCTTATTTTATGGGTAATGTGGAGGTCGGGGGCAATTTCAGCCAGAGGGTAAAGCACAAAATTACGTGCTTGAATAAAGGCATGGGGGACGGTTAATCGCTCGTTATTAATCTGCTGATCACCATATAGGAGCAGGTCTAGATCCAGTGTCCGTGGCCCCCAGTGCTGTATTCTGACGCGTTGGTGTTGTTGCTCAATAGCTTGTAGCGCATCCAGCAGCTCTAATGGCAGCAAGGTTGTTTCGACGCTGGCGACGGCGTTGATGTAGTCAGGCTGGCCGGGTGGGCCAACCGGATCGCTACGATACAGGCTGGAATGAACCAGCGCGCGACAGTGGTCTAAACGTTCAAGTTCAAGCAGGGCGGTGGCAACCTGAGTGACGGGGTGCTCTAGATTGCTGCCAAGGCCGATATAGCAGCGGGTCCATGTCACGCAGGATAACTCAGCCATTGTTCTGCTCAGGCTTCTTAGCAGGGCTGCGGCGACGTCTACGACGCTTCGGTGCCTCGTCCTTGGGTACTTCACGGGACATGTGGCTACGGATCTGTGGATTTTGAGTCTGGTAATCCGTCCACCATTTGCCCAAGCCTTCGAGATCTTCGCCGCTGTTTTCGCGTAGCATTAGCAGATCGTAAGCGGCTCTGAAACGTGGGTGCTCCATGAGACGGTCGGCGCGCTTACCTTGGCGGCGCGGTAGACGGAACTGTAACTCCCAGATCTCGCGGATCGGAGTAGAAAAGCGTCGAGGAATAGCAGTTTGTCTAATCTGTTCAGAAATGATCTGATTGGCGGCTTCATGCATCGCCGGAACCGTGTGCATGCCATCATTCTTTTGTAACTGGGCCATCCTTCGCTGCATTGGATACCACAGTAGCGCAGCAAACAGAAAGGCTGGGGTGACGCTCTTGTTCTGCTGTAAGCGTCGATCGGTATTTTGCAAAGCATTGAGTATCAGTTGCTCGACTGGTTGGCCTTGTGGATCATCGAGGCACTCAGCCGTTTGCCGGAAAACGTGCTCTAGTAGGCCGTATTTACGGAACTGATGAAATGACTCGATACCGTGGCCAGACTGAAATATTTTTAGCACTTCATCGAACAAGCGCGCCGGAGCAATATCTTTGAGCAGATAACCCAGTTCATATAGCGGGGCTTCGGTTGCAGGTTCAATGGTAAACCCAAGCTTGGCGGCAAAGCGTGCCGCTCGGAGCATGCGTACTGGGTCTTCACGATAACGTGAATCCGGATCGCCAATCATTCTCAGCGTACGATTCTGTAGGTCGTTAAAACCATTGGTAAAGTCGTAAACACAGTGATCTTTAGGGCAGTAATAGAGCGCATTGACGGTGAAGTCGCGACGCAGCGCATCTTCTTCGATAGTGCCATAAACATTATCGCGCACAATCATGCCGCTATCGTTCTGGCGGCCATGTTCACCATCGCTGTTTTTCGGCTGACTATCATGGCTAGCACGGAAGGTAGCGACTTCGATCATATCTCGACCAAAGCGAACATGCAGCAGCTTAAAGCGTCGACCGATCAGGCGTGAGCGACGAAATATGGCATGGGCCTGTTCGGGGGTGGCATTGGTGGCGACATCAAAGTCTTTGGGTTCTTTATCCATGAGTAGATCACGGATACAGCCACCCACTAGATAGCCTTCATAGCCTTCATCCTGTAAGTGATATGCTGTTTTCATCGCCGCATCGTTTAGCCGCCTGCGGGGAATTCGGTGGATCTCTTCAGGAATAAGCACTGGGCCACTGTTTTGCGGGCTGGCTTTGCCGGCTGATTGCTTTCGATTACTACCGAATAGTTTACGGATAAACGAGCCTATAGGTGATGAGTTTTTGTCCATATCTTACTGAGAAACTTACGCAGAAATAAGAGCGCAGAATAATAGCACAAAATACAATCAAAAAGCGTAGTTAAAGCCGTAGTTTATCTGATCTTTAGTGCCGGATGGCTGAGAGTTTTAGCGGAATGAAAAGGAGATGAGTAAGCTGGTCGCTTTTAGACAACAACTCAGTATTAGCTTGTTGTTTTTGTTTCTAATAGCACTGATTCGGGACCGTTGTATTGGGTGTCAATTCAGCGACCAGCTTGTAGAGCCTCATTTTTATTTTTATTCGAGGCAAGATACTTATCAACTAATAATCTGGGTTTTATTTTTATTATGATTATTGGTAGTAAGTGTTTTTTTTCTTCTTGTCTTAATAGTAGCACTTGCTGTGCCAGTTATTGTAACTATATGTTTTTGTTGGTATTTATTGTTTTTATCTATTATTTGTTACTAAGTGTTACCCCGTGAGGTAACAAAACTTGTTACCTTTCTACACATGCTGCACCTGCTTCATGGGGGATAAGTAACACTTCTGTTTGATCCGTATGCGACGTAGGTCTATTGCCCAATCTGTTACTCTTTCGGTTTGCGCGGAATACCAAGCTTTTGTCGCCGCTCCCATAAACATTTTCGACTGACTCCCAGCTTCTTAGCCAGTTTGGTTTCACTCATATTGTCTTGGTTTTCCAGTACGAAACGCTGAAAATAATCGTCCAAAGAGAGGTTTTGGTCCGCTCGTCGTTCTTTGAATCCGGTGTCGCCAATCAGAGAGTTACCACTGGCAAAGCTTGATTCCAGTTCCGCTAGCGAGTCAGGCTCAATATCTAAGCCAAGCAGATCGGTGGTAATCATATGATCATCAGCCAGAATCACCGCCCGCTCGATGGCGTTCTGTAATTCCCGTACATTGCCCGGCCAGTTATAGCGAATCATGGTGGTGCAGGCATCATCGCTGAATTTCAGTAGAGGAGAGCCCAGCTTGTCACAGCTTCGTTGTAAAAATTGCTGAGCAATTTCGATGATATCCTCACCTCGTTCACGCAGCGGCGGCATCTGTAACTCCATGACATAGAGTCGATAGTAGAGATCCTCGCGAAACTCGCCTGTCTTCGCGAGTGCTTTCAGGTTGCGGTGGGTGGCGGCAATCAGGCGGACGTCGACCTTGATCGATTTCACCGAGCCAACCCGGCGGATCTCGCTCTCTTGTAGGAAGCGTAGCAAGCGGGCCTGCGCTTCAAGCGGGAGTTCACCAATTTCATCGAGAAACAGAGTGCCACCATGGGCGGCTTCTATCAGGCCATTACGGGTTGCATCAGCACCGGTGAAGGCACCTTTTTCGTGACCAAAGAGTTCGGATTCAATCAAACTTTCTGGAATGGAGGCGCAGTTGACTGAGACCATTGGCGAACTGGCACGAGCACTCTGTTGATGAATCGCTCGGGCCGCCAATTCTTTGCCGGTGCCTGACTCACCTTGAATTAGAACAGTGGCATCGGTGCCGGCGACTTTCTGGATCCGACTGAACAGATTTTGCATCGCGGGGCAGTTGCCGACCATTTCATTACTACTATTCGGACGCGCACTATTTTTCGGAGTTGCGGCAGTGTCATCATCACTACGCAGTTTGATGATGTTAGCGATGGTTTCTAGGATTTCATCGTGATCAAAGGGCTTGGCAATATAATCCACGGCCCCCATTTTCATGGCTTCGACAGCGGAGCGCATGCTGGCATAGCTGGTCATAATGACGACCGGCACGGCTTTAGCGAGGTCGATCAGGTCGGTGCCGGGGGCACCGGGTAGACGCAAATCGCTGATGATTAGGTTGTAATCATTGAGATTAAACTGGTTGGTCGCTTCGTCAACAGACCCAGCATCGTCAACAGTATAACTATTTCGCTCCAGCAATCGCCGGAGGGCGGAACGTATAATAGGCTCATCTTCTACGATCAGAATGCGGCTCATTCGGTTTACCTTTGCTTCTTATCCTCGGGTCGCAGGTGTTTGTTATATTACAAACTTAAGCCTGTTAAATGACTGGGAGGGTGATAACCATCTGAGTGCCATTGTTCTGATTTTTATTGGCGGGACTCACTACGTTAATACTACCATAATGCTCCTCGATGATGTTATAGACCAATGACAGTCCCAGACCGGTGCCTTTGCCCGGATCTTTAGTGGTAAAAAATGGTTCGAATAGCTTATTAATGTGTTCTGGTGAGATACCGCTACCTTCATCGTTTATGGTGATGACGACTGAGTTGCTCTCGCGGGTAGCATCAAGCCAGACGGCGCCTTGGTCGGGTGAGGCATCGCAGGCATTATTGATCAGATTGATAAAAACTTGCATCAGTCGTTGAGGGTCGCCGCTGATATAGATTGCGCTATCAATTTTGTTGCTTAGTTGTAGCGCTCGGCCACGACTATCCATCGAGACCAGATGCAGGGCTTCATCGGTGAGTTCTTTCAGATTGATATTTTCTAGGTGTTGCTGCTCATCACTCTGGCCGGAGTGGGCGAAGCGCACCAGTGATTGAACGATACGGGTAATTCTTTGAGTTTGTGTAACGATCTGTTCCGCACTTTCAAGAATATAGGGATCATCGGTTTCATACTTGAGATTCTGCGCTAGGCAGGCAATACCCGTGACAGGGTTGCCTATCTCATGGGCGACTCCGGCTGCGAATCGGCCAATGGATGCCAGTCGTTCGTTATGGGTTAGTCGATTGACCAACAGCTGATTCTCGGTTTCGTTTTCTAGCAAAATCACCATGGACTCGGCGTCATCGGCGAGGCTGGCTTTATGTAAGCTAAGCCAGCAGTTTTCATCGTTAATCAATAAGTGTTGTGACAGTAGATGGCTGTTTTCTTGCCGCGAGAAATTGTTGAGTAATTCGCCCCAAGGCGCTGGCAGACTCAGTAGTTTGCGCGTTAAAACGAAGGATGATTGCAGTCCGGTGAAGTGCTCCATCTCTTCATTCCAGAAAATGATCTGACCCTTCTCATCGAGAGAGCAGGCTCCGAGAGGTAGGCGTTGCAGTGTCATCCGGTGGTGACGGCGCAGATTATCGAGTTCGGCGGCGAGACCGCTCAGGCGTGTTTGATAGGTTTCCAGCTGCGCCTCTAGCAAGTGAATATCTCGCGTACGATATTGGCCGACGGTCTCGGTTTTAATCTGTTGGTTGAGCAGGGTGCTCGCTTCAACCGGTCCAAACAGAGCACTAAGGCGGCTTTCGGTATGAGTTCGGAGTCTAACAAGGTCGATGGCGTTGAGTTCGCCACTGACGAGGTTGAGCTCATGCAGGGCTTGGTCTATTTCCCGTTTTGCAGTGGCTTTTCCCAGCCGAGGGCTGAGGAGCTCGATGAGTTCATCGCTGTGGCTGATATTGAGTTGAGGGCCTACCGGACGTTGCAGGCTGTTGTGTAGGCAGGCACTGGCGCTGGCGATCTCTTCGGGTGAGCTTCGGGTGAGCACTGAGGTGAGCAGAAAAATAATGATATTGGCGGTGAGTGCGTAGATCGCGATCTGATGCCAGTTGTCATAATCCATAATGACAGCGTCGGCACGAATGGTATCGCCACCGAGTAAGCCTGTTAGCATCGAGATAATCCAGATCCCCATACCTGCAATCAGTCCTAGGCAGAAGCCATTGCGGTTTGCGCCGGGCCAAAATAGCGTTGCCAGAATGCCGGGCAAAAACTGCATAAAGGTAATAAAGGCCAGGGTGCCTAGCCAATGCAAGTTGTAGTTAAGCCCGACGGTACTGTAGAACAGATAACTACTGAGCATCATAACGATAATGAGGATGCGTCTTAGCCAGAGCAAGCGGGAATATAAACGATCGGTTGCGAGGGGCGGTGTGAGCGGCAAAATAAGATGATTTTGCAGCATCGAGGCAATGGAAATCGTCGCTACGATGATGATTCCGCTGGCGGCGGTTAGCCCACCGATAAAGGCTAGGGTCGTGAGAAAATTAGAATCAAGCTGTATGCCGAGGTTTAGAATCAGGAAGGCGGGTTGATCGGCGATCCCTAGTTTAATACCAGCCCATAGGATTGGCGGTACCGCGAGTGCCATGATGAGCAGGTACAGTGGCATTCCCCAGCTGGCTTTGTGCAGGCTGTTAGATGATGTGTTTTCGGTAAACATCATATGAAAGGTGTGAGGCATGACAATAATGGCGGAGAAAAAGCCCAGTAACATGGTGCGCCACATGTCGCTGTCGAGTGGCGTGTCGAATATTGCCAACTCCTGTGGGTTTTGTTGCAGCCAGAGCTCTAAGCCACCGGGGCCATCCATCACATTAAATAGTGCATAGAGGGCAATGGTTACCATGGCGAACAGCTTGATCAGTGAGCCAGTGGCCATGGCAACAATAAGGCCGGTGCGGTTATAGCGTAGCGAGGGGTTGCGGGCCCCGACGAGAATGGCGAACAGGGCAATCAAGGTGCAGAAGCCGATGGCGATCTGGTCGGAAGAAAAATCTTGGTTAAGAATATGTAGTGAGTCGGATACCGCCTGAATCTGGATCGAGATTAACGGCAGAATCGCAATCAAGGAAAAGAGCGCGGTTAAGGTGCCTGCTGTCGCTGAGCGGAATCGGAAAGCGAACAGGTCCGCCAGTGAACTGAGTTGATAAGTACGGGTAATGCGTAAAATCGGAATGAGTATCACTGGGGCGAGAAAAAAGGCCCCTGACGCGCCTAAATAGGAGGCGAGGAAGCTATAACCGGACTCTTTTGCCAGCGCGAAGGTGCCGTAAAAAGTCCAGACGCTGGTGAATACGCCGAGCGACAGTACGTAGGTGACCGGATGGTAGATGATGCGTTTTGAAATCCAGCCGCGCTCAGTAATATAGGCGGTGCCAAAGAGCGCGGTCAGATAGGCGATAGCGATGAATATCAGTTCCGTTAGATTAAAATTCATCGCTGCGCCGCCTTCTTTCGAGAATAGCAATAATCAGGATCAGGGCTGCCCAGATAATAAAGGGGCGATACCAGGGGGTAGCCGAGTCGGGCCACCATTGATCGAGTAGGGGTGATAACAGATAGCCACCAATGACCAGCACGATGAGAACGCGGTAAAAATGCATCAGTTGCTCTCCAAAATAATACCCATACGCTTGGGAATAGCGTTGATATCCCAGTGTTCGACAGCCCATGCAAGGCATTCGTCGAGACGACAGTCGCTCAGTTCTGCCACCGGCTGCTGCCCCAGAAAACGTAACGCGCGAATAATCTGTTGGCGTGTCTGATGAGAATCCAGTGCGGGGGCCAGTGTTTGCTTACTGAGTTTTTGGCCTTGGAGGTTAGTAGCAACTGGAATGTGAGCATAGATTGGTTGAGGGTAACCGAGTTGCTGTTGTAGATGTATCTGCTTAGGCGTTGAGTCGAGCAGGTCTGAACCGCGGACAATGTGATTGATCTGTTGCGCGGCATCGTCAACAGTGACGGCCAGTTGGTAGGCAAAAAAACCATCACGGCGAAAGATAACAAAGTCCTCTATTGGATGATTAGCAGTCTGCGGGCCTTGGATAAGATCATCAAAGGAGTAATCCTCTGCGCAGATGCTGCGAATAGCGCAGCCGGTCCTGTGCTTCGGTGGATGGACACGACAATAGCCATCATAACGATTGCTGCCGGTGCGTTGGCGAATTTTCTGTCGCGAGCAACTGCAGGGATAGGCGAGCTGATGGGAGACAAGCTCTGTTAATGCGTCGTTATAGATAGATAGGCGATCACTTTGGTAGATCACTGGCCCATGCCATTCAAAGCCAAACTGTTCTAACGTTTTAAGAATACGGTCAGAGGCGCCTTTGACTACGCGGGGCGTGTCTAGGTCTTCGATGCGAACGAGCCAGCGACCATGATGTGCGCGGGCGTCAAGATAGCTGGCAAGTGCAGCCAAAAGAGAGCCAAAGTGGAGCGGGCCCGTGGGTGAGGGGGCAAAACGACCTGTATAGACCATTGCAAAAGCGGCCGACGATGTGTCAGCCGCGTAGAGTCAAATACCGAGCTGCTTCTCTTTGATCTCAGCCAGTGTTTTGCAATCAATACAAAGGGTTGCAGTTGGACGTGCTTCTAGTCGACGCACACCAATCTCTACACCACAGGCTGCACAGTAACCATAATCATCATCGTCGATGGTTTCCATCGCTTTTGAAATCTTATTGATTAACTTGCGTTCTCGGTCACGGGTCCGCAGTTCGAGGCTGAATTCCTCTTCCTGGCTAGCCCGATCACTAGGGTCAGCAAAGTTGGTTGCTTCTTCCTGCAGGTGATTTACGGTACGGTCGACCTCTTCCATTAGTTCCTGTTTCCAGGCGTTCAGGATGCGACGGAAATGATCTTTTTGAGCATCATTCATGTACTCTTCGCCTTCCTTAATCGGATAGGGCTCAAAGTGGGTGAACTGTGTTTCTTGATTCGGCATAGTTCTGCCTCGCTTCTCTCTCAACAGGTCGGGCAACCGTGCCCGAACGCTTCTACCAACGGCTTTGATGCTGAAGGTTTTTTAAACCATCCATCAGAAGGGAGCTGAAGTTACCAGAACCTTTGGGTTAGCACCAGCCCTCAGATCAAAAAACTATTTTTGTTGTGTTATCTGCCTAATTTATTGATTTTGTCACATGGCTGTGAGCGCTTATCCTCTGAATGCAGCATAATTAATAACTATAGCAGTGATTGTTTGTTATGCCGCATGGGCTTATGGATCAGTTATCTGGGGGATTCTGCGTTACGGTTATGACTAATGTATAATCCTTGCCATTCAAAAATAGCTAATAAAGGAGCCGCCAGTCATGAATAATTGGTCGGATCGGGTCGCTGATATTGAGTCGTTTAAAGTCATGGATCTGCTAAAGCGTGCTAAAGAGCTGGAAACTCAAGGGCATGATGTGGTGCATATGTGTGCGGGTGAACCAGACTTCGCTACACCAGCACCTATTGCTGAGGCCGGTATTGCTGCGATTCAGGATGGACATACACAATATACCCCGGCGGCGGGTATTCCTGCGTTACGAGAGGCGATTGCCGGTTTTTATCAGTACCGCTACGGTCTGGATATTCCCGCTGAGCGGATTATTGTGACGGCAGGAGCCTCCGGCGCATTATTGATGGTGTTTGCGACGCTCGCGAATCCAGGTCAGACCTTTATGATGGCGGATCCGGGTTATCCCTGTAATCCTCGGTTTTTACGTTTATTAGAGGCGCGTGGGCAGTTAGTGCCGGTTGAGGCAGCCGATAACTATCAATTAACACCGGCGTTAATTGAACAGCATTGGCAGGAGAATACGGCTGGCGTTCTATTGGCCTCACCGTCAAACCCCACCGGTAGCGTTGTACCGCGAGAGCAGCTCGAATTGATCGCACAAACGGTGAAAGGCAAGGGAGGTCATCTGGTGGTGGATGAGCTCTACCACGGGCTTACCTATGGTTTTGATGCTACCTCAGTGCTGTCTGTGGATCAGGATGCTTTCGTACTCAATAGTTTCTCCAAGTATTTTGGTATGACCGGCTGGCGATTGGGTTGGACCGTCGTGCCGGAATCGGCGGCTCCCGATATCGAGCGACTGGCGCAGAACCTGTTTATTTCACCGCCGACCATTGCTCAGCATGCGGCGTTGGCGGCATTTCGTCCGGAAACGCTTGAAATTCTTGAGCAGCGTCGGGAGGCTTTTAAGGAACGTCGAGATCTGCTGGTGGATGGTTTGCGGGCGCTAGGGTTTGGAATTCCGCTGATGCCGGAAGGTGCTTTTTATGTCTATGCCGATGCTTCCCGTTTTACCGACAATACCTTCGATTTCTGCTGGGATCTGTTAGAACAGGATAAGGTTGCGGTGACACCCGGTGTTGATTTTGGTGAATATCAGGCAAACCGTTATATCCGTTTCTCCTATACCACCAGTGTGACGCAGATTGAAAAAGCGTTAGCGCGTTTGCGGTTGAGACTGAGCTGATGCAACTTCAAAAGATGCAGTCCGGGCGGCTGATCAAGCGTTATAAGCGCTTTTTGGCAGATATCGTGCTGGATAGTGGTGAGCAACTAACGGTGCACTGCCCTAATACCGGTTCGATGAAAAACTGTGCCGATCCGGACAGTGTGGTGTGGGTTCAAGATTCGGGTAATCTAAAGCGAAAATATCTGTTTGGTTGGGAGTTGGTTCAAGTTGAAGAACGCTTTTGGGCCTGTATTAATACGGGACGAGCGAATGCTTTGATTCGAGAAGCGATTGAAGACGGTATCATCGGTGAGTTACAAGGCTATCAGCAGATTCGTCAGGAAGTGAAATATGGCGATGAGAGTAGTCGTATCGACCTTTTGTTGGAAAGTGCTGATCGACCACTTTGTTATGTCGAGATCAAAAATGTCACGCTGTTAGAGCATGATGGTATCGGGTCTTTTCCCGATGCGGTTACCACTCGGGGTGCTAAACATCTACGAGAATTGATGCTAATGGTGTCCCAGGGGCATCGGGCGGTGTTGATGTTTTGTGTGCCTCATACTGGAATAAAGCAGGTGCGACCGGCGGATCATATCGATCCTGAGTATGGTCGGTTACTGCGTGATGCTGCGGCGGCAGGCGTGGAGGTCTATGCCTATGGTGCCAGCATTACACCGCAGCAGGTGACGATTAGCCACTCGCTGCCGGTGTGTCTCTGATTACGGTATGCAAACCTTGCCCTCTATAATCTCAAAGCTAACCGGTGCTAGTTTGGCGCCGGTGCAGGGGCCCGCAATGCATAAGCCCTGATCAATGGTGAAAAGTGCACCGTGGGTAGAGCACTGAATAAACTGCTTTTCAGCATCAAGGAACGTATCGGGTATCCACTCCAGCGGGATGCCTTTATGCGGACAGCGGTTTTCATATAGATAGATATTACCCTGACGGTTGACGGCAAAGAGCTTTCGCTCACCGAGGTCGACCCCTTTTGCGCTGTTTTCTGGCAGTTCGCTGACTGCAAATAATGGTGTCACTGTAGTCATGCTGAATCCGTTTAATGATCCTATGAGAAAATATCAGACAGGTGTGTCGATACTGCTATTATAATCGCCAACTTTTGTGACTAATTACACCTTTTAAATAAAATGTGATCTGAATCTGTGAACAGCCTGCTGGCCACTTTATTTAAGTGGCGTATTTTGATGATAACCATTGCTGTGTCGGCGGTTGCCCACGCAGCTTTGATCGGCGGCTGGCTGTTATCAACGCAAGCGCCGTATGTCGGAGGACAGATGTTGACTGTCAGTGTCAGTGCAGCGGCTTCAGATAGTCATATAGATGCGGCGAATGCGGTTGTGAATGATCGCCCGATCGAGCCTGCAGATGTCGCTGCAACTCAGAGCGTACCTGATCAACTTGATAATAAACCCTCTGAACAGAGTATCGTTCAGCCCGCTCATGCGGTTACTCAGCCTAAGCTTGAGAGCATCGAGCAGCAAAGCGAGCAGGTAAAGGAACAGCCCCGGCTTAAACCATCAAAGCCTGTACATAGCGCCATACCTGTTTCGGAAAAAGCGACTTTAGATAAAGCGGCATTAGCGCAGCAGGTCATAGAAAAGCCGGTGTCGCAGGCGAAACCGGTTATTAATAATGCGGCGAATCAGGTGAATACTTCAGAAATTAAGCCGGTATCACCCGACGATTTAGGGTCGCAAGGTGCGCCGTTATATCAGTCGCAACCGCAATACCTGACGCCGCCGCAGCCCCCAAAATATCCTCGTTTGGCGCGTAAGCGGGGGATTGAAGGGCGGGTGTTGTTGCACGTTATGATCGACCGACAAGGCGCAGTAACGGCGTTGAGTGTGGAGCGCAGCTCGGGCTCTGCTCTGCTTGATCGGGCCGCGCAGAAAGCGGTTCAGCGCTGGCAGTTTGTGCCGGCACGGCAAAACGGCGTAGCGGTAGCCTCCTATGTGCGTGTGCCCATTGACTTTGTATTGGAGAAACATTGATGAGTCATCGCAAGGTTGTCTTAGGGTTAGCAGGGTTGTTGCCGCTAGTGATGCTGGTTTCACTGCTAACCGGGCCGGTATCCTTGGATTTGACGACGATTTTTGATCAGTCGGTGGCAGCTCAGGTGTTTTGGCAATTGCGGGTGCCCCGTTTACTGCTAACGTTGTTAGCCGGTGGATTGTTAGCTATTACGGGCGCCGCAGCTCAATCGTTGTTCCGTAACCCTTTGGCCGATCCCGGCTTGATTGGTATTTCTGCCGGTGCTGCGCTTAGTGCGGGGGTGATGATGGTGTTGCTGGGCAGTTCAGTGTATCTGTTGGGTGGGCTAATGCTGCCGCTGGCTGCGTTTGTTGGTGGTGTATTAACCACGCTATTGGTCGCAAGGTTATCGGTGACGTTACAGGGGGTGTCTGTGACCAATATGCTGCTCTGTGGGATCGCCATCAATGCGATTGCGCTAGCAGGGCTTGGTGGTTTGAAATATCTGGCGGGCGATCAGCAGCTGCGACAGTTAAGCTTCTGGATGCTGGGCAGTCTGAATCATAGTCGCTGGCAGGATCTGTTGGTGCTGCTGGTGGCTGCCGTGCCGGTGTTATGGCTGTTGCCGCGCTATGGACAGAAACTCAATCTGTTACTCTTAGGGGAGCAGCAGGCGAGTCTACTGGGGCTGGATGTCATACGCTGTAAGCGGGCAATGATACTGTTGATTGCGCTTGGTGTTGGGGCGGTGGTGGCGTTGACCGGTATTATTGGCTTTGTTGGGTTGGTGGTGCCTCATCTTGTGCGGTTGTTAACCGGTCCGGATAATCGTCGTTTGTTGCCGTTGTCTGCGTTGTTGGGGGCTGTTTTGCTAACCTTGGCGGATATTATTTCGCGGTTATTGGTTTCCCCTGCAGAGTTGCCGGTGGGTATTGTCACTGCGCTGGTGGGTGGGCCGTTTTTTTTGCTGTTGTTAACGCGCCGTAAGCGGGAGTTGCGAGTATGTTGAAGGCGTCAGGGATCTGCCTGAAACGTAGCGCTAAAACCTTACTTGAGGATATTAGTTTAGAGCTGCGTCCCGGTGAAATTACCGTGTTGTTAGGGCCGAATGGCGCGGGCAAGTCGACGTTGTTAGGGCTGTTATCAGGACTGCAGTCAGCAGATAGTGGTGCTGTGAGTCTCAATGAACAGTTAGTCAGTGAGATCGACCCTCAGCTGCGAGCGCGCTTTATGGCGATGTATACCCAGCAGCAGCCGCTTAATTTCCCTTTTCGGGTGGAAGAGGTTGTTGCCTTGGGGTGTTATCCGTTGATGCTGCCTTCTGACTTAACCGCTGTTCGCGTCAGCGACTGTTTGGCTCAGTTTGAGTTACAGTCGCTAGCCCTGCGAGACTATACCTCGCTGTCAGGAGGTGAACAGCAGCGGGTGCAAGTGGCTCGTGTATTGGCGCAGGTCGGTGAGGAGTGTCAGGTTTTATTGCTCGATGAGCCGGTGAGTGAGATGGACCTTAAGTATCAACAACTCTTGTTGCAGCGTGTTCGGGCGGTAGCCCAGCGTGGGGTGGCGGTTTGCTGTGTACTGCATGACTTAAATCTTGCCGCGCAGTTGGCTGATCAGGTGGTCTTATTGCAACAGGGGCGGATGTTTGGCGTTGGATCGGTTGCCAAGGTGATGACGGCTATCAACCTGAGTCAGCTCTATGGTGCTGCCGTGACTCAGGTGGTCAGTGATCCCCAGCCGGTGTTTGTCAGTGGTTTAATATCATAAAGTCACTGATTAGGCGGCTCAGGGGATTAGCGGTACATCGATTAGCGGGTCTTGGCTGATGTGATCACATAGCTGGTGGATGGCTTGGTCGCCAAGGGTATTAATCCGGTAGCTGTAAGCGAGCTCATCGTCTTGTAATGACTGTTTACTCTCTTGTTGCTGGCGCATAATAGTGACATCGGCATCGGAGGGGTCAATACCTTCTTCTTGGCGAATCTCTAAGCGCTTTTCCATTGTGTTCTGCTCGCAATAGCAGGCGATAATACGCATCTCAATCCCGAGTTTTTGGGCCATTTTATGGTAGTTGTTACGTGTTCTTTCGCGAATAAAGGTAGCGTCTACGATGACGGTTTCGCCGGCGGTGAGTAGTTTTCGAGTTAGGGCTTTGAGGTGGTTGTAAGTGTGTACATTCATCTCATTACCATACATCTCGAGGTTTTCGCCCTTAAGGTTGAACTCCCGATGCAATCGTTTGCGTTCAACATCTGAACGTATGCGGATGGCGCCACTGCGTTCGAGAAGCTGTTGACTCAAATAACTTTTGCCACTGCCTGATACCCCATGCATTAAAAACAGCACAGGAGAGGGTTTGTTGGCATAGCTTAAGGCAAGTTTGATATAGCGTCGATACTCGGTCAGATCGCGTTCCGCGCCGATCATCGCGACCTTAGCGCGCACCATCGCCCGATAGCCTTTATAGAAATTCAGTAGTTGTGTGCCATCGTAATCACCGGTGATTTCCAGATAGCGGTTAAGGCAACGGTGGGATAGCGCGTGTTGTTCGTTGGCTTCGAGATCCATCAGCAGGAAAGCGAGATCACAGATGGTATCGATCCAGCGAAATTCAAGGTTAAACTCGATACAATCAAACAGCCTAACCTGACCCTCTAGCAGGGTGGTATTCGCTAGATGTAGGTCACCATGGCATTCGCGGATATTTCCTTCGCGTTTGCGCTGCTCAAATTTTGACAAGAGGCTGCGAAACTGTTGGCTGACTTGATAAGCGAGTTGTTGCAGTTCCATCCAGTCATCGAGGGTGTCGAGGTGCTCACTGGTATGGCTAAAATTATCGCTGACCAACTGCCAGATGGTGTCCGGCTCTCCCCAAGGCCCGTCGGTGGTGGCATGAGGCACCCGCAAATGGAAATCTGCAATCTGCTGACTGAGTTCATCAATGTGAGCGGGTAGTAGGGCGTGATTCAGTAGTAATCGATCTAATCGCAAAGAATCATCAAACTGCCGCATTTTTACGGCATACTCAAACGGCACCTCTTGGCTGTCCGTTTGTATGTTGTCTGAGTTGTCATTGATGGCGACTGAAACCGGTTCAGCCGTGGTTAATTGCACATCAATTAGTTTAGGGTTGGTGGGCGTGCCGCAAATAGCGACCACCTGTTGATAGATATCCGGCGCTAAACGCTGATTCAACCGTAGTTCTTCAGAACAATAGTGTTTGCGACTCTCTAGACTGGTAAAATCGAGAAAGCCGAAATTAACCGGTTTTTTGATTTTATAGGCGACTTCCCCCGTCAGGATTACCCAAGAGATATGCGTCTCAATCACCCGTATATCATGGGTCGGATGCGGGTAATGGCTAGAGTTGGACAGGGCGGTGATCAGTTCTTGAGTCATAAAGTCAGTATGCAGTTTCAGTAGGTCATTGCCGGAATTCACAGAGGATTATACGTAGCCCATGGCAAAAAAGAGAGGGGCAGCAGCATCCCGTGCCCAAAAGAGTCGTAAAACGGCGCCGAAAAAGGCGTCTTGGAAGCGTCGGCTGTTGGTATTAATGCTTAAGTTAACCTTGGTAATGACGGTTATTGCTGCCGTTGGGTTAGTTTATCTTGATGCACAGGTACGGGCTAAATTTGAGGGTAAGCGCTGGGCGTTGCCGGCGAAAGTGTACGCTCGGCCATTGGAGCTGTTTCCGGGCCAACCGCTGAGTCGTGATGACCTGAAAATAGAGTTGAAAGGCTTAGGGTATCAATTTACTTCACGCGCGACGCAACCGGGAAGTGCCGAGTGGGCTTCCAGCCGTGTTCGGGTCTTTACGCGGGGTTTTGACTTTCCCGATGGGCAGGAGCGGTCGCGCAAGTTATTGATCGACTTTAATGGTGCTACTGTCAGCCGTATTCGTGATGCGTCTGGCAATTCGTTACCGTTGGCGCGGTTGGAGCCGGTATTGATTGGCGGTATTTACCCCAAAGACAATGAAGATCGTGATCTGATCCAGCTATCGGAAGCACCACCGCATCTTGCGGATGCGTTGATTGCCATCGAAGACCGCAATTATTATAGCCATCATGGTATCTCTCTGCGGGGCATCGCTCGGGCGATGGTGGTTAATATTAAAGCGGGCCGATTTGTGCAGGGTGGCAGCACGCTGACGCAGCAGTTGATTAAAAACTTTTATCTGAGCTCTGAACGCTCTTTAAGCCGAAAATTGGCTGAAATTCCGATGGCGATCTTGCTGGATCTGCATTACAGCAAGGATGAGATTCTGCAAGCGTATCTCAATGAGGTTTATCTGGGGCAGGAGGGATCAAGAGCGATTCATGGTTTTGGTCTAGCCAGTCAGTATCTATTTGCACAGCCGATTCGCGAACTGAAATTACATCAGGTGGCGTTGATGGCGGCAATGGTTAAAGGCCCCTCTTTTTATGATCCTAGACGCCACCCTCAGCGGGCGAAGGAGCGTCGTAATCTAGTGCTTAGGGTGTTGCAAGAACAGGGTAGCATTACCGCAGAAGAGCGAGCTCAGGCGGAACAGCAGCCACTGGGTGTGGTCAAGCAGCAGAGTTTGCAGAAAGGAGCCTATCCGGCTTACTTGGATCTAGTCAAACGGCAGCTGCGGGAAGAGTATCCTGAAGAGGCACTCAATAGTGAAGGTTTACGAGTGTTTACCGCGCTGGATCCGATTGCTCAGATACGAGCAGAGGATAGTTTGGTTGAGGTGACGGCAACGCTGCAGAAGCGCTATGGTGCATCGATCAAGGCGTTGGAAGGCGGCATGGTGGTCAGTAACCCTCTCAGTGGTGAGGTGCTGGCGGTCGTTGGTGGACGTAAAACTCGGTATCAAGGGTTTAATCGGGCGCTGGATGCGAAGCGTCCGATAGGCTCGTTGATAAAGCCTGCGGTCTATCTGGCGGCACTGGAGGAGGGTTATACCCTTGCGTCAATCATAGAAGATAAGCCGATCGCGGTGAAATTGCCTAACGGTGATGTCTGGCGGCCACAAAACTATGGTCGCACTAGTCATGGGCCGGTGCCATTGCACCGTGCATTATCGCACTCTTATAATCAGTCGACCGCCCGGCTAGGGCTTGAGATTGGCACCGCTAAGGTGGTCGATATGCTCAAGCGGCTCGGGCTGCAGCGGGAGATCAAAGAGTATCCTTCGATGTTGTTAGGTTCTACGGCGCTGTCGCCGCTAGAAGTCGCGCAGCTTTATCAGACGATTGCAGGCAATGGCTTTCAGGTGCCGATGCGAGCCATCCGCATGGTGACGGATAGCCGTAATGAAGAGTTGTCTCGCTATCCATTTCATATTCAGCAAACGGTAGGTGCTGGCCCCATGCATCTGATTCAGTATGCGTTGCAGGAGGTGGTCCGCGAGGGGACGGCTCGTTCGGTGTATAGTCGTTTACCGCCAAGCTTAACGGTGGCGGGTAAAACCGGCACCACGAATGACCAGCGGGACAGTTGGTTTGCAGGCTTTGCTGGTGATCGTTTGGCGGTCGTTTGGCTTGGGTTGGATAATAATAAGCCGCTGCCGTTGACGGGTAGCAGTGGTGCGCTGCGTGTTTGGACTGAATTTATGGTTCAGGCTCATCCTCAGCCATTTGTCGCAGAAAGGCCGGAGAATATCCAGTATCATTGGGTCGAGGATGCCACCGGTTTGATGTCAGGCGAAGGCTGTGACGGAGCTCGGCAGTTACCGTTTATTGCAGGTACCGAACCTAAAGAGTCATCGGGCTGCGGTGATAATGTTATCAATAACCCGTTTGATGCTTTCAAACGTTGGTTTAGAGCGGAATAAATAGATGAAAAAAGTAAGAGTAGCGGGCCTTGGGCTGATTTTAGCCTCGTTCTTAGGGGGCTGTACCGGTGGCAATGCTAATATCAATCCAATTGTCGAAGACCGTTCGGATGCTGGGAAAAATGTAGTGGTGGATCAGAATACCGGCGTGCAAAGCGCCGTATCGACCCCCGTCGATACCAGCCAAGGATTTACGGTGGTGACGCCTGCGGTGTCTGGGTCGGTGTCTGAATCAGTGCCTGCAGCGGTACCTATGCCTAATAATCCTGCCTCAGTCGTATCGAATAGCAATCCAGCGGTTGTGGCATTACTTGATGGGGCTAAGCAGCAGCAACAGCAGGGTGAATATCGCACCGCCCAAAGTAGCCTTGAGCGGGCTCAACGGATCGCGCCACGTGATCCGCAGGTGTATTTTCAATTAGCGGATCTACGCCGTCAGCAGGGGCAGTATCTACAGGCAGAACAGTTAGCGCTGAAAGGGTTGACTCTAGCGCGGGGACAAACAGCGCAGGAGCGCAAGTTTTGGATTCTAATCGCCGATATTCGCAGTGAAGGAGGCGATCATCAGGGCGCCGCCGATGCGCGTGCGAAAGCGAACACTTACTGATTGAGTATCTCGTTTTTATTCAATGGAATGGTGAGCCATGATGATAAGCGGTATGGGTACCGCTTAGCGGCTTGCCGTGATCTATTTTTCTTGAACGATATACTGTGAGTCTTTAGTGGCGGGGTGGTAATGTCAGAGTCTAAATTGCAGGTAACGCTGCGAGAACATTTTCTTTTTTCCGCATTGACGGAGGCGGCGCGTGAAGTACTTCAGCAGCGCTGTCGTGTCGTTGAGCTTAAAAATGACGAAACCCTATTTCATCAAGGCGATGTGGCCGCCAGCTTTTATGTCGTTTTGAAAGGCAGTATTAATCTGTTTCGCGTGTCACCGGATGGGCAAACTAAAGTGATCGAGGTGATCAAAACCGGCGGTGCTTTTGCGGAGGCGCTAATGTTTATGGATCAGGTACGTTATCCCCTGAACGCAATGGCGATGGGTGTCTGTGAAGTAATGGTGATTCCGAATAAGCTGTATAAAGAGATGATGCTGGCCGCGCCGCAGAGCGCGCTGAAAGTGATGGGCAGTATGGCGGTTAAGCTACATCGGCGTATCACCGAGATCGAAACCCTGACTCTGCAAAATACCCGTCACCGGCTAGGAAACTATATGTTTGGCTTAGCGCCTGACCCTGCCGAATCGCAGTGTACGATACAGTTGCCGATGGCTAAACAGTTGATCGCATCGCAGTTGGGTATGCAGCCGGAAACGTTTTCCCGCTTGATGAAAGAGATGAAGACGCAAGGGTTGATTGATGTAAAGGGCGCTGATGTGGTGGTGCATGACCTGCAGGGGCTGCGTGAATTTGGTCATTGATGGTTAATGCTTATTATCGTTAGAGCATAAAAAAGGGCAAACCCCGAGAGGTTTGCCCTTTTTTAGTAGCCGCTATTGATTAGATAGCAACGATGTTTTCTGCTTGTGGGCCTTTCTGGCCATTGGTAACAACGAATTCAACACGCTGACCTTCAGTCAGTGTTTTGAAACCATCGCTAACGATAGCGCTGAAGTGAGCGAAAACATCTGGGCCAGATTCTTGTTCAATAAAACCGAAACCTTTAGTTTCGTTGAACCATTTAACTGTACCGGTAGTTGTAGTAGACATAATAGTAGTATCCTGAGATTTATATAAGAGTAGTGCCTTTTATAGGCTTTATGGCATCAAAATATAGACTGAGACTTAGAAACTGCAGGACGTGGTGTTACGAATAAAACAACGAAATGTAGGATGTAAATATGAGAATTCTTTCTAGCTGGTAACCACTATATAGCGTTGTTCTGGGCGTGTCTATCTATTTATTCTTTTGTTTTCATTATCGTTCTTGGTCGTTCGGATCTTTGGCTGCTTTACACGCTAAGTCAGTCAGATACTTCGTTTTAGTTTGATGGCGATGGCGCCAATGCCGAGGAAGATAATGCCAAGCAGCACCAGCGTTGCGGGCCAGCCTAGTGAATTTGCAAAGTATTTTTCTGAGAAATAGACAATAAAGCCGAGCATAGCAATAACGCTCGTTAGCAGCAGCGCCCGACTTTGCAGCACCACCGAGGCATAAAGTCCTGTTGCTGTAATGGCTAAGAAGAGGAGTTCGACAGAGGTGTTCTGTAGCAAGTCGAACAAACCACTATAGGCCATGACTGAGCCTAAGAAATAACCGAGGATGACAAGGCGTGGATAGCGTCCTGACTTATATATGCCATAGGCTGTGGAGATGACGCATCCCCCGACGATTAAACAGGCCCAATTGGTCGCGGTAAACAGGTCGATACGATTAAACAAACCGCTGTTAAGCCAACAAATAGCAATTAATAATGCCGGTTCCGTCAGCGTTTTATGGGATGTTTTTTCTAGTGCGGTGGCAATGATAAAAAGGGAGCTTCCTAGTGCTATGGCAATATAAGCGGTGGTTAAGCCGAGTAGCTCTAAGCCCGCATTTAAACAGCCGTAGCTGAAAAATAGTCCGGTAAATAGCAATACCGTCCGGCGAGACTTATAGAATATTGCCCATTGATGTATGGCCATGACGGCGAACACACAGAGTACCGCTTCACGCCAATTATCGCCTTGAGGATAGAGTTCGTGAATTAGCACAAACCAACCATTGGTCATCATGGCTGCGGAGGCAAGCGTTAGGGGAAGAATAAGCCGTGGGTACTTGCGTTCATAGAGAGCCGATATCAGCACAATTAGCAGAATATAACCGACACCTAGGGTCGTTAAAATTCGCATTGTACTGCCCATGCTATCCCAGAACATGCCAATATAGGTGCTGATGCCGGCGAGAATAAAAATCCCCCCTAAGTAAGCCAGTAGGGTTCGCAGAATATCGCCTTTACTACGGTTATCGGCCGGCACCATGACGTGAGTATCTAATGCTGTGCCAATTTCCTCGGGGCGGATGTCGTAAGTTTTCATGAGCTGGGCTATATGGGTTAGCGCGCCAGCTTTATTGGTCACACTCGCGGCGCCAAATAGCCCGGCTAATAATGGCCACCAGATCGCGCTACCCAGCAGCAGAATAATAATGAGAAATACCAATAACATCATCATGGTAATACCCAACCGATGAAGTGAGTGCGTCCGCGGTAGTATTGATTAGTAATACTTGGCAGGGGAATGTGACGTCCATTTTTACTCAGTGCTGCGCCGTAGCGATAACCCGATGAATAAAAGAGTCCGCCGAACAGGCTAGATGAGGCTCGCTTATTGAGGATAAATTCGTAACCGTCTGACGCAATACTGGATGAATCAACGTTGACCCCTTGTAGATCAGGCAGGTCGATACGTTGGGGTTTGGTGCGAACGGACGGTGTTTTTTTAGAATGAGATCGAGGGAGTACGAAGGCTATCTCCTGCACCGCGCCGGTTTTGGCATCGTAGCGCCAGATTCTAGGTTTGTGATCGTTGGTGCGGCTTCCCTGATCAATCAACTGAACGGAACGGTTGATAACCGCAATTTGCAGACCTCCCTGATCGTTAACGTACTCCGTGGCGAACAGTAAGTCATTTTGGGGTGGCGCAACCAGTAAGGTCGGTAAGCCAGATGCCAGCAGGAACAGTGTCACCAGCAGTAAAGGCAGCCCTAGGCCAAAGGCGATGGTGGGGTTGTCACGTAGAAAGCTCTTCATCCCGAGTGTCCCTTGATGGTGCTGGCGATATTGTTATTACAAGCAGTATATCAGCACAATTGCTTAGGGTGTCGTTAGCGGTCGGTGTTTGTTTTGTGGTTAATGAAGAAGATGTGTTATCTCGCTGGCATGGGCGATAAAGCGAAAGAGAGTCGGGTTGTCACAGAGGCTATCGAGTTTGTCACTGGGTATAGGACACCCTCGGCTAAAAGGTCATCTTCGGCCGAGGGCTTATTAGCTTTGTTTGAAACGCGCTAATAATTTACTGACTGATGGTGGAAAGAAGCGCTGGGTTGGTGACTAAGTTTCTGACACCGTGGGCGTGATCTTCGTCGAAAACATTGCCTTCACACCATTGGCCAACCGTCTCAATATTAACTTTAGCGACTTTAGGTCGTACGCTCCAAGTGACCTGGAGTGGTGAACCTACTTCGTTATAACCCGGACCAGTCGTTGATCCTGCATATTGAACCGGCGTGCCGGTATTGGTTGGGACGTTCATGGCTTGGTTTAAGTTTTGCTTTCTCGCGTATAGGGCCAGATCGGCGAAATCGAGAGCGTTGTCATCATTTACCAGCACATAGACCTGGGTTTCTACCCGTAGCTGAGGGTTTTTAATCGCATCATTCAGGCATGAACCTAAGGTAGGGCCCGGATTAACTTTGGCAGTGGAGTGGACATAATGCACTTCAATGGTATCGCCTGAACTCAGTGCACCGTGTTTGCTTGGGCAGATATCATGTCCGACGGGCTTTAGTTCGGCAGCACTGAGGGTGCCAGAGTATTTGTAGCCGCTTTGGTAGCCATGGCCGTCACCATTGCCTGCATACTGGGTAAATTCGCCACCTTTATGTTCGGCATTCTTATGAAAATGGATGTTACACAGATTCATCTCGGCCGCTGGCGGTGCCGCGCTAAAGGTGCGAGGGTTTTTGCCGGCCATGTCATCAATATCGCGAGGTGATTGAGGGCCAAATCCTTTACCCGCCGTATTTTCTGCAAGTTTCGCCCGTTGTGCTGCGATAACACTGTCAGAGACGGCTGCATGATGATGAGCTGATGCGTGAGAATCCGCATGAGTGTCATGGCTGCTCTCTTTGGCACCGGCATGCATCGGCAATAAAGCCGCGGCGACTAAGATGGTTACTAATTTTATTTTCATTTTTATAATCCCTAGTGTGATAACGGACATCGCTGTTTGTTGTAAGAATCAGGGCCATTGTTTAAAGGCGAGCACTGAATCAGTGGAGGAGGGTAGCATAATTGTTGATTGTATTTGTTAGTTATTAGTCGAAGTTAAAGTTAAATATTTTTATATTGAGTTGCCTTAAAATTCAATAATAGAGGCGAAGTAATACATTTTTATGACATTTTTAGTCAGTGAAAATAATGATTGATTAATATGTATTGGAGCCTAAAGCGCATAGGGATAATGGTTATTGTTCGATGCTATAAAATGGTGAATCGCAAAACGAGGCTGTTCAATATTCTGTGTCAGCTAAGTTTTAGGGAAACTACGATTAAGAAGTCGCAAAACAAACAGTTTCCTTCACTCGGTCAAAAATTGCTATATCACATCTATTTTAGTACTTTTAGCCTCTAAATAAGCTCATTCAGCCTTGTTTAGGTGATTTTGAACGGATCCCTTGCGGTTCGTATCATCTGGTCAATTCTAAACACATTGGCTAAGGCAAACAGCATCGCCAGTTTGTTATCATTTTTCTCTAAGCCGCGATAGATGACCTTTCTAAAGCCAAACTGTCGCTTTATGATCCGAAATGGGTGCGCCACTTTCGCTCGAATGCTGGCTTTTATGTATTCCGTTCGGATAGTTTGCTTGTTTATTCTCGGGTGTTTTTTGAGAAGACACACCTTGTTTGGCGCATTTTTTAATAAGTGGAAGCAATCAGGCCATTCGCTAAGGTAAAGCGCTCTCCATTATGCAGCAGATTTTTTACCTCTGTGATGTGCGTTGGTGTCCGTTGAGCCTAGGCGGCTTTCTTGGTAGCTCACTCGCTTTAGCAGCGAGTGGCTCACGGAGTTGCGACATTTATTACGTTATTGAATACCCTAGGTATTGTGGTAACCATAATGCGATTTGTGGGAAAAATATAATCAATAATAAAGCACTGAACATAGTCACCATAAACAGCAACGCCCAACCAAAGGTCTGCTCTAAGCGTATATTAGCCACTTTCGTAGTTACCATTAAATTAATGGCGACAGGTGGGGTAAATTGACCAATAGCGATATTCATGGCTAATAGGATACCAAACCAAATGGGGTTCCATTCAAAATGACTCATTAGAGGTACTAAGATCGGTGTGAGAATCAAATAGATAGAAATAGCATCCAGTAACATACCTGCTAATAGCACAAGTAGCATAACCAAAAGTAGTAACGTTAATGAGTTATCTGAAACGGAAAGAATGGCCTCAGCTAAACGTGTAAATGTGCCTAAGGTCGTGCCTGCCCAGGCAAAAATTCCAGCTAAAGAAATAATTAGCAATACTATACCTGAAATTTTAACGGCTTCATTAAATATTGATAACAGGCTAGATAGTGTTAGCAAACGGTAAATAAACGCGCCAATAAATAGACCATAGGTTACTGCAACCACGGCAGCTTCTGTTGGTGTAAATAACCCGGAACGTAGTCCCCCTAAAATAATTACGGGTGCTAATAAGGCCGGAATAGCTTTGATAAAACTTTCTTTAATGGAAAGACGTTCGGCATCAGGTTCAGCATCAGGTGCTTCCCAACCATTTATTTTTGATAAAATATAGGCTGGTATTAATAAAGATGCACCGGCTAATAACCCTGGAAATAAACCTGCTGCAAATAAAGCTCGTAAATCCAAACCAGGAATCATTACCGAGTATAAAATTAACGCAATGGAAGGCGGAATAAGAATAGCGGTGGAAGAGGCCGCAGCAATTAAAGACGCTGAAAAAGGGCGGGGATATCCTGCTTTGGTCATACTTGGCAACATTACCATAGCAACAGCTGCCGCATCGGCAGGCCCAGATCCACTCATACCACCCATTATTAAGCAGACTAGAACCGCCACTAAGGACAATCCACCATAGCGACGGCCAATTAATGATTGCGCTAAGTTAACTAAACTTGCTGCAACCCCTGCTCGCTCAAATATAAGCCCCGTTAAAATAAATAACGGAATAGCAATCAGTGGGTATTTAGCTACACTGTTATAAGTATTCGTACCTAAAGTTGCCAACATATCAGGGGATAATCCGGTGATTATACCTGTTGCGCCGCCTAACCCTAATGCAAAAGCGACGGGCATACCTAGGAATAAACACGCCCCGAAAACAACTAACATCCATAAATCAGGGCTCATTGCTGCGCCTCTTCTGAATAATCATCCATCTTTAAGCGGCTGATTAAGTTCTGAGTGCTACGAAAAATAATAGCAACGGAAAGTAACGGTAACCAAATTAAGTAGATCCAAGTAGGGTAACCTAAACCGGGTGACGTTGTTTCCCACGTAAACTCTTGATAAGCTAATAAGCCTCCATACCAAACAATTAAGCTAAGCACGATAAGACTGCCCAGCCACTGTATAACATAGATAATACGTCGACCTGTTAGGCCCAAATGTTTTTCTAATAGAGTAATACGAATATGCTCATTACTTTTTGCAGCAACTGCGGCGCCGGAAAAAGCCAATATAACGATTAGAAATACTGAGAATTCTTCAGTAAAAGCAAAAGAAGCATTTGTTGTATAACGTACTAATACGTTAGCCAAACTGATGACGCAAATAGATGCTAAGGCAATAATGCCTAACCAAGATTCAAGTGAAAAGGTGTTTTTTGACATGATGTATAGCCAGTAATTAAATACTCTAGGTTAAGTATTTAACCTAGAGTGAATTTTTGATCTTTAAGTAGCTATTATTAATTAACGATTGGTAATGGCTGCTTGTGCTGCTTCTACTAAGTCTTCACCAATTTTTGGTATCCACTTTTTGTAAACACCTTGGGTAGCTGTAACAAAAGCTTGGTGTTGCTCAGGCGTAAGAGCTGTCACTTCTACACCACGGTCACGAATAGATTTAAGCGTAGCATCCAGTTCTGCACGTGATTTAGCAATCTCCCACTGACCAGCATCATACGCAGCTTGCTTTAGTAGCTGTTGATCCGCAGTCGATAATTTAGACCAAACACGCTTACTTGCACCAAAGATGAGTGGATCATTCATATAATGCCAGAGTGTTAGGTATTTTTGATTAGCACGATCGGCGCGAGCAACATCAAATACTGATAAAGGGTTTTCTTGACCATCAACAGCGCCAGTCGTTAATGCAGGCAAAGCATCCGTCCAGCTCATTTGAGTAGGGTTAGCACCCAGTGCGTTAAACGTGTCTAAAAACAGTGGTGATCCAACGACGCGTACTTTTAAGCCTTTTAAATCTGCCGGTTGAGTTAAAATGCCGCGCGAGTTAGATAATTCACGAAAACCATTTTCACCCCAGGCCAAGGGAACAATACCACGTTTTTCAATGGCATCAAAAACCATTTGTCCTGCTTTACCTTGGGTAATCGCATCAACGGCTGCGTTGTCAGGCATCAAAAAAGGTAATGAGAAAAGGTTGGCTTCTGGTACTTGAGTTGACCAGTTAATGGTTGAACCAACGGCCATATCAATTAAACCGCTGCGCATAGCAGAAAACTCACGAGTTTGATCGCCGGATACCAATTGTGCGTTGGGATAAACTTTTAGCGTAATACGACCATCCGAACGTTCTTCTACCAATTCAGCCCATTTGCTGGCTGCTTGCCCCCAAGGAAAGGCATCTGATAAAACAGTAGAGACTGAAAATTCACGGGTTTCTTGTGCAAAAACAGGTGCAGCACCTAAGCTTAAGCAGGCAGCACTCAGTGCCAGCCATTTTTTAATGTTCATTATTTGCTCCAATATTATTTTTTTTAAAGTGGCAGATATTAACAGAAGTTCAGTCTAGACTTAACTTTATATTAGAAAGATGGACTACTCTTGAGTGAAAAATTGTTCTTTTAAGCAATTACTCAATAGATAAGCGGGGATTCATGTAATAAGTGCGACACTTTTTGCTAAAGGTGGAGAGGTGGTCAACTGCTGACCGTGGTACGTTTCTTCTCGCTAAAGACAAAGTGTATCACTATGACATATCAACAGTTGACCGAATGACCAAAGGGAAACGATACCAGATATCGATTCTTCTTGCGCAGGGTTATCGGTCTGTTTTTATCGCTAAAACAATCGATGTACATCGTTCAACCGTTTATCGAGAACTCGACCGAAACGGATCAAAGGATGGTTATCATCCTGAACAGGCTCAGCAGAAGACTCAAGAGCGTAAGACTTTGGCAGCTAAATACAAAATTCCAGCGTTAACGGTTGAGTATGTTGAACTTGGTTTGTCACTTCACTGGAGTCCAGAGCAGATTAGCGGTGTTGGGCATTTAATTGATATGCCAGTCAGTCACGAGTGGATCTACCGCTATATCGCTGCAAATAAATCCGCTGGCGGAACGCTTTACAAAGCGCTACGGCAAGGACATAAACGTTATCGACGAGGCGTGAATACAAAGCGTTGTGTAATACCCGATCCTTGTTCGATAGATGAGCGACCTGAGGTGTCGAAAATAAAGAACGCTTTGGCGGTTGGGAAGTCACTGTTCAGGGTAAACAAGGCACTAGGGCACTCGTCACGCTGGCAGAGCGTAAAAGTCGTATGCACCCTAGGGTTATCTGTTTTCTCGGCGGTGTCGTTATTGGCTATCACTGAAAAGAGTGACGCGATTACGTCCACCCTGCTTCGATTGATACAGTGCTTTATCGGCTTCTTCTAGCCATTCAACTTCATTACTTTGTTCGAGTTTAATTTCAGAGATGCCGATACTAATGGTGACTGATATTTTGTGGCCTGCGTATTCGACCACTGATGATTCAACCGCCGCACGCAGCCGCTCAGCAAAGATGATCGCATTTTCACCGCTGGTGTCCACGAGGATGGCGCTATATTCTTCACCGCCATAACGACCGGTAAAGTCTGTTTTGCGGGCTTGTTTTTGCAGAGTGTCCGCAATGGTTTGGATGACAATATCACCGGCTTGGTGACCATAGGTATCATTCACTTTTTTAAAGTGATCGATATCAAACATAATTAACGAAGAGGTCTCTTGTCGACGGCCAAAGCGAGCAAACTCTTTTTCAAGGCACTCCTGCCAATAGGCTCGATTATATAATCCCGTTAGGCCATCTACTCGACTGAGTGATTGTAGTCGCTTATTTGCTGCTTGTAGTTCTTGTTGTGCGATAGCATTATCAGTGGTGTCGTAGATCAAAATACCGATATGATTTACTTGGCCCGTTGGTGAACTCAAGGGGGTCAAAGTGACATTCTGGTACATATAGGGTGAGCTGCCGGTTATCGGGCGGTGACTCTTAAATTGAAATAGGTAGGGTCTTTGTTCCCAGGATATATAAGCCGTGTTACTGAGCAGCAGGACACCTTCCATTTTTTTTCTTAACCAGCGCTCAGGTAATTCCGGGAACAGACTAAAAAGCTGTTGGTTAGCGGCTTTACTCGCCGAAATGCCCGAATGATTTTCCATAAAGCCATTCCATAGACAGATATGGTGATATCGGTCGACAACGATTAGGCCTGCTTCAAAATTCTGTAATAGCCCCAGAATCCAGTGGATATCATCAATATCATGTTCTTGGTGTATGGTGTTATTCATGGAAAATATCTCGCCATCTCTTTTAGTTTAGGCAGTGAATCTTCCGTGAATATGATGAGTAGTTCACAATAAAAATCGTGTGATTTTAATTGATAATCAATGGTTATCATTAAGGTTTTTTGCCACTGAGTATTTTGTTCTGGAAGCTCAGAAAAGTCGCGTAGAATGATCGGTGTTGCTCGACTTAAGGTGATATCAAGTTGCTTCGAAAAACCCGTGGTGAATGCGCCAATAAGAGTGTTGGAGAGGGTCATTTGTAAATCAGCGTCAAGTTGATCCGTTTGTCCCTGCATATCCATTAATTGAGCGATAGTATCGAGATTGTCCCGCTGAATGAGTAATAAGGCCTCACCGGCTAGATTGGGTCCAACGAACCCTTGGCTGACTAAATCAAAATTACGGCTGGTGGCACTGAGCAATATCATTTCAATTTCAGCAGGAGAGGCAAGGCTGACTTTTGGGATCGGCAGAGCAATAAATGTATTTAATAGACGCGCTAATTGATTGCCCGCCTGGCCCATCGCGACATTGGCAACTTCTTGATAATAGTCGGGTAGTTCTAGGACTTCTTCATTGGCTAAATGACTTTCAGAATGTTCAAGTTCTGTGAGTAAGCCGTATTGGTTTAGCACGTCTGCAATAATGTCAGATGAACAAGGTTTTTTAATAAAGGCTAAAGCCCCGAGGGCCATAATCCGCTTTTGTGCTTCAGGCTGAATATCGCCTGAAACGACGACAACCATCGTCGGCAGATCATCGCTACGGATATGTTCCAGCGTCTGATAGCCATCCATCGTAGGCATATTTAGATCGAGAAAGAGGATATCCCCTTTGCCTGTGTGGACGGCTTCTAAGGCTTCAAGGCCGTTTTCGGCAAAGGTAATCTCAACATTCCAACCTCGAAGTGCAGAGGCTATTTGCTTTCGTGCTAGGCGAGAATCATCACAGATAACGATTGGAACGGCTGAGTGCAAGTGCGCTTTCCTTTAGATTCAAAACCTTAAAATGTTTAAACATGATACTCAGATAGCGTATAAAGTCACGCCATCAGCGTTGATTAAATCTGCCTATTTTGAGGATTTTCTTCTCAGTATTGGCGGGATGCTTTTATTATTTAAACCTAACTATTTAATTTAAAACCATTCTTTTTATGATCGAGTGCTCAATTTGATTTAACAATAGGTGAACAATTGCTCAAATAAATTTGGTTATTACGGATTAGCGGAGTTTATTTGACAGCTTGTTAATCCAGATTATTGGGCTGGTATGTGAATGGTGAGAGTGGAAAACCATTATTGTTGTAGAAGAAAAAGCCTGACAGGCCTTATTGAGTGGCACAGTTGTCAGGCGGTGTTATTTACCGAACGCTTTGTTTTATGGCGATAGTCGACAGGGGTAGGGCGCCCGCTAGAAATAATGGGTATAGGAGATCATGATTGAAGAGTTGATTGGCGAGCAATGTGCCGGGGCCCATTAAGAGCAGCGCGATAGCCATATTGACGGTGGCTAGCAGAGTGATTCCTCGTAATCGTTTCTGGTTAGATCCTGCTGCCAAGAACATCGTCGCCGTGACAGCGACAGCGACTACCTGAGTGTAGAGCTCGCCATGCTCCATACGGCGTAATAGTTCAAACAGAGCAAACAATCCGATCAGCCAGCGCCCCCAAGCGGGACGTTGCCAATGACAATGACGTGCGCTAACCAGTAGCGCGGTGGCAAAAAACGGCAGAGCAACAAAGTAAGCGAGATTACTCAAGAGTCGCTGTAGCGTGGCGATATCGGTTCCAGCGATACTATCGGATTTACTGATCAGCTCCGATAGTGCCCAAATGCCGAGAAATACCGCACTTAAGGCTGCGGCTTGTAACGTCGCCTTAGGTTCCTCGCTTAGGGACTGTGCTTTACGTTGCAGTTGCAGTGCTGCGAACAGCGCGCTGATTAACAGCGCCCCGTATGCCAGACTAATCAGCATGGTTTATTCCGCAGCCAATTTAGCAAATACCCGACCTGCCGCTTCGATGGTGGCGTTGATATCGTCTTCGGTATGAGCCTGAGACATAAAACCGGCTTCAAATGCCGACGGTGCTAAGTAGATACCTTCATCTAGCATACCGTGGAAGAAGCGGCCAAATTTTTCGGCATCGCATTGCATCACCTCAGCGAAGCAGGTGACCTGCTCTTGATCGGTAAAGAACAGACCAAACATACCGCCCACCTGAGTGGTGGTGAAGGGAACACCATGACGCAGTGCCATCGCTTCAAAGCCTTGGGTTAGCAGTTCGGTTTTGGCGCTGAGCTTTTCATGAAAACCCTCTTCCTGAAGTGCATTCAGCATTGCCAGCCCTGCAGCCATGGCCAGTGGGTTACCCGACAGTGTACCGGCTTGATAAACCGGTCCGAGTGGCGAGATGTATTCCATGATTTCACGTTTACCACCGAAGGCACCGACCGGCAGACCGCCG
Source organism: Amphritea atlantica (assembly GCF_018860855.1). Taxonomy (GTDB): domain Bacteria; phylum Pseudomonadota; class Gammaproteobacteria; order Pseudomonadales; family Balneatricaceae; genus Amphritea; species Amphritea atlantica_A. The sequence goes on from NZ_JAHKQE010000034.1 coordinate 63,360, forward strand.
CCAATCACTTTACCCATAGTGGTTAGGTCTGGGGTAACACCGTAATAACCTTGAGCACCGGTCAGCGAAACCCGAAAACCAGTCATCACTTCATCGATAATCAAGACCGCGCCGTACTCATCACAAACCTCGCGAAGCCCTTGCAGGAAACCCGGTACCGGTGGGATACAGTTCATGTTGCCAGCGACGGGTTCAACAATAATACAAGCGATCTCATTACCCGCTTCAGCAAATGCTTGACGGACATTGTCGATATCATTGTAGGTTAGCGTGATGGTGTGTTCTGCGAGGCTAGCCGGTACGCCAGGGGAGCTTGGCTCACCAAGGGTCAGCATACCGGAGCCGGCTTTGACTAATAGTGAGTCCGAGTGGCCGTGGTAGCAGCCTTCAAATTTAACAATTTTGTCACGTCCGGTATAACCACGGGCAAGGCGAATCGCGCTCATAGTCGCTTCAGTGCCGGAGCTGACCATTCGTACTAAGTCCATGCCGGGCATAATTTCACAGACTTTATCGGCCATTTCGATTTCGATGGCAGTGGGCGCGCCAAAGCCTAGACCAGAGTCCATGACTTTGCGTACGGCATCCATCACGGTGGGGTGCGAGTGGCCAAGAATCATTGGGCCCCATGAGCCAACATAGTCGATGTAGCGTTTATCATCCTCGTCGAACATATACGCCGCTTCACCCCGTTTAAAAAAGATTGGCGTGCCGCCAACACCTTTAAACGCGCGTACCGGTGAATTAACACCGCCTGGAATATGGGCTTGAGCGGCTTGGAATAAAGACTCTGAACGGGACATGTTGGGCTCTCTTAATTCGTGTCGTGAGCGGAGCAGTTAAACAGGGCGTTAAACTGTCCGGCCTGGGCGCAAATATCATCGTTGGCAAACAGATTGTGGATGACGGCGATCATATCGGCTCCGGCGGAAATAACCTGATCTGCATTATCCATATTAATGCCGCCAATCGCTACTACCGGAACGGGTAGTGTCGCTTTGGCTTCACTGATCAGGCTAATGGAGGCATGGGTGGCGTTAGGTTTAGTGCTAGAGGGAAACACCGCGCCAAAGGCTACATAGTCCGCCGTTTGTTGGCAGGCGGTGCGTGCCAGTTCGAGTGAGTTGTGGCAGGTATTGCCAATAATGGCTGCTGGCCCGAGAAAGCTGCGAGCTTGGCGGATATTACCATCACTTTGGCCGAGATGAACGCCGTCGGCACCGCTGGCTTTGGCTAATTCAACATCATCATTAATGAGTATCGGGCAATGGTATTGCTGGCATAAGTCAACCAAAGCTAAGGCTTGTTGCAGACGGAGCGCCTGATGGGTTGATTTGTCACGGTATTGCAGAATTCGAGCACCGCCGCGCAGGGCTTGTTCTACTTGAAGCAGTAAACTATCAGTATTGGGCATTAGGGTGCTATCGGTAATAGCGTACAGGCCGCGTAACGAAAACTCTGTCATCGGATTACTCAGTCACTCTGATTATGATTCAATTTTTTGGGTATAAAAATGCTCGACCTGTTCCCGGGTCAGTATACCGGCGATCTCTTTGCTATAGTTTTGTATCCATAGCGCATCGACTCGTTGTTGATTCATGCGGTCGAGTGCCTCTTTAAGCGTCGCATTAATGCCGATGGCGACGATATCTTTACGTATTGCAGGGACTTCCGTTAATGTGAGTTCCAGTGAAGGATTGAAACCATTTTGCTCTGTTTCCTGTTCGATAAACTGTTTAAGACTGATGGGGAGCAGGATATAGCGAGGTAGCTCTTTACTGTCTTCGAGAATTAACCATTCGGGCTGTTGTTCCAGTATCTGCACGGCAGATTCACAGTTGATCATAATATCACTGCGGATAAAATGGCTACTCATGACACTGGTAACGCCTTGCCGAGAGAGTGCTTGGGTTAAGGGCTCCTGACGATAATCCAGCCCTTGTGCATTGAGTAGGTTAAGAAAGATCGAAGGTTGTTGAAAGAAAAAGCGTACGGTGGTGCTGGCAACAACGATGGTGATCATGCCGGGAAAGATGATGTTGGGGTTGGCTGTTAGCTCCAATAACGCGATCAGCGCGGCTAGCGGAGCATTCAGTACCGCCGCCATCATGGCTCCCATGCCGAGCATGGCATAGAAACCCACACCAGAATGATTAGCACCGGTTACATAGGCAACGAGTAAGGCAAAGGTGGCACCCGTAACGGCGCCTATATACAGGGTTGGGCCGATTAAGCCACCAGGCACGCCGAGGCCGAGTACCACTGGCGTGAGTAACCCTTTGGCAATTAGCAGCCCAGCTAGTAGAGCCAAGCCCATATGCCCCTGTAGAACCTCCGACAGGGTGTCATAGCCAAGCCCCATCACCTGTGGATAACTGATGGCGACTATGCCTGTTAACACGCCGGCGACTAATAACTTCACGCCTAAAGGCCAAGTAACTGATTTTTGTGTTTGCAGCATAATGCTGATAAATGCCGCGGCGACCAAGGCACATACAACCCCGAGCAGAATCACAAATGGTAGCTCAGCCATTGATTGTATCTGCAGTGCAGGAATAGTGAACGCTGACTCATCACCGTAAACAAAGCGTAATAGTAGTGCTGCGGTGACCGATGCCACGAGCACTGGGGTGAAGCCGATCACCGTATATTCCATCAAAATCACCTCCATCGAGAAGATGACGCCCGCGAGCGGAGTATTGAAGGCGGCCGAAATAGCGGCGGCTACGCCACAACCGACCAGAATGCGCAGGGAATTATTGGGTAGTCGAAGTACCTGTCCGACGAGACTGCCGCAGGCGGCTCCCAAATGAACGGCGGGACCTTCACGCCCGACGGAGTGGCCGGTTAATAACGCGATCGCTCCGCCAAAAAATTGCACCAACATATTTTTTGCCGGCAGATTACCTTGGTGATAGCTGAGCCGTTCCATGACATGGAGCACACCGACTTTTCGGGTGGCGGGTAATAACTTCCAGAACATTAATGCCAGAACCGCCGTACCGGTAATCGGTAACAGTACACGCATCCAGACGGGTAATGCTTCAAAATTCTCACTCTGACCGCCGGGTAGCCAAGCTTCCAGCGGCAGATCAATCAGCAGACGAAAGGCGATAATGACTAAGCCGGATGCCAACCCTGAGAGAATACCCAGTAGGACCAGCTGCGGTAGTGCTTCGACATGAGCGAGTCGATTACGGAAGTGAGCAAATGAGAACGAGTCTTTGAACATCTGAAACGAATCAGCCTTTTTTTAAAAGCATGGAAATGGAAAGAGAAGGGCTGACTCTGAGTGCCAGCGATATAATCTCATGACAAGTAGTGCTGCTTTCATTACCTATTTTAGTCGCATGCAATAGTAATGCCCCTCAAGGGTTTGTATCATACGCAGACTGAATAGAAAACCGTAGAACCAATTGAGAGGTCAAAGTGATCAAAGTAGGTATCGTAGGCGGCACCGGTTATACCGGCGTAGAGCTGCTAAGGCTGTTAGCAAACCATCCTGAAGTATCGGTTGAGGTCATTACTTCCCGATCTGAGGAAGGTATGCGAATCGACGATATGTATCCCAACTTGCGTGGTCACTACGATCTGCAGTTCACGGTACCCGATGTAGACAGACTGGCGCAGTGTGATGCGGTGTTCTTTGCCACGCCGCATGGTGTGGCAATGAAAATGGCGCCTGAACTGGTTGAACGGGGTGTACGGGTGATCGATCTTGGAGCGGATTTCCGGATTAAAGACCTCGAACTCTGGTCTAAATGGTATGGCATGGAGCACACTAGCCCAGAACTGGCGGCGCAAGCGGTCTATGGTCTACCGGAAGTTAACCGAGCAGCGATTAAAGACGCTCGGATGCTTGCTTGTCCGGGCTGTTATCCGACAGCGACTCAACTGGGTTTTCTACCGCTGGTGGAAAATGGCCTGATCGATCACCGTCGTCTCATTGCTGATGTTAAGTCCGGTGTTAGTGGCGCAGGCCGTGGAGCTAATGTCGGCTCGCTGTTGTGTGAAAGCAGCGAAAGCATGAAAGCCTATGGCGTAGCGGGTCATCGTCATCTACCTGAAGTTAAGCAGGGCCTGAGTGAAGCGGCAGGTCGTCCGGTTGGGCTGACCTTTGTACCGCATCTAACGCCGATGATTCGGGGTATTCATGCCACGCTTTACGGTATTCTGAAAGATCCGGTCGATGGCTTGCAAACACTGTTTGAAGAACGCTATGCCGATGAGCCGTTTGTTGATGTGATGCCCGCCGGTAGCCATCCGGAAACCCGCAGTGTTAAAGGCGCGAATGTTTGTCGTATCAGTGTCTTCCGGCCACAGAATGACGATACCGTCGTGGTGCTGTCTGTTATCGATAATCTCGTGAAAGGAGCGGCAGGTCAGGCGATCCAAAATATGAACATTATGTTCGGCTTTGATGAGACTGAAGGGTTGCGACACGCAGGGATGATGCCTTAGTTGAGATTTTCTATACTTGACTAAATTAGTCGGTTAAATAGATAATAGGTCTCTGAATGGGTAAACACGAGTGAGTGAGCAGATATGACAGAGATGACTGACCAGCAGCCGGACATGGTTTTTTCCGATTCCGCAGCGGCGAAGGTAAGGAGTCTGATCGAAGAAGAGCAGAACGATAACCTTAAACTACGGGTATTTATTACCGGTGGAGGTTGTGCGGGTTTCTCTTACGGTTTCACTTTTGATGAAGCGGTTGCTGATGATGACACCGCAATTGAAAATGATGGCGTCACGATGCTGATTGATCCCATGAGCTATCAGTATCTGGTGGGTTCGGTGGTGGATTATAAAGAGGGCCTGCAGGGTTCTCAATTTGTGATTAACAACCCTAATGCAACGACAACCTGTGGCTGTGGTTCCTCTTTTTCGATCTGACCAGTACCAAACGCTCTAACAAGTAAGCGTTAGATAACCCCGTAAAAGCTTATTTACTTTGGTAAATAGTCCTTTTACGGGGTTTTTGTGTTTCTGATCCGGCAGAATTTACCCGTTGCGGCTTGGGTAGCGGGTGAAGTATGAACTTTCCCCATGACTCTTTATAACGCCTGGCGTCGCTCTCTTCCCAAGTGATTAACTCAATACATGGGAGATATAGACCTTAGCCGTTAAGCCAAACAGGGTTAGGCCTGTGAGTAAACCGAGAAAAATAGCTCGCCCCTCCCGATTGGCGCCTGCCTTAAGTGAAATATGCCAGACGCTCCAGAGCTTAAGCACGATCATTACCATAACAGCAACAAAGACGTAGACCTCGCTAGTTGACCAAATAACCATGGTGATGCTCACTTTTAATGTTCATTTGACATGCATGTTATTGTTAAATAATATTCATATCAAATGAATATTTAAATATTATGCTTGCCGCAACCGAGTAGTGACTCGCGGCTAGATAGGAGCAGTTAGGTGAATAGATCAGAGATTCTTAAACCCTTGAGTCGGGAGCACCATACGGCGCTGGTGCATGTGAAGCGGATCTTGGAGCGCGCGACTGAGGGAGCCGAGGCTGTTGTGGACTATTGGCAGCAGGTGGGTGATCAATTTCAGGCAGAGCTTGCCGCGCATTTTTATGAAGAAGAGGTGTTAGTTGAAGGAATTGATGAGCCCCTGTTGCAACGCTTTCGAGATGAGCATCGACAGCTGCGCTCGCTAATGGCGTCACCCGATGCGAAAAATTTAGCAACCTTTGCCAACTTGTTAAAGGCGCATGTTCGTTTTGAGGAGCGGGAGTTGTTCCCCTGTTTAGAAGTGAGTCATTATGATCGGTTGGAACATAACCACACTCACTGATGCGGCTTCATATGCTTAAAGAGTAAAACTAAAAACTAACTATTTAATCGTTCTATGTAATAACTAAGGGTGAATATGAAAACTGAGACAATAACGGTCGTAAAAGCCACCGTGCCTGCTATTCAGGCTTCTGGAGAGGCGATCACACAACACTTTTATCGCCTGCTCTTTGCAGAACATCCTGAACTACAACATGTTTTTAATATGGCGAGTCAGGCGAGTGGACGGCAGCAGTCTACACTGGCAGCGGCTATTCTGGGATATGCGGCCCATATTGATAACCTGAGTGCGCTCGGAGGCACAGTTGAGAAAATTGCCGCGAAGCATTTCAGTCTTGATATCACCCCGGCACAATATGACATTGTTGGTCGTAATCTACTGCGAGCGATTCGTGAGGTACTAGGCGCTGAAGTGGCGACCGATACAGTGTTGACCGCTTGGGCTGAAGCCTATCAGAAGCTCGCGGATATTCTGATTGGTCGCGAAGAACAGTTATATGCCGAGGCAAAGGCTGAGGGCTGGAAAGGTTTTAAAGCGTTTAAGGTTGACCGTATTGTCGATGAGAGTGATGAGATTCGATCTTTTTATCTGCGCCTTCTTGATGGTAAACCCTTGCCTGAGTACCGTCCTGGGCAGTTCCTGAGTATCAAAATAGCGAGTCCCGACTGGCAATATGAAGAGATTCGCCAATATAGTCTTTCTGATTCCCCCCGCGCCGAAGGTTATCGGATTTCGGTGAAGCGTGAACCCGCAGCAGAGGAAGGTGTGCCAGCAGGCCGGGTATCAAATTACCTACATGACCATCTGAAACTAGGCGGTCAGTTGGCGGTACATATGCCCGGTGGAGACTTCTTTTTAAAACACAATGACCGTCCGGTGGTGCTGATTAGCGGCGGGGTGGGTGTTACGCCTATGATAAGTATGTTGAACGATCTGTTATTGAAAAATGACAGCCGAGATATCGTGTGGTTACAGGGAGCCCGCAACCGTCAGTCCCATGCGTTTGCGCAGCATATCGGTTGCCTGAAACAAGATTATCCCAAACTGACAGCGGTCACTTTCTATGACGATCCGTCGGCTGCCAAACAGGGCCGTGATTATGATCATCAAGGCTATATCACCCGTGAATGGCTGGCGCATTACTGTCCTGCTGATGCGGAGTTCTATTTCTGTGGCCCATTGGCATTTATGCGCGCGATCTACCGTCAGTTGAAAGGGTTAGGGGTTGATGACGCACAGTTAAATTATGAGGTCTTTGGCCCGAGTGAAAGTTTGGGCTGACGTTGATAAAGCTTATTTATAAGAGCGTCGCGGTGCCCGGTATTATGTCGCTGTACTTTGGTGACAGCACCGATCAGTTAAGCCTGTGGGCGAGTCTTTATGGTCTTGGCGACGGGTTGTAATCTGTTGTTACGGCGTTTATAGAGATGGCGGCTATTGTGTCGTAATTAAACGGGGTATAGTTATTGGACCCCGTTTTATTAATCTTTTTATCCGTCTTGGAGTGTTCATGAGACTTACGGCTTTCACTGATTTTGGCCTACGCACACTGTTGTATCTTGCCTGCTTGAAAGACGATCAGTTGAGTAGTGTGGCGGAGGTTTCGAGAGTCTACCGCGTGTCTCAGAGCCATATGGTTAAAGTTATCGGCCAATTAGCTAAATCGGGTTATGTGCAAACGATTCGCGGCAAAAATGGTGGTATTCGGTTGGCTGTGAAGCCTGAATTGATCAATATAGGGGATGTGATTGAGCAGCTAGAAAATCATCTTGATGGGGTTGATTGCGCCACTACCGCCTGTCAGTTAGTGCCTTGTTGCGAGTTGAAAAATGCCCTGATGGAAGGGATGCAGGCATATCTCGATACAATGCGAAAATATACTTTAGCGGATTTAATAGTCAATAAACACCAGTTAATTCCGTTAATGACCGCTGTCTAAAATTACGTTATTCCCCCCAGTAAATAGCACCCAATGGGCGATAGCCTGCTGCACCGGTGACGCCGGGCTCATTACCGCTCTGATGGTTAAGGGTGCGGTAGGCTAGCCAAGCAAATGCAGCGGCCTCAACCCAGTCCGGATTAAGGTTCAGGTCGGTAGTAGTGCCTAAATAGTTAGGCGCAAGTAGTGTTGCGAGTCGTGCTTTGAGTTGTTGATTGTAGCTGCCGCCACCACAGAGGAAGACTTGCACGTTGTTTAATTGGTGATTGTTAATGGCATCGGCGATCGAACGAGCCGTTAATTCCAGCAGCGTTGCCTGAACATCCTTCGGCAGAGGTTGTGTCTCCAGTGCTGCAACCTGCTGCTCAATCCAATGATGGTTAAATTGCTCTCGGCCGGTACTTTTAGGCGGTGTTTCGCTGAAATAGGGCAGTGCTAGCATTGTTTGTAAAAGCTGAGGTATCACGGTGCCTGTCGCGGCCCACTGACCATCTCGGTCATAGCTTTTTTGTTGATGCTGCATAATCCAGCTATCCATCAAGACATTGCCAGGTCCTGTGTCATAGCCGAGTACCGGTTTATCTAGATCAGCGTCTAGAATCGTTAGATTGGACATGCCTCCAATATTAACCAGTATCCTATTTTGCTCAGGTTGGCGGAATAGCGCGCTATGGAATGCGGGTACTAAGGGCGCGCCTTGGCCTCCGGCGGCCATATCTCGGCGGCGAAAGTCGGCGACGGTCGTGATGCCAGTGCGTTCAGCAATTAAGTTTGGATCGCCAATCTGGAGGGTAAAATGGGCGTTGGGGCGGTGGCGAATGGTTTGGCCGTGACTGCCAATCGCTGCAATGTTAGAGCGCTTAAGGCTATGTTGCTTGATCAGGTTTTCGACCGCCGTGGCAAAAAGTTCAGCCAGTGCTAGGTCGAGTCTGCCCACGCGTTCAATTTCATTATCGCCGGGGTTAAATAACGCGAGGGTGGCGGCATGAATCGCAGCAGGAATGGGTTCGCTATGACTGGCTATTAGCTCAAAGGTCGGCTCAAAGCGCACCGCGACTGCATCGATACTATCGAGACTGGTGCCGGACATCAGGCCTATAAAGATCGGAGCGTTCATTGCGGTTCTCGATAGTCGGCGGTCACTTAGATGCAGAGGCCAGTTGGGTTGCCTTGTATGACGCCAACTGCGCGAGTGCTTGTTCCGCGACGGCGAAAAATGGAGCTCGTTCAGCTTTGTCTAGAGGAGCGGCATGAGGTAATTTAACCGTTTGAGGGTTTTTGTGGACGCCGTTAACCCTGAACTCATAATGCAAATGGGGGCCTGAGGCGAGTCCTGTCTGGCCGACATAGCCAATAACATCACCCTGTCGGACGCGGCTGCCGTTCTTCTGGCCTTTGCGGTAATTGTTCATATGGCCGTAAAGGGTAGTGATGTTGCCACCATGTTGAACGATAACACAGTTGCCGTAGCCACCTTTTTTGCCGCGCCAGATGATTTTTCCATCTCCTGCCGCTTTAATCGGCGTGCCTGTTCGAGCTGCATAGTCCGTTCCTTTATGGGCACGGGTAAGTCCCAGAATAGGGTGCTTGCGGCGTGTTTTGAAGCTGGAGCTAATCCGTGCAAAATCCACTGGGCTGCGTAAAAAGGCTTTGCGCATACTGTCGCCCTGTGGCGTATAAAAACTGCTATCTCCATTACTGTCGGTATAGCGAATGGCAGTATAGGTCTCTCCTTGGTTAACGAACTGGGCGGAGAGAATATTGCCTTCACCTATCTTTTTACCATCGAGAAATTTTTCTTCGTAGACTAGATTGAAATGATCGCCTTGGCGAAGGTCCAATACGAAGTCGATATCCCAACCGAAGATGGCGGCTAGCTCCATAATCATACGGTCCGATAACCCTGCGCGTGAGGCATCAAGAAACAGGGAGTTTTCAATAGTGCCTTTGACAAAGCGTGGAGTGATATCGGGCTGTTTCTCAATCTCTTTAACGCGGTAACCTTGATCAGTTGCGATGATCATTGAGCTTTCTAGTTGATTACGGATATGTTTCAGCTTGTGTAGCTGATGATCGTTAATAACAAAGCTGAGGGTTTGACCCGGATAGATCCGTTTTAGTGCGTTTGTCTCTTTTACCGCATCACTCACCAAGAAGGCATCTCGGCTGCTAAGACCTGCGCGCTTAAAAATTGAGGTGAGGGTATCACCGTTACGTACGGTAAAGTCCTGCCACTGTTCGATGATTTGTTGTGGTTGTGGTTGTGGTTGTGGCTGGGCAGAGGCTGCTATTGCTGGTTCTGAGACGATCTCAGCCGTCTCGACAGTGTTGCTAGATTCATCGGCGACGATGGGAGTCAGTGGAAGTTGTATGGTTGTCGTGAGGGTCTGGTTAAATACCGATGCTGGGGCTTCTTCCGATGGTATAAGCATGGCGGTTAGACCCACAATGGTCGTGCATATCGTGGCCGCCATTAGGTGGGTAACAGGAATATGCTGTTTTAGTCGCTTGATTAACAACACGTGATACGGCCTCAGAATTTAAACGTTTCGCAAAGTATACCGGAAGCATTTAAATAATCGAAATATTCACACTCTATCGGCGAAAAAGGGTGTATATAGAGAGAAGTTGTCATTATCTGGAGATACAGTTGTCTCTGAATAGCCTCAGTTTTTAGGTTTATAGCGTTAAAAATCGAGTCGTTGTTGTCTTCATACCATTATAAGTATCATGGGTTTGTCGGATTTAATCCGGAAGGGTAGAATACGGCCCATCAATTATGACTACTTATTATGCGAAGGGTTAATAGAAGGCAATGACAGACAAAACACTGCTACAGGATCTTAGTGCGCGCGGTTTGATCGCGCAGATGACCAGTGAAGAAGAACTGGAACAACATCTGGCTGAAGGTTCTGTCACCCTTTATTGTGGTTTTGACCCTACGGCAGACAGTCTTCATATTGGTTCTTTAGTGCCACTGTTAGCGCTCAGACGCTTTCAGCAAGCGGGTCATAAACCACTTGCGCTGGTGGGTGGTGCAACGGGACTGATCGGTGATCCGAGCTTTAAAGCCCAGGAGCGCAAACTGAATGACGATGAAACGGTAGCGGGTTGGGTCGATAAACTCAAAGGCCAGGTCAGCCAATTTATCGATTTTGATTGCGGCACGAATAGCGCGGAAGTGGTCAATAACCTCGATTGGACGCGTGGGATGGATATCCTGACGTTCTTGCGAGATGTCGGCAAGCACTTCTCGGTTAACCAGATGATTGCGAAAGAATCGGTTAAACAGCGAATCGACCGTGAAGGCGAAGGGATCTCTTTTACTGAATTTACCTACATGATTTTGCAATCTTTCGATTATCAGCAGTTGAATGCTAGTCACAACTGTACACTGCAAATTGGCGGTTCTGATCAGTGGGGTAATATTACGGGTGGTACTGAGCTGACACGGCGTATGAACGGTAACAAGGCGTTTGGTTTGACGCTGCCGTTGATCACTAAATCGGACGGTACCAAATTTGGTAAAACAGAATCCGGCACGATCTGGCTATCGCCGGCTAAAACCTCGCCTTATGCGTTTTATCAGTTCTGGCTGCAAACCGCCGATGCTGATGTTTACGCGTTCCTTAAATATTTTACCTTTTTGTCGGTTGATGAGATCGATGCGTTGGAAAAAGCGGATGCTGAGCGCGACGGACGTCCTGAAGCGCAATCGGTATTGGCGCGGGAAGTGACACGTTTGGTCCACGGTGACGAGGGTTTGACCGCAGCGATGCGCATCACTGAAGCACTATTCAGTGGTAACCTGGCTGATCTTAGCGAAGCTGATTTTGAACAATTGCAATTGGATGGCCTACCATCATCATCGTTGTCTGCGGCTGATCTAGCGGAGACGCCGTTGACCACATTGCTAAGCGATGCGGGTTTGGCGGCTTCTGGTAAGCAGATTAAAGATGCGCTGCAACGTAATGCTGTGATCGTCAACGGTGTCGAGAAAGGCATGGACGACAATATGAAAGCCGCCGAGATCTTTACGGCGGCGAATGGCACCTATGGCCGTTTCTTCCTCGTTAAATTAGGTAAGAAAAAGCACCACCTCTTCTCTATCTAGAGATATTGCTTTCAAAAAACGCGCTATTCGCAAGAATCAGCGCGTTTTTTTTATTTTTATTTTCTACGGAACTTAGCCGAATAGCGCATAGATATTCTGAACTTATGATCTATGCTTATAAAAATATTAAATAAATCTCTAATCAGGAGGGTGTATGCAAAATACATCACGTCATGTTTTTCGTATCACCAGTTTAAGCGCAGCGGTTTTTTTAGCCGCGTGTAGTAGTAACGCACCACAATCTACCGTTGCCTTCGATCCTGTTGAGATGGAACAGCGTAATCAGTTATTAGTCGATAAAGAGAAAGAGCTCGCGCTTCGCGAAGCTGTTTTGGCAGATAAAGCCGCGCAGGGGCAAGGATCCGAGCCTTTACTGCCTCCTTCGGCTAAAGCGGGTGAGTGTTATGCCCGAGTTTGGGTCGAGCCTGAGTATCAATCTTATACCGAAACCGTTTTGGTGAAAGAAGCAGGACAGCGGGTTGAAGTTATGCCGGCGCAGTATAAAAAAGTGACTGAACGGCTGATGGTTCAGCCCGCCAGTTTTAAAATGACACCCGTACCTGCTAAGTATGATGTTGTTAGAGAGCAGAAACTTATTCGTGAAGCTGAACAGGTATGGCGTATTGATAAAAGCGTCAAGAGTGCTCCAGCCAGTCAGAATTTGCTAGCGGCAGCCGCTGCGGATGGTATTGATCTAGATGCAGCCACCCCAGGTATGTGTTTTCATGAGCACTATGTGCCGGCTGAGTTTGAGCAGGTTAATGAGTCCGTTTTGACTCGTGAAGCTTACGATAAAGTTAGCGTAGTGCCTGCACAATATCGTTGGGTTGAAAAGCGGGTCATGGTTACAGAAGCCAGCAGCCGTATTGAAGAAGTGCCTGCGCAATATAAAACGGTCACTGAACAAGTTGTTGATGTGCCAGCGCATACTGTATGGAAAAAAGGCACGGGGCCGATTCAAAAAATCGATCAGGCCACCGGCGAAATCATGTGTCTGATTGAAGTACCCGCTAGCTATAAAACAGTCAGCCGAGAAGTGCTAGTGACACCCGCAAGTACTCGTACTGTGGAAATTCCTGCAGAGTATAAGATGGTGAAAGTGCAGGAACTGGTTGCTGAGGCCAAGGAAGAACGTACCGCTGTGCCGGCGGTTTATTCAGATGTGGCACTGACCAAAAAAGTGCATGACTATGAGTTTGATTGGCATGAAGTGCATGACATGACTCATCCGCGCAGTACTCGAACCGGTAATAAAATCTGTCTAACAGAAACGCCGGCCAAGTATGAAACGGTAGAGCGTACGGTTGTTGTACAGCCTGCTGGTTTTGTAAGAACTGATATTCCTGCGAAATATGAAACTGTCGAAGTGACTAAGCTTGCTGCTGCGGCGCAAGAGAAACGCTTCGAAATTCCGGCTGAGTATAAGACAGTAACGCTGAGCAAGTTGAATAAAGAGGGTTATATGGAATGGCGCTCAATTTTGTGCGATACCAATATGACCACCACTAATATTGCGCATATTCAGAAAGCGCTGCTTGCAGGTGGATTTGATCCAGGCCGTATCGATGGTGTTATTGGTCGTGAGACCATGTCGGCGGTTAACGACTTCCAGCGTGCGAATGACCTACCCGTTGATGAATATATCAATATGGCAACAGTCAAAGCACTGGGCGTTAGTTTATAACCTCAGTTAATAGACTCTAGTGTTAAAACGCCCTGGCTTGTCAGGGCGTTTGTGTGTCTGGCGATTGAGTTTGGCATAGTGCTAGACCGTCAGATAAAAGATATGGGGGGTTAGCAGAGATGCTAACGTAATGCGGCTTCAGGGAAGGCTATAACAGTATTGGCGTGGCTAAAGTGAGAGAGGTCAAGGGTTGTGAGAGCGGGGCCTAGTGACCCCGATGTCAGTTTATCTTGCTGGGGCTTAATAAAGCGCTTTTTCGTCACGGACTAGGTCTTTTAACATATCCAGAAACAGAGTATCTGCTTCACTATGTTCTAACGGTATTTTTATGTTGGTCGTTGCGGACAATTCATCGGCAATTTTCACATTGGCGTTTTTTTCATCGATATGTTTACGAGTGATATCTAGAGCGGTTTTACAGATGTCTGGCTCGACCATTATCTTGCGCAATACCAGCACAAATTCATTTAGTGCGCGTTCTTTGTTTTTAATTTCCGCTGTGTTCATGCAACGATCTCCAAATCAAAAAATATCTATGTTTAGCTCATTTTAGCTTTCATTCACTATAGCATTCTCGTTATCGAGTCGGCAGTCCTGTATTGCAGCAAGAGAAGAATATTTATTTTATCAGCGCTGTTTACTTGATCATTTCCTGATCTGCTGTCAGAATAACGCCACAATTTTGATGTTTCTGCACTAAGTAGGTTACCCCGAAGCAGAAACTTGATAAGCACACCCAGCTTATCTTCCCGGGTTTACAGTGTGTACCCACACTTAATCATCGGATGAAGAGTTGCTTTTGCCTTTCTCTGGTCGTACCGACCACCTTCGCAAAAGCCTGCTGGTTGATGTTATTACACACCAGTAGGCGCGTCATAACATCCTCCAGTATCAGATTTTTTTATACATGCCTCTGTGCGTGTAATTTGAGGATACTATTGTGGAACAACTTTCAGGCGGCGAAATGCTAATTCGCGCCCTTAAAGATGAGGGTGTGAAACACATCTACGGTTATCCCGGTGGGGCACTGCTGCATATTTATGATGCACTGTTTCAGCAGGGTGATGTGCAACATGTTCTGGTTCGCCATGAACAGGCTGCCACCCATATGGCCGATGCCTATGCGCGAGCTACCGGTAAAGCCGGTGTGGCGCTGGTGACTTCTGGTCCGGGTGCGACCAATGCGGTTACCGGTATTGCTACGGCATACATGGATTCAATCCCGATGGTGGTGATTACCGGCCAGGTCATGAGTACTCTGATCGGTGAAGATGCGTTCCAAGAAACCGATATGATCGGTGTCTCTCGCCCTGTTGTTAAGCACAGCTTTAGTGTTCAAAATCCTGAAGATATTCCTTCTATTATTAAGAAGGCGTTTCATATTGCAGAAAGTGGTCGTCCTGGACCTGTTGTGGTTGATATCCCTAAGGATATGACCAACCCAACCGATCGCTTTAATTATGAATACCCGAAAAGTATCAAGCTGCGTTCTTATAACCCTGTGAGCCGTGGCCACAGTGGTCAGATCAAAAAGGCCGTCGATATGGTGCTGGGCGCTAAGCGTCTGGTTATCTACGCCGGTGGCGGTGTCATCTTGGGCGGTGCCAGCAAAGAGTTAACCGAATTAGCGCAGCTTCTCAACGCGCCGGTAACTAATACCTTGATGGGATTGGGTGGTTATCCTGGTACTGATCGTCAGTTTATCGGTATGTTGGGGATGCACGGCAGCTATGAAGCGAATATGGCGATGCATCATGCGGATCTGATTCTCGCCGTCGGCGCACGTTTTGATGATCGGGTGACCAACGGTGTGGATAAGTTCTGTCCGACGGCTAAGATCATCCATGTGGATATCGACCCTGCTTCTATCTCTAAAACCATTAAAGCGGACGTGCCAATCGTTGGCCCTGCTAAGCATGTGTTGAATGAGATGGTGACGCTGGTTAAAGATAGTAAGAAGCAGCCAGAGAAAGAAGCTGTCGACTCTTGGTGGAAGCAGATCGATGAGTGGCGCACCCGTCACGGCGGACATTATCGCACCGATGACTCTGAGAAGATGAAGCCTCAGCAGGTTATCGAGATGCTGAGCAAAGTCACTGGCGGTGATGCTTATATTTGTTCTGACGTGGGTCAGCACCAGATGTTTGCGGCCCAGTATTACAAGTTCAATAAACCGAATCGTTGGATCAACTCCGGTGGCTTGGGCACCATGGGCTTTGGCTTGCCTGCAGCCATGGGCGTGAAGATGAACTTCCCCGATGAAGAGGTTGTTTGTGTTACCGGTGAAGGCAGTATTCAGATGAATATTCAGGAACTGTCTACTATTAGCCAGTACAACATCCCACTGAAGGTTATCTGTTTGAATAACCAGTCGCTGGGCATGGTACGTCAGTGGCAGGACATGAACTATGAATCACGTCACTCACATTCCTATATGGAATCGCTGCCTGACTTTATTAAGCTGGCTGAAGCCTATGGTCATGTGGGCATGAAAGTTGATAAATATGAAGATCTGGAAGCGGCGATGACCAAAGCGTTCGCCATGAAAGATCGGATGGTATTTATGGATATCACAGTAGATCCGTTTGAACATGTATACCCGATGCAGGTACCACGTGGTTCTATGCGTGATATGTGGCTGAGTAAGACGGAGAGAACCTGATCATGAGACATATTATTTCTGTGCTGATGGAAAATGAACCGGGCGCGCTGTCTCGGGTTGTGGGTCTGTTCTCCCAGCGGAACTTTAACATCGAGTCACTCACCGTAGCGCCAACGGAAGACTCAACACTATCTCGCCTGACGGTTACGACCATTGGTAGTGATCGGGTTATCGAGCAGATCACGAAACAGCTAAACAAGCTGATTGATGTGGTTAAAGTGGTTGATCTGACGGAAGGCGATCATGTTGAGCGTGAGCTGATGATGATCAAGCTGAAGGCCAGTGGTCAGATGCGGGCCGAGATCAAGCGTACTGCGGATATCTTCCGTGGCCAGATCATCGATGTGACGCCAACCACCTATACGGTTCAGTTGACCGGTGCCAGTGATAAACTGGATGCCTTTATCGAAACCTTGGGTGCGGCACATATTATGGAAGTCGTACGTACGGGTGTTTCGGGTCTGTCCCGTGGTGAGAAAGTTTTGAGTATATAATGACCCTTGATTATTGATCAAAAGCCGCTCACTGAGTGGCTTTTTTTTGCCTAAATTAAGCGATATTTGAGGGATTAGACATAACGGTTGTTTGATCGGGCCTCGGCATGGCCAAGGTCTGCTACTTGTCATGGTTACGTTATTGGAAGTAAGGTGATTTAAGGTCGTCAGCAGGGTATAGGGAAAGATAGGTTTCCTGTTTTGACGGTAAAATAAGGTCTATGTCATTGTCTTTGCAGCGAAGATTATCGTCTGGTTTTTTTACGAGATGGTGATAGGGCTGGGTTAATCAGGGCTGGTGTTTCCAATTTAAGCGTATTACTCTTGAGCTCTCAATAACCGGTATAGTACTCAGAGATCATCCTATGAGTGGAAAACTGCTCTATCTGGTGGGCGCTTCAGGCAGCGGTAAAGATAGTTTGCTTGAAGGGTGTCGTCAGCGTCTGCAGACAAAACATCGTTGTTTTGTTGCCCATCGTTACATTACTCGCGCCCCTAATGTTGGTGGTGAAAACCATATTCATTTATCGCCTGAAGAGTTCGATATGCGGGCAAGTATGGGGATGTTTGCGATGCAATGGTATTCCCATGACTATAGCTATGGCATCGGTGCTGAAATTGATAACTGGCTGGCGAAAGGCGTTAATGTGGTTATCAACGGTTCCCGCGAATACCTGCAAATTGCTTTACATGCTTATCCGAATTTGATTCCAGTATTGGTGCAAGTGGATGAAGAGAGTCTACGTCAGCGATTGATAGATCGAGGTCGTGAGAGCGAAGAAGAGATTGTTAAACGGTTGAATCGACACCGACAATTTGTCGATAGTCTTCCGGATAGTATTCTGTTGGTCGATAATAATGAGAACTTGCAGCAGGGTGTTAATGCCCTGTTGACGATTATCGAATCTTTAGCACCCGATGTGGTTAAATCGGCCCGCTCAACCCATTAGGTTATGATTAATATTCAAGAGGGTGCTATTAAGGCACCCTTTTTTTGTTAGGAGATTTTTAATGTTCAGTATTGAAATGAGTGTTAGGGATTATGAACTGGATATGCAGGGCATTGTGAATAACGGTGTTTATTTCAACTACCTTGAGCATGCGCGCCATGCCTTTTTAAAACAGGGCGGAATAGACTTTGCCGCGCTGACTAAGGCGGGTATTCATCTCGTGGTTATTCGTTCCGAACTTGATTATAAAGCATCGTTAAAAAGCGGAGATCGGTTTCGGGTTGAGGTTGCACTCGAGCGGCTGAGTCGAGTGAAGTTTGGTTTTCGTCAGCAGGTTGTGCGCCTTGAGGATGAAAAGCTTTGCCTTACTGGACTGGTTATCGGAACCGCATTGAATGAACGTGGTCGGCCTTACATCTCGCCGCATTTGGAAGAACTTTTCAATCAATGATTAAGGCCCAGTTTACTGGTTTAGCTTTGAGTTATTGGTTGGCTTTTGCCTATTGTTTACGCTGAATCAGATTAAGTTTGGTTTGAGCGATGTGCCGCTACTGATGTAAGTGAGTTGGTATTCAATAGAGCTTTTTTCTGCGGACTTTATGGGTGATGAGACGAGGCGAGAAAAGATAGCGCTCATGTGATGCAGAATTGCTGAAGTATCGACTAATGACGGCGTCAGCCGATTTGAGACCAGAAGGCTGCAATAAGTGGGCTCTGTAGTTTCTTCTTGAGTGCGATTAGGCCCACATCGTAGGCTTTCAATTCGGGTTGTATCGTTAAAATGCGCACTCGAGTCGCCAGTGGGCTGTTTTCTAAGACGATTTTCGGTACAACGCCAACCCCGAAACCGAGGCTAACCATGCTGACAATCGCTTCATTTCCGGCAACTTGGGCGTAAATTTTAGGTTTAGCTTGGCGCGCCTTAAACCACTGATCTACCCGCTTTCTAGATACGCCATCTTCTGACAAGATCATCGGCACCGCCGACCAGTCGGTGGCACTCCCTAGCATGGAATCCAGTAGGGGGTCTTGCTGTGGTGCTATAAACACCAAGGGTGACGTGGCGATGTGCTTAAAGGCAAGGCTGTTGTGCAATATGTCGGTGCGAGCGGCAATGGTGATATCGTCGGTGCCGCTCACCACTCGTTGAATGGCACTTTCTGGATCGCCGGTATGTAGCTTGATTTCGATTTTGGGATGCTGACGCCGAAATTTATTGAGAATGTCATAGAGAAAGCTATAGCTTGCGGTGACAGAGCAATAGACGCTGATCTCCCCCTGTAATTCTTGTGCTTCTTCGAGGAGCGAGTTGCGGATAACGTCCCACTGTATCAGGGCTTCTCTGGCATAGGTTTGAAAGCGTTCACCTTCACGAGTCAGTCTGACCGTACGATTATCCCGCTCGAACAGCTGTACGCCGAGGGTGCTCTCCATCTGTTTAATGGTTCGGGTAAGGGCCGAAGGGCTGATATGACAAGCCTCACTGGCGCGGCCAAAGTGAAGGGTGTCGCAGAGGCTAATAAAGAACGTAAGAGAGCGGGTATCCATAAATGGGGTCAGCTTATGCATTGCAGTATGTGAAATGTATTTTTGCATATAGGTTTTTTTCTGCAATAACTATTTATTTGGATAGGGGGGATGACTTGTCATTATTGGAGGATATCGTGTTTTCTTAAACCGGTTTGATCTGGGTTAGGGAAATCGATTGTCGTTGCGGGTATGTTTGGCCTCATATTCCGGTTGCAATGGCGCATGATCGCCCCGAGGTTCTGTATGAAGTATGACATTATCATTATTGGCGCAGGCCCAGCAGGGCTGAGTTTTGCACGCTCCTTGGGGGATACTTCATTAAAGATGTTGCTGGTGGACAGGTCATCTTTGAGTGTGCTGCAGAATCCGCCAGAAGATGGGCGTGAAATTGCGTTAACACACCGGTCAATCGCATTGATGAAAACGGCGGGGGCTTGGCAGGAGCTCGCCGCCAATGATGTATCGCCGATCTGTGCGGCGAAAGTGATCGATGGTAACTCTAGCTATACTCTGAACTTTGACAATGATAATGCGGAGCTAGATGCATTAGGCTATTTAGTACCCAACGATAAAATTCGCAAAGCCTATTTTGACGTTGTGCAGGGGGTCGATAATATTGAGTTGTTGACTGAAATGTCGGTTGAAGATGTCGGTAATGATGAGCGCTGTGCCTGGGTGCAGTTGGCGAATGGTGAACGTTTCGAGTGTGATCTGCTCGTCTCGGCGGATAGTCGTTTTTCAGAAACTCGTCGTAAAATGGGCCTACCCGCCAGCATTAAAGATTTCTCCCGTACGGCCATCGTATGTCGAATGGAGCACTCCCTTTCCCATCATCAGACGGCCTTTGAATGTTTTCATTATGGTCGAACGGTGGCAATTTTACCGATGACGGGCAATCTGTCATCCATTGTCGTGACGGTCTCTAGTGCTGAGGCTGACAGTATTTTTAATATGAATGAAGAAGCGTTCGCCGCCGATATTGAACAACGTCTGCAGGGACAGTTAGGTAGTATGAAGCTCTATGGCCGTCGTCATCTCTATCCATTGGTGGCGGTGCATGCGAATAAATTTGTGAGTCGTCGCTACGCGGTGATCGGTGATGCTGCCGTTGGTATGCACCCAGTTACAGCGCATGGCTTTAATTTAGGCTTGAGAAGCCAGGAAAGCCTGACCAAAGAGATTAAGCAGGCCCTTAGCCTTGGTGTCGATATTGGCTCCAGGCGTGTTTTACAGAAATATCAGCGCGGTCATATGTTGGTCACCCGTCCTTTGTATGCGGGAACTAATCTTGTTGTCGGATTATTTACCAATGATAACGTAGCGGCCAAAATTGCCCGTAAGGCGACTTTACGGATCGCCAATAACGTCGCACCGTTAAAACGGGCGATTACTCGGAAATTAACGGAAAAACGTAGTGATACGCTATTCTTTTTGCCAGGTTTAAAATAAACCTCATTAATCAGACTTAATACTTGAGCCGTGGTTGACGATATGGACGAAAAAGACCGTATTCAGAGCCTCTTTGCTTAATTCAGAAACGGAAAGCTTTTGGGTAGCGATAGCTTTCCGTTAGGCGGAAAAGTAGAATGTCTTAACATTTTGTTAATCCATTGGTGTAAATAGCTCTATGAACAACCCACAGGGAAGCAAACCAGAACAACCTGATCAACCCACCCCAGAATCCACAGATCCAAAACCTCGTAATCGAGGCATATATTTACTGCCAAACCTATTCACGACCGGCGCTTTGTTTAGTGGCTTCTATGCCATTGTGGCGGGTATGAATGGTGCGTTTGATAATGCGGCGATTGCGATCTTTGTCTCGATGGTACTGGATGGGCTTGATGGTCGAGTGGCTCGTCTGACCAACACCCAGAGTACTTTTGGCGCGGAATATGACTCGCTGGCGGATATGGTCTCATTTGGGGTCGCACCGGCGTTGGTTACATTTAGCTGGGTCCTGAGTGACGCGGGTAAGTTTGGTTGGTTCTGTGCGTTTATCTATGTGGCTGGCGCGGCTTTACGTTTAGCACGTTTTAATACTCAAATTGGTTCTGTGGATAAGCGTTACTTTATCGGCTTGCCGAGCCCTGCGGCAGCGGCATCGATCGCCGGACTGGTGTGGGCCTGTGTTGAATTTGATATTGATGTTTCGAGCTTTGTCTTTCTCATCGCTATCTATGTCGCTTTGATGGGCGTGTTGATGGTGAGTAATGTGCTTTACTATAGTTTTAAAGATGTGGATCCAAAGGGGAAGATTCCCTTTATGATCTTGCTGGTGATCGTTTTGACCATTGGCGTGATCTCTATTAGCCCAGCTATCTTCCTGTGGTTGTTGCTATTGGGTTATTCATTATCAGGTCCAGTACTGTGGCTGCTGCGTAAACGTAAAACACTCAGTAGCTAAACTACGCAGAACGTTGAGGCGAGGCTGTTTTGAATAGATATAAGCGAGCCAGTGCTTCAACGATCTAGCCCTCCAAGCTTACCCCAGCATCTATTTATCGAAATCGGCGTCGCTTCATGCAAGCGGCGTTGTCGATGACGGGTTATCATCAACGGTAGTGCGGCAATGTATGATACTCCTAGTGATTTGCCGCGCTATGTGCGGCCTCAGCGGTACAGCTAAAGCTGGCAGATATCGCCCGTAACTCAAGTTGTTCAATCGATGAAGCTTGAGTGCTTTATTCTGATGCGATAACCCAGAATAGCTTTTATACGTTTGTACCGATAAGCGTGTCCCGTGCGTAATGCTCAGCGGTTTGTGACCGATCCTTGGATGGTGGAGATCAGGGGTGCGGTTGCAAAACCTAAGTGCTATCCACTGGAAGAGATCCTCGCTCGCTCTGCATTATATGATCGATATGCCGGCTATGTTATGTTGAAGTTCAGTCTGTGGTGATTTCTTGGTTAGGGGTTCCGTTAGTGGATTTGATTAAGTATCCAAGTTTTGTTTAATTCGCTGGTTTCAGCGGACATGATCAAGATTCAGTCAGGCAGCTCTCTCATCTCGCCGTCTGTATAATGATTTCCCTGAATTTAGACAGACTTACCCTGCGCTCTCAGTATCTGATCGACATCGAGTGATGTTGGCTGGCGTGAATAACATAGGCAAGAAGAGTGGCTGATTCATAACTTCCCAAGCCGAAAACCACAAAAACCGCCGTCAGGCGGTTTTTGTGGTTTTGTTGGAGCCTATTCTAGGGGCGATAGGTTATTGCCTTGGTCTTGATTTCTTAACCGCAACAGGTCGTGAAGTGACGGTCTAGCAGCTCATTGTAAAAAGTTAGCTGCTTTTCATTAAATTGACACTTTTTCGTGCTGGCTCTGTTGACTCGCTGGCTGTGCGGTGTAAAATGCGCCTCCTCGCTTGAGACAGCCTCCGAAAACGGTCACTGAAACAAGTTGAGCTGTTCGATTAACCCATTGAAAGCAGGGCGTTTAACGCAAGCTTTTAACAGCGGAAAGTTGAACAGGAAGTCGCCGACTTCATTTGAGAATTTGCTAAAAGTTCTTAAATAAAATGGTTGACTTAATCAGGGTGTTGAGTAAAA
>NZ_JAHKQE010000018.1 GCF_018860855.1 Amphritea atlantica
AGTTCAATCCTGACGAGCCCAATCGCGTTTGGTGTGGTGACGTTACTTACATCTGGACGGGGCATCGCTGGGCTTACTTAGCTGTGGTGATGGATTTATTCGCACGCAAACCTATTGGTTGGGCGATGTCTTTATCGCCCGACAGTGAGCTGACCAGTAAGGCGCTTAAAATGGCCTATGAAAGCCGCGGGCGACCTAAAGGCGTTATGTTTCATAGCGATCAGGGAAGTCATTATACAAGCCGTAAATTCCGGCAAACGCTCTGGCAGTGCCAAATCAAACAAAGCATGAGTCGACGCGGTAACTGCTGGGATAATGCGCCAATGGAGCGCTTTTTTAGAAGTTTAAAAGTTGAATGGGTGCCAACTTATGGTTACCACTCATTTACCCAGGCAAAACATCATATCGTTAAGTATTTAATCGGGTATTACAGTCAGCTAAGGCCGCATAAACACAACGGAGGCATGAGCCCAAATAAAGCTGAGGAGAATTACTGGATTAACTATAAATCGGTGGCCAATTTTACTTGACCACTACAGAAGATACAACTCGCAAAATGGGGCGGGCCTGGAAGAGAGCGTCTTGATGGCCTGTCACTTCTAGCTCATAAGCTTCCGTATTCAGGGTAAGCAATACTAATTCTTTAATGCACCAGCACAACTTCAATTTACTCATTCTTACCATCCAATCTACAACCTTTCTTATTAGTAGCCTCTTCTCTATCTATAAGTAGGCTCCGCCTGCTTTCACCTTCACAACATTAAGATATATTTAATACCATACATATCTAACTCATTGTTTTAAAAGTTTATTTATGTCAACATCATCTTTGATTGAAATCTGTAGGTTAGGTTCAAGTTATACTGAAACATCATATAACTCTCATTGAAACATAGCTCCTACACCCCAGTAAAACCGTTTAGCAAAAGTTCATTCAAAACTGAAATCACCAGCAGCGCCTGCTGTCTAGTTTCAATACAGTACCATCTGGTCAGGAAAAGAACCTGCCGCTCACTTGAAGGGCTATCGCGGGATCATCCAGACTGATGCTTATGCGGGTTATAACCTTGCCGTTCAGTCCGGCATCACTCAAGCAGGTTGCTGGGCTCATGTCCGTAGAAAGCTCTTCAAGCTTACTGAATCGACAAAAAGCTCTGTTGCGCTGGAAGCTATTGAACGAATAAACGCGTTGTATCAAGTTGAAAAATAGATCAAGGGTAAACCGCCGGATGAACGCCAACATGGTAGGCAGCAAAATGCTAAACCCTTAATGGAAGGTCTGTATACTTAGTTAGATCAGACCCTCCGACAATGCTCTAAAGGTTCTGCCTTGGGACGAGCGATCAACTATGCTCGCAAATAATGGGATAGCCTGACGCAGTACCTTGATGATGGCCGACAACAACGCCACTGAGCGGGCTATCCGCCCGCTAGCGCTGGGGCGGAAGAGTCACCTATTCGCCGGTTCTGAGGTTGGAGGGCATTATGATGCTGCGCTTTATAGCATCATGGGCACAGCGAAGCTCAACGGTATCGACCACCTGACAGCAGTGCTAAAACGAATCAACAATACCAAGACCACAGATGTTGAAAGTCTGCTGCTTTGGAGTATCAATCTCAATGACTCACAGGTAATTGAAGCAATCTAGGGTGTGAGCAACCTACGCTTGCGAATGAAATCATCAACCTTGCTGACTGATTTCACGCAAGCTGATAGCTATAATCTGAAAGACGTTGGCGCGTTAAAAATTAGCGCGAGCAGCTTGCTGACCATCAGGTCGGCAAGCTGCGAGTATGAAAATAATAGCGCCACATTTTTGCCGCTAACAGGCATACTTGCACCCAACCGCTCTACCCATACTTGCCATTGCAAGTATGGGGGTGTTCGACGGGTACCGGCGACGGAATCCCCCGTAGCGACGGAGGAGCGAAGAGGGGATGAGAACCCCCGGCCCTGAATGGAAATGGATGCGGAGAGGGTCAAGCTGGAACGCAAAAAATCACGCTTTTTGTGATTTTTGAGTACAGCTTGACGCTTGGAGCAGCCATAGGAATGGCGGGCGCAGCTCATAGAGCTGCTGGTTGAGTTCAACAAGCGATTGAAAGCAACGAGATCATTGAAAACAACAAGCGTTACATGCGATCGACTAGCAAAAATTTTCGCTGCGAATAGCGCTCGCCCAGTAACAAGATTTGGCATTGATAATACGAGAATTCACTCATTAATCACGCTAATACCGACACCGTTATGATCAAGTGATCGTCAAATAAGAAAGCGTTAACCTAAGCTTCTTACAACACTTTCCCCAACTATGTGCTCATGACATTCTATCGCCATTGAACGGCATTATGCAGCCACATTTACCTAATGATTAGTGCCAGCAACAATCAGTCATCATCCTCTACAACTATACGACTCTGCAACCAATGATCGACTCCCAGATAGTCAATAAAGAAGCACTCAGTCAACCGATCAACATGTCTAATTTTGCAAGTTTTATTTTGATACTGGAGTCCATACTGTTGAAAAAATTCAGACTGCTCAACCGCA
Organism: Amphritea atlantica; assembly: GCF_018860855.1. Classification (GTDB taxonomy): domain Bacteria; phylum Pseudomonadota; class Gammaproteobacteria; order Pseudomonadales; family Balneatricaceae; genus Amphritea; species Amphritea atlantica_A. Next base: position 2,552 of record NZ_JAHKQE010000018.1, read on the forward strand.
AAATCAAGCAAATCAGTAAAAGTTATATAGCCAACCCCATAGCCTTTCATTGCTTTTAAAGCTTGCTTGATTTCAAAAACAACCTGACCTATAGACTTTGCTTGCTTAAGCAGCGATAAGGTCGTGACGGAAGGGTAATCCTCCATTAAAGCAATACCTTTACTGCCAGCTAAAAAGCGCGCTTCATTCCAAATTGTTGCCAGAACGAGTTCATTATACAAACCGCGTGAAAATGACCCTTCCCCTTTGTTTAAATGCCGATACCCTATCAATTCATTCTTTGCTTTTTTAAGGCACTCTTGATTGGCATCAAGAGTGCTCAACAAGTTAATTTCACCTTTATACTCACCTCGCTCGTTAGGTAAGTCTGGCAGGCTAACGGCGCCAATAATATCCAAACGTGCGGCAACTATGAGCATTACACGCATCAAGTATGGTATCGGTGTCCTACGAGCATCAAAAAAGTAAAACGATGGGACGCATAACGCCTCTCTTTTATCAAAGACATCTCTAATGGTCACTTCTGCTATCAACAAACCTACTGGATCGACATCCATACAAACACCCCTCAATTGCTCCGATAACGGAGCAATTAAAGCAACATTTATTGCGACAATCAAGCTCCGCTATCGGAGCAATGAAATTGAATATTATTGGCCCTAACGTTCGAAAATTAAGAGAACATCAACATTTAACCCAAGACGAGCTAGCTGCGAAATGCAATATTTGCGGGTGGGATATCAGTAGAGGGACGCTGGCAAAAATAGAATCTAAAGTTCGCAAAGTCAGTGACTATGAAGCTCTGACATTAGCCCAAGCATTGAACGTCAACATTGACCAGCTATTTTATGACCTGTCACGTATTGCTGATCAGCAACGATGATCACCTCAGTAAAACAGTGAGCCGCCCCACTTTATTTGATCCACCAGCGATGCTCAAGCAACAGATCCTATAAAAATTGAATTTATTAAAAAAAAACCAAGGCATTGAAAATTAAGCACTATACTAGTTTGCGAACGGCAAGGATGCCGATACCAAACAAGGAGTGTTACCATGAATGACAAAACAAAAAATGAATACAGGAAGTTAGCAAGGCACTTTTACAAGAAAAACGGAATAGAAAAACCGACAGCTAAAACAGTTTGCGATGCACTCAAACAATGTGCCGTTGACTACCGACCAGGCTACTGGCGAAGATTACGTGCGGCCCTGGCGCTTGTTGCAAAAGAAAGCGGTTTTCACAAAGCAGCTGATAAGATTAGAGCAACCGTTAACCCCATCACCGCCGATCGCAAAAAACGCAGCCAAATCAAACCGAAGCAGAAACGGCAAAAAACCGTTAATGCCGCCGATGAAAAGCAACTTCTGGATTACTTAGTTAAGCAAAAAGAAAAGACGGTTTTTGCCGGAGTGTCGCTTGTTAGTTACTTAGGTTGTCGACCAGCGGAGCTCCGAAATCTTCAGTTCATTGGAAGCTGCTATATAGTCATCCCTTCAGCTAAAAAAACAGCAGATGGTACACGGGGGCTTGATCGCATCCTTAAATTCCAAGACAACACAACCTTTAACAGTCTCAAGGAATGCCACGAGATGCTAATAAACGCGACGTGCAAGGACCCTATTCGTTATGTTCAACGGCGACTTGATACACTAACAAAACGACTTTGGCCCAATCGAAAGGTCCGTCCATCCTTGTATACATGGCGACACCAAATGGGCGCTGATTTAAAAGCCAGTGACATGCCTCGAGAAGAAATCTCAGCAATAATGGGGCATCAGTCAATCAACAGCGTAGAAGTGTATGGCAACCCCCGCAGCTCAAAGTCTTCCCGTAGCTACATGAAACCTGATGAAGAAACAGTCCAAAAAGTAAAGCAGCGAAATAGCCATAGACTCACTAAGCAAATTGGAGAAGAACTGACCCTACAAAAGATAAGTGAAGAGATAAAAATCAAACAACAAAAGTACTCAACCAGACACAGCTCGGAATCGGGCAGTGGACCGAATAATCTCCTTTAGTTAAGCCGGTACAGCACTAGGAAATTGCAAACAAGCCCCTCTTATTGAGACAATCAGCGATACAACCTAACAACAAGCAGGATTACACTCCGCTTCAATTTCCCGTTAAGCTTGGCGTTAGGTGTCCCAAATTAAGCTTGTCATGATATTTAATCTGACAACGGTTTTCCGGGCACATTTCTTAAGCAGCATTTTACAGCGGCTCCTCAAAGACCAATGGCACAATATATCCATTGGCGAGTAAAGTCTCACACGATTAGAACGCATCTCGACATACTCAAAATATGCTGAAAATAATGTGGTTTTCGTCTACAGATAAGCAGTACAACAGTCTATCTAACCTATGTTGCTCAACGCAATAGGCTCACCATCCATGCCGCAAGGTGGATTATAGCTACCATGCCAGCCCACTAGCGTACGCTCAAAGGAGTCTACGAAATATCGAGACTCTGGGGCAATATAGATAATGCTTCCCCCATAGGTTACGAATAATTCTTCTGATGCCATGCGTTCGCTTGCCTCTTCCCACAGGTTACTGCTTGGTAGTGTGTATGGATCGTCAACAGGACTCCAAGGTGTTTCATCAGGTTGGGTTGCTCGAAGAATAAGTTTGGATAAAGCAAAATTCTTGCGCTCTTTAGCAACATCGCAAGCTCTTTGGCGTGTCGTTGAAAGTTTACTTGGATCCGCACCAAAGCGAATCATTGTCCGACAGGCTCCCTCTTGATCAAAAAAAGCTGCTTGATGAAGGAAGGTCCACCCAGATGATGCTTTTTGGAAATGGCTACAATGTTGAGCTAATCGAGGCGCTTTTTCCCATACAGACATTACATGAGTCCACTTGCCTATTTTGGCTTTTTCATACAACTCTGAGATGATGCCTTGTAAGTGACTCATGATTCATCCATTGAATAGTGTACCTAGTAATTTACACCTCATGTAGGCTAATATGAAGAGGCAAAACAGGTTCATCGCCACAACTTACTTAGCGGTTTTTTACGAAGCACTAATATCAAGCCCTTAAGATAATAAGTGCCTCATTTATCCGACTTACCGATTAAAATCACTGTACACATACAAAAATCCCTATGAGCCACACTGCTCTTCATAAACGCTCAGGTTATCAATCGCGCTGACTACTCACGTTTAGATACGCAGCGGTTCGAAGAAAAAAGGCTATATCCCCTTTAATTTAGTTCAGACTTGACAGCCTTGTATGCGTGATTTCCAAAATGTAGCTCTCGATGGCAATTAGGACATAAGGCTACTGCATTTTCTACAGTGTCGTCACCATCCTCTGACAGCGGTATCTTATGATGAACTTCAAGATATGGTGAACCGTCACTTTTCCTTAAAAATGGCGCTGCTGACTTACACCTTTCGCAATTTCCTCTAGCTCGGTCAAGCACTTCAGCGACTACATAGGGATTTCTAATGAAAATAGTCGTTTCGACTCTTTTTCTTTCTGGTTTCTTTGGCGTTTTATCTAGAAATATTTTTCTACTTTCTGGTGACTCTTCTAGTGCCTTTAAAATAGCGGCATCAAAGTTTTCCAGAACTGTGGTTAAGGTGAGCCTTGATATTGGTTTGTTTGCGACCGTAAATTGACGTTCGCCGGTTTTAGTTATGTAAATAATATCTCCGGCAGTTAATTTATGCTTTTGAATAAACCGCTTTGATTCGCCTCTAGCCGATCTGAATAGTGATTTATCACCATCAATATCTGTTTGTACTATCTCACCTGTGCCAGAAAAAACAACCTCTAAAGTCTGAGCCATTTCACTTTTATTCTTACCCCTACAGCATCCGCAGGGAATAAATCTATCCCTCTTCGCAAATAAAAGTGGCCTTGGTTTATATTTCCTTGGCTTAATTCTACTTCGATATATTTCACTTATTAGGAGTTCCCGTTTTTAAGCATAACGTCCAGCTAAGTTGCCGGAACGGAGTTTATTGATTTTGTGCTATTTAAGCACAAAACAAGTGACGCAGTGAATGTAGATTGAGCCGCTTGTATGGTATGTTGTTTTAAATTTTTTCCGAATATAAACAAAAACATCTCTACCTACGCTGCTGAGCATTCCGAAGATAGTGAAAAATCATTCACAATTTTCAGATATTCAGGATAAAGAATTGGTGCATTTGCATAGGTTATACGCTTCATACTATCAAACTCTCTATATATACCCGTATTGATAGCTTCAATTACACGTATATCTAAAATTAGTGGGTAATCCCCCCTTGTTAAAGGAGGTCAAACATAGCAATACTCAGCTTAAAAGAATATAGCTTAGTTAGGTATTAGGATCCAGCATGCACAATGCGAGAGCTGCCCCCTTTATTTTGCTGTGACTAAGATGTTTTTATTCATCGTGTCTTAAACATAACGTTTGTCTGTATGATGCTGATGGTTGATAAATATACTATCTAAACGGCGTGTTAAACATCCTTTATAGTGGTTGAGCTCATTTACTATCATCTAATGGTGGAACATCATTTATGCAGACACCTTGGTTTTCGGTGATTTCTTTTGCCCAGTTGTGATCAGACGCATTAGAATCTAACCCCGCTTGGTCGGCCCCTGCTGTAGGCGAGAGCGTTAATTCAGTTAGCAAAGCAAAATGATCTGAACCGATCGAAGGTAAGCGTTTAATGGTGTTTAAGGTAAAGTGTTGGCTGTGAAATAGATGATCTAAAGGCCAACGTAGAAAAGGCAGATCCGCATGAAACGTGTTTAGCATACCGCGACCGACTCGCGGATCTAACAGGCCGCTAATTTTACGGAATAGACGGGTTGTCGCAGACCAAGCCACGTCATTAAGATCCCCTGTTACGATGATAGGTTGATTACTTTTAGCAACACTTTTAGCCACAATGATTAATTCAGCATCCCGCTCAGCTGACTCGGGATTTTCGGTGGGGCTAGGAGGGGCTGGGTGCATAAAGTGCATGCGGACTCTATCACCTGAGTCTAAAGTTAAGGTGGTGTGTATGGACGGAACCTCTTTCTCGACCAAGTAAGCTATTTCTTGGTTACTTAAGGGCAACCTTGAAAACACATGCATGCCGTAAAGGTTATCCAGTGGGCATTTTATGCTGTGCGGCATATCGGCTTCTACTACTTTGAGTTGATCTTCCCACCACTGATCAGACTCGAGTGTGACAAGAACATCGGGCTTATGTATCCGTACTAACTGAATTAGCTTATCGACCTTTCGGTTAGGCGTTAGAACATTAGCCGTCATAATACTTATTTGCTTATCAGGGCTACTCTCCTTAGTCTCTTTTACTTCATGGGGCCATAAGCGCGTATAAGGTAATATCCACCATAACTGCCAGGCTAAGCAAAGTGCAGTTATTGAGATTACAAACCAGGTTAATGGGGATTGTTTATTAAGGAAAACAAAATTGGCTATCAATAAAACCGCCATAAAAATAGCAAATTGTAGGCGAGGAAAGTCCATTCCCCTGATAATCCAGTGGGGGTGACGCGAAAAAGGAAGTAGTGTCACTATACAGGCTAAGGTTGTAAAAAAAGTAAGTATGGCTGTCATCTTTTAGGCCTGCACTGTCTCAATCTATATCTGACTGTCATTTTGATTTATCTTCGCGTGCGGCCTTTTTAATAGCGATTAAATCCTCTTCTATATCAAGTACATTACATGCCCGCTTCAGGGCTAAACGTCGGTGATATTGGGCCGCTTTTTTTATTTCCTTATTGCTAAGGGACTCAAGAGAGGCCAACGCTTTTTGTAAACGAATACATACCTCTATGATACCCGCACCATCGCGTGCTATGGCCGTAAAAGCATCATCGAACATATCTTGCAAGTCAACCTCTGGAACGGCTATACGGTCATATCTAGATTTATTTTCTGTTTGCTCGGGTTGATTGATGAGCGAAATTAAACGTACTAGCGATCCTATTACCTTTATCGCTGTTCCTGGATCGTTGACGGCAGGCGATAAAGCACGCGCTGCAATTTCTGATAACGTGACTAAGCCAAAACGAGGATCATCTTCAAACGTACGGTCGTTGCCAATGTGGAATGATTTAATAAGGCCTGCGCAATCTAAGTTGGACAATGCAGATGATGATATATGCACAGAGGCTAAAGGTTTATCCGCTGTAGTCAGCGCTCCGGGTAATGCGGATACTACAACGTGCGCATCAACGCTTTTGGCCCAATCCTGAAGGGCAGCCATATCAATATGCTGCACATAACCAATCCTTGGTGAAAAAACATCTACTCCCTTACTGGTAATGTTTGATACTGATATTCCACCCAGCCTAGGTTTATCTCGTCTTCTAATAAAAGCGTTTTCCGTTGCCTTTTCAACTTTTTCAATAGTCGATCCCACCCGCCCCAGCCGGGCGATATTATCGACCCAGCGCACAAACGTTAGAATCACTACTGCGAACACAATGGCGGTAAGCACAAAAAGGATGAATAAGCCGGCCTCGTTATAGAATGAATTTTTTACCGCTGTTAGAGCAACCACGCTAAAAATAAATGCCCCAACAAAGGTTGAAAGTGCATTCTGCGATACGTCATCCGCAACCACTAACGAGAAAGCGCGAGGAGTAGCGGAGCTGCTGGCGGCGGCGTATGCCGATACCATCGAACCCACCGAAAAGGTGGCGATGACCAACATACTGGATGCGAGCAGTGAAAGTAAAGTTTCAACCGAATCTTGGGCAATAGAAGGCATTTGATTTGCCACAGCAGAGCCATCTATAAATTTCGCGGCAAAGACCGCTGCAACGGATAAAAAGCAGACCGCCAATGGGCGCACCCAGAGCTTTTCACTAAAACGATTGAGTAGAAACCGGAGACGGTCTAATGAAATTACAGAATTCATATCTTGTCCTATGTTCTACTCATCAAATAATAACAGTACGATTGATCCTATTAGTATACGCTACCATGAAAAACGCTCGACTTTTATTCTTAGATCTATAGTAAATGGAGCTTAAGAGTCATATACGGTCCGCCCCGTGATGCAAGATAAAATGTCTCGTCATTGGTAAAAGGTTGCTTCCATATATCCGGCCTTGGGGTGAGGTTATTCAAACCTCTGGCCCTGATGGAATTCGCGCCTATCGATCTCATCAAGTCTTCGGCTTCCTATGAGCCCGAGACCCCAACAGACTTATTGATAGGCAGGTTTTCCCTTTTTTGCCATCACTTGAATCTTATCTACGCAACTCGTGATAACAGCTTGCTGTTAAATTCTTTATGTTATGCCACACGGCTTTGGTAAGTGGATTTGTTGCCGAGTACGTATGGCCTACTGGCTACAGTGGCAAAAGCCGCGCACCAAAGTAAGAAACTTGATGGCTCGTGGTGTAAAGGTACAAGCCGCAGTTGTGTGTGACATTACCTGCAAGGGGACATGGCGTAGACCGAAAACTCCGAGGATAAACCAAGCATTATCGAATGCTTATTTAAAACCCGAAGGGTTGTTCGAGCTTCATGATGGTTGGATTAAGCTTAACTATTCTTAGTGAAACGCCCTGTGCTGACCCGCATGCAGGGTGTTGTAGGGAGGGCTGGCTAGATACGAGTCCTTATCCGATTAGCTAAGCCAATTGGCAACCAACTGCAATGAAAAACCTAAGATTAACAACCAGATACCTGCACCAAAAGCAAGGTCATATAGAAACACTAAGCTTTGATGCCTTTCTTTTCTCTCTTCAGTATCCGGAACATTAATTGCCAGTCTGTCACCTCCATCGCGATCTGCGACAGCAGGTATACCAAATTTCCAAATGAGTAACGCCGCAATGATGTCAATTACTAAACCAAAGTTAGAAACTCCTTTTTGGGATGTGCAAAAGTTGACTACATCATTTTCCATTTGTACTCCATGTACAGCTAACGCCGCGCTCTGCGGCAAATTTGTAGCGCAGCGGAAAAGTTGTCCGACAGCAGCACCTTGTTAGCAAGTTTATATGTTGGCTTGCTTGCCGTTTGCATGATACCAAGTGCTACCGATGTTGGCCTGCTTGCCGTTTGCGTG
>NZ_JAHKQE010000007.1 GCF_018860855.1 Amphritea atlantica
AGTACCACTAATATTAGTGCAAAATCAAAATCCATGCGTCTGTGTCCTAACCATCAACTTTCAAAACTGCAAGGAAGGCATCCTGAGGAATTTCAACCCTTCCCACCTGTTTCATCCGTTTCTTACCTTCTTTCTGTTTCTGCAACAGCTTTTTCTTACGGCTAACATCGCCACCGTAACATTTAGCGATAACGTTCTTACGCAGCGCCTTAACATTGGTTCGGGAGATAATCTTACCGCCAATCGCCGCTTGAATAGCAACATCAAACATCTGCCGAGGAATCAACTCTTTCATCTTTTCACACAGCAGACGACCACGATATGGAGCATTATCCTTATGCAGTATGACCGCCAACGCATCGACTTTTTCACCATTGATAAGAATATCCAACCGCACCAATTGAGCAGGCTGAAAGCGGACAAAGTTATATTCAAGGGAGGCATAACCGCGACTAACCGACTTAAGACGATCGAAAAAGTCCAACACCACTTCAGCCATCGGTAGTTCATAAGAGACCTGAACCTGATTACCGACAAAGTTCATATTCTTTTGCATGCCGCGCTTATCAACACAGAGGCCGATTACCTGTCCAAGATATTCTTGAGGCACCAAAATATTAGCTTCGACTATCGGTTCACGCATCTCTTTGATCGAGCCGGGATCCGGTAGTTTCGATGGGCTATCAATCTGAACCACCTCACCGCTATTCAGTTCCAACTCGTAAACTACGGTCGGCGCAGTGGTGACTAGATCAAGGTTGTATTCACGTTCCAGACGTTCCTGAATAATCTCCATATGGAGCATTCCAAGGAAACCACAACGGAAGCCAAACCCAAGCGCATCAGAAGACTCCGGCTCAAAGAACAGCGAAGCATCATTCAACGTCAGTTTGTCCAGCGCTTCACGAAAGTCTTCATAGTCATCTGAGCTAGTTGGGAAAAGGCCCGCATAAACCTGCGGCTGAACGCGTTTGAAACCAGGAAGTGTTTCAACATCAGGTGTTTTAGCATGGGTGATCGTATCACCCACCGGCGCACCATGGATATCTTTGATACCGGCAACCACATAACCCACTTCACCGGCGCGCAAAATACCGGTTTCTTTACGCTTAGGGGTAAAGATTCCGACACCATCGACGGGCTGAACCTGCCGATTAGATTTGATCAGAATTTTGTCTTTTTTACGTAAAGTACCCTGTTTTACTCGCACTAACGAAACAACACCAAGGTAATTATCGAACCAAGAATCGATAATTAACGCTTGCAGTGGTGCATCAGGATCACCTTCCGGAGCCGGTATATGTTTAACCAGCGCCTCAAGCACTTCATCAATGCCTAAACCACTTTTAGCACTACAGGCCACCGCGTTTTCGGCATCGATACCGATAACTTCTTCAATCTCGTTACGAACCCGCTCAGGTTCAGCCTGAGGCAGATCCATTTTATTGAGAATCGGCAACACCTCCAGTCCCTGCTCCAATGCGGTATAACAGTTCGCAACGGACTGCGCTTCAACACCCTGAGCGGCATCCACAACCAGCAAAGCACCTTCACACGCCGCTAAGGAACGAGACACTTCATAACTGAAGTCAACGTGCCCTGGGGTATCGATAAAGTTAAGTTGATAAACCTTGCCATCTTTGGCGGTGTAATTAAGCGTTACACTCTGCGCCTTGATGGTGATTCCGCGTTCCCGTTCCAGATCCATAGAATCAAGAACTTGCTGCTCCATCTCCCGCTCAGCCAATCCACCGCAGGTCTGAATGAAGCGATCTGCTAAGGTAGATTTGCCATGGTCAATATGGGCAATAATCGAAAAGTTACGAATGTGTTCGAGCTTACTCACTACGGAATCACCAGCTAATAAATTTAACCATGCAACCCCATTTTCAGGGTGCAATACTGAAGCGGGCAAGTGTACCGTATTTCATCTGTTACGACCATCAAAGAGAAATGCATCTGAAAATAAACAGGGGAGCTAAAAAGCTCCCCTGTATGGCACTGACTATTTTAATTTAAGCGGAATAAACATTGGGCTACCCCGACGCACAATTCTCATTGGCACCGCCTTGTTATCCGGTAACGCTTTGGCAACCTTAGTGAAATCGTCGATTGAGCTGATGTCTTCGCCATTGAGCATGGTAATGACATCACCTACCATCAACCCAGAATCGGCACCGGCACCCTCTTCAACTTGACGTACGACAACACCATTGGTCACTCCCAACCGTTCCCGCAGTTGATCATCCAACTCACTCAACTGGATATTTAGCCGGTTAGATAAGGCTTCTTTACTTTTAGTCGATGTCTTAATCGCTTCACCCGATGCAGGCAGTAAACCAATCGTCACAGTAATTGATTTTTTCTTTCCACCACGTACAACACCTACTGTGGCATCCGTTTCCGGAGGAATACGTCCAACCTGATGAGGCAGATCACCGGAACGTTCTATCGGATGCCCATTAAAGCTGTAAATAATATCCCCTTCACGAATACCTGCCGCTTCTGCTGGGCTATCAGGCAGAACAGTGGCAACTAACGCCCCTTCAGGCTTATCTAAACCAAACGACTCCGCTAAATCACGGCTCACTTCCTGAATAATAACGCCTAACCAACCGCGGCTTACCTTACCGTTATCCTTAAGCTGATCAACAACTTCCATTGCAACATTCATTGGGATGGAGAAAGACAAGCCCATAAATCCACCGGAACGGGTATAGATCTGGGAGTTAATACCGATCACTTCCCCTTTCAAGTTAAACAGCGGCCCACCGGAGTTACCTGGGTTGATCGCCACATCGGTCTGAATAAAGGGCACATAGGTTTCATTAGCTAGACTTCTGTCCGTAGCGCTAATAATACCCGCTGTTACAGAGTGATCGAAACCAAATGGAGAGCCGATAGCGAGTACCCACTCACCTACCTCTGCTTTAGCGGAATCACCTATTTTTACGACAGGCAAATCGCTGGCATCAATTTTCAATAATGCGACATCAGAGCGCTTATCAGAGCCAATAATTTTAGCTTCAAGCTCACGACGATCACTCAGACGCACGATCACTTTATCGGCATCAGCTACCACATGGTGGTTAGTCAAAATATAACCATCCTCCGAAATAATAAAACCGGAGCCCAATGATTGCGGAGCTTTATGCTTTTGCGAATTACCATAACCTTCTGGGATACGGAAAAAATGTCGGAAAATATCGGGAATTTGCTGACCTTCAGGTAACTGTAAATCAGGGATACCCTGAACCTGAGTCGGCATCTGCTGCACAGTGCTAATATTGACGACCGCAGGTGATGCCTGTTTCACTAAATCTTTAAACTCTGGCAGTGCAGCATGCACGCTACTTACACACAACCAGAAAAGAACCAGACTGAAAGTCGCTCTGACTAGTTTCATATCGTTTATCCTGTCTATCAATTATTACTAAATGTAAATCAGACTCTACGAAGCAGCACCGGCCGGTAACTGCAGTTTTGGCTTATCAAACCAGAGATAAACCGGGTTAACAGGAAACCACCTGCCAACCCTAAAATAGCGCTCAAGATCACTTTAGGTTCAGAGAACCCTGCCAGCTGCACCGTAACAGACACAATAAACATGGCCAGCAGTGGCAACATATAAACCAATAAAGAGGCCGTTAAAAATGAACGTTCACCTACGCCGAGCGTAACTTGATCATTCACCGTAACGTCAATCTGGTTTGGATTATCGACCTGAATCTCCAGCCTTTTTCCATCACCTATTTTAGCGATTAGGCTTTGTCCGCAGCCCTTTTGAGCGCTGCAACTGGAACAGGCACTCTGCTTAATCATCTCAATCCAGACGATTCCGGAGCCAACACGGACGACCCGACCTTTTTCTTCAAGCATTGTTAATTACTGTACTTTTTCAATAGAATTAGCGACTCTATCCGCCACCATCAAAGGCACATCACCCACGACAGTCACAAAGAACTGATCCACTTTTTTACCAACAGCAACCATATCACCCATTTGAGTCGCACCTTCAGGAACAGCTGAATTACCAGTTCGCTCAATACTCAGCGTAAATGAATTAACCCCATTACTGAATACTGTCAGTTCTGCACCCGGTGCCATAGCATTTTTCACGGCTGAATAACCATCAGGAATCCATCCCGGTGTTGAGCTAACCAACTGGCCTTGACGCAAAACATTATGCTGTTGAATGTAACTATTCAGGCCGGCATTAAAACGAATAATATTGTCATTATTACTCTCGGTTTGATGCGCTATAGCCGGCGCACCAAACTGAGCTCGCATCAAGTTGCTAGAAGCAGCAAAGCTTGACTGACCTATCGTCGTCGCGGGCTGAGGTGCTTGCGCCAGAGAAGCATCCACCGTCGATTGAGAATTAAGCCCGAAATTCTGTCCGCCTAAAATAACAACCGCCGTTACTGAAGCGGCCACGGCCATACTCATCAACGGCTTGAAAAAGCTTTTCCGAAAAAGCCCCTCTTTTTCAGCGATGTCGACAGAAGCTTTTTCCAACGCGGGCTCTAAATCAACCGCCTGCATCACCGCAGCGCTAATATCACCACTGCTGAGTTGTTCATTTTTAAGGAGTGAACTGGCGACATGATAACGTTGCCACTGCTCTGGCAGCTCTTTATTTTCAGCACTCTGCTTCAACAGGCTGCGTAACTCAAAGTCACCAACTTCATTGTCCATCAATGCGGAAAGAGCTTCCTTGGGTTGTTCGCTCATTAGCCAACTCCTCACGAATTAAGTATCTGTAGTCACAGATACGGGGGAAATAACTCCACCCATTATTAGTATTAAACAATGTAGCCGTTTAATTTGACGCTCTGCTTCAGCCTACCAAACCATTAAACCTCAGCTCGACAAGACTAATTCAACAGCGGCGCAATCTCTTTATCGATCGCTTCCCGAGCACGGAATATACGCGAACGTACAGTGCCGACTGGGCAATCCATAATTTGAGCAATATCTTCGTAACTCAGCCCATCAAACTCTCGCAATGACAGCGCCGCACGAAGATCCTGAGGTAACTTATCCATCGCGTTTCTAACCACTCGGGCTAATTCGTCTCGGTATAAGCTATTCTCAGGTGTTTCAATATCTTTCAACCCGCTGTCACCTTCAAGATGGTGAGCATCGTCTACATCGATATCCATATCTGGTGGTCTTCTACCCTTAGCCACCAGATGGTTTTTAGCCGTATTAATTGCGATACGATATAGCCATGTATAAAAGGCACTATCGCCACGGAAATTAGGCAGTGCCCTGTAAGCTTTTATAAAAGCCTCTTGAGACACATCCATCGCTTCATGATGGTCATATACATATCGACCAATCAGTCCAATAATTTTATGCTGGTATTTTTTCACCAACAGATCAAAGGCGGTTTTATCACCTTCCTGAACTCGCTTGACCAGCTTTTGATCTATCGATGCTTGGCTTTCGCTGGACATTCGATTCCTTATTGTGTGAACAGTTCCAAACTAATGTAGCTATTAGTCGCTACAAGGAAGTATGAATGCCACCCCCTATTTCATGCAACCCTTTACCAGAGTTGAGCTTAAGTTATAAAGTAAGAGCGCCATCAACCAACTTAGTTCCCAGATATCAAAAAAAATTAATAAATTTGATCTTATACACTGGCCCAAGAACTAGGTTCAGGCAATAATTAGCCCTTGAACTAATAGCAGTAGAGAATACGCCGATGAGTAATGAGTTTCAGTATGATGTCTTAATCATTGGCAGTGGTGCCTCCGGACTTGGACTTGCCCTGCGACTTCCTGACTCGTACAAAATAGCGGTTCTCAGTAAAGCCAGCCTGACCAGCGGTTCCACCTACCAAGCTCAGGGTGGCGTCGCAGCGGTTCTTGATGATACCGATAGTACCCAGGCACATATTCAGGACACTATCACCGCAGGCGCGAACCTCAGCCGCCGAGACGCCGTTGCATTCACCGTTGAACACGGAAAAGAGAGTATTGAATGGCTAATCAATCAAGGTGTTCCTTTTACCCGTGAGGGCAATGAATACCACCTGACAAAAGAAGGCGGCCACAGCCATCGCCGAATTATTCACTCAGCCGACGCTACAGGTCAGGCGATACAACAAACATTGATAGAGCAAGCTCGCAACCGTAGCAATATACATCTGTTTGAAGATCATATTGCCGTTGATCTAATTACACGACATAAACTCAACCTGCCTGAAAACCGCTGTATTGGTGCCTATGTTCTCGACCACAACAGTGGCCATGTGAATGTATTTAAGGCCGGCTCAACAGTATTAGCAACGGGTGGCGTAAGCAAAGCCTATCTTTATACCAGCAATCCTGATGGTGCCTCAGGCGATGGTATCGCCATGGCTTGGCGGGCCGGCTGTCGGGTAGGAAACCTTGAGTTCAATCAATTCCACCCTACCTGCCTATACCATCCACAAGCAAAATCTTTTCTAATCTCAGAAGCGGTACGTGGCGAGGGCGGTAAACTACGGCTTCCCGACGGTAGCCGTTTTATGGACAGGTTCGACGAAAGGGGCGAATTAGCGCCACGGGATATCGTTGCTAGAGCTATCGATCATGAAATGAAACGACTTGGCTGCGACTGTCTCTTCTTAGATATTTCGCATAAACCGGCAGACTTTATTACACAGCACTTCCCAACCATCTATGAACGCTGTTTAAAATACGGAATCGATATTACCAAAGAGCCAATCCCAGTTGTCCCTGCGGCCCATTACACCTGCGGCGGAATCATGGTCAACCAACATGGCATGAGTGATGTCGAAGGCCTCTACGCCATCGGTGAAACATCTTTTACTGGATTACATGGTGCCAACCGGTTAGCAAGCAACTCCCTGCTAGAATGCATCGTCTACGCATCTTCCGCAGCAAGTCATATCATCAATCATAACCACCCATTGGGTCAGCTGCCTGAGATTCCAGCTTGGGATGAAAGCCAAGTAACCGATTCTGATGAAGATGTCATTATCGCCCACAACTGGGATGAACTCAGACGCTTTATGTGGGATTACGTCGGTATAGTGAGAACGAACAAACGCCTACAACGTGCAAAACACAGGGTGGACCTGCTACAACAGGAAATTGGTGAGTATTACAGTAACTACAAGGTAAGCCGAGACTTGCTTGAACTACGTAACCTAGCCGTGGTTGCCGACCTAATCATACGCTCAGCGATGCGCCGACAAGAAAGCCGAGGTCTTCACTACACTCTCGATTATCCGGAAAGTGGATTAGAAGCCAGAGATACCATTCTGACCCCCATCAATTATGATTGGCATTGATCGGCGTTGCGAAACGCAGTAAAACCCTCAGCTTACGAAATTGGTCTGCTGAAACACTATCCGGCCAAATAACAACAGCGACTGAGCCCTGCTGCTCCCTAAGCTTAACGCTAAGGCCAAGCAGCATTGGAAAAGTTAGTCGCTGTTGAACCGTCTCTATCTCTGCCCAGTTACCAGCAAGACAGATAGCGCCGACCTTCTTATCGGCTAACCAGCGCAATCCAGTCACCGAGCGGTGGTGAGTAAGAGCAATGAAACGCGGCCAACAATAAATCAAGTAACCACTACATATAAAAGTCAGAGGGATTTTTAAACTAAGAGTCAGACCCGAGATCCAGACAGAGAAAATGGACAAAGCTGTCAGTAAAAGAAATGCCCCCTTACCGATAGCAGAGGGTCTAATTTCAACTTGAAGCGGGCTGAACACGATCCAAAATTATCCGTACGATACGTTGCATATCGGGGTCTTCTGCCTCACCCCGCTCCATCAACCAAACAAATAGATCGGTATCTTCACAAGCAAGCAGTTTCACAAAACGATCTTGATCCTCCTCATCAAGGTCAGCAAACACTTCTTCAACAAAAGGCACAAACAATACGTCCAGCTCCAACATGCCTCTTCGGCTCTGCCAACGTAAACGGCGAATATCTTCTTCGGTATACATTATCTACCTGCTTATTAAGTGAAATCAGTTGTCACGATTATCGCGCCAAGCCTGATAAACGAGACAGGCAATATATAAAATAACTACCCCTCCTAGCAAGCCAAACAACACCCCAATTAAGCTACAAAGCCATTCTGGAGAACAAGGCAAACCGATTTGAACCATATCACAGACCTCTTCAGCCATTTATGGTAGCTATCAGTATAACGTTAAAATATTGGATAGATGTACGAAGGATTCCCGAACCACACCATGGCCACAGGACGACCCGTAAGGTGAGATGAGGAACGAACCGCACCAGAGAATAACCCAAGCGACCCACGATCCAATGCCAACCCAACGCCGATCACCGAGC
>NZ_JAHKQE010000043.1 GCF_018860855.1 Amphritea atlantica
GTTAACTGATCGCTTACGTTGCCAATCCATTAATCAATATTACTCTGCAAGCCCGTCATGATAGTTACCCCAAGCGGCGGGGTATGACACGGGTACCCGAATTAATGAGTGCGGGTATCAATGTTGCCTTTGGCCATGATTGCGTTATGGACCCTTGGTACAGCATGGGCAGCCACGATATGTTGGAGGTGGCGAGCATGGGTTTGCATGTGGCTCAGATGACCAGCCTAAAGGGAATGCAGCAGGCCTATGATGCGGTTACGGTCAATGGAGCAAAAGTGCTGGGGCTAGAAGGCTATGGGCTAGAACCCGGTTGCCACGCTGACTTGGTCATTCTACAAGCTTGCAGCCCGATTGAGGCGTTACAGCTCAAACCTGCCCGCTTATTTGTTATCCGTCGAGGAAAAGTGATCGCTACCACTCCAGAGCAACAACGTTCTATTATTCTGGACGGACAGCAACAGCCGGTTAGCTTTTCCACCGGTCTATTGTAAATAATAGCTGGCGTTGTTAGTGCTTTGGTAAAATCATATCGACAAAGGGATTATGTCATTCATCACGCTTTTATGACGAGTACTCAGTGGTCAGGTATTTGAATTCATTTGTTCACGTTTTTAAGATAATTCCAAATCACTTCGACCTCTTTAACGCGTGGTTTCTGTTTACGATAGAGCATGACTTTTAACTCTATTGATGGAAGCATGTCTTCGCAGCGAATCAGTACGCCTTGTTCAAGCTCTTGAGTAATCCCCGATGCTGGCAGCCATGCCAAGCCATTACCCGCTAGGGTTAAAGCTTTAAGTCCCTCAACTAATGCATTTTCACATTGTAGTTGAAACTGTATTTCCGGCTTATTGTGCGAAAAATAACTGCGTTGTAATAGCCGGCCGAAAAATGATTCGTCAGGGTAGTTCAGAAGCTTCAATGGCTTATTTGGATAAGGTTGATGTACTGCCATACCGGTTTCGTTAACGGTTGAAACCGGAATTAATTGATCGGTCCCAACTTGCAGACTGAGCACATTACTCTGTTCCAACTGGGGAAAAATATCAGGGGAGTGATAACACAGCAGAAAGTCACCCTGATCGGACATCAGTGTATCGAGACAATCATGGAGGTTATCGGCATTAATTCGGATACGGGTGTCATCGGTTAAGCTTTGTAAGGGTTTTATCCAGTGGGGCAGGAAAGAAACCGCCAGATGATGTTGGGCGACGAAGGTAATTCGCTTCGTACTGGAGATCTGCTCGCGCATTTCCGCGCGGATATTGTAAAACTGTTCAGTTAATTCGCGAGCCTGTGCGGTAAAGTCTTTGCCTGCGGGTGTCAATGTCGTCGGATATTTTTGTCGATCGACTAGCTCGAAACCTAACCAGTTTTCTAATGATCGAATACGGCGGCCGAAGGCGGGTTGTGTTACCGATCGGGCATTCGCTGCTTTTGAAAAACTTCCGAAATCCACTAATGCTAGATAGTCCTCAAGCAATTTCAGTTCCATTTTTAGCCTCATTTAGCCACAAAAATTATTAATTCCGACCCGAAAACAGACCTATAGGCAGCGCCATATAAAGGCTATGCAAAAAAGTATCAGGCTGAATAGAAAAAAGCATTGGTCAGCGGTGATGGACTGCTCTTACTATTAATGAAAGCGATTTCATTGTACTTTAAATCGAGTCTGCTTACATAACGATACGTCTAGTTACAGGAGCATTAAGATGCATTTATCCCGATTTCCCCGTCTACATTTCGCCCATTTAGCAACGCCGTTGGAGCCTATGAAGAGTCTCAGCAAACATTTAGGTGGACCTAACCTGTGGATTAAACGAGATGATTGTACCGGTCTAGCAGGGGGTGGTAACAAAACGCGTAAACTGGAGTTTCTGATGGGGGATGCGATCGAAAAGGGTGCAGATACCATTATTACTCAAGGCGCAACGCAGTCTAACCATGCGCGCCAGACCGCGGCTATTGCTACTAAGATGGGGATGGCGTGCCACTTGTTGCTGGAAGATCGCACCGGTAGTCAAGCTACGGATTATAACTATAACGGTAATGTCCTGCTGGATCAGTTGTTTGGCGCAACGTTGAGCAAATACCCAGCAGACACCGATATGAATCAGGCAATGGAGGAGCTCGCGGCCAAGTTGCGTGCCGAAGGTAAGAACCCTTATATCATTCCTGGTGGTGGTTCCAACCCTGTCGGTGCACTGGGTTATGTGAATGCTGCGCTGGAACTGCTGACTCAAGCGAATGATCAGGGGCTAAGGATCGATCGTGTTGTACACGCGACCGGTAGTGCTGGTACGCAAGCTGGGTTAGTCACAGGTCTAGTCGCTACTAACAGTTTGATTCCGGTATTGGGTGTGGGTGTTCGTGCACCTAAAGAAACGCAGGAAGCGAACGTTTTCCGTCTGGCAGAAAAAACGGCAGAACATCTGGGTATTCCTGGCGTCGTCAAGCGTGAGCATGTGGTGGCTAACTGCAACTACGTCGGCGAAGGCTACGGTATTCCAACTGAAAGTGGTATTGAAGCGATTGAACTGTTTGCCCGCCATGAATCTATTTTGCTCGATCCGGTTTATTCCGCTAAAGGTGCTGCGGGTTTAATTGATTTGGTTCGGCAGGGTGAGTTCGATAAAGACGAGAATATCGTCTTCCTGCATACCGGTGGTAGCCAGGCGCTGTTCGGTTACCGTGAAGCGTTTAATCTGCCTACCTACTACTGATTAAGGGGCGGGGGACGCTTATGAATGCTTCAGGATCTGGGCACACAGTTGGGGTTATAGAGCGGGCTGTGGAAGTAAAAAATCGCTACTTTCCGGGTATCTGTGTTGCGATCACGATCGGTATCGCGGCATCTTTTCTATCTCAGAAGTACGGTGCTCCGGCCATGCTGATGGCGCTTTTGCTGGGACTGGCGTTTAATTTTCTCAGTGAAGAATCCCGTTGCATTCCTGGTATTGAGTTCTCCGCTAAGACTTTGTTGCGGTTAGGTGTGGCACTGCTGGGGCTACGTATCACCTTTGGTGATGTGTTGTCCCTTGGTTGGGGTCCTTTAGCGATGGTGTGCTCTGCCGTACTGTTGACCATTGGTTTTGGTCTGGTGATGGCTAGGTGGCTTGGTTTCAGTCATCGCTTTGGTGTCTTAACCGGTGGTTCTGTCGCTATTTGTGGTGCATCGGCCGCGATGGCGATCAGCAGTGTGATGCCTCAAAGTGAGGAAAGTAAACGGGATACGTTGTTTACAGTTATCAGTGTCACAACACTGAGCACGATCGCTATGGTTGTCTATCCGATGATCGTGCATGAACTGGCGATGACACCCAGCGAGGCTAGCCTATTTCTGGGTGGCACTATCCATGATGTGGCTCAAGTGGTTGGTGCAGGCTATAGCATGTCCGGAGAAATAGGCGACCTGAGTACTTTCGTGAAGTTGCTTCGGGTTGCCATGTTGGTGCCTATTGTGTTGATGATTGGTTATGTCTTTCGCCAAGGCATGTCTCAACAGTCGGGTTCTAGTCGAGTAGCGATTCCGGGCTTTTTAATCGGTTTCGTGGCTCTGTTTACCGTCAACAGTTTCGGTGCTATCCCTGCCATGATTGCAGAGCCTTTATCGGGCAGTTCATCTTGGCTTTTGTTGACTGCAGTGGCTGCTCTGGGTGTGCGTACATCCCTGAAAGAGATTATGAATGTTGGCTGGCTACCCGTCATCTTGGTTATCAGTGAAACGCTATTTATCGCGGCGCTTATGATCGGGTATATCACCCTGCACTAATGAATACGATGGATTTGGATAATAATAAGAGGTACCTATGGAATATTTAAAGAATGCCATTTCAGCTGATATGGTTGCTGATGAAGATGAAAAAATTCAAGCAACAGTCAAAGAAATGTTGCGGCATATACAGGCTGAAGGTGAAGCGGCTGTTAGGGGTTATGCGGCTCAGTTTGATAACTGGCAGGGTGACTTTATCTTGTCAGAAGAGAAGAAGCAGGCGCTGATCGATAGTGTGCCACAAAGTGTCAAAGATGATATTGATTTTGCCCACCGTCAAGTTAAGCGGTTTGCCGAGGCGCAGCGTGATAGTTTGGTTTCTTTTGAAATAGAAACAGAACCCGGTGTTCGCCTTGGTCAGAAGGTTATGCCGGTTCAGTGTGCCGGTTGTTATGTTCCCGGTGGTCGTTATGCCCATGCCGCGTCTGCACTGATGAGTGTCGGCACCGCTAAAGCGGCGGGTGTGCCGACTATCGTGGCCTGCTCACCACCTCGTGGTGAGAGTATTAACCCTGCTGTCGTCTATGCAATGCACGTTGCCGGTGCCGATGTGATCCTTGAGATGGGTGGTGTTCACGCTATCGCGACGATGGCTAATGGCCTTTTCACCGGTAAACCGGCGGATATTCTAGTGGGACCGGGTAATGCCTATGTGGCTGAAGCCAAGCGTATGCTCTTTGGCGCTGTGGGTATCGATGTGTTTGCCGGGCCAACCGAGTCAGCCATTATTGCAGACGAAACCGCCGATCCAATGACGATTGCTGTTGATCTGGTGTCTCAGGCCGAACATGGCACTAACTCACCGGTATGGCTGTTCACAACGAGTCGAGAAATTGGCGAAAAAGTGCTCGACATTATGCCGCACGTTATCGCTGATATGCCCAATGCGGATGTCTGTGAAGCGGCGTGGCGCGATCATGGTGTCATTGTCTTGGGCGATACACGTGAAGAGATAGTCAAGGTTAGTGATGAGTATGCCTGTGAACATCTTCAAGTGATGGCGCAAGATTTGGAATGGTGGAAAGACAACTTGAATAATTATGGCTCTCTATTCTTGGGTGAGGGCAGTACCGTATCACACGGGGATAAGTGTTCTGGCACCAACCATATTTTGCCAACCAAGAAAGCTGCACGTTATAGCGGCGGTCTTAATGTACAGAAATTTATGAAGGTTTTGACTTATCAGGAGCTGGATGAAGCGGCCAATCTAGCGTTCAGCGCTGTAGGTTCGCGGATCTCCCGTACTGAAGGAATGGAAGGCCATGCCCGTGCCTGTGATTGGCGGCTGCGTAAATACTATCCGGATACCGAATGGGATTTCACTGTTTACGATCAGAAACGCTACGATTGAGGGCAGGGCCATGAAAGTCTTCGAAAAGTTGTTTACTCAGCAGGAGTCGATCCCCGAAAAGGGGATCGAGGCTGCTGTGGCGGTTATGCGCTCTGGGCGTTTACATCGTTATAACACCCTGCCGGGAGAGAAAAGTGAAACCGATCTACTGGAGATTGAGTTCGCTGATTATCTAGGGGTTCCCTATGCCTTAGCTTGTTCATCCGGTGGCTATGCGTTGCATATCGCGATGCGGGCTGCGGGGCTTCAGTCGGGGGATAAGGTGTTGTGCAATGCTTTCACCCTAGCACCCGTACCTGGCGCAATTCATAACAGCGGTGGCGTGCCCGTGTTGGTTGATGTCGCCGATGACTTCTGTATCGATCTGGATGATCTAGAAGCTAAAGCGGTGGAGTCAGGCGCTAAGTTTTTTATGCTGTCCCATATGCGTGGTCACTTGGCGGATATGGATCGCATTATGGATATTTGTCAGCGCCATAACCTGTTCCTGATTGAAGATTGTGCGCATACCATGGGTGCCAGTTGGAATGGCGTTAAGAGCGGAACCTTTGGTGATATCGCCTGTTTCAGTACGCAGACTTACAAACATATCAACTCAGGTGAGGGTGGCTTTCTGACGACCCGTCACGCGGATGTGATGGCGCGGGCGATTATGTACTCGGGCTCTTATATGCTGTTTGACCACCATTTCGCGGGGCCGCCAAAAGAGGTCTTTGATCAGATCCGCTACGACACCCCTAACTACAGTGGCCGTATGGATAATCTGCGTGCGGCTATACTTCGTCCCCAGCTTGCGAACTTGGATACTCAATGCGGTCGGTGGAATCAACGTTATAGCGTCCTTGAAAGTACCTTGGCAGCCTGTCCTGCTATTGATGTGCCCGTCAGGCCTGATGCTGAAACGTTTGTCGGTAGTTCGATTCAATTCTCATTACCAGGCTTTGGTGCTGAACAGATTGTGCAGGTGGTTAAACACTGTGGTGAGCGGGGCGTGGTGCTTAAGTGGTTCGGTAATGCAGAGCCAGCGGACTACACCAGTCGATATGATAGTTGGCGTTACATTCAGGATATGCCTAAGTTGCCTAACACTGAACAGATCTTGGCGACACTGCTCGATATACGTATTCCGTTAACCTTTAGCGAGGATGACTGTCAGTTAATTGCGGAAATCATCGTTGACGTTGTAAGAGAGTGTCAGCAATGAGCATCAACACGGGCAATGAAAAAGTGGTTGGCATTATTGGCGGCATGGGGCCTGAAGCGACGGTGGACCTGATGCGGCAAGTGATTGCGGCAACGCCAGCCAGAGATGATATCGACCACGTTCGGATGCTGGTGGATAACAACCCAAAAGTGCCATCGAGAATAAAAGCGATCATCGAGGGGACAGGTGAGAGTCCTGCTCCTTGTATGATTGAGATGGCGAGAGGGCTGGAAAATCAGGGGGCTGACTTTTTGGTTATCCCCTGTAATACCGCGCATCATTATTATCCCGATGTTGCCGCTGCCGTGAATATCCCCGTCTTGAATCTGGTTAAACTGACCTCAGAGAGTGTCAAAAAAGCGCAGCCAGATTTAAGCAAGGCAGGTCTACTGGCGTCCAGTGCATTGCAGATGATTCATCTTTATGAGCCTTGGTTTGAAAAGCATGACGTTGAGGTGCTTTATCCCCAGTCGGATGATCAGCAGGTCGTTATGGCGCTAATCCGCGCGGTGAAAGCGAATAACTCGACCGCCGAGCAGATTCAAGCTTATAACCGTGCGGCTCGAAATCTCGCCGATCAGGGGGCGCAATGTCTGATTCTTGCCTGTACTGAACTATCGGTTATGAGTGACCGGCTCGAGACATCGTTGCCGGTTTACGATGCCTCGAAGCTACTGGCTCAGGCAATCGTGAGAGAGGCGTTAGTCTGCGAATAGAGTCCCTTTTTTATCTCTTTTATGGGCAGGCTTCACGGCACTGTTTATAAAAGGGATAGTTTTTTATTTAGACAGTAGCTAATTGCTAATAGTCATCAAGAGGGGTAGATGAGCATTGCATCGGTTGGCTTAATTGCCCGTGGTAGGCGATCTCCGAACGGCACCGATGTGAATCTCGCAAGTGCTGGGTTAGACGATGCTGCTCTTATGGCATTGATGGCGACAGCGTCGCCATCATGAGTGGGTGAACCTAGGAGGTGACCGATGCATTATTGCTCGACAATAATGATCTTAAACTGGGGGAGCACAGGACTCCCGTACAATGATTTCGACCTCCATTGGGCTGGGTAACGCGACCTCTTTGCCTGCTAATCTGGCGATTAAGTAGTTAGCCGCTAGCAAGCCCATTTTTTGTTGAGGTGTTCTGACCGTTGTTAAGCTAGGGGTAATGAGAGAAGCCAGCCACATATCATCGAAACCGGTGACCGAAACCTCTCTGGGGATCTCGATGCCTAGGTATTTGCTTTCAAAGATAGCACCGTAGGCAAAGGGTTCAGAGCCGCAGATTACGGCAGTTGGCCGTTCTGGTCGGGACATCAGTAGGCGGAACGCTTCTCGCCCCTGCTCAGCGCCAATGGGGCGTTCAATGACGTATTCATCCGGCATGCTGAGCCCGCGCTGGGCCAGGGCATTACGCACGCCCTGTAGGCGCTTAAAGGCACGGTCATTACTGTTTACACAGGCGGAGATCATGGAGAATTTTTTATGTCCAAGATCCATTAAATAGTTAGCCACATTGGCGGCGGCGATCTGGTTGTTAAAACCGATACAGGGGTGTTCCTCCCGAGGGACGGTGGTCCAAGTGAGTATATAAGGTATGCCTTTGGCTTGAAGCAGCTGGTAGATCGCTTCGTCATGGGTGCCGCCTACTAGTAGGAGGGCATCGACACCGTGAGACACCATCTGGTTCACATGCTTGAACTCTTGTTCGGCATCGTAATTATCGGAAGCCACGACTAATGTGTAGCCGGCCTTGGTGATTTGGTTTTGAAATACTTCGAGTGCGCGTGCAAAAAGGTTGCTATCCAATGAAGGAAAGATTGCACCAATCATGCGCGATTTTTTCGAAGCAAGGGTGCGCGCGGCTGCATGCGGAACATAATTCATCGCCCGAATCGCTTTATCGATTTTGGCTTTTGTTTTAGGGCTAACGACTTCAGGGTTATTGAGATAACGAGATACGGTTGCCGGCGCAACCCCAGCTGCGCGGGCAACATCGCCCATTGTTGCTGATTTACTTAGGTTAATGTCTGGCGCTTTCATCGGTATTTTTTCAACTGAATAGATTAGTTGTTATTAAACCAAAAGCTCGAAAATAAGGCAATTTTTTGTTAAATGCATAGATTTAGTGCATTTTTTTCTGAAGTTTAAAAAATAACTTATTTTAAATAAAACTATTGACTCCGGTCAGAATTTTGAATTATTTTAAATGCAAATGAAACCGCTTTCATTTTGTTTTATTAAGATCTTCGCGTTGGCAAAAATATGCTGTGAAGATCTGAGAGCGGTCCGAATTAACGTCATCGTTGTCAAGAATCAGGAGAGTTAATCAATATGAAATCCCATTACAGAGTTGTCGTCATCGGGGGTGGTATCGCAGGATGCAGTACTCTTTATCATTTGACCCAAGAGGGGTGGAATGATGTTGCGCTGATCGAGCGTAATGAGCTGACATCGGGTACTACCTGGCACTCCGCTGCCCAGGTGACAAATTTCGGTGCGGTACAAACGATGGTCGGCCTGAAAAGTCACAGTATCAAACTGTATAAAGAGTTGGCCGACGATCCTGACTATCCGATCAATTATCACCATGCTTCCGGTGGTATCCGTCTGGCATCTACTCAGGATCATTTGGATGGCTATAAGCACTTTATCTCCGTGGCAAAGGGTATGGGTGTTGATTTTGAACTACTTGATGCTGCGGAGTGTGCTGAACGCCATCCGCTGATTGAAACTCACGAACTACTGGGCGGGCTTTGGGACCCTCTTGATGGCGACATCGACCCAGCTCAGCTTTGTCAGGCCCTAGCTCGTCGTGCGCGTAAAGCGGGTGCTGAAATTTTTCGTAACAACCCCGTAGAAAATATCTATCAAAAGCCGAACGGCGAGTGGGTTGTTCAGACCAAAGATGGCGATGTTACTTGTGAGAAAATCGTTAACGCTGGCGGATATCGTGTTAACGAGATCGGTAAAATGCTGGGTATTCAATACCCCGTTACCTCCATGGAACATATGTATTTTTTGACCGAAGCGATCCCTGAAATTCAGGATTTCGGTAAACGGGTACCATTATTACGAGACCCTCTGGATGACTTCTACAGTCGTCAGGAAAAAGATGGCTTGCTGGTCGGTATTTACGAGCAGCGTTGTAAGACTTGGGGTATGGATGGGATTGATCCCAACTTTGTTAACGCACTCTGCCCTGATGACCTTGATCGCTGTCTGGATAATATGGAACGTGTCTTCAAACGTATGCCTTGTCTGGAGCGCACCGGTATTCGCAGTATCGTTAACGGCCCGATTACTTACACCATTGACGGCTTGCCGCTTGTTGGTAAAACACCCGGTCTGGACAATGCTTACTCGATTATTGGCCTGCGGGCCGGTCTGGGTGAAGGCGGTGGCCACGGTAAGATTCTGGCTGAAATCATTGTTCATGGTGAGTCTGAGTGGGATACCTGGTGTATTGATCCAGCACGTTTCACCGGTCACGCGAATACCGAGCTGACTGCGCTTAAAGCGGTTGAAGACTATCAAAACGAATTCCGCTTCCATATGCCTCATGAATTCCGTCCTGCTGGCCGGTTGGCAAAAACAACACCAATCTATCCAATCCTGAAACAACAGAATGCAGAGTTTGGTGTTGTTAACGGTTGGGAACGGACCCTGTTCTTCAAGCCGTCTGCTGATTTCGAATTCAAGCACAGCTTCAGCTTCACCGAGGTAGAGAAGATTGTTGCAGAAGAAGTTAAGGCCGTGAATGAGCGTGTTGGTCTGATGGAAGTTAGCGGCTTTAACCGTTACGAAATTAAAGGACCAAAAGCCGCTGAGTGGCTGGACAGCTTGATGTGCTCCAATGTACCGAAAAAAGTAGGCCGCGTTGGTTTGTGCTACTTCTTGACAGGTAAAGGTAATGTTTTAGGTGAAGCTACCCTAGCTAAGCTGGCAGAAGATCGCTTCTGGTACGGTTCAGCTGCTGCATCTGAATATCATGATATGGATTGGCTGCGCACGCGTCTACCGGAAGAGGGTGTTGAGATTGTCCCTATGACTAACTCACACACGATTCTGGTTGTGGCGGGTCCTAAGTCCCGTGATCTGCTGGCGAAACTCTCCCCACGTACCGATTGGTCTAAAGCCGCCTTCCCATGGCTGACAGCGCAGTCTGTATTTATCGGACATGCACAGGCATTGGCCATGCGCGTCAGCTTTAGTGGTGAGCTGGGCTGGGAGTTGCACGTGCCAAATGAGCAGCTGTTGCTGGTACATACATTACTGACGGAAGCGGGCACCGAGTTTGGCCTAGCACCTTTCGGTGGTTTGGCGACAGAATCGATGCGTCTTGAGAAGAGTTACCGTCATTGGAAAGCGGATCTGATTACTGAATTCGACCCGTTTGAAAGTTCTTTGGATCGCTTTATCAATATGGATAAAGAAAGCTTTCCAGGTAAAGACGCGTTACTTGCGAAAGCAGGCCAGCCAGCGCGTAAGCAGTTTGTCACCATGACGGTTGATTGTGAAACCGCTGCGGCGCATCCAGGTGACTCTATCTGCATCGACGGAAAAGTCATTGGTACCGTAACCTCAGCTGGCTACGGTCATCGTGTGAATAAGAACATTGTAATGGGCTTTATTGATCCGGCTTATGCCTCTGAAGGATCTACGTGTGATGTGGAAATCATCGGCCAGCCTTATGCGGCAACTGTGGTTGCTGATTCACTGTTCGATCCAGAAAACGTATGCGTTCGGTCGTAACAATAGGTTGTAAACAGTAAACAAAACACAGCGGAAGGAATGACGATGAAAGCAATTAAAACAATGACTGTCGCCGCAGTATTCAGCTTTAACGGCATTGCAGCGCAAGCGGCTGATGTCGTGGTAGGGGTGCCAAGCTGGCCTTCTGCTGCTGCGACTGCCTACATTCTTAAAGTAGTTATGGAGGATAACCTAGGCTTGGATGTCGCGATGCAAAGCGGTTCCAATGCGGTTATTTTCGAGGCGATGGATCGTGGCTCAATGCACGTCCATCCCGAAGTTTGGCTGCCTAACCAAAATAACCTGTATAAGAAATACGTTGAAGAGCGAGGCACCGTGTTGCAAAACCAGCATGGTGTTGAAGCAAAGCAAGGTGTTTGTATTACGCAGGAAACCTCTGAGAAGTACAACATCAAGTCTATTTATGATCTGACGGACCCTGACAAGTCAGTACTGTTTGATGCGAACGGTGATGGGCTTGGCGAAATGTGGGGCGGTCAACCGGGCGCTGCTTCAACGATTGTTGAGAAGATCCGTGCCAAAAGCTACGGCTATGATCAAACCATGCAGTTGGTTGAGAGTGATATGCCGATTAACTGGGCAGCACTGGATGCCGCTGTGAAAGCGGATAAGCCTTATGCCTTCTCGTGTTATACGCCTCACTACGTATTCTCATTATATGACTTGGTTTTCCTTGAAGAGCCTCCTCACAATGAGAATACCTGGAAGGTAATACAGCCCACCGATAACCCTGACTGGTTAGCTAAATCGAATGCCGATAGTGCATGGCCGGTTGCTTATTTGTATGTGGATTACTCCAAATCTCTGCAAGAAAGTCATCCGGAAGCGGCCATGTTGCTTAAGAACTTCAAAATCAGTGCAGATATTGTCAGTGATTTGAGTTATTCGATGGTGGTTGAGAAAAAAGAGCCCGAAGAGCTTGCTGATGAATGGGTTAAAGAACACAGCAGTTTGGTTGAATCTTGGTTAGGCCAATAATCTGATTTCTATTGTTTTGTCACCGGCTTCCTTGGCCATATGCCTAAGGAAGCTGGCGGTATCATCAATAAGTCATCGGTTAACTTGCATGTCGACTGAGTGAGATCAGATTTACAGTATACGGAAGGAAAGACAATGAAAGCGATTAAAGCAATAACCATTGCTGCAGTGGTCGGCTTCAATGGAGCAACGGCTTATGCCGCTGATGTGGTTGTAGGTGTTCCTGGTTGGCCTTCGGGCGCCGCGACTGCTTATATTTTGAAAACGATCATGGAAGAGAACTTTGGCTTAGATGTTGCGATGCAAAGCGGCACTAACACTGTTATTTTCGAAGCAATGGATCGTGGCTCTATCGATATTCATCCACAAGTCTGGTTGCCAAATCAAAAAAACCTGTATCAAAAATATGTCAAAGAGAAAGGCACCGTATTTCAAGGCAAGCATGGTGTTACAGCCAAACAAGGGATCTGTGTTACTCAAGCAACCTCTGAAAAATACGCTATAACATCGATTTATGATTTGACCGATCCAGACAAGTCCGTTCTGTTTGATAGCAATGGTAACGGGCTGGGTGAGATGTGGATTGGTGAGCCTGGCGCTGCGTCAACCGTGGTGGAAAAGGTTCGCGCCAAAAGTTATGGCTATGATCAAACCATGGATCTAGTATCAACCGATACCCCTATCAACTGGGCTGCTCTAGAGGTCGCGGTAAAGGCTAACAAGCCCTATGCGTTTTTCTGTTATACACCCCATTACGTCTTTTCATTATATGACCTCGTTTTCCTTGAAGAGCCTGAACACAATGCTGATACCTGGAATGTACTGCAGCCAACAGATGATCCGGATTGGCTGAATAAGTCTAATGCAGATACCGCATGGTCTGTTGCAAACCTATATGTGGATTATTCCAAATCTTTGAAAGAGAAACATCCAGAAGCCGCCATGCTACTCGATAACGTTAAGCTTTCTGCCGAGATCGTGAGTGGTTTAAGTTATTCCATGGTGGTTGAAAAGAAAGATCCGGAAGAACTGGCGGTTGAGTGGGTTCAAGAGCATAGCAACTTGATCGAGTCTTGGCTGGGGCAATAGTCAGGCAATCTGTTATTGAAACTTGTCGGTTAATCGTCGGTGCTGTTTAACAAAAATGCCAAGGCACCGACAGTACCGCAAGTAGATCAGGCTCCGGAAATGATGGGAGCGGGAGAGAATTCAGCATGGCTACGGATGTAATTCAGCTAGAAAATGTGTGGAAGATTTTCGGAAAAAATTCCGATCAGGCAATGAAAGCGATTAATGAAGAAGGGTTGGATAAAGCGACAGTACTGGAACGATTTAGCTGTGTAGTCGGTATTGCTGATGTCTCCTTTACGGTGCCAAGAGGCGAAATCTTTTGCATCATGGGGTTGTCAGGCAGTGGTAAATCAACACTCATCCGCCACCTTAATCGCCTGATTGAACCGACAGCCGGTACGATTAAGGTGCTTGATCGGGATATGTCTGCTTTATCCGATGATGAACTGCGTGGTATGCGAGCCAAGCATATCGGTATGGTGTTTCAACATATGGCGTTATTACCACACCGGACAGTGTTGGATAATGTGGCGTTTCCATTAGAAGTGCAGGGTGTTGCTAAATTCAAACGCTGGGAGATTTCTCAACATGCGTTGTCATTGGTAAACCTAGACGGCTTTGAATACCGTTTGCCCCATCAGTTGTCTGGCGGTATGCAGCAACGTGTCGGTTTAGCACGTGCGTTGGCAAGTGACCCGGAAGTGCTGTTGATGGATGAGCCATTCAGTGCTCTTGATCCACTGATCCGGCATGAGCTACAGAATCAGTTTGTCACCCTGACGAAAACATTGCAGAAAACCACCGTGTTTATTACCCATGATCTTGATGAAGCGATTCGTATTGGCGATCGAATCGCCATCATGAAAGATGGCCGGCTCATTCAGATCGGTACACCGGAGGAGATTGTGATGAAGCCCGCCGATGATTATGTGGCTGATTTCGTCAAAGGGATTTCCAATCTGAAGCTGGTCAGCGCGCATTCTATTATGCAGGAAATAAACAACGATACCGTCCCTGAAGGTATCAATCTCGCTGATGCTCCTCGTGCGAAAGAGGATGCCAGCCTTGAACGTCTTATTGATATCTCTATTACATCACCACTGCCGATCATTATTACCAATGCTCAGGGTGCTGATATAGGTATTGTCAGCAAAGATACATTATTAACGGGAATTAAGGGGAAGGGGGATGAATAACACGAATACAACAGAGAGTGTCAGTGACGCGTCTCTAATGCATAAAGCGCAGACTGAATCCGTGCATCGCTTTGCCGAACGACAAGGGGATTATTACAGTGCCCAGTTTGAAAAAATTCAATCGAGTAACAGTCTTACCCTTTCTTTTAACCCTTGTGCCGCACTGTTTGGCCCATGTTGGGCTGCCGCGCGAAATATCTGGGGGTTCTTTTGGTTGAGTACTTTCGCTCTCTTGTTTGCCTTGGTGCAACTCGGACGAGGAATCTGGGGTGAATTAGGTGCCGATAAGCTGGCACAGGCTGCACGTCTGGGTGAAAAATCACAGGAGATGGCCGTTAAAGCGCAGACTGCTTTAGACGCGGGTGCTGCTAATGCCGCCGCACTACTCCGAAATTCTGAGAATTTGCAGCGAGCTTCCGACAAGGCCATGGCAGCGGCAAATGAAGCCGCTCAGGGAGCTACACAGTTAGTGATATGGGGAAGTATTTTTTTAGTCCTCGTCATACTGATACAAGGCTTTGTTGCCAATACTATCTATGAGAAAAAATACTGTCAGTGGCGGATCGATAACAGTGAAAAAAGTGGCTTTAGCTATCTGAATCTGTTGCTGGGTATGGCCATGCTGGCAATGATGCTGCCACTGATGCTTTATCGATTCACCGCGACTAAACCCGTTGAGTGGTTAAAGGAATTTCCTGCCAATAAAGAGGTATTTAACTCAGCGTCTAACTGGTTGGATCAGGTGTTTGATGCCATTGCGCTGAACGGTGCGGGGTTCTTTGATGGCATAACCTATGCTATCCGTATCCTGCTGGACGGTTTGGAAGTGGTGCTGGTGGATACGCCTTGGCCGGTAACGACACTGGTTATTCTGTTTATGGCATGGCGCTTGGCGGGGCCTCGTGTGGCCATCTTTACAATCGCCGCATTGTCTTACCTCGCTTTCCTGGGATATTGGGAAAAAAGCATGGCGACGATTGCCCTATTGGGCGCCGCAGCCACCCTCTGTGTCTTAGTTGGGGTGCCATTAGGTATCGTGTGCGCTAAAAATCGTACGGTGGATTCGATTGCCCGTCCGGTATTGGATTTTATGCAGACGATGCCTGCATTTGTCTACCTGATTCCTATTATTGCCTTCTTTGGTACGGGCAAACCCCCCGGCATTTTGGCCACTATCATCTTTGGTATGCCGCCCGTCGTCCGCTTGACCGCGTTAGGTATTAAGCAGGTACCTCCTTCCATTGTTGAGGGTGCGCTGGCATTTGGTTGTTCGCGACGTAAGTTGTTGCTGGATGTGGAAATTCCACTGGCCATGACAAACATTATGGCGGGCATTAATCAGACGATCTTGATGTGTTTGTCGATGGTGGTCATTGCATCATTGATCGGTGCAGAAGGGCTGGGTACCGATGTATTGATGGCATTGCAATTTGCCGCAAAAGGACAAGGTTTATTAGCCGGCCTAGCGATATTGTTCTGCGCCATGATTATCGACCGGATTGTTCAGGGATGCGTTAAGCCAGCAGATAGACCCGCAGTTTAACCGTAGGGATAACGATAGAGCTGCTTGGGGCAGTGGGTTATTCGCTGATATGACTTAATGGTTGTATCAATCCTAGGGGAAAGGATTGCGAACCCAAGCAGTTTGGTCATTTAAGAAACGATAAAAGAGAGAATGTGTACTATGAAAATATTAGTAATGGTAAAGCGAGTTTCGGATCCGAACGTCATTATCCGGGTTAATGCCGACAATAGTGCTGTCGATCTGAATAATGTCAAAATGGCAATCAACCCTTTTTGCGAAATCGCGGTAGAAGAGGCCGTTCGTCTTAAAGAAGCGGGTGTTGCCTCTGAAGTGATCGCGCTTTCTATTGGTGAAAGCCAATCCCAGGATCAGTTGCGTACTGCGCTGGCAATAGGCGCTGACCGCGCATTACTGATTGAGTCTGAAGAGGCGCTTGAGCCTTTGGCGGTAGCAAAACTGACGGCAAAAGTGGTTGCTGAAGAAGAGATCGGATTGGTTCTGTTAGGTAAGCAGTCTATCGATACAGATAATGGCCAAACAGGTCAGATGCTGGCTTCGATCATGGGGGTCGCTCAGGGCACCTTTACTTCCAAGCTGGAAGTGAGTGGTGAAAAAGTTAACCTGACACGTGAAGTTGACAGTGGTTTACAGTCCATCTCTCTTACGCTGCCAGCGGTGATCTCTTGTGATCTACGTTTGAATGAGCCTCGTTTTGCATCACTGCCGAACATTATGAAAGCTAAACGGAAACCGCTCGAAACAAAAGCTGCAGCGGATTTTGGTGTCGATTTGGCGCCACACATCAAAACACTGAAAGTTGAAGAGCCGAATACTCGTCAAGCGGGTGTCGTGCTGAGCTCGGTTGCCGAGTTGGTAGAGAAATTGAACATCGAAAAAGAGGCAGTTTAAATGACTATTTTAATTATTGCAGAGCATGATAACGGCAGTTTGAAAGAGATCACTTTGAACGCAGTTACCGCGGCCACCGAGATTGGTGGTGATATCGATATGCTGGTTGCCGGTGAGAATTGTGCCAGCGCGGCGCAAGCGGCTGCGAAAATTAGTGGTATTAGCCGCGTCCGAGTGGCCGATCATGCCTGCTACAACGGTCAACTGGCCGAGAATGTTGCCGCTTTGATTCAATCTGTTGCCAGTGAATACAGCCATATCATTGCGCCATCCACATCGAATGGTAAAAACATTTTGCCCCGTGTTGCTGCGGCGCTGGATGTTGCTCATTTTTCCGACATTATCAGTGTTGAAAGTCCCGATACTTTTAAGCGGACAATCTATGCCGGTAATGCCATTGCGACCGTACAGTCCGACGATGCCATTAAGGTGCTGACTGTTCGCGGCACAGCGTTTCCTCTTTCGGAACAAAATGGAAGCGCTATCATTGAGGCTTTGTCTACGGTGAAAGACCTGGGTCTGTCTACTTTTATCGACGAAAGCGTAGCCGAATCCGAGCGACCAGAGCTGACCTCAGCCAGCACCATCATCTCGGGTGGCCGTGGTATGCAAAGCGGTGACAACTTCCAGATGCTAGAAAAGGTTGCCGATAAGTTAGGGGCGGCTGTGGGTGCGTCTCGGGCAGCGGTAGACGCGGGTTATGTGCCTAATGATATGCAGGTGGGGCAAACCGGCAAGATCGTCGCACCAGATCTGTATATCGCTGTGGGTATCTCAGGTGCGATTCAACACTTGGCTGGTATGAAAGATTCGAAGGTGATTGTCGCGATCAATAAAGACCCTGATGCCCCTATCTTCCAAGTCGCCGACTTCGGCTTGGTGGCGGATCTGTTTGATGCTGTACCGGAATTAGATCAAGCGCTGTAAGGCTAGATTGAGATACGGATTTTGAGAGGAGATAAGTAATGCGGGAATCGATGGAGTTCGATGTCGTTATCGTTGGTGCAGGTCCTGCCGGTCTGTCGACTGCCTGCCGATTGATGCAACAGGCACAGGAAGCGGAGCAGGACGTTAGCATTTGCGTTGTAGAGAAAGGCTCTGAAGTGGGAGCCCATATTCTGTCCGGTGCTGTATTAGAGCCCCGTGCTCTAATCGAACTGTTTCCCGACTGGCAGGAGCGGGGCGCACCGCTGAATACGCCGGTGACTAATGACGAGATTTACCTGTTCCAAGATGCTGAACATGCTAGAAAACTGCCGAATAGCCTCGTACCTAAGACGATGCATAATGATGGCAACTATATTATCAGCCTCGGTAATCTATGCCGTTGGCTGGCGGAGCAGGCCGAGGCCATGGGTGTTGAGATATTTCCTGGTTTCACCGCCGCTGAAATTCTCTATAACGACGACGGATCAGTGAAGGGAATCGCCACCGGTGATATGGGTGTCGGTGCCGATGGTAAGCCAAAAGACAGCTATATGCCCGGTATGGAGTTGCATGCTAAATACACCGTCTTCTCAGAAGGCTGTCGGGGACATCTCGGTAAGCAGTTGATGGAGAAGTATGACCTGAATCGCGATGTTGATGTGCAGCATTACGGCCTAGGTATTAAGGAAATCTGGGATATTGATCCCGATAAACATCAGCCGGGCTTGGTGGTGCACGGTGCGGGCTGGCCGCTAGAGAAAGGTAGCAGTGGCGGCTCTTTTCTCTACCATGGGGACAACCATCAGGTGGTCGTGGGGCTGGTGGTCGACTTGAGCTATTCAAACCCTTATCTTAGCCCGTTCGACGAATTCCAGCGCTTGAAACATCATCCGGTGTTCCAGCAAACGCTAGCAGGTGGCAAGCGGGTTTCCTATGGTGCGCGAGCTATTACAAAGGGTGGTTTTAATGCCCTGCCGAAGATGTGTTTCCCCGGTGGTTTGCTGGTGGGCTGCGATGCCGGCACCCTGAATTTTGCCAAGATTAAGGGCACCCATACGGCGATGAAAAGCGGCATGCTAGCGGCCGAGACAATCTTTGATGCGTTGTCAGCCGATGCAGAGGGTGGTCGGGAGCTCAACGCTTTCACCGAGGCGTTACGCCATTCTTGGATTTATGACGAACTACACCGTACGCGTAATTTCGGCCCAGCGATGCATAAGTTCGGTACTTTCTGGGGCGGTGCTTTCAACTACATCGATCAGAACTGGTTTAAAGGTAAACTGCCTTTCACCCTGCGGGATAATAAACCGGATCATGACCAACTGAAGAAGGCATCTCAGAGCACGCCGATCGAATATCCAAAACCGGATGGCAAGATCAGTTTTGATAAACTCTCCTCAGTGTTCCTTTCGAGCACCAACCATGAGGAAGATCAGCCTTGTCACCTAACGTTGAAGGATGCGGCGACACCGGTGAATGTGAATTGGAAACGCTATCAGGGCCCCGAAGCTCGTTTTTGCCCTGCGGGCGTCTACGAATTTGTGGAGGACGCTGAACAGGCGCTGCCGCAATTGCAGATCAACGCCCAGAACTGTCTGCACTGTAAAACCTGCGATATTAAAGATCCTACACAGA
The DNA here is from genome assembly GCF_018860855.1 of Amphritea atlantica. Lineage (GTDB taxonomy): Bacteria > Pseudomonadota > Gammaproteobacteria > Pseudomonadales > Balneatricaceae > Amphritea > Amphritea atlantica_A. Next base: position 19,344 of record NZ_JAHKQE010000043.1, read on the forward strand.
ATATTCGCTGGGTAACGCCTGAAGGGGCTGGTGGTCCTAATTATCCGAATATGTGATAGGGGTTAATAATTGGTGATCTTATGCGGTTGATGTAATAGATTGCTCGTCTCTAAAACGTGTTTAGTGATGGGTTTTCTATTATGTTTGCTTTTGGGCATTAGAGGTCAATTGAAAGAATAATGCTGTATTGCATTGAAGTAATGAGTCCGATGGCGGCGCTCATCAAACTCTAAAGCGTATTAGACCGTGATCTAGAATAAAACGCTTTAATGGATTGATAAGCTGCTGTATTTAAAAGACTAAACGTTTATGTTAGCTGGGTAATAACGCTTAAGTGTTCAAATATTCTTAAGATCATCAGGCGGATAAACAGAAGCACTCTTCCTTATGCGTAGTGTTTCTTTTTTAAAACATAAAAATATTGAAAGTGATTTCAGTATTTAAATTGAAACTTATTAAGTAAGTCTGCTTAAACAGACGTAAAGATATTTTTTAAAACAATTAATAAGGCTGTTCCCATGACAATTGAAAGCACAAAACCACAAAAATTTATCTTTAAAACTACGTGTAAAGCAAGTAGCGGCATTGTTGCAGCCGTCACCTCGTTTCTTTCAGAGCGGGGTTGCTATATCAGTGAGCTGTCGCAGTTTGATGACCAGGATTCTAAGCATTTCTTTATGCGTGCCGTCGGTTATATTGAATCAGGTGAAAGTACACTGTCCGATCTCAAAGGCGAGTTCCCCGCAATCGCTGAGAAATTTGGTATGCAGTGGAGCCTAGACGCTGCGTCCACGCCTTGCAAAGTGTTGATCATGGTTAGCAAATTCGATCACTGCCTTGATGATCTTCTCTATCGCCTGCGTAAAGGTGAATTGAATATGGAGGTCACCGCAATTGTATCTAACCACAAAGACCTGAGATCGATGGCGGAGCGTGAAGGTATCCGATTTGTTCATCTGCCGGTGACCAAAGAGAACAAGGAGGCTCAGGAGAATGCACTGCTGGATATTGTCGATGAAACAGGGTCAGAGTTGGTGGTGCTCGCTCGTTATATGCAGATTCTGAGTGATAACCTGTGTAAGAAACTCAGTGGTCGGGCGATTAATATTCATCACTCATTTCTACCGGGTTTCAAGGGAGCAAAACCCTATCATCAAGCACATACCCGTGGTGTGAAATTGATCGGTGCGACGGCCCATTACGTGACCTCTGATCTTGATGAAGGGCCTATTATCGAGCAGTCAGTTCAGCCGGTAGATCATACCTACAGCGCTGATGCCTTGGTAGCTGTCGGCCGCGATACCGAAACCGTTGCCTTAGCTCGAGCAGTGAAACTGCATACGGAACAGCGGGTGTTTTTGGATGGAAATAAAACAGTAATTTTTAAATAGGACTCCGTAATGGCTCAGTTAATCGATGGTAAACAATTGTCTGATGCTGTGGTGGCATCGTTGGCAGAAGAGACTAGCCAGTTTGCAGCGGAGTTTGGTCTGTTGCCGGGCTTAGCAGTTGTATTGGTGGGTGAAGACCCAGCTAGCCAGGTATACGTCAGAAATAAGGTGCGACAGGCGACCGCTGCAGGTATGCGATCAATCGAGCATCGCCTGCCAAAAGAGACTACTCAGCAAGCGCTCAACAGTTTGATTGAAACACTCAACCAAGACCCTGAAGTCCATGGTATTTTGGTTCAGTTACCGCTGCCGGCTCATTTAAGTGAGCCAGACATTATCCAGCTGATTGCGGTGGAAAAAGATGTCGATGGTTTTCACCCTCTGAATGTGGGGGCTCTGGCATCCGGTAATGGTGAGTTGATCCCCTGTACTCCGTTGGGCTGTATGCTGATGTTGCAGCAGGTCCATGATGACCTGAGTGGTCAACATGCGGTGGTGATCGGCCGTTCAAATATTGTCGGTAAGCCGATGGCGCAGTTACTGCTACAAGCGAATTGCACGGTAACCGTGGTGCATTCCCGTACCCGCAATATTGAAGCTATCTGCCGTGAAGCGGATATCGTGATCGCTGCGGTGGGGCGGCCTGAAATGGTGAAATCCTCTTGGATCAAACCGGGCGCTACGGTGATCGATGTTGGCATTAACGCGATCGAAAGAGAGGGTAAACGAAAACTGGTAGGTGATGTTGATTATCAATCGGTCTCTGATATTGCTGGGAGCATTTCGCCGGTGCCCGGTGGTGTTGGGCCCATGACAATTGCCTGCCTGTTGAAAAACACCATGAAAGCGGCTCTGTTGCAACAGACTGCTTGAATCGGAATCCTTGCAGGGATCGTATTGATCCCTGCCATAAGGACGATGACGGTTAATTCTGACATGGTAGCAAATGGAGCTTATTTTAGTCCTGAGGCCTATCTGGATATATTGGTTTGGAAGTTTTGCTGTGCTACAGCCAAGATGCTTGTCGCGCGGCTGTAACGGTAATCCTTCCCTTTTTAGCAGAAGCTAAAAATAGAGGTTATTGAGTGTGGATGCTGAGTGAGATTGGTTGGATTTCATCCAGTCCTTTATAGCGACCATGCAGCAAGGTTATAACAGAGGAGTCCAGAGAGTCCCCACACAGTTATCCACAGGATTTGTGAGTAATCGTATGGTTATCGTGGCATAGAACCGAAGAGGATGTCTGTTCTTAGCCGTTCTATCTTTTATTGATTGGCGTGGACTCTGTTAATCAGTAGGAAAGAGTCTACGCCTTGAAAATCGGTGTCGTAAAATTCGACACCGATTGAAGGGTTCTTTCTGTTCTACGGGGATACTGTTTAGATTCTGCTGTTGAGTAGCGGATCTAGCCTTCTGATACAGCAGAAGTCAGAACATTAAGCTTGATTAATGTCTACCAGCTCGCCCAGTTCGTAACTTTCAATAGTGGAGTAAGCGCCACACCAGTCAGATAATGCCTGTCTCTGGCTCTCTGATGGGGACTCATATCGCTGTTGAGAGAGTACATGTCCCTGAATTCCGTCTGGATCTGAGTAACCAAAGTAGGTCAGTCCCTGCTTTTCAAGTTGGTCAACAAAGCTAGCAATGAATGCGTCCAGATCACTCTCTTTGCTAGAGGATAGCTTTACATGTATCTCAAAGAGATTAACGGCAAATTCACCCAAATACAGTTTTTTACGTAGGCGGCGGTTGTGCTTATTTCGTACTTCCATTATGGATAATCCTTATGAAATTGTATCTGTGTGGTTGGTGAGATTTGTGGAATAAGGCGGCTAGACTAGGCGTTCATATGACCCGTTTAACTCTAGTTGTGCTCAATATGGATCTTGAGAAGGAGCCCTCATCCTACCCGTTAATAAAGGGGGGAGCTAGAGTAAAGGGAAGGTACGAACAAGTCCAATTTTACTTGACCGCTACAATGGTAGTAACCACCGTTGATGGTCAATTAACGCCTACTTTTAGCACCTGCTACAAAGGGGAGGATTCCCAACGTTACTGACCGGTTGATACAGATGAGCACCATTGTTTTTCGAGGAGATCGCAAATGACTTGCTGAAAGAGTTGGAAGAGATTATAAATTGATTGCTTGGTAGGATTTTATTTTAATGAGATTTTTTGAAAGAATGCTTGTTTTGAAAAGATGGTTGTAGATCGGTTTATGATTTATTAGTTATATTTTTTATTATGTTAGAAATAAGCGTCAATCCATCACGAATCTTTTTTTCATCGAGTAATAAAAAACCTAACTTGATGAAATTATGACCTTGTTTATGGTCAGCAAAGAAAACTGCACCCGGCTCAATGACAATACTATGCTGACGTAAGATGTGCGCTAGTTCTCTTGTGTTAATTTCAGATGGGACTTCAATCCATAGATTTAACCCTCCTGACGACGACGTTATTTTCCAATCAGGTAGTAGCTCCTCAATTAACAGTTGACAGACTTTCCACCTTTTTTTTGCAACCCGTCGAAGATTTCGTATTTGTTGTTCATAGCCTCTATTCATAATAAAGTGAGCAAGAGTCCGCTGTTCATGTCCAGATAGATTTCGTAACTGATAGCGTCGTATATCCTGCAAAGATGCAATGATTTCCTTATGTGCAACGATATAAGCGATCCGACATACTGCGCCAAGGTGTTTTGAAAAACCACTGATGTATATGATGTTGTCCAACCCGTGTGATGCTATCGGAGGAGATGAGCGACCTATGAATCTCATTTCTGCATCATAATCATCTTCAATAATACAGCAGCCTAAGCGCTTAGCTAGCTGTAGTAATCCAGATTTACGTGGATTAGACATACTGATATTACTAGGTAACTGGTGGCTTGGGGTTGTATAAATAATCTCTGTGTTGGCGGGTATTTCCTTTAAAGTGATCCCTCCTTTATCTAGAGGTACTTCCGTTAATGTTGCCCCAGCTCGAAGAAAGGTATGGCGTGCGTCTGGGTAACCAGGGTCTTCTATTGCCACAGGAGTACCTTGCTGTATTAGTAATTCGGAAATTAAATAGAGGGCGTGTTGAGTGCCTGCTGTCAGTATTATATTTTCGGGTGCCGCTGTAATACCCCGAGGAGCAAGAATGTTATAGAGGATGGCACTCACTAAAGCGGGGTCATCAGCGCCAAAATTATCATATAAGCTGAACTGACGACTGTCTTCTTGAAATGCTTCTCTAGACGCTTTAATCCAAGCAGAAAAAGGGAAGAGGTCTTGAGGAATTGAGGCGGTAATAAAAGGAAAAGAAAACTGAGAATCGCCTGTTGAACGTTTGACTTGATCAGGGTTGCCAGGCGTTTCTGTTTTTTTGGCTCTGCGCATCCAGTCTTGAGGAATAGGGTTTAGTGATGGCGCTTTTTTCGATGAATGTTGAGCTGCGGTTTCTGGGTTGATATACCAGCCTGAGCGTGGTTTAGAATAAATAACCCCCTGAGATTCAAGCTCCTCATATGCTTTTAAAACGGTGTTAAGACTTATATTAAGTTGTTCTGCTAGATGACGTGTTGATGGCAACTTTAAGCTTTGAAAGCATCCATCCCCGATGAATTTTTCGATCCCTTTTTTAGTCTGTAAAAAAAGAGGGGTAGGGGACTCACGATCGATCTGAATGTAACGATCTAAGATTTCAACGCCGGACATCGAGCTCATCCTGTTTAGAGTGCTATTTTTAGTACTGTTCGGCGTTGAAACTGAAATACTCCAGCCTTTAGCCTGCAGCTAATTTAGATGCAACGTTTTTAACGGCATTAATCATTACTTGGAGCATATTATCACATTCATTTTTGCTCATGTTAAGCGGCGGGTTGATACGGATAATTCCATCTGCGGCTGCCACAATACAACCATTATGCTCGCACTCTTGAGCTACTTTTTTAGCGATACTGGCCGATGAATGCCCATTAAAGTCACAAAACTCTAATCCCCACATATGTCCGAAGCCTCTTATTTTACCGATAATTGGCGCGTCGGAAATAAGGTCAAATGTCGAGCGAATGAGCTCTTCATTCAATGTGACTTGAGAGCATAGATCATCTCGTTCGACGATTTCTATCGCTTTTAAAGCAATACTGCAGCCGACAGGGTGACCTGCCATCGTAATGACCATCTTCAGTGGCACCTTGTGGTGTTGCAGATCATCATAGATGACTTTATCAACGGCGACGGCCGCTAAAGGAAAATAGCCAGCGGTGATGCCTTTGCCAAGGGTCACTATATCGGGGCGAATATCTTCTTGCTGAAAAGCGAACCAAGTCCCTGAGCGGCCAAAGCCTGTAATCACTTCATCGACGATTAATGTGATCTCATATTGATCGCATAGTTGCCGTAAAAGTTTAAGGTAGCCTTTAGGTGGAACAATGACACCGCCGGCAAAATTAACAGGTTCAACAAATAAACAGGCAATTCGTTCAGAACCAATAGCGTCAACGGTAGTTTCGATTTGCTTTTGTATTTCAGCGAGCGAAAATAGTTCGCCAGTATTGGCATTTCGAGCACTAGAAATATGCACAAAGTCTGCGTTGTCTGGTCGACCTTCTACTCGAAATGCTTCAAAACCAGTAATGTATTGTGCTTGTCCAAGGTTGCCGTGATAGCTCCTATCTAATGATATACATACAGTTTTGTTTAAATGACCAAGAGCCTTCCAACGTCTACGTGCGATGCTAAGTGCCATCTCATTAGATGATGACCCGCTAAGCGAGTATTTGATCATGTAGTTGCCACCTAACAATGTGCTAAGTCGTTCAGATAGGGCAATGCTAGAGGCACTCAGGTGTTCGGGGGAACAGTAAGATAGATTTTTGAGTGATGCTGCGGCAGCGTCCACGAGCTCTGAATGACCATGCCCTAGGTTCAAACAACTGTGACCAGAAACCGCTTCATAAGCAGGTTCTTTACCTTCGATACTAACCCACCCTCCGCAGCCTGAACTGACGACGGTTTCAGGAACATTGTTACCTTCGAAGTCTTCGATCCATTGTGACATTTGTTTCATTGTTCACCCTTTTATGGAAATGATGGTGACCTGATATTAATTCTCTAACATAAGTCATTGTATGCATGATAAACGCGTGATTAGACTATAAATAAATATCTGAACCTGTAGAAGTATCAGAAAAAGTAATTTTGATAGGTGCAGATTGGATGTCTATTCGTTATAAAGTTTGCTTTTGTTGATTGTGAGTAGTGCACGCATATATCTAAATTTTGGACACACAATGACATCACTGAGCATTGCGGTAACTCGATTCAAGCCCACTATCAAAAAGCGAAGCTGTTGAGCAAAGCAGCGCAGCACATCACCGATAATATTGTTGATTACAGTACCCCTTCAGGCTTACGAAAGAGGCTGGGGAAGCTAGGTTTTTTGCAAGCTAATTCCGAACCATAAGCTATAAACAAAAAGTGAAGTGGTTGAACAAGGCGCCGACTTTTAACATTCATGTGATGTGATTTAACGCGCCTGTCGATGTATATCTACATCGTGCATGTGTACACGGTGTAGATGTAAAAAAACTGCTTCTTGAGGGGGAGAGATGATTAAGCGTTACCCAGCGTCGAACTATCGGAAATTCAGGGAAGGGGCGTTTAATGAATGGAGAAAGCCACTACTTAAGGCTTCTCGCTTGGGTGATGAAATTAACTTATCAGTCCCCCTCAGTGTACAGCGTGAAAGACACTTTCTCATGTAATCGTATTAGAAAAGTCCCTCCATATTTCTTTTGAAATGTCTATTTTGAACCCTATCTTGACGATTTTCGATGAAAAATCAGCGAATGAGCAGGCTAAACTGAGTCGGTATAAAGACTTGGTTTAAGGCGTTTTAAATAAACATGACAATATAGGCAGGAACAAGGTATGCATCAAAAAACACGTGAGCAGTTGGTAAATCGGCAATCTGGGTACTCGCTTGACCGAGACTTCTACACAGATCCCGATATTTTTGAAGATGATTTGAACGAGGTGTACTTCAAAGAATGGTTATTTGCGACGCCTGCCTGTGAATTGCCCAAGGTGGGAAATTACATTGTCTACAAAATAGCGGATTATCAAATTGTGATCGTGCGAGGCAGTGACAATGAAATACGAGCCTTTCACAACACGTGTCGACATCGCGGTTCGGTTATTTGTCGTGAGGAAAAGGGCGCGGCTGCAAAATTGGTGTGTCCTTATCATAACTGGACATACGACTTGGACGGATCATTGCTTTGGGCGCGAGACATGGGAGAGGATTTTAACCCGGAAGAGCATGGGTTAAAGACAGTTCATTGCCGCAACTTATCTGGTCTGGTGTATATCTGTCTGGCTGAGAACGCCCCAGACATTGAGTCTTTTGCGCGGGTTCTTCGTCCTTATATTGAACCGCACGATTTGGAAGACGCCAAGGTGGCCTATCAATCCAAAATTATTGAGAACGGGAATTGGAAATTGGTGTGGGAAAACAACCGTGAATGTTATCACTGCTTGTCGAATCACCCAAGTTTGCTGCGCAGCTTCCCTGAAGACCCTCGTGTTTCTTTTCTTGGTGAAGGCTCAACGCCAGATTATATCTCTGAGCACTTTTCCTCCTGCAAAACCATTGGTTTGGCCGCAGAGTTTCAGGTGCCAGAAGATGGGCATTATCGTTTATCTCGTATGCCATTATTACCTGGTGCAAAAAGCTTCACCATGGATGGCGAGTTTGCCGTGCCAAATAAACGGCTTGGAAGGATTGAATGGGATCAGGCGGGTGTGTGCAATAAGTTTCATTATCCGAGTACTTGGGCATACTTTCTTCCAGATCATTGTATGACCTTTCGAGTCACACCGATTAGCCCGACAGAAACTGAGTTGGTCACCTGTTGGCTGGTGAATAAAGACGCAAAAGAAGGCGTAGATTACGACCTAAAACATTTGATTGAGGTCTGGGAAGCAACAAACGCAGAAGACAGACGTGTGGTAGAGGACAATCAAAAAGGGGTGAACTCCCCAGCGTTTGTACCAGGGCCTTATTCACCATTGCATGAATTGAGTGTGGATGGGTTTGTGCAATGGTACTGCGATAAGCTGGCCTCTCGGATGCCTGAAAAAGAAACCACTATGAGCATCATCGCGTCTGTTTAACGACGCTTTTATCGATACAAACATTGTAAAAAACCATACAGTGTTTGTATTTCTTTAAAAAATCAAAAGGAATACAGGATGAAAGATTCTTCTATCAGTCTGGATCACAACGACTGGACGGACGATGAGCTTTTAGAATGTGTGTCTGTTATCTCTGAAACGTCTAATACCATGAGCTTCTCTTTCTGCTCGCCATCAGGCGCTTTATTTCGCTATAAAGCAGGGCAGTTTTTGACGCTTGAAATACCATTGCCTGGTGGTTCTGTATTTCGCACTTATACCATATCGTCTTCACCAACACGGCCACATCTGATTACTTTAACCATAAAAGCTCAGGCTGATAGTGTCGGTTCTCGTTGGTTGATGGATCACTTTACCTCCGGCATGACAATTAAAGCTATAGGGCCTGCGGGTCATTTTACTTATGTCGATCAGCTGCCCAGCGATCATCATAGCGTACAGTATTTGTTCATTTCTGCCGGTTCTGGTGTGACACCTATGATATCGATGGTGACAGACATGCTGGATAGAAATCACGACATTGATATTGTGTTCGTTTATTGTACGAGACGGCCTTCAGACATTATTTTTCGCAAAAGATTAGAAGAAATGGCAGCTCGACACCCTAATTTTAATCTTAAGTTTATTGTCAAAGAAGCAGACGCTTTTCAAGCGTGGACAGGCTACCAAGGGCGTTTTAATCTGGCGATGTTAACTCTTATTGCGCCGGACTATCTCAATCGTGACGTCTATTGTTGTGGCCCTCAATCTTTTATGGCATCAGTAAAAACAATGCTTTTAACGCAAAACTTTGACCCATTGAATTACCATGAGGAAAGTTTTTCAGCGCCTATCGAAAGTAAAACGTGCGTTCCTGATATCAATACGGATCAAAATGAAACGATAGAAATACACTTTGCTTTGTCGAATATTAATCGTCAAGCAAGGCCAGGGGAAAGCCTATTAACGGTGGCAAGAGCCGCGGGTATTGTGATTCCATCCGCGTGTCAGTTTGGTATGTGCGGTACTTGTAAAGTGAAAAAACACTCAGGTAATATTGAAATGCACCACAATGGTGGTATTTCTCAAAATGAGATAGAAGCAGGCTATATTCTAGCTTGTTGTTCACAGCCTAAAGGAAACGTCTCCATTGATGTGTAGTAGCGTCATTGATGGCCCATTTTTCGAGCCAGTCTGCATGCAAAGCGTTAGTTTTGCCTTAGGTTGCCACGCAAATTTAAGAGCGCGCCAACGGGTTTTGTATCGAGAGTATGAATATCCATGAATGATATTGTCATAATGGTATTGGTTGAACCGGGCTTTGTGCCAACAGAACTGTCTTTAATACAAGACGTATTGCGCATTGCGAATCGACTCAACCAAAATAACGTGTTCAAAGTGCATTATTGCACCTCTTGCGGCCAAGATATCGTAGAAGGCCTTGGCGGACTTTTGGTTCGAACCCAAGCTATATCTGAATTAGCGAACCAAAACGCAGATTATTTTATTGTCCTCGGTGGTGTTGGTTTTCAGCATCGTTTTGATCAATTGCGGTTTTGGATAAAAAGTATTGAGCGTAAAGGGTGTCAGATTTTACTGTTGTCAGACGCCGCGTCAGAGTGGAAAAGTCACAATCCGCTGGACCTAAACGTGACCACCCACTGGGAAAATTACCAATTGTTGCGTGACACAAGCTTAATCCACAGTGTTAGTCTTCCGCTTCATTCTCGCAGCAAGCGATTCATCAGTTCTGCCGGCATGATGGCAACCGCAGATGTGGTGCTAAATTACATCATCGAGCCTCACTCTAGCGCATTGGCTCACGCGGTCAGTCGCGTACTTTTAATGAATGCTATTCGAACGTCCGACATCGACCAACCACGAAGTGAAAATGACAATGCTCTGCTACAAAAAGCAGGCTTAGGGCGAGTGATTCAATTGATGGAAGACAACCTAGAAGCCCCATTGCTCATAAAAGAGTTAGCTGATCAAACCGGCTGTTCCATTCGTCAGCTTGAGCGTCGTTTTCAAAAAGCGGTAGGCTGTAACCCCAAAGCGTTTTATCGAGCCCTGCGGCTCAAAAGAGCCAAAACACTGCTTGAGCAAACCAACATGACGACATTGGACATTGCTGTTAGTCTTGGCTTCTCCAGTAGTGCCAGTTTTTCTCGCCTTTACGCACTTAAATACGGCATAACACCTTCTCGTGCCCGAGTGTTAAGGTAAATTTCTGCCACTTGTTTTACAAACAACGCGCCTATTTATGACTTCGTTTCTGCACCGCTTTCACATGCTTGATGCTTGGCTGCAAGAGCAACGAGCCCTATGGTAATCCTCCCCTTTTTAGCAAGTGCTAAAAGTAGAGGTCATTGAGTGGATGCTAGTGAGGTTGGTTGGATTTCACCCAGTTCCTTATAGCGACTATGCAGCAAGGCTATAACAGAGAAGTCCAGAGTGTCCTCACACAGTTATCCACAGGATATGTGAGTAACTATAAGATTGGAGTCGTTAGCGGTAGTCGAAGAGGGTGTTCACTTTTGACCGTTTTGCCTCTTCCTGATTGGAATGTTCGGAGTGAATCAGCAGGAAAGCGTCTGCTCCTTGAAAACGGGTGTCGAAACATTCGACCCTCATTGAGGGGCTATTTCTAATCTATAGGGATGCTTGTTAGATTCTGCTGCTCAGTAGCTGGCCTTGCCTTCTGAGACAGCAGAAACCAGCACGTTAAGCTTGGTTAATGTCTATCAACTTAGTTTTAGTTGTGCTCAATACAATATGAATCTTGAGATTGCGTCCAGTAGCCAGGCATCGGGCATGGGTGAGTATGTATTTAAGGAGGGGCAGAGATCTTATAGAAAGCGAATCCCAATGCTTTTTTACTCAAATTTCAGATACAAAAAAGCCCTGCTAAGAAGCAAGGCTTAAATGATTTACGTTTGTGGTACCAGTGGCCGGACTCGAACCGGCACGCTTTTAAGGGCGGGGGATTTTGAATCTAATAGGCTTACAATTACATCTTAAGTTTCAGTGGCTTAGGTGATATTATTGTGAACTCTACAGGTTTGTCTACATATGATTGGCAAAGGAATGGTGTCCATATGGATAAATTGGCTTTTATTCAGCTCGTCACTAGGATGGATGAAAAACAGTATCAGATGCTGCTGTCTCAGCTGGATTTGAGCAAAGTTTTATCCTCTAATACGGATGTTGATTTCACACCCTCAAAAGATACGGATTGGATTTATGTCAATGAGTATATCTCTGTGTATCGCCAGAAAAGTAAAACAAAGTACTGGTCTGCTAGGATCAAAATCGATGCGGATGGCGAGGTTAAAGAAAAACGCTTTTCAACGAAAAAAGAGCATGTTGAAGACGCTAAAGTGTTTGCTACTGAACAGCGTTTAAAGTTGATGGGAAAGGTGGAGTCTGGTTACTCGCTCGATTTGAATTCGGACCTTTCATTCAGAGTCGTCGCCAACAAAGCAATTGCAGAGATGCAGGCTGTCATCGATAACCCTGCATTAAAAAATACAACATACAAAGACTATATCTCCTTACTGCAAAACCACATCATTGAGTTTTTTGGTGATACTAATATCAAGAATGTCGATTACCCCATGCTTATGGAGTATTTCGAGCAAACGACCGTACGTTCAAAGTCCCGGATTGTTATGCAAAAGACCTGTATTCGTAAGGTCTTTGCCTATGCGGTGAAAAAGCGTTTGGTGAGTGCACTACTCGTCCCAGACATGCCAACAGACATCGTCATTAAAGATCCTGATTATAATGTTCAGCCATTCAGTGAGCACGACCTCCAAGTGCTTCGGGATAACTATCCTAGCTTTATTGAAGCCAGTCGGACGAGACAAACAAGGCACTATCGTGAAGCATTCCAGCACTACTTTAGCTTCTTGTTATCCACCGGTGTGAGACCGGGTGAAGAGCCTAAAGGCATTGCGTTTAAGGACATATCAAAGCATTTAGATAAAGAGAGTGGCAATCACTACTATGTGATTCGATTACACAAAGGTAAGACGCAAACGAGTAAAAATAAGTATCGAGATATTGCGATTGATGCCACGGCGGTTTTGGCAATAGAGCATGTGAGTAAAACGCTCATGGGTTTGAAAACGGCAGAGCGTTTGGATTACTTGATTAAAAATTACCCAGATCGTTTTGTGTTTAAAAGCTATGTTTATGATACTTATCCGGCCTACGAACGGATTTTCAGTCGGCAGCAGTATTTGGATTACGTCAGTGACAAGTTACATCATGACAAGTATGTGACTTACAGTGCTCGACATACCTATATCAATAACCAATTGGCGGCCAATATCACCCACAATGACATCGCTGAGCATTGCGGTAACTCGATTCAAGTGATTGAAGCCCACTATCAAAAAGCGAAGCTATTGAACAAAGCACCGCAGCACATCGCCGGTAATATCGTTGATTACAGTACCCCTACAGGCTTGCGAGAGGGACTGGATAAGCTAGGTTTTTTGGAAGCTAATCCGAGCTATAAGCTATAAGCTATAACCAAAAAGCGAAGTTGTTGAACACAATACCGACTTTTAACATTTATATGATGTTATTTAACACGCCTGTCGATGTATATCTACATCGTACATGTGTACACGGTGTTGATGTTAAACAGACGGCTTCGTGAGGGGGAGAGATGATTAACCAATGGTGGTAAACCATCGTTGATAGTCGCTTAACTTCTACTTTTAACGCCTGCTCAAAAGGGGAAGATTACCAAGGAGTAGAGCTTGATGCAGAGTCTTCAATTTTGGAGTTTCTTGTCTGGGATCAGCCTCAGGAAGATGACTTCGGGCAAAATGTAAGAATTGTATTGGCATCAGGGGATTTTTCTAAAGAGGTTACAACTTCTGTTCTTTGGTTGAATGAACGTGATCTGGATATTACCTGTGTTCGACTAGGGCTTTATCGTTCTGGGGAGCAGCTTCTCCTGAATGCAGAGCAGATTGTGCCCTTACCTGAAGCAGAGGGATATCAGGTTGAGGTGCGTCAGAAACGCCGGGAAGAAAGGAGTTCCAGAGCTGGTACTAAGGATCGTTCTGTTCTTACCTTGAGTATTAATGGTGAGATCTTCAAGTCCCAATTTAAGAAGTCTGATATTGGACTAAATACTGTTCTTGCGGTTGAGCATTCAGGCCTTCTGGATAGAGATACTTTCGAGTTTTTACGAGAAGATATGTCTTGTAATTTCCAGCTTCTGAAAAGAGCAGATGAAGTTACCGATAACGAGCGGAAATATAGTAAATATAGAGTCTCTAGAGCCCCGGAACTGGAGTACGAGGGGGTTGGTTACTATGTAGCGCGGAACTGGGGTATTGGAAATATTAAGAGCTTTATAAATCGTGTAGCAGAGCGTTTTTCTCAGTTGTCTTACGAAATCGAATGACAAGTATAGGTGGGTTAAGCTACTCAAAAGTACGACGAGTGGCGGGCAGAAGTACAAAATAAAAAGATCTGCCCCTAATATGGTAATCCCCGAAAGATATCGGCGCTCAAAAGTAGAATATCTTCGTCATCTATACACAAGGTTGTTCTGCACGAACGACTTCTTAATCGTAGTTTCTCCTAGTGATAGAGGCCAGCATTGAACAGTATTATTCAAAAACTTTTTCTTAAAGAAGACTACATCCGTTGTCAAAAAGGGGAGGATTACCTCATGCTTGGGTGCTGTTTTGTAATCCTGACTTATACTGGCCGCTCCGCTATAGATTAGTCAATATTTTTCAACGTTCAACGTTCAACGTTCAACGTTCAACGCTTCTCCGCGCCACGATAATAGGCATCGGCAAAGATAAATACGTTGTTAGTCCCTTTTTTACATTTTCCAAGATAGGCCACCATCAATATCCAAGATTGTTCCTGATGTGTAAGCAGATTTATCAGAGGCCAAAAATGTAATTGCAGCCCCAAGTTCATCGCTTGTAGCAGCACGTCCAAAGGGTAGCTTATGTAAAAGTTCTTCCCAACGATCTGCATCATTTAAAATCAGGGCAGCTTTCTTACGTTGAAGGACTTCAAGGCGTTCCGTACTAACTGGACCTGGGTTCACACCAACAACCCTAATGTTATCTGCTGGGCTTGTTGACCCCATCGCTCTGGTCATAGCAATCAGAGATGAATTACCCATGCTGCCTGCAAGGTAATTCGAGTCAACCCGCGTTCCAGCCCATCCAATTACATTGACAATTACACCTTTACCACGGTTTTCCATATTTTCATAAAAGTAACGGGTCATTTCAATTGAGCCAAATACTTTTAGATCCCAAGATTTACGCCAGTCTTCTATCGAAACTTGCTTTAATCCGCCACCTGGTATCGCTCCAGCATTATTAACTAAAATATCTATATCTTTATAATTATTCGCTAAGGCTATTGCTGTTTTCGTCTCTGATATATCAGACGAACAGAACTCGACATTAACACCATATTGATTCTTTATTTCATTTGCAACGGAGTTTAGTAATTTAGAATCTCGTGCTACCAAAACAATATTGCAACCTTCTTCAGCTAGTGTTTTTGCAGTAGCTAAACCAATTCCTTTTGAACCACCAGTTATAAGGGCCCTTTGACCTGATAAACCTAAATCCATAGTTACTCCTTTAGAGAAACCAATCTCAAATTGTTGATTCGGCTAAAGTGTATCTGCCTAAATGAAAAGTCTAAGCAGCCCATTAGAAATGGAAGCTACCTGACACTGCAATTTTTGCTTCTCCGCCGATTTTAAACCGTCCAGGCTTGTCGGAACTTGAGGCGAATAGGAATGCATTACGTTTTAGTTTCTGCCCTTGGCGTGCTACGTAGTGGACAGGTATATTACCATTCGCAACAGCTACGGATGCAGCAGCGCAAGCATTTCCACCGCCGCAAGCCGCATCTTCTGGAACACCGATAATTGGTGCAAAGGATCGAACTTGGTATTGCGAAGGCTCGTATGATATCGGTGCTATGATCGTTACACCTGAAACGTCATGTTCGTGACTTAGTTCTAAAATCTTTTCTTGATTTGGTATGGCGCTGGAAACATCACATTCATCCTCAAAGAGCATTATTATCCAGTTTGCGCCAGCATGTACTAGATCACAGGAGGAAGCTTTTTTATGAACAGATATAGCTTGGCGAAATTTGACCTCAGTCTCTGAGGCGAGTGGGGTAACCTCTGCCACAACAGGCGTTTCAAACAGAATAATCGCTTTATTCTCGTGATGCTCCACAAGCATCTGAACTTCGCCTGCATTGCATTCCTGTATGAAGTCTTTCCTGTCTCGCCAGTCTTCATAGCGATTTCTCAATGATGCGAGTGCCCCAATTGAAGGGTGTCCCGCAAAGTTCAGTTCACAGGAAGGGGCAAAAATACGAACGGCATAGTCTGCATTCGCCCCCTTAGGCGTTACAAGGAAGACAGTTTCAGGTAACCCAATCCATGATGCAATTTTTTGCATGCGTGCATCTTCAATGTTATCTGCGTCATGAATGATAGCCACGGGATTACCTTCACCAACCTTGTCAGTGAAGACATCAACGATATCGACATTTAAATTTTTACCAACATTCACCATAACTTGCTCCTTATGGGTCTGTGACTTTTAATAGAATTACACCAATTGGAAATAGATACCTCCACAGGCAGGTATTGATTTGCCGGCGAAGGTAAATTTGCCATGAGATCTTTATTCGTTGATTGTCTCTTCAGTTGGTTGAAGTGCTTCGATCCAGGCCTGGGATGAGCTATCACCAAAGGATACTGGATTAAGTGGTTTATTGTTTACGCGTAGGTCGAAAACGTCAAAACGATTATAGCCACCAGAGACGTCATGGAATTGTTTAGGCTCAATACAATCATTCAAATCGATGTCGGCATAAATGATGCCTTCTTCGTCCTGAAGGGTATCGCTGATTACTTTACCTGATGGTCCGATAATCATAGATACACTACGTGGAGTACTTTCCAGCAATTCGCGGGCAGCTGGTTCATCGCGACAGATAAGATCAGCGGCAGCATCACTTAAAAAGCCTGAGGCCACTAGGCAGAAGGCTTTAGCCTCGAATGCGTGGGCGCCTGAGCGAATGCGGATAGCAGCTTCTAAGTCATAGCCTCCATCCGATGATGCCGGGTGTGTCGGCCAACGTGGAGAATAAGATGCAATGTGAACCTGTTCGCCCTGAGCGATCAATGAGTAACGCGCAAGTGGATTTGTGTTCTCGCCGCAAACCAGAGCGCCAATACGACCAACTTCGCTATCAACAACACGCAAACCACTGCCATCACCATTGGCCCAAGTAAGTTTTTCCCAGTAAGTTGGTACAAGTTTACGGTGGCGATTTAAAAGGCGGCCATTCGCATCGATAATGATATTTGTATCCCAGATACAGCCAACACTTTGGATCGCTGATTCGTTCAGTCCCATAGAAATAACAATTGAGTAATCTCGTGCCATCGCGCACAGACGAGCAATTTCGGGGCCAGGTACGGTGACTGTAGATTTCACCATAGATGTGAAAAAGTCATGATTTTCGACTGGTGAACGTAGACCGGACCAGACAGGAAAGGCGCAAAGAAAGGCTTCAGGAAAGGCAACGAGAGATGCACCATTCCGTGCTGCCTCCGCGATGAGTGAACATGCCTTGTCCATCGTCGCCTGCAAATCGAAATAGATTGGGCTGACGTGACAAACTGCAGCCTTGAAGGCCTTGAGATCTTTCATTATTAGTACTCCTATTAACTTGAATGACCCCTATACTAATTTCCACACTGTCTATTGAACAGTTGCAGATTTCGGCTATATTAACCTACACAGATTTCAACAAACCTCTAGGTTCAGTCATGTCAAAAGATTCTCAGGCTCAGTCGGCAAAGCCACTTTACGCAAAGATCGCCGATGAACTTACGGACATGATTGCTTCTGGAGTTTTGGCTGAAGGAGACCGTTTACCGTCGCTAAGGATGCTTAGCAAAAGCCACGCCGTGTCGGTGCCTACCGTTGTGGAAGCTTATCGAGTACTTGAAGACCGCGGGGTTGTCACACCGCTCAACCGATCTGGATACTACGTCAAACGCAGAGAAGATTTCTTCCAGCCCCCTAAGCCTGTTAGGCCTATAGGGTCTCCTACTAAGATCATGCAGAAGGAAGCGACGCAGCTGGTAATGACGGCAGCCCAAAATCCAGGCTTACTGCCTTTTGGCGCAGCGGTGCCAAGCCCATCGCTTTTTCCCATAACTCGTCTAAAATCGATCATGTCACGGCTGTTACGGCACAAGCCCGAACTTCTTGGCTCTTATGACTTCGCTCCCGGTTCTATGGAGCTACGGCGGGAATTGGCTCGCCGGTCACTGCGCTGGGGGTGCACCATCGACCCCGAGGCTATTGTTGTCACGAACGGCTGCGTTGAAGCCATCAGTCTAGCGCTTCGTGCCGTGACTAAGCCCGGTGATATTGTTGCAGTGGAGACCCCTACTTATTATGGCTTCCTCAGCCTGCTTGAGGTCTTGGGCCTTCAGGCTCTAGAGATCCCATGTGATCCTGTTAATGGTTTGTCCGTCGATGAGTTCACAAAGGCTCTGAGGAAGTTCGATGTCACGGCCTGCCTTTTGTGTTCGACCGTCTCCAACCCAACCGGAGCTACGATACCTGTGAAAAAAAAACGGGAACTCGCCGAACTTGCGTGCCGTCATGACTTTATGATCATCGAAGATGCGACATTTGCCGACCTCCACTTTAATGGCGAAACGCTGAGCATCAAGTCTTTTGATACCGACGGGTATGTAATCCTGTGCGCCTCGGCAACCAAGACCACTGCTCCGGGGCTACGCCTTGGCTGGGTTGAGGGGGGAAAAGTCAGTGATCAGATCAGCTATCTGAAAAGGGTGTCGAGCATTGGACAGCCACAGATAAATCAGCTCGTACTTGCAGAATACATGGCGTCTGGTGGGTACGAACGACATCTGCGTCAGTTGGTGCGAACCATTCGCAAGCAGCTGGACCAGCACTGCACAGCTATAGCCGACAGTTTCCCTAGCGGATTGACCGCAGTGCCACCCTCTGGCGGGTTTCTGCTGTGGCTGGAGCTTTCATCAGAGATTGATGGTCTTGAGCTTCACAACCGGGCACTGAGCTTTGGAATCGGTTTAGCCCCAGGCGAGATGTTTTCTGCAAACGGCTTATTTTCTAACTACTTGCGTGTTAATTGCGGACAGGTTTATACGGATGAAATCAGGACAGCTTACGCACGTCTAGGCTCGCTTCTCACCGACATGATGTAGCAGTAAACAGATAAAACAGAATTACATAATTCTATGCAACCTGGAAAGGTACGGATCTGTATAGCCTAACTTCGTTTAGTGAGTACGAGTGATATCAGCGCCAGTTGGTGCGAATACTTCGCAAGCAGCTTGGCCAGCACTGCACAGCTATATCGACAACTCCCCTCACGGATTTATCGCCATGTTGTTCTCTGGCGATGGCCGCGCTTTAATCATAGATTGATTGTCTTAAGCCTTACAACCAGGCACTGATCTTTGGAACCGGTTCAGCCCACGGCGAGAAGTTTCAGCAAATATTTTTCCAGCGACTTACGGGCGAGCTCCAGGCTAGTGGCTAGGACAGCCTACGCATAGCTCAGCGCACTTATCATCGACGTAATGTAGCCGTAAGAAGCCAAAATGCACGATTTTTGTGCCATTTAGAAAGATATGCATCTGTGTAGTGCAATATATAGAAAATGTCAATCTGTATAAGGTGACTTTGCTGCCAACTGCGTCTGGCGACTGTTAGGTTCGACCTGTAATAATTGAATTGAAAAGTCAAAAATTAACTTTAACAACGGAGCTAAGAGAAATTCTAAGAAAATAATTTAAATAATTACCCTCTTAATTAATACAAATCTCAAAAAAGTAAAGGACAAGATAAAAAAAACAACCGCTAACCCTAGTAACTTAACTTAAAAGGTTTGTCAAAATGGATAGAAGAAAATTTATTAAAAATGGTGCTAAAGTACTAGGAGCCGTCGGAGCCGTCGGAGCCACTTCAATTTCAGCACCTGCAATTGCAAGTTCTGAAAAGAAATTTAAATGGAAAATGACGACAGCATACCCGCCGAGCTTACCAATGTATTCAGTTGGCCCTGGTAGCTTTACTGATCTAACCGATAGAATTCGTGAAATGTCTGGTGGTCGCCTTGATATTCAAGTATATCACGGGGGGGAGCTTGTTCCTCCTTTTGAAGGGTTCGATGCTGCGCAAGCTGGGATTGTGGAATGTAATGGTTGGGTTTCTTATTTTGGTGCAGGAAAACGTCCATGGGCCCAATTCTTTGGCGGCGTACCGTTCGGGCTGAACTTTCAAGGCCAAAATGCTTGGATGTATGAAGGTGGTGGTTTGGAGCTTTGGCAAGAGCTATATGCTGATATCGGTATGGTTCCATTCCCATGTGCCAATACTGGTATTCAAATGACCGGTTGGTTTAAAGAAGAAGTAAATACACTTGAAGATATGAAGGGCCTCAAAATGCGGATCCCAGGCCTCGCAAGTCGTGTTTATGCAGCGGTAGGGGTAGATGTAAAACTACTTCCTCCTGCAGAAATTTTCCCAGCACTTGAGCGTGGTGTCATTCAGGCTGCCGAATGGGTTGGCCCTGCACAGGATAAAATCCTTGGTCTTCACAATGCGGCTAAATACTACTACACAACCGGTTGGTCAGAACCAAATAATGTTGTTGAATTTTCGGTAAATAAAAAAGCATGGGATTCATTACCTGAAGATTTGCAGCATATAGTTCGAAATGCATGCGCTTCTACAAACGTCCGCTCCCAGGCCTGGTCAGAGGCCGTAAATGGTGAAGCACTACAGGATCTGGTTGAGAATCACGGTGTACAGTTGCGGACACTTTCTGATGATATTCTCAATGGCTTAAGAGAAGCAATGCCTAGTGTGCTGGAAGAGCTTGGCGCCGGGGACCCATTATTTGCGCGAGTACATGATCATTATATGGACTTTAAAGCCAAGCATGATAAATGGTCGGACGTTAGCGAAAGCCAGTGGCACAGAAGGATTAGGGGGTAACAATGAACTCAGCCGATACATGGCTGATCAGGCAATGTGAATCTGTTGCGATTTTCTTAGGAGGAGTCGCACAGGTTTGCATCTTTGGAGTTATTGTCACAGTCGCATCTAATGTATTGCTGCGTTTTCTGTTTGATATAGGCTCCGTCTGGTCCCAAGAATTGGAATGGCACTTTCTTGCTGCCGTTGCAACGCTTGGTTTAGCCTACACATATAATAAAGGGGAGCATGTCCGGGTTGATCTTATTTATAATTCCGCATCTCCACAATTCAAAGCAATAATTGATCTTTTATCAGCGGGGACACTGCTTACTATTGCAGTGCTAATTTGTTATTACTCTTTACCTTATATTTATCAATCTTGGGAAAGTAACGAAATCTCTGCCGATCCTGGCGGGCTCACAATGCGTTACCTTCTTAAAGGGTTGATTCTTGTTGGTTTCACCAGTTTAGGGCTTCAATCTCTCGCGGAGATTCTTAAAAATCTTCCGAAAGCAATTAAATACAATGGGAGTGACGATTAATGGAACTTCAAATTTACTTAATGCTGGCCACTTTTTTCGGATTGCTTATTATAGGAATGCCTGTAGCTATCGCGATTGCAGCCTCTGGTTTTGTTTTTGGATTTACTGGGCTGGAAGTTAAGCTGTTCAGCCTGATACCTCATCGTATATATGGGGTTATAACAAAGTATGAATTCATTGCTATTCCTCTTTTTATTTTCATGGGTGTTACTCTTGAAAAATCAAAAATTGCAGAAAATTTACTTGATGTAATTGGGCATGCAATGGGTGGTCTGAGAGGCGGACTTGGTATTGCGATTGTTCTTTGCGGTGTCTTACTTGGAGCAGCAACCGGTATTGTCGGTGCGACGATTGTAACGATGACTTTGCTAACTCTGCCTGTTCTTCTATCGCGTGGTTATTCAAAGAGCCTTTCCTGTGGCCTGATATGTGCTTCAGGGACATTGGGTCAGATCATACCGCCAAGCCTAGTTCTTATTTTGATGGCTGATATTGTTGGACTATCTGTAGGTACTCTTTTTGCCGCCGCAGCTATACCAGGTTTGATGCTCGCAGCATTGTTTGTTGCTTACCTGTTGTTTTTGGGGTTTGTAAGCCCGCATAGTGTTCCAGCAATTCCTATAGAAGAGCGAAATCAGGTCAATAAATCAGAACTTCTCAAAAAAATGTTCTTTGTTGTATTACCTCCCATCGCCCTCATATTTTGTGTGTTGGGATCAATTATTGGGGGAGTTGCAGCACCTACTGAAGCAGCATCGATCGGTGCAGCAGGTTCTCTTGTTATTGCGGCGCTATATAAAAAGTTCAACATAGAACTGCTTAAAGGTTCTCTGAAGGCGACCTTAACTATTTCCAGCATGATTTTCTTTATTCTGGTCGCTTCCCAAGTGTTTTCTATTGCTTTCAGAGGGTTAGGGGGAGAGCACGTAGTCAAAGCTCTTTTTGCGAATGCCCCTGGTGATGTGAATACAGCAATCATCTTTCTGTTGCTGGTTATTTTTATTCTCGGCTTTTTTATGGAGTGGATTGAAATCAGCTATATTGCCTTGCCTATTATGCTGCCTTTCTTCCGTTTAGAAAGCGTGGATATGGTATGGCTGTCCATGATGATAGCGGTAATTCTTCAAACTTCTTTCTTAACTCCTCCATTCGGGTGGTCACTATTCTTTCTTAAAGGAGTCGCGCCCAAGGAAATAGGTGTAAAAGATGTATACGTTGGAGTTATCCCATTTGTCATGATTCAATTGATCGTTGTTGCTCTTGTTTTTGCTTTTGAGGACATAGTACTTTGGTTTCCGAGGATAGTAGGATGGTAAAAATTGAAAATTTAAAAGTCGGCTACCATGTTGCAGCTAAAGTTGGAATGTTTGTTAATGATATTGAAACACCTGCTCTTATTGTCGACCTTGATGCCTTTGAGTGGAATCTTGCAAAAATGCGAGAGGCTGTAGTACAGAATGGTGTTGCATTACGTGCCCACGCAAAAGCTCATAAATCTATAGATGTTGCGAAAAAGCAAATATCGCTTGGCGGTGCATCAGGCTTTTGTTGTCAAAAAGTTTCTGAGGCAGAAGCTCTCGTCAATGCCGGCTTAGATAATATTCTTATTTCGAACCAGATTGTTTCTCCATCTAAAATAGAGAGGCTCATACAATTAAGTAACAAGGCGTCATTACGCGTATGTGTTGATGACCTTAGAAATGTTGATGACCTTTCCAAAGCTGCTCAAGAAGCGAATACTGTTCTTGGGTGTTTGGTCGAGATCAATGTAGGTGCTGACAGGTGTGGTATTGAGCCAGGCGAGAAGGCTGCTCAACTATCTATGAAAATAGAGAATTCAGTTGGATTGAGGTTCGATGGTATTCAAGCCTATCATGGCCCAGCCCAGCACTTTGTAGAATATTCAGAACGGAAGAGTGCCTATTCTAATGTCTTGAATTGCGTTCTTGAAACAAAGAAAGAGCTGGAGAAGTTAGGCCTAACTTGTAATATGGTGAGTGGTTCCGGAACAGGTACTTTTCAAATGGAGGCAGCATCGGGGGTATTCACAGAACTCCAAGCAGGCACATATTGCTTTATGGATGCTGCATATATGACACTCAAATCAAATGAAAACCAACAGGCAGCGATTTTCAAGAATGCCCTTTTTGTTCTAACCACAATAATGTCTGCAGCAAGGAAAGGAATGGTCGTTTGTGATGCTGGCCATAAATGCGTAGCCGTGGACTCTGGATTGCCCAGGGTAGTTGGCTTTGATAGAGCAGAGTATACTGGATGTAATGATGAGCATGGCATGATTAAAGATCCGGACGGTAATCTTGACCTTAAAGATCGAATTCGGTTGATCCCTGGCCATTGTGACCCAACCTGTAACCTTCATGATTACATAATTGCTATTCGTGGTGATGTGGTTGAAGAAATATGGCCTATAACTGCTCGGGGTAAATTATTGTAAAAAGTTACCTTTTCTTACCAGAGGTACTTCGGTTTTCTTCTGACAACCTAAGCTTTGCGCTCCCAATCCGTTTACAACGCAAGGGAGCGTTTTTTTATTTCTGATTAGTTCAATCCCTAGCAAGGTTTGTATAACTGCTGCACAGAGATTTTACTATTAGTAGTAGAAATGTTAGGGGAAATGGGATGGACTCCCCCAACCCTGGTATCTTGTGTCCCACTGTAGGGTGAAACTATTAATCGAACCGAAGGAGTCCATTAAGTTAGTCTTTGAAAGCAGGAGTACAAGTGAAAAGGCCAATTGGAATATTTGACTCAGGTGTTGGAGGCATATCAATCGCCCATTCTATTCGCAGAGAACTTCCTTCAGAGAATTTGTTGTATGTTGCTGATCAGGAGTTTTCCCCTTACGGCACAAAATCAAAACAAGTTATTGAGAACCGTTCAGAAAGCATAGTTAAGCTCCTGAATGAAGAGGGGTGCAAAGCTATTGTAGTGGCCTGTAATACTGCTACTGTAAATTCGATAAATAAGCTGCGCAAAAAATTTGCAATCCCGCTGATAGGTATTGAACCTGCTGTAAAGCCTGCAGCATTACAAAGCAAGACTGGTATCATTGGAGTTCTTGCTACAGCACAAACATTGAATAGCAGTTCCTTTCATTTACTTAAAGGTGTGTTTTCTGAACAAGTTAAGATTGAAACTCAAGCATGCCCACAACTTGTTGAATTAGTAGAAAATGTCGACTTAAACAGCGCAGAGACTATCAGTGTTGTAGAAGGTTATGTTCGACCTTTACTTTCAAAAGGGGCCGACCATATTGTTCTAGGTTGTACGCACTATTCATTTCTCAGTCCTGCAATAGAAAAGACTGTAAAGGGTAAGGCCTCCATCATAGATACCGCTATCCCGGTAGCCGTTGAGTTAAAAAGACGGCTTGCTGAGCTGAATTTATTACACCCACAAGACAACTTAGGAACAATTAAATTCTGGAGTAGTAGCACTTCAAAGAACGTATCTAAAAGAATAAGTCGATTATGGGGACACGATGTAATTGTATCTGAAATCCCGACCTACCCATTCGACTCGTAATTTTACACATATTGGTATAATGCGTAATCATCGGTATTAAAAAATACGACATACTTATTGCAAAACCACATCATTGAATTTTTTGGTGATACTAATATCAAGAATGTCGATTATCTGATGCTCATGGAGTATTTTGAGCAAACGACGGTGCGTTCAAAGTCTCGGGTTGTTATGCAAAAGACCAGCATGCGTAAGGTCTTTGCCATATAGGCAGCCAGAAGCCGTCTTTCGAGAGTTACATCAGGCTGCATAGTTGTGTCGCACTTCGGAGTTGAATTCGCGCATATCAAAGTATTTAGATAAAGAGAGTGGCAATCTATTTGTGATTCGATTACGCAAAGGTAAGACGCAAACGAGTAAAAATAAGTATCGAGATATTGCGATTGATGCCACGGCGGTTCTGGCAATCGAGCATGTGAGCAAAACGCTGATGGGGAAGGCGTTTAATGAATGGAGAAGCCACTGCTTAAGGCTTCTCGCTTAATTCTGGTTTGGGTGATGAAGTTAACTTGTCAGTACCTATCAATTATACTGACTTGTTTGCGATTAAAGGCTCGATGGAGAGACAGACTGATATTATTTCTGCGGGCACATCACCAATAGAAACAAAAGCATGAGGTGATGTGCTGTCTAGATAGCAACTTTCTCCCATCCGCAGCTTTATAGGTTTATAGTGTTCTGTGTGAAACTCTAGTTCTCCTTTCAGAACAAAAATGAACTCTTCGCCATCATGCCTGCTCCATTCATTGCGGGGTGGGGCTTCTTTTGTATGTATTGTCATTTGTAACGGCACCATGGCTTTATGCTTCAGGGTAGAAGAGTGAACATGGTAATCATAAAATTTGGTTTTGAAGAGCTCTATATCGTCCAAATGAGTAGCAATGAGGCGTGATGAAGCGGCAGGTATTAATGGTGAGCCATCTAGCATTTCAATAAAGTTCACTTGTAGCGAGCGTGTGATCTTGAGAATCGTTTCAAAACTAGGGCTTGATTGCCCCTTTTCAATTTTAGAGATGGCGGCAATAGACACTCCACAGAGTTTATGAAGGTCTTCTAATGTCCAATTATTTGCTTTTCGTCTGGTCCTGAGCTCCTGACCAAACTTTACTCTCTCCTGTTCAGCGATTATCGTACCTTTATCTCTAATATTTTCCATTCAAACACCTATCTAGGACATCTTGGATGAGACGAACAGTGCGCAACTTACCAGCCGTCAATCCACTTAGCAACTCTTCCTTGTCAAGCTCCCTTTGCGTGTCAGAGTAATACTTCTCCGCATATTGTGTATGCCACTTTGAAATAATGTTGTGGTTAACTTCTGGGTGAAACTGGATAGCTACTGCTGAACCAACTTGAAATCCTTGTATTACCTCACCGTCTTTTGCTAGTAGATTGGCCCCAGCGGGAAGGGAAAATGTGTCTCCATGCCATCGGAGCCATGGTCCCATCCATGCTTCATTTTTATACTCGTTATTGGTTAACCACCCGCAAGTCATTTTACCTGTAGGAGTAACTGAAGCGCCCATTGCTGCAGCAATCATTTGGCCCCCAAAGCAGATTCCCAGCAGTGGTTTCTGTATTTCTAAGAGTTTTTTAGTAAATACTTTCTCTTCTGTAATCCATGGCAGTTGGTCTTCATAGACAGAGTGACCAGAACCTAAAATAATGACTAATTCGTATTTAGAAACATCTAGTTTCGCAAGGTTTTCTTTGCGTGCATCGCGTATATCTGTATAGATGCAATATTCGTCCAATAATATGTCTTCGAGGATCCCTAAGCCAGAGCTGGTTGAATTTTGCAGAACAAGCGCTTTCATCGTTTTTTTCCTGATACATTAATTCGTTGGACGGCGGTTGGCCGTATAGAGTTGATCTCAAGTTGAAGCAAGTCGCTTCTATTATAATGACCAGAAACATCCTTCATTTGGCGTTCTGCATTAACGCTTTCAATATCAGCATTTGTATGGATGATTGCTTCTTGACCTATTTCAGCTTCTACAATTGTTTTTCCTGTAGGGTCGACTATCTTAGAGCCTCCTAAAAAGTAATCATGGTCGTTATTTGCGACTAGGTCGGCTTTAAACTCGAAGCTGTCAGGAATATCATTTAAGGAAAGTAATCCCAATACACTTATTACCCATACTCTCGCTTCTGTGGCAATGAATTCTGGTGCGACTCCGACCACTGATTTGTTGCCTGGCCAAGATGCTATATGGATCTCTTCACCTTCTGCATAGAGTGCGAAACGTGCTAGAGGCATCCAATTTTCCCAGCAATTCAGGCCACCGACACGAAAGCCGCGGATTTTGTGAATCTGCAAACCATGCGCGTCGCCGGGAGCCCAGCATAGACGTTCGTCGTGAGTTGGCACTAACTTCCTGTGTATGCCGCAGACCCCTTTTTCCGAGTCAATTACGATCATAGAGCAGTAAATCGAGCCTCGGGCAGATGTAGTGCCTCGTTCGTTTACCCCAAGAAATATTGAGACTCCATAATCTTTGCACGCTTCGGAAATACGAGTGATTTCAGTGCCATTTGGTTCAATGGCAGCTTCGAGAAACTGGGCATAAGCGCGACCATGTCTGGGATCATTGAAGGCGGCAGCGTTTGTTCGGCAAAGCCAAAATGGGTAGCCACTCAGGAAGCTTTCAGGAAAGGCTAATAACTCTATGCCCATGCTGGCCGCTTTCGCGATTGTAGATATAATTTTGTCAGTAGTTGCCGCTGAATCAAGCCAGATAGGTCGTAGCTGTGCTGCTCCAATTTTCATAGTATCTCCTTCTCTAGAAAAACGGCCTTTAATAATTGATATCAAAGGCCAATATACGATCAGTATATCTCAAAATATTCGCGCTCTTCCCAGTCAGTAACTTCGGACATAAAGCGGTCAATTTCAAATTCTTTGAGCTTGTAAAGATAGTTATGAACTGTTTCGCCAAATTCTTCTCGCATAGATTCGTCAGCAAGGAATGCTGCCGAAGCTTCCATAAGTGTTTTCGGAAGAAGCGGCCGGTCTGCGAGATATGCGGCCTTGACTGCTTGGCCAGGGTCCGCATCGGTCAAAATTCCTGATCGGCCAGCAATGACTTGTGAGGCAATATAAAGGTAAGGGTTTGCTGTTGGCTCACCGATTCTATTTTCAATGCGTGATGCGGGATCGCCTGGTCCACCTATAACGCGCAGCATAGCTCCACGATTTTCTAATGCCCATGCAGCTTTGAATGGTGCAAATCCGTCTGGGGCCTGCCGCTTGTATCCATTTATAGTAGGAGTGGTTAGCATAGAGGTTGCATTAGCGTGTTTAAGTAACCCTCCTAGGTATTGCATTCCGAGCTTGGAAAGTGGTCCTTCGCCTTCGTTAGCAACAAAGACGTTCGAACCGTCGGTCGTGGAAGTAATGGATTGGTGCATATGCCAACCACTAGGGAAAATGTTGGGAACCTTTGGTTTGGCCATGAATGATGCATGGAAACCCTTGCGACGACAAAGCTGTTTAATTGCAGTACGCACCAGAAGTGCTGCATCAGCGGCTTCCATTGCAGGTAATGGATCAAATGTGATTTCACATTGTCCAGGACCCCATTCGTCTTCTAAAGTAGCGACAGGTAAGTCTAATTTTTCAAGATTCTCTTGAAGGTAAGTCATTATATCAACGACTTCATCTCCGCGATTCTCTGTCAGATACTGGTATCCATGAGAAATCATCTCTACTTCAGGAGGTGCTGGTGGGTAGCCGCTGTCGACGGGACTTAATTTGGGGTCAAGTAGTTTAAATATATAGAACTCAAGCTCAAGTCCAACTGTCATAGCAAGGCCGTCATTGGCGAGCTTCGTTAATTGATCACGTAATATTTGACGGGTAGAGAGAGGGCAGGGGGCTCCGTTCGTAAGGTAAGCATCTGCGAGTATCCAAGCAGTATCTTCAACCCAAGGTAAAACTTTGAATGTCATTGGGTCGGGTACTAATATACCGTCAGGTAGGCCGATCATTTCTGGAATGTTTAAGTGATTCTCTGCACCAAATGGTGGCACTATTGGATGGTTTGTTGTGTCAAAGATTGCGGTAACAAGTTGAAAATCTTTACCATTTTTCATCGTATCAACGAAGTGCGAAGCCGTAACTGTTTTTCCTCGAACGATTCCGTGCTGATCTCCCCAACCAACTCTAATATTTTTGATATTAGAGCTTTCTATCTGTTTAAGAATCTCGTCTGCGCGCTTAGATTGTTCTGTGGTCCAAAGACCGTACTTTTCAATGAATGGTTCCATTGTTAACTACCTTTTATCATTTTATATGGTTAATAAATATTCTTTCTTGTTTTGATAATCTTAATTCTAAACTAGAATTATCTCTTAGGCTATCTTTTTCTCTTATAGGATAAATATTGACTTGAAGGAGAATATTTATAATACTTGAGAAACAATGAATTCTAACTAGTAGGGTGACGACATTGAAACAACCTTTAGCAACGGCCATTGGGGTCGGTATTTTCGGAGGCATAGCAACTGCTATATTTGTGCAAGTAGGCACTTTGCTTATATGGGCGGCATTTATTGCCTGGGCATCATATTTTGCTATTGGTGGTAATAGCTCAGTTATTAAATTGAACATCACGTCTAACGTGTTTGGCGTGATTGTCGCATGGTTAACCGCATTGTTAGTACTTGCCAATCCAAGTACCGCTATACCTGCATCGATGTGGGTCGGTTTATGTGTTTTCGCTAGTATTGTAGTTTATATTTCAGCCTCGAAGGTTGCTATATTCTCCTCGATCCCGGCTGTAACTTTTGGATATGCAACAACTTTCGCATTTCTTAGTCAAACTCCTAATGCATTTAGCTATAACAAAATGCTTTCGGCTAATTTTGAAAATGTTTTGATAATTGTTCCTATATCTATGGTGATTGGTACTTTCTTTGCTGCAGGATCTGGTTGGCTGTCAGGCATATTAGCAGGAGAAGAATCTAGAGATTAAGTAGCAGTGGCCAAACGTTAAATGCCTTAGGAATAATGAAATGTTCTCGGTTAGTTTTGAGGGTGTACTTATTATTGTTCCGATTATATGAACGTTAGAGTGCTCTTTATTGTAGAAGTTTTATAAATTAAGTAATCAGGCTCTCTCAGGTCTACTTGGGAAGAGCCTTAACCTGAAAGGACATCCTATGTCATCTTGGAAAACATCTAACCGTAGCTTCTATTACAAAGAAGCTCCAGAGCCCGAGAATCCAATCATCATTACCGGTGAAGTTGCTTTGTTAATTATCGATGTTCAGAATACCTACATTGGGAGAAATACTCCGGATACGGAAGGCGTCGTAGATAGCCGTTGGCAACCATTTCAGGATCGTATGGAGAATATAGTAATTCCAAATATACATTGTTTGACTGATATATTTAGAAAAAAAAGGCTAGATGTCATTTATGCTCGTATCGCCTGTCATACACTAGATGGAAGAGACCGGTCTCTTAGTCAAAAAAAGCCCGGGTGGAACAACCTTTTACTTCCTAAATCGAGTTTTGAATCCCAAATTGTTAAAGAGTTAGCTCCATTACCTGAGGATATTGTAGTTATTAAAACTACTGATAGTGCTGTTACAGGAACAAATTTGAGATTAATTCTTAATAATATGGGGATTAAGACTGTAGTTTGCGTTGGTATATTTACCGACCAATGTGTCAGCTCTACAGTGCGAAGTTTAGCTGATGAAAGTTTTGATGTTATTGTTGTAGATGACGCATGTGCCGCCGGTACTATGGATATTCACAATCGAGAATTAGAAACTCTTAATATGATTTACTGTCACGTTATGTCCTCTGAAGAACTTGTGAATTATCTTCCATAGCGATCCAAGGACTCCTGGGTAATCCCCCCGAAAAATAACGGCGCTCAGAAGTAGAATCTCTTCGTAATCTATACACAAGATTTTCTGCACGAACGAATCATTTTATTTATCGAAGAGACACCAAGAGAGCCGGTCTGACGACTTAAATTGAGGTCTTCTGTGCTACTAACCAGCGAATTGTTATCAATGGGGCTCTATGTCAGGCCTTGGCCGGCCCCTTACTGCATGATGGTTTTGCTTGATCCATCGGCTTATATTGTTGAGCGTGATGGGTTCATCTTTATGTTTCGTCAGACGATGTTGGTTACGTTTTTGAACTTGTCTAACAATACCTTTATCGGGTTTTAAGTACTTTCTGGAATGCTGCGCGCTACGAGGATTCCCATACACTTCAACGCTACTAACCGATTGATGACCCATTATTGCTGCAATTTCTTCTGGAGGCATATCGCTTGCTTTTAAGTCAGCACCCAACTGATGTCGCCAAGTATAAAGGCTTGGCCGCACTTTACGTTTCGGCCAGAGTTTGTGTGTTAGATTATCAAGCCGCTTCTGTACATATCTGACAGGGTCTGCATAAGGGGCATTTATCAAGCGTTGATGGTGCTCCTTTAAGCTTGTGAATAAAGCACTGTTCTCTATCTCGAAGAGGCGATCTAACCCTCTTATTCCATCTTTTGTTTTTTTCGCAGACGGGATATTGATGTAGCGAGAACTGATGAACTTTAGTTGGCGAAGTTCGGCGGGCCGACACCCCAAGTATCGAACAAGTGTAACCGCCGCAAAAACGGTTATCTCTTCCTTATCAGCTAAGTAACTAAGCAGCTGCTGTTCATCGGCATCTTTGATTGATTTTTGACGTGCCTGTTTCTTTTTCACGTATTTCCGCTGTTTAGGATCGGCAGTCATCGGATTTTTAGTTGCTTTGATTTTATCGGCTGCTTTGTAAAAACCACTTTCTTCTGCTGCTAATGCAAGCGCGGTGCGTAGTCGACGCCAATAGTCTGGTCGGTAGTCTGCTGCACAGTCCTTAAGCGCATCGCAAACGGTTTTGGCTGTAGGCTTCACTATTCCGTGTTTAGTATAGAAATGCTTTGCTAGTCTTCTGTATTCTTCCTTTGTGTTTTCATTCATGATGACACTCCATATCATTGTGTTTTTGACGACAATCCTTGTCGCTACAAAATAGTATAGTGCTTAATTTTCAATGCCTTGCATTTTTTTTATGAAAATTAATTAGATGAAGTTTTACGGCTTAGCTGAGGCCATTCGTTGCCTAGGAGAGGCCGATAAAGAATGCTAGTTGTTCTGGGGTGACGTTCTTGCGTGTCCCGGGGCCACATAAAATGTAAGTAATGTCTTCACTCTCAAATAAGCAGTCATAATGAATGTCGACTAAATGGGCTGAGATAAGGGTCTGCTCACCTTCATATGTATTGGTTTCATCTAGAAGTACTTGGTCTGCTCTGATTTTTACCGGTTGCAGGTGATGTTCAGCTAAACGACTTAAGTCCGCTAACGGGTATTCAATCTGCCACCAGATCCAGTCACTAACGATACGTATAGGCTTTTGTGGACTCTTACGTCGGGCCCTTTCAATCATAGTGACGGACTTGTCTTCTGAGCAGCCAGAATCAAATGCTTCTCCTTTGTCTTCAAGTATATCGATGATTTGTTTGATATCTTTAAGCGCTTCTGTGGTTGTCTTCATTTTATCTCCGAAATATTTGAGATTTGGGCTGTACCTGAATTTGGTACAAGAAGAATTGTACCCATAATCGGTACAATGAACAAAACAATTTCAAGTAAGCGTTATTTCGAATTAGTCACTTGGCTAAAATCTGCTCGTCAGCACCAAGGGTTGAGTATGCGCGCTATGGCGCAGTTATTAGGCGAGCCACACAGCTTTATACAGAAGGTAGAGACGCTTGAACGAAAGCTAGATGTCTATGAATATGTTCAGTATTGTGACGTGCTGAAGATCGATCCAAGCGAAGGTATTAAGAAATACTTACAAAAAAATCAGACCTGAAAGGTTTTTAGCCTTATGTTTAATTTTTTAATGACCGTTGTTGATGGGCTTGCTTCAGCGGCATTGAAGGTGCGAGGAGGGAGATTTTAATAGTCATGATGTGTGCTGCTCTTCCGCTGCGGGATCGGGGTGCT
>NZ_JAHKQE010000025.1 GCF_018860855.1 Amphritea atlantica
CATGGAGTTCTGTACAGAAGAGGAATATAAGTTATTTCTCAAACACACTCCGATGCTAGAACAGATGTTGGTTGAAAGTGGCGTATGGCTATTTAAATTTTGGTTTTCAGTGAACCAACGGGAACAGTTTCGTCGTTTTGAAGAACGCCGAGAAGACCCTTTGAAGCAGTGGAAACTCAGCCCGATGGATATCGCCTCCGTTGAGCGCTGGGCTGATTACACCAAAGCCAAAGAGGCAATGTATCACTATACCCATACGGAATACGCCCCTTGGACCACCATCATGTCTGATGATAAAAAACGGGCCCGCTTAAGCGTCATGAAGATTGTCCTTAACGCCCTACCCTATAAAGACAATAAAGATAAAAAAGACCTCAAACCCGACAGCAACATCGTCGCGGATGCGATGGATCGCACGCCCCAGTTTAGTCATAAACATATCCCAGAGATTGATTAAAAAACCATCAAACCTGAGCTAAACCCAGCCGACCCATAAAATAATCACAGGGTCGGCTGACGCCCCGAGACAAGATAAATCGCCAAAAGTTCAACCAAATGACCCGAATTCACCAATACCTGATTGATTTTCATTTGACCAGAGCGCAACTGCAACATAGAGTAGCGCCTCGTTCTACTGGTGCCCAATGCTGATTCTACAGCTAGGGTTAATCGGGAAGTTTGGTGCGCTCCTCAATAGAGCAAGTCCAGCGCTGCCCCCGCAACGGTAAGTAACTGCAAAACTGATATAGCCACTGTAATGGGAAGGTGTCAGTTGTTGTTCGATGATCGGCTCATCACCGATCAGGTTACAAGCCCGGAGACCGGCCAGTAGTCAGTCCACTATTTAAGTGCACGGTGGGTGCGCTAAACAGGAAATACAATGAACAGACTCCCCCTTTATCAGGCCGTACTGCTGGGTACTTCACTGATTTCTGCTGCCACTGTAGCACAGGAAAACAACTCCTCAGATCCCCAGACACTGGAAACTATTGTGGTGTCTGCCAACCGGGTTGAGCAACCGATCACAGAAACCATTGCTTCTGTATCAGTCATTACCGAGGAAGATCTTCGCCGCTCACAGGTAACCTCAGTCAAAGCAGCCATCAACCTTCTGCCCGGCGTTAACTTCACCAGTAGTGGCGGCCGTGGACAGGCAGCATCTCTGTTTACCCGAGGCACAGAGTCCGATCATACGTTGATCCTTCTAAACGGTCTTCGCATCGGTAATCCATCAACCACAGGCACTCAGCTAGAACTCATTCCAATCGATCAGATCGATAGAATTGAGTTTGTTCGAGGACCACGCTCTGCGCTTTATGGTTCTGATGCCATTGGCGGTATCATCCAGATCTTTACCAAACAAGCTGCCGGCGAAACCAGCGGATCTGTTGCCGTCACCGTTGGCGGTCAGGGGACTCAAAAGATAGACGCAAACATCGCGAAACAATACAGTGATACGGGTAATATATTGGTATCACTATCCAGCGATCGCGATGATGGTTTTGATGTTCTAGATGACACCGAGACAGATAACGATGGTTATCGTAACCTATCCGCCAATATCACATTAAATCAGCAATTAAATGATCAATTTGACCTGACTCTGCAAGCCTTTAAGTGGCAAGGCAACACAGAGTTCGACACGTCTTATGGCGGCAATGAATCCGATTTTGAAAACGAACTCTACTCAGGAAAAATTAGTTACGCGGAGGAGAGCTTTGAAAGTTCTCTCACAACGGCATTCCTGAGAAATGACAGTCTTACTTATGGTAACGGTATCAGTCGTCAAGATGGCACACGCTATGTAACCGAGCGTGTTCAGCTAAACTGGCTGAATAGCTTCTTTATTGATAACAACACCATCACCGCCGGTATCGATTACCTTGATGATGACCTTAGCGACAGCACAGTCGATTACAGCGTCACCAGTCGTGAAACGAAAGCCGCTTTCGTCGGTTTATTACATCAAGGCGAGCGCTATCAAGCTGAGGCCAGCGGTCGTTATACCGACGATGATCAATTTGGCGATAACTCAACCTATAGCCTCGGTTATGCTTACCAGTTTGAACCGATGAAAGTAGCGCTAAGCTATGGCACAGGCTATAAAGCCCCGACCTTTGATGACCTATACGCCCCATTTGTAAGTTATGGCCCTTGGGGAACTTATCAGGGAAATGCTGATTTACAACCTGAAGAGTCTGAAACGACTGAACTAACCTTTTCAAATAACGGCCCTACTATCTGGGAAATCAGTTTCTATAAAACCAATATTACTAACCTGATCACCTATAGCACAGACCCTGTTACTTACGACTCTA
The DNA here is from genome assembly GCF_018860855.1 of Amphritea atlantica. Lineage (GTDB taxonomy): Bacteria > Pseudomonadota > Gammaproteobacteria > Pseudomonadales > Balneatricaceae > Amphritea > Amphritea atlantica_A. The sequence continues at coordinate 2,319 of NZ_JAHKQE010000025.1, forward strand.
CGATGATGAATGTCGATAAAGCTAAGATCGAAGGCGCCGATGCAAGCTATCAGATTAGCTACGGCAACTGGAATCACATACTGTCATATCAGTACGTAGATGCGAGAAATAGAAAGACAGGCGATAGACTACTTAATCGGCCACAAGATACGGTCAAGTGGCAAATTAATTATGCGGCTAATCAATGGGCTGCTGGCAGCGCTATCATCTGGGAAGGTAAACGGGATGTATATAATGGCACCCTACCTGGTTTTGCCGTTGCTGATCTATTCACAACCTATCAAATCACCCCCGAATGGCAGTTAGGCGCTCGAGTTGAAAACCTATTTGACAAGGTATATCAAACTAATCCTGGGTATTATACTCAAGATCGCTTAGTAACCGCGTCAGCCCGTTACAGTTTCTAATAACTGAACATTTATCGCTGAACACAAGAGGCCGGGCTATTAAACCCGGCCTTTTTATTGGGAGTTAACATGGCAAACCGTCTGACTAAAATCTACACACGTACCGGTGACAAGGGCACTACGTCACTGGCCAATGGCCATAAAGTGGATAAGTGCCACCCTCGCATCGAAACCCTCGGCGATACCGACGAGCTAAACTGTCTATTGGGCGTATTGATTACCGAACTACCCGCTCAGGAACCGTTAAGGAAACGTTTGTTACAGTGCCAAAATGATCTGTTTGACCTCGGTGGCGAGCTAGCCGTTGCCGATCCGGATTACACCGTGATCAATGATGCGGTGATCACCGAGATGGAACAACAGATCGATGCGATGAACAGCACTCTGCCACCGCTAAAGGAGTTTATCCTCCCCGGCGGCAACCGCGCAGCCGCACTGTGTCATCAAGCACGTAGCGTATGCCGACGGGCCGAAAGACGTATGGTGGAACTGGCACAGCAGGAAACGGTCAATCAGATAAGCGCGAAATATCTGAACCGGCTTTCTGACTTGCTATTCGTCGCCGCTCGTCTACTAGCCCGCCAGCATGGCGGAGAAGAGGTTTTATGGCAGCCACGCAAACCCGTGAAATAACAGCCGTAGACGCTTATCTGTTATAGACTAAACCTAAATGAAACCTGACAACTGTTGAGAGAGACCTATATGTTGCGTTCAATCGCCCCACTGACCCTTGCCCTTTCAGCCATAATGTTAGCCCCGCTGGCACAAGCGGACTGCGCCGATGATCAAGCTTGGTGTGAAACAAAGTGCGAAGTTAAACATATGACCGATGATGCCGCTATTGCCGGCTGTAAATCTAAGTGTGTCGCCGAACGAGCAGCTTGCAGCACTCAAGCCGGTGCAGAAACTGCGTGGGATGCCACCAAAGAAGCGGCCAAAGACACTAAATCGTTCTTTAAAGGGTTAACCGAGTAAACCGCCAACCTAAAACGACGAAGCTCTATGACAGTGCTGTATTAATAAGCGCTACCAATAAGCCTGACTAAAGAGCGCGATGTAAGGAATCTATTCAACAACCGTTGGCAATTGGCTATGGCTGATCAACGATCATCCGTGCTTGTTGAATGGCATCACACATCTGTTGGGTACCGTCCAATAAACGCATCGTTGGCCGGTATAACAGATCCTCATTCAAGCGATAAAACTGCTGGTAACGACTCGCCGCTAATTCAGGCCAAGCTAACCATTGCTGCTCCCAGCCGTCGGGTACATTTTCACCGGTTAAGATGACCTGTGGATCGGTTTGCAGGACCGATTCAATGCCCAGATGGGGAACCGCTTCTCGATGATCGGCAAACAGGTTTTCACCGCCACACAGATCGATAGCCTGACTGATCATCTGGCTCTTATTCAGCGTCATCAGTGGCTGATGCCAGAGTTGATAGAAAACCCGTATCTTTGTCCGCGAGGCATAGCTGTGCTGCAATTGTTGTAAGCGCCGTTCAAACTCGGTAGCCAGCGGTTCCGCCTCTGGTCGTTGTAGCAATCGCCCAAGCGCTCGCAGGTTATGGGCAATATCACTAAACACTTTAGGATCTGAGTAATACACCGGAATACCTAGCCGCTCTAACCGCCGCAGCGGCAAAAACGGATTCCCTCCCGCCCAAGCCACCACCAGATCCGGCTGCAAAGCAATGATCGCTTCTAAATTAAACCCTTGCGCATCCCCCACGATGGGGATGTCCAACGCCTGAGCCGGATAGTCACTGTGACTCACAACCCCAACAACATTATCACCTGCGCCTATGGCAAATAAGTTTTCGGTGATATGCGGAGCTAACGCGATAACTCGTTTAGCCGGTTGAGCAATATCAATCACCCGACCATGATTATCTGTCACACTAATGCCCGCTTGCGCTATCAAAGTGAATAAACACTGGCTGCATACAAATAAGATAAAAACGGGTAACTTTAGCCGCATAGCGAATCGCCGGAAGTAGAGTGAGTCAAACAGGACCTCGATTCTACCTTAGCCGACGGTGAAAAATATCATCGCAGCCATTGAAATTTAACAATATTTTATGATTCTGTTCTTTGAACAGCTCGTCAGGGTGTAAATTTTATGCAAATTCAAGAACCACGTCAGGGTAACGGGTTGGCGCTGTTCAACCTAGGCTTTCGCCCCTTCTTTTTATTCGCAGCACTCTCCAGCATGCTGCTAATGATCCACTGGCTGATGCTATTGGGAAAAGGTCAAACGACCTACGGCTACTATCTGCTCAGTCAGATATGGCATGGGCACGAAATGCTCTTTGGTTATGCCGTGGCCGTGATCGCCGGCTTTTTATTAACCGCCGTTCGCAACTGGACCTCAATACAAACACCTTTCGGCGCGAAACTCGCGGGGTTATTTTTGCTCTGGCTCGCCGGCCGCTTACTGCCCATCATATCGGAATTTGTCACACCGCTACCGGATCTGTTGATCGCACTGACCGATCTGTTGTTTTTACCCATGGTCGCATTATCGATTGGCATCCCCATTATCCGCTCAGGTAATTATCGCAACCTTGTCTTTACCGTGATTCTGTTGGCCATGACCATTGCTAACCTGTTGATCCATCTGCAATTACTCGGCATCACCGAAACGACCCTAGCGAGTGGCTTACAATTAGAACTTGGCCTGATCATCATGGTTATCGTGGTACTAGGTGGACGGGTTATTCCTTTCTTTACCGAGCGCGCCCTCGCATTTGAAGCGAAACGCTATGCTTGGCTTGAGCATGCGGTTATCCCCTTAGCCGCGGCTTGGCTACTGGCCGATGCCTTTCAACTTATCCTGGTTACATCTATTTTAGCGGCCCTTAACGCAGCCCTACATCTAGTACGACTGATTGGTTGGTTCAAGTTACGCATGATACGTAACCCATTGATCTGGGTTCTGCACCTAGCTTATCTGTTTATACCCTTAGGATTTGCATTAGATGCGCTCACGGGATTCATCTCACTATCCCCTTATCTAGCAATCCACGCATTTGCCGCCGGTGCCATCGGCTCGATGACGATTGGCATGATGGCCCGCGTGTCACTCGGACATACTGCCCGGCCACTAAAGCTGGCGAAGATAACGGTCGTCGCTTTTATCTTGATGATTATCGCCGGTGTTATGCGGGTCTTTATGCCCATGATTCCAGAGTTGCATATGATGGGTGTGCATATCTCTGGCGGTCTGTGGGTGCTATCTTGGCTGCTCTTCCTGATTCCTTATACCTCGATACTATTGAAACCAAGGCTCGATGGTCAGTTTGGCTAAACACCATATAACCAGCCTCATAATCAGCATTCAACGAAAAAACTAACTCCGCCGCCCGCTGCACGTTTATGTGCCAGCGGGCTCAAAGATGGTGCAAGATCACTTACAACATCGTATCTTCGATGACTTATCACGACGGCATACTCTTCAATAGCGCCAGAACCACTCAGTCACAGTATAAAACCACGGTAATAGATAAGAATTATTCCTAATATGAATTTTATATTCATATGGAACAAGAATTGCTTGTAGATAGTGCTTATTAGGTACTCCTGATGGAATTAGCAATGACACTATTGAATAAACTCTTTGGCACATCAAACAGTACCGCTTCGGATCTCCATGCGCCTATTATCGATCCCCCAACTCAGACTATCGATGTTCCATACTTCTCTGACGATGAAAAACGCTTCTATCGTGCATTGCAGCTAATTAGCAGCCAAACAGCACAGCTCTCTCGTCAAGTTTTCAGAGCGTTAGAGGCTCAGGAAAACTTTCTTTCAGAGATTAATCAACGTGCCGCAAAATTAGATACCGAGTTAAACGTTGCTAACGACTATTTAAACAGCTCTAACGCCACCGTTAGCTCACTGCAGCAGCAGATCGAAACAGAAGTACAGGAGGTAAACAGCTCGATTAACCAATCATTGGATGAGATCAGCCGCTCCCTTGCGGATAAATCCAGCAATGTGAGCGAGGTACTTAACGGTATTCTTAAAATAGGTAAAGGGGTTAATCTGTTAGCACTCAACGCGTCTATCGAGGCCGCCCGGGCGGGTGAACATGGCCGAGGATTTGCCGTTGTGGCCGATGAAGTCAGACGCCTCGCTAACGTCACCACAGAGCAAGCACATCAAGCCGCCAAGCAACTCGACTTCTCCCAAGTTAACGCTGAGCTAAGTAATATCAGCTTAGCCAATACCAAAAAACTCGATAATTTCGTCAGTGTTACTCAATCAGCCACAGAGCAATTAACCGAACTATTTAACTCCATCGCCACACAACTGAGCGCCGTCATGGAGAATACCGCCGTCATCTTTGAAACCCTCGAGATGAGCAATGGTTCAATGCAACGAATCAGCAACAAAAACCAGCTGATTAATCATGTTGTCGAAGAGATGTCTCAGGGGTTAGATAAAGTTGATATACATAGTGCAGATATCCATTTAGCCTCCCAAGCAATCAATCACACACTGAATAAACTACATCTGGTCGCCGATGCTGGACACGATCAACTAGACGATGTACTGCGTCGTGGTAAATTGCGCGTTGCCATTGAACCTAACTTTGTCGGTTTGTCATTCCGCGAAAAACTGGGTGAGCCACTCAAGGGCCTCGATGTCGATTACGCGTTAGCATTTGCCCGCTATCTTGGCGTTGAGTGTGAATTTATCGAAGCCCCTTGGGATATGTGCACAGAATTGCTAACGTCAGGCAAGAAATTTGGCCAACCACCCGCCGATATCGTCATCAGCGCATTACCGCCTTCGGCCGAATATGACAATGTTGCCTACTCCGATGCTTATACCTATCTGCCTTGGGTGCTAGCCCGCCGCAAAGGGGACAAGAGAATCAATTCAATCCACGATCTACAGGATAAAGTTGTCGGCGTGATCAACGACCCTGCAGCCTTAATGATCTTAAAAGACCTTGGCATTCGCTGGAGTAGTAACGAGAAAAAGTCAGGTGGTAATATTACCCTCAATAACCTGATCGCATACTCCGACCAATCTCGCATTCACCACTGTCTGGCCGATGGCATCGTTGATGCCTTTGGGATTGATCTGCCAATTTATTACTGGGCGTGTAAAAATCCTGCCAGCCCTTGGTTCGATAAAATTGAGATCATACCCGGCAATTTAGCTCCTCGGCCTTTTTTCTACACCATGGTTGTTAATAGTAGCGCCTCAAGCTATCGCTTATTAGCCCAAGCCAACCGTTTCATCCATTGGTTTAAGCAGCAAAGCGAGCGCACAGCGATTGAACAGACATGGCAAGGCGCAGCCGTTGATGGCAGCGGTTCCTACCGTGACGAACCCGGCAATCTCTTAGGTGAGCCTGAGCTGGAAAAACGTTATGAAGCCCACTGCCACAAATTTAATCTGGAACCTAAACCGCTGAAGCAGCAATAATATAGCGACCTTTTGAAGTAACGTCAGTATCCGATAGGATCATAAGGCAACCGGAGAAGCACCCTGAAAAACAGCCAGTGTAAACAGGCAAGTAAAACGAAAAAGGAGACAGCAAGGTCTCCTTTGGTTATGCCAAGTGCGGCATAGATATCGATTTTCCACCGAAAGGTCAGGTCGTCAAAAGGACCTAACCCAACTTAGATAGCGCTTTTATTTATTCGGATCAACTAAGGTACGTCCCTGAATTTTACCCGCAACAATATCCGCCGCTGCCTGAGGCACGTCAGACAAGCCGATCACATTGGCGATCTCACCCAGCGCATTATCCGGCAGATCCGTGAGCAATCGGTTCCAAGCGGTTGTACGGATATCCACAGGGCACATCACCGAATCGACCCCCTGCAAACGCACATTCCGCAAAATAAAAGGCATCACCGTGGTCGGCAGCTTATAGCCACCAGCCAAACCACAGGCGGCAACCGTACCGCGATAATCAGTTTCAGCCAGTACTCGGGCCAACATGGTGTCACCTACCGTATCAATACCACCCGCCCAACGCTGTTTTTCTAGAGGGCGAGCAGGCTCTGCCATTTCCGTCCGTGACAGTAACTCGCTGGCACCTAAACCGCGCAGGTATTCATGGGTCGACTCACGCCCCGTAACTGCCGCAACGGTATAGCCCAACTGACTCAGAATAGCGACCGCAACACTACCCACACCACCCGCAGCACCCGTGACGACCACAGTTCCCCGATCCGGAGTAATACCGCTCTCTTCTAGTGCCATCACACAGAGCATCGCCGTCAGCCCTGCGGTACCGATCGACATCGCCTTAGCGGCATCCATCCCCTCAGGCATTTTAACCAACCATTCAGGCTTTATTCGAGCATACTGGCTATAACCGCCCCAATATCGCTCACCCACACTCCAGCCGGTCATAATCACCTGATCACCGGGCTGATAGTCAGGGCTACGAGATTCTTTAACCACGCCAGCAAGATCAATTCCCGGTACCATTGGGAACTTATGCACAATTTTGCCCGTGCCCGTTACCGCCAAACCGTCTTTATAGTTAAGTGAGGAATAGCTAACCTCCACCAGCACCTCTTCATCCGGCAGATCACTCAATTCCAATGTTTTGACCGATGAGAGCGTTTTCCCCTCTTCCTGTTCCAATACCAGAGCATTAAACATAGTACACCTCACTTTAAACGGTTTTTCGATTCGTTGTTGACTCGACAGAACACTCGCTCGTTGGCTTTCAGTTCGATGAACAGGTATTTACCGCTCTCGATGCCTTACATATCAGATAGCACAATAGGTAATTTGAATCGCGATTTATCTGACAAATCAACAGAGGACAAAATTTATACCATTTCTATTTGTCATACAAATAAGACCTTAGTATTACAATCTAACCTATTAAGGGAATGAATATTCGCTTGTCTTAATAAATGAACAGCCCCATAACGACCAATCGAAAACATCTATTTAAAAAGCAGCACCGCCCGTGCAACCGTTAAACTTAGACTATAATTAAATGAGGATAACGCAATAACTGGAGAGCAAACGGATGTTGATACAAAACAAAAGCATTGTGTTAATGATATTAGTGGCATTCTCCCCTATAACCCTTGCTAGCGAGCTAGGGAAAACCATTGTAATGCAAGGCAATAGCAGCGGCGCAATGGCATGTTCTATCTGCCACGGAGCTAATGGTGCGGGCCAAGCTCAAGCAGGATTTCCAAACTTAGCAGGGTTAGACCCCGCCTATATGCAAAAGCAGTTACAGGACTTCACCACCGCGCAACGTCACAACCCAATAATGACACCCATCGCGACAGCACTTTCAACTGACGAGATGAATGCCGTTTCTACTTATTTTGCCCAGCAGTCAACGCCAACCATGAAGCCCACGACCGCTGACGATTCGCTCTTAAAAGCCGGTCAACAACTTGCCCAAAATGGCAATTGGGCGAATGATGTGCCTGCCTGCTTTTCCTGTCATGGCGCCCAAGCTAAGGGTGTTGGCATGTACTTTCCGGCCCTGGCTGGCCAGCACGCCAGTTATATAGAGCAACAGCTTAATAGTTGGCGTTCTGGACAGCGAAGCAACGATCCAAACCAACTAATGGTAGGCATAGCGCAACGCCTCAGCGAGACTGAGATAAAAGCGGTTAGCGCCTACTTGGCTAATTTAACTGCAACTAACAACTAATAACGCTGGGGGGGTTTTATGTGGCTCACGAAGACAAACAGTAGACCACCACAAGGTCACAATGGACGGCTAGCAACCCGTTTCTTAGGTGCAGTATTACTCAGTTCACTGCTATTCAATCCGGCCTTTGCCGAAGAGAAAGACTATCAAGTTGAATTACCGGCAGCGCCAAAAGGTCCTGCGAGCTTTACCCCGCCGAACGAGGCCGATATACCCAATAATGCCTTCGGTGATGCAGTACGTTATGGTCTGTCGTTATTTACCAATACACAGCAATTGCGTGGTCAGTATGTTGGCAACGAATTAAATTGCGTTAACTGTCACTTGAATAAGGGCCGGCAGGCCAATTCAGCACCGCTTTGGGGTGCATTTCCAATGTATCCTGCGTATCGCAAGAAAAATGATCACGTCAATACCATCGATGAACGTATCCAAGGCTGCTTTACCTACAGTATGAACGGCACTCCACCACCTTTTGGCAGCAAAGAACTCACGGCACTGGTAACTTACCATTACTGGCTATCAACCGGTGCTCCCGTTGGCCAAGCGCTGCCTGGGCGCGGCTATCCTAAGCTTGATACGCCAGCAGAGGATCCCAGCGTTAGCCGCGGTGAAGTCGTCTACCAAGATAATTGCGCCATCTGTCATGGCGAAAACGGTGCGGGAACTCAGGTCGATGGTCGTTATGCTTTTCCGCCATTATGGGGTAAAGATTCTTTTAACTGGGGTGCCGGTATGCACCGTGTTAATACCGCAGCGGGCTTTATCAAAGCGAATATGCCACTTGGCAAACCCAATAGTTTAACAGACCAGCAAGCTTGGGATGTCGCCGCCTTTATGAATAGCCATGAACGCCCACAAGACCCACGTTATGAGGGTAATCTTGAGCAAACGGCAGAGACCTTCCATCAACATCAGTGTTTTTACAATAAAGAGGTTGATCAGCAACGCATAGGACAAGGAGTAAAATAACCATCACACGGCAAAGGTGACAAACCAGTCACCTTTGCTCGCTCACCTCAGCGTCCTCCCGTAATTTCTCTTAATCCATCTCAGTGTCAAAAGTGATTCAACCTTGGCGTATTAGCCTAGGTTCAGCCCCGCGCTTGTTTCACCGCTTCGTTATGCGATAAAATAATTGATCATCAAAAATAACTGATTGATTATTCAAGCTTACTTTTTGGTTTAACAGCCTAACTCGGCTTTTAAGGAGAAATTCTACACATTACTGAATTCTCCCTCACGACCAATCTGAACCGATTTTAAAACCCATTGGTCGTTCACATCTGATTCTGGCACCAACAGTAGGAGAGATTCTGTGAGTTTAGACATCACCCCCAGCTTATCCAGCCAGATTGCACAGCAGATCCGCCAAGCTATTATGGATGGCTCTTTAAAAGCCGATGATCGCTTACCTACAGAAGGCGAGCTAGCGCTACGCTATAAAGTCTCTCGTCCGACGATTCGTGAAGCATTAAAACGTTTAGCCGCCCAGAATTTGGTTCGATCCCGTCGCGGCCCTACCGGCGGCACCTTTATCAATCGTCCATCGACTACCGATCTCAGTGATGCCTTAACCAGCGCCACCACCTTATTGGTTGGCATGGATGCCTTTTCCATGGACGATATCAACCAGACCCGCTTACTCCTAGAAACAAACTGCTTACAGCTCGCAGCCATCCGTATCAACGCAGCCCAACTCGACGCGCTGGAGCGAGAACTGGCAGAACAACAAAATGATGCCCTCACACCTGAACAGTTTTGCGCTTCGGATGTCCGTTTCCACCGCCAAATAGCCGAGGCTTCGGGTAACCCGCTGCTAAGTTTTATTATGTTCAGTGTGATCGAGGCGTTACAACCGATCAGTAATATGGTCACCTTTCGTTTTCGCGAGCGGTCCGTCATTATCGATCAACATCAGCGCATTTTACAGGCTCTCAGCCAACATGATGCCGACCAAGCCTGTGCCGTGTTAGCAGAACAAGTGGCCTACCTGACAGAGAAATCCAGTCAGGCGCAACAATGGAAAGCACAAAAGCCAACCTAACAGAGGTCATAACCAGGCAAAAATAGCATAGGATTTATCCGGTAATTGCGGTATTCTTCAGCTATGAATCAGTGCATTTAAGGAGTTAATGTGGAAGAGAATAGCGTCTGGATTATTGGTATTGTCACCCTGTTAGCAGGAGCACTCATTGGCTACCTGATGGGGCGTTCCGGCGACACTTCCAGTCAGAAGAAACTGACTAGTCAGCTCAATGAGGCGCAACGCGACCTGAGTGATTATAAAGAGAAAGTTAACGGTCACTTCGAGAAAACCGCAGAACTGGTCAACAATCTGACTGAAAGCTATAAGCAGGTGCATCAACATCTTGCTCAGGGTTCAGAAACGCTCTGCATGGGTGTGCATTCGCCAGATAAACTGAGCAGTGATGGCAAGCCACAAATTGAGGAACAGCCGCTGGCCGAAGCCGTTGAAACTAAAGCCGATATCGAACCCGCGGCAACCGTAACAGAGCCGGTAGTAGATGAGCCTGAAGTCGTCGAACCGCCCCGTGACTATGCACCTAAAAAGCCCGATGAAGAAGGGATGCTATCGGATAAGTACGGCCTAAAAAAGAGATCAGACAGTGAGGAAGATGAACTGGAAGATGTTATCCCTCCCATCTTGAAAGATCAGATTCCCCATACTGGCGCAAGTAACAAAGAGACCAAACCGTTAGCCTGATACAAACTGACGCTCACTCTCTGTTCACTGAAGGTTCAACAGACTAAAAACCGGTTATCGCCGGTTTTTTTTCACCTCTAATATATCTCTAACGCTGTAAGCCCTTTAGATACTTAACTTTAGATGCTTAACTTTATAGTTACTTGGCTCAACGAAGCTTACCTTCAGCCCTGTTACACAGGGTTATGAATATCAACAAACTGATGTTCAATATCAAACTCTTCTGCCAGCCGCTCTCCCAACGCTTGCACACCATAACGCTCAGTAGCATGGTGGCCCGCAGCAAAATAATGAATTCCCAGTTCTCTAGCGCTGTGTACAGTGGGTTCGGAAATTTCGCCAGAGATAAAGGCATCTAACCCCAGTGCTGCCGCTTTTTCGATATACCCCTGTGCAGCTCCGGTACACCAACCAACCGTTTCAATCAATTCTGGACCACCATCGATATGTAATACCTCACGCCCTAGCGCCGTGGCTATCTGCTGACTAAATTCAGCAGCCGTCACAGGAGAACTCAAACGCCCTGTCAGCCCAATACTTAATGGGTTATCCGGCTCTAACCCACCACTCACCTGCAACCCTAATTGTCTCGCGAGACAGGCATTATTGCCGAGTTCAGGGTGTCCATCCAAAGGAAGGTGGTATGCCAACAGACTGATATCATGACTTAACAATGTCTGTAGGCGGCGCTTTTTCATACCGGTTATCACCTCAGGCTCACCTTTCCAAAAGTAGCCATGGTGAACCAAAATCAGATCCGCTTCCAAAGCAACAGCTCTATCAAGCAATGCCTGACTCGCGGTGACACCAGAGACAATGCGACGCACCTCTGCACGGCCTTCAATCTGCAATCCATTGGGACAGTAGTCCTTATATTTCTCAGGACTTAACAAAGAATCACAATAATTAACCAACTGTTTCAGTAATACCACCATAATCTTTTCTTTATATTCCCAAAAACCCGTTATTATCCGTATAATTCTCACTTAACTGAATAACTTTATCACTGTTTATAAAGGCCGCTCTAATTGATTCAACGTTTCGCTTTTCTGGTTTGGCCCATTCTGTCAGGGATTCTCGCCGCCGTGGCGTTACTTATCTATCTACCTGATATGTTTGCCCCTCAAACCAGTACCGTACAGATCCGTCAAGCTGAGGCACCCTCAGCGGAAGTTCGCGGCCCCTTCTCATACGCCGATGCGGTGGAACATGCGGCTTCTAGCGTCGTAAACATTTACACACGCACGGTAGTACCCAGCAGCAATAAACAGATCTATAGTGATCCAAATATCCGTAAGTATTATGATACTAAAACCGGTCACAAAGAGCGCATTCAGTCTAGCTTAGGTTCCGGCGTAATCCTTAGTTCAGAGGGTTACATTGCTACCAATAACCATGTTATTTCGGGTGCCGACAGTATTGTGGTGGCGTTAAAGGACGGTCGCGAGGCAACCGCTACCGTGGTAGGCAATGACCCTGATACTGATCTAGCGGTACTCAAAATCAATCTCCCCGATCTACCGAGCATTACGGTTAGCTCATCCGCTAATCTACGCGTCGGCGATGTTGCGTTGGCAATCGGCAATCCCTTTGGTGTCGGCCAAACTGTCACGATGGGTATCATCAGTGCCACCGGTCGCAATCAATTAGGACTTAACACTTATGAAGATTTTATTCAGACCGATGCGGCGATCAACCCAGGTAACTCTGGCGGTGCGCTGATTAATGCCGAAGGCAACCTGATCGGTATTAATACGGCAATTTTCACCCGCTCTGGAGGCTCTCAAGGGATTGGCTTTGCTATCCCATCAGATCAAGCCAGACAGGTCATGCAGGACCTTATAGATCATGGCCGAGTCATTCGTGGATGGGTGGGTGTCGAAGCCCAAGAGATTACCCCAGGCCTCGCAGAGTCGTTCGGCTTAAAAGATACTAAGGGGTTGATTATTGCGGGTATTTACCGTGATGGACCCGCACACAAAGCTGGACTATTACCCGGGGATATTCTGCTAGAAATTGGTGGCAACAAAATAATCAACAGCTATAACTCGATGTACAGTGTTGCGCGAATGCCTCCAGGCACCGTTCTCCCGGTAAAAATATGGCGTAACGGTGAAGTAAAAGAACTCAACATCACCGTCACTCAACGCCCTGCAGTTGAAAACCCTATAACTGAAATTCCTGCAGAAACGCCCGCCATTGAAGAAACGAATAAAGAAAAGACCAGCCCGTAATGATCAGTGACAAAAAAAAAAGCCCCGAGGGGCTTTTTTTTATCACAGCTTTCGGCAAACCATCAATCAATCTTTAATGCGATATTCCGCCGAACGCGCATGTGCCGTCAGGCTTTCACCTCGGGCTAATACCGAAGCGACCTTACCCATCTCCGATGCCCCATCTTCTGAGAACATTATCAGCGATGAACGTTTCTGGAAATCATATACACCTAGGGGTGATGAAAAACGCGCGGTACCTGAGGTTGGAAGTACATGGTTAGGCCCAGCACAGTAGTCGCCCAGCGCCTCAGCGGTGTAACGCCCCATGAAGATCGCACCCGCATGCTTAATCAAAGGTAACAGCGCCTTAGGGTCTGCAACAGATAACTCTAGGTGTTCAGGTGCGATCCGATTGTTTACCTTAGCGGCTTCTTCGAGATCAGCCACTTTGATCAACGCTGCACGATCAGCTAGAGAACGGCCGATAATCGCTTTGCGCTCCATCGTTGGTAGCAGCTTCTCGATACTGGCACTCACTTTATCAAGGAAATTAGCATCTGGGCTGATCAGAATAGGCTGCGCATCTTCATCGTGCTCAGCCTGTGAGAACAGATCCATCGCGATCCAATCAGGATCGGTACCGCCATCGCAAATCACTAAGATTTCAGACGGTCCCGCGATCATATCGATCCCTACGGTGCCATAAACTGCACGTTTTGCCGTAGCCACAAATATATTGCCCGGACCGACGATCTTATCCACTTTAGGAATCGTCTCAGTACCATAGGCCAGCGCCGCAATCGCTTGCGCACCACCTATAGCAAAGGCGCGACTAACACCGGCCAATGCCGCTGCCGCCAATACCAGTTGGTTCACTTCACCATCCGGCGTTGGCACTACCATAATCAGTTCTTCAACACCGGCAACATGGGCCGGAATCGCATTCATCAACACCGATGATGGGTAAGATGCTTTACCACCGGGGACATACAAGCCCGCCTTATCCATCGGCGTGATTTTCTGACCGAGCAATGTGCCATCAGCTTCCTGATATTCCCATGACTCACCTTTCTGGCGTTCATGATAGTCACGTACCCGCTGAGCAGCCACGCGAAGCGCGTGATTCTGATCGGCAGGCAAGGCTGCCAATGCTTGATTCAAATCATCCTGAGTAAACTCAAGTTCGGCCATGGTGCTAACACTGAGACGGTCAAAACGGTTAGTGTATTCAACAACCGCACTATCGCCTTCGGCTTTTACACGCTCAAGAATATCTTCAACAGTCCGGTTAACATCTTTATTAGAAACCGACTCCCAAGCCAACAATTTATCCAACTGCTCGCTGAAATCAGCCTGTTGACTGTCTAATCTTAATACCACTGGGTTGGCCATCATTATTTCGACCTATCTTTACGCGCTTCTACTGCCGCGGCTAATTGTTCAATAATAGGCTGGATCTGCCGATGTTTCATTTTCAACGCAGCCTTGCCTACCACCAAGCGAGAGCTGATATAGCAGATATCATCCATCGGCACCAAACCATTAGCCCGTAACGTATTACCGGTATCGACAATATCAACAATGCGATCAGCTAAGCCCATGATCGGTGCCAGCTCCATCGCGCCGTACAGTTTGATAATATCAACCTGCCGACCCTGACGGGCAAAATACTCTTTGGTGATATTGACAAATTTGGTGGCAACTTTCATTCGCCCTTCAACTTCGCCAGCATCCTTCATGCCTGCCACCATCAGCCGACATTTAGCAATATCTAGATCAAGAGGTTCATAAAGATCTTTAGAGCCATATTCCAACAGCACATCTTTACCCGCAACGCCCATATCAGCACCACCATTTTCCACATAGGTAGGAACATCCGTCGCCCGAATAACAACCAGTTTGATATTGTCATGGTTGGTATCGAAAATCAGCTTACGGCTACTGAAAATATCTTCAGCTGGGATGATATTCGCCGCTTCTAAGAGAGGCAGCGTATCTTTAAGAATACGCCCTTTAGATAGCGCAATGGTCAGGTTCTGTTTCATATTTGCTATTTTGTTACCACTTAAAATTCAGTACAGGCACACAGGCTATGCTGTAAATGCTCATTTTCTGTCGCTATTAACTGTCGCTCTGAGTCACGCTTCTGCCACCCGGAACCCGTTTAATCTTAGCGCCCAATAATTGAAGCTTTTCTTCGATGCACTCATATCCACGGTCTATATGATAGATACGGTCGATGATGGTATCACCTGTTGCCACCATGGCAGCAATTACCAGACTAGCAGAGGCTCGAAGATCCGTCGCCATCACCGGCGCACCGGTTAGCACTTCACGTCCTTCGGTAATCGCCGTATTACCATCGATAGTGATCTTAGCCCCCATGCGTTGCATCTCTTGCATATGCATAAAGCGGTTTTCGAACACGGTTTCCTTAATGATACCCACGCCTTCAGCTATAACATTTAGCGCAGCAAACTGAGCTTGCATATCGGTTGGGAACGCAGGGTAAGGCGCGGTGGTTACATTGACCGCTTTAGGCCGCTTACCTTTCATATCCAGACTGATCCAATCCGAACCACATTCAATCTCTGCGCCCGCTTCAATAAGCTTTTGCAACACAACATCAAGAATATCTGGCCGAGTGCTTTTAACTTTAACTTTACCGCGGGTTGCTGCGGCAGCGACGAGATAAGTCCCTGTTTCAATCCGATCCGCAATCACTGAATAGGTACAGCTCTTTAACGAAGCGACACCATTGACAACAATGGTATCCGTTCCATGACCGGTAATATCAGCACCCATGGCGATCAGAAATTCAGCCAGATCAACAATCTCGGGCTCTCGCGCGGCATTTTCAATAATAGACTGTCCTTCTGCCAGTGCAGCAGCCATCAGGATATTCTCGGTACCGGTCACGGTCACAATATCAAAAAATACCCGTCCGCCTTTCAAGCGGCCATCACAGGTCGCTCGAATAAAACCTTCCTCAACGGTGATCTCGGCCCCAAGAGCCTCAAGACCTTTAAGGTGAAGATCCACTGGCCGACTACCGATAGCGCAACCACCCGGTAGTGACACCTCAGCATGGCCAAAATGTGCCAGCAGTGGTCCTAGAACCAAAATCGAAGCGCGCATGGTTTTCACCAGGTCATAGGGCGCGATCGTCGAGGTTAATGTCCTAGCATCGATTTCAACATTGAGCTTTTCATCGACGGTCAGATCAACACCCATCTGCCGGAGTAGCTCAAGCATGGTGGTAATATCGTGCAGATGAGGCAGATTACTGACAGTAACCGGTTCGTCCGCTAACAGTGTGGCGGCCAGAATAGGCAAAGCGGAGTTCTTAGCTCCGGAAATGCGTACTTCACCTTCCAGCCGGTTTCCACCGGTAATGAGCAGTTTATCCATGAAAATAGGGTCTCTATGCGCTTCAGTTCTGTTCTGCCCACTGGGCTCGGGTAAAGGTCTTAATGGTCAGAGCATGAATACTACCGTCAGCAATCTGGTCGGAAAGACAACCATAAACCATCTGCTGTTTTTTGACCGGCCGCAGACCTTCAAAGATATCCCCGACAACAGTGACTTGAAAGTTACAACCTTCACCTTCAGGAAAGACTTCACAGCCTTCTAGTTTTTCTTCCAGAATACGTTTTACATCTTCGATTTGCATGCATAATACCAATGAGTATTGGGGGAAAATAATAGGTTGGCAATGATAGCGGAAAGCGCAACAAAAGGCGATGACTGTAACGAAACAGCCATCGGTGACCAGCAGGCTCTAAGCAGCCGCTTTATGGCTTAAGGCTGGTATTATCTAGACCAACTAAACGAACAATCGCACTCAATTCAGCAGGAATATTAAGCGCCTTAAGTGGCCGTTTAAGTGCTCTACTTTTCCGTTCAAGACAGAGCCATAAAGATACCGCAGAACTATCCACTCGCCGCACACCAGAAAAATCGATGACCACGGCCTGCTCAGTTTGGTCGAATGCTTTTTCAAGCGCCTCTCGTACTGAGATGATCGTACTAAACAACAGATCACCTTTCAGCAGTATCCCATCAGCGGTCATCTCAACTTGAGAAGCCATCAACTCTCCTTACTACCGTTGCTAGCAATGGCATCTTTCCAGTCAGCAATCACTTGTTTCACATTGCCATTGGTACGCGACGCCATATCCGCGAATTGATTCTTAAAGTTCAGCCGCAGATTAATGCCGTCGACCAATACATTCACCAGCTTCCAACCATCATCTTGCTTCAGCATGTAATACACTAATGTGTATTGTTTGCCATCGGCAGAATAGACATACACACTGACGACCTGCTTATCTGCGGCAGGGCTTGGATGCCCCTCCTCTGCAACCTCATATCTAACAATATCAAAGCCCGTCAATGATTTCGCAAAGGTACGCACCATTGTGTCTTTAAATACCGTCGAAAACAGTGACTGTTGCTTCTCATCAACACGATTATAATATTTACCCATTACCCGCTTAGATACATAACTAAAATCAACCACGGGGTTGAGAATCGCTTCAATATCAGCGATCAACTCTTCACTCTTCTCTGGTGCTTTTAGTGATGGCTTTTCCAACACGGCCATCATCTGCGAAGAAGCCTGCTCAATCGTATCTCGCGCCTCCTCCCACGATGCCTGGGCTGACACAGACGCAAACAGTATCGTTAGCAACACTAACCACCGATTAATATATTTCATATTCACCCTTCCCATATTTATGTAGCAATATCTAGCGTAGGTTACTCAGATGCTTGATTGAACAGGAACTTGCCAATCAACTCTTCTAACACCAACGAAGACTGGGTGTCTTCAATAAAATCACCCTCTTTCAATATTTCATCATCCGCCGCGCCGGTTGTGATACCGACATACTTTTCGCCTAATAGACCCGCGGTAAGTATGGAGGCAGAACTATCTGATGTCAGATAATCCACATCTGCATTGATCTCCATCTCGACTAGCGCCATCAATTTTTGGCGATCGATACTAATATTAGTAACTTTACCAATGGCGACACCTGACATGGTCACTTTTGAACGTGCAGTCAACCCACCGGCATTTTCGAAACGGGCATAGATTTTATATGAACCCTCCTGTTTCGCTAGCGTCAGGCCGCTGACACTGATCGCCAGCATAGCCAGCGATAACATGCCGACCAACATAAAGACCCCTACACCCAGCTCAATTCCACGATTACGCATGTCTTACAAATCTCCAAACATCAAAGCTGTCAAAATAAAATCAAGCCCTAGAACAGCCAAAGATGAATACACAACTGTTTTGGTTGTCGCCTGACTAATGCCTTCAGAAGTGGGTACTGAATCATACCCCTGAAACACGGCAACCCAGGTTACAACCACGCCGAATACTAAGGATTTAATGAGTCCATTTAGCACATCATCAAAAAAGTCGACCGAGTTCTGCATGTTAGCCCAGAAAGAGCCTTCATATATGCCTAACCAATCGACCCCCACCAACATGCCACCCCAAATACCGACAGCACTAAAAATCATGGTCAGAATAGGTAAACAGATAAGACCAGCCCAGAAGCGAGGCGCGATAATCCGTCGTAATGGATCAACACCAATCATCTCCATACTGGATAACTGTTCAGTGGTCTTCATCAAACCGATCTCTGCGGTTAATGCAGAGCCCGCCCGACCGGCAAACAAAAGGGCCGTCACTACCGGCGCCAGCTCCCGCACAAGACTTAGCGCGACCATCTGCCCAACCGCTTGTTCCGTGCCATAATCCACCAGAATGGTATAACCCTGCAACGCCAGCACCATACCAATAAACAGACCCGATACAATGATAATTACCATTGATAGCACGCCCACTGAATAGAGTTGACGAACTAACAATGGAAACGAAGTCAGTGGGTCTGGGCGAGCAATAACTGCCTGCATCAACACCATTCCCGCTCGGCCAATAGCCGCGACTCGATCCAGTACAGACCGACCCAGCAACGCAAGATTAGCAGTAACCGATTGCATCAGCGCCCCTCCATCAAGTCTGTTTCATAATTATTGGCCGGAAAATGAAACGGTACGGGACCATCCGGCAAACCTTTCATAAATTGTTGTACTTGCGCAGAATCATTCTGTTCTAACTGCGCGGGTGTTCCATGGGCAATCACCCCAGCATCTGCAATGATATAGATGTAATCCGCAATGCTAAGGGTTTCCTTGATGTCATGGGACACAATAATACTGCTGTGCCCTAGCGCTTGATTGAGCATTTTAATCAAATTAACCAGCACTCCCATGGCGATAGGATCCTGCCCGGTAAAAGGCTCGTCATACATCACTAATGCTGGATCCAACGAGATAGCTCTGGCCAACGCCACACGACGTCCCATGCCGCCAGACAACTCGCTGGGCATCAACTCAGATGCACCGCGTAAACCAACCGCTTGCAGCTTCATCAAAACAATATCGCGAATCATGTCTTCGGGCAGTTTAGTATGTACACGCAGCGGGAAAGCGACATTTTCAAAGACACTCATATCGGTAAAGAGTGCGCCGCTTTGAAATAACATACCCATCTTTTCACGCACATTGAAAAGCTCTTTACGCCCCAAGTGAGGTATATCATCGCCATCAAGCAAAACAGAACCAGAATCAGGCTTCAACTGCCCACCGATCACCCGCAGCAGAGTCGTTTTACCGGTACCACTAGGCCCCATAATGCCCGTCACTTTACCGCGAGGAATGCGTATATCCATATTTTTAAAGATATATCGATCACCCCGGCTAAAGGTAAGTTGTTTAATATCAATGATGATATCGTCAAAAAAATCCATAGTAACGGTGACTCAATCAGGACAATAAAGGGTTTCAGTAGCGATGTGATGCTTATTGCACCCGATAGTTCCTGAAACCACTATAAATAAGCAGATAATATGCGGTACAGAACACCACTATATAGCCATTAAAAAAGCGCGACGATTGTATCACTCTTGCCTATAAACGTGAATAAAATCGACCGTAAGGGCAGCAACCTCTTGCACATAGATCCGATTACTCATTAAATAGGCCTCCGTTTTAACCACAGCTGAACAAATAACCCGATGCTATACCCCATTATTGCACTATTATTAGGTTTCATTATTTTGGTCTGGAGTGCCGACCGTTTCGTTATCGGTGCCGCCGGAACTGCCAAAAACATGGGCATGTCACCAATGTTAATCGGCCTGACGGTGGTTTCTTTTGGCACCTCCGCGCCCGAAATTTTGGTTTCAATCATGGCCGCCACTACCGGTGCCGGAGATCTTGCCGTCGGCAACGCACTGGGCTCCAACATTGCCAACATTGGCCTAGTACTGGGGATGACCGCCCTGATCGCCCCGCTACCTGTACGCTCTAAGGTTCTCAAACAAGAGATTCCGCTATTATTAGCCATCACCTTGTTGGCGGGCGCCGTACTCTACGACCTCTATCTAGGCCATATCGATTCGATCATCCTGTGCTTATCACTGGTCGTCTGCCTGTACTTATTCACCCGTTTCCAGCGCAACGCCAGTGATGACGAAATTAATGATGAAGAGGATGAGTTACCAGAACTCTCTACCCCCTGGGCTATCTTTTGGCTGATTGCTGGGTTATTGCTGCTCGCGGGCAGTTCTCGATTACTTGTCTGGGGAGCGACCGAAATCGCCACAACCTTGGGTGTGAGCGACCTCATCATCGGACTAACGATTGTCGCTATCGGTACCAGTCTGCCCGAACTCGCCGCCTCGGTGGCCAGTGCCTTGAAAGGCCATACCGATATTGCACTGGGAAATATTGTTGGCTCAAATATATTTAATATTGCAGCAGTCATGGCCGTACCGGGCTTACTTGCGCCAATTGAGTTAGATCCAGCGGTACTCTGGCGTGATTATGGCTCTATGTTAGGCTTAACGCTGTTACTCGTCGCATTAGCCGTCTATCAGCGCCCGCCAAAAATCTCGCGCGTCGAAGGTGGAATACTACTGGCAGCCTATGCAGGTTATCTTGCACTACTATACAATATGAGCGTTTAATCCCTATATCGGATTGCAGCCTTCACGACTGCAAACAGAGCTGTGAATAAAAGTATGATTAATAATGAATTGGATTTTTTAGCCTCCGCTAAGCGCACCATCGAACTAGAACGGGATGCCGTCAACGACCTGTTGGGCTATCTAAATGACGACTTTGGCAAGGCTTGCCAACTAGCGCTGGCATGCAAAGGCCGGGTTATTGTCACGGGCATGGGCAAAAGCGGTCATATCGGTAATAAAATTGCCGCAACACTGGCATCCACCGGCACACCGTCCTTTTTTGTTCATCCGGGCGAAGCCAGCCATGGTGACCTAGGTATGATCACCCGCGCCGATGTTGTTATCGCACTATCCAATTCAGGTGAAACCAACGAAGTACTTTCGATACTGCCACTGATCAAGCGGATGAAAGCACCACTGATCAGCATAACCGGCAACCCAGAATCAACTTTATCTCGCAGTGCCGATGCCAATCTGAATGTCACTATACGTCAAGAAGCGTGTCCTCTAGGGCTCGCACCCACCTCTAGCACAACGGCATCACTGGTTATCGGCGATGCTCTAGCGATTGCGTTGCTGGAAGCGAGAGGCTTCAGCGCTGAAGATTTTGCATTTTCTCATCCAGGAGGCAGCTTAGGCCGACGCCTACTGTTAAAAGTGTCCGATATTATGCATAGCGGCGATGACATCCCTAAAGTCAGCGATTCAACCATGCTCAAAGACGCACTCATGGAAGTCACCCATAAACATCTGGGAATGACCACAGTAGTGAATAGTGACGGCGTCCTGCAAGGCGTGTTTACCGATGGTGACCTACGACGCACCCTCGACCATGACGTTGACATGAAAAGTACGCCTATCATCGATGTTATGACCACCGATTGTACGACGATCACCAGTGACATACTGGCAGCTGAAGCCTTACAGATTATGCAAGACAAACAGATTAACGCCTTGATCGTTCTAGATGCCGCGCAACGCCCCGTTGGCGCATTGAATATGCACGATATGCTAAAAGCAGGTGTCATCTAATGCCTGCTCACTTTGCTAGAAAGCTCCGCAACGAGCTCAATGAATCGCTAATCGCTAAACTCCAAAACGTTAAACTGGCCGTGTTTGATGTTGACGGTGTCCTGACGGATGGCAAATTAAATTTTCTCGCCGACGGCAGTGAAGTCAAAAACTTCAACACTCTAGACGGACTTGGCATTAAGTTACTGGCCCAAGGTGGCATCAAAACTGCGATTATTACCGGCCGCCGTTCTCCTCAAGTTGAGCGCCGAGCTGAAGCGCTAGGTATCGATTACCTCTATCAGGGCCGAGAAGATAAACTCACCGCTCTGCAAGAACTCTGGCAAGATACCGGTTTTAACGCACAACAAACGGCCTACATCGGTGATGATCTACCCGATCTCGCAGCAATCCGCGCTGTTTGCTTTGGCGCCACCGTTAATGGAGGCCATCAGTTGGTCGCTGCTCATGCTGATTGGTGTAGCCAACGGACAGCAGGCAATGGCGCAGGCAGAGAGTTTTGTGAAACTATTCTGGCCGGCCAGGGATCACTTCAAGCTCTGCTCAACGAGTACCTCTAAATGCTAACCGGACGCGCCCGCCTAGTCGCTGCTGCGGCTATTCTAATCCCTGCTGTGGTATATCTCGGAATGGATTCTGAACGCCATCCGGTGCGTCTAAAACAAGCACCCAATCCCGCTTACCAGCAGTCAGACTATTATATTGTGAATGGCCGAATCCGGGATTTCGCGCCTAACGGCGCATTACAGCAGCAATTAAGCTCAACCCAATTGGAACATCAGCCAGCCCTGCAACAAATATTAGTCACCAACCCTGAGATGCTGATATACAACGCGCAACAACCGACCCGTAAAGTCAGTAGCTTGCGCGGGATCATTAGCGACAACGATGACAAAGTTGTATTAGAGGGGGGAGTATTATTTCAGGACAGCCCTGATCCCGCTGAAGCCAATACACTACGGACCGAGTCATTAGTCCTATTACCACAAGAAAATATCGCCAAAACCGATAAACCAGTGACGATCTCAAGCCCCTCAGGCACAACCAGCAGCGTAGGCATGACAATAGACACCGACAGTGGCATTCTTAACCTCCTGTCAGACGTTAACGGAGTATACAATGTTAATTAACCGTATAAGCAAAGCCTTATGCGTGTTGCTACTTAGCTGGCAACCAGTGGCTATGGCCCTACCGAGTGACGCCAACAAAGCGATCCATATCAGCGCGGATAGTGCGACTCGCAATGATCAGACAGGCATCACACTTTATACCGGTGATGTTTTATTAACACAGGGCAGCATGAAAGTTAGCGGCGACAGTATTGAGCTAAGACAGGCAAACAACAGCATCACTAAAATTATCGCCAAAGGACGTCCAGCTGAATTTCAACAGCGCCCCGCCGCTGATGAAGAGATCACCCACGCATACGGCAAGGTACTCAATTACAATGTTCGTACCAAAGAACTAGAGATTATTGGCCAAGCAAAAGTATCACAGGGTGCCGATGTATTTAGCGGTAACCGAATTGTTTACAATATGAATAAAAGCACGGTAAATGCATTCAGGGATGAAAGTGCTGACGGCGAGCGAGTACAAATTGTTATTCAGCCAAAACCAGCCCCCATAAAAACCACCGAGGTACCCGTGGATTCAACAACGTCTAATACAGCGACTGGAGAACTCAACAACCAATGAGTCGACTAGAAGCACTCCATTTAGCAAAGAGCTATAAAAGGCGCGACGTTGTATGCGATGTCTCCATTAGCGTCGATAGCGGTCAGATTGTCGGTTTACTAGGGCCTAATGGTGCGGGTAAAACAACTTGTTTTTATATGATCGTCGGGCTGGTAGACGCCGATAAGGGTCAAATCAAAATTGATCAGTTGGATCTAACGAAACAACCGATGCATATCCGTGCCCGCAATGGTATCGGCTATTTACCGCAGGAAGCATCAATTTTCCGTAAACTCAGCGTCCATGATAACCTGATGGCCATTCTGGAAACCCGTAAAGAGCTGAGCCGCCATGAACGACAACAGAAACTGGACGAACTACTCGAAGAGTTTCATATCTCTCATTTGACTAAAAGCTTGGGAATGAGCCTCTCCGGTGGTGAACGACGTCGCGTTGAAATTGCTAGAGCATTGGCAACCGAGCCCACATTTATTCTGCTCGATGAGCCATTTGCCGGTGTTGACCCAATTTCAGTTAGTGATATAAAGCAAACAGTAAAACACCTGCAAAGTAAGGGTATCGGCGTTTTAATTACCGACCATAATGTTCGCGAAACACTGGATATCTGCGAACAGGCTTACATTGTTAGTGAAGGTTATATTCTTGCAGAAGGATCGCCAGAGGATATTCTTGCCAACCAGCAGGTCAGGGAAGCCTATCTTGGTGAGCAATTCAAGCTGTAACAGGTATATAAGCGACTTTCTATGAAACAAGCGTTACAACTAAAAATGGGTCAGCATCTGACCATGACCCCACAATTACAGCAGGCGATTCGCTTGCTGCAATTATCGACGCTTGATCTGCAACAGGAGATTCAGGAAGCTCTGGAATCGAATCCGATGCTGGAGGTAACTGAAGAGGATAGCGCCTCAGACAATGCTGCGGATCAGGCGAGCTCTGAGGCACAAGTGAGCAATCATGAATCCGTTTCCGCATCCGCCCAAACGGCTGAATCAGAAGAGATTCAAGCGGCCGATAGCGATTGGAATGAGGACATCCCTAGTGAGCTGTCCACTGATAGCAATTGGGAAGACACCTATCAGACTGTTTCCAGCTCATCATCTTCGTCCCACGATTTCTCTGACATGGAGATGGAGTCGAACGACACTGCGGATGAAACATTACAGGACCATCTTAGCTGGCAGCTAAACCTAACACCGATGAGCCGCGTTGATGAACTCATCGCCACCAGTCTTATCGATGGCATTAATGTTGACGGCTATCTCAACGTCGAACTCGATTCAATTCTTGAATATTTTCATCAGCAAGATGATGAGCAGCTCAATAATATTGAACTGGATGAAATCGAGGCCGTATTACGCCGCATTCAACAGTTTGACCCACCGGGTGTTGCCGCCCGAAATTTAAGTGAGTGCCTTGCCATTCAGCTACAGCAACTGCCGGAAGATACCGAATATCGTCCAGAAGCGATTAAAGTTGTCACTCAATATATTCACTTATTAGGCAATCATGATTATAAGCAGCTGATGCGTAAAGCTCGGATACGGGAACCTCAACTGCTGCAAGCAATCAACTTGATTCGCACACTCAACCCCAAGCCCGGCTCGATGATCACCAGTTCACAATCAGAATACGTTATCCCTGATGTACTGGTCTATAAAGAGAAAGGTGTCTGGCAGGTTAGCCTAAACCCTGAAGTCGCGCCCAAACTGCGAATTAACGATGGTTATGCCGACCTGATCAGACGAGCTGATACCAGCCCCGATAACACCTATCTGAAAAACCATCTGCAAGAAGCCCGGTGGTTTATCAAAAGCCTGCTCAGTCGTAATGACACCCTAATGAAGGTCACCCGTGAGATTGTCCGGCGTCAAGAAGCCTTTCTCGAAAACGGTGATGAAGCGATGCGACCGATGGTGCTACACGATATCGCCGAAGCGGTAGAGATGCATGAGTCGACTATCTCCCGTGTGACCACACAAAAATACATGCACACCCCTCGGGGTATTTTTGAGCTGAAGTATTTTTTCTCCAGCCATGTAACCACAGTGAATGGTGGAACCTGCTCGTCAACCGCCATTCGAGCGTTAATTAAGAAGCTGGTCATCGCTGAAAACCCAGTAAAACCGCTGAGTGATAATAAAATTGCCTTGCTTCTTGAAGAGCAAGGTATCAATGTTGCAAGAAGAACCATTGCAAAATACAGAGAATCCCTTAGCATTCCACCTTCTAATGAACGAAAACGTTTAGTTTAATGACTTTTTATATCATGGGAACCGGGCGTCAACCCGGTACAATAACACTAGGAGATTACCATGCAGATCAATATTACCGGTCACCACGTTGAATTGACTGATTCCCTGAATGAATATGTTCAGAATAAATTTGAGAAGCTGGAGCGGCATTTCGACAACATCACCAATGCACAGGTAACCTTAAGCGTCGAAAAAACCCGTCAGAAAGCGGATGGTGAACTTCATGTAGCCGGCGCCACGCTCTTTGCTTCCGATGAACAAGACGATATGTACGCCGCTATTGATGGACTGATCGACAAGCTTGACCGTCAGATCATTAAACATAAAGAAAAGATGAAAACTCACAAGTAACTATTATACGATGCTAATTTCAGAATTATTAGCGCCCTCTGGAGTACTCTGTGCTCTAGAGGGGGGTAGTAAAAAACGTATCCTCGAGATTGCCAGCCAGCAGATTTCCAATCTGCACCCTGAGCTTGAAGCTGAAACCATCTTTACAGGCCTACTCGGCCGAGAAAGACTGGGCAGTACAGGTATCGGTGAAGGTGTGGCCATTCCCCATTGTCGCTTAGATGAGTGCAAGCAGGCGACTGCCTTGCTGATTCAGTTAAACGAACCGATCGACTTCGATGCGATTGATAGTAAACCCGTCGACCTGTTGTTCGTACTCGTTGTGCCCTCAGAAGCCTGTGACGAGCACCTACAAACACTGGGTCATCTAGCTGAATTATTTAGTCAAGCCTCGTTCCGCCAACAACTTCGCGATGCGAAGTCAGCTGAAGAACTTTTCGTGGTGGCTACCGGACCTAGGCAGGCTTAACCAGATGAAACTGGTGATCATCAGTGGCCGCTCAGGATCCGGTAAATCAACCGCCCTGCAAGCCCTGGAAGATGTTAACTTTTACTGCATCGACAACCTTCCTGCTCCGCTGCTACCCGATCTGGTGAATCAGATTTTGTCAGACCCAGACCATCCGAATCAGCTTGCCGTCAGCATCGACGCCCGTAATCAACACAGCAACTTGAAGCAGTTTCCCGACATTTTTACACGGCTACGAAAAATAGAATCGCTAGACTGCGAAATACTCTACCTAGATAGTTCAGAAACAACCCTGCTAAAACGCTATAGCGCAACTCGACGTAAGCACCCACTATCCAATGATACCCAGGGCCTACAACAAGCGATCAGCTATGAAAAGAAGCTACTCGAGCCGGTATCTGATTTAGCCAACATCCGTATTGATACCACCCGTCTGTCACTCTATGAACTTAGAGACAGCATCAAACTCCGCATCGCCCAACGACAAGAGCAAGAACTGTCGTTGCAGTTCGAGTCGTTCGGTTATAAACACGGCATCCCTCTGGATGCGGATTTCACCTTCGATGTACGCTGCCTGCCCAATCCATACTGGCTGCCTCACCTGCGAGGTTATAGCGGCCAAGACAAGCCGGTCATAGAATTCCTTGAGCAACAGACCGAAGTGCAAGAAATGCTCACGGATATCACCACGTTCTTAGAAAAATGGTTGCCACTGTTTGAAAAGAATAACCGTAGTTATATCAGTGTCGGTATCGGTTGCACCGGCGGCCAACACCGCTCCGTCTTTATCAGTGAATGTCTCGCTGGTCATTTCCGAACAACTATGGATAATGTCCAGATACGCCATCGCGAACTGAACTGATAAAGGTATTAAGCCATGCTGGAAAAAAAGATAACCATTATCAATAAGCTGGGGTTACACGCCCGTGCGGCGGCTAAACTCATTAATGTCACCAGTTCATTCTCTGCCGATATACAACTCACTAAAGACGGACGTCAAGTGGATGGCAAAAGCATTATGTCCGTGATGATGTTAGCGGCCAGCAAAGGCACCGAACTGAGCATCTCCACCAACGGTGAAGACGAACAACAAGCGATGGACGCCATTATTACGCTTATCAACAACCGGTTTGATGAAGAAGAATAACCTCTCTCCCCCTATTCGTTTAAAAACAATACGCTATAATGCCCACAACGATTGATGCTGCAGTGATCGGTGATCACTGACTAGCTGCAAGGCAATCTGTCTCTATCTGTCTGACCGGGGTCCGGCCATGAACGCCAATGTAAACGAAAGTGAACTGGATAAGCTGAACACAGCCCTTGAAGAAGGTGCGTTCAGACAGATACGTTACACCCTAAACAAGACATTACGCCCTTCCGAAGTCGCCCACCTGATCGAAAAGTCGCCACCGAAAGAACGGCGCTTGCTTTGGAGCATGATCCATAAAGACATCGAAGCGGATGTTTTGCAGGAACTCGGCGATGATGTAAAAGCCGAGATCCTCAGCAAGATGAACACCTCAGAGGTGCTCGCCATCTCTGAATCGCTCGAGCCCGACGACCTCGCCGATATGATGCAGCAGCTACCGGAAACGGTCATGCACGAGCTGTTGCGTTCGATGGATCATCAAAACCGCGAACGGCTGGAAAAAGTACTTTCCTATCAGGAAGATACCGCCGGCGGCTTAATGAACACCGATACCATCACCATACGGCCCGATATTACCATCGAAGCGGCACTACGTTACCTGCGACGTCACGCGGAACTACCGGATATGACCGACTGCCTGTTTGTCGTTAGCCGTAAAGATACCTATATCGGCAGCCTGCCACTGACTCGCATGCTGGTAAGTGATCCATCAAGCACGGTGCGGGAGATGATGGTCACTGACAAACCCCCTATCCAAGCAGATATGGAAGACACCCTAGTAGCCAAACTGTTTGAGCAGGAAGACTTGGTATCAGCACCGGTGGTTGATGAAAATAATCAACTACTCGGACGTATCACCATCGATGACGTCGTCGATGTTATTCGTGAAGATGCCGACCACTCTCTGATGAGCATGGCGGGTATGGACGAAGATGAGGATACCTTCGCCCCAATCATGAAAACCACCCGCCGCCGTGCGGTATGGTTAGGCATTAACTTGATCACCGCCTTTATGGCTTCAGCAGTCATCGGCCTGTTTGAAGAAACCATCGGTAAAGTGGTGGCCTTAGCAGTATTAATGCCGATCGTCGCCAGTATGGGCGGCATTGCTGGTAGTCAGGTCCTAACACTGATGATTCGCGGTCAAGCACTAGGTCATGTGGAACGCTCTAACGCTCGCTGGCTACTTAACCGTGAAATGATAGTGGGGTTACTTAACGGCCTACTCTGGGCGGCTGTGGTAGCGATCATTGCTGTCCTCTGGTTCCAAGATCTAACCATCGGTATCATTATCGCTTGTGCTATTATGATTAATCTATTTGCCGCCGCACTGGCTGGCACACTATTGCCGATCCTCCTGAAAACTTGGGGTATTGATCCGGCACTGGCTGGCAGTGTGTTATTAACCACGATTACCGATGTAGTCGGATTTTTTGCATTCCTCGGTCTAGCTACCTTTTTTTATAGCTAGAACGGCCTACACAAGAGAGCTTTATGAGTCAAAATGACGATTTTCGCCCCGACGACGAACACGAATTCGATGAAGAGTGGGTGTCAAAATCCCAGCGTAAACGGGAGATGGAGCACCTACAAGAATTAGGCGCTAAACTACCTGAGCTAAATAAAGAGCAGCTCGCTAAAGTCCCCATGGGTGATACATTGCGGGTGGCGATAGAAGAAGCACAACGACTTCAGCCACGTTCAGAGGCGACCCGACGTCAGCTACAATATATCGGCCGGCTAATGCGCGGAGAAGATGCTGAAGAGATACAAGCAGCAGTTGATCAGTTCGAAGCAGGCAAACAGGCTCACCTACAGATATTCCACAAGCTTGAGCGCTGGAGAGAGCGACTAATTGTAGGTGACAATACAGACCTGCAAGCTTACCTGACCGAAGACCCTGAAGCTGATATTCAGCATTTGCGGCAGTTATTACGCAACGCTAAAAAAGAAGCGAGCCAAGGTAAACCACCAGGAGCCTCGAAAAAGCTCTTTAAGTACCTACGTGAACGGGCTGATGTGTAAAGCTTAGCCACCCATAATGAATAAAGAGGTAGATCATTTAAGGTCAGCCTCTTTTACTTTTCTGTTTCAGGCTGCTGCAGCAACTCAACTTTCGGATCGCTCCAATCGCCGTCCATGCTGTAGGTGACCGTGGCAAACTGCTTTTTAACCTTATCCCCTACCAGTTTATCCAGCAAAAAGGCTAAACCAGCAATCTGCGGTGCACCTAATAACACGGCAGCCAACGGAATATTATCCGTTACCGGCAAAGTAACCGCCATCTGCTGCTTAACGGTTTCATTGACCAGATCAATATCGCCACTTGCCGCCATATCTAGCGAGGGCCCACGCATAACAAAGGGGCTGTTTGTGCTTGCAACACCCTTCACTATCCGATAATCCCCCTTCATACGATCAAAACTTATCCCTTTAGCAAACAGGTCGGTAAAGTCCAATTTAAGTCGTCGTCCCAACGTATTCATATTAAAAATACCAAAGACCCTTAATAAACCCGTACCACTCCCAGCTTCAATGAGTCGTCCATCACGGGCATCGAAGGTTAGCGTGCCGTCTGCACGAGCCAGATCATACTCCCATGGCGCGCCGAGCCATTGCAGTTGGATATTAGCGGTCGCCTTTTTCGTTTGCAGCACTTTCTCATAGCCCACGTTTTCCAGTGTGCGACCTAAGTCCTTCGCATCCACCTTAAGCTGTAACTCACTCTGACTCAGCACCCCGGGGCGCCAAACAATCTCACCACTGGCATTAAGGTCAGGCAGTTGAGCGCTAATCCCTTCAATATGCATATTCTGTTCGTGGTTACGTATATTAAAACGCCACTGCCCCCAATGTTTTTCTTTCACAATCAGGTCTCGAATATCGATATCCAAATCAGGCACATTCCCCGGTTGCAAAGTGCCTAGCGCTTTCTCAGACGTGGCTACTTGCTTAGTGTCCTTCAGCGACTGATCTTCATCTCTAGCCGGTATCAGGCCATCAAGATTAAGCGTTGCAAATAACAGTTGCGGCGCTATCGCAGCACTATCTGGAAGATTCACCTGTAGATTAAGATCGGCACCGGATACCCCAATATCCCAGCCATCATTGCGGCGCTCGAGTAGAATTCGGCCATTGTTCATCCGCAGATAATCATAGCCTAGTGTTGTAACTTTAATATCAGCCTGTACCGGAATAACCGCCGAGCTATTGCTGGACCCTGACACTTTTTGTGTCGATGAATCAGCCATAATACCCGTTCGTTCTAACATGCCGATCAACGACTCATAATTTAACTCTTGAAGCTGACCATTCACTTGCAGACCAGAAAAATCAGTCGGCCGCGCGTCACCGCCCCCCAGCATAAGGTGACCTCGACTTAACTGATCATTATCAAGCTGCAACCAAGCACTCAAGTGGTCGCCGAGTCGGATATTCAATGTTTGTGGTGATGCAAAATCGGTATGCAGCAACAAAGGCATCACCTGACCTGCAGGTTTACTATATGGTGGGATAAGATCTAAGGCGGTCTGCTGCAGATCCGATTTCACCGTTAAGCCTGAACAGTCGGCCCTTAAACAGAGATCCAGGTCGGCTTCGTAAGTTTGCACCCCCTTAGCCAGCGCTAACATCTCAATCCCCGTCCAGTCTTTTAACTGGGACATACTGATCGCGGATTTTAAGTGAGCGGTAATTTTCTCAGATGACCCCTGACCGCTGGAGATAATATCAGCCTTTAAAGGCTGACCAAATAACACTCCAGTGAGTGACTCAGCATATAAGCCTTTATCATGACGATAACTTACCTTGCCAGACAGCTTACTGAGATCCAACTTACGTGCCTTTGACGCGAGTTGCAGGTTCGTAAATGCAGAGCTGACATCAACATTAGGATCCCCTCCGCCCAGCGGGATCATCAAATTTAAACGGGTTTGCGCAGCCCCGTTAAGCGCCCAATTTTTGAGCTCAGTATTACCCCCTTCAAGTACCGGACTATTCAGTAGGGTCGAAGCGATATCCGCACTATCCCCGTTGATGCTAGAAATGATATGCAGGTTTTGAGAATGAGGTGGTAGATAAACCCAACCATGTTCTATCGTGCTGTCATACATTTTTCCACGGCTGACGCTGATCGCTAACCCCTGATCACGCAACAGCAACGAGGCATCCGCCGCTTTTACTGCTGGCCAACCGGGTTGATAATCCACCTCGGCATTAGAGATATCCATAAACATCTGCACAGTGGGCGACTGTCGAGAAGGAATGCTACGGGTACCCGTGTGGAGCATAAAGCCCCCCTGATTCAGAACTCCCTGCTTGATCGATTGAGATACCCAAGCCTTAATACTAGAATCGATAAAATGATCTGGTATCAATTCAGGTGCCAAGCACCCATCAGAGTCTTGCACCCCGATTAATAATGCCAGCTCACTCTGTATCTCACGGTCTAGCGGCAGGTACAGGCTCCATCGCCCACTGGCATTAATACCGGCTTTGTGTAACTCAACATACTCGCTACTGAGATGCAGTATATTCTGCGCCAAACTAAAATGAGTAGTGCCCTGAGCTTCATCAAAAACCCACCCCTGATCAAACACTTCAGGAAAATGTAGACCTAACTGGTCACTCTCTAGATCAATGCGCCCCAGCAGCCCTTCTACGCCATATTCCAGCTGAACTAACCCCGATATACCCGACATCGCCGGTGCGCCATAGGCGGCTTTAAAAGCCACGCCATCTAAATCACCTGTTAAGGTTAACTGGCTCCAATCCTGAGTCTGATCACTCGACCGCTTCAAACTAACGGCTGCATCCTCGGCAGCGCTATTGAACGGTCCCAAAGGCTGCTCTGTTGAGCTAGCCAAGGCTGAACTGACTACTGAGGAATCAGCCACACTTAGCGCGGTTTCACTGGCTAATTTATCATCCACTAAACCAGTAGCATCTAGGCCTTGTGACGGTAATGCTGACACCGGTGACGATGTTTTTTTGGCTTGTACCGCGACATCGTCGCGTTGTTCTTCAGTCCCTGCTGGCACAGGCCACTGCAACACAAGATTATGAACCATACCGCTCGGTGCAACCCGAGCAAGCACATGACGGATACCCTCGGGTACAAACGGTTGTTTATCGACAAAATCAGCGATCTTAGTGATATTAAATTCAGTGAGAGCAATCGAATCAATCCAATCTTGCTGGCGATTAATTACTAGCTGAGGAAAAGCCAGTGACTGTTCATTAATCAGTGCCGAAAAATCATTGATCTGTAACTGAAATTGACGTGGCTCCGGTTGTAGCAACGCAAACCCCGTGGCCAAGTTCTGAATAGACAACTCAGGCAACCTTGGCAGCTGCGTTGTTAGTTGTAACTTTCCACCATCAATGCCGCCGAATACTCGGGTCAATCGTCCTTCAGACCAATTACCCCAGATTTCCGTATTCAATTCCAACTGCTCAAGTGAAATAGGCACGGCAAATAACTCGCGGGCAGCCTCTACTAACGGAGTATCAACACCTGCGAGCTTAAGATAAAAATCGAAATTCGTGGTTTTGGGGTTAAACAGATGGCTATCAGACTCAATTCGCAGGGTTGCCGCAGCTTCTCGCTGCTCATACGTCACCAATAACTCGCCGGCAAAGTGATGTTGCTGAGGGCTATTTTCAAGATTAAATCGATCACTCTTTAACAGCATCTGCTTACCGGACGGTAGCGTTAGATCGATCTGTGTATCGTAGAAGAAGATATGCGGCTGCAACCATAAACTGGCCAGCGGATCGGTCGCAGAAGCGGAATCATCCGTTTTCTCTGCACTATCAACTGTGGTCTTAAGCGGCCAGCTTACTAGATCGGCCTGCGTATGTAGTGACCAGAGCTCCACTTTACTTAACACCGGCTGCCATTTCAGCAGACTACTGACCGGATTAAGACCCAACACCAACTGTTCAAGTTCTATCCGACCAATATTCTGCGAACGATGATCCGCAATAACGACACCCTGCAGCAGTAACTGGGGAAACTTACCCTCCCAACTGGCATTAATATCTCGAATCGTTACTTCGGTACGTAAACGTTCGCTCAGATATTGTTCAATATCCGTTCGATAATCCCACACCGCGGGCAGCAGCAAGCGCACCACCACGGTAAGTAACGCTATCACCAGTATTGAGATAACAACAACCCAACCTAACCAGCGATTCAGCGCCTTTAATAGCCAAACAATGGATGACACTATTATCTTAACACCACATCATACTGTTCAGGACCGTACATTGGCTCAACCTGAAAGCGAATTGTTTTTGCGATGAAGGCTTCCAGTTCAGCCACATGGTCGGATGCTTCATCTAGCAACATTGCCACGACTCGATCGGATGCCAACACCAGATAGGAATCGGTATCATAGGCGCGATGTTGTCGCAGGATCTCCCGAAAAATCTCATAACAGACAGTTTCAGGGGTTTTTACTGACCCCCTGCCCTGACAATGCTCACAAGGTTCACAGAGAATATGCTCTAAACTTTCGCGGGTGCGCTTGCGGGTCATCTCAACTAGGCCCAGCTCAGAAACCCCCGTCAATTTGCACTTAACATGGTCTTTCTCAAGCACCCGTTCTAAAGTACGCAACACTTGACGTTGATGGTCTTCATCCAACATATCGATAAAATCGATAATGATGATGCCACCTAAGTTTCGTAACCGCAGCTGACGACCAATCGCGGTCGCGGCTTCAAGGTTGGTTTTAAAGATAGTCTCTTCTAGATTTCGATGACCGACATAAGCACCAGTATTGATATCCACCGTAGTCATCGCTTCGGTTTGATCAAAAATCAGATAACCACCGGATTTTAGTTCAACCTTTCGGCCCAGCGCTTTCTGAATCTCCTCTTCAATATTATAGAGGTCAAAAATCGGGCGTTCACCTGGATAATATTCAAGAATACTACTAATTTCAGGTACTAATGCTTCAGCAAACTGTTGTGAGCGCTGAAAAGTTTCCTTTGAGTCAACCCGAATACGCTCAATCCCAGCATGGGCCATATCCCGTAGCGCCCGCATATTTAACGGTAGGTCTTCGTAGATACAGGAAGGGGCGCTAAACTCTTCAATTTTTCGGGCGATAGACTCCCATAGACGACAAAGAAACAGAATATCCTGCTTCAACTCGGGTTCGGATACACCTTCAGAGACGGTTCGCAGGATAAAGCCTCCCATCTTTGTGTTTTGATCCTCCATCCCCGCGACCACTTCTTCGACAGCGGTACGTAGTCGTTCCCGCTCATCATTGTCATCAATCCGTTGAGAGATACCAATATGCTCATTACCTGGCATGTACACTAGATAACGTGAGGGGATGGAAAGATTGGTGGTCAGACGCGCCCCTTTGGTGCCAAGGGGATCCTTTGTCACTTGAACCGTCAATGACTGGCCTTCACGCAATAGGCGATTGATCGTCAGGTTGGCTTTTCCAACACCAGCATCCTCATCTGGATGCTGTAACTCATCAACATGAATAAATGCAGCCCGCTCGAGGCCGATATCCACAAATGCAGCCTGCATACCGGGCAAAACACGAACAACTTTGCCTTTATAAATATTGCCAACAATGCCACGTCGCTCAGCTCTTTCGACGTAAATTTCCTGCGGCATACCATTCTCGATAACCGCAACACGGGTCTCAATCGGGGTAAAGTTAATCAGAATCTCTTCACTCATAATCCATCCCTAGGAGACCATAAATAAGGCTCCATCAGTATTCTCTGGTGCTGCTCTTTAAATAACAGAGAGCCTTTTATCGCAATAAGTACCGTACAATCTATGCAACTATAATATAAACACTAAAAACGATAATTAACAAAATTAATCAATCACTTAGGTAACTATTACTGATAACACTATAAACGCTTAATCAATTTTTCCAGCCAAACACTCGACTTGCCATACCGGAATATCAAATGCCGCCAATAACGATGCCGTTTCCATCAACGGCAACCCTACAACAGCAGAATAACTGCCTTTAATCTCCGTCACAAACACCGCCCCTAACCCTTGGATACCGTAGGCTCCGGCTTTATCACGAGGCTCGCCCGTTTGCCAATACTGCTCACACTGCGCAGCCGTCAAGGTTTGAAAGCGTACCTTTGTAGTGACTACCTGACAGAGAATTCGTTCCCCATTTGTGACAGCAACCGCCGTCATCACCTGATGTTCTGTGCCAGAAAGCTGCAACAGCATCTTTAACGCATCATTGCGATCGGTAGGCTTGCCTAAAATCTGTCCATCACAGACCACAACGGTATCAGCCCCAAGCACCACTGCAGCCTCATCGGCAACTGCCAAACCAGCACAGGCTTTTTCTCGCGCCATTCGTTCAACGAATGCTGCAGGTGATTCGTTTGATTGAGGTATTTCAGAAATATGAACGGGTTTGACATGACAAGCGACGCCAATCTGCTGAAGCAGCTCTCGTCGACGGGGGGAGGCCGAAGCCAGAATCAGCTTAGGACCGTTATTTTTTATCTCGGACATCTTGGGTACCCGGTATTATAGTGCGGCTTAGGTAAGCTATCGGCCTCCACAATACAAGTATCAGGACACTCTGAAGGCTCTACGCAAACCTCTTAGAACAATAAACAGCCAAGGCCATAAAATAGCACTCATGACGGCCGGCAAAAGAAAAATCAGACTATCACTTCGGGTGCCCATCAAGCTGTGAACCCAATTGAAAATCAACTGATTAATACCCACCAGAATCATCACCATGATCGCCTGCTGAATCAGCGGGAACATTCGCAAACGCTTGTATAGCAGCAACGTCAAATAGGCAATGATCAACAGTGATAAAACATTTAACCCCATCGGACTGCCTTTAATCAGATCAAGCCCTAGCCCGACCACGGCGGCCGTACCTAAGCCGACCCGCTCTGGTAATGCCATCACCCAATAAATGAGAATCATGGCGACCCACTCGGGCCGGAACCATTCCGCAAACTGCGGCAAAGGCATCTGACTAAGGACATACCCCAGTAGAAATGTTCCTAAAATAATGGAACCGCCACCACCCTGATTATTCACCCACACTCTCCGGTGACTCAAGCTCTTCTGGCTTCGGTTTGATCTTCTCACCATGGACTGGCTCAGGAATAACCGGCAACACATCGGCTTGCGGAGGCATATCGACTAACAAAATATGTCGACTTTTATTTAGCATGGCGGAAGGCTCTGCCTTTACTAAAGCAAAAGGCTCACCAGGGTCCCGCTGTACACTCACCACTTTCGCCACCGGGTACCCTCGAGGGAAACGTCCACCCAAGCCGGACGACACCAGTAAGTCGCCTTCACGAATATCAGCGGTATCAGGTATATGCACCAGTTCAAGCTGATTCACCGAACCGTTTCCTAATGCGATAGAACGAAAACCGTTACGGTTCACCTCAACAGGAATCGCATGGCGTGAATCGGTAATCAACATCGCCCGACTGGTATAGTGACTCACTTCGACGACCTGCCCCATAATACCGCCGGAATCCAATACCGCCTGACCAACATAGGCGTGATCTTCCGACCCTCGATTGAGAATAATCTGGTGCTGAAAAGGATCGGGATTCACCCCGATCAATTCGGTCAAAAAGACATCCTGCTCAAGCCGTTGCCGACCATTCAGCAACTCTCTCAAACGCACATTTTCTGCGGTCAAAGCCGAGACCTGCAGCACCCGCTGCTTCAACAGCAACGCTTCTTGACGTAAACGACGGTTTTCATCGGTCAGTTGACTACGATCCACCAGCACATCACTGAGTTCATCAGCAACCTGAGCGGGCGTATCCACTAGCCACTGTAACGGCGTAATGAGCAAGGAAAGGTAGGAGCGGGTCTGATTCATACTGGACCATTTCAGGTCTAATACAATCAGCAGCAGCGATAACACAACAAGAACGACAAAGCGGGTCCGTAAGGACCCGCTAATAAAGATACTAGCGATGGAACACCCCCCGTTGGAACTGTTCCGTTACATTGGGTAAATCAAGCATTGAAATCAGTCAAACTTATTCAAAGGTAAGCAGTTCAAATGCATGCTTGTCCAGCAACTCCAAAGCACGACCGCCACCACGGGCAACACATGTCAACGGATCATCAGCAACGATTACCGGCAAACCGGTCTCTTCACTGATCAGCTTATCAAGGTTGCGTAGCAATGCACCGCCACCGGTCAGCACAATACCGCGTTCAGCAATATCGGAGGCCAATTCAGGTGGACACTGTTCCAGAGCACTTTTCACGGACTGCACAATGGCAGACAAAGGCTCCTGTAACGCTTCCATGATCTCGTTGCTATTCAGCGTAAAACTACGAGGAATACCTTCAGCCAGGTTACGACCACGCACATCGATCTCAAGCGTTTCAGCGGTTGGGTAGGCCGTACCTATCTCCTGCTTAATCCGCTCAGCGGTGGCATCACCGATCAGGCTACCGTAGTTACGTCGAATATAGGTAACAATACCCTCATCGAAACGATCACCACCCACCCGTACAGATTCAGCGTAGACAATACCGTTCAAAGAGATAATCGCAATCTCGGTAGTACCACCACCGATATCCACAACCATCGAACCATTGGCTTCATCAACCGGCAGGCCCGCACCAATCGCGGCGGCCATCGGTTCTTCAATAAGATACACTTCACGGGCACCCGCGCCCATGGCCGATTCTTTTATAGCTCGGCGCTCAACCTGAGTAGACTGACAGGGAACGCACACCAGCACGCGTGGGCTGGGCGTCAAAAAACTATTGCCATGCACTTTACTAATAAAGTGCTGCAACATTTTTTCAGTAACATGGAAATCTGCGATAACACCATCTTTCATTGGCCGGATAGCGGTAATATTACCCGGAGTACGGCCCAACATCCGTTTAGCATCTGTACCGACTGCCGCCACGGTTTTCTGCGCTCCATTGCTGCTTTGACGAATAGCAACAACGGATGGCTCATTCAGTACAATGTCTTTATCGCGAACATAAATAAGGGTGTTGGCAGTGCCCAAATCAATAGAAAGGTCACTGGAAAAAAGCCCTCGAATCTTCTTAAACATCGGTTGTCCGCCTTAGATTGTGCGACTGCACATTCACTTGATCAAAAAAACAGGCCCACTGTAGCAATGGCGGGGATTTTGGGCAAGCTGCAAATGTGTTAACGTAGCGCTTTATTTAGTTATTAGACCAAATTACACAGCAATGAGAATCCAATAATGTCGTTAGACCGCACAGACGTCGAAAAGATCGCTCATCTGGCAAGATTAAATATCGCCGAGCAAGATATTCAAGAATATGCCGAAAATCTCAGCAATATTCTTGACCTAGTCGACCAGATGCAAGCCGTCGATACCCAAGATATTACGCCTATGGCACATCCAATGGATGCGATTCAGCGTTTACGTCTGGATGAGGTAACCGAAGGTAATCAACGCGATCTGCTTCAAACCGTCGCTCCCGCCGTTGAAGCAGGCCTGTTTCAGGTACCTAAAGTAATCGAGTAATGCCGGACCAGACATCCGCTTGAAGGATTTAAAAACGTTATGTTAGACAAAACACTCGCCGAACTGGCGCAGGGGTTAGCAACGGGTGAATTCAGTAGTGTAGAACTGACCCAAAACTACCTTGACCGGATCAGTGCCGAAGATGGCACACTAAACAGTTTTATTACCGTCACGCCTGAGCAAGCATTGGCGCAAGCGGAAGCCGCCGACCAACGTCGCGCGGCCGGCAATGTCGATGTCTTTACTGGGCTGCCCATTGCCCATAAAGATATTTTCTGCACCCAAGGCGTTCGCACCAGTTGCGGCTCAAAGATGCTGGATAATTTTATCTCGCCTTACAACGCCACCGTGGTTGAGCATTTCAATCAAGCAGGCGCGGTTAGCTTAGGTAAAACCAACATGGATGAGTTCGCGATGGGCTCCTCCAATGAATCCAGCTTCTACGGCCCTGCCCGTAACCCTTGGAACACCGATTGCGTTCCCGGCGGATCATCCGGCGGCTCAGCGGCAGCGATTGCCGGTGGCCTAACCCCAGCCGCGACCGGCTCAGACACCGGCGGCTCGATTCGTCAGCCAGCAGCACTGTGCGGCATTACCGGACTAAAACCGACTTATGGCCGCGTATCCCGCTACGGCATGATCGCCTACGCCTCATCTCTCGATCAGGGCGGCCCGATGGCCCGTACTGCCGAAGATACCGCCATGATGCTGAATGTTATGGCCGGTTTCGATCCAAAAGACTCCACCAGCTTGGATCAGCCGGTACCGGATTACACTCTTAAATTGAACGATTCCCTGAAGGGTTTGAAGATCGGTCTGCCTAAAGAGTTTTTCTCCGGCGAGATCGATCCGCAGATCACCGCTCAGGTACAAAACGCGATCCGTGAATTTGAAGCCCTCGGCGCGACGGTCAAAGAAGTCAGCTTGCCCAATACTCATCTGGCGATTCCGGCGTACTATATTATTGCTCCGGCTGAAGCCTCCTCTAACCTGTCACGTTTTGATGGCGTGCGTTACGGTTACCGCTGCGAAGACCCCGTCGATCTCGAAGATATGTACAAGCGTAGCCGCGGCGAAGGCTTTGGCGAAGAAGTTAAGCGTCGCATCATGGTCGGCACCTATGCGCTGTCAGAAGGTTTCTATGATGCCTACTACAAGAAAGCATTACAGATCCGCCGCTTAATTCAGCAGGATTACGTTAATGCGCTGTCTGAAGTCGACGTTATTATGGGGCCTACCACTCCGCATCCAGCGTTTAAACTGGGTGAAAAAAACTCAGATCCTATCTCCATGTATATGGAGGATATCTTCACCATATCACTCAACTTGGCCGGTATGCCGGGTATTTCGGTCCCCTGTGGTTTTGCGAACGGCTTACCTGTCGGCTTGCAACTGATCGGCAACTACTTTGCTGAAGAACGATTACTGAATGCCGCGCATCAGTTCCAGCAAGCCACCGACTGGCACAAACAAACGCCTGGTCAATAAGCTGCTGACCTAATGCGCAACAGAATTTAACGCAGCACCATTACACTCAGTAACGTAAGTTTGCTGCAAGAAGAGGTTTACATAATGGAATGGGAAGCAGTCATCGGGCTTGAGATTCACGCCCAACTGGCGACTAAGTCCAAAATATTTTCGGGTGCCAGCACCGCCTTTGGTGCCGAGCCGAATACCCAAGCCTGCGCCGTTGATTTAGCGTTGCCAGGCACCTTACCGGTATTTAACGGTGAAGCACTGCGGATGGCGGTATTATTTGGCTTAGCTATCGACGCAGAGATCGGTTACACCTCGGTGTTCGACCGTAAAAACTACTTTTATCCCGATCTACCGAAAGGTTATCAAACCAGCCAACTGTTCCACCCGATCGTTGGCACCGGCTATGTGGATATCACCCTCGACGACGGCACCATTAAACGTGTCGGTGTGACCCGTGCCCACCTAGAAGAGGATGCGGGTAAGTCTCTGCATGAAGAGTTCCCTAACATGACCGGTATCGATCTTAACCGAGCAGGTACGCCACTGCTGGAGATCGTCTCCGAACCGGATATGCGCAGTGCCGAAGAAGCGGTTGCCTACGTGAAGAAAATTCATGCCATCGTAACCAATCTCGGCATCTGTGACGGCAACATGGCAGAAGGTTCTTTCCGTTGTGACTGCAACGTATCGGTACGTTATAAGGGTGAAGAAGAGTTCGGTAACCGTACCGAAAGCAAGAACATCAACTCTTTCCGCTTTATCGAAAAAGCGATCAAAGGCGAGATTATCCGCCAGATCGATATTCTCGAAGACGGTGGCCATATCACTCAGGAAACCCGCCTGTATGATGCCAACAAAGATGAAACTCGCCCAATGCGAAGCAAGGAAGAAGCCAACGATTACCGTTACTTCCCCTGCCCCGACCTGCTGCCGATCGTCATCGATGATGATTATGTTAATCAGGTACGTGCAACACTGCCTGAACTACCCGATGCCCGTAAAGCCCGGTTTATTGAGCAATATAAACTGAGTGAATATGACGCAATGGTGCTGTCCGCCTATCGTGATCTAAGCCACTACTTTGAAACCGTCGCTAACACCGCAGACGATGCCAAACTAGCCGCTAACTGGGTGATGGGCGAACTGTCCAAGCTTCTTAATCAGAATGATACCGACATTAAAGATTCACCGGTCTCTGCTGAACAGCTCGGCGGTCTGCTATTACGCATTAAAGACAACACCATTACCGGCAAAATAGCCAAACAGGTGTTCGAAGCGATGTGGGCAGGTGAAGGCTCTGCGGATGAGGTGATCGAATCCAAAGGCCTGAAACAGGTAACCGATAGTGGTGCGATCGAATCGATGGTCGATGATGTCATCGCCGCTAATCAGCCACAGGTTGATCAGTATGTGAATGCTGAGCCCGATAAACGCGGCAAGATGATCGGCTTCTTTATGGGTAAAGTGATGCAAGCGTCTCAGGGCAAAGCGAACCCTGGTCAAGTGCAAGGCCTGCTAAAACAGAAACTGGATGCATTAGCCAACGGCTAACACGACTTCGCCGTGACGCATCTAAACCGGTCGATATTATCGTATCGATCGGTTTTTTACCTTTAAAGCCGCTTCACTCCCCGTTAGTGATCAACGCCTCGCTGCAAAGCTTGTTGATAACGATCCTCGAATCGCCCCTTGAGCCACTCGCTCAACGCTCTCACCCGCTTCAACTGATGTCGCAACGGCGGACATAACAGTGTTAGCTGTGTATTTTCCGACCACTCTGGCAACACCTCGACTAATCGACCCCGCTGGAGATCCGCTTGCACATACACATCGGCAAGCCGCGTAACGCCTAACCCAGCCAGTGCAGCTTGCCGCATCACTCGACCGCTACTCACCTTAATCCCCTGCTCAACATGCACGGTCCTGCGCTCATCTCCCCGACTCAATGTCCAATGATCCACACTGCCACAAATTAATGACAATGCTTTCAGGTCTTCTGGATTTTCAATAAGGTGATTACCCTGCAAAAAATCGGGACTGGCCACATAACGCGTCGTCACCCGGTGCAGTTTGCGAGCAATCAAGCTTGAGTTCGGTAACTCACCCATACGCATCACCAGATCATAATGATTAGCGATCAGATCAACCTGTACACTGGAAAAATCCAGATCCACACAGATCCCCGGATGCTGTCGTTGAAAATCTATCACCAATGGCGCTAACAGCTCTTCGCCGATCAAACCGCCCACCGCATTCATGCGAATCACACCTTTCAGCTCGTCTGTCGATTGGCTAGCCCATTCCGCCGCCGCATCCAACTGCTGCATCGCTAATTTACAGCGTTCATAGTAGCCCTGACCGATCTCAGTCAATCGCAACTGCCGAGTTGTGCGATACAACAGCTGCACACTCAATACCGCTTCCAGCTCTGAGACTAACTGGCTCAGATGTGCCTTAGAAAAACCAGAAACCTCAGCCGCCGCCGTAAAACCGCCCGACTCTGCCACATAGATAAAGGCACGAATACCGCGCCACGAGACATTGTTCATATATACCAAACAATTATTTCAGATTAAGGATATTTATCACCCTAATATAGCGGCCTATCATCTGCAACATCGATTCACTTCAATGCCTTTTGGCATTTAACACCCGAGATAAAATGACGACTCAACCACTTATTGTTATCACCGGCGCTAGCGCTGGCATTGGCGCGGCCATGGCACAACAGTTTTCAGCCGCAGGACACCCTTTATTACTCCTCGCCCGCCGCGTGGACAAACTAGAGGCTCTAGCCCTCCCGAACACATTATGTCGTCAAGTCGATGTA
This sequence comes from Amphritea atlantica, assembly GCF_018860855.1. Classification (GTDB taxonomy): domain Bacteria; phylum Pseudomonadota; class Gammaproteobacteria; order Pseudomonadales; family Balneatricaceae; genus Amphritea; species Amphritea atlantica_A. The sequence goes on from NZ_JAHKQE010000025.1 coordinate 46,171, forward strand.
ACCGACGCTGCAGCTTTACGGGTAGCGATCAAAGAAGCAGAAGCGGTTCATGGCCCGGTAGACTGTCTAATTAACAATGCTGGTTTAATGCTATTAGGACAGATCGACACTCAAGACCCTATGGAGTGGCAGCGTATGTATGATCTTAACGTACTCGCACTGCTAAACAGCATGCAGGCGGTACTGGGTGACATGAAAGCTCGCAAGGGCGGCACTATTATCAATATCAGTTCAATTGCCGGTAAAAAATCATTCCCAAATCATGCCGCTTATGTAGGCAGCAAGTTCGCTGTTTCCGCCATCAGCGAGAATGTCCGTGAAGAGGTCGCCGATGATAATGTCCGTATCATGACGATCTGTCCGGGCGCGGTAGAGACTGAATTATTGAGTCACACCACCTCGCAGGAGATTATTGATAACTATGAGGATTGGAAAGAATCGATGGGAGGGATATTAGCCCCTGATGATATTGCTCGCACCGCTGTGTTTATGTATTCACAACCGCAAAACATCAATATTCGCGATGTGTTGATCACCGCAACTCGTCAACAAGCGTAATACCTATCGACTCTATTTAAACCAAGCAAAAGCCATTTTTGAAGCGAAAAAAAGCCCCCGCGATAAGCGGGGGCCAGATGAGCGTATTAAATAGTAGAGGCGTTATAAAGCTCGCTCTCAAACCTCATCCCATTTAAAACAGATCGAAGCTTTTGCTGATAGTAAATGTCAGTTGGTCGCTATCACTCACCCAATTATTAGTAGCAGAGCTATCATCGTCCGGGAAGATCGCCGCAACAGACATATCCAACCCTTCATAAGTCATGCCATAGCCTGCCTCAAAATAAGAGCCATCAACCTCATCACCATAAACACCGTACGTCAGGTAAGCGCCTTCATACTCACCAGTAATACTGGCGAAGGTATAATCAACATCTGCAGCGCCCGGCGATTCATAAGTCCCGATATTATAACCAACAGAGATCGGGCCATAACCCGCACTTAGGTTATACTCAAAATATTCTCCCGTGGCAGATTCATCATAGTAATAGCCAATAATGCCTACACCATAGCTAAAGTCTTCAATCGAACCGTTATAACCCGCATATAGATCATATTCCAAATCGCTTGGCAAAGAAGCGAGCCAAGTACCGGCATAAAAGCCCATCTCGCTTTCATAATCCAACCCACCCATCATACTCGCGTTACCGCCATCACCAGATTGGTCAAGACCACGATACCAATAATCACTCATAGCACCAACGTTAGCCGACACACCGGCAAAGCTTGCAGCAGAAGCTGTCAACAGAGCAGAAGCGATCAGTGTTTTCGTAAACTTTTTCATAACGGTTTTCCTTACAGGTTTATATTTTTGCAAAGCAAAAAAACATCAAAACTGTAAGAGCTAGAGCAATTGGCACGCCAATAGCGTACCAATACATTACTAATCAACAGGTTAAATCATAATAACGATAAGCAACCGTCCTCGATGAGAACCATAAGCGCGCAAGATATACCTCACCGCACCAAAACGTCACAAAAGTGTCACCTATTAGACACACCGATAAATATATATAAAAAAGTGATCCAAAACAGTCAAAAAACGTCTAATATCCACTTAGATATCGGTTTTTTCACAGGAGTCACAGTATGCCAACCGCAACATTTGCAGCAGGATGCTTTTGGGGAGTTGAAGCACGTTTCGCCAACACTCCCGGAGTCACCTCAACCGCTGTAGGCTACATGGGTGGACATACACAAAATCCCACCTATAAAGAGATCTGCAACAAAACCACCGGCCATGCCGAAGTGGTACAGTTGGAGTTTGATGATCAAATCATCAGTTATGACACCCTGTTAGATATATTCTGGCAGATGCATGATCCAACCACCCTTAACCGCCAGGGCCCTGATGTCGGCGATCAGTATCGTTCAGAAATTTTTTACCATAATGATCAGCAACGCATTATGGCGGAACAAAGCAAGGTCGTGCTAGATAAGAGCGGTATCTTCGGTAATCCCATTGTGACAGAGATCACACCGGCCGCTGAGTTTTGGCGGGCTGAGGAATATCATCAACAATATAATGCCAAGAACGGCCACGGCGGTTGCGCTATCTGAGTATTAACGCTTTTGCTGGGAAAACCCCATGCAAACATGAAAACCAATAAAAAAGCCGTCGATAGTAATATCGACGGCTTTTTAGTTGAGCGGCTAACAACGTAACCCTATAATTTAAAACACAACTCGCCTAGTCTTACAACTGCACCGCTAGACGTGTACCTTGATCAATGGCCCGTTTAGCATCCAACTCGGTCGCCAAGTCAGCCCCACCAATCAGATGATACGGCTTAGTAAGCCCTTCCGTTAATGCTCGCAACGGCTCCTGCCCAGCACAGAGGATAATATTATCCACCGCTAGCAACCGCTCTTCACCATTAATACTCAGATGTAGACCTTCATCATCGATGCGCTGATATTCGCAGCCAGCGAGCATCTCTACGTGGCGCTTCTGCAAACCTAAACGGTGCGCCCAACCGGTTGTTTTACCCAAACCACCACCGACTTTCGAGGCTTTACGTTGCAACAGATAGACCTGCCTAGCCGCCGGCTCTGGTGCAGGCGTAACGCCTTCAACACCGCCACGGGAGGACATGGTCATATCGATACCCCAATCACGCATAAAGGCAGGAATATCCTGACTGGTTGAAGGCCCCTGATGGGTCAGATATTCGCTGATATCAAAACCGATACCTCCGGCACCAATCACCGCGACAGATTGGCCTACCTTCGCACCGCGAATAAGATCCAGATAACCCATCACTTTCGGATGATCGATTCCTTCAATCGCAGGCACTCGAGGGATGATACCGGTGGCGATAATCACCTCATCGAAATCGCTCTGTTGCAGCTCTTCAACACTCACCCGGTGAGATAGTTTTAAATTAACCCCATCCAGCTCTATGCGGCGGCGATAGTAACGCAGCGTCTCATTAAACTCCTCTTTACCCGGAATTTTTCGGGCAATATTAAACTGCCCACCGATCTCATCGGCCGCATCAAACAGAGTAACCTTATGGCCTCGCTGAGCCGCCGTTGTCGCAAATGCCAAGCCTGCAGGACCTGCACCAATCACCGCTAATTTTTTCACCTGTTCGGCCGGCATGATAACCAGCTCCGTTTCATGACAGGCGCGGGGATTAACAAGACAACTGGTCAACTTGCCAACAAAGATATGATCCAAACACGCCTGATTGCAGCCAATACAGGTGTTGATCTCATCACTGCGCCCTTCCTCCGCTTTACGTACAAACTCCGGATCCGCCAAAAAGGGCCGCGCCATCGACACCATGTCGGCATCTCCCCGCGCCAATACCTGCTCCGCGACTTCCGGCATATTGATTCGGTTGGAAGCGATTACCGGCACCGACAATGCCTGCCGCACTTTTGCGGTCGCCCAGGTAAAGGCTGCCCGAGGCACCTTCGTGGCGATCGTTGGGATGCGCGCTTCATGCCAGCCGATGCCGGAGTTAATAATGGTGGCCCCCGCTTGCTCGATCGCCTTACCGAGGGTAACGACCTCATCAAAGCTACTACCCCCTTCCACCAAATCCAACATGGATAGACGGTAGATAATAATAAAATTCGTACCAACCCGTTGCCGTACGCGCTTAACAACCTCCACGGCAAAGCGGATGCGGTTATCATATTCACCGCCCCAGTCATCCTCTCGCTGGTTGGTCCGCAGTGCGATAAACTGATTAATGAAATAGCCTTCTGAGCCCATCACCTCAACGCCATCGTAGCCCGCCTGTTGAGCCAACCCTGCACAGCGAACAAAATCCTCTATCTGTTGCTCAATCTCATCCACTGTTACCTCATGGGGCGGAAATGGATTAATCGGCGCTTTTATCGCCGAGGGTGCGATCAATTTCGGATTATAGGCATAACGTCCCGTATGCAAAATCTGCATACAGATTTTGCCGCCATCGGCATGTACCGCATCGGTCACAACACGATGATTCTCAACATCCTGCTCAGTCGCCATCACAGCGCCACCAGCCACCACACCACCTTCCTGATTAGGCGCGATACCGCCCGTCACAATCAGGCCCACACCGCCTCGGACGCGCTCGGCATAAAATGCAGCCATCCGCTCAAATCCACCGGGCTTCTCTTCTAGGCCAATATGCATTGAGCCCATTAACACCCGATTTTTCAGAGTGGTAAAGCCTAAGTCTAACGGGGCTAACAGATGTGGAAAATTCTGGCGGGTATGGCTCATGTTATAGGTTCCTCAATATTCTTATTTTCTGATCACACAACCAACACAGGCTGTTAAAGACACAGCAAAAAAGTCGCTTACAATGAACTGGACAGTGTCAAGATAAAGCGATATTTTGACACTGTCAAGATTGGTTGATAAATTGCCTTGATGAAAACGACCAACACCTCAGCAACCACACGCAATTATCATCATGGTGATTTGTACCAAACACTGTTGCAAGCCGCGACCGATATGATCGCCGAGGGCGGTAGTGAAAGCCTATCAATGCGTAAACTAGCCGACCGCGTCGGTGTTTCCCGCACCGCGCCCTATCATCACTTCAAAGATAAAAACGCCCTATTGTGTGCCATTGCCGAACAGGGGTTTAAGAATGTCGAAAAACTGCTAGAAGAGGTCAGAATCCGAGAGAAAGACGAGCCATTAAAACTCATTTTTACCGAATATTTTCACCACTATATCAAACGCGCCTATCAGCACCGAGAGCAATACGATCTGATGTTTGGCCGTGAGATCTGGCGGTATGGCTCACCCACAGAGTCCTTGCAAATCATATCCCGCCAGCACTTCAAGAGTTGGTTAAACTGGATTGAGCGCTTATGTGAACAAGACGTTATCCGCACCGATGACTCCCCCCTCAGAACCGCACAGGTCTGCTGGGCCACACTGCATGGACTTTGTCGCCTATTAAATGATGGCATCTATACAGAACAGAGCCAGTTAGATGAGATAGCGAATGCCGCCGTTGAGATGATGCTTAAAAAGCCATAGAATATGAGCAGCTAAATATCTTAATTAATACTCTGCCCGCTGAAAATCCGTCCTTTTATAATAAAACAATTAACCTATATCTCCGGCGCAAAAAACTCCCCTCGCCAATGCCCCGCCTGCTGCTCTTGTTGCACGACCTCATAAATCAATGGAATAACGGCCCGCATTAAAGAGGTGCGCGGTCGATTCGCTGCTCGAGTGATGTAGACATCACGTTTCATACAAGGATCAACAATCTCAAGCGCATGCACCTGACCGGTTTCCTCTAAGTGATAAAAAGAGGACGATGGGCTCAACAGCATGCCATAACCATCGGATACATAACGCAGGGTTGTCATCAACTGGCCAAAGCCAGGCTTGTGCCGCACGTTAATACCGTGCCGTTGTTCATACTGTCGCAATACATAGCCCAACGAATCTTGTCGGCCGGTCACAATGACTTCATGTTTGGCTAATTCAGCAAAAGAAATACTCTCTCGCTGGCGCAAAGGTTTTTGTGAGCTCACTTGCGGAGTATCTCCCATCGCTAAATAGAGGTTCTCTCTGAACAAGTGTTCCTGCGTCAACTGCTTCATATCACTACCGTCTGGTGATGAGATAGCAAGATCAATCTCTCCATTCAGTAACTGCGCCGATAAGCTATAGGATAGACCGGCAAACAGATCCAATTCTATTTTCGGATAGCGCTGTTCGACCAGTTTCAATAGAGGCACCGACACCACGTTACCTATCGGTTGCGTCATCCCCAATACCAAGCGCCCTGCTGGCTCTTGTTCCGACTGTCTGATATCTAGCTTGGCCTGATCAACCTGACGCATAATAGATTCAGCATGCGCCTTAAATAGCTGACCACTTTCCGTCAACCTGACGCCCCGATAATCACGATCAAACAGCGAGGTGCCCAGTTCATGCTCAAGGTTCTCTAATTGCAGACTGATGCTTGGCTGAGCAATCTCAAGCTCTCGCGCTGCTGCAGCGATACTGCATAATTCAGCGGTTTTAAGAAAATAGAGGAGTTGTTTACTATTCATCAATGCAGCATATAAGAAAAATATTGAGCATACCAATACTTATTATTCTTTTTATTGCGCCAATTTTGATTAATATATTCATCAAAATCCGCACTATCATCAACCCCGAGGAAAAACGCATGTCTTTATCTAATCGCTATTACGAACGCCCATCAAGATTCAGCGAAGCCGAATGGAATGCCCGTATTGACTTAGCGGCGATGTACCGAATTTTTGCCTATATGAAATGGGATGAAGCGATCTATAACCACATCTCTTTGCGCGTTCCCGGTGAGGATAATCATTTCCTCATCAACCCATTTGGCCTGCACTATAGCGAAGTTACGGCATCCAACTTAGTTAAAGTCGATATAGACGGCACCATCGTTGATCATTCCGACTGGCCGATCAACCCCGCAGGCTTTACATTTCATAGCCAAATACATGATAAAGTTGAAAACGGGCACTGTGTTATGCACGTTCACACAACCCCAACGCTAGCCGTTTGTTGTTTAGAAGAAGGCTTGTCATACAGCAATTTTTATTCGGCACAGCTATATAACAAAGTGGCTTACCATGAGTTTGAAGGCATCACGGTACACCCAGATGAAGGTGAGCGTATCTTGGCTAGCGCAGGTGATAAGCCCGTATTAATGCTACGCAACCATGGCCCCGTTATTATCGGTGCCAACCTAGCTCAAGCATTCGCACTCATGTGGTTAGTCAACCGTGCGTGTGAAGTACAATGTGCCTCGATGGCGATGGGTAAGGTGCGAGAAATCCCCGAAGCTATCGTTAAAAAATGTACCGCCGATTCGCTCAACTTTAATCCTAAATACGGTGCGGGTGCTGATGTTTTCGCTGCTATGAAACGACTCGTTGAAAAACAAGACCCATCATACAAACGTTAATCGACTATAGGCTTCTTTATGAAGGTATGTGTATACGGTGCAGGTGCAATCGGGGGATTAATTGCAGCCCGCCTCAGCGCCGCTGGCGCAACAGTTTCGGTCATTGCCAGAGGGCAAACACTGTTGGCTTTACAGCAAAGCGGAGTCGGCCTTACTGAAGAGGGTGAAACCCGTTTTTATCCTGTGTCAGCGGTATCTCAAGCGAATGAACTCGATGTTCAAGACCTAATCATCATTGCCGTCAAACAACCCGCTGTCAGCCCTATCATCAAAGACATAAAACCCTTGATCGGTGAGCAAACCCGCGTTCTGCTAGCCATGAATGGCGTGCCATGGTGGTTTTTTGATGGCTTACCAAAGGTAACCTCTGACCCTATACTCAAAACAGTTGACCCTCAAGGAGACCTACGAGATCACCTTCCTAGTCATCAGGTGATCGGCTGTGTTGTTCACTTAGCCGCCGCCTCGACCTCTCCCGGTGTGATTAAGCTCAGCACAGGCAATCACCTCATTATTGGTGAGCCTAATGGCGAGCCCTCAGCGCCAACACTGCAGGTCGGAGAACTTCTTAAAAAAAGCGGCTTTAGTGTCGACATATCCGCGACTATTCAGCGAAATATTTGGTTCAAACTACTCGGCAATATGACCATCAATCCGATTTCGGCACTCACTCGCGCAACCGCTGATCGCATACTCGATGACCCACTGCTTAACCAGTTCTGCTGCAAAGCAATGACTGAAGCACTGGCCATCGGTCACGAGATTGGCTGTCCTATCGATCAAACACCCGAGGAAAGAAACGCACAAACCCAAACGCTGGGGGCCTTTAAAACCTCTATGTTGCAAGATGTCGAAGCAGGCAAGCCCCTCGAATATATAGCACTTGTTGGTGTGGTATATGAAATAGCAGAAAAGCTAGGAATAGAGGTTCCTTATACTGCCGCGATCTATGGCTTAATTAGACAGTTGGACAAAAGCCTGCAAGCCAATCAATAATAAATCAGCCCATTACTGCCGCCTTGAAAACCAAGCAGCCTCAATATAAGCCATCATTTCGTTTATATTGAGGTCAGTCGTACGACTAATGCTAAGACATCAGTTACCGCTATCCCTCACAATCGAAGCTTTAAGAACAAAGCCGCAGGTGATAACTGAACCCGCCTTCTTCGACATGAAAAATAGATAAACTTGACAAAAATCGGCCATTTTCAGTGAATGTTCTCATCAGCCCAAAAGAAGAAGGGCTTGTAGCCAGCCTCATCAAAGAAACTAACTCTCAAGCCCTTTAAAGACCCTAAATGTCTTTATATCATCTTACTTAGCCAGTGAACGGAACATATCCAGTGCAGCCTGACCGTCAACATTTTTCGCATCCGCCTGCTCAATCCACTCAGCAGACATACTCGCGGTTTCCGCTTTAAATTCAGTTACCATTGGGTCTGTCGCACTCAGCTTATTGATCTTAATGCCGTTTTCTTCAGCTGCAGCATAACCGTCAAGGTCAGCATCCCCCCAGCTTTTACCGGCCAAACGGGAAAGTTTTTCACCTGAAACACTCATGAGTGCTTGCTGATCTTTTTCGCTCAACGCGTCAAAGGAATCCGGATTCATAAAGATACTAAAGGTCGTGGTATACATTCCTTCAGGAAAAACGGTCAGATATTTTGAAACTTCCGCCACGCGCAGGTATTTCAAATCAAGCACTGGCAGAAAAACACCTTCAACGACGCCCTGCTGCATCATTTCATATATTTTTGGTGCAGGTGCGCCAACCGGCGTAACACCTAAAATCTGCCCCATTTCGTTGACGACACCGCCGCCGATACGTATTTTCTTATCCTTCAAGTCTGCCAGTGAACTAACAGGGAAGGTTGTATGTAACTGACCCGGCCCATGCACAAACAAACCCAGCAGCTTCAACCCTTCATACTCATTAGCCGTATTAAAATATTTTTCCTGAACATTCCATAGCGCAACAGAGGCTTTCTCAGCATCAGGGCTCTCTCCTGGAAGTTCAGCAATTTTTCCCAGAGAAAAGCGACCCCGCACATACCCATTAACGGTAAAGCTCGCATCAATCACCTGATCTTCAACCAGATCAAACATCGATTTAGGGTGTCCTAAGCCATATTCCAACTCAACTTTGACACGGCCTTCAGTCGCTTCCTCAACCCACTTTGCCCAAGTAGGCCAAACAATAGCGTTTTGAGGTGCGGTTGGGGGCAACCAAGTGCCGACTTTAAGCGTCGTAACAGCCGATGCATTGAAAGACATAAACATGCCGGCACAAACACCGGCAGTCGCTAGTAATTTTGTTATTTTTTTCATTTTCAGTTTCCTGATAAGTTACAAATTAAGCTAAATCCTCCAATAACAACCTTCACATTAGAAGTCGTTATGGAATTGATTTTATACAAATGGAGACGCGGCCATGGCTAATGAGTAACCATCGCTCTTTTCTTTGAACCACAGCATCGCCTGTATGGCGACGAATGGAGCACAGTTTATGAATTATTAACAGACTAAACAAGACATACTAATTAATATATTAACAAAGAGATTATGCATAAGAACACAAGCTAATGTAGGCCCCCTCAATATTTTTCTTATGGCCAAGTAACATATTACGCTGCCCTTCATCAGCCTCTATCAATCACTCAATGAGGCAGGGTCATGCTGAAAATACATCCTAGGCGACAGAACCATACAATTGATTAAACGGGTCCACCCTTTTAACGGATGCTACCGGTATTGCGACTCGCAAACCTAATCTCGTCGAGATAGACGTCGATGAAGAATAATCTATAAGACATAAAAAAGGCTCGCAATGCGAACCTTTTAAATTATCGATAGCAGAGATAACCTGCTAATCTGCGGATTACAACCGGCTTGCACCCGGTTCAAAGCTTGACGTTACCGATGCCTGAGGGCCGGGAACCGCTGAACCATCCTGCTCCGTTACAGGGAAGACACAGTTAATCTGACCAGTACCCGAGCTACCAAAATATGGTGTCAGAACTTCGGCTTTGCCTTCGTAGTCAGACCAGCCCAACGCCCCCAACATCATCGCAGTATCATGCATAAAGCCTTCTCCGTGACCTTTAGCCGCATACTCAGGAAGCATTGCACAGAAGGTTTCCCAGTCGCCCTGTTGCCACATATCAACGACTTTATGATCGAGGGTTTCTAAGAAGGGGCTCCACACTTTATTAGAAAATTGTGGTGCTTGACCGTTCTGAGCAAAGCGATGTGAAAGAGAACCACTGGCGAAAATAGCCACCGTACCATCATAATGTTTTTCAATCGCTTCACGCATCGCCCAACCGAGGCGAGCTGAGTCATTAAGATAGTGAACGGTACACAGCGCCGACACCGAAATCACTTTAAAGTGACGGTCTTCGTTCATATAACGCATCGGTACCAATGTGCCATATTCAGGCGCTAAGGTCGTTGCATCATGAGCCAGCGTTTCGACGCCCTGTAGATTGCACTCCTCTGCCAATATTTTGCCTAGCTCGGGGTTACCATCGTACTCATACTCCATATTAGAGATAAAGTGCGGCAGCTCACCACTGGTATAATTACCCTTAAAGTGAGGCCCACAGTTGATGTGGTAGTTAGCATTCACCAACCAATGGGTATCGAATACAACAATGGTATCAACACCTAGCTCTCGACAGCGTTTACCAATTTCAATATGACCATCAATTGCGGCCTGACGAGTACCTTTCTGTGGACCGTCTAGCTCAGACAGATACATACTTGGAACATGTGTAATCTTAGCTACGAGCGCCAGTTTGCCCATCTCACTATCCTCTTATTTTATTGCTGCAGGCGATTCCTGAACCCATCAAACCGTTATCGATTCGACCTACCAGTATAGGCTGCTTTCATTTGAGCGATTCCATCGTCTAATAGCGGCGACTGGATACCTAGCTCAGGTATAATTAACATCTTAACTAATATTACCACCCGATCACAAGCATAAATACACCTATCGCTTATTTTTCACCCATCAAGCAAGAGCCTTTGATCTTGGCAACACTACCGCCAAATAATAACAATGGCTCCGATCAACTCCTCCTAATGAAACACCAGCTACCGGAAGGCAACCGATAACGTCAAAATAGGGCCGGTTAACATACCCCCCTTCTCTAGCATTTTAAGCCATAACATCAATTTTGCAGATTATTACGAATATTTATCAAAAAGCATTTGCCAAGAGGGTAGGTCGTCTGTAGTATACGCCCCACGTTGATGCGGGGTGGAGCAGCCTGGTAGCTCGTCGGGCTCATAACCCGAAGGTCGTCAGTTCAAATCTGGCCCCCGCTACCAACGTAATAATTAAAGGTGTATCGAAAGATATGCCTTTTTTTGTGCCTGAAATTTGGCATTGAGATATGCGGTGTAGCTAGGAGAGCGTGCGTCGGGCTCGACTCTTCATAAAAGCTCGGGAAGGCCGTCAGTTCCAACCTGTCCCCCGCTACCACAACGGAAAGATAAGCTAATCGAAAGATTGGCTTTTTTTTCGCCTGTAATTTGAGAATACATCATATTGTAAGAAGCGTCGGGCTCGACTCTTCATAAAAGCTCGGGAAGGTCATCAGTTCAAATCTGGCCCCCGCTACCAACGTAATAATTAAAGGTGTATCGAAAGATATGCCTTTTTTTGTGCCTGAAATAAGTTAAAAAGCGTCGGGCTCGACTCTCTATAAAAGCCTAGGAAGGTCGTCAGTTCAAATCTGGCCCTCGCTACCACAACGGAAAGATAAGCTAATCGAAAGATTGGCTTTTTTTTCGCCTGAAATTTGTCTTGTAGAATATCGTTAGGAAAGCGTCGGGCTCGACTCTCTATAAACGCTCGGGAAGGTCATCAGTTCCAACCTAGCCCTCGCTACCACAACGGAAAGATAAGCTAATCGAAAGATTGGCTTTTTTTCGTCTGAAATTTGAGAATACATTGAAGGTTGTAAGAAGCGTCGTGCTCGACTCTTCATAAAAACTCGGGAAGCTCGTCAGCTCCAACCTAGCCTCCGCTATCAACGTAATAATTAAAGGTGTATCGAAAGATATGCCTTTTTTTGTGCCTGAAATAAGTTAAAAAGCGTCGGGCTCGACTCTCTACAAAAGCCTAGGAAGGTCGTCAGTTCAAATCTAGCCCCCGCTACCACAACGGAAAATCAGGCTAACCGAAAGGTTCGGCTTTTTTTGTCTGAAATTTGGTAAGAAAGACATCGATAATGGCAAGAAAGTGTTGGGCGAGAAAAGTCGGTTAGTTAACTCTGAGATTAGCGTGAGGTGCGCAAGGTCGAAGCCCGCAAGGGCATAACAGCTGATAAAGCTGCTATGAGAAATTCCATCCCTCGCTGCTACAATAAAAACATTGACGAGTCAAAAAACCCGTCACTTTTTAAGAAGGGATGGGTACTGCTGGAGAAGCGGTATCATCATCTTCATCAGTATCAACAGCGCCGGCGCCCACACCAAAACTCCAAGTTCCACCATCAAAATTGTAACCTGCACTCAGGTCACCATAAATATTCTCACCTAAATAGCCGACACCGACATTCGGACGCCAAGCACCTGAACCGACGAGATAATCTAGACCCAGAGATCCAACCGCTTTATCTTCTTCATCATCAGTGAAAACTTTCACGCCGACAGCCCATCCACCACCGAAAACGTAAGTCACACCTGCACCAAAACCCGCATCAGCTTGCGCTATTGGTGCAACCAAAGAAGCTGCAACAAGCGCAGCCAAAGACAATTTTTTAATAAACATATGCATTCCATCTATACGTTAAAATCATACTCAGACTAAACAACAGTCCACGACACCATAACAACCCGTAGGCTGTTATGGCTAAATCTAACCGACACAACCACAACGTAGATGTTGCAGAAACACAAAATCTACTTCTTTTTACTTAAAACGGAATCATATCAGGAGCGGTCTCATCATCATCTTCTTCATCAGTATCAACAGCGCCAGCGCCCACACCAAAGCTCCAAGTTCCACCATCTAAATTGTAACCGGCACTCAGGTCACCATAAATATTCTCACCTAAATAGCCGACACCGACATTCGGACGCCAAGCACCTGAACCAATGAGATAATCTAGACCCAGAGATCCAACCGCTTTATCTTCTTCATCATCAGTGAAAACTTTCACGCCGACAGCCCATCCACCACCGAAAACGTAAGTCACACCGGCACCAAAACCCGCATCAGCTTGCGCTATTGGTGCAACCAAAGAAGCTGTAACAAGCGCAGCCAAAGACAATCTTTTAATAAACATATGCATTCCATGTGTACGTTAATATAGTTTCATCATAGTCGGGTTGTTCACAAAATGTACAGATAGACTTAAGTATTCTTTAACTTTTTTTACGCACCTAAGTGCTGAACTCATCCATAACCAATACGTTAAAAAAGAATATCCTCTAAAATCAAAAAAACTTCAGCACAAACTTCTAAGCATTAAAAATGCTGATCATCAGCGATATCCCTTTAATTTCAACGAAAACCGGCAATTATCTCAAACCCTCCTTAACAGGGAAATTTTCTGCATATATCGATTTATATAGCTTTAATTTTACATATCACCCATATCTCAGATCATTTCCTTGGTTGACTTGCCCCAAAACCCAGACTAATGTTTAGCCAAAGTTCACCTCAGAAGGGTGACATTAGAGCCTAAAAATACCAACCGGCTTATCCCCGGTAAAATAACAACAATATATATACCTAGCTGTGATCCAGCGAAGGTTAAAGGTAATCATCATGACTAACCGCCACTCTTTTCGGCGCACCCAGCTGTGCCAATCTGCTTTGCCTTCTGCGATAACCTATTCCAACGCACCCTACTCGACGATCAAACCGATTCCCCATAATCAATATCGTTTTCCGGCCAGCATCTGATTCACCGCTGATCTGTTTATCTCTTTTCTGATTCGTTCTGCAACGAAACACAGACCAGTGCCGTTCAGAACGTGGAGCTATGCGCATGAAAAATTCCGTCTCTCTGCAAGACAAGTGGGAAAAGCAATCCGGTCGGGTATATCTCACCGGAAGTCAGGCACTCGCCCGTCTACCTATGTTACAAGCTGCACGCGATAAAAAAGCGGGTCATAACACCGCCGGATTTATCTCGGGTTATCGCGGTTCACCGCTAGGTAACTTTGACAAAACCTTGTGGCAGATACGCGATCACCTGAATGCCGCTAATATCGTCTTTCAACCGGGAGTTAATGAAGATCTTGGTGCAACCGCGGTCTGGGGGTCTCAACAGGTTAATGTGTTTGAAGGTGCCCGCTACGATGGCGTGTTTGGCCTCTGGTATGGCAAAGGCCCCGGTGTCGATCGTACCGGTGATGTATTGAAGCATGCTAACGCCTTTGGCACCTCACAATATGGTGGCGTGCTAGCGATTGCCGGTGACGACCATGCCTGTAAATCCTCGACTCTGCCACACCAAAGCGATTATGCCTTTATGGATGCGATGATTCCGGTGCTTTACCCCGCTGGGATTCAAGAGATGCTGGATTACGGCCTATACGGCTGGGCAATGTCACGCTATAGCGGCTGCTGGGTTGGTTTAAAGGCACTCGCTGAAGTGATGGACTCCGCCATCTCAGCGAACCTTGATCATGATCGCCTAGCCATCAGTATTCCTGAAGATTTCGAGCTACCGGCTGATGGCCTCAATGCCCGCTGGCCCGACAAACCCATGCAGCAGGAAGAGCGCTTGCATCGCTATAAAATTCGTGCCGCTCAAGCATTTTGCCGCCATAACCGATTAGACAAAATCATTATTGATACTCCGCAGCCTCGTTTTGGCATTGTCACCACCGGCAAATCCTATCTGGATGTTTTACAGGCATTGGAAGATCTAGGTATCAACCACCAGCAAGCGGCCGAACTCGGCATCCGTCTGTATAAGATCGCAATGCCTTGGCCGCTAGAACCCGAGGGCATCTATGAATTTGCCGATGGTTTAGATGAAATCTTAGTGATCGAAGAGAAGCGAGGCCTGATTGAGGATCAACTCAAAGAACAACTCTACAGCTGGCAAGACCGCCACCAAAGCGCTCGCCCAACCGTGGTTGGTAAAAAAGATGCGCTCGGCAATGAATTACTCACCAGCCTCGGCGAACTGACCCCAGCGATGATTGCCCGCGCGATTGCCGCCCGTATCGCACCCTTTTATAACAGTGAGCAGATCCGCCACCGGCTCGCGTTCCTGACAGAGAAAGAATATGAGTTGTCACAGCCTCGGGCACTGCTAGAGCGTACGCCTCACTTTTGTTCTGGCTGCCCGCACAACACCTCGACCGTTGTACCTGAGGGCAGTCGTGCTCTCGGCGGCATCGGCTGTCATTACATGGCCACGTGGATGGATCGCGGCACCGATACGTTCACCCAAATGGGCGGCGAAGGCGCAACGTGGATAGGCCAAGCCCCCTTTACCGACAACAATCATGTATTCCAAAACCTCGGCGATGGCACCTATTTCCACTCAGGCTTATTAGCCATCAGAGCCGCGATCGCCTCTAAAGCCAATATCACCTATAAGGTGCTCTATAACGATGCCGTCGCCATGACGGGCGGCCAACCGATCGATGGTCAGCTCACCGTACAACAGATTACCCATCAGCTCTATGGCGAAGGGGTACACCGCATCGCCGTTGTCAGTGATGAACCGGATAAATACCCTAGCCGTTCTGCCTTTGCTGAAGGCGTTACCTTTCACCATCGGGATGACTTACAACAGGTTCAACTAGAGTTACGTGATATTCCCGGCTGTACGGCCATGGTCTACGATCAAACCTGTGCCGCCGAAAAACGTCGTCGCCGTAAGCGCGGAGAGTTAACCGATCCGCAAAAACGAGTCGTCATTAATCAGGATGTCTGTGAAGGTTGTGGCGATTGCGGCGTGCAATCTAACTGCCTATCGTTGCTGCCCAAAGAAACCAGCCGTGGCCGTAAGCGGGCGATCGATCAATCCGCCTGTAATAAAGACTTCAGTTGTGTGCGTGGTTTTTGCCCCAGCTTTGTCACTGTCAAGGGCGGCAAGTTGCGCAAACCGGAACCTTTAGGCAAGCTCAGCAGTTTCCCGGAACTGCCCACCCCACAGCTCCCTCAATGCTCTACGCCCTATAACATTCTCCTCACCGGCGTAGGTGGCACCGGCGTGGTTACGGTCAGCGCATTACTCGGTATGGCGTCACATATAGAAGGTAAAGGTGCAGGGGTATTGGATCAGATCGGTCTAGCCCAGAAATTTGGCGCCGTCATGAGTCACATCCGCATTGCCGACACTCAAGAGCAGATCCATACCGTGCGCATCCCTGCCGGTGAGACCGATCTGATGATTGGTTTTGATTTGATGGTCGGTGCCAGCGAAGAAGCTCTCGGCAAGCTCGACCGCGCTCGTAGCCAAGTGGTTATCAACACCCATGAAACCATGCCTGCCGCCTTCACCCGAGATCCTGATGTACAGGTTCCCAGCACGGCGATGGAACAGGTCATTCGTGATACCGCTAAGCCGCAGAGCAGTTTCTGCCTCGATGCCACCACCCTCGCCACCAATCTACTCGGTGACGGCATGGCGGTTAACCTGTTTTGCATCGGCTATGCTTGGCAGCAAGGGTTGATCCCATTAACACTGGCATCCATCGAACAGGCTATCGAACTGAACGGTGTTGCGGTAGACGCGAATAAACAAGCGCTGTTATGGGGACGTCGTGCCGCCCATAATCTGCAACAGGTTGAGCAGATCGCCACCCCAGCAACTAATATCGAGCCGGTCAAGATGATGCCTGGACTCGATGAACTGGTCAGCCGAGAAACTGAGCACCTGCAACAGTATCAAAATGCCGCACTGGCAAAACGCTATGCAACGCTGGTCAAACAGGTCAGTGATGCTGAAAAAAGCCTAGGGAAAGGCCACTCACTGAGCCTAGCCGTCGCTGAAAACTACGCCAAAGTGCTGGCCTATAAAGATGAATATGAAGTGGCGCGCTTGCTCACATCCTCCGATTTCAGACAACAGCTAGAAAACCAGTTTGAAGGCGATTTCAAACTGGAATTCAATCTAGCTCCACCGCTGATCTCACGTATTAATAGCGCCACGGGCCGTCCTCGCAAACAAACCTTCAGCGAAAAAATCCTACCGCTGTTCCGTCTGCTCGCACGCGCCAAAACCCTGCGAGGCACACCGCTGGATATCTTTAGTTACAGCGCCGACCGCCGCCTCGAACGACGTTTAATCCGTGAATATGAACAGGATATCGCCGACATCATTAACAACATTTGTGTTGATAATCTTCAGGATGCCGTTGAACTGGCTCGACTGCCCGCCGTTATTCGTGGCTATGGCCCGGTGAAAGATGCCGCCTACGAAAAAGCACAGCAGACCCGCCAGCAACTATTAGGACGCATTCGCCAACTGGACAGCACACCGTCGCAGGTCGCGGTTTAAACATCAACACTCAGCAGCTTCAGGAAAACCGTTATGTCTGTTTTTAGTCATACCGAATTTGATAACCACGAACAGGTGGTCTTCTGCCACGACAAAATAACTGGTCTAAAAGCGATTATCGCTATCCATAATACCCATCGCGGCCCAGCGCTAGGTGGCTGTCGCATGTGGAACTACCGCTCGGACGCGGAAGCCCTCAACGACGTACTGCGCCTATCCCGGGGAATGACCTATAAATCAGCCCTCGCCAACCTAGATCTCGGCGGCGGTAAATCCGTCATTATCGGCGATCCGCGCCAGCATAAAACGGCGGATCTGTTAGCCGCGATGGGGCGTTTTCTTGAACGCACTGGGCATCAGTATATTGCCGCTGAAGACTCGGGAACCTCTGTCGCCGACCTGCAAGTCATGGCACAACATACCCACAACGTGGCCGGTATCACCGCGCACTTAGGTATCGATGGTCAAACGAGTAACGGCGATCCTTCACCTGCCACTGCCTATGGCACCTTTATCGGTTTAAAAACGGCGGTGCGCCATCAACTAGGCCGCACTGAACTGAACGGCCTTAAAGTCGCCATTCAAGGAATCGGTAATGTCGGTTATCGGCTGGCGGAGTATCTACACCACGCTGGCGCAGAGCTCTATGTCACCGATATCCACCCAGAACAGAGACAACGGGCGGTGCAGCAATTTGGCGCTACACCGGTGGCACAAAGTGAGATTTTGTCGCTAGATGTGGATGTTATTGCGCCCTGTGCACTCGGTGCAGTGCTCAACGATGACGCTATTCCACAGATCAAAGCCCGTGTTGTAGCAGGCGCGGCTAATAATCAATTGGCCGCACCGCGCCATGATCAGATGTTGCGTGAACGAGGCATTCTCTATGCACCCGATTACGTGCTGAATGCCGGTGGTATTATCGATATTTTCCATGATCGTATCGGCCATGATCACAACAAAGTGCGTGCTCATATCGAAACGATTGACGATACTCTCAGCGAGATTTTTAATCGCGCTAACGAACAACAACGCCCTACCGGAGAAATCGCAAACACCCTAGCGGAGGAGCGCTTCAAAAAATAACGCTGTCAGCTTCTATCTAGCCCATCAGATCTCAGCAATCGCTTCCAACGATTCAGGTAAAATCTGTCCGCCATCAACAATGATCTGTTGACCAGTAATATACGCCGCTTCTTTAGAGGCAAAGAACAGTGCCGCATTAGCAATATCCTCGACGGTTCCCAGTCGTTTCAGTGGAATAGACGCAGCCATGGTATCCAGATAATCCTGCCCTAACCCCTGCAAACCCTCCGTATAGATATTGCCAGGCATTACCGCATTGATGGTGGTGTTATAGCGTGACAGCTCCATCGCGGCGGTTTTTATAAAGCCCAACTGCCCAGCTTTTGATGCGCCATAATGAGACCAACCAGGAAATCCAGTGACAGGGCCCGTAATGGATGAAGTAACCACCACTCGCCCCTCACCTGCTTTTTCAAAATAAGGGATTGCCGCTTTCACCGTCAGAAATGTGCTTTTCAAATTAGTCGACATCACATGATCCCAATCGTCTGGGTTCATATCGGCAATTTTCACCTGTGGAAAAATACCGGCGTTAGCACAAACGATATCGACACTACCAAACACCTCAGCAGTCTTAGCGAACATCGCTTCAACCTGGCTCCATTCAGACATATCGCAACAACAGTAGTCGGCCTCGCCGCCTGCCGCCACAATCTCTTTAACGGCGCTTGCCGCGTCGGCTTCTCCACGAGCAACGATCATCACCTTTGCCCCTTGTGCGGCAAAAACGTGAGCAATGCCTTTACCAATACCTTTCGATGCACCGGTTACAATACAGGTTTTCCCTGCGATAGAAGTTAACATATCACTCATCTCCTTAAGGGGTATTTGTCTTTTTAAAACGTGCTAAAAACGCCGGCACAGAGGGCGCTATCAGTGCAATCGCTAACACCAAGGCGGAAGAAAGCACCGTCAAGATACCGACCGTCGGCACCAGTGGTGAATAACCAGACACCATCTTGGCGTATAACCATTCCGTCTTCTAGAAAGTTTCATTGTCTATCCCTCTTATCAATTCTCAGGATTCAAATGCAATGGGTTACACTGCAACAAATCAGGCTACATTTTGATCAAGTACACACAAATTGCATCAATAAATGTTGTAAGTCAAACATTTTATGTTTAACCTTCAACAACAATAATCAAACAATAGCCCCAGGAGAAACCCTTTATGAGTGGTTTATATGACGATCAATTACTGGATGAGCTGCTTCGTGGGACTCAGAGCTTGGTCGGTGAATGGGGTTTATCTAATCAGACTGAAGTACGACTATTAACCATCTCGGAAAATATGACCTGTTTAGCCTATGACCCGACACAAGATAAGCAGCTCATACTACGAGTTCATCGCCCGGGCTATCACACCCGAGAGGAGATTCAGTCAGAACTGTTATGGATTAATGATCTAAGACAGCAAGAGATTGTAGAAACGCCTAAGCCAATCGCTACACAGGCGGGGACCGCTATTGCTTCATTTAGCACTAACAATGAAATACGTGATGTGGTTGCCTTCAGTTTTATGTCGGGAAAAGAACCCTCCACCGACTCCGAACTCATCAATGGCTTTCAGCAACTGGGGAGCATTAGCGCCAAGCTGCACAATCATTCACAAAACTGGGTTCGGCCAGTTACCTTTGTCCGCAAAACGTGGAACTTCGACACCATGTTAGGTGCCAGCCCCTTATGGGGTGATTGGCGCGCCGCTGCTGGCCTGACTGAGTCCGGCCGACAAACTATCGAAGAAGCCTGCTTGATTATCCGCCATCAACTCGAAGCATACGGTATGGGAGATCGTCGCTTTGGCCTAGTACATGCCGATTTGCGGCTAGCCAACCTACTGGTCGACGGTAACCGCTTAGGGGTGATTGACTTCGATGATTGCGGCCTCAGTTGGTTTATGTATGACTTTGCTGCAGCCATCAGTTTTATAGAGGACGATCCTCTTGTACCCAGCCTGCAATCGGCCTGGATTCAAGGTTACCGTAACCACCGCCCGCTTTCAGCCGTCGATGAAGCGATGTTTCCAACCTTTATTCTTTTACGCCGCGTGTTGTTAACAGCCTGGCTCGCCAGTCATAGTGAAACACCTACAGCCCAAGAGCTGGGTACCGAATTCACTGCTGTCACCGTCGATATGGCGGCACAATACATCTCTAGTCATCAATAGTGGTAAAGCGCATGTCGAATAATAAACGTGGCATTCTGGATATGAATGCCTTCGATGCCAGAAATCAGGAAACTATCGCCAACCCTCTGCTAAAACGGCGTACCGAGAATATCGGCGCCGCCTCAGTATTGTTCTATAAACAACCCATAGAGATGGTATCCGCCAGCGGCTGCTGGATGACGGATGCCGCCGGCGTTCGCTATCTTGATTTTTATAATAATGTGCCCTCTGTTGGTCATTGCCACCCAAAGGTGTCTGCGGCAATTGCCAAACAACTAGCAACACTCAACACCAACTCTCGCTACCTGAGTGATGTCACCGAAAGCTATCTGGAAAAACTAAAGTCGACTCTGCCATCGGCATTAAAAAATGTCGTGATGACCTGTAGCGGCAGCGAAGCCAATGATCTAGCCATGCGCATCGCGAAAGCCAATACCGGCTCTCAAGGTTTTATCGTCACCTCGACCGCTTACCACGGCAATACAGAATATGTCACACAGGTGTCGCCTTCCGCGCTTAAAAACGGCTCCTGCCCCGATTACGTAGTAACAGTGCCTGCCCCCTGTACCGCCGCCTTTGGTAATGATGTTGAAACAGGCTTTAATCAAGCCGTAGTAGAAGCTATAGCACTCTTAAAGACGAGGGGTTATGGCATTGCCGCACTACTGTGCGATTCTATTTTTTCCAGTGATGGGGTGTTTAGTGATCCCGCCGGATTCTTAAAGCCCGCCATCGAGACCATACACCAAGCGGGAGGTCTCTATATCGCCGATGAAGTACAACCCGGCTTTGGCCGCACCGGTGACTGCTTTTGGGGTTTCCAGCGGCATAACGTGATACCCGATATGGTTACCATGGGAAAGCCGATGGGCAATGGCTACCCAGTCGCCGCTCTGGTGGTCAAACCAGACCTTTTGGAAACGTTTTGTCACGATGTAGGCTATTTCAATACTTTTGGAGGCACACCCGCCGCCGCGGCAGCAGCGATGGCCGTTATGGATGTTATCGAACAGGAGGGCTTGCAAGCGAATGCAAAAAATATTGGTGGCTACCTAAAACAGCAACTCACCAAGCTGAGTGAAACTGACTTACGTATCGGTGAAGTTCGAGGTGCAGGTCTATTTATCGGCCTAGACCTGTGCGACCCACTTACGGCCGAGCCTTCCCCGTCACTGGCAACACAGGTTATCAATGGGTTGCGTGATGAGCACGTATTAATCGGTGCTGCAGGCCCCTATGGCCATACTCTCAAAATACGTCCACCTTTATGCCTGAATCTTGAAGAAGCCGATTATTTCATAGAGGCAATAAAAACAGTGCTGGGCAGGCTACCTAGTTGAATTGTATGACATATACAGAGGCGTCCGCCTTACACGGTGACTCACTTATCAAACGTGACGACCGATGTACCTGCCGCCTCAACAACATCGGCCAATGCTTGTGTCGGGTGCACATCGGAGACCAGTGCATCCACTTCCTCCCAACGACAATAATTAGCGGCAAAAGTCAGATTAAACTTACTATGATCCGCCACAATCATGGTGCGGGTCGAACGGGCGATCATCGCACCATACACCTCTCCAGCCTCAATGACAGCATCGCTACCGCCTTCCAAATCAAGACCGCTGGCTCCCAAGATAGCCCAATCAGCGCGGAAATTTTGCAAGTAACGGATGGTTTGCGAACCATGCAACGCCCCTTCTGGCGCATAATAACAACCCGGTGCCATCAACACTTTAATGGTCGGATTCAGCGACAATACCGTGGCAACCCCAAAAGAGTGCGTAAACACCGTAATATTATTCATCTCGTACGCCATACGCCTAGCGAGATGCACGGTAGTCGCACCCGAACCGATCATAAAATGCTTTCCCCCCATCAGAACAGGCACGGCGGCGCGGGCAATTTTCTGGCGCTCCTCCACCATCAAGTTCTGACGTTCATTCAACACCGGCTCTTGCATATTTTTGCGTATCACAGCACCGCCGTAGGTTCGATCGATCATCCCTTGCGCGGTCAATTCATCCAGATCCCGACGAACAGTTTCTGCCGAGACACCCAGCTTTTCAGCCAACTCAGTAATACGCAATCCAGGCTGAAAACCAAGCTTTTCAATGATGCGTTTCTGACGCTTTGTTTTTTTATTGGTAACCATGAAATTAAATTAACTCAGTCTATGTAGTTGTGCAACATATTGATATTACTCAGGAGAAACAAATGACGTGGAACTGGAAAATAGCCTATCGATCCTTTTACTATACCTCCGCAGAGGAACCAGAAGATATCCAGCTGCAACCTCAGCAAACAGCCCTATTGGTCGTCGACATACAGAACACCTACCTTGAGGCGAAAGACGATACGCAAGAAAACCGGCGCTGGCAGCCATTTTTCCAGCGGATGAATAACACCGTTATCCCTAACACCGCCGAGTTAATCGCCTTTTCACGACAACATAATATAGAAGTCATCTTTGCCCGTATCGCTTGCCAAACAGAGGATGGCAGAGACCGCTCTCTTAGTCAGAAAAAACCTGGCTTTAACTACTTACTTTTACCACAGGCACGTGAAGATAGTCAGATTGTCTCAGCGCTTTCCCCGATCGGCGATGAAATCACCGTGTTAAAGACCACAGACTCAGCCCTCACCGGCACCAATCTACGACTGACACTTCATAATATGGGGATCAAGCAGGTCATTGTCGCGGGCATTTTTACCGATCAATGCATCTCATCGACGGTACGAAGCCTAGCCGATGAAAGCTTTGAAGTACTGGTGGTTGATGATTGTTGTGCCGCCGCAACTGATGAGATCCACCAAAAAGAACTAGAAATCATCAATATGATCTACTGTCATGTTATCCGCAAAGCAGACCTCGACAGTATGATCGGGTAAATCCACTCTTTGGACTGCTGAACTTTTGATTAGCTTATCTTTCCGTTGTGGTAGCGGGGGGCAGAGCTATTCATAACAGCCTGTAGGCTGTTATGCCCCTTTGGGCTTCGGTGCTGCGCACCTTGATGCAAGTTGCGCTCTAAGCACAACTTGTGAACTGACGACCTTCCCGAGCTTTTATGAAGAGTCGAGCCCGACGCTTTCCTAACGATATTCTACAAGCCAAATTTCAGACGAAAAAAAAGCCAATCTTTCGATTAGCTTATCTTTCCGTTGTGGTAACGGGGGCTAGGTTGGAACTGTTGACCTTCCCGAGAGCTTATAGAAAGCCGAGCCCGACGCTTTCCTAACGATATTCTACAAGCCAAATTTCAGACGAAAAAAAACCAACCTTTCGGTTAGCCTGATTTTCCGTTGTGGTAGCGAGGGGCAGATTTGAACTGACGACCTTCCCGAGCTTTTATGAAGAGTCGAGCCCGACGCTTTCCTAACGATATTCTACAAGCCAAATTTCAGGCACAAAAAAAGGCATATCTTTCGATACACCTTTAATTATTACGTTGGTAGCGGGAGCTAAGTTGGAACTGATGACCTTCCCGAGCTTTTATGAAGAGTCGAGCCCGACGCTTCTTACAATATGATGTATTCTCAAATTACAGACGAAAAAAAAGCCAATCTTTCGATTAGCTTATCTTTCCGTTGTGGTAGCGAGGGTCAGATTTGAACTGACGACCTTCCCGAGCTTTTATGAAGAGTCGAGCCCGACGCTTTCCTAACGATATTCTACAAGCCAAATTTCAGACGAAAAAAAAGCCAACCTTTCGGTTAGCCTGATTTTCCGTTGTGGTAGCGGAGGCTAAGCTGGAACTAATGACCTTCCTAGGCTTTTATAGAGAGCTGAGCCCGACGCTTTTTCACTTATTTCAGGCGAAAAAAAAGCTAACCTTTCGGTTAGCCTGATTTTCCGTTGTGGTAGCGGGGGCCAGATTTGAACTGACGACCTTCGGGTTATGAGCCCGACGAGCTACCAGGCTGCTCCACCCCGCATCAACGTGGGGCGTATACTACTGACACATTCGTACTTATGCAATGCAAATAAACAATATTTATCATTAATTACGTCTTTTTATCTGATATAACTAAAACCTCAATTAATGAAGCCTTCTGGGCGGAGCCTTATATGACGCTGATTTACGTTATGGACCCTATGTGTAGCTGGTGTTACGCCTTTCACCCTCAACTAAAAGAGATGATCAGCCAGTTACGTCCAGGGATAAAGGTTGTTTGCTATATGGGCGGTTTAGCACCCGACAGTGACCAACCCATGCCGTCACAGATGCAAACAGCGATTGCCCAGACATGGCACAGTATTGAACAACGCACAGGCGCTCAGTTTAACTATGAATTTTGGCAGAAATGCCAACCCCGTAGATCCACCTACCCTGCTTGCCGAGCGGTCATCAGCGCCGAGCAAATGACGACAGGCAGTGGCATGCTAATGACCGAGGCCATTCAGCAAGCCTACTACCAAGAAGCACAGAATCCTTCCGATGTTCCAGTATTGGCGGATCTGGCGGAAAAGATCGGGTTAAATCGCGAACGGTTTATTGCCCAGATGGACAGTGAGAAAACAGCCCAAACGCTCTTTGATGACCTCAGCTTTTGTCAGCAACATGGCGTCCAAGGATTTCCTTTCTTAGGCGTACAATCCGACAATGGACAGGAGATGATTAGCGCCGGTTATTGCAGCCGAGAAGCCTTGTTACAGCGCTGTGCAGATCTTAATTTAATCTAAATTGGTATAGTCGATAGCGATAAGTCTTTCGCGGGCATAAAAAAACGGGAGCCAAGGCTCCCGCTTTTAATCAAAGATTCGCTTAGGTACGTGCAACAGAAACATCTTCTGCCTGCAAACCTTTATCGCTCTCTTTCACTATAAATCGCACACTCTGACCTTCGGTCAACGAACGATGGCCGCGACCGCGAATGTTGCGAAAATGAACAAAGACATCATCTCCATTCTCACGGGTAATAAAGCCAAACCCCTTAGACACATTAAACCACTTGACGGTACCTAACTCGCGATCATCATTTTCATCTATTTCCTCTTCACTGCCGGAACTCAGGCCCAAGCTTGTAATAACACAGCTAACCAGTACAACCGCAAATACAACGACAATATTAAAAATCGGCAACCCGCCCTCACCTGGCAATGATCCCAACACAAACAGGATAATTACAGTGGCAAGTGCGCTGACAACTACACTACGTATAAGTTGATTAACACTCATATAGATCTCTTATAATTAATTAAAGTTATTAAATATCAACAGGGCTCAAGATAAATAGAACCCAGACCATTCTATATACATAGTTTTATGCTTTTTTTCAATAGCTTAGCCACCTAAATACTGATACAGCACCAGAATAAGGTATAATTGCGACTAATTAGTTACCGCAGCGCATATCATCACGAGGAAATGAACGATTTATGAAGCAACAACAGTTACTCGAAGATCTGGAATCAAGGGTCGCTTTTCAAGAAGACGCGCTCGATAAAATGAGTGAAGAGATGGCGAATCAAGGCGCAGAAATTGCCCGTTTAACCCAAATTATTAAAGTGCTCCACCAGCAGGTTAAGCAGTTTACGCCAGACCAAATCAGCGCTCCGGAAGATGACGTACCGCCGCCACACTATTAAGCCAAGACCAATACGTCACGCTTACGTTACGACAGGCTTTTCAATGTGTAGATGTCGTAACGACTGGATTTACCATTGAGCTGATAACTTGGTGCTTGCCCCTCTATCGCAGGTGCTTTACGGGGGCGTTTGACCACTACCCGATATTCGGCCACATTCAAAGCTTGCTCAAGCAGCGCTACTGAATCCTGATCATCCCCCACAATATCGCGAAAGACCCGCATCTCTTTTTTCACCAAGGCCGACTTATCCGTATGCGGGAACATAGGGTCAACATAGATAACTTGCGGTTTACACGCAACGGTTTGCGGGTCACTCAGCCACTCGATACTATCGGCATTCACCAGTTGCATCCGTGCGGCGATATCTGCCACTTCAGCATCCCGTTGGGCTTGCTGTAAGCCACTTTCCAGCAATGCATGAATAATCGGCGAACGCTCGACCATCTGCACCTCGCAACCTAACGTTGCCAGCACAAAGCTATCCCGACCTAGCCCCGCCGTCACATCCATTATCTGCGGTCGAACACCGCCTTTAATACCGACCGCCTTGGCAATCATCTGGCCTTTACCGCCGCCAAATTTACGGCGATGCGCCACTGCACCAGACACAAAATCAGCCAAAACGGGCCCTGGTGCTTTACGACCGGTTTGCTGTAAACGTCGGCTACCGGCTTCACAAATCAACAACTGAGAGAACTGCACATCCCTAAGGTCATATTGATCCAGCAGCGGCAGCCCTAACCGTTCAGCCAACAGCTGGGCATCCTCTCGTCCCGCTTCACCCACATAACAGACGCCAACATCCGCAGGGATAGTAGATATAGATTGCTGAATCAAAACGTCACCTTAACTTCTGAGATCAATTTCTGATATTAAGATCAGACAATAAAATAAACACCGAGCAACGCAAACCCCAGTAGCAGCCGGTAAATCACGAAGGGCAACATACCAATTTTATCCAACCACTGCAGAAATAGATGGATACAGGCATAGGCGCTGATTGCCGCTAGTACGGCTCCACTAAGCACCATGGTCAACTGGTCAGGCGTCCCCGTCTGTGCCAGCTCTAATCCTTTCAGCAATCCAGCACCCAAAATCACGGGAATCGACAATAGAAAGGAAAATCGAGCCGCAGACTGACGGTTTAGTCCCAACATCAGTCCTGCTGTAATCGTAATACCGGAACGAGATGTCCCCGGAATCAAGGCGACCGCCTGAGCTAAGCCAATAATCACTGCATCTCTGAGGGTTATTTTCTCCAGCGGTCGCACCTCTGTCCGGCTAAAATCAGCCCACCAGAGCAACGCGCCAAATATCAGGGTAGCCCCAGCGATGATCAAAATATTCCGGCCATAATGATCAATCGCAGAATTAAATATAAAGCCGGCAACCACCGCCGGTAAGGTGGCCCAGATCACATACCAAGCCAAGCGAGAATCAGTACTTTTACCTCGTCCTGCTAAGCTACCGGTCCAAGCAGCGATCATTCGCCAAATATCTTGACGAAAATAGATCATCACCGCCGTTAAAGAGCCAATATGTACCCCTACGTCGAATGCTAATCCCTGATCAGTCCAGCCAAATAGCTGTGAAGGTAAGATCAAATGCGCAGAACTTGAGATAGGGAGAAACTCAGTCACTCCTTGCAACACAGCCAAAAATACCACCTGAAACCAATCCATGATAAACACATCCTCTGATAATACTGTGAATTTAAGCGCTTACTGATGACACATGAGCCAACAATACTGGGCGCTTCATCTAAGATCGGCTTTCTAACATCCGACTCACTGGCCTTTCTTTTTTTGCTCGCTTATTTTTTTCCAAGAGATAGTATCTCGCAGATAGACCGGTTGCGCTAACTCGGCGGAAATACCTTCACCACGGGCAAACGCATCAATCGCCAACTCACACATAACGCCTGCGGATGGATAGATATCCAATACCGGCGTACCGACTGCTTGCTGAACCTCGGCTGACATACTGTCGAGATAAACCCAACCTTTACCTGCAGCAAACCAGCGATCACCAGCTGGTAAAATAATATTCTCGGGTGCGCTAACCGTTTCATTCCCTAGCGCCACTGGCAAGCCATCACGCATCTCGTAGGCACAGCTATACAACTCATTCATACGCGCATCTAGGGTACTGATAATCCGATCGACGTGGTGTTCTCGCGCGGCATTCAGGGCGATAGCCGCCAATGTTGAGACAGGTAATACCGGTAGCTCAGCCGCAAATGCTAAACCCTGCGCAGCACCGGTAGCAATACGAATACCGGCAAACGAACCCGGTCCTCGGCCAAAGGCGATCGCATCTAACTGAGCAACCTTCAGCCCTGCGGCCGACAACATTTCATCGACCATGGGTAATAACTGACGGGTGTGTTGGCGAGGAATAATACGAAAATCTTCCTGAATTTCGCCATCAATAGACAGCGCAACAGAACAGGCATCTGTGGATGTATCCAGGGCAAGAATTTTGGCCATCTCAATTATCCGGTATGTCAAAGTAAACAGATTGACGCAGCTACGTCTCAAAAGCGCTGCATTTTAAGCGCTATGCTCAGGAAAGGCTATCCTCACCCCAACGCGGTAACAACTGTTGTTCTATCTGCAGCTGATTAAGAATACGGGCCACCACAAAATCAATCATATCTTCAATGGTACGCGGTCGGTTATAAAAACCAGGACTCGCGGGAATCACCACACACCCCATGCGCGTGAGTTTCAACATATGTTCAAGGTGAATCTCTGAATAAGGTGCTTCACGGGGGACAAGAATTAATTGACGACGCTCTTTAAGGGCAACATCCGCCGCCCGCTCAATTAGATTGTTACTCGCACCGGTAGCGATAGCAGATAAGGTGCCTGTTGAACAGGGGCAGACCACCATTTTACTCGGCGCTCCAGACCCCGATGCCACCGGAGCCATCCACTGCTCTCGACCAAAAACACGCACCTGCCCTGTTGCTGCCGAAAAACGCTGCGTCAACCAGATTTCCTGCTCTTTTGCTGATCCAGGCAGTGCTTCATCGGTCTCTGTTGCGATCACCACTTGCGCTGCCTTTGAGATCATCACCAGCACCTGACAACGGGCAACAATCAAGCACTCGAGTAATCGCAATCCATACTGGGCGCCTGAAGCCCCCGTAATAGCGAGGGTTATTCGCTCTTTATAGGTCTCTTTATCGTTCTCTGCCACGTTCAACTCCATCAGCTTAGGTGCTGTTTTTGTAAGGCGTCGATCAAACGCAGATGAATTCCGTCAAATCCGCCATTACTCATAATAACAATATGGCTTCCCGGTTTTGCTTCAGCCACTAGCTGACGAATAATTTCAGCGGTATCCCTAGCCAGCACGGCAGGATTATCGCAACTATCAATGACATCCTGTAGCGACCACTCCAATCCCACAGGCTGATACCAATAAACCTTGTCAGCAAGTCGGGCCGAAGATGCCAGCTTCTGTCGATGAATACCCATACGCATGGTATTTGAACGTGGCTCGATCACTGCAATCACCGGCGCATCACCTACCTGCGCGCGAATCCCCTGCAAAGTGGTTTCGATAGCGGTCGGATGATGAGCAAAATCATCATAAACACGTATACCCGCTACCTCACCAATCAGCTCCATGCGCCGCTTTACACCACCGAATTGGCACAACCCCTCAATCCCATGGGCTATTTGCACCCCTACATGCCGGGCGGCCACCAGAGCCATCAGACCATTATTAACCGAGTGCAGCCCTGTCATCTGCCAGCGCACCGTGCCAACAACGGTGCCCTGATGCAGCACTTCAAACTCAGAACCATCGTCCTTCAGCAAGCGCGCCTGCCACTGCGCCTCATTATTAAGTTGTCCATCAAGGCCTACCGAAGTTTTCACTAGCGGTGTCCAACAGCCCTGCTCGATCACCTGATCCAGCGCGGGCACGCCCGCCGGCATAATCACCTGGCCATTGGCCGGTACGATTCTAACCACATGATGAAACTGTCGTTGAATTGCCGCTAGATCATCAAAGATATCCCCATGATCAAATTCAAGATTATTCAGAACTAAGGTACGTGGATGGTAATGAACAAACTTGGAGCGCTTATCAAAAAAAGCGGTGTCGTACTCATCGGCTTCGATCACAAAAAAGGGGCTTTCACCCACCCGTGCAGAACGATCAAAGTTTTTAGGTATTCCCCCAATCAGAAACCCAGGCGCCATATCTGCAAATTCCAGCAACCAAGCCAGCATCGTGGCGGTGGTGGTTTTGCCATGGGTTCCCGCCACCGCGAGTACCCATTTATCTCGTAACAGATTATCAGACAACCACTGAGGGCCCGAGGTGTAGGGTAAACCCCGATCCAGCATAGCCTCAACGCAAGGGTTGCCGCGAGTCATCGCATTGCCGACTATAATCATATCCGGCGCAGGATCGAGCTGAGCGGGATCATAGCCTTCAATCAGATGGATACCCTGCTGTTCCAACTGCGTACTCATCGGCGGATAAACATTGGCATCCGAACCACTTACGTGATGCCCTAATTCTTTCGCCAGCACCGCCAGACTGCCCATAAAGGTGCCACAAATTCCCAGTATATGAACATGCACAGTTAGGTTCTCCAGATCAGCTTTTCACTCTAAAATAATGTCAGCATGATAACAGCTAAGCCCGTTTCGTTATGCTCTTTTTCACCGCAGATAATTTTGCAGCTATCGCCTCGCCGTAAACCTAAACACAAAGAAAATCACAAAAAAAATCATAATTAACACAATTGTCTCTTTTTTACGTTAATTCCCCGCGCAAACGGTGTAATTAACAATTAATTCAGCGTAAAATTGTCACAACTTTTAACCCCCAAATCCCACAGGTTTTTTAGCCACATGCGACTGCTGAACCAGTACCTCAAGCATCACAACACTCCCGATGATCTTATTGACCTAATTGACAGCCTGATGCTGTCCTGCAAAGAGATCGCCATTAAATTACGCGAAGGTGCTCTGGCAGGGGTATTAGGCACCTCTGAAGGCATTAATGTTCAGGGGGAAACTCAGAAAAAACTGGATATTATCTCTAACGATATTCTCAAGGCGGTTTTACTTGATAACCCAACGGTTGCCGGTATCGCTTCAGAAGAAGAAGACTATCCGGTACCAGGTCATCCCGATGGTAAATACCTCGTCACCTTCGACCCTCTGGATGGTTCATCCAACATCGATGTCAACGTTTCTGTCGGTACTATCTTTTCTATTTTGGAAAGACCTAAACACCTCGATGGTGGTTCAGAAGCAGCCTTTATGCAGTGTGGTCGCAACCAGATAGCTTCCGGCTATGTTCTGTACGGCCCTTGTGCCGTATTGGTACTCACCACCGGTCATGGGGTGCATATGTTCACCCTAAGCCACGGTGGAGACTTCATTCTTACCGAAGAGGATGTCAAAATCCCTGAACACACGCAGGAGTTTGGCATCAACATGTCGAACCAGCGCTTCTGGGAACCAGAAATGAAAACCTACGTCTCGGATCTGCTTCAAGGTG
This sequence comes from Amphritea atlantica, assembly GCF_018860855.1. Classification (GTDB taxonomy): domain Bacteria; phylum Pseudomonadota; class Gammaproteobacteria; order Pseudomonadales; family Balneatricaceae; genus Amphritea; species Amphritea atlantica_A. The sequence continues at coordinate 78,009 of NZ_JAHKQE010000025.1, forward strand.
AAGAAGGTCCGCTGGGCAAACGCTACAATATGCGCTGGGTTGCATCTATGGTGGCAGAAGTACACCGCATCCTGACCCGTGGTGGTATCTTTCTCTATCCATGGGATAGCCGCGATCCAAGTAAGCCCGGCAAGCTTCGCCTGATGTATGAAGGCAATCCAATGAGCTACCTCATCGAACAAGCCGGCGGCCTAAGCACAACCTGCTACGGGCACATCATGGATGTTCAGCCAGAAAAAATTCATCAACGCGTTTCCGTCGGCCTAGGCTCAAAAGCTGAAGTCGAAACCATGATGAAATATCACGCTAAGGACTAACTGAATTCTCAGTTTATGATCTTTAAGTCGTATTCAACTTATGATCAAGGGCTGTATATAATGCAGCCCTAGAATTCTAAACAGATTTAACACTTAAACAGGAAGGCGACACATGAGCTTTGAAAAAGTCCCTGCTGGCAATGATCTGCCAAACGACATCAATGTAATCATCGAGATTCCAGCGGATAGCGATCCGGTTAAATACGAGATCGACAAAGATTCTGATGCAATCTTCGTTGACCGTTTCATGGCGGCGCCTATGTTCTACCCTGCCAACTACGGTTACATCAACAATACCCTGGCTGATGATGGCGATGCACTGGACGTACTGGTAGTAACACCTTACCCAGTAGTACCTGGCTCTGTGATTCGTTGCCGTCCAGTTGGCGTGCTGAACATGACCGACGAAGCCGGTGAAGATGCTAAACTCGTTGCCGTACCACACGACAAACTAAGCAAAGCATACAAAGACGTGCAAGACGTAACTGACCTGCCCGACATTCTGCTAGCCCGCATCAAGCATTTCTTCGAGAACTACAAAGGTCTGGAAGAAGGCAAATGGGTTAAAGTTGAAGGCTGGGAAGGCGTAGACGCTGCTAAAGCCGCTATCATCGAAGCGCAAAAAGCTTACGAAGCCGCTAAGTAATTAGCTGCTCGAAACGAAAAAGGCCGATGCATAATACATCGGCCTTTTTTATATCTTACTTTTGTCTTTATCTTATCTCAGGGCGATTTAATCAAAAACCCGAATTGCCTCTAGCAGAAAACAAAGCTCAGAAGGTTAAGCGGTCTCTGCTTTACCAAACAGTTTTTTTCCCAAGCTAATCACCACAAACACAACACCGCCAGCGACAACACCGACCAACGCTTCTAACAATACCGGCAACAACATCACAACAACCGAATTTAGCCCCTCGGTCAAATGCTGGATAAAGTGATGTAAAAACGGCAAACCATGAACCAAAATTCCGCCGCCCACCATAAACATAGCAATAGTACCCAACACCGCCAGCGCCTTCATCAGCATCGGTGCGGCTTTGAGAATCCCATGGCCGATGGTTTTAGTAAAATCAGCAGCACCCGGCTTGCGCACCATATAAAGTCCAAGATCATCGAGTTTCACGATCCCAGCCACTAAACCGTATACACCCACGGTCACCAAAATAGAGATACCCACTAAAACACCAAATTGAGTTACCAGTGAAGCACCCGCAACCGTCCCCAGTGTTAACACAATAATCTCAGCGGAGAGTATAAAGTCGGTACGTACAGCACCTTTAATCTTCTCTTTTTCAAAGGCCACTAAATCAACCGCACTATCCTCTAGTGCGTGCTTTAACTCTGCTTTATGGGCGGCCTTCTCTTCTGCTGAATAAAAAAATGTATGAAACACTTTTTCAAATCCTTCAAAACAGAGAAACAACCCGCCAATCATCAACAGCGGCACAATCAACCAAGGGATAAAATAGCTAATCGCTAATGCTGCGGGCACAAGGATAGCTTTGTTAACAAAGGAACCCTTTGCCACCGCCCAAACCACCGGCAACTCTCGTTCGGCCTTAACACCCGAGACTTGCTCAGCATTCAATGCTAGATCATCCCCCAGCACGCCTGCCGTTTTACGAGCAGCCACCTTGGTCATGCCAGCAACATCATCCAAGAGAGACGCTATGTCGTCAATTAATGCCAGAAGGTTTGAAGCGGCCATGTATGTATCCTTATCGTTGTTAACAAACATTATCATCCGTTAACATGAGATAATACAGGCCAAACCAAGGAAGTGACTATGGCTAAGAAACAAAAAGTATCAGAACAGGTGGTAACCGAAGCATTACAGGTAGCTAAATCAACCCAACGCCCGGGCCAAACAAAAGAACAGACTAAACTAATCGCGCAGGGTATTCAGAAAGGCATCGAAGAATACAAAAAACGTCACAAAGAAAAAGCCCGCGAATTAGACAAACAAAAGCGCAAACTGCAACAAGCACAACAGCCGAATAACGCTAATAATTCAGAAGCTCCAGAGATAGTGACCATTTACAAACAGAGTCGATTAAGCTGGGGCTTATTATGGCTCAGCTGGATAGGCTTCGCTCTCTATGCCGTTGTTTACAATCCTTTCTAACAGGTTGCGTCATGCTGGATGAATAACGCAACCTGCGGCAACATTAAAAGCGGTTTTCAATTAATACCTCGGTCAGCGGGATTTGCCCAGCCCTAGGGTTTGCAGGCTTGTCCGCCGAACCAAGCGTGATGAACATACTGATCACATGGCCTGCGGGTAAATTAACCATCTCAGCCACCCGCTCATTATCAAAACCGATCATAGGGCAAGTATCATATCCCAAGGCCTTAGCCGCCAACATAAAGGTTTGTGCCGCCATTCCGCTAGAACGCATCGCCTCATCACGCTGTAACAACCCTTTACCCTGATAAAAAGAGGCCAGCATAGGCAACATCATCGCCTGCACATCCGCCGGAGCATTGGCCCAATAACGCTGTGGGTTATCTGACCAGGCTTGAGTGTCAGCACACACAATCACCAACTCAGCAGCCTCGGTTATCTGTGTTTGTCCCCAAGCAGCAGCCTGAAGTTCAGTACGTAGTTGCGAATCAGTGACCCGAACAAACCGCCAATGCTGAATATTATATGAAGTAGGAGAAAGCAATACTGCCTGCATGATGCGTTCAAAGTCAGCTTCAGTCACCGGTTTATCGGCATAGTGTTTGATCGCGCGACGTGCTGCAACGGTTGCAAAAAATTCCATTATTAAACCCTCATCTATTGATCGATTATTAAAGGTGTCACCACTCAACGCCGTGATCACCATATCTGACAAATAGATTAGATTGTTTATTAATGATTAATAACCACTCTTAAAATAAAAACAATGTTGAGCAAAAGACAACAATGCTGCATTAGATAGCGATACCCTGCTCCCAATAGGGCGTCTCACTGCCAAAATACTCGATGGCAAAATCTAAAAATACCCGCACCTTCGCAGGCATATACTGTCGCTCAATAAACACCGCATTATAATCCTGCACCGGCATCTGATATTCAGGAAACAAGACCACCAGTCTGCCTGCGCGAATATCCGGCCCTGCCACAAAGGTGGGTAAGCGCGCAATACCCAAGCCCCTCAATACCGCTTCCTGCAACGCCTCACTGTTATTAACCTGATAATTACCCGACACCATCACCGACTGTCGCTGATTATCTTTCGTAAAGTGCCATTCACGCACATCATTGGAATAACTAAAAGAGAGACAGTTATGTTCTAGTAGGTCATCCAGAACTAATGGATAACCCTGAGTCTCCAGATATTCAGGAGAGGCACATAAGACACTGTTAATACGGCCAAGTCGACGGGCAATCAGGCTAGAATCCGATAATTCGCCACCTCGAATGGCAATATCAAACCCACCACTGACCATCTCGAGTCGTTTATCATCCATCACCAGATCGATACTGATTTTAGGATAACGTTTTAAAAATTCGGGGATCATCGGTGCCATATGCAACCGGCCAAATGACATCGGTGAATTAATGCGTAAACGTCCCTGCGGCTCCCCCTGAAGTTGAGCCACCGCATCTTCTGCGTCACGGGCGGCCTCGGTCGCTTTAAGCGCATGCTCAAAATAGCGCTCCCCCACCTCCGTTAAGCTCAGTTTTCGCGTTGTCCGATGCAGTAATTTGACACCCAGCTGCTGCTCTAACAACGTAATACGCTTACTCACCGCCGATTTAGAGATACCCAAAAAGCGAGCCGCAGGGGAAAATCCACCATACTGAACCACAGCAACAAAAACGGGAATTGCAGCAATCGTATCCATCACACCAACCTTTGTTCACTTTTATTCAACAGTTATTGTCCAAAAACACAGATTATCAGCTAATTAAAAACAAGTTAACCTAGCAACCCTTAAATCCCTTTACATAGAGCATCTTATGAACAGTCCACTCCAACAGACACCTCGCATCATAATTCACATGCTGATGCTATTGATGGTCGCGCTGATTGCCAGCTCATTTCCTGTTGGCGCACTCATTACCACCGCCCTGCCTCCCGAGGTAATGATGTTTATCCGTTTTCTACTGGCCGCACTGATGTTCGCACCCTATGTTTTCATTAAAAATGGCTGGCACCGCCCAACACATCAGCAATTGCTCGGGTATGCTGTTTTAAGCATCCCTTTAGTGGTGTTTTTCTGGTGTATGTTTGCAGCGCTACGCTATACCAGCGCACTCAATACCGGTGCCATCTATACCACGGTGCCCGCGATGACCGCATTCTATGTGTTTCTTATCAACCGAGAAAAAACCAGCAAACGCCGAGCAGCCGGTTTACTACTGGGCACCTTAGGCGCCCTGTGGATTATCGTACGGGGCGATATAAGCAGCTTGCTGCAACTACAACTGAATCGCGGAGACCTCCTATTTATACTCGGCTGCTTATTTATGGGAGCCTATAACCCACTGATACGAAAGCTTTATGCTGGCGAGCCGATGGAAATAATGACATTCTGGGTAATATCAATCGGCAGTTTCTGGCTACTGTTACTATCACTTCCTAGCTTAGGCGCTATTGAGTGGCGCGCCGTCGATATGAATGTTTATCTGGGCATTTTATATCTGGCTATCTTCACCACCTTAGTCAGTTTTTTCTTATTACAACTCGGCACGCTTATCTTGGGCGCAACTCAAGTGGCAGCCTATAGCTTTTTAACCCCTTTGTTCGTGGTAATCCTAAATATATTGATGGGCTCTACATCGCTACAATGGCCACTAATACCCGGTATGGTGCTTGTTATTATCGCCATGTTACTGGTACAAAAAGAGCAACGTTCGCCCCATACCGCATAGCCTAGATGTAGGGTTTATTGTCCTAAATAGTCAATGACAGCCCATATCCTGATACTTTTTTTCTGCTAAGATAATCCTCTTTGGTAACAGTTTTCTCAGAGGTTAAGTCAGATGAAATTTGAAGGTACAGAGCGCTATGTTGCGACAGATGATCTGCGGATGGCCGTTAATGCTGCCGCCACATTGCAACGCCCCCTGCTAATCAAAGGCGAGCCTGGCACCGGCAAAACAATGTTAGCTGAAGAGGTCGCTCAAGCCTTCGGCAAAAAACTACTGCGCTGGCATATTAAATCGACCACCAAAGCACAACAGGGACTGTATGAATACGATGCAGTCTCCCGGCTAAGGGATTCCCAACTGGGTGATGATCGAGTACATGATATCAGCAACTACATCCGCAAAGGGATGCTCTGGGAAGCCTTTGATGCCGACGAACAGGTCGTGCTGCTGATTGATGAGATCGATAAAGCGGATATCGAATTCCCTAATGATCTATTGGTTGAGCTCGACAAAATGGAGTTCAGCGTTTATGAAACCGGTGAAACCGTGGTCGCTAAACACCGCCCTATGATCATCATCACCAGTAATAACGAGAAAGAGCTGCCCGATGCCTTCCTACGCCGCTGCTTTTTCCATTACATCAACTTCCCTAATGCCGACACCATGAAACAGATCGTGGATGTGCATTTCCCCAACATTCAAAAAGATCTAGTCAATGAGGCGCTGGAAGTCTTCTTTCAAGTGCGAGAGGTTAACGGCCTGAAAAAGAAACCCTCGACATCAGAACTGATTGACTGGTTAAAGCTATTACTGGCTGACAATATTTCATTGGATATACTGCAGAATCGTGATCCTAGTCAGGCGATTCCGCCCCTCTATGGCGCCCTACTGAAGAATGAACAAGACGTTCATATTCTGCAACGCTTGGCATTTATGGCCCGCCGAGAAAACCGATAAGCCGGCTAGGAGCGATCTATGTTAGTCGATTTTTTCTACACCCTGCGCAAAGCTCAGGTGCCTGTTTCAATCCATGAGCTACTTGCCCTGCTGGAAGCACTGGAAAACCATCTAGCCTTCGCCGACTGGGATGATTTCTATCTACTGGCGCGTACCTGCATGGTAAAGGATGAAAAATATTTCGACCGTTTTGATCTCGCCTTTGGCCATTACTTTAAAGACTTAGCCGAGCTGCCAGACCCGTTTGATAACCTGATACCCGAGCAATGGTTGGACGCCGACTTTATCCGCAATCTCAGTGATGAAGATAAAGCCGAAATCGAAAAACTCGGCGGATTAGATAAGCTGATGGAAACGCTGGCTAAACGCTTCGAGGAACAAAAAGAGCGGCATGCTGGAGGTAATAAATGGATCGGCACCGGCGGCACCTCACCCTTCGGTCATAGCGGTTATAACCCTGAAGGGGTGCGTATCGGTGGAGAAAGCAAACATAAGCAGGCGGTAAAAGTTTGGGAAAAACGGATATTTCGCGATCTCGATGACAGCGTGGAACTCGGCACCCGTAATCTCAAAGTCGCCCTACGCAAACTGCGTAAATTTGCCCGCACCGGTGCCGCCGATGAATTAGACCTCGATGACACTATCCGTTCTACCGCCAATAATGCCGGCTATCTCGATCTGAAAATGGTGCCGGAACGGCATAACGCCGCCAAGGTACTGATATTTTTTGATGTGGGCGGCTCAATGGACCCCTATATTCAGCAGTGTGAACAGCTGTTTTCCGCCGCACGCACCGAGTTCAAGCACTTGGAATATTTCTATTTTCATAACTGTGTTTATGAACGGGTCTGGAAAGATAACAAACGCCGCTGGAACGAGCATATCGACACCTTCGATCTGCTGCACACCTATGGCCGCGATTATCGGGTTATTTTTGTGGGTGATGCGGCGATGGCCCCCTATGAGGTCACCGAACGCTTTGGCAGTGTCGAACACCGCAATCCAGAATCGGGCGAGGTTTGGCTAAGGCGAATCCTCGATACTTGGGATAAAGCGATCTGGCTCAACCCTAGCCATCAGCGCTACTGGGATTACACCGCCAGCACCCAGATGATCAAAAACATGCTGGATCAAAAAATGTTCCCACTAACACTAGCAGGGCTGGAAGACGGCATCCGTTATCTGTCGAAATAACATCGGTACCACACTGCCGATACAACACTGATCAGCCCGGCTTTCAGATAAATAACGCCAAGGAGCTTCCCTTGAAAAAACCAGCATTCACCGTACTCTGTTCACTCACGATCGCGGCAATGGTCAGCCTCCCTCTGAAAGCCAGCGCCCAGGATCTGGGCACCTGTTTTATTGACTCCCTAACCGGAAAAGAACGCAAAGAACTGGTTAAATGGATGTACTTTTCAATGTCCGCGCACCCAGAACTGGAACCCCACGCCAACATATCCCTAGATGATCTGCAGGGCTCTCACCAAACCATTGCCAAACTGATCACCCGACTATTCCCCAACGAGGCAAGAGCCGCCCGCAAGGCCGATCCACAGGCCCTGAAGAAAGCCTTGAAACTGGTGGGCAAAGTCGCCATGCAAGATATATTAACCGATAAAGCGGTCCGAGCGGCGGTGAATGACTACACCCGCTTTGTGGATCAGGAAAAGATTAAAGACGTCTTTTTGGAGTAGCCTGTCTGAGCCCCAGCTATTCGTTCAATGCTGTCAAAGAACCCTTTTACCACAGAGAACACCGGGAACACCGAGGTAAAAACCAGAGCAGCCCTTTTTGGGGATAAATATCACTCAGGCAGCATCGCCCCGCCGGTATCGTCGTGGGCGGTGATTTGTTATATTGCGCTGCGGCGCCAAGCGATGCGCCAGATATACACTAAACACTAGGACACCCCAATGGCAGACGCCTGCTTTCAAATAAAAGGCACCAATCTAACGCTTATGTCGCTGGACTTATATCAGTATCAGCCGCAAGTGTTTGCCGAGCAGCTGCGCCAAAAAGTCGAGTCCGCTCCGCTGTTTTTTACCGGCTCACCACTGTTTTTAAATTTGGCCGACTTTAGCGGCGAGATAAACCGCGAGCTGCTGCAAGATGTGATTGAACAATGCCGCGGTGTGGGGTTTCAGTTATTTGGCTGCAAAGGTGCTGATGATAAAGTCGCGCAACAGGCGCGAGACTTAGGCCTGATACACTTGCCCGCTTCGCGCCCGCGCGTTGAAAAACCCGCAGCAGAAGAACCAAGCCAAGCCTCAGCCGAACCACAAGCAGCGGTTCCGAAGGCAACCGCGCCAGCACTGCCGACTCGGATAGTCGACCGCCCTGTGCGCTCGGGCCAACAAATATACGCCGAAGGTTGCGATTTGATTTTGCTCGCGCCGGTCAGCGAGGGTGCCGAGGTGATCGCCGATGGCAATATTCATGTATACAGAGCCTTGCGCGGTCGCGCACTGGCCGGCGTGCGCGGCAACCCCGACGCGCGTATTTTTTGCCAACAACTCGAAGCAGAGCTGGTCTCAATTAACGGACATTTTATTTTAAACGACAAACTGCGTGAGCACTGCTGGAAACAAGCGGCACAGGTGTATCTGCAAGATGAATCCCTCCAAGTGACAGCGCTGTAACACCACTGACGATTAATAAAGGACAACACGTGGCTAAAATAATAGTAGTAACATCAGGTAAAGGTGGCGTTGGTAAAACCACCTCAAGTGCGGCTATCTCCACCGGTCTTGCCTTGCGCGGCCACAAAACCGTGGTCATCGACTTTGATGTGGGCTTGCGTAACCTAGATTTAATTATGGGTTGCGAACGCCGAGTGGTATACGACTTTGTTAATGTTATTAACAAAGAAGCTAGCCTTAAGCAGGCTCTGATTAAAGACAAACGCACCGAAGGGCTGTTTATTTTGCCCGCCTCACAAACCCGCGATAAAGACGCCCTCACCTACGAAGGTGTCGAGGCCGTTTTGAACGAGCTGGCCGAAGACTTTGACTATATCATCTGCGACTCGCCAGCCGGTATCGAGCAAGGCGCGCAAATGGCGCTCTACTTTGCCGAAGAGGCCATCGTCGTCACCAATCCCGAGGTGTCTTCGGTGCGCGACTCCGACCGTATTTTGGGTATTTTGCAAAGCAAGTCGCGCCTGGCCGAGCAAGGCAAAACGATCAAAGAGCACCTAATGCTCACTCGTTACAACCCAGCCCGCGTAGCCACCAACGAGATGCTAAGCGTGGCCGATGTCGAGGAGATTTTGGCTATTCCGCTACTGGGTGTTATTCCCGAGTCCGAGGCCGTACTTAAAGCCTCTAACCAAGGAGCGCCGGTTATTCTCGATACCGAGTCACAGGCTGGGCAAGCGTATCAAGATGCTGTATCTCGCCTACTGGGCGAGGACGTAGAACACCGCTTTTTAGAGCAAGCCAAGTCAAGCTTTTTTAAGCGACTGCTAGGAGGTAAGTAATGGGCATACTCGATTACCTATTAAAGAAAAACAAACCCTCTTCGTCGGCCTCAACCGCCAAAGAGCGCCTACAAATTATTGTCGCCCATGAGCGCAGCACCCGTGGTCAACCCGATTATTTGCCGCTGATGCAAAAAGAAATCATCGAGGTGGTTCGCAAATACGTCGATATCGAGCACGACCAAGTGTCCGTGCAGCTTGATAACGCCGACGACTGTTCGGTGCTAGAGCTAAACATCACGTTGCCCGACGCCAAGTAAAACATCCGCCGGTGGCACCACGCGCTACCGGCGGATATTATTAAGCCAACTTACCTTGTCTAACAGACGCCCCCTAGGCGGCCAGCGCAACTTGTTGCGCATTGGTACTTGGTCTTGTTAAAAGGCATTACTGCTTACCCGCCTCTTGTTTTTTTAAATTCTGAGAAATGCTCTTCAAGACTTGCAACTGTTCTTGCTTCCACACGGCATGTAGTGGTCAAGTAAAATTGGCCACCGATTTATAGTTAATCCAGT
>NZ_JAHKQE010000003.1 GCF_018860855.1 Amphritea atlantica
TTCATGAATTTACTTATGTGTCGCTTACTTTGATAAAGCTTTTGTGCTTCATCTCAACAAGCGCCCACACGAATTATCTGATCTATCTGTTAAAGAGCGTTGCTTTCAACGTTCAGCCGTTTGGGCTGTCGTCTCAAGCGAGGTGCGTATTTTACTCAACACCCTGATGAAGTCAACCATTTTATTTAAGAATTTTTAGCAAATTCTCAAATGAAGTCGGCGACTTCCTATTCAACTTTCCGCTGTTAAAAGCTTGCGTTAAACGCCGTGCTTTCAATGGGTTAATCGAACAGCTCTGCCTGTTTCAGCGACCGTTTCCGGTGGCTGTCTCAAGCGAGGAGGCGCATTCTACACCGCACAGCCAGTGAGTCAACAGAGGCAGCACGAAAAAGTGTCAATTTAATGAAAAGCAGCTAACTTTTAACAATGAGCCACTAGATCGCCACTTCACAACTTGTTGTGGTTAAGAAATCAAGACCAAGACAATAACCTACCGCCCTTAGAAAGGGTTCCTACAGGAACACAAAAACCGCCGTAAGGCGGTTTTTTTTATAACTTTTCCCGTTTAGCTAGGAAAGCGCCTAGCTATAGCTTCTCACCGAAAAATAAATTTCCCTGCTTCGACGTCGACTCCAATCTCTGATCCCGGTAGATATTTACCCGCAAGCAGCTCCTGCGCCAATGGGTTTTCTATCCATTGCTGGATAGCCCGTTTCAGAGGACGTGCACCATAGATAGGCTCAAAGCCAACATCCACCAGCTTATCCATAGCAGTTGATGTCAAGGTTAAGGTCAACTCTCGCTCAGTCAACCGATCACGTAGACGGTTTAATTGGATCTCAGCGATTCCTCTTACCTGCTCTTTTCGTAGACTATGGAAAACCACTACTTCATCAATCCGGTTAATTACCTCTGGACGGAAATGATTTCCGACGACTTCCATGACGGCACTCTGCATCAGATCATAATCGTCATCATCACTAAAGTTCTGAATCAAATCAGAGCCTAAGTTTGAAGTCATCACAACAATGGTATTACGGAAATCTACCGTACGCCCTTGGCCATCAGTCAAACGCCCATCTTCCAATACCTGTAACAGTATATTGAAAACATCAGGATGCGCTTTTTCTACCTCATCCAACAACAAGACGGAATAGGGTTTACGACGTACAGCCTCCGTTAGATAACCGCCTTCCTCATAACCAACATACCCAGGAGGTGCACCAATCAGTCGAGCAACGGAGTGTTTCTCCATAAACTCTGACATATCGATCCGCACCATCGCATCTTCCGTATCGAACAAGAAACCAGCCAATGCTTTACAAAGCTCAGTTTTACCAACACCCGTTGGCCCAAGGAACAAGAAAGAACCGTTTGGCCGATTAGGATCTGACAATCCCGCACGTGACCGACGTACCGCATTGGAAACAGCTCGTACCGCTTCATGCTGACCAATTACTTGTTTATGCAAAGCATCTTCCATGCGCAGCAGTTTTTCACGCTCACCTTCCAGCATTTTAGAAACAGGAATCCCTGTCCAGCGAGAAACAACCTCCGCAACCTCTTCTTCACCAACGCGATTTCTTAACAATTGGTATTTTTGTGGCTGATCCTCAACGTCTGCGGCGGCCTGCAATTGCTTTTCAAGCTCTGGAATTACGCCATATTGCAGTTCAGACATACGGCTTAAATCACCAGAACGAGTCGCTTGTTCCAACTCAGTCCGCGCCTGATCTAATTTTTCTTTAATTTGCTGGGAGCCTTGAAGCATGACCTTCTCAGCCTTCCAGACCTCTTCAAGATCGGAATACTCTTTTTCTATCGATTCAATATTCGCTTGCAACTCTTCCAACCGTTTAATGGCGGCCTGATCTTTCTCTTTTTTGAGCGCTTCGCGTTCCATTTTTAACTGAATCAAACGACGTTCAAGACGATCCAAACTCTCGGGTTTAGAGTCGATCTCCATACGAATACGACTACCAGCCTCATCGATTAAGTCGATCGCTTTATCTGGCAATTGCCGATCCGTGATATAACGCTGTGACAATTTAGCCGCAGCTATAATCGCAGAGTCGGTGATATCCACTCCGTGGTGAATCTCATAACGCTCTTTCAACCCCCGCAAAATAGCGATGGTATCTTCTTCACTTGGCTCATTCACCAGCACTTTTTGAAAACGACGCTCTAGAGCCGCATCTTTTTCAACATACTGACGATACTCATCCAAGGTTGTCGCACCTACGCAGTGTAACTCACCACGCGCCAGTGCTGGCTTGAGCATATTACCGGCATCCATTGAGCCTTCGCCTTTACCGGCGCCAACCATGGTATGCAGCTCATCAATAAAGAGAATGACCTGACCTTCCTGCTTAGATAACTCATTCAGAACAGACTTGAGTCGCTCTTCAAATTCACCTCTAAACTTAGCCCCAGCAATCAATGCCCCCATATCCAATGAAAGAACTTTTTTATTCTTCAGGCCTTCAGGCACTTCACCGTTAATAATTCGTTGCGCTAAGCCTTCCACAATCGCTGTTTTACCAACACCCGGCTCACCAATCAAAACGGGGTTGTTTTTAGTCCGACGTTGCAACACCTGAATAGTCCGGCGGATTTCATCATCCCGGCCAATAACAGGATCTAATTTACCGGACTCAGCCTGCTCGGTAAGATCAACAGTAAATTTATCTAGTGCTTGCCGGTTTTCTTCTGCATTTGGATCATTCACGTTATCACCCCCTCGCATCTGCGTAATCGCCTGTTCTAATTGCTGTTTAGTCACTGCGGCAGCTTTAAGTAGCTTACCCACACCACTTTTATCTTCTAACATCGCCAACAGGAATAACTCACTGGCGATATATTGATCGCCCCGCTGCTGCGCGAGCTTGTCAGTAAGATTAAACAACTTACCCATCGCAGGCGAAAAGCGAACTTCCCCATCACTATTCGTCACTTGCGGCAGATCACTAAACAGCTTCTGTGCTGATGAGAGAAGTTGATTAACATCAGCTCCTGATTTGGCTAACAAAGGCTTTATAGAACCCCCTTGTTGATCCAGCAGCGCCAACAGCAGATGAACCGGTTCTATATAGTTATGATCTTTGCCCACGGCTAAAGATTGGGCATCCGCTAGGGCTGACTGTAATTTACTCGTAAAACGTTCGGGTTGCATGGCTCCCTCCTAATGAATTTCACCCTACCCATTGTGCGCTTTGATTAAAGCTGATGGCGGGTTGTCTTACTCTTACTTAAGTAAATGCGGGTAGATCAAGAGGAATTCAAGCCTATATAAGAAAAGACTGATATATATTCCTCTATTTTTATAGGTCTTTCTTTTTAGAGCGGCTGCAACCGGAGCAATTGCTACAACCGGTGCTGCTACATTTGCGACTAAAGGTGCGATAAAGGTAACGGCCAAACCATATCCCCAGCAGCACAATCACGGCAATCAGAACGATCCAATCAAACAGTGTCATAAGTCACCTCTTACTATAGCCATAACGTCGCTAAGGTGTACACCAACCAAGCGCCCGTCCAAGCCAAGACCAGCCCCATTAAGATCGACACACCAGCCCAGCGCCAACTCCCCGTTTCTCGGCGAATAGTCGCGATAGTGGCAAGACAAGGCATATACAGTAACGTAAAGACCATCAGCGCCAACCCCGAAGCTGGTGCCAAGGCAGCACCCAGTGCCGCCTGCAGCCCTGCCATATCATTCATATCTGTTTGATACACCACCACCAGCGATGCAGCAATGACTTCTTTAGCAATAAATCCAGACAGCAACGCAACTGTTTCCTGCCAGCCAAAACCCATCGGCGCAAACAGCGGCGCAACGAAACGTCCTAACTGCTCTAACCATGACATCCCTTCCATCGGGAAGCTCTGTAGTAGCCAGATCAAAATTGAACCGACCAAAATAACCCCACCAATTTTTCGCAAGAAGTCAGATGCTTTATCCCAGACATGCAGTAGCATCGACCGTCCAGAAGGAAGTCGCCATGGCGGTAACTCCATAATAAAGGTCTCATCATGATGCGAGGTAATTGTTCTTGCTAATAATGCGGCAATCGTAAAAGCCACCAAAATACCCAACATATATAAGCCAAATAATACGGTACCGGCATGGTCGGCAAAGAAGATCCCCGCCAACAACACATAGACCGGTAACCGAGCAGAACAGCTCATAAATGGATTAATTAAGATGGTAATCAAGCGGGCTCGCGGCTCTTCAATCGTTCGGGCCGACATAATAGCTGGCACATTACACCCAAATCCCATTACCAGCGGCACAAACGCCTTGCCATGCAGGCCGACCTTACTCATCAAATTGTCGGTTAGAAATGCGGCACGGGCCATATATCCGCTCTGCTCTAACAAGGCGATGAAGAAAAACAGCAGCACCACGTTGGGCAAAAACACCAGAACCCCGCCAACCCCTGCAATTAACCCCTCGACTATTAAGTTTTTTAACAGAGAAGGCGGCATAAACGCGCCAACTTGCTGCCCTATCCAACTCACTCCCGCATCAATCCAATCAGCCGGATAACTACCCAAGGTAAAGGTCGCTTCGAACATTACCCAGAGCAAAAAAACAAAGATCGGCATGCCCAACCAGCGATTCAACGTCAACCGGTCGAGCCAGTGGTCCGCTGGGGACTGATCCTTATGCTCACTACTGCTTTTATGTAACAAACCATGAATATAGCCATAACGCCCCTCGGCGATCATTTCAGCCAACGATTCATCATGACGGCTACTGAGTAAATCAAGTGCTTGCTGCCCTACCTTCCGCTGCTCATCATTAACCAGCTCGACGCTTTCTCCGCCGGACTCTAACCATCGAATCGCCTGCCAACGGCTCAGTCCTACCGCTTCTAGTGAGCAGATAGCCTCTTCAACATGCGGCTCATAGGTAATCGCCAAAGGCTCACTCGGCTGATCAATATTATCCAGCAATAGATCCATTAACTCGGGGATATGACCATTGCTACGACCATCACTCGCCATCACCGGCTTAGCCAAGCCAAGACCTAGTTCTATCAGATCAACACTACCGCCCTGCTTCTCAAGCTCATCCAGCATATTGAGGGCAATCACTACCGGCAGCCCCTGTTCTAATACTTGGGTCGTTAAGGCGAGGTTTCGAGCTAGGTTATTAGCATCAACCACATTCAGAATCAGGTCTGGTGGCGTATTAATTAGATAGTCACGGGCGACCATCTCCTCTACCCGGCTATTTGCGAGTGAGTAGATGCCCGGCAGATCGATAAAATGAAAATCAATACCACGCCACTCTTTATGACCTTCACGGCTGGTAACAGTCACTCCAGCCATATTACCGGTTCGTTGCCGAGCGCCGGTCAATTGATTAAAGAGTGAAGTTTTGCCGCAATTAGGATTACCGATCAGAGCGATGGTGTAGGATTGATTGTCAGACATCAGAGCTGTAACTCCACCTCGATATGGCTTGCTTCTTTACTACGCAAGCATATCTGTTGTTTACCGATGGCATAGACTCGGGGATTACCCAGTAAAGAAGTGGCGGCAACAGAGACTTTTAAACCTTTTAGAACGCCCAATGCAACGAGCCGCTGACGTAAAGCTTCGGGCCCTGCAATCGTTTTAATTCGGGCTTGTTGGCGGGATTTTAGTTCGATAAGCGTCATCGAAACACCTCAAAGGTTAATGAGAACCATTATCAACCTCTACTCAAGATGGATCAAGTGCTTACGCCAGATTTCCATTGATTCAGATCAGGCGATCCAGATCACGCTGGCCATACGTCCTGTTACACCGTCGCGGCGATAGGAGTAGAACAACTCGGATTGACTAAAGGTACAGTAATCCCCACCCGTAATACGCTGTACGCCCGCCGCATACAGTCGCAACCGAGCGAGTTGATAGATATCGGCCATCCACTTATGAGGAGTGGAGGTCGCAGTAAATGCATCACTAGATGCAGCGATAACATGACAAAACTGCTCTCGAACTTCATCACCAACCTCGAAAGCAAGCGGTCCGATAGCGGGACCTAACCAAACTTGCACCTCTGAGGGATTGGCGAATACAGATAAGGTCTGTTCCAGCACCCCATCAACAAGTCCGCGCCAACCTGCGTGAGCCACTGCTACTCGACTGCCATCTTTATCACTAAAGAAAACCGGCAAACAATCTGCGGTCATCACAATACAGGGCTGACCAACATCATCCGTCCAACAGGCATCGGCTTCTACAACACCTTGCTCAGCCGCTTTAACCAATACGGTACCGTGTACTTGCGATAACCACTGCAGTGATTTCACCCATTGATGCTGTTCACATAGCAATGCGCGATTAGCCGCTACGTGAGCCGCTGCATCTTCGACATGATCACCCAAGTTAAATGAGCCATAAATCCCTTCACTGCAGCCACCCAAGCGGGTGGTGGTAAACGCCTTGATATGATCCGGCGCCGACCAATCAGCAGTAATTAATCTCACAGGTCGGTCTCATGATTTGCAGCGTCTTTCTTGAGGCGGCTTAATAACCGCTGCATATCCTCTGGCAGGTCAACCTCCCACGACATCAACTCACCGGTTGCCGGATGAAACAGCTCTAAACGTTTTGCATGCAACGCTTGGCGCTGAAACTCCTTCAACTTACTAAGAAGCTGTGGCGTGACGCCCTTTGGCAAGCGGAAGCGGCCGCCATAGAGCTGATCGCCAACCAATGGATAGTTAATATGGGACATGTGTACCCGAATCTGATGCGTCCGACCCGTTTCAAGTTTTAAACGAATATGGGTATGGGCGCGAAACTTCGTTAATACACGATAGTGAGTAACCGCTTCTTTGCCTAAGCCCACCACCGCCATCTTTTGTCGATTACGCGAATGCCGGCCCAATGCTTCATCAACCGTGCCACCACCGGTCATCACCCCGGCCACAACCGCTTCATATTCACGCCCCATCGAACGATCCTGCAGCTGGGAAACCAACTCTGTCTGCGC
Source organism: Amphritea atlantica (assembly GCF_018860855.1). Lineage (GTDB taxonomy): Bacteria > Pseudomonadota > Gammaproteobacteria > Pseudomonadales > Balneatricaceae > Amphritea > Amphritea atlantica_A. The sequence goes on from NZ_JAHKQE010000003.1 coordinate 6,992, forward strand.
TTGAATTGTCTTGGCCACTACCATCAAACCCGTGGTATCCATATCCAAACGGTGCACAATACCGGCCCGTGGCACCTGCGCGATATCTGGGCAGTAATGTAACAAACCATTGAGCAGCGTATCTTCCCAATGGCCGGCCGCCGGATGAACAACCAAGTTAGCGGGTTTATTGATGATCATAATATCATCGTCTTCATAAACGATATCCAGCGGCATCTCGACCGCTTTATACTGATCAATCACATCCAGCTCGGCTGAGACCTCTAGCTGCTCACCACCCATCAGTTTATCTCTGGGTCGTTTTACCTTGCCGTCGACGGTTAAAAACCCATCCTTAATCCAGCCCTGTAGCCGTGAACGGGAGTACTCGGGGAAAAGTTCGGCGACAGCCTGATCTAACCGCTTGCCAATCAGATCATCAGATACTGTTGCGCTAAGTTGAACCTTCTCAGTCATGTTTTATCTAACTCTCGGAAAAATTAAGAAAATATGGGCTTTATTGCAAGGAAAACGCGGAGACGCTTTGGCTTGCCATTCGGTTATGGTTAAATAGGCCGAATTAATTTTGCACAGTATACCCGAAACGAGCAGTAGCCGCTGTTAACTAACGGGAAACTCTCACTTATAGCAGGATAAATGTTTATGCGCCTGGCAAAGTTGCTCGCGATTGTTTCGATCACCCTGATAGCATCAGGCTGTTCATGGTTTGGTGGTGACGAAAAAGAGGCCCCAGATGTACCAGAACAACAACTCTATCAAGAAGCTCTTGATATGCTTGAGAGCGAAAACTATGTGGCCGCAGTTGAAAAACTGCAACTACTGGAAGCTCGTTACCCCTTTGGTCGTTTCTCCGACCAGGCACAACTAGAGCTGATCTACGCCTATCACAAAAATTATGAGTCGGATGCCGCAAGATCAACAGCGGATCGTTTTATCCGTCTGAACCCGAATCATGAAAATCTAGACTACGCCCTCTACCTCAAAGGCCTCACTGCGTTCGAGAAAGACCGTACTTTCTTCGAAAAGTATCTACCGATCGATGAAACGCAACGAGACCCAGGCAGTGCACTGGACTCATTCCAAAGCTTCCAGCAGTTAGTGTCTCGCTTCCCTAACAGCCAGTACGCACCCGACGCGCAAAAACGGATGACCTATCTCAAAAACCGTTTGGCCACTCACGAGATGCATGTCGCTCGCTACTACGTAAAACGTGAAGCTTGGGTTGCTGCGGCAAACCGTGGTCGATACGTGGTTGAGCACTATCAGCAAACACCTGCCGTGCCTGACGCACTGTCTGTGATGGTACTCGCGTACAATGAACTAGGCATGACCGACTTAGCGGCGGACTCACAGGCGGTTCTAGATGCTAACTTCCCCGGTTATCAGTCCAATATACAGCTGGCGAAAAAAGAATCCCTACTGAGCACTGCAACCTTTGGTCTACTCGGAAGCGACGAAACCCCTCGCACAGTACAGCAGCCTCAAAGCAAGCCAACCGATCAGCAGGAACGTTCTTGGTTTAGCCGTCTAACTTTCGGTGCATTCGATAACGACGACGAAGCCGATAAATAATCGCACTTTTTCTGTTCAAGGCGCCAATCGGCGCCTTTTTTATGGCCTATTTATGCCCACTCATAGTGCAAATAATCAGCGGCACATAAAAGCACTTCACAGCCTCCCAGATTTTCACATAGAATAACGAGTAGACCCACATAAAGACCATGAGAGTTGATAATGGACAGAGCTTCAATTGTTGCCGCAATGCAGGTTAAGCCACAAATCGATACCGTAGTAGAGATCGATCGACGAATAGATTTTATTAAACGCACCCTGCTGGCCAGCGGTTGCAAGCACCTCGTGCTAGGCATTAGCGGCGGCGTCGATTCCACCACCTGCGGCCGTCTCGCTCAACTGTCGATTAAGCAACTGAATCAGGAAAGTAACAGCAACGATTATCGATTCATCGCGGTGCGATTACCCTACAACACACAGCAGGATGAAGAGGATGCCCAAGCAGCAGTGGCCTTTATCTCACCCTCTGCTAGCCTAACTGCCAATGTTCAACCCGGCGCTGACGGCGTTCACTCAGCCACATTAGCCGCACTCAGTGAGGCGGGTATTGAGGCGGGGAGTCCTGCCCACATCGACTTTTCCAAGGGGAATGTAAAAGCCCGTATCCGTATGGCTATTCAGTATGAAATAGCCGGTCTGTTGGGAGGCCTCGTGCTGGGTACCGATCATTCTGCCGAAAACATTACCGGCTTTTACACAAAACATGGCGATGGTGCTTGTGACTTAGCGCCTCTATTTGGCCTCAGCAAACGCCAAGTGCGCGCCTTGGCTGAAGCGCTTGGGGCGCCAGCGCAACTGATTCATAAAACGCCGACCGCCGATCTCGAGTGCGATACACCGCAAAAAGCTGACGAAGCCGCATTGGGCCTAAGTTATGACCAGATAGACGACTTTCTAGAAGGCAAACCGGTGAGCCCAGAAGTGGAAGAAAAACTAATCGGTATTTACTGTCGCACGGAACATAAACGACAACCGGTACCAACCATTTACGATTAAAAAAAGGCCTCTCGCGAGGCCTTTCTTATATCACCGCTTTACCGCAAAATCATACCCGACCCACCATTTTATAGGGTTCGGGGTCGATAACGGGCTGCCGTTGAAGCAAGATATCTCCTAGTAAGCGGGTCGATGCTGGGGCCAGCACCAAACCATTTCTGAAGTGACCCGCATTAATATACAGGTTGCGATATCCCGGTACGGCACCAATATAGGGTATCCCCTCTGGAGAACCGGGTCTTAATCCCGCCCAATGACGTTCTAGCTCATAGTGTTCTAATGCAGGGCAGATATTTAGCGCCGTTTGATAGAGCGACTGCCTGATCTCATCGGTGGCCTGTTTATCAAACCCAACACGCTCGAGTGTGCTGCCCACCAGAATACGTCCATCATTACGAGGGATTAGGTATCGGTTTTCCATCAAGACAACGCGATTAATCAAGCCAACCTTCGCGTTAAAGATCATCATCTGACCTTTAACTGGCTCAACGGGCAACTCGATATTCAATGGTTTTAGCAGTTCGCCACTCCAAGCACCTGCAGCAACCACCACGGTGTCACCCTGCAATACTCGGTCAGCCAACTGCACACCGGTAATGGTTTCATTCTCAACCACTAAGTGCTGCACTCGGCTCTGTTCCACTAAATTAATATTAGGGGTCATCTCCATGCTACGGCGCAAAGAACGACCTAAGCGAGGGTTGCGAATACTGCCCACTTCAGGCATCCACAGCGCGGATTCACAGCCAGGTGCTAAATTAGGCTCTTTCTGATAAAGAAAATCACGACCAACCCGCTCCATGGGCTTTTGATATTTACGCCCCCAAGCCAATGCTTCATCCTCATCATCCACCCCCACCATAAACATCCCTTTAAGGCGCAGTTCAGGGTCTAAACCCGTTTCTTCCAACAGTTGCTGTGAGAGGTGAATATAACTGGTCTGCGACCACGTCGCTAAAGCCGTAACTGGATCAGAATAACGCCAAGGATACAGCGGCGAGACAATCCCTCCTCCCGCCCACGACGCTTCCTGTGCACAGTTATTCATCTCCACAAGCGTGACACTCGCACCCGACTGAGCCAGTTCTCTGGCCGTCAGCATTCCGATCACGCCTGCCCCAACAATCAGGTAGTCAGACATCTCTAAGCCTTATGGTTTGTACAAAGAGAAAAGAGTATATAAAAAAACGCGCCTAAGGCGCGTATTTTTATGACGATATCTGAGAATTACCAACTGGTTTCATCTGCATCTGAAGTATCCCCATCATTATTCTGATCCCAACGTCTCAAACCTGTAGATGTGATTTCCAGATACCCATCAGTCGCCTGCGATGTACCTGCAATAGGAGTCGCTCTCAGCGTATAAGCTAACGAACTAGAAGAAACAATTGTTAGATTATAAAACTTATTAGCGCTATCAACTGGCGCTTGCGAAGGAAAAACTACCCCATTCGGCACACCCGTATCTGCACCACCATCTGCCGCCCCAATATAAGACATCGTCTCAGTTTTATGACGCTCCATTGCATTGGCAAAGCTTAACATAGCTTCCTGAGCATCCGTTCGACGGCCATCTACGATGTAACTCATATAACTAGGGTAAGCAATAGAAGCCAAAATACCAATAATAGCTATCGTAATCATCAGCTCGATTAGCGTAAAACCTTTACTATAAGCTGCCACCTTAATCAGACTCCTTCTCAAACCAATAAGTCTTAACAACACCCTGTCCTGTATTGACCTCAGGTACTGACTCAGTACCAACCATAATCGTTGGATCACTATCGACTGTATCCACAACCGTGGGTTGCGACGGAATATTACCATGCGTCAACGTTACGACCCTATCTTGCTTATCCACATCATCATCTTCATCCAAGTCTCCCTGTGGAGTCGCATCAGATACACCTACAATATAAACTCTAGCAATACCGTTAGCGGGTTGGCAGGTTGACACACTAGGTGCCGCTGGTTCATATGTAGTGAACAATATTTGGCCATTAATCGTTAGACTTTCCGCCAATACTTTTTCACCGGTATTAGTCATTTTGATATACCACCCCTGACTTCGGTTAGTATCAGAGTTGCTCAGCCCCACTGTTGCATCTTCTCTTTCTGTACTATTCCCTTCTGTGATCAAGTTAAGCGTTGCATCATATAAATCAGATTCTGCAAGCTTGGTATAGCTGGTCGGGGCAGTATAAATATCAGTAAACTGCTTAATTAAATAAAATCTATCTTCGATGGCTTCATTTAAAGGGTGCGCTCTATAGCCAGACCCTATCGCTACCCCCATGTACCGATTCGAACCAGTAACATTTATGGACAGGTCAGGAGGATAATAAAAACGACGGTTAGAAGCCGCAGTATCTCCCGCTAAATCGGCAATTACGCCTCCATTAACCAAATCAGTTTTATCACTAACATTAGACTGATTGATATCAAAGCGCCAAACCTGCCCTCCCATATCCCCCACATAGAACTGATCAGTTAAGCCATCACCATCAATATCCACGATATTAATATCGGATGGGAGACTATAACGCATATCCGTTAGCTCTAAATTATAGGAATTATCGCTACCTGCAGACCAAAACAAACTGCCATCTTCAGCATTCACCATATAAATCGCACGCCCCATAGTATCCGCGGTACGCACATTTACATTATCCTGATTTTCGTCATAACCACCGGCAAATAACAATACATCATGTACCTCATTATCGAACCGAATCTGAAGCTTTTTCGGTGCTGACCAAGTTTGCCCTAACTCAGCAAAGCCTGTTGTTCCGGAGCTTCCTCCTTTAATTTGCCATAACATCTTAGGCGCAGCCCGATCACTCACATCTAATGCATAGTAGCTGCGCCCTCCTCGTCGCATTCCAGCATAAAGATAAACAAAATCATCATCATCAAAATAATCACCATCGTTATTCTCATCGTTACTCCAAAGAGTAATATCCCCATCCATACCATAAGGGCGAGGAGACACAATCTCATTACTATAGTAAGTATCAAGATTGCCTAATAACTCTTCCGGTATAAACGAAAAGACCTCTTCCCCAGTATCCGTATCAACCGCATGAATAAAGCCTTCGTTGGTACCTATAAAAATCGTACTATCATATGTTTGTGCATCACTATCGGAGTCATACGTCATCAGCACAGGACTAGAATGAAGAGGGTCTCCAATCGCATAGCGAGGTGTTACACCATCGCCCTCAAATCCAATAACCCAGTTTAACAATCCACTTCGATAAGATGAGGACTGGCTAGGTATATCCAAAAGGTCACGAGTGATATCTGTATTGCTACTATTTAATGGGTAAGCTGATAACAGCTCAGTACCATCATTAAGCACCGGCTGGCTGCCAAGGTATGTATAAATCCTACGGGTCTCTGGTGCTGGCAATCTGCTTGCCATACCTCCATTTTCTACACTATTACCATCAGCAGTAGCCGACCATTCACTCCGAGCATCATCCTTAAAAAAGCCGGTTGTATCATCAACCGCTGCATTACCATCAGCATCAACAACCTGAGCAGGATTACCGGCTAAACGATACTTTTTCAAATTCCCTACCCACTGGGCAGTTTCCTGTGGCTTAAAGAGAGAATAATAAATGTCATCCCTATGGCTAAAACGATTGAACTGATTAGAGGTGACACTCGGTGCTACATAGGTACTATCGGTTGCTTTAATCGATTTAATAATGGCATCGAAAGCATCAACGAGATCAGCCGATGAGCTAGCCTCATGAAAACTGCCGCCACCTTCAACCGCCATCTCCTGCATCCAATCACTGGAGAAGTTAAAACCAATGGTAAATGTTTTCACCGTTTGATCATCGCCCATGGATGCCAGCTGATCATTATTATTTAGATACGCCACCAAGTCATGTCCACAGGCGTACGCGCCACTGCCATTACAACTATCGGAATCGCCATAGCCCATCATTTCTTTAATCTTAGTTTGATCAAAACTCCCAACTGGGTTGCCATCGGTCAACATAACAATATAGTTAGCTTGACATGATTCGGTTATAGGCGATGTGTAAACAGGATTCCCTGTTATCTCTTCATCTTCACAGTAACTAGAACTCAGATTGTCAGCCGTACAACCCGCCGGCTGAACTAACGTCCCTCCGGTATATGATAATGGATGAGAAACTCGATCTTTCGCTCGTCGATAAACACCTCGTTGTTTACCGTAGTCGACCCCCTCACCTCGATAATAAAGCGCTGCTTCATAGAGTGTTTCAACTATCGGCGTGTTACCCGTTTGCTCCATCTCATTAATGATATCGATCATGGTTGTGCGGACGGTATTATTGCTAACCGGCACATCTGTCTCTTGGGCTAAATATACAAGCTTTGGCGCGAGAGTTGACCCGTCATAAGAATACGCCGATCGTCTCCCCCCCGTACCCGAAATCGTAAAGACAATGCTGTTCCCTGCCTCCCAGCCGCTACGAGCAACAACCTGCTCCATCAGATCTGAAAGATCAGGGGTGCGATGTATTTCATTTTCAGCGTCCCATGTAGAATCAATAACCCAAGACACCGTATCGTTTAGCGTGCTACGAGAAGAAGGTTTATTCGAATTGGAGAAAGCCGAAGCATCATCAACGTTTTCGGCTTCAATCACCAGCTCCACTGATCCAGAGTCTCCTCCCCCTGTTGCCGCAAACTCTATATATGCCGAGGCGATCTGAGCATCTTCATTTAACTGAATATTATTGAAACGTAAGCCTATTGTCTGATTACCACTGTTGTAATAACTATCATTAATCAGGTCAAGGTCCGTTGAATTAGTAAGGAGGTAGCCGTTAGAAAACTCTTCAACATCATCATCTTCTGAATCGATCATGACACTGTACTCATTCACCATACAGGCATCGTCATCGACGGAGTCGACATCATACTCGACACTTAGAACCGCAGACTCAGTGCTACTCAGATCAAATGACTTGGCAAACCGCGCCCCTGAGCCCTCTATTAATAACGACAGGTCATTACCACCACACCACCCTGATCGCTCGACCACCTCTTCAATCACATTAGCCAGGTCTGGTGCTTGATATGATTCACCTTCATCCCAGCTCGTAGGCGTCCAAGAAACCGAGCTTGATGTTGTATCTCGATCACTCAAATCACTGTTCGCGGTTGTAAATTCAGCGCTGTTATCAGCATCCTCAGCATAAAGAGATAAAGATGTTGAAGCACCACTGTCAGTCGCAGATACCAAGCTTAAGGTTGCAGATGTGATGTCAGCGCCCTGAGGGATCATCAAGCCCTCGAATCGCAAGCCAACCACACTATTATTAACAGACGAGACAGAATACTCATAAGTTACATGCAAAATAGGCGCAGCATCACTTTCACCATCATGAGACTCTAACTCTCGATAATTATTATTACCATCAGAAGGGTCTTCTTCGAGAATAAACGCCATTGAGTTCATAGCCGCCCAATCCGAACGGTTAACGATATGCTGAACGATGTTTGATATGTCTGTGGATTCTAAGGCGTTATTTTTGTTTGGGTTGCTTGTGAAATTCCAATTAACCTTCTCACCGGACACTTTAGTCCTATCACTAATGTCTCCCTTTGATGTCGAATATCGTTCTGGAAATGAAGAGTCTTCCCCATAGATATCAATGTAGACATTACCCGAACGCTTTTGATCAACTTCAAATTCTATAGACGCTGCAGTAATTGTTGCATCCTTCGGAATATCAACATTATTAAATCTCAAACCCACTAATTGACGCTTATTGTAATTACCACCGTCACGCATTAATTCTAGATCACTACTTCCTAGAGTCATTTGTGAATTGCTTACTCGCTCTTCGGCGTCATCATCATCATGGTTTATCTGGACATCAATAGTTCCTGATATATTGACGGATGCTTGCGTCATCAGGCTAAGCGCCTCGTTATCCAGAACAACGGTACCTCCGGATTGTTCTTCAGCATCATTGGACCCGCTACTGACCGTCGCTTCAGCAACGCCAGATAGAGCACCACCGGTTGTACTGCTAATGGACTCATCAATATAGGTGACGGGATAAATGACAGCGCCGCCTGGGTTACTAAACCGCATCAAGCCTACGTTGATGTCCTGAGCGCTATTAATGATCGTCCCTAACGCATCTTTCATCCGGTCGAGCCGCGTAGATCCCGTACCATCGGTACTCCCCATAGAACCAGACGTATCCAAAATAAAAAGCACATTGGGCCGTACACTAATATTAGTTGTGCCACCAAAAAAAATCTCAGTATCGTCTGCCCAGACAGGGGTCATGGTAAACAGTGTGCCCAAAATGCCTAAACAGAAACTTCTCATTGAGTTATTCATATTCATCAGGATCTGCCTTAATCTTCTGTTACATAAGAGATTCGATACATACCCTGAAGCAACTCCGTTGCTGCTTCATCATCAGAATCACCATACGAATCATTATCATCTACATAACCACGGCCAGAGACTTCAAACTTGTAGGTTATTGCAGAACTCAAAGAGGTACCAACAGGTATCCCTTTTCCTTGGTAAGTCATTACACTTTCAGAATTTAACCGGTTAATACCCAGATCAAAACGTCTTACATCAGAGCTACCACCGACACCCGCATCAATCGCTTCATACATCGCATCATCAGTTTCTATCACTTCATTCAACGCACTATCGGCAGCCTGGAAGGTCTGATTAGTCACTTGAGCATTAAAAGCCATTTTTTCTTCAGCCGTTGAGGTTAGCAATGTAGCCGTAACTAACACCGTAACAGCCACAATTGCCAACAGGGTAACCACTAGCACGACACCCTGTTGCCGCTTCCAGTACATCTGCCTATATTTATCGTTAATCATCATAAACCTAGTTTCTTAACTGTATCGTTGCCGTAAATGCCCTGCGTAAACGCCGATCTTGGGCATACGTTATTGCCGCCCCTGATACCGTACTTGGCTGAACAGTTGTCCCAACGAGATCATAATTAACTTTATCGTCAAACTTTTTGACTCTCTCATTTGAGACGGCCAGCACAGAGATACGAATCGCCTTAACATTGTCCATATCCAAATTAGCATCATCAGCAGACACAAAACGTAGATTTCCTGATGACAATTCCTCTCCGTAGAGCACCTTTAACCTTTCAATTCCTTCGACTATTTCAAACTCAGCTTTCTTCTGACGGTCATACCGAAACAAAGCAAAAATATCATCTCCAGATGAGCTATCTCTACCCGTATCTTTTACATAATAGGCATTAGCCTTAAACGTCATCACCCTGACCTGCTTACTAACCGTTTCTTCATAATCAATGCTTAAGTCACTGGTTTTATTCCATGCGCTACCACTATGCGCTAAAGAGTAATTTCCCGGTGACTGAGAAGTCGGATCGTTTGTCACTCTGAACATATCAGCACTATCACAATCAGTAACAATAACCATATCGCCCTTAGATATATCCTCATCTAAATCATCGATTGGAAGTGCAGAACCTTTTGCACAAACATCTCCTGGACAAGTTACTTCAGTAAAGATTGGAGAAGCATGTTGAATGTAGATCACATCCGAAGCATTAGCTGGCGCACCATCAATATCCAATTCATCATCTTCAGCCGGTTTTGCAGGGCTCCAATTTCCCGATGCATCCACAACAAAACCCTGCAATGGAATAATATCCACATTGATATCATCATCTTTAGCCACAACAGAAACAGCCATAGTATCTAGGTCAATACACCCCTGATAACCCGTCAAGCGTAAATCCCTCATCAAATAACTCAACGCAAATCGTCCGTTTCCCTGAACTTTCGCTAACGCCTGACCTGTTCGATCAGTGTTATTGGCACTAATATAAATCTGAAAAATACCCAAAATCAAAAACAAGCTAATCGCCAAACTGACCATTAACTCTACTAATGAAAAACCGTAGCAACGCTCTGATGCTTTCATTCTGTCATCACTCCGTCACCCTAAAATTTAATTCCATTTGATGACTTTCAACTCCCCGAGTATTTTCACCTGAAACATTCCAGTCATTCTCTTGCCAACTAATTGTTACCTGATACAACCCGTTATTTGCAGTGACTACACCTACAGCCGCGGGAATCAAGCTTTGATAACTAGCACCATCAACGCCGATTCCTGCTATGTCACGAAAGTGCTCCGTCCACTCTCTAATATCTTGGGCTGCCTGATCTGCATCATTGCACCCGCTTACTGACGAAATACAGTTCACTGCTGAAGGTAAATTAGCACTAGAAGAAGTATCCACTGCATAATTATCATCATCATCGAGCGCATAGCTTGCATTTAATCTAATTCGAGCGGCAATATCATATGCTATTAGGTTAGCCTGACTTCTATAATAGGCACTTTGATTTTCACTCAACCCAGAGATAGAAAGTGCAGCAATACCCAAAAGAACAATGCTCACAAGCACCAACGACACCAGCACTTCAATCAGGCTAACTCCAGACGAATACTTTTTAATCATTAAGGGCATGTAACATTCCCTCCAGAGTGCTGATTTACAACGCCATCATCATCTTCATCAACAGCTTTACGCACCGAACCTGATATATTAATCACTAACGCTTTTGCTTCAGCAACATCAGCCGTTTGAGAACAGATAATCATCGATCCAGGCTGGGCATTACTTCCTCGTAATTCACCTCTAGCGTTAAATTGAAGGCGGCCTTCAGGAAACGAAAAACCCGTTCGGCGAATAGTTTCACCCGAAGTCAATGCGGGAAATACTCTTTGAATTCGATCACCATCCCCTGCATCAAGCACTGCATCAGAGTCTTGGTCATTGAAAATAATCCAACCTCTTTCCCACAACCCCCCACCGTTACAACTAACTCCATCAGTAGAAGAACAAACAGTAACTGTCGTTGTTAATTTACCTGACTCTGTTCGCGCATAAGACAAACCACCGAGCATTTGATTAATTTCTGACGTTAATTGATTAGCTCTCAGCATAGGCCCATAGTCAGCCGTTGCCAACATTAATAGAATACTCGCGATGGCTATCGTCACCATCAGCTCAATCAGTGTAAATCCCGTTTGTTTCATTTTTAACAAAAACCACCTTTCACCATTCATCTATGAACAGTATAGATTGAAGCAAGCTCCGTTTGCCTACTGCATTGATTATATTTTAGCCAACCGAACAACTATTAGTCCGTTAGGACTACCCAAAACAGTGTATATATGTCAAATAGTGAACATAAAGAGAATAAGATTAAACCAATTAGTAAGATCTGTAACTGATTTAGCGCTTATGTTTGCATCGAAGGGGGTTGAAAGAATGGTTCTAGCCGAGCCTGATACGTCCGGCAGAGGAGATGACCAGGCTCTTTTGATCCGTACTGCCTGATACACTAATGGTAAAAGTGCCGGTATCGGCCGTAGCGCCGGCAGCACTGATTCTAACTTGCGTACGGCTAGGGATAGAAACAGCCACACCATCGGGGAAGTCGGCTTGCCTCAAACGCAGGTCATCCGCTGCCACAAAAGCACCGTCGCCGTTCTCATCAATATACACGAGAATACCCGCCCCCCAAGTATTACCGCAGCCTCCTGTTGAGGCATCCAGTGGGCACAAGGTTACTGCTTTCTTGCGGGTAACGGCTTCATAACGAGCTTGGTTATAACTATCTTTGATCAGTTGCGTAGTAGTGTTTAATCGCTGGGAGTAAAGATAGTTTGAAAGCGAAGGCATCCCCACGGTGACCAGAATGAGAAATACACTGAGAGTGACCATCAACTCAATCAAGGTAAAGCCTCTCTGATTTTGACTAGCCATACCGTCTCCGTTTACCAACAATTTTCAGCCCCAGCAGAACCTGACGCGGTCTGGCTACCGGATTGATCTAGCCCTAACGTGCCGCACTCATCAGAGACTTGCCCGCCAATAGGCTTCGCCTGCACACTAAAGCCATTCTTATTAGGCCCACCGCTAAACTGGTAGCGGGAGGCCATATCTCCCTCGGTGACACAAGACGAGGCCATCAACAGATCATCATTGCCATCACTGTCTGCATCAACCAAGGTATAGGCGATATCAGCCGCATATCGGCGCTCCATCTGCTGCGCCATATCCATTAAACACAGCCTCGCTGATTCTCGCCAACTGTGCTGAATATGCTGCATATAAGAGGGATAGGCGATAGCCGATAATAGACCGATAATCGCCACTGCAATCATTAACTCAATCAGGGTAAAACCTCGCACTGTGCGCCGAGAAGATCTACTCATCAATTACGCTCCAAATAGCGCCAACTGGCCCGACCAGTCTCTTCCGGCGCTGACTGCACTAACTCAGAATCAAGCTCATCATCATTATGAATACGCTGCAGGCCATCACCATCGACCAACTCAGTCACCCCAGTACCATTGCCTGCTCGCATACCCGACACACTGACTTTTGTGCCGTCAGCATCGGTGACTTTATCGTTCTCATCAAACACTTCGTCACCGTTATAATCCACCGAAACATAACTAAGACGGCTACCGGTATAGCGATTCAACTCCATCTCCCAGCCGTATCCACCCGCTTCACAAGGATCATTGGTATAGGTTAGGGTTGAGAAGATCACTCGCGACCCGCGCAGTACCGGTGTACTCAGCACCCGTTCGCCCAGTTGATCCGCCACACCAGAGCTATGAGGTGTTTCTAGATCCATATACCAGCCCTTATCATTATCACCAAGGCTATTGTCGCTTGTTAATCTCAACTCACGACTTTCATCACCGAAGGAGTAGAAGCCTTGAGCATCGATAGTTTGTTCTTGTAACGCATCCCGCCCCAAACTTATTTCGGCCCCCTCATCTACAATGCCGTAAAACGTTTGCAGGCTTGTCGATGACTTATCGCTAAACTCAAAATCCTTACCGGTGCCAAAATAGATCATATTGTCACCGAATGAATTCTCTGCTACCGCTAAACGTGAAGTGATTGGCTGAATCTCATCAGCATGACAGGAAGTAGCTGTACACGCCTGAAAAACCTTATAATCCAGCGCCCACTCAGCGGGATCAGCACTGTTCAGGTCAAACTTCCACACATTGCCATACAGGTCGCCACCATAAATAACATTGACCGTTTGCCCATCATCACTGACCGGTGCCAAGGTCGACATACCGTTGGGACGGTCGAGGCCTTCCGGCGCTTCATCAAGGCCAATATTCGTGGATAATTTAATCAAGGAGGAGCCACTATCGAGCCCTTGCAGATAGATCACCGCATCGCCGGACTCACTGACATGATCATCATCTACCGTATTGTTATAACCGTTCCCAAACACCAGATACCATTGATTGTCCTTTAGCTTGACGATAGCGGGCCGAGCGTAGCTGTAACCCATATCTTGATCGTCAGCATCGGTAAACTCTCGCAAGAAAATATCATCGGCCTCGCTCTCAGAGAAGTTACTCGGATCGGTCACATCCAGCAGATATACTCCCTGTCCACCGGCATTCAAACCGCCGGCCAACAGCGTGCGCCATTCGCCATCACCGTTACCGTCACGAACATAGGCATCCTGAACCGTCGGCGTGCCATCGACATAATAACGGTGACTATACTCAGGGTCGGCGAGGTCTTTTAACTCGGGCAATAAGATGGATGGAATATACGCCAGCAACTCTTCGCCGTCCGATGCTCTAAAACCATGCAGCATGCCATCGTTTGCGCCAACGTAGATCATCGGCTCGCGGGCAGAATACGTCTCTTTAAACGTCCGATAGCTGGATGAACTGTAATAAGCTGAAGGGCTAGCGACATAGATAGGGTTTGAGTGGACGATATCGCCGAGTAGCGAATTGCGACTGCGATAACCGGAAACATCATCGCCACGGATATAGTTTAGTTGGTTCTCATGTTCACTAAACCATTCATTCTTCTCGTCATTCGTAAAGCTGCTCCACCGGAAAGCTAATGCGCTGTTTCCTCTATTCGTTAAAATAACACGACTAGCTGGGGTAAGCAGTTCCTCAGCAGCCTCCCACGAAGGCGTATCACTCACCTCTAACAAACCCGTTGAGCTATTCACCGTCGTGCTATAAGCATTTAATTCGCCACTCCAGTCCGTGGTATTAAAACTCGCCTGATAAATATCAAGCCCGCTGGAGACATAACCACTGTTAGCACTCAGGCGAGTATTACTGAACGACTTACGACTAATATCAGCAAAAATACTTCTCAGTGAGGTAAGCAGTTCATCCTCGTTGCCAGCAATAAGGTATTCACCATGTCCATTTTCCGCGGCATCCTCCAGCATGTCGAGATTGATATCGAAACCAATCGTGTAGGTATACATATTTTGCAGACCCGGCTGGTCGCTCATATCGATATCCCAGCCGAACATTGCTAGGTCATCAAGGTAATAGTTAGAATAGCCCCAATCTTCTTGAGTATCGTCATCAGAATCATCCCAATTTGGCAAACGGCTCCCCGCATCAGGATCATTTATATTACTAAAATCACCATCATACTGAGGCTTACCATCGGTGACCACCACCGTAAAATTTTTCTGACACTGACTGGTTATTGGTGATGTATATTTACTCTTCTTGTGAGAAAAATGCCCCTTCATGCCTCGAAAGTAACGCGTTACCTCATAATATGCCTCTGCAATCGGTGTACTGCCGTCCGCCTCATATTCATCTAACCGGTCCAACAGATCGGTTTCATTACTACCGCACGCAAGATCAATTCGACCACCATCTGTTCGATTCAAACGAGCTAACCCAATACGCATACCATCACCGGCTTGAATAACCGCGGTAGCCGCCGAAATTGCTTGCTCCATTTTAGTTTTACCGAAGGAATAACCACTAGGGCGAGACCCCATACTCCCCGAAGTATCCATCAACAACATCACATTAGGCTCTGCGGTTTCGGCTACATCGATGGGCACATTACTAATTGTGTAATCGGCAGCGATAGCCGAGGTAGCTACTATTGCAGAGGCAGCAACAATTAGCGTTAACATCCTTGTTCTCTTCATCGTCTCACCTAAATAGTCTCACCTAAAACGTTTGCGATATTCACTTTGGAGGATCACTTCACTGTCACCGCTTTTGCCCGTACTACGACTTAGGTGACGAAATAAGCTCACCCCAGTCGTCTCGCCGTAGTCATAGCCTTGAGTTTTGTCATCCGGCGTAAAGCCTGTCAGTTCAAGCGACACCTTTGGCTGTTCATGCACAGAGCTCAGCGGGTCAGCATTAAAAGCGGTCACCGCCTGTGCACCTTTTTCCCACTCACTCACCGTGGTCAGGTCTAGCAGCTTATCTTTAAGTTCATCGCTATTGCGACCATCGACTACAAAATCGGACAAACCCGCTGCTAGATCGCTGTACTCCACAAGCTCAGGGATTGAATCCTGATCAGCGAGCCACTGTTCGGAATAGGTCAGCCCTGTTTCGGAAGCTTCAAACGCGATCGATTCATCCTGCATATTGGCCGCCATACGCGATTGCAGCACATTTGTTTTCATTGAAGTTGAAGCCATCAACCCCATTACCAGTAAAAGTATCAGCGCAACAATCAGGGTTGCTCCGCGCTGAGGCCGTTGAACTAAACGAGTTCTCATCATCAAAGCACCGCATTCCTAAGCATCGCTGTTGCTGTATAAACCTGATAAAGCCGCCGATCAGAGGTATCCACATCGGCAAACGGTGAAACCAACACCTGGGATTGATCTGTCACCCCACTGCCGGAGCTACTCACCAGCAAACTAAAACGTACGGTAATAACATCTGCCCAGTCCGTGGAAGACATATCAGCAAGCAACTTATAATCATCCACCAGATCATCGCTATTCGTATCTACCCCATACTCAAACACTAGCCCTTCAACGCCTTCAACTAACGGCTGATCTTTTCGATAAAGCGAGGGGCGAGCAACACCGGTATCACCCACATAGTAAGTCGTATCCAAACCCGGTAAATAGATAATCTCGCTTTGAATATCGCTCTGCGAGATGACTAAATTTCCATATTCAGTTTCAAAGTCTTTAACTTTTTTCGCGGTATTTTCAACGCCCAACACCGTTTCATCGGATGAGGAACCAACCCCGCTTTGCCGTAGGTCTTTTAAGAGCACACCCAGTGCAAATCGGCCATTTTCTTGAACCTCTGACATCGCATCTTGTAGTTGATAGGTGCGCGCAGAAGCAACAAAGGCAGCGAGCATAGCGGAGGTTAACAAAAGACCAATAACGGATGAGATCATTAACTCAACGAGGGTAAAGCCTTGTTGCGAACGTTTAGATGGGCCATGACAAGACATCATAGTTCCACCTCATGCTGATAGCTGGAACGGTTACCGTCATCCCGACGACCATCCCAGCTCAAAGTGATAGTAATAGTTTGGTCTGCTAGAGAGATCGTCGCATCTCCACCGGGAAGGTAAGTATTAACCCGCCCTAACCAATCAAAGAGATCATTCTTAGCCAGCTTCTCGCCGCCAGATAAACCGGCTGTACTTTTGAAATTATCGACAGTTTGGGTAGATGTGAGGGCATAATCACCAGCCAAGGCAGCTTGACGGTTGAGACGAATTCGGTCGGCCATATCACTGGCCATCATAACCGCTTGTGTACGTAGGTAGGCGCTCTGGTTTTGCTGCACCCCTCGCGCTTGCATCGCCATCATGCCAGACAGGCCGATAGCAACGAGCACCAGCGTCACTAACACTTCAATCAAGGTAGTGCCGCGTTGGGAAGAGTATAAAAATGATTTACGAGGTTCGTGCCGATGAAAAAAGAGGTCGAAGAAATAAATTTTTGACTCACATGTGGATCTACACATCACAACATCCTTGTCGCAATTAATGCAGATAATGTAGTCAACAAAAATTAAAAATGCTAGTCAGTCGCCCTCGTTATGAAATAAATCTCTGACCTAAAGCATAATTTGAATTACTCAACCGCGAGAATCTTAACTTCAAATTTAAGATTCTTACCCGCCAACGGATGATTGAAATCAATCGTCACCATCTGTTCATTAAACTCGGTTACTACGCCGGGCAACTCGCCATCAGAGCCATCGGCAAACGAAACCACCAACCCTTGCTCTAATGCCATATCGCCAAACTGTTTACGAGGTAAGCGCTGCATATTACTGGGATTAGACATACCAAAACCCTGCTCAGGCAAGATATCAATAACCGCCTCTTCACCGGCCTTCATACCTAACAATGCTTGCTCAAAACCATCAAGCAGTTGGCCATCACCCACTACAAAGGTAGCAGGTTTACTCTCAAAGTTAGAATCAACCACCTGCCCATCCGCTAATTTGATAGCGAAATGCAGCGTAACGGTAGCATCCGGTACAATTGTCTGTTGTGACATAACTCAGACCTTATTTAGATTTATTTTGGTTATCCGAAGACCATAACATATCAATAATCAGCATACCTGCGCCAATCGTAATCGCAGTATCCGCCAGATTAAAAGCAGGAAAGTAATAACCGTTATAGTGCAGCGAGATAAAATCGACCACATAACCATGGACAACCCGATCATACAGATTACCCAGTGCGCCCCCTAACACCAGCGCCAAACCAGCGCCTAGCCAGTGTTGCTCGCGGGGCGTACGTGCCATCCACACCAACAACATCCCACTAACCGCAATAGCAATCAGGGCAAACAACCAGCGCTGCCAGCCCCCAGCCGAAGCCAAGAAACTAAATGCCGCGCCGGTATTATGCAGTAACGTTAAATCGAAGACCGCTAACTGCGGATGTGGAACACCATAAGGTAGTAAGCTGCTGGCCTGATACTTAGTAAACAGATCCAGCACAATAACCACAATAACTAACCACAGCCAAGACAGTGCAGTACGAGATGTCTTCACGATACTCACCTCAGGCGAAGCTTCGCTGCTCACCATCGCCGACGACATTATCAACACATCGTTCGCACAGCTCTTCATGCTCTGGATGATTACCCACATCTTCACGGTGATGCCAGCAACGACCACACTTAGGCTGCTCACTCTTAATCACGGTAATGCTCAAACCATCCAATTCAGTGGCAACCGCATCCACAGCTTCAGCTGCCGGACGTACTGCAGCCTTAGAAGTAATCAGTACAAACCGTAGTTCATCAGCCAATTTTTCCAATTGAACCGCTAACTCGGGAGCACAATACAGAGTGACTTCCGCTTCTAAGCTGCCACCGATATGGCCCGCATTCCGCTGATTTTCCAATTCTTTGTTGACCGCAGTTTTAACCGCCAACACTTGCGCCCAGTAATCACGCCCCATCTCAGCACTGTCATCCAGTGTGGTTAGGCCGGTATACCAAGTCGCTAATTGTACTGATTCAGCCCGCTCACCCGGCAATTCCTTCCAGATTTCATCGGCGGTAAAGCTCAGAATCGGAGCGATCCAACGCGCCATGGCTTCAACAATATGATACAGCGCGGTCTGGCAAGAACGACGGGCAACCGAATCAGACTTCGCGGTGTACTGTCGATCTTTAATGATATCCAGATAGAAACCGCCCAGATCCAAAGAGCAAAAATGGGAAATCTTCTGATAAACCTGCAACATCTGATACTGATCGTAATGACCCGTTAGTTCATCCTGCAGACAGGCTGCGCGATCAACCGCCCAGCGATCCAGCGCCACCATATCGGCTGGCGCCACCATATCCGTTGCTGGGTTAAAGCCTTCAAGGTTCGCCAACAAGAAGCGCGCCGTGTTACGAATCCGACGATAGGCATCGGCGGTACGCTTAAGAATCTCGTCAGAGACGGTCATCTCAGAACTAAAGTCTGTCGAAGCGACCCAGAGACGCAAAATATCCGCGCCGTATTTGTTCATCACTTCCTGCGGAGAGACAACGTTACCCACCGACTTAGACATCTTCCGGCCATCACCATCAACGGTGAAGCCATGAGTCAGCACCTGTTTATAAGGTGCACAGCCTTTGATAGCAATACTAGTCTTCAGGGAAGACTGGAACCAGCCACGATGCTGATCGGAGCCTTCAAGATACATATCAGCTGGGAACTGCAGACCTTCGGTGCGATCCAGTACCGAGTAGTGAGTCACACCGGAATCAAACCAAACATCTAGAGTGTCCAATACTTTTTCGTATTGATCGGCATCATCGCCCAGCAATTCGCTCGCATCCAGATCAAACCAAGCATCGATACCCGTTTGTTCAACTTTGAGCGCCACTTCTTCGATCAAACGCGGCGTTTCTGGGTGCAACTCGGCGGTGACTTTATTGACAAACAGTGCGATTGGCACGCCCCAAGTACGCTGACGGGATACACACCAGTCAGGGCTTTGCTCAACCATCGATTCAATACGGTTCTGCCCCCAACTAGGGAACCACTCAACGCCTTTAATCGCTTCTAAAGCATCTTTTTTCAGGCCTTTCGCTTCCATACTGATAAACCACTGCGGTGTCGCACGATAGATCAGAGGTGTCTTGGTGCGCCAGCAATGAGGATAGCTGTGGCTGAATTTATTCTTCAATAGCAAGCGGTCGTTAGCTTCCAGCGCCGCTACAATCGTATCTTCAACTTTATACACATGCTGACCCGCAAACTCGCCAGCATTTTCAGTGAAAACACCATCCGGGCCTACCAGATTTAGCGTACCGATACCGTAAGCACGACCAACATTGAAATCTTCTACACCATGATCAGGCGCGGTATGCACTGCACCGGTACCCGCATCTGTGGTGACATGATCACCCAGAATCACCGGCACCTGCTTATCGTAAAATGGATGCTGCAGCGACTGATGCTCCAACGCCTCCCCTTTACAGTGACCCACAATGCGATACTCTTCGATGCCATAACGTTGCATCGCATCTTCAACCAAGGCTTCAGCGATGAGCAAACGCTCACCGGCGACCTGTACTAAGACATAATCCAACTCAGCATTCAGCGATACCGCTTGGTTTGCTGGCAGCGTCCAAGGCGTCGTCGTCCAGATAACAACAGTCGCTTCGCCTTCGCCGGAAAGATCACTAAAGCAGCTGAGGAAAGCCTCTTGATCAACTGGGGCAAAACGCACATCGATGGCCAGTGAGGTTTTATCCTGATATTCAACTTCGGCTTCAGCCAAGGCAGAACTACCCACAACACTCCAATAAACTGGCTTATAACCCTTTACTAGATGGCCATTCTCAGCGATACGGCCCAGCGCGCGGATAATGTTCGCTTCAGTGGCGAAGTTCATCGTCAGGTAGGGATTTTCCCAGTCACCCAACACACCTAAGCGGATAAAGTCTTTCTTCTGGCCTTCGACCTGACGGGTTGCGTATTCACGGCATTTCTTACGGAAATCACTGTAAGAAACTTTGACGCCGGCTTTGCCGATTTTCTTCTCAACATTATGTTCAATTGGCAGACCATGACAGTCCCAACCCGGCACATAGGGCGCATCAAAACCCGCCATCGTGCGGGATTTAACGATAATATCTTTCAGAATTTTGTTTACCGCATGACCGATATGGATGTCGCCGTTAGCGTAAGGAGGGCCATCATGTAAAATAAATTTTGGCCGACCAGCACTGACTTCACGAATCTTTTGATAAAGATCCATTTTCTGCCACTGTTTCAGCATCTGCGGCTCTTTCTGAGCCAGATTGCCGCGCATCGGGAACTTAGTATTCGGTAAGTTCAGGGTCGGTTTATAATCGGTCATTGTCGTATCGCTTCTGAATCGTCTAATTTGGCCTTACTTACAAGGCACCTGTCAGAAAGTAGTTCCTGACCTGTTGAATATCGTTATCTATCTGTTGTTTCAGCGCATCCAGTCCATCAAATTTCTGTTCTGGACGAATAAACGTTTTAAATTCTACTGTCAGTAGTTGACCGTAAAGATCACCCGACCAGTCAAATAGGTGGGCTTCCAGCACCGGCTGCTTGCCATTAACGGTCGGGCGCATGCCAATATTAGCCACACCTTGGGCTGACAGGTTTTTACCGGTCACGGTTACCGCATAAACACCTTTGAGCGGTGAGTGAAACCGATGCATACGCACATTAGCGGTAGGAACACCGATGGTACGGCCCAGCTCTTGCCCATGCATAACACGTCCAGTCACACTGTAAGGACGTCCTAATAGCGCACAAGCCAAGGCTAGATCATTGTTCTGCAAAGCACTGCGGATGCGGGTACTGCTTACCCGCTCACCATCCACATCAAAGGTCTCAGTATTCACCACACTAAAACCATAGCGCTCACCGCTTTGCCGCAACATATTGTAATCACCGCTACGATCGCAACCAAAACGGAAATCATCGCCAACCACAAAATGCCGTACCGCCAGGCCTTTTAACAGCAGTTCATCAACAAACTGATCCGCACTCATGGTACGCAATCGCTCATTAAAGGTAAGGCACAAGACGCGATCAACGCCCTGAGCTTTAAGCAGCCGGACCTTTTCATCGAAACGAGTCAGCCTTGGTGGCGCCTGATTCCCAGCAAAAAACTCCCGCGGCTGTGGCTCAAAGATGATCACCACCGCTGGCAAGCCTAGCTCTTTACCTTTGCGCAGCACCTGAGCCAACACCTGCTGATGACCTAGATGCACGCCATCAAAGTTGCCGATCGTTGCGACACAGCCTTTATGCTTGTCACGCAGATTATGCAAACCCCGAATTAGCTCCATGTCACCCCGATCTCATTGGCAAATAAAATAAGCGCGAAATTATACCCCAGTTAAAGCAATATTCGCTATCAATCAAGGGAGATATAGGACGATTAATGGCGTAAATGCCGTAGTCGCATTCCCGTCACCCCTAATACCAACAGATAAACCGTAGCACCACCACCGACCAGAATAGCCATCTGCATCACCCGCTGCCACATATCAAAGCTTAGCCATTGCTCCGGCGTACCGGCTAACCACAACAGAAAGGCGACCATCATCGAATTGGCCAAGCCCATCCGTAAAAGCCACTTAAGCCAACCGGACTGCCAATGAAAGACGCCCTCTTTCAACAGCCCCCGCAATAATAATCCAGCATTCAAAAAGGCCGACAGCGTCGTCGCTAATGCTAACCCAACATGATCCAACGGCCAGATCAATATCAGATTTAAAACCATATTGATGACCATCGCATAGATACCAATTTTCACCGGCGTCTTAGTATCTTGACGAGAGTAATAACCCGGTGCGAGCACCTTAATTAACATAAAGGCCAGCAAACCACAGGCGTAGGCACGCAAACTCATCGCCGCCATGGTGACATCGTGATCCGTCATCTCGCCATAATGAAACAGCGTCGCTAACAACGGCTCGGCCAAGACTAACAACGCCATCGCCGCCGGCAAGCCGATCAACAACACCATCCGCATCGCCCAATCGAGAGTCCGGGAAAAGTTTTCGGTACTTTTCTCGGCATGCTTGCGGGATAAGCTTGGCAAAATAACGGTAGCAATCGCAATACCGAACACACCCAACGGCAATTCAGCCAAACGATCGGAATAGTAGAGCCAAGAAACACTACCGGTTTGTAAAAACGAGGCCAGCAGAGTATCGAGTAGCAGGTTGATCTGACTCACAGAGACACCAAACAACGCAGGAATCATCAGCTTTAGAATGCGTTTAACGCCTTCATCCTGAAATCCCAGTTTAGGCGTGGGTAATAACTGAAGACGCCAAAGAAACGGAATCTGAAATAATAACTGCACAGAACCCGCAATCAGCACACCCAATGCCAAGGCCATCACCGGCTGTTCAAATAGCGGCTGCATCCATATAGCCGCGCCAATTAACGACAGGTTCAATAACACCGGTGTAAACGCAGGTACGGCAAAACGCTCATAACTATTTAGAATACTGCCAGACAGTGCCGTTAAAGAGATAAGTAACAGATAGGGAAAGGTATAACGCAACATCTCCACGGCCAAACCATAGCGCAGAGGATCATTGAGATAAAACCCTGGTGCAAAGATAGCAGCCAATACCGGTGCACCAACCACCCCAACAGCGGTGACCGCCAACAAAACTAGACCCAAACTACCCGCGACTCGATCGACCAACGCTTTAATCGCTGCCAAATCCCTTAAGCTTCGGTATTCAGACAACACCGGCACAAAGGCTTGGGAGAACGCCCCCTCCGCAAACAACCGTCGTAAGAAGTTAGGAATTTTAAAGGCCACAAAAAAGGCATCTGCGCTGCTGCCCGCACCAAAATAGTTAGCCACCACCACATCACGAACAAGCCCTAGCACCCGCGACAACATCGTCATCATCCCGACCAACGCACTCGAACGTAGTAAACTGCGAGATTTAGGTGATCGGCCTTCAGGCTGATTACTCGATGGCGTCTCTGATGGCACTTCTGTTCTGCTCAATGTTCTGCTTTCCTGCCAGCCAAAATAGATGGATGCTGATAATACCGATTAAGCGAACAAAATGCTTGTGCAAACAAAGCAGCGACACTGCCCAATCGATCGCCTCACACACTTTATTCTTATTTAGCTGTTGACAGCAAGGCGACAAACATGAATAATCTCGCGTCTTAATTTTAGATGTCCGGTTGCTTAGAAATAAACCTGCGGGCATCTCAATATCGATTATTTTATATCGATTAACTTTTACACTATTTAGAGGAGTCGGATTGTGGCAAATTCCGCAGGATCCCGTAAACGCGCTCGCCAAGCTGAGACGCGCCGTCAAAATAACGCGAGCCTGCGTTCCATGGTTCGCACTTACGTTAAGAAAATAGTTGTTGCTATTGAGTCCGGTGATCACGCCGCGGCAACTGCAGCATTCGTTACCGCTCAGCCATTAATGGACAGCGCAGTAACTAAAGGCATTTTCAACAAAAACCAGGTTGCTCGTAAGAAAAGCCGTCTGAATGCCTCTATCAAGAAACTGGCAGCTTAATCTCTACGAGATCTAAGTTGTAAAAAAACCGGCCTTGGCCGGTTTTTTTTTGCTTTAAAACATCATCAGAATAAAGCTCAGACTAACACCAGATTATCTCGGTGCACTAACTCCTGCTCACCGACAAACCCCAATACGGTCTCTATATGCGAACTCGGATGACCGATAATCTTCTGCGCATCTTCTACGCCGTAATTCACCAGACCACGGGCAATCGGCCGACCAGACTCATCACTAATCACCACCATTTCACCACGAGAGAAAGATCCAGTCACCGCCTTCACACCTGCCGGTAACAGGCTTTTGCCACGCTCAACCAAAGCCCTTACCGCACCCTCATCCAAGGTCAACGTACCACGCGCCTGAAGATGCCCTGCAATCCATTGTTTACGCGCTGCTACTGGAGATTTTTCCGGCACCAACACCGTCCCCAACACCTCAGCCTCTCGCAATCGCAATAAGATATTATCTTCTCGACCACTAGCAATCACGGTCACCGCGCCAGAACGCGCCGCCAATTTCGCCGCCCGCACCTTAGTCGCCATGCCCCCCTGACCCAAACGACCACCTCCGCCAGCCATTGCCTCTAGCGCGCGATCACCCGCTTTCGCTTCAGAAATCAACGTCGCGTCAGGGTTTGAACGAGGATCTGCCGTATATAAACCATTTTGGTCTGTCAGCAGAATCAACGCATCCGCCTCAACCAAATTAGCCACGAGCGCACCCAGAGTATCATTATCACCAAAGCGTATCTCCTTGGTCACCACGGTATCATTCTCATTCACCACCGGAACAACACCTACTGACAATAAGGTCTTCAGCGTCGCCTGAGCATTGAGGTAACGTTTACGGTTTGAGTGATCTTCATGGGTTAACAAAATCTGAGCGGTCAGGGCATTATGACGGCGAAAGTTGGTTTCGTACGCTTGCACCAACCCCATCTGCCCAACAGCAGCCGCAGCCTGAAGCTTATAAACCTCATAGGGCCGCTCTTTCCAGCCCAAACGAACAATCCCCTCAGCAATAGAACCAGAGGACACCAGCACAACCTCAAGGCCGCCCTCGCGCAACTGAGCCAACTGATCAACCCAGCGACCAATTGCTGCCAGATCCAACCCTTCACCATCATTTGTTAGTAACGCACTGCCAATTTTAACAACCCATCGACGGGATGTTTTCAGTTTATTACGCGCTGAGCTCACGGATCACTACTCTCTTGAAAGACGCTATTAAGGCCGCTTTCATTCTCACTCAACCAGCAGTGAGGCAGCCTAAATCAGTGTTAATTTTTTACGTATTCCACTTCAACGTCATAGTCATCATCGTCAAAGTCTTCAAAATCATCATCACCACGACGCTTAGCGCGCACTTCTTCACGCATCTGCTCAATCCGCTCACGACCTTCACGATCGATTGCCCGACGAATCTCAAACTCAGCTTCCACCAACTCAGGATTTTCTGCTGCACGTTCAGCCAACTGATCAAGAAATACCTGAATATCCTGCACTAACTGCTGGGTACCCATCTTATTAATCGCAGAGATCTGATAAACAGGCCCTTCCCAACCCAGCGCATCAACAACTGACTGACAAAGCGCTTGCTGCTCTTCTTCAGGCACCATATCCAGTTTATTGAGCACCAACCAACGCGGTTGCGCCGCCAGCGTTGGGCTAAATTTCTCCAACTCTCTGACGATGACACAGGCAGAATCAGCCGGCGTCACACCATCCCACGGCGCCATATCAACAAGATGCAGTAGAATTCGGTTACGCGCTAGATGTTTCAAGAACTGGATACCCAGCCCCGCACCTTCAGCAGCCCCTTCGATAATTCCAGGAATATCGGCGATGACAAAGCTCTTATACTGCTCAACACTGACAACCCCTAGATTAGGCACCAGCGTAGTAAACGGATAATCAGCTACCTTGGGTGTTGCCGCCGAAACTGACCGAATAAAGGTCGATTTACCCGCATTAGGCAAGCCAAGCAAGCCAACATCCGCCAGCACTTTCAGCTCAAGCTTAACATTACGCGTTTCACCTAAACTGCCATTAGTCGTCTGCCGAGGCGCACGGTTTACACTGCTCTTAAAGCGCGTATTACCTAGACCATGGAAACCACCCTGAGCAATTTTTTCAACTTGGCCTATCTGAGTCATATCCGCAAGGACTTCATCGGTATCGATATCAACCACAGTAGTACCGACCGGCACCCTCATGATCAAATCTTCACCTTTAGAACCAGTACAGTTACGGCTCTGACCACCCTTACCATTCTCAGCCTTATAGCGCGGCTGAAAACGATAATCGATCAGCGTATTCAGCGATTCATCCGCCTCTACATAGACCGAACCACCATCGCCACCGTCACCACCATCAGGGCCGCCTTTAGCGATATATTTTTCCCGGCGAAAGCTCAGGGTACCATTACCGCCCTTACCCGCCTCGATCGTAATCGTCGCTTCATCTACAAATTTCATACTACACCTCCAGTTATACTGGCATTCTGTGCACACCACCGGCAATAAACCGGCTGTTGATAAGGCCCGCTCTGCAGACCTTTTCAACAACAAGCTTAATTAACCATTAAAAACAAAAAAAGCCCCGCAACCGCGGAGCTTTTTTAAGCATAAAAGCCGTATTAAGCGGTTTCTATAGTAATATATTTACGCTTTTGCGGGCCTTTAACAACAAACTTAACAACGCCGTCTGCAGTCGCAAACAGAGTATGGTCTTTACCCATACCTACGTTTACACCAGCATGGAATTTAGTACCACGCTGACGTACAAGAATGTTACCAGCCGTAACTACCTGACCACCGAAACGCTTAACACCTAAGCGTTTCGACTCGGAGTCACGACCGTTACGAGTACTACCTGCCGCCTTCTTATGAGCCATTTGTCACTCTCCTATCGAATAGTCTTAGGCACTAATGCCAGTAATTTTAACTTCAGTGAAGTGTTGACGGTGACCCATCTGCTTCATGTGATGCTTACGACGCTTGAATTTCATGATATGAACTTTCTTAGCGCGACCGTGGCTTACAACTTCAGCTGTAACCTTAGCACCTTCAACAACTGGCGCACCGATTTTAACATCATCGCCATCTGCAACCAGTAAAACGCGGTCAAATTCAACATTAGAACCCGCTTCTACAGCCAGTTTTTCCAGTTTCAGCGTATGGCCTTCCTGAACTCGGTACTGCTTACCGCCGCTCACAATTACTGCGTACATTTTAATCTCCAGTTTAAAACCCACCCTGCTACTAAATAACACGCCTACTTCTAATGGTTGAACCATATGGTAGGGAGCGAATTTGGATGGGTTAGGGCGCGAGATTATATAGAAACATAAGATATGACTCAAGCAGAAATATAGATAATAACCCGACTTTCTTGACACTCGCATACTCACCCCCTAGCATGCGCCCATACCAATTTAAGAGCCTAGTATCAGTTCCTATGCTGCCACATCAGTTAAATCCAGCTATTGAGCCGCAATTCGAAGCGGTAAACGACTATATTATCAACCACTTACACTCAGGTGTGCCACTGGTTGAAAAAATCGGACATTACATTGTCGAAAGTGGTGGCAAACGGATAAGACCGTTGCTGGTACTCCTCGCGGCCAATGCTGCCGGCTATAAAGATGATCAGCATATTCCGCTTGCGGCGGTGATCGAATTTATCCACACGGCAACCCTGCTACACGACGATGTTGTGGATAACTCAGAGCTACGCCGTGGCAACGACACTGCTAACGCCAAGTGGGGCAATGCGCCTAGCGTACTGGTCGGCGATTTCCTTTATTCCCGCTCCTTCCAAATCATGGTTGAGATCAACAAGCTGGAAATTATGGCGGTGATCTCCAATGCCACCACCATTATTGCTGAAGGTGAAGTCATGCAGTTGCTCAATGCGCGCAACCCTGACACCACCGAAGCTGCTTATATGCAGGTGATATTGGGTAAAACCGCCATGCTGTTTGAAGCGGCCACCGAAGCCGGTGCAATTTTGGCCGACGCCAGCAAAGATGAGCAAGAAGCCTTACGACTCTATGGTCGGCATATCGGCATCGCCTTTCAAATCATCGACGATGTCATGGATTATCTCAGCAGCGCCGAAGAGATGGGTAAAAATGTCGGCGACGACTTGGCCGAAGGTAAAGCCACCCTGCCGCTGATCCATGCGATGCAGCACGGCACCGATGAGCAGCGCAACCTCATCCGCCAAGCGATCCGTAAAGGCGGCCTAGAAGACTTACAACCGATTATGGATATCGTTCATGCCACCGGCTCGATCGACTATTCTCGCAATACCGCCTATGCCGAAGCCGACAAGGCGATCAAAGCCCTCGACGCTCTGCCAGATAGCTCGTTCAAACAAACCATGATTCAACTGGCTGATCTCGCCGTTAAGCGCAACAGTTAAGCCCCACTTAACAACTAGGCACTTGCGTGACTCAGCATGATGAATGCTGAGTCACTACTCCCCTTTTTTACCACCTATTAGATCTCTAAATCACCTAACCGGCGATAAAGAAAACCGTTTCGAGTGACAAGCAACCGTTTTCCATCAAGCAACTCCCTGATCGCTGATAAAAATCCTATCCCTCCGTCCCCGCGTTTATAACGAAACTCACTGTATATCCTGCGGTAAACCACTCTAAAAACGACTAAATCTGTCTGAATTTTCCGTTTTTACTGATACAAACCGTGATCCCTGACCACTAAACCGGTATAATCCCACCGATATTTTGGCTATAAAAAAAAGTGGATATACAGCTCAGATGACAAAACCTTCCTCATTTAATCGAGAAGAACTCCTTCAGTGCGGTAACGGCATCATGTTTGGTGAGGGTAATGCCCGCCTGCCTATCGGCAACATGCTGATGATGGATCGCATCACTATGATCACTAGTGAAGGCGGCAAATACGGCAAAGGCTATATCGAAGCAGAGCTGGACATCCATCCCGACCTTTGGTTTTTCGAATGCCATTTCCCAACCGATCCCGTTATGCCTGGCTGCTTAGGTCTAGATGCAATGTGGCAGATTGTTGGTTTCTTCCTTGGCTGGCGTGGTAATAAAGGTCGCGGACGCGCCCTTGGTTGTGGTGAAGTTAAGTTCACCGGCCAGATTTTGCCAACCGCTAAGAAAATCACGTATCGTATTGATCTATCGCGGGTTATTGAACGCAAACTGGTTATGGGCATTGCAGACGGTAGTGTGTCTGTTGATGGTCGCGAAATTTACACCGCTAAAGATCTGCGGGTAGGCCTGTTCGTATCTACCGATAGTTTCTAAAAAAACGAAGCCGTCACAGCAAGCCACGGTGCTGCTGTAGATCTATACTTACAATGTTTTACTGAATAAAAGAGGCATCCTATGAGACGTGTAGTTGTTACCGGAATGGGTATCGTATCTTGCCTAGGTACTGATAAAGAAGCCGTCTTGGACTCACTGAAAGAAGGCCGTTCCGGCATTAAATTTCAAGAAGAGTACAAAGAGCTTGGGTTCCGCAGCCAGGTAGCTGGCAGCATCGATCTGGATTACACCGATCTGATCGACCGTAAACTGGTTCGTTTCATGGGTGATGCTGCTGCTTACGCATATCTCTCTATGGATCAGGCCATTAAAGACGCCAACCTCAGCGAAGAGATGGTATCTAACGTCCGTACCGGCCTGATTGCAGGCTCTGGCGGCGCATCTTCTGCCGATATCGTCGAAGCAGCGGATATCCTGCGTACCAAAGGTGTTCGCCGCGTAGGTCCATACCGAGTCACCCGCACCATGGGCTCAACGGTATCCGCCTGTTTGGCAACGCCATTTAAAATCAAAGGCGTTAACTATTCCATTACCTCTGCCTGCGCGACCAGCGCCCACTGTATCGGCAACGCAATGGAACAGATTCAGCTGAACAAGCAGGACATCGTCTTTGCCGGTGGCGGTGAAGAACTACACTGGTCTCTCAGCATGATGTTTGATGCGATGGGTGCTCTGTCTAGCAAATACAACGACACCCCTGAAAAAGCATCGCGTGCCTATGATGCTAACCGTGATGGTTTCGTCATCGCTGGCGGCGGCGGCATGATCGTACTGGAAGAACTTGAACACGCTAAAGCCCGTGGCGCCAAAATTTATGGCGAACTGGTCGGCTACGGTGCAACCTCTGACGGTTACGACATGGTAGCCCCTTCTGGTGAAGGTGCTGTGCGTTGTATGAAGCAAGCAATGAGCACTGTTGATGCTGGTATTGATTACATCAACTCTCACGGTACATCGACTCCAGCGGGTGATATTCAAGAACTGAAGGCGATGAAAGAAACCTTCGGTGCCGAGATGCCGCCTGTCAGTTCCACTAAATCACTGACCGGCCACTCACTGGGCGCTACCGGTGTTCAGGAAGCGATTTATAGCCTGCTAATGATGGAAAACAACTTCATCTGCGCATCGGCTAATATCGATGATCTCGACCCTGCCGCTGAAGGCTTACCTGTGGTTACCGAACGTAAAGACAACGTTGATCTACAACGTGTTATGTCTAACAGCTTTGGTTTCGGTGGTACTAACTCCACACTGGTATTCGAAAAGTTCACGGGCTAATCAACTTATCAGCCTATTAAAAAACCCGCCAATCGGCGGGTTTTTTATTATCTAGCCAACGCTACTCATCCACTATCTTCAGATCACGCATCTGCGCTTCCAACCAACCAATGGAATCACTGTGTATTTCATCGACACTACGATCAACCGACTCAACCGCCGCGCCAATCCGAACGGTAATAGTGCCGGGATATTTTACATAACTCTTACCTGGCCAAAATAAGCCCGCATCGTGAGCCAAGGGTACAATAGGAGCCTGAGCACTAGCAGCCAACATCGCACCGCCTTTATTAAACTTACCTAGCTTACCGGCTTCGACTCGCGTTCCCTGTGGAAAAATGACCACATTGATTCCCTCCGCTAAGCGCTCTTTCCCCTGCGTTAACAGCTGTTTCAACGCACCACGCCGCTTACTACGATCAAGCGCAATCGGCTTAAGCATGGCCAAAGCCCAACCAAATAGAGGTATTTGTAGCAGTTCTTGCTTCAACACGGCACTCTGTGGACGCACCAGTGTTTGCAGGAAAAGTGTTTCCCATTCACTCGAATGGTTGGCAACCAACACATAAGCCCTATCTTTGGGCAGGTTTTCTCGACCTTCAACTCGGTATTTCACGCCGCAACACAGGTATAACCAAGCCATGCTGAAATAATTCATCAGCGTAAACAGCTTAAAGCGAGGACGAAAAGGCAGTGCCCAACCCACCAGCAAGCAAAAAGCGGCAAACAGCAACGTGACCGGATAAAAACCGATATAAAACAGCGTTGCCCGTAGATATAAAAACAGAGAAGGTTGTCTGGTCATCGCCTGATCACTATCCTTTTTTCGGCATGGAATCTATTTTACAGTGAGCTTCAAACATCCACTTTCCAGTGACCCGTTTTACCGCCCTTCTTTTCTAACAGCTTGACCTCAGAGATAACCATCCCCTTATCCACAGCTTTACACATATCATAAATCGTTAACGCCGCCACCGAAGCAGCGGTCAGCGCTTCCATCTCAACACCGGTCTGACCGGCGAGTTTACAGGTCGCCAGAATCAATACGGAATCCGATTCAGGTTGAGGTGACAGATCAACAGAGACTTTGCTTAGCATCAACGGATGACACAACGGAATAAGATCGGCGCACCGTTTAGCGGCCTGAATACCCGCAATCCTTGCAACCGTTAGCACATCACCCTTTTTATGTTCACCCGCAGTAATCATCCGCAGCGTTTCAGGCTGCATATTCACCACGGCCTGAGCGGTTGCTTCTCTACTAGTTACGGCTTTGGCTGACACATCCACCATATTCGCATGGCCATGCTCATCCAGATGCGTTAATCGGCTCATACCGTCTCCTGATATTTCTGCTTATTCAATACTGGATTAGCGTACATCTGCCGAAGAATCTGCGCAGCGGAATCAGATAGCCCCTCAAACCGCGCTTCAAACTGGGCTTTCTGTTCAGCATCAATACCATCGGTATCGATACCCGCAGCGAGTAAATTGGAAGGATGCAGGTAATAGCTTTCGATGATCTGGCGATCGATTTCAGCAGCCAACTCTTCTGGCGTATCCATCGGCGCGATCACCTGACCAAAGGCAACATGCACGTGCCCTTTATCGCCATTAATACCCGCTACAATACTTTCAATATCTTCAAACTGTGATTTTTGATATTCGCCCCCCTGCTGTTTAGCGTCAAGCTCTAGCGCTTTCGCCCGATCACAGGGGTCATATTCATAGGAAATAGATACCGGTACTATCTTTACCCGTTCAATAAACTCAGCAAAGCTACGCTGTTTACGATGGGTCATATAAAACATTTTCAGGATGGCAGGGTCGGTAAAATCATTGCCATCTTTGGCCCGCCCCTCTCTCTGCGCAATCCAAATGCTCGCTTCATCCTGTATAAGCGAATGATCAATGTAGGCAGACAGTTGTCCTAGCGCTGTAAGTACTTCCCGCCCCTTGGCCGAACGGTTAACAATAAAGCTTTTATTCAAGCGCATCAGATCAGAGACATAGGGCTTGCGCAACAGGTTATCGCCGATCGCGATACGCAGTGTATCGAAACCATTTTGATACAGCGCCCAGTTAATAAAGGCCGGATCCATCGCTATATCACGGTGATTGGAAACAAATAGGTAAGCTTCATCGGTTTCAAGATCTTCAATACCGCTGCACGACAAGCGGGTTGTCGTACGCCCAATCATCTTGGTCATATAACTAGCGATGAGTGTTTGAAAATCCTGAATCGTTTCGATTTCACCGGTTTTTTGAGCTAAGAATATACGTATCGCCGGTTTCAATAACCAACCAAACAGAGATGCCATCTGCGGAAACTGATAACGGGTTAACACCGAGATAAGTTCATCATCATGTATCAGCCGGTTCAGGACATCACTTACTTCACTATCGTGATAGGGACGAATGTTCTGAAATGGATCATTGATAGGGCTGGCTGACATTCTGCCTCCTGGGCATTACAAATATTAAGGCCGGTATTTTACAGGGAGACAGGAATAATTTCAGCGCACATTATGTATTCTTTAGCTTAAAGCCCATAGAAGGGGGGAATAACCTCGCATGATCAGCCACCGGTCATATTCATAAAACGAACAATCTGCGGTTTTTCATCGTCAAGATCGAAATGGTGCTGTTCCGGCTTAAGGTCCATCGCCTGAATCAGGTGCAGCTTGAGTAGCTCGATATCACCGGGGTGATCACGAATAACCTGACGTAGGTCCATCGAGTGCTCATTCCCCAGACAAAGCAACAAGCGCCCTTCTACCGTCATCCGCACCCGGTTGCATTCACTGCAGAAGTTATGGCTATGGGGTGAAATAAAGCCGACCCGACTATCACTGTCGGCCATACGGTAATAGCGTGAAGGCCCTCCGGTTTTCTCGGTGCAGTCGATCAGAGGATACACCGGTTTGATTAACGCCAATAGCTCATCACTGGAGCAATAGGCTTCTGCCCGATCATGTTCCGTTATCGCCCCCAGCGGCATCTCTTCAATAAAGGTAATATCGACGCCTTTATCGCGGGCAAAGCGGATAAGGTCTATGACCTCGTCATCATTACGACCTTTCAACACCACCGCGTTCAACTTAATTCGCTTAAAACCCGCAGCAACCGCCGCATCGATACCGGCCAATACCTGATGCAATCGACCGGTACGGGTGAGGCGTTTAAACTTATCTTCTTGCAAACTATCGAGGCTGATATTCAGACGATCAACACCTAAACGTTTCAAATCCGCTGCCATGCCAGCCAACTGCGAACCATTAGTCGTAATCAATAACTCAGCAGGCAATTGCCCTAACTGTTCGACCAAACTCAAAATGCCTCGCCGCACCAGCGGCTCACCGCCGGTTAAACGGATCTTATTCACGCCTAACTCAACAAATGCTTGGGCAACGAAATATAGCTCTTCCAATGACAACACTTCACTACGGGGCAGAAACTCCATCTCTTCCGCCATGCAGTACACACAACGAAAATCACAGCGATCAGTCACTGACAGACGAATATACTCAACCCGCCGGCCAAAACGATCAACAAGCTGGTTAACTGCAGGTTTATTCTTATCTAGAGTCATCTTCGGGCTAGTATCTCATGGTGTTTTCGGCAAAAATATACCCGACCATTTTCATCGGTTATACCGTCTATTCTAAACGAGTCCCTAACGAATGTATTTAGCACTGAAACATACCCATATCACCTTTGCCGTTTTGAGCATTCTGCTTTTCAGCCTACGCGGCATCTGGATGTTAACGACCCCTGAAAAATTGCAGCGACGCTGGGTAAAAATTGTACCCCATATTATCGATACTCTTTTGCTGCTAAGCGCCATCGCGCTCACGGTGACCATCAACCAGTATCCCTTGACCCATGGCTGGCTGACTGCAAAGTTAATCGCATTGATTGCTTATATTGTGCTGGGCACTATCGCCCTAAAGAGAGGGAAAACCAGAAATATCAGAATATTAGCCTTTATCATGGCATTGGCTTGCGTGGTTTATATTGTCTGGGTAGCACTTCGCCACTCCGCTTTCTAAACCGTCAATCATGCAGGGGAGTCAGTCACCGACTCCTCTAAGCCGTAATATCGTTAATCTCTTCATTTTGGTACTGCTCGCGAATCATCGCCACCAGCTGACTCCGCCAAGGGCGCTGGCGGATACCAAAATGATTCAATAACTTGGTGCAAACTAAAACCGATGAGGCTGGTCGTTCAGCATCACTGCCTAAATCAGAAGAGCTGATCGGTATCAATTTTTCGACCTTAAGCTTTTCATACTGCCCTGCCGCCGCTAACACCGCTTCGGTAAAGCCATAGCGGGTAGTTACCTCGGCACAACAATAGTGATAAGTGCCCCAATTTTCCGCGCCATTGTGAAGCTGCTTCAGAATAGCGGCAATCACCCGAGCAATATCACTCGCCGAGGTAGGACAGCCACGCCGATCATCAGCAGCACAGATCTCTTCCTGCTGACGCGCTTGCAATAACGCCCGCCGCATAAAGTTATCACCGATGGTACTAAACACCCAGCTCACCCGAAGAATGACATGCTTGGCCAATACCGACCGCAACACCTCTTCACCCTGCCATTTACTCTCGCCATAAAGCCCTAAGGGACGGGCTTGATCATCTTCGGTATAGCCACTTTCATAGTGCCCATCAAAGACATAATCAGAGGATAGGTGAATCAGAGGGATCGCCAACTCACTACAGGCCAGCGCTAGATTTTCAACCGCATCTCTATTCAGTGCAAAACACCGTTCCGAATTAGCCTCGGCCCGATCAACCGCATTAAAGCCAGTGGTATTAATAACATAATCAGGTTGATGCTCATTCAGCTGCTTTTGCACCTGTTCGCGACTACTGATATCCAGCTTTGAATCAGTAAAGGCAACCACAGAAAAGAAAGGATCACTCTCGGTTGCTTGGTTTAAAAAATAGCCAATCTGGCCATCTACACCGGTAATCAATATTTTCGCCGGCGTAGTCAAAAAATCCTGTGTCATTAAACTCTTGGCTCCACCTATAAAGTATCTAAGAAAAGATACCATAACTGCGTACCTGCAGTGCAAAAAAGATCACCTCAGTTATGTTATGTTAACTGCTACGTAAACACCATAAAGGCACTGTCAGTAATTTCGTACCTCAAGCCGATAAAGACGCAAACAGAACCCTCTCCAGATCGATAACACTTAAAATCAATCATAAAGTAAACCGCTGATAAAATAGATCTCCGACTTCTGATGATAGTTTTTTACGCTATAATTCGCCCTCACTTTGCTATTTGAGACCCCCTTCATGCCGTTAGACATCAATTCACACACGGAGGAAAAGCCCGCCGGCCGTATTCGTCAACGCAACGAGCAACGAATTCTAGCGGCAGCGGAACAGGAATTTGCCACCTGCGGATTCAAAGGGGCCAGTATCAGAGAGATCGCCACCCGAGCTAAATTGCCAAAAGCCAATATTCACTATTACTTCAAAAATAAACTGGGACTCTATTTCGCCGTACTCAGCGATATTATCGATCTATGGGATAGCACTCTCAGCAACCTAAAGCCAGAAGACGACGCGACCGAAAGTCTCACCCACTACCTACGGCGAAAAATTGAATTCTCCCGTGATCATCCGCTCGCCTCACGTATTTTTGCTAGTGAAATCATTAGTGGTGGCCCCAACTTAAACGACTACTTCAGCGAAGGCTATGAGACCTGGTTTCGCTCTCGGACAGCCGTTTTTGAACAGTGGCAACAACAGGGCAAACTCGATCCAGAGATCACCCCGAGCCACCTTATCTTCTTACTCTGGTCCAGCACTCAACACTATGCCGACTTCGCTCTTCAAGTATCGTCCGCCCTCGGTAAAGAAACACTCGATAACACCGACTATGAACAGGCAATTAGCACTCTAACCCACATTATTCTAAAAGGCTGCGGCATTACGCAGACGACATAAGCCACCAATATCTATATTTATCAACAGACGAGTTATTCGACTTATTTAACCCATGCCCGTAAGCGTGCAACCCAACTTCAACGACGAGCGAATTTGGTGCGCCAGCAAAGACAAAAAGAGGCGACAATATCCGATTTACCCGAGATAGGTTAATACCGACAATGATTACGTGCCATAAACAGATCAATATGAATGATTTCAAATATTCTGACCGATTGGCCAGCTTTTTGCTTTTCTTTCATAGATAGATGAAACTCGACTGTCAGGTTTGAGTATAGTTTTCTTTTAGCTCTATTAGAGACGAGGTAGCCAGCGTGAAGCAGAACCCATCACCTCCGCGACTGACTTTACGCGGCATCAGCAAACAATATCCGGGATGTTTGGCCAACGATGACATCCATTTGGATATCGCGCCAGCCGAAATTCATGCTCTACTCGGCGAAAACGGCGCCGGCAAAAGCACCTTAATGAAGGTTATTTACGGGCTCGTTAAACCCGATTATGGTGAACTACTCTGGGATGGCCTGCCCATTGAAGTCAAAGACCCTGCCCATGCCCGCAAGCTCGGCATCGGCATGGTGTTTCAGCACTTCTCTTTATTTGAAACCTTAACCGTCACCGAGAATATCGCCCTCGCCCTCGGTGATGATGCCGGTGAACTTGGCCCCCTTGCCGAGAAGATCCGCAGCGTATCAGAAAAATACGGCATGGCGATCAATCCTGATCGTGAGATCCATACCCTCTCCGTCGGCGAACGTCAGCGGGTCGAGATTGTTCGCTGCCTAGTACAAAATATTAAACTGCTGATCCTTGATGAGCCAACCTCCGTACTCACGCCTCAAGAAGTAGACACTCTCTTTGTAACGCTGCGACAGCTGGCCCATGAAGGCTGCTCGATCCTCTTTATCAGCCATAAACTCAACGAAGTTAAAGCGCTCTGCCATAAGGCCACCGTACTTCGCGCCGGCAAAGTGTCTGGCGAATGTATCCCCGCCGAGGAAGATACCACCAGCATGGCTAAACTGATGGTGGGCGATGATACCCCGATCAGTACCACCTACCCGAAAAAACTAGGCAGTACGCCATTACTGAAAATCAGTGATCTTAATCTGACCAGTGACGACCCATTTGGCGTGCACCTAAAACAGATCAACCTGACCGTTAATGCCGGCGAAATCGTCGGCATCGCCGGT
This sequence comes from Amphritea atlantica, assembly GCF_018860855.1. GTDB lineage: Bacteria > Pseudomonadota > Gammaproteobacteria > Pseudomonadales > Balneatricaceae > Amphritea > Amphritea atlantica_A. The sequence goes on from NZ_JAHKQE010000003.1 coordinate 45,215, forward strand.
GTTGCCGGCAATGGCCAAGAGGAGTTACTGGCCAGTCTAAGCGGCGAGCAACGCTGTCAGAACGACACTATTCACTTTGCCGATACGCCTGTCGGTAAGCTATCGCCGGATCAACGCCGTCAATGGGGGCTAGCCTTCGTTCCAGAAGAGCGTCTCGGCCGAGGAGCCGTACCGGAAATGAGCCTGACAGAAAACGCGCTGCTCACCGGCTTTCTCTCGGGGCTGGTCAGTAAAGGCATGGTCGCATGGCACAAAGCAGAAGCCTTTGCCGATGAGATTATCGCCCAATACAAAGTTAAAACCCCAGGACGACATGCACAGGCAGACAGTTTATCTGGCGGTAACTTACAGAAGTTTATTATTGGCCGCGAAATCATGCAGAACCCGCGCATTTTGATCGCCGCACACCCAACTTGGGGCGTCGATATCGGTGCGGCCACCGCGATCCATAAAGCACTGATTAAGCTGCGGGATCAGGGGGCAGCTATTTTGGTGGTCTCTGAAGATATCGATGAGTTATTCCTCATTTCTGACCGTATCGGCGCCATCTGCGATGGTGCGTTGTCACCGATCAAACCGACACCTGAATCATCTATACAGGAACTGGGACGTATGATGGCCGGTGACTTTAATTCCCCTACCTGTGAACAGGGAGCAACTCCATGATCAAACTGGAACCACGCGGCGAACGCTCCCGCGCAATGGCCTATCTGTCGCCGGTATTGGCGGCGTTATTGACCATGCTGACCGGCCTGATTCTATTTACTCTGCTCGGCGTTGATCCGGTTGAGGCACTGATCACCATTCTCTATGTGCCGATTTCGGATACCCACGGCCTTGCTGAACTCTGTGTCAAAACAGCCCCTATTTTGCTCTGTGCCATCGGTCTTTCCGTGGCGTTTAAAGCTAAAATTTGGAATATCGGTGCCGAAGGGCAACTGTTAATGGGCGGACTTTTTGGTAGTTACATCGCCTTACAGTTCATCGAAGTCGAAGCATTCTGGGTGCTCCCCGCCGTACTGATCGCCGGTGTAGTCGGCGGTATTGTTTGGTCGGGCATTGCCGCCGTCTTGAAGGTTCGCTTCAATACCAATGAGATTCTCACCACCATCATGATGAACTATATCGCCCTGAACATTCTGCTATGGGCCGTTCATGGACCACTGAAAGATCCCGATGGCTATAACTTCCCCGAATCAGCGCTGTTTGGCGATTCGGCCCTATTACCTATTTTGGTCGAAGACACCCGGGTGCATTTTGGTATGGCGTTAGCTTTACTGGCCGTGGTGGCCGTCTGGGTATTAATGAGCCGCAGCTTCTATGGCTTTCAAATCAAAGTCATGGGCATGGATGCCGGTGCCGCCCGCCTGTCCGGCTTCAAAGAGAAACGGCTCACCTACTTTGCGCTGTTACTGAGTGGCGGATTAGCGGGTTTGGCTGGCGTAGGTGAAGTCACCGGCCCTATTGGCCAACTGATTCCACAGATCTCTCCCGGTTACGGCTATGCTGCCATCATTGTGGCCTTTCTCGGCCGTCTCCATCCGGTAGGCATTTTACTGGCGAGCCTGTTGATGGCACTGCTCTATATGGGCGGTGAAATGGCGCAGATCAGTCTGGGATTACCGCTGGCCCTCACCGGCCTCTTTCAGGGTATGCTGCTGTTCTATCTACTGGCCTGCGATGTGCTGATCTCTTTCCGCATTCGTCTCAAATCCAAAAAGCTCAAACCCTCACCTCCCTTGCCACCACTAGCGTCTGAGACCCAAGGATAAAACCCCATGGATATTGATCTGATTACCAACATACTCTACGCCATGATCCGCACCGGAACACCGCTACTGATTGTCGCCTTGGGTGAACTCATCTGTGAAAAAAGCGGTGTGCTTAACCTCGGCCAAGAAGGCATGATGCTGATGGGCGCCGTGATCGGCTTTATCGTCACCCTGTTGTCGGGCAGCCTATTACTGGGCTTTATGCTGGCCATCATCGCCGGTGTATTAATGTCGCTGATTTTTGGCCTTATCACCATGGAACTCAGTGCTAACCAAGTCGCCACCGGATTGGCATTAACGATCTTCGGCACCGGTCTATCTGCCTTTATTGGCAGCGATTATGTCGGTAAGCCTATCGAAGGTCTCGACCCGATCTTTATTTCAGGCCTCACCGATTTGCCGATTATTGGCCGTATGTTGTTTGGCCAGGACTTGGTCGTCTACCTCTCCTTTATCCTGTTTGCCGCGGCCTACTGGTTTGTTAACTACTCCCGTCCGGGGCTGGTGCTCAAAGCGGTGGGTGAAAACCCTCACGCCGCGAATGCGATTGGCCTGCCGGTCTTTAAAACCCGCTATCTGGCTATCATGTTTGGTGGCGCCATGGCGGGGCTCGCCGGTGGTTATTTATCGCTAGCCTACACCCCACTCTGGGCCGAGAACATGACGGCTGGACGGGGCTGGATAGCACTGGCCTTGGTGGTCTTTGCAAGTTGGAAGGTCGGACGGGTGTTACTCGGTGCATGGTTGTTTGGCTTGGCCAGTATTCTGCATCTGGTCTTTCAGGGACTGGGCTTTTCCGTCTCACCGAATCTACTGGCGATATTGCCCTATCTGGCAACAGTTGTAGTACTGGTGATTCTGTCGAGTAATCAGGCACGCAGCCGACTCGTCGCGCCCATGTCATTAGGCAACCCTTTCTACGCTAAAGGTTAGAGCAAAATAAGCGCCCTGTTTTGTGGAATCCGCACGCCTATTTTAGCGCTTGCGCACCAAGGCGGAGCAAACTAAAGTCATTACCTATGGCCTACTCGAAATCCAAGCCGCCGAATACAGACGTTAGCGGCTTAATGAAAGAATAATGTGTAATTGGTCAGATTTTTGCTTTAATAATTATAACTGACCTATCGGTCAACTTTTTAGCCTATCGCTAACAAATGTCTCAATAGGAGAAGGATGCATGAAACGTCGTCAATTTAATAAACTGGTTACCGGGCTTGCCGCCGGGGTGTGCCTGACCGCATTATCCTCCCTTTCAGTTCAAGCGGCAGAACCGCTGAAAGTAGGCTTTGTTTATGTTGGCCCTATCGGTGACCACGGCTGGTCTTATCAACATGACCAAGGCCGTTTGTCCGCTGAGGCCGTATACGGTGACAAGATCAAAACCACCTATGTCGAAAACGTTGCCGAAGGCGCTGATGCACAGCGGGTTATCTACAACCTTGCCAAAACCGGTCACGACCTGATCTTCACGACTTCGTTTGGTTTTATGAACCCAACACTGAAGGTCGCTAAACAGTTCCCTAAGGTTGCCTTTGAACACGCCACCGGCTACAAAATGGCTAAAAACGTGGGCACCTATATTTCCACCACCTTTGAAGGTCGCTACGTTGCCGGTTATGTTGCATCACAGGTAACTAAGAGTAACAAAATTGGTTATATCGCCTCATTCCCTATCCCTGAAGTTATCCGTGATATCAATGCGGTGCAGCTAGCCCTTAATAAATACAACCCTGACGCTGAGTTAAAAGTCATCTGGGTGAACAGCTGGTTCGATCCAGGTAAAGAAGCCGACGCCGCTAATGCCATGATGGACCAAGGCGTCGATGTGATTTTACAGCACACCGATAGCCCTGCCGCTATGCAAGCCGCTGAACGCCGTGGTGCTTACGCTGTTGGACAAGCCTCTGATATGTCATCCTTCGGCCCTAACGCCCATCTGCTCTCTGTGGTTGATGAATGGGGCCCTCATTACATCAATACCATTAAAGCGGTCATGGACGGCACTTGGAAACCTAAAGCCAATGTTGAAGGTATGAAAGAAGGCGCTATTGTTATTCCAAGCTTCAATGAAAGCATCCCTGCTGACGTCGTCGCCCATGCGAAAGAGCTAATCGCAGGTATTAAAGATGGCAGTGTTTATCCTTTTGCTGGACCGATCAAAAACAAAGCTGGTGAACTGATCGTGCCTGAAGGTACCCGCCTCTCTTACGAAGATCTAGAAAAAATGAACTGGTACGTCGAAGGCGTTCAATCTGATATTCCTCAGTAAGCCTGCAATACCACTGGCCACTATCATCGATAGTGGCCAGCCTCTCCTCCACTAACAATCGACACCTCTATGAATATTCCTCTGATCAATATTGCTAGTTTATATTCCGGTACTGAAGCGGAACAATTAACCGTTGCTAACGCGATCGATACCGCTTGCCGAGAAAGCGGTTTTTTCTATATTCAAGGACACCCTATCAGCCAAGCACGGATGCGTGAGATGCGCGCCCTGTCTGAAGCTTTTTTTGCCCTACCTGAAGCCGAAAAAGTGAAGATTGATATCACCCTGTCAGACAACCACCGTGGTTATGGTCGCATGATGGCCGAACAGCTCGATCCAGAGAACCCCGGCGATATTAAAGAAACCTTTGATATGGGCTTGAACTTAGCCGCGGATCATCCGTTGATTGGTCCAGAACGTCCTCTCTACGGCCCTAATCAATACCCGCCAGTCCCCGCCGATTTCCAGCAAAAAATGGAACGTCACTATTGGGATATGCTGGCGTTAGGTAAAACCATACTCAGCGCACTGGCGATGGCTTTAGGCATCGACAAAGACTTTTTTGACGATAAATTTGAGCACCCCTTGAGCGTATTGCGTTTCATTCACTACCCCGAAGTACCGCCGAAAGAGGGCAAGCAACATATCGGGGCGGGCGCGCATACCGATTATGGCTGCATTACTATTCTTTGGCAGGATGAGATCGGTGGTTTGCAGGTGCAAGATACCCGTGGTGAATGGATCGACGCGCCACCCATTGAAGACAGCTTCGTGATCAATATCGGTAATATGATGGCCCGTTGGAGCAACGACCGTTATAAATCCACACCACATCGAGTTTTCAGCCCCAGTGGCGAAGAACGCTACTCCATGCCGTTTTTTGTCGAGCCTGATTTTGATACCGACGTCAGCTGTTTAGATAACTGCTGCTCTAAGGACGCACCGCCTAAGTACGAGCCGATTTCGGCGGGCGACTGGATGATTTACTGCTTTAACAACACCTACGCCTACCGTGAAGAAACGTCTTAAATATAGTTGTTTCAATCAGTTTGGGCGGCCATAACATTCCGTGCAATCTGACGGATATGGTCGTCTGAATTTTAAGCTCATCGTTAAGGTGAGCATTCACTCGCATGATCACCCGAAACGGGCTAGCAGGTTTAGCTATAAAACCCACCGCACCGACATCAAACGCCTTAGCTTCAAACATAATGTCAGTAAAGCCGAGTTCAGCGGTTGACTCTAACAACGCGCCAAGCGACTCAATGGTCGACGATTCATCATCGATCCTAGCTAGGATGGGAACGGTGCTGAACCACGATAAAGCTCATATTGCTATCGCTCGACAAGTTGGACACCATCGACTGCAGCGCCGCTAGACCTCCGGCTATTCGAGCGAGACGCTACCACCGGCTCAGTTTAATATTGTTCTAAGCGTAGTATGTAAAGTGTCCAAAACCATTATAAACAAGTGTCATACGATAATATCTCCCGACACGATTCTGACCGCCCCGGTTAAATTAACTATTTTATTTTAAGCATTCATATCAGAATTCAGTATCCTTGAGCCAAACCAGCGCTGACAGCGTGTTAATCTCATTACAATCACCCCGTTGCTCTAAAGCAACAACATAGCGGCTAAAGCAGTTGCAATAGAGGAAAGCGCTTTATGTTCGATACAAGAATGCTCAAACGATCATTCAATTTGCTTCCAGAAATTGCTACCGTCATCATCGTTACACTGCTCATTACGCTGTTTTATCTCGTAGAAGAGAATCGCACCCAAGGCATACAAGAAAGGGTTATCAGTGAAGAGCAGGATGTTCTTTCAGAGCAGGTCATCTCGGTCAGCCAAGATCTACAAAGAACCCTGAATTCGCTCACCGCGATGGCTCATATCATCGAATCAGATTACACCGACGCCGAAAAGTTCTTAAGCCTTGCTACGCTGGCAAGAGCCCACCCCGAATATTTACAGTTGCGGCATATTTCGGCATCAGGCACTGAGCTATTTAGAATCAACCAAGCAGATGATCGACTCATTCGGGTCGCACCCGACAAGCTGCAGGACAAATCGAAACGCCACTATGTTGAAGATGTTTTACATCTGCTACCCGGCGATACTTACATCTCAAAATTCGAACTCAATATGGAAGCCAATGAGATTGAGATACCGCCCCGACCGGTGCTTCGAATCGCACTCAGGTTGCAAGACAGCTTTGTCATTATCAACCTTGATGCAACGGAAATATTAGACCGCATCACCTCCCACTTTAGCGAGCGCGCCGATAGCTGGCTAATCAATGGTGACGGAGACTGGCTTATCGGCCCCGACAAAAGCCTTGAGTGGGGCTTTATGCTCGGACAGACTCACCGAATAGGCGAATACCTCTCTGCCGACCTTGCGAATGAGATCTTAACCGAGAAGAAGCCACACATTTTAAAAGATGATGCTGAACTGATCATTGCAGAGCATCTCGGCCATGACCTCGACACCAACGGCAAGCTCTATTTTGCTGAAGAATTAATTTTTATTCGGCATTTTCCGCCTGAATACATCACCAGCACCCTCAATAGCTCCCGCTTTATCTCTCCCTTAATTCTGGCCGCTTTGCTTATCTGCGCTGCCGGTGTGCTGCTGTGGTTATTACGGCTATCACAACGTTATCAACGGCTAAGCGATCTCAACCAAATCAACCAGCAAGAACTTAACCGGCTGAAAGAACTCGCCGATTTTTTACCACAGCTAACCTGGACCAGTGATGCACAGGGCCACTTTGATTTTATTAGCCAAACCTGGACCACCTATACCGGCGCATCTCAAAAAGCATTGAAAGGCGTAGGCTGGTATGAGTTCATCCACCCCGATGACCGAGCACTGCTGATGGACACTTGGCATAACTGCCTACAATCGGGCCATGATTTACAGTGCCGCTTTCGCATCCAATCACAAGATGGCCAATATCGTATGTTTGATAGCCGTGCCCGAGCGCTCAGGGCGAAAGATGGCAACATCATCCGTTGGTTTGGCTCCAGTTCCGATATTCAAACGAGCCTCAATTATGAACAAGCCCTCGAAGAGGAAAAGCGACAGCTGACTCACAAATTAGAAACCAGCCAACAAGAGCAATTAAAAGTGCTGCTTCGTCTGCAGGCTGCCACCGATTCTGCGGGCATCGGCATCTGGGAGTATTCACCCGAGAACAACCTATTCGTCTGGGACAAACGAATGTACCAGCTCTATGGCATCGATAAACATTCAGCAACGCTGCACTACAATCAATGGTTACCTTTTGTTCATCCGGATGATGTCGCGACGGTTGAAAGTCAGTTAGCCGCAGCCATCAAGGCCGATGCAACCCTCGACATACAATATCGCATCGTTCGCCCATCGGGCGAAACCGTCTGGATCAAAGCCTATGGTGTACCGGTGCATACCCGCCCAGGCAGCATAAAACTGGTGGGTGTTAATCATGATGTTACCGATGTTCAACTACTGAACCAACAACTGGAAAAATCCAACCACCAGCTCCAAGCCGAGGCGGATAATGCCCGCAAACTGGCCGAAGCGAAGTCCCGCTTTCTTGCCAATATGAGCCATGAGATTCGTACCCCGATGAACGGCGTTATCGGTATGCTCGATCTGATACGTAAGACATCGCTCAATTCACAGCAACTGATGTACGCCGATAAAGCCTACTTTGCCTCAACCCGGTTACTGAGCATCCTCAACGATATTTTAGATATTTCCAGAATCGATTCGAATAATATCGAACTCAATATGATGGATTGCCCGCTAGAAAATATCATCCAGGAATCGGTCGAACTGTTCGCCATTCCTGCCGAAGAAAAGCAGCTAAAACTCACCGTGATGGTTGATCCATCGATGCCGCTCGAGCTGTATACCGATCAATTAAAGTTGGGGCAAATACTCTCCAATCTCGTCGGCAATGCTATTAAATTCTCCTCAACGGGCGGTCTCGTCACCGTCAGTTTCAAACCGGATCATTTTACCAAGACCAATTACATCCTCAATATCGAGGTGAGTGATTCAGGTATCGGCATCAGCCAAGAACAAAGCGAACGGATCTTCAATGCCTTTACCCAAGCCGATGAAAGCACTACCCGACGTTTTGGCGGTACGGGACTGGGCCTGGCTATCTGCCAACGCTTGGTCAATTTATTGGGCGGCAGTATTTCAGTCAGTAGTGCACTGGGCGAAGGTGCAATATTCAAATTAAGAATACCGATCACTAAAACAGCCACACCGGCATTAAAAGACCTGCGAATTGAGAAGCTCAGCACACTGTTAGTCACCGACTCGGCAGATGTTATCGAGATGCTACAGGCTCACTTTAAGCATTGGAAAATAAAGCTAAGCGTGGCAAATAATTATACCGATGCTTTTGCGACGATTGATCAGTTACTCCACGACAATGAAAAATTTGTCCTGCTAGCCGATCTAACACCCCAAAACCAAGAGCTGTTTTTGAATAACCTTGCCACCCACGATGCGGCCCAAGCGACTATTTTGCAAAACAGTATCGTGTTCCTCTCCGCCAGTCATCCTTCGACACTACGCTCAAGCCTGCAAGATTTAGGCATACAGGCCATTACCAAACCGCTAACACCCTCCCGTGTTTACAACACACTCACGGGGCTTAACAAAAAAGTTATGCCATCAAGCCTAAGGGGTTCTAATGATGTGCTATACCCCGGATTGAAAGTGTTGTCAGTGGATGATGTTGAGTTAAACCAAGATGTTATCGAAGGCCTTCTCAAACCATTGGAGCTTGAGCTTCATCTGGCCAACTCTGCCGCTGCAGCCTTGGAGATCATACAACAGCACGACGTTGACGTTATTTTGATGGATATTCACATGGAAGGAATGAGTGGTCTAGAAGCCACCCAGGTCATTCGTAAACTACCGGCTATTAAACAGCCGTTAATTTTCGCCCTATCAGCCTCGGTGATGGAAGAAGACCGAAAAGCAGGTAAACAAGCGGGTATGGATGGCTATCTAACCAAGCCTTTTCATCTACGCGATTTTATTCACGCCCTCAAACAACACGGCATTAACGGCAATGAAACCGAAAAACGCAGCATCCCAGTGCTGCCGACTGAGCCGACATGGTCACTGCCGAGCTTTATTAATGAAAAGCAGGCCATGATTCAGATGAACGGCAATCAACAAATCCTGCTTAACTGCATCAGAAGCTTTATCGTTGGGTTTAAAGATTTCAATACTTTATACGCACAAGCACTGGCAACTCAGGATCATAATAAAGTCAAACAGCTGGCCCATAAGTTAAAAGGAGCGGCGTTAAATATCTGCGACGCTGAGCTATCGACACTGGCTAAACAACAGGAGCAAACACAGCAGAGAGACTCACAGAACGATGCCGACGCCATGCTGCATTTATTCAATAATCATTATGCAGAACTCGTTTTACTGCTCAGCAAAATACCCAAAAGCAAAGGCGACACGAATGCAGCCAATATCTCACAAGATCAACTGCTGGTCAGCCTCAAAGAAAAACTGCAGCAACATAGCTATATCAGCACTGAGCAACGGCAAACGCTCGATACCGTACTGAGTGAAAATGGTCATAGTCTGATTGCCCAAGCGTTATCCACAGCCCTGATGGGTTTTGACTACGACAAAGCACTTGAGTTGATTAACTCGATCGATAGTGAAGCCAACGAATAAACACTGTGTGTTAACGACCGGCTGGACCTTTATCTGTCCAGCCGATTCGCCACCTTATTGCTAATCCCTTTAATACTAACCCCTTGAATGCTAGCGCCCTTTAGCGCCGGATAGAAAAGGCGGTTTGGCAAACCACACCGTCGCCATCAGGGCTAAGAATATCCATCCCAGCAGCGCAAAATAATCCACCGTCGAGATCATATAGGCCTGCGCTTCGATCAGCTGTTCAATACGCCCATAATTTTGCAACGTTGGACCACCCAGCAGATCAAGATAGTGCTGTGTTTCTGGACTGTACGGGGTGATATGTTCCGTCAGATGGGCATGTTCCACCGCTGCCTGCCGATGCCACCACCAGGTGGTCAGAGACGAGGCAAAACTGCCTCCGAGCACCCGTAAAAATGTCGCCAAACCAGAACCATCGGCAATCTCGCGGGGAGATAAGCTCGATAGCAAAATAGTGGTTGCCGGCATAAAGAACAGGGCCACCCCTAGCCCCATCGCCAACTGGATCATGGCGATATGGTAGTAATCCACCTCCAAGTTAAAATTCGCCCGCGCAAAGCTGGATAATGCCATCGCAAGAAAAGCGATACTGGTGAGCAGTCGCATATCTACTTTATAGCCAAACCGCCCCACAATAGGTGACAGTATGACCGGCACAATACCGATAGGCGCGGCCGCCATGCCCGCCCATACAGCGGTATAGCCCATGCGTGTTTGCAGCCACACCGGCAACAGCAAGTTAAGACCAAAAAAGGCAGAATAACCCAACACCAACACAATGGTGCCGAAGGTAAAGTTACGATGACGAAACAGTCTTAAGTTAATCACCGGATGCTCTTCGGTCATCTCCCAGATCACCATCGAGATCAACGCAATCACCGCCACCCCGGCGCTGTAGATAATAAACTCCGATTCAAACCAATCCAGATCATTACCCTTATCCAGCACCACCTGTAATAGCCCAACCCCCAACACCAGCAGGGCTAAACCCACATAGTCGATCGGCTTTTTTTCGGTTTCTTCTGGACGATTGCGCAACTGCGACCACACCACTGCCACGGCAAACAACCCAATCGGCAGATTAATAAAGAAGATCCACGGCCAAGAATAGTTATCCGTTAGCCAACCACCTGAAATCGGCCCCAAAATCGGTGCCACCACCGCCACCATCGCTAACAACGACAACGCCATGCCGCGCCGTGCTGCCGGATAGATGGCAATCAGTAAGGTCTGCGCAATCGGATAAAGCGGCCCGGCGACAAAGCCTTGCAGGGCCCGAAAGAACACCAGTTCGGGCAGTGAGGTGGCGATACCACAGAGAAACGAGGTGAACATAAACAGACAAACAGAGCCGATAAACAAACGCACTTCGCCCACCCGACGCGCCATCCAACCGGTTAGCGGCAATGCGATCGCATTACACACGGCAAACGAGGTAATCACCCAAGTGCCCTGCTCGCTGCTGGCCCCCAGATTACCGGTGATCGACGTGAGTGCGACATTGGCAATCGTGGTATCCAGCACCTGCATAAAGGTCGCTAACGCTAGACCAATCGTGGCTAGCACCAAATTAGCGGGAACAAACCGGATCGCACTCATTGAACTTGAGACACCGCGCTATCGTTTTGGGTCATCGTTTCACTATTGGCGCGAATCAATTCGGCCGCTAGCTGATCCGCCTCTTGCAGCAGATTGGCATAGATATCGGTGGCATAGCGGGCCGAATGATCGACATGGCTGGCAAGCACTTCGCCATCCTGTTGATGCAGATCGACCTCAACCTTAGTGGACATCCCCAAACGCAACGGGTGCGCCTGTAACTCTTCCGCTTGTAAGCCGATGCGTACCGGCACCCGCTGGACAATTTTAATCCAGTTACCGCTGGCATTCTGAGCGGGCAATAGAGCAAACGCGCCCCCTGTACCGACCCCGAGGCTTTCGATCCGCCCCTGATAGTGCACATCACTACCATACAGGTCCGCCGTAATATCGACCGTCTGGCCGATCTGCATCTGGCTCATCTGGGTCTCTTTAAAGTTCGCCTCAATCCACACCTGATCCAACGGTATCACCGCCATTAACGCCTGCCCTGTGGCCACCCGAGCACCCGGCTGAACGCTGCGCTGGGCCACATAACCGCTCACCGGCGCAATCAGATGAGTGCGGGCATGGTTTATAAACGCCTGATGTAACTTAGCCCTCGCCGCTTGCACCTTCGGATGGGTCGCAATCGTTGTCCCCTCCACCAGCGCCAACGTACTAGAAAGCTGCTGGCGAGTGCTAATCAACGCATTTTCAGCCTCCCCCAGGGCATCGCGGGAGTGAGACATGATCTCTTCCGACAAAACCCCCGCCGCCGCCAATTTATCTCGACGCTTAAAATCACTGCGCGCTTGCTGCAGCTCAAGCTTGCGAGTCGCTAATTGTGCACGGAAGTTATCCACACTAGAGAAAAGCCCACGAACTTCACGCACCGTCGCGGCTAAATCTGCTTTCGCCTGCTCCAATGCGATAGTGGTATCACTCGGGTCCAGCTCGACCAGCACCTGTCCTTGCTCAACATAATCACCGTCATCCGCATTGATACGAATCACCGTGCCATTAATGCCTGAACCAATTTGCACCCGGTTACCATCAACATAGGCATCTTCTGTATCCTCATAAAAGCGACCATACAGATGCTCATAGGCAAATACAGACCCAACCACCACCAGCACAATAAAAAACAGGCCACTCAATAAAACTAAACGGCTACGCTTAGCTGATGCAGGCCGTGTTTCAACCGCTACATTCTCTTCATTCATCGCTTTATTCCGCCTATTCTTTATTCAGCTTTACACGGCACTGTCGGTTCTTCCATCAACCCAGTGGGCACCAACATCTTGCGTATAATACGATCCAGTTCACTCAGCTCCTGCGGGCTAAGTTCACCGGTCAACTCATTCAATAGATCTGCAGCTAAGCCATGCATCTGATGACTCAGGGCCGTACCCTCTTCGGTCGGTTTAAGGCGCACCTGCCGACGATCATTAGGACACCGTTTGCGTACTAAGAGATTGCGCTGCTCTAGCCGATCTAACATCCGCGTCATCGCCCCGCTATCAATCGACAAGCGTCGCGTCAGCTCCGAAGGTGTTTCCACCTGTTCAACGATAATCAACCGCATCACGCGAAACTGTGGCCCAGTGATATTGAAAGGTTTAAGGTATTTATCCAGCAATCGATCTTTATGCTGATTCAACAGGAAAATAAGATGCGCAATGCTCAGCCGAGTCGGCACATTGTCTTCAGTAAAATGGATCATTGAGTGTTCTCTAGACAAATCATGCTATTTAACTGCCTAGGCAGCTAAATTGAAGTAAGATACTGCCATGGCAGCTAAATTTTGTCAAAGTAGTTCTAACGAAAACGCCTGATCCGACGAAATGAACTAATATAGGCGGCTGCTTGTCTACTGCCGGTACTGGAGAATATAAAATGATTACCAAGCTGAAGTCTTTTTTGGAAACCTTTCTACCCGATAACGCTGCGGGGGAAAACCCACAAACCTTGCTATCACTGGCTTCCGCGGCACTGATGGTTGAAGTGTTGATATCTGATTATGAGCGCAAGCCCGAAGAGGAGAAAACATTATTAAGCCTATTGAAAAAGAGCTTTTCGCTGGATCAAACCACCGCCCAAGCACTCTTTGAACGAGCCAAACAAGCCCAACATGAGGCGACCGACTACTTTCGCTTCACCTCACAGATCAACGAGCTATGCAGCCCTGAAGAAAAGGTTTCCTTAGTTGAAAACCTCTGGCGGGTCGCTTATGCCGATGGCGAGTTACACCATTATGAAGAACATGTGATCCGTCGCATCGCCGACCTAATCTATGTATCTCATACGGATTTCATTACTGCTAAATTGCGGGTGGTTGAGGCGTAATTAAAACAGAGGCCTAAATAAACGTTTTCAATCGTGAAGAACCACGATAAAGATTTGCTTTTTGGGGAGTAAAATCAGTTATTAGAATGACACAAAAAACCATCGCCAATTCATTGTCACGATGGTCTTAAATTGATTAGCCATAAACTCGCTAATTGATCTCAGGTTGGATGGTGTTACATCAAATCTAGACAGGTAAGCCCCGTTAGCCCCTGCTCAATCTCTACGGCTGCATGCCATTAAATACCATGCGCTGATCCAAGACTGCTCGTTCAATCTCCGTCAGCTCAAAATTTATGGCCATCGTTATTGCCCAGCATATCCAGCCCATCCACTATCAACACCTCTTTATTGTTATAAAGAGCCGTCATTTAGTCCTTAATCAACCACACGATCTGAATCAGAATTGACCGAAGTACTGACTGCTGCTGCAGCCAGTACTGATGCCATACTGATGGTAGTGATAAGTATATTCATACTCCGTTCCTTGATAATAGCTTTCAATAACTCGCTTTACGGAGTGGCTATTTATTACCCACAAAAAGTGCAGAACTATAGCTGCTACCTGGCAGGTTAGCGCTATCAGTCATGGCTGTACCGGTAGAATGGTAGTGAGTGTTATCCTGTACATCGACTCTGCCGCCGATCTGACCCACTTCAAAGTTAGTACCTGGTAGATTAGGAGCTTCAGCAGTCACTGTACCGGTAGAATGGTAGTGAGCGTTATCCTGTACATCGACTCCGCCGATCTGACCCACTTCAAAGTTAGTGGCTGACGCGGTGCCTGCAGCTAGAGCAGAGGCCAGTGCGATTGTTGTGATAAGTGCTTTCATGATCTATTCCTTAAATGCTTAAACTAAAAATTTATAAAAATATGTTGGTTTACAACGTAGTGGCTACTTATTGCCGACAAAAAGAGCTGAGCTATAGCTGCTACCTGGCAGAGTTGCGCTATCCGTCATGGCTGTGCCGGTCGCATGATAGTGAGCGTTATCCTGTACATCGACTCCGCCGATCTGACCTACTTGAAAGTTAGTGGCTGAAGCGGTGCCTGCAGCCAGAGCAGAAGCCAGTGCGATTGTTGTGATAAATGCTTTCATGATCTATTCCTCAAATGTTTAAACTAAAAATTTATAAAAATATGTTGGTTTACAACGTAGTGACTACTTATTGCCGACAAAAAGATCTGAGCTATAGCTGCTACCTGGCAGAGTTGCGCTATCCGTCATGGCTGTGCCGGTCGCATGGTAGTGAGTGTTATCCTGTACATCGACTCCGCCGATCTGACCCACTTCAAAGTTAGTGGCTGACGCAGTACCTGCGGCCAGAGTAGAAGCCAGTGCGATTGTTGTGATTAGTGCTTTCATGATCTATTCCTCAAATGCTTAAACTAAAAATTTACAAAAATATGTTGGGTGACGACTTACTTGCTG